>JAQSYO010000010.1 GCA_029256105.1 Herbinix sp.
ACGAAGTTGACCTTGCCCAGATAGCTCAGTTGGTAGAGCAGAGGACTGAAAATCCTCGTGTCGCTGGTTCAATTCCGGCTCTGGGCATTTTGCTTTGATGAAGAGACTTTGTTTCTTTATCAGTATAAGGCATGGGATATTAGCTCAGTTGGTAGAGCACTTGACTTTTAATCAAGGTGTCCCGGGTTCGAATCCCGGATGTCTCATAATAAAGGACCTCATAATGAGGTCTTATTTTTTTGTTCAGATTTCTTCAATTTATGGCGCCAAACAAAGTAGTGAGTAATTCTGGATTTGTCTAGTCAATTATATTTCCTACACATGATTACTGAGTTTGCCCCTATTCTAAGAATGTATACCTCTCATAATAAACCTGCTTCCAGATCTCATGAAATAAGTAACTATGATTTAAATTGTTGACGGATACTGATGTATGATTATGATATAATAAATATAAAAATTATTTGATAAGAAAATGGTGGTAAGTAATGCTTCAAGAAAAACTCGAGATTTTAATAAAGTGGATTAATGAAAGCAATAACATTGTCTTTTTTGGTGGTGCTGGAGTATCAACTGAAAGCGGTATTCCGGATTTTCGCAGTACAGAGGGTATCTATCATATGAAATATGCATATCCTCCGGAGACCATTTTAAGTCATCGCTTTTTTATAAATCATACCAAGGAATTTTATGAGTTCTACAGAGATAAAATGATTTCACCGGAGGCCTACCCAAACATAACGCATGTGAAGCTAAAGGAATTAGAGAGTAAAGGAACGTTACAGGGTGTTATAACACAAAACATTGATGGTCTACATCAAAAGGCGGGTAGTAAGAAAGTGTTGGAACTACATGGAACGATTAAGCGTAATTATTGTATGAAATGCAAAAAATTCTTCATGGAATCTTATATAGTAGAACATAAAGGTATTCCTCTTTGTAGCTGTGGTGGAATTATAAAACCGGATGTTGTTCTTTATGAAGAGAGTCTTAATGAAGAGGTGATGTCAGAGGCTGTCAAATTGATTCGCCGGGCAGAAGTGCTTATTATCGGAGGAACTTCGCTGAGTGTCTATCCGGCGGCAGGGTTAATAAGGTATTATGAAGGAGATAAATTAATTTTAATTAACAAAGAGGTTACCCCATACGATGAGAAAACTAATTTATTAATAAACGCAGGCCTGGGAGAAGTGTTTGCATCATTATAAACAGGATTAACTACTAATAATCTGCGTTATAAGATTGAACAGAGTTCTGAAAATGGTGATACGAGACAATATGAAACAATATTAATAATATAAAACAAATTTTAATTAGAAATAGATAATAGAACACATGGTTTCCAAAATAGAGTTAAGTTATAATAGAAAAGAAGAAATCCATTAAAGGGATGATAAACTATTTAATTGAAAGGATTTGAAGAATATGATTTATAGAAAGTTTGGATCGACAGGAAAAGAAATTTCATCATTAGGTTTTGGTTGCATGCGTCTTCCTGAGTATGAGGAGAACGGGGAATGGTTTATTGATGAGGAGAAGGCAATCCCGATGATTCATCATGCTTATGAAAATGGGGTAAACTATTTTGATTCCGCACCGTATTATCTTCATAAAAATAGTGAAGCAACGGTTGGAAAAGCATTAAAACATGTTAGAAATAATGTTATGATCTCCACTAAGATTCCGTTAGAGGAGGTAAATAAACCAGGCGATTATCGTAGAGTCTTGGAAAAAAGTCTTAAGAAAATGGATACGGATTATATTGATTTCTATCATTTCTGGGGTATTAATAAGGAAAGCTTTGACGCGAAGATTATGGGTATGGATGTAATCAAGGAGGCGGTAAGAGCGAAAGAAGAAGGCTTAATTCGTCATATATCCTTTTCCTTTCATGATAAGGCAGAGAATATTAAACATATTATTGATACAGCAGGAGTTATGGAAACAATGCTTGTTCAATACAATCTACTTGACCGTAGTAACGAAGAAATGATAGCATATGCTGCTTCAAAGGGTTTGGGCGTCGTAATAATGGGACCGGTTGGTGGTGGAAGACTTGCGGCCCCTTCGGATTTATACTCAAAATTAACGGGCAAATCTGCTATGGCAACCTATGAGCTTGCATTTAAATTTGTACTTGGTAACCCTGGAGTAAGTTGTGCATTATCCGGAATGGGAAGCATGGATATGGTTGAAAAGAATCTAGCAATCGCTGGTGAGGATAAACCGCTTTCTACTGGGGAGTGGAAGCAGGTTGGCGAGGCAGTAGATGAGTTAAAGAAGTTTAGCGATTTGTATTGCACTGGCTGCGAATATTGTCAACCATGTCCAAGGGATATTAAAATTCCACATATTTTCAACATGTTCACTTATCATAATGTATACGGCTTAACGGATCATGCAAGATATGAAATGAAAAATTATTTAAAAGAAAACGGTAAAACAATCAAGGATTGTAGTGACTGTGGCCTTTGTGAGAAGAAGTGCCCGCAAAAATTGGAAATAAGAAAACAGTTAAAAAGAGTTGAAGATGTTTTGACAACGATATAATGTATGGTGTATGATAAGAAAGGAATTATGCCTTTGAGATAGGAAATCGCTGACTAGCTAATGAAAGGCTCCCATATCTGTTAGAGATATGCAAGATCAAATAGAATATTTTAGCTACGACAAAAGATAAATTTTACTTGCGAGGAGAAACTACATGAGGTTTACGATACCAAAGAACAGAACTGCACCATTGATTTTATTTGCAATTTTTAGTATTTTTGTGTCGTTGATGATGGGGTTATACCATACGAATCGTATGGCACAATATAGTTATAAGACGAAATTGGATACCTACGATTCACTTACAGTTAATGCAGCGGCATTATTGAAACAAGAAATTGAAAATAACTATCAATCGCTTCAGGTTTCTGCTAATTTGGTAGCAAAGGCTGGATATTTAGATAGAAATAAAATTGTATCCCTACTTCCGTTACTTGTTGATGGCAAATCCTATATCGATATTGCCATCGTAAACAATGATGGTAAAGGGTTTAATATTGCTGGGGATAATATTGACGTCTCCGGAGAAGATTATTATAGTAAAGCAATACAAGGTGAGCTGATTTCATCAAACAAAATAATCTATAGTAAAGACAATACCCCGGGTATTGTTATTGCCGCTCCAATTATGGAAAATGGTACAAGCAAAGGGGTATTGCTCGCTACTGTGAGTGCACAGATTAATAACTTGGCTCTTTTCAACACCGAAGTAGAGGAAGGTAGCTTAGTTTATCTTATTAATGAAAATAACGAGTTAGTTTCTTATGTAACAGGTACTGATATAAAGAATTTTAATTATGATACCATCATAAAAAATGGTATTTTACTTGAACAACAGGAGCCCTCCTTGGCAACATTTAATTTGCGTGATATCTTTGGGGAGGGAAATAATTCCGAAAAATCCTACATTTGGGATGTGAAGCCGATTGGAATTAATAATTGGTCCATATTAATAGGAAGAAGCTATACAATGAATCCGATTACTAAGGACATCTTAAGGGTTACAAATATAATGTGGGTATACATTACGGTAGCTACCTTTTTTCTCTTTATGCTGATGATTATTATACAAAGAAGAGCGAACAGAAAGGTAATCAAGATGCTTTATCTGGATCCGGTTACTGGTGGAGATAACTGGTATAAATTCCGTATGAATGTAAACAAAATATTAAACAGCAAACAATTTACCAAGAAGAAGTTTGCCTTGGTAAATTTCGATATTAACCGTTTTAAGATTATAAATGATGCTTATGGATATCAAAAGGGTGATGAGGTATTAAAGGACATTTATTATATAATTAAAAAATGGTCAAAGATTAGTGAACCGATTGCAAGATATGCAGCAGATCAGTTTTACATTCTGCTTGCCTTCCAAGATGATAGGGAAGTAACAGATCGTATTCATGACTTAAATGATAGATTACACCAACTCCGCTATACGAGTTCGGCAAAAGTTTTCTTTGGAGTGTATTTCATTACCGAACGTCAAGATTCCATTGACCGAATGGGTGAATTTGCAGGTATTGCAAAGAATACCATCAAGGGCAGTACCGAAGGAATTATTTCCTTCTTTGATGACTTTGCCAGAGGCAGGTTGCTTGAAGAGGAAGAAATAGAGAAATCTATGTATGGGGCTTTAAAGAATAATGAGTTTCATGTGTATTTACAACCCAAATATACGGCACAGGATGAGACTATATCAGGAGCGGAAGCACTGGTTCGCTGGATTAATAATAGAGGCTCAATGATTATGCCAGGATACTTTATTCCAGTATTTGAAAAGAATGGTTTTATTACAGAACTTGATTATTATATGATAAGAAAAGTTTGTGAATTGATTAGGGAATGGCTTGATAAAGGATATGAGCCACTGCCTATTTCTGTTAATGTATCAAGATTACATTTTGCTAATCCACATTTAGCGGATATTATTAAAAATATTGTTGATAATTATGACGTTCCTCATCATTTAATTGAATTAGAATTGACAGAAAGTGCTTTCTTACAAAACAAACAAATATTAATTGAGACCGTAACACTTTTAAGACAATATGGTTTCTTAGTGTCTATGGACGATTTTGGTGCAGGGTATTCCTCCTTAAATTCTTTGAAGGACTTACCGCTGGATGTAGTTAAGTTGGATGGTGAGCTGTTCCGAATGACCGATGATGTAGAAAGAGGGCTTACGGTAATTCGAAATACAATTACAATGGCAAAAGATTTACATATGAAGGTTGTAGCAGAATGCATCGAAACCAGAGAGCAAGTAGAATTTCTATGCACAGTAGGTTGTGACATCATACAGGGCTATTACTTCGCAAAGCCAATGCCCGTGGACCATTTTGAGGAAAGATATTACAGCAGTGCCACCATGGACTAAGTATACAGATTTTTTTCAAATAATATTGGAAGTGTGTGTAATTTGCCTCTTGCTTTAGAATACATTTTATTGTATATTTAGTTATATGATTAAACTATATAAGAAAGTAAGATAATAATAGAAATAGATAAATCCCATCAGAACTTCATATGGTTTCTGACTAGTAAATAAGGGGTATTATTTTAACAATATAATCAATTATTTTTAAGGAGGATCTACAATGAGTAATATCGATACAATGTCAGTAAATGCGATTAGAGTATTATCCGCTGATGGCGTTCAAAAAGCGAATTCCGGACATCCGGGGTTACCACTTGGTGCCGCAGCAATGGCATATGAATTATGGGCAAAGCACATGAAACATAATCCGGCTAACCCGAAATGGGACAACAGAGACCGCTTCGTTCTATCTGGTGGTCATGGCTCTATGCTCTTATACTCTTTGTTACATTTATTTGGATATGGTCTTACAACACAGGATTTATCCCAGTTTCGTCAGGAGAATTCTTTAACACCAGGACATCCGGAATATGGTCATACAATAGGTGTTGAAGCTACAACTGGACCTTTGGGTGCAGGTATGGCAATGGCAGTAGGTATGGCTATGGGAGAAGCCCATCTAGCAGCTAAGTTTAATAAAGAGGGCTATAATGTAGTTGACCATTACACGTTTGCGCTTGGTGGCGACGGATGTATGATGGAGGGTATTACTTCAGAGTCAATGTCCCTAGCAGGTTCTCTAGGTTTAGGTAAATTAATTGTACTATATGATAGTAATAAAATAACCATCGAAGGAAGTACAGATATCGCTTTTACGGAGGATGTTAGAAAACGTTTTGATGCATATGGTTTCCAGACGTTGGTTGTTGAAGATGGTAACAACCTTGAAGAAATCGGAATAGCAATTGAGGCCGCAAAGGCAGATCTGTCAAGACCATCCATGATTACAGTCAACACAAAGATTGGTCACGGAAGTCCTAGAGAAGGAATGGCGAGCGCGCATGGCGAGCCTCTTGGAGTAGATAATATCAAAGCTTTAAAAGAAAAATTAGGTTGGCCGAGCCACGATGATTTCTTTGTTCCTGATGAAGTTTATGCTAATTATAAAGCACTTGCTACAGAAAGTGCAAAAGCAGAGGCAGCTTGGAATGATATGTTTGCAAGCTATTCAAACGAATACCCGGAACTTAAAGCATTGTGGGATCTTCAACATGATGTAAACATTGCAAAGGACTTATTAAATAATGAAGATTTCTGGGCATTTGCTGATAAGCCCGAGGCTACCAGAAATCTTTCAGGAGTGATTATTAATCGACTTAAGAATCTCCTTCCGAACCTAATTGGTGGTGCTGCGGACCTTGCACCTTCGACTAAAACGTATATGAGTGATATGGGAGACTTCTCTAAGAGTAACTATGCTGGACGCAATCTGCACTTTGGTGTAAGAGAGTTAGCGATGGCAGGTATCGGCAACGGTCTGGCCCTTCACGGTGGATTAAGAGCTTATGTATCTACCTTCTTCGTGTTTAGTGACTATGTTAAGCCAATGGCAAGATTATCTTCATTAATGGGACTTCCATTAACCTTTGTTCTTACCCATGATAGTATTGGTGTAGGCGAGGATGGACCTACACATGAGCCGATTGAGCAATTAGCGATGCTTCGTGCAATGCCGAACTTTACTGTATTCAGACCAGCAGATGCTACTGAGTGTATCGCTGCTTGGTATTATGCAGTTACTTCTACCACAACACCGACGGCATTAGTACTGACACGTCAGAATCTTCCTCAGCTTCCCGGCTCTTCTAAAGAAGCGTTAAAGGGTGGTTACATTATATCTGCATCTAAGAAAGCTGTTCCTGATGCAATCATTATGGCAAGTGGTTCCGAAGTTGAGCTTGGCGTAAATGCACAAGCTGAGCTTGCAAAAGAAGGCGTTGATGTAAGTGTAGTAAGTATTCCTTCCATGGATCTATATGAAGCTCAATCCGACGAATACAAAGAAAGCATTATGCCAAAGAGTGTTAGAGCAAGAGTAGCAGTTGAGGCGGCAGCAGACTTTGGATGGGGTAAATATGTAGGTCTTGACGGAACTACTGTTACAATGAAGGGCTTTGGCGCTTCAGCACCAGCAGGTATCCTCTTTAAGAAATTCGGTTTTACGACTGAAAATGTAGTAAAAGCAGTAAAAAGCGTTCTGTAACAATAAGATTATGATATTATAACTATATAAGAAGCCGTTATGAAGGCATAAGTACGACATCCTCCAATTAAAGTTGGAAGCGCTTATACCTATCATTACGGCTTCTTTTTTTGTATAAAAACTAGAAGTATTGCTACGTAAAGCTATAACAGTAAAGGAATGAAAGTGAGATATTAATGTCAGATTAGAATCAGGTAAGAAACAAGGTGAATATATTGTCACAGCATATAATGTGTGTTAGTATTTTAACGAGCTTTACAAATAACAAAAATAAATGAATATTTTTGAAGAGGAAGGTCGTTATTAATATAGGATAGCATAATACTTCATAATATTTGGAGAATTACATATAAAAAGTAAGAAGTTATGAAAGAGACAACATATATTGGACGCAGTATGTATAACATGTTATGAAAGGGACGGAAACAACCTTTATCACCGTGGAGGGCGGTACTATGAAAAAAGTTATTTTAAATATAATATTATCTTTTAATGCCTTGGTTTGGATAATATTATCGGCTGTAAATTACATTGGAATTATGTTACAGCTAAACGAAGATATCATGAGTATATTCCTTTGGAGTATTTTTACCATTATGATGTATGGATTAGTTCTATACTCAATTACCATGGTACTTAGCAGAGTATATATGATTTATCAATTTAGGGCCAATAAAGTAAAATATCTTAATCGACAGGTTTTTCTAAGACAGTTACTCTTATTAGCCTTTGTAATTACATATCTCTATGGTGCTTGTTATTATAACGCGCATTTACTTGGCTTGCTTCCTTTACTTTTATTCTTTGGCAAGAAGCTCACACAGCTGGGAAGCTTTTATGTCGTTGCAGGGGAGAAGTTAATGCTGATAGATGACATAGCAAAAGAATATTTTGTAAGAGATATTAACCTTCCGGTAGGAAAGATAGAAATTCAGGAAAATAATACAAGAAACCTTGAAATCAAGGTAATTGAATATAAAATGCGCCCGGAGGAAAAGAAGTTTCTAGCAGTTGTTTTTGCGAAGGAAGAAGATGTAATGGAAGTGGCGTAAATAGGTTGGACCTTAAGTCAGGCAAATATTAGAGGTGCCGCATTTCTCTGTGCGGGGAATTAAAATAGAATCGATATTCAAATAAGAGGCAGAAAACTGGCTCTTATTTGATTCTATTCATGATAGGTAAGTGAGTTTCCTACGAACTTGTATACTTTTCTAATAGAAATTTAATATACGCATATTGAAATATTTGGTTGTAACCGATACAATGTAAAGAGATGTTGTTGGAAATAAGGTGAGGAGGGTAATACTGTGGCAAAGATATTAATCGTGGAAGATGAAACTAAAATTGCAAGGTTTTTAGAGTTGGAATTAAAACATGAGGGGTATGAGGTACTACTAGCTGGAGATGGAAGACTTGGACTGGAGAAAGCACTGAAGGAAAATGTGGATTTGGTGGTGCTGGACATTATGCTGCCGGGACTCAGCGGTATCGAAGTTTGTCGCAGAATACGCTTAGAATCGCAGGTACCAATTATTATGCTTACAGCAAAGGATGATGTAACGGATAAGGTAGCTGGCCTTGATATGGGTGCCGACGATTATATGACGAAGCCCTTTGCAATTGAAGAGTTGCTGGCAAGAATCAGAGTAGCACTTAATCGTAAGAAGCTTACAACAGAAATAAAAGGGGATATGCTACAGATCGGCGGAGTTACGTTGAATTTGCTCAGTCACAGTGCGTTTTATGGTGAGGAAGAGCTAATTCTTACCAAGAAAGAATATGAACTGCTGGAATATATGATGCGGAATAAGAACATTGCATTAACTAGAGAGCAGTTATTAAATAATGTGTGGGATTATGAATATTTTGGTGATACCAATGTAGTGGATGTTTACATTCGTTATTTGAGGCAAAAAATTGATGAGAAATATTCTGTGCGCTTAATATCAACGGTTCGTGGTGTTGGTTATATAATTAAAGACTAAAAAGAAAAGAATTTTGAAAGTACCAAAATTTTTGAAAAGAATTCCAAAATGAACTCCTTAAGATAATCATTTTGTACTTCTTTCAGGTAGTGTACCTGATACAGGGTAACAGTATCAGGGCTGGAACTAGATAAAAATAGACGAAGGGGAGGGCGACGAAGCTGGATTATCGTCTAAAACAGAATGAAGAATAAGTTATTGGAAGCTATTCGAAAACTCTTAAGAAAAACAATCCTCCCAATTAGAAGAAAGAAAGAGGAATGGCTTAGTAATTTCAGGCTATCAATGGCCTTTCGTATTTCACTTGCTTATTTAAAGCTACTCGTAACGCATGGATTATTATTTATGATCGGATTTTTCTTGCTGTTTATGTATTCTGAGAAAGTGAATTATGATAGTATGGCAGGCGATATCATCACTTCTATAACAGAAAAAGATAGTATGGAATGCGTAAATCCATATTATAAGCAAGGACTATCTATGAAGTTTAGTAGGGTGGATACAAATAGCGATATTTATAACGATATTGCGTTTGCACCACCTTCCGACAAGGAATTTTTTTATGGGATTCATTTCGATCGAAATAGTAAAAATAATATTCTGATAGTAAATGAAAATAAGAGTTTTACGGTGCAGGGAGTTAAGTATCAGGCTAAATTCCAGTATGATTTGTCCAGTAGTTATCAGCGGTTTTTGTCTCTTTTGTGGAAAATGGTACTTCTTTATGGCCTAATTGTTAGTATGATTATTCGTAAGGGGAAACGAAGTGATGTAAAGCTTTTTGAACCACTTCGGATTATGTCAGCGACTGCTAATCGATTAACGGTGAATAACCTTCATAGCGAGCGGTTGAACGTGGAGGGCACAAAAAACGAATTGAAGGATTTAGCGACTGTTATTAATGCAATGCTGGACCGAATTGAGACCTCCTATGAAAGCCAGAAACAATTTGTATCAGATGCTTCCCATGAGCTACGAACTCCGATATCAGTAATTCAAGGATATGCGAACCTTCTTAATCGTTGGGGTACGACGAACGAAGAAGTGCTGCACGAATCGATTGATGCAATTCAAAACGAGGCAAGATCCATGCAGGATCTGGTGGAGAAATTACTGTTTTTATCAAGGCATGATAAGAAAACCTTAAAATTAACAAAAAAGAGATTTAATATGCGACCACTGGTTGAGGATATGGTGAAAGAAACAAAGCTAGTTGCAGGTAATCGCAAGATTAATAATCCGATTATGGAGGACGTAATTGTCTATGGGGACAAGCAATCGCTCAAGCAGGCGATCCGTATATTTATTGATAATGCAGTAAAGTATACGGGAGATGGAGACGAAATCACAATTCTTTGCCAAAAGCTACATGATGAGTGTGTTATCACCATACAAGATACGGGAATTGGCATGACACAGAAAGATATTGATCATATCTTCAATCGTTTTTACCGCTCCGACCATGTTAGAAATAAAAATATTAGCGGACATGGACTTGGATTATCACTTGCCAAATTAATTATTTTGGCTCACACAGGAAAAATTAAGGTGCGTTCGCAATATAAAAAAGGTTCAAGTTTTATTATTACGCTGCCCAAAAGAAGATTCTAAGTTATAAAATTATATAGGATGAGATAAAGATGGATTATTTAATTTTATGAAAATTAGGGGTAAATAGGTAGAACGAAACAGTATTAGAATGGCTGAAAAGAGTAATGAAATAGTGAAAGGATTTCCTTCAATTTACATTGGGGAAGTCCTTTTTTGTATTGCGTTATAACATATAAAAGCTTCCAGTATAGTTATATTTGTGAGAGGAAATTGAGTAGTGGGAGTAAATAATACGTTACTGATAAGAGGGAACTAATTAGTGGATGTAAACATAAATATTTTACTGTTAAAAGAGAAATTGACTTGTAAGCGTAAACATAAATAGCTTTATTGATAAGAGAGAAATTGACTTGTAAGAGTATACATAAATAACTTTACTGATAAGAGATAACTGATTGTGGATGCAAACATATTTACTTTATCGCTAAAAAGAGAAATTCTTTTGTGTGAGTAAACATACTTACTTTACAGATAGGAGAGAACTTAATTAGCGGAAGTAACATACTTAATTTGCTTATAAGAGAAAACTTGATTTGAGGATTTAAATAAATATGTTTTAGGAGCGAACTTACGCAGTGGAAATGAACGAATTCACTTTGCTTTGTAAGCTACATGGCTTTAATTAATAATCTTACCATGTATATTTGCAGGTTACATTTATATTACGCAACTTACCACGTACACTATTGCATAATTAAGCAAATCGTCATACATTCATATCAACACAACAATACAACACAATTATAAATCGGGAGTCAGTAATCTTACTCTTGTAGTCTAACGATTTTGTTTTTCATATTGAAGAAGTCGTGAGGGTGGTTAATTGAGTAAGAATAAGAATATGAGAGGAAGGTTTTATGGAAGAAATAATTCAAGTAAATAATTTAAAAAAGTATTTTAAAGAAACCAAAGCAGTAGATGACATAAGCTTTAAGGTGAAGAGAGGACAGTTGTACGGGTTTTTGGGTGTAAATGGAGCCGGAAAATCCACCACTATAAACATCTTGTGCACTTTATTAATGGGTACGCAGGGCGAGGTAACTGTATGTGGTCATCAACTGGGGAAAGAGGATCGAGAAATCAGAAAAAAAATAGGTGTAGTATTTCAGGACAATACGTTGGACGACAGATTAACAATAAAAGAAAATCTCATCACTAGAGCTGCGCTTTATGATAAGAATAACAAATCAATACATGAGAATTTGCGTCATGTATCAGATATATTGGATATCGGTGACTTAATGGGCAGACAATTTCGTAAGCTTTCCGGAGGGCAAAAAAGACGGTGCGAGATAGCAAAAGCCCTAATGAACCGCCCGGAGATATTATTTCTCGACGAACCTACCACAGGCCTCGACCCACAAACGAGGCAAAATGTCTGGGAAAGTATTGAAAAGCTTAGAAAAGAAGAAAATATGACCGTATTTCTAACTACACATTACATGGAGGAAGCGGCCAAAGCGCAATATATATCCATAATGGAAGCAGGTAAATTAGTTGCGAATGGTACCCCTTTTGAATTGAAAGAGAAATACGCACATGATATGTTAAAGCTTGTACCGGATGAGCCTGAGCTTCTGATAAGACATTTGGAGGAGGAGAAGCTTTCCTATGAAAGAAGAAGTAATCATATTCGTGTTATAATTCCGGATTCCATGTATGGATTGGAAGTGCTCAACCGCATAAAGGAGAACCTAAAATCCTTTGAATTAATACAGGGAACGATGGATGATGTATTTTTAAATATCACAGGAAAGAGCTTATAGGAGGGGAAAGAAATGTTATTAATTAGATTAGTAAAACGCAATATTTTAGTGTATACAAGGGACCGGTCGAACATATTCTTTTCTCTTTTATCTATGCTTATCATTATTGGATTAATGGTTGTATTTCTAGGTAAAATGAATGCGGATGGAGTAGTGAATTTACTAAAACAATTTGACGATACCCGTGATGCAGTCACAGACCGTGCGAATGCGGAGCAATTGGTGATTTTATGGGCACTCGCAGGCATCGTTGTGGTAAATTCCATAACAATAACCCTAACCATGGTAGGAATTATGGTGGAGGATGAAGCACAGAAGAAATTATCAAGTTTTTATGTATCACCAGTGAAACGATCAGTATTTGTCTTGGGATATATCATTGCAGCTATTGTTATGGGTATTCTTATGTGTACCTTGACGGTAGTAGTTGGTGAAGCTTATATCGGAATTACCGGAGGCACAATACTTACGCTGCAGGCAATGGGTAAAACATTTTTTTATATTATATTAAATGTATTTACCTCGGCCAGTATGGTGTTTTTAATTGCAAACTTTGTGCATAGTCAAAGTGCATTTTCAGGACTAAGCACGATAATTGGTACTTTAGTCGGATTCTTGGCAGCAATTTATCTGCCAATGGGTATGCTTCCGGAAAAAGTACAAACCGTATTAAAATTTTTCCCGTTAGTGCATGGTTGCTCTTTCTTGCGTAACTTATTTACAGAGCAAATAATGACGGATACCTTTTTCAATTGTCCGCAGGAATTAATAAACGGATATAAGGAATATATGGGTATGACAATTGCATTTCAGGATAATGCTGTGACGGAAGGAATTAAAGTGGCATTTATGTTGATTAGTGGTATAATTTTCATAGGAATATCAGCAATTTTGCAGAAAAAGCGAAATGTGATGAGCAGATAATCGTGTAAGTGAATCTTCACGAGTAGGCTCTTTACTTGAGTGCTATAACACGTTGATGGAGGTTGCTATGAAAATTATAATCGAAGAAAGTAATCCTGGTGAAGAAGATCAGATTATTATACGCTGCAGAGAAATGGATGAAAACATCCTTAAGGTTATATCTGATTTGAAGATGAAGCAGAAAAAGCTGGCAGGCATAAAAGAGGGTAACATAACCATGATAGATCCAGCAAATGTATATTATTTTGAAGGTGTGGATAATAAGGTGTTCCTTTATTGCAAGCAGAATGTGTATGAGACGAAATTAAAGTTATATGAGATTGAAGAGGAATATAAAAATACTAATTTTTTTCGTGCCTCAAAATCAGTAATCCTCAATGTAACAAAAATTAAAAGTATTAGCCCGGCTTTCTCCGGAAGACTTGAGGCTTTGTTATTTAATGATGAGAAAGTGGTTATTTCCAGACAGTATGTCTCGGAATTAAAGAAGAAGCTTGGATTATAAGGAGGTGGTAAGAATGGATATCATTAAGAAAGTATTTCTGACATTTATCTATGTAATAGCGGGTATTACAATTAGTGCGGCGATATTTATAACTTTATTTGTACAAGGATTTGTACTGAGTGGTAATTTATTATGGCAAATAATAGGGATGGCAGCGATATGTTCTATGGGTAACTTTATTTATTACTCAAAGAGGGAACTTAGCAAGCCCAAGATGATAATTCGAATTATTTGTCACTACCTTTATATCAATGTAATCGTATTAGGGGGAGCAATTTATTGGAAATGGCTTCAGCCTGAGTTTGTATGGCAAGTGATTGCAATGTTAATTTTAATTATTATGGTATATGCCGTTGTAACGATAGTATCGTTTCGAAGAGAAGCGCGGACTGCACAGGTTTTAAATATGATGTTAAAAAAAAATGAATTTACAGAGGATAGCAAGTAAAGTAAAACGAGAAGCTTGGTATACGTATTACTAAGTAGATCCAAAGGTAAGATAAGAGATATTTAAAAAAGTGCTGCTACAGCAATTTGAACCATCCTCTACCTCTTAACAGGAAACGGTTCAAAATGATTGTAGCAGCATTTTTTGAAGTTTAATTCAATACAAAGTCATGCGGTAAGCAATTAAAACTTAAATTAAATGTTTTTAAACTGTGCCATATAAAGATTATAGTACAATCCCTTCTTTGCCAACAGCTCATCAGAACTGCCTTCTTCCAGGATTTGACCTTCATCAATGACAAAGATACGATCTGCTTTACGAATGGTGGATAAGCGGTGAGCGATTACGAAAGAGGTTCTTCCCTTTAATAATGCCTCGATTCCCTGTTGAACCAAGAGCTCGGTATGGGTATCAATACTTGAGGTTGCTTCATCTAGGATTAAGATCTTTGGCATCGATACCATCGTTCTTGCAAAGGCAAGAAGCTGGCGCTGCCCGATGGAAAGACCGGCACCACGTTCCTTAAGCTCAGTCTCATAGCCTTTATCCATTTTTGTAATAAAGTCATGAGCATTTACTGCTTTGGCAGCAGCGATAATTTCTTCATCAGTTGCATCCAGTTTACCATAACGGATGTTATCTGCAATAGTACCGGAGAATAGAAAATTATCCTGTGTCATAATTCCCATTTGCCGTCTTAAGCTTTCAATTGATACATCCTTAACATTATACCCGTCAAGATAGATGTTACCCTGCTGAACATCATAGAAACGGCTGATTAGGTTTACAATAGTTGTTTTACCTGCACCGGTTGGACCAACGAGGGCAATGGTTTCACCGGGTTTAATTTTAAAGCTTACATTGTTTAATACCTGGGTATCTGCATCATATGCAAAGGATACCTGATCGAACGTAACCTCACCCTGAATTTCCGGGAGCTCAGTTACGGTTAGTGCATCTGCAATCTCCGGCTTGGTATCTAATATATCAAAGATGCGCTCGGCACCGGTAATATTGGTAATAAGTTGATTATAGAAATTACTCAAGTTCATAATTGGATGCCAAAACATCATTATATAAGACGCAAAGGCAACAAGGGTACCGGAATTTCCAACACCAATTCCAAGAAATTTGATTGCCACGAAATACATGGAAATGGAACCAACACCCCAACTAAAATCAATTACGGAGCCAAAAGCATCATTTAATACAATTGCGTTGATAAAGGAATCACGATGCTCCTTCAACAATTCATCAAAGGTTTCTTCGGTCTCGTCCTCAGCGGTAAAGCTTTGAATAATTCGCATACCGGATAAATCCTCATGGATAAAGGCATTCAGATTGGTGCTCTTCTTTCGATGAACACGCCATCTTAAATGTGAACGGGTTTGAATAAACCATAAACCGAACATCATAAATGGTAAGCTGATTAAGGATGCCAAAGCAAGACGCCAATTTAATATCAGCATAATTGTAACAACAGCGCAAATCGTAATAAAGTCCGGTATTAATGTTGTTACACTATTGGATAGAACATCCTTTAAGGAATTGACATCGCCGATAATTCTTGCAAGTATCTTACCTGTCGGTCTGCTGTCGAAAAAGCTGAAGCTTAATTTTTGAATATGAGTGTATAACTCTTGTCTTATGGTAAGTAATACATCATTTGACACCTTCGCCATAAGAAACATACGAAGTTTAACCAATAGTACAAAGGCTACATTAATCGTTAATGCAAAAGCACCAAGAATCATTAATCCTTTCATATCCTTGTTCGCAATATTTACGTCAATTGCGTGCTTCACGATGAGTGGATTTATTATGGATATAGAAACAGTGGTCAGCATAATAAGGATTACTGCGATAATCGGACCCTTGTAAGTTAACATATAACGAAATAAACGTATTAACGTTATTCTTTTACTGACGGATTTTAAGTATTCGTCTTCTTTAATTGAATTTATTGACATACAGCCACCTCCTTTTCATTGAACACAGGGGTAAGGTCCTCCGTAGTATTCATGAGATCGCCGTACTGTGCCATATAAGTCTTGTAATAGTACCCCTTCGTCTGTAGTAGGGTTTCATGCGTTCCACGCTCAACAATTTTACCCTCCTCAAGGATGATAATCTCATCTGCGTTACGCACAGCAGAAATTCTATGAGCGATAATGATTTTCGTAGAGTCTAATTGAGTAAGTGCTTTCTGAATCATATGCTCCGTTTCCATATCCAAAGCCGAAGTGGAGTCATCGAGTACTAGTATAGGTGTTTTTTTCGCCAAAGCTCTAGCGATACTAATACGTTGCTTCTGACCACCGGATAACCCGACACCACGTTCTCCTACCACAGTTTCATACTGATCCTCCATACGCTCTATAAAATCCTTCGCCTGCGCATCAGATGCAGCATTTACGATTTCATCTTGGTTAATCAGGTATTTCTTACCCATCTTTACATTTTCGCTGATGGTATCGGAAAACAGGAATACATCTTGCATAACCAGGGAAATGCTCTTTCTTAATTGACGCAAAGTTAAGTCCTTGATATTAACGCCATCCAATTTTACATCACCCTCTGTTGTATCATAAAAACGTTGCAGCAAGTTAATGATGGAGCTTTTACCTGTACCGGTTGCACCCATAATTCCAATCGTCTTACCGGCTGCCAAATCAAAGCTGATATCGGTAAGAATATTTTTGTCTCCAAGCGCAAAGGAGACATTATGAAATTGTACACTGCCTTTCACCTCGTCGAAAACGATGGGTTGCTCAAGCTCCGTAATAAGAGGTACTTCAGCATATATCTTCCTAATTCTTTTCGTAGAGGCAATTGCAGATGCAAATTCATTGGATAACCAGCCAAGCATTTCCATCGGCCAAACAATATTCATGGAATATTCTACAAATGCAGCTAAGGTACCAAGTGTAATCGTACCTTGAATAACTTGGTATCCGCCTAGTATGATCATAGCTAGAGGCAGTAGTTTCGTAACAAATTGAAAGTAAGGATAATATTTTATAAATACCCTAGACTGCTTCATGTTAAGTTCATAGTAACGTTTGTTATGGGATAAAAACTTTTTGATTTCGTGTTTTTCTCTCGCAAAAGCTTTTACAGTACGTACACCAGACAAATTCTCTTGTGCTACCGTATTAAGCTGTGCATTCTCTTCGCTAATGGCTTCATAGATCTTTCCTAATTTCTTTTCCATCAAAAGGGCTAGACCAGCCATTAGTGGTAGGATAATCGTTGGAAATACAGCCAGACCAGGACTAAGCGTATACATGCAAAACAATACAAGGCTGGTATGTATAATGACCTCAATGATTAACATGCTGACAAAGCCCAACGCATTCCATATTTTATCTACATCATCTTTGACACGGGACATTAATTCACCAGTATTGTTCTTGTCAAAAAAGCTTAAAGACAGGCTCTGAATATGAATGAATAAATCTTTTCGAATATTCAAGGAGATTCTAGAGCTGACTAAATCAAAAATAAATTCTTTTAGGTATTGGAAGATACACCTCCCGATACCGATTATAAAAATCATGATAAGTAACTTCGGTAGAAGATCCATATCTCCTCCGATGATGACATTATCGAAAATCCGCTTTGTTACTAGTGGTGATAGCATATCAAGTGATACCGCTATCACGATACATAATATTGCTAGTAAATAAGCGAACCAATATTTCAAAATATACTTTGAAAATTTCTTCATTTATTGCCTCCGTTCCCGCATTCCCTCAAATGCACATTGTGTGATTAACCGTCAAATACAGTCTCCTCTAGACTATTTCCCTCATCAAAAGCTCCCAAAGGGTAAAAAATAAGCCGCAGGTATGGATATACCGCGGCATAGTAGTCAAAAAAACAGGTTGGTAGTCTTCCTCCGTCTCCTTATGGCAGCAAGGCAGGAAATGATTGTGAAGACATAATCTAATTTTTTCGAATGCATGAGGTAATATCACATAAAGAATTCTGTATGAAATTGGCGTTACTGCTTTTAAATCTGGAATTCATCTGTTTTACCTCACTTTCTGTAATAGTCTGCCAATATTATATCCACAAATTGGGTGTATTGTCAACATAATTTTGTAAATATTTAAAAATAATTAAATAATGTAAAATAAATTAATTTTTAATTAAGATTTAAAAACTTCAAGAAATATTCATATTTCTATGTTATAATGATAACAATGAACAATTTATGAACAGGATTCGTTCGCTTTTTAGACAGACTATACAAAGATAAAGGTTGTGATTTGATGGATCTCCCCATGTTTTATGATGAGGCAGAGGAATGGAGTAATGCGCTTCTGTTATATGATGCCGCATTAAAAGAAGTAAATACGAAGCTCGAAATATTAAATAATGAATTTAAATTGGCGCATCAATATAACCCAATTGAACATATTACTTCGAGAATGAAGACACCCCAAAGCATCGCAAAGAAGCTTCGGCATAATGAAAAAGAACTGACAGTGGAAAACATCGTTAAATATGTGAATGACGTGGCAGGAATTCGTATCATCTGTTCCTTTACGTCAGATATTTATCGTATCGCTGATTTGATTTCAAAGCAAAGCGACATTAAAGTACTGAAAGTTAAGGATTACATTATGTGCCCGAAAGGAAATGGCTATACCAGTTACCATATGATTATATCCATTCCAGTATTTCTTTCAGACCGAACCGTTGAAACAAAGGTGGAAATTCAAATAAGAACCATAGCTATGGATTTCTGGGCAAGTCTAGAACATAAGATTTATTATAAGTTTGAAGGAAATGCGCCGGAGCATATTTCAAAGGAATTAAAGGAATGCGCTGATATTGCAGCCTATTTAGATCAGAAGATGCTGACGCTGAATGAAGAAATTAAGAGCTTTAGTAAAGACCGAGTGGAAGGATATCATGAAGAGGTTACTAGTTCTTATCGTTCGGTTGTAGCAGAATCCTTTGGCGCGGTGATAGAGGAGGAAGAAGTAAAGACTTCCGTAGAGATTATTCAATCTACTGTGGAGGAAGAGCAGACTTCGGATGTTGAAGGCAGTTCAAAGAAAAAGGGATCCACGAAATCTGGGAAGAAGAGAATGCTGTTTGGATTAAGAGCATAAACAAAGGAGAGAAATGTATGAATTTACCATTCGGATTACCTGCTGTAAAGGAGATCGGCTTAAAGAAAAGAGATGGATCAATAGAATCCGCTGCTTTATATGAGCGCAAACTTTTAGAGTATAGGGATACCTTAGAGAATTATAAAAAATGTATCTTGGAGTATTCAGGTAAGCTAGAGGGTTATGATAGAAGAACAGTGGATAACCAGCTTTCTATCGTACAGACAGCCTTGGATTTGACCTATATTAAGGAACAGGGCGAAAGAACGGTAGATCTTTTGGAGGATTTAAAGGATGGACATCTGACGAAGTCTTTAATTCAACTGGAAGGTTTAATTACAGCAATGGTTGACACAAATTATAAGCTAGAGGGCTTAGACAAGAACGTAGTTAACCGCCTTTCAGAGATGCTTTTGGAGTTGCAAAAACAAACAGTAGCCCAGAACAAACAGCTTCAATCTGAATTAATTACTGGAATTGAGAAACTTACAAAAACGGTGAAGAAGGGACATACACTTCTATGGTTTCTTATCATTTTTAATATTTTAGGATTGAGCGGATTGGCCTTCCTCGTTTTGTATATTATGGAGATTATACCATTTTAAGGAAAGATAAGATTTGTTACAATAGAAAAACGAAATATCTAACTAGTTTATCCAAGTGTGTTCAAATAACGGAATTATGATAGATAGATAATTTGAATTTAAATAAATGATAATATATAGAATGGCTTTGGAGAATATCGTTAAAATCAACGATGACATCTTCAAAGCCATTTTCATGATTAAGTTCAATCAGGATAAATAATTTCAGCTTTTTCGTTATTTCAGGACTAATTCATAATTAGAAATCTCTAAGATAATAAGTAAACAAGGGATTGCTAATAATTGCAAATTGATCCGGTAATAACAAATACGACTAGATATCTTAATCCTTGTTAGTAAATGCAAGGTCATTAATAATATGAACTCAATAAAGTAATACATCTTGAAATTTCAAAGAACTACAATTTAAAGTTCTTCAACAAAGCCGCTAGGCCAGTGGTAGCTTCTTCTCCGGTTGTATAGGTGGCAGGAGCGGTTTCAACGTCCTCGATTATGTCTTCCTTATCCTCGACCGCTTTCATACTAAGACTGATTTTGCCTTCTTTGATATCTAAAATCTTCACAGTAACCGTTTCGCCTTCTTTGATTACTTCACTCGGAGACTTAATTCTTCGATCACAAATCTGAGAAATATGGAGGAGACCGGACAGACCTTCACCGATATTAATAAAAGCACCATAAGGAGCTATCTTATCTACGGTTCCAGTCGTTACGATTCCTACTTGTAGGCGAGATATTTTACTAGTCTTGTCCTTCTTCTCTCTATCACGTTCCACTTCTTTGCCGGACAGAACTAATTTCATATCCTCTTGAGAGGCAGTAATAACGATAACATCGATTTCTTTGCCAACCCAAGCATCCAAATTATCAACATAGGTTAATGACAATTGGGAAGCCGGAATAAAGGCACGAACTCCATATAGATAAGTAACAACACCGGCATTCACTGCCTGAGCGATCTTTACACGAACAACTTTCTTGCTACTCATAGCTTCCTTTAGATGTTCCCAAGCGAGAATATCATCCGCACGTTTTCTGGATAATAGGATATGTCCTTGTCCATCATCTTCACGAAGGACGGTGGCTGATATCTCTTCTCCGAGTGTTACGTCCGCTTTAATCGAAAAGCTCGGATCATTACTTAATTCCTCTAGTTTAATAATGCCCTCAGTATAATAGCGTAGGTCAAGGATTACTTCGGCTTCAGAGATGCCGATAACCGTACCTGTTAAGATATCACCTTCCTTTATCTTTTTAAAGGAACGTGCGATTTCATCCTTAAAATCATCCATTGAAGGAACCACTTCAAGAGTAACCACTGGTTCGGCCTCGTTGGTTGTAATATTTATTTCATCTTCGTTTATTACTTGATTCTCATCACTCATGATCATTTTAGATTGGAACAAGGAGCGAACCAATCCGTAACCTCCTTTTTTGTTATGTAACTAAATTTATAATAATTATAGTATACCACAGGTTTTGATAAAAATTAACATTTTGTATTCAAGAAAAGATAAAAATCAAAATTATGGGACGTACCATTATATTTACTATATGCTTTACTTTTTGCCATCAGCTAATATAGCATTTTATCTTATCGACTTCTTCATCACCAGTTATTAAATTGATTAATCTTTGCCTACATTATTTTGGCGTGTATATAGATACAAATTTCCCTTCTTACCTACGCGATCCACAGCACCAACAAAATGAAGCACATTCAAGGCTGTCTGTGCGATATGCAGAGGAAGCCCGGAAGCTTTCTTATAATCCTTAGAGGTAAACTCACTCCCAAGAAGCTCGGGAATTAGAAGTTGGTAATCGTTGACACTTGAGATTATAATCTCCTCTACTAGTTCAGTGGGGATTCGATCACAACGAGTGGATCCTTTCTTCTTATCCTGACTCCAGCCGTCCAAAAGTTTATATTCCTCTAAATTTATTAGTATAATTCTCAAATTCAAATTCGGATTAATTAGATACTCCTTAATTTTATATAATTCAGGAAATATAATGTAAGGTGTCCCCTTCTTTGGTGACTTACGCGGTGGACTAATCTCACCGGTTTGTGGATTAACCCAGCGAATCCACTTGGTCCTGGGGATAGGATATACGATTGTCACCGGACCAAAGGCTAGGAAGGCTTGTAGTTTCCGACGAAGCTTATCAAAATTACGGGTCTGTATTTCTATAATTTCATTACCGGTACAGATATCTGCTACAAAACTGCCAACTTTAATCTCATGGTTGATATTATCCGGAGAATAATAACTTTTTAATACCGAATGAACCGTTTTTTCCCCTAAGGTACCAATCCCATTCAAGCCTTGTCTTTGGCCAATCACCTCGTCACATACCTGTTGAAATAATTGCTTATTCATGGTTTATCATCACTCTTCCTGTTAACTTGGTTTTCCTACTAGTAAGAATAAATGATTTATCTGCTTTTCGCAAGAGTTGAATAAAGAAAAAGCCCTTTCGAAGGTTCACTACATTTGTAGGAAGCCCTTTCGAAAGGGTTACTTTATCGATAAAAATTCTGTGTGATATAGGTTTTATATTTACTTTTAGAATTATAATGGAAGCCGACACCCAAATATCTAAAATCAGAGTTAAGAATATATTGTCTTTGATCAGCGGAGTTAAACCAGCCATGGTGAGACAGAAGAGCATTGTCATAACCTGCTATAATATTTTCACCAAAGTTTAGATAGTAAATTCCTTCGGCAATTATACGTTCTTCCGGCGTCCAACCGGCCGGGTTAATATGGCTAAAGAAGTTATTCTCGGACATATTAATACTATGTTTTCTTGCCGAAAGGGCTGCCGAGGAGGACCAAGATAATACAGCCTCATTATTTCGTGCTCGTGCTGAGTTGGTAAGGTCAAAGACTATCAGCTCAATATTTCTCATTACAGTTTCCGTGTATTCCTCCATAGTTACGGTGTTCAGGAAAACATAAATACCGGTTACCTTTTGCGTATCAAGCTTATCCATCAATACGTTAACCGTATAATTATTAGTTGTATGAGTTAGTACCTCGGACATGGAAAAGGAATTACCAAAGGCGCTATTAACCACATCAATCGTGTCACCAGAGTGGATGCCATAAAAACTAAAATCCAGGGAATCGGAGTAGAACCCAACAACACTACTATCTTTTATTGCAATAAAAGCAAGCCTTTTATAGTCGTTATTATAGATATAATAATCGAAATCATATTCCGTATCATCGATGCGGCCAGGGGCACCTAATTTACGAACTACACTCTCTTCACTTTCCCCAAGTTGAAGGGAAGTACCACGGATATAAAAAGTTTCATTTGCCTCGGTGGGAGTTTGTGTTGGAGCTAAGGTGCTAACGGGTATTTCTGTTACAAGTGGGGAGTACGCCATCCCGCTATCCTCTTGGCGATGCAGCTTTGTACTGAGCGTATATATAATGCCAGACAAAAGGAGTACACCTATAAGTAAGGGGTATTTATATGTATTGTGCCGTCTCATGGTCATCCTTTCTGTGCCTGGGTGTAATGATATTATCTAGAGAGGTTTGAAATATGATCTTAACTAAAATGATTCTATCACATTAAAATATAAGGTACATGTCTGTATTTATGGAAGATTTCCCATAATTTACAAAAAATATTTTTTAACTATTTTCAAATATATGTTTTTGGGATAAAATAGTAACAGAGTGAAAATATAGGAAGATGAAGGAGAGCAAAAGTATGAAGATTTTAGTAACGGGTGGAGCAGGATATATTGCCAGCCATACAAATCTGGAGCTTCTGAATGCAGGGTATGAGGTAGTAGCGATTGACAATTTGAGTAATTCCTGCATGGAATCCGTGCAAAGAGTTGAAAAGCTGACCGGAAAGAAGATTCAGTTTTATGAGGGTGACATTCTTGATAAAGAATATTTACTTCGTATCTTCGCGATTGAGAAAATAGATGCAGTCATCCATTTTGCAGGATTAAAGGCAGTAGGAGAATCCTGTGCAATTCCATTAAAATATTTCAATAATAATGTGTCTGGAACGATTACGCTGCTAGAAGCAATGAAAGAAAGTAATGTGCAAAATCTTGTATTTTCCTCCTCTGCAACCGTATACGGAGATCCAGTGAGTGTGCCAGTAACGGAAGATTTTCCGCTATCGGTGGCTAATCCATATGGTCGCACAAAGCTCATGATTGAAGAGATGTTGAATGATTTGTATCAATCCGATTCCACCTGGAACATAGCAGTCTTAAGATATTTCAATCCGATCGGAGCCCATGAGAGTGGCGAAATTGGGGAAGATCCGAATGGAATACCAAATAATTTAGTGCCCTTTGTAGCAAAGGTGGCAGCAGGGGTATTGGATACGATCAACGTATTTGGAGATGATTATGATACACCGGATGGTACTGGAATTAGAGATTATATCCACGTAGTAGATCTCGCACTTGGTCATATCAAGGCGATAGAGAAGCTAGTTACAAATCCTGGATTGGTTACCTATAACTTAGGTACAGGAGTTGGCTATAGTGTATTGGATATTATCCATAATTATGAGAAGGCTTGCAATAAAAAGCTTCCGTATAAAGTAACAGCAAGAAGACCCGGAGATATTGCGACTTCATATGCAGATTCATCAAAGGCATTGCGTGAGTTAGGTTGGAGAGCGGAACGAAGCATCGATAAAATGTGTGAGGACTCTTATCGTTGGCAAAGCAGAAATCCAAACGGCTATTTATGTAAATAAGTGAAATTGATGCCTGTCTTTATGCATTATGACAGAAAGTTTACGAAAAACATCAAAAACTATTGACATTATCACTAAAATTTGCTAATCTTGAAAAGGTTAGTACTTGGAGAAGGTATTACCCAGAGGATTGAAGTTGGGGAAGCGAGAGGGTAGAAGATTTTAAAATAAGGTTGACTAAAACGTATATCCATGGGGATGTACCTTTTTGGTCAACCTTATTGAATCTCTACTTTTTTATTTACGACAAGAGAAAGTTGAAAAACGTGCTTTCTATTGTTTACTGAAACCAGGAACCAAGTATCTGTTTTGCCAAATCAAGAATAGTTTGATAAGTTAGAGGACCTTGTACCGCGATATCAGAGACACCATGAATTTGTGCAAGAGCATCGGTATAATTGCAAAGCTTGTATTGTGTAAAATCGGTGGGACCATGATCATAATGAGTTATAATCGGAGTAATGCCGGCATCGCTGATATAAGTACCACTTTCATCCTTTGTGATTGTAATATTTGCCATTCCACCAAGCATACGAGGAGCCTCTTTCTGATAAGACATAAAATTGCCCAAAGAATAATATACCAACATGCGATGGTCTTCCTTCGTTTCAATCCATTCAACCGGTTCCAATACATGGGGGTGTGTACCGATTACCAGGTCAACACCCTGTTCATAATAAAACTTTGTTAAGTCTTTTTGAGCAGAGGTAGGTTCATAGACATATTCCGTACCCCAATGGGGAAATACAATTGTAAAATCTGCTAAGGATTCTGCTTCTTTTATATCCTTAGCCATTTCTTTTTTATCCAGTAGATTTACCAAATAAGGCATACCCTTCGGCAGGTAATACCCATTTAAACTAAAGGTGTAATTTAGAAGAGCAAGTTTAATGCCATTTTTCTCTACAACCGTAATCTGCTTACTTTTCTCGAGGGACTCATTTATACCTAAAACAGTCACTTCGGGATACTGGTTCCAATAAGCTATCGTATTTTCAATACCTTTAAGACCCATATCCATGGTATGGTTCGTGGCATGTAGTACCACATCGAAGCCAGCTTTTCGAACAGCATCACCAATTTCAGTAGGTGAGTTAAAGTTTGGATAACCGGAATAAGCGAAGTCCGCTCCTCCAAGAATAGTTTCCTGATTGATTACTGCAATATCTGCGGAAGCAATCTCGTCTGTCAAATTCGAATACAAAGAGTCAAAGTTATAAGTTCCATCCTCCTGCTTTCCATCTTGTACCACTTCAATATGAATAAGATTATCTCCAACCGCCACTAGAGTTAACTGAGCAGCGTTTATTGTATTTGTTAGTTCTTGCTCTGACATTGCTGAGACAACTTCTGAAGATGCGGTGGAAATGTCTTGGGGGTCGAATTCTGAGTAAATTAGTGGAGTGTCAGCTTCATTAAGAGGAAAATCGCCCCACCTAACAAGCGATCCTTCCTCGAACTGCCAGGAAGGAGTCTCCAAGGGAAAAGTGATCTCCGAGGAATAATACCAAGGGTCTTCCGGATGGAGCGGATTTTTCAGTACATGAAAATCCTGTGCCGGCATATAGCCCTGCGCTAACAAAAAGCATCGGTTACCATTAGCATCCTGAGCTATATCTACGATAAGGACACAATGGCCAGGACTGCCGCCTTGTAAAAACATATCCCCAGGACATGCTTCTTCTAAAGAAATTGATTTACTTTCTTCTGATAAGGAGAGTGTTCCTGCATAGGCAAAGACCATCGTAAGATAACGGCGGAACTCTTCATAGGAATCATTGTAAGATTTAGTTTTACTCCAGTGCACATCATTTCCATCAACGACAAGGCGATTACCTTCTCTCCATTTGGTATATTCCATCAAAAACCCATTCGTGAGATGAAAAGCAATCTTATCATAGGCTTCAATTGACCAATAAAATTCTGCATAGACACGAATGAGTGAATCTGCACATTGTTGCAGATCTTGATCATCAAGATCTAGATCAAACACAGCAACATGTCCTTCTTGGTTGCTCTTTGGTAGGCCATCATATAATAGCACGTCACTTCCGGCATCTTTTAAGGTGATATCCCTGATAAAACCGGTGAACTCCTTTGAGATGGAGGGTATACGAGAATATCCCATAGGTGCATGAATTCGTTTATTCAAGGTCGACCCGTTTTCATCAATTAAAGAATATACATCAGTGGCAATTACATCAGCTTCGTTCGTATCTGGAAAAGGTGTAGCATTGTTAGAGCTATCTGATAAATTTGGTGTATTCTTTGTCTCGTTAACAACGAGAGGCTGGTTTTTTTGTGAATAGTTGCATCCAGTCATATACATAATAATTATAAGGATAAATAAAATACTATATAGATGAGATTTTTCAAGGTATAATATTTTATGTAATTTTTTCATGAGATCTCCTAGTTGGGTGCGTCAAATTAATATTTGCGGTAGCATTGCTTAAGAAGGTTATAGCATAGTTTTCCAATAACTTCTGATATTATAACATGAAGAGTGATTTTTTTCTATTATAAAAGGAATACTAGTTATGATAGTAATAGGAGGGTGAGCAGATGAGTATAAAGAAGATATTTTTACTGATGATCGGTTTAATAGCTTTGGGATTGGGAACGGTCGGAATTTTTATGCCAATTCTACCAACAACTCCTTTTGTTATGCTAGCGGCAGGATGTTTTTCTGCAAGCAGCTCAAAGCTTTCAAGGCTATTAAAAAAGAGTAGATTTTTTGGGTGTTATATAGAGAACTATCATAATAAAATTGGAATACCACGGAGAATTAAATACCGTTCTATTATTTTTTTATGGGTTAGTCTAATAATATCAATGATAGTAACGAAAACATTACCTATCGTAATTCTATTAATCGTTGTTGGAGCAGTAGTAACAATACATCTTATTACTCTTAAAACAAAGCAAGAAGAGATAGACTGAATAATGTTCGAGGAGCAAGATTATATTATGATATGGATCTAACCGTAATATAGTACAGGTTCAATATACGGAAAGTCTTTGACAAAGCATATTGCACATGGTATACTTTGACATAAATATAAAGGTAAAGGCAATGAAAAGAAGAGTAAGCAGTGGATCGGTTGACAGAGAACCCCGGCAAGCTGAGAAGGGGAAATGGATGAGAATCCGGTTTGTTCTATGGAACAGGCTCGAGGAAGCGGCTGAAGATGGTCTTGGAGCTGCGCACCGAGGAAAAATATTTCTTAGGCTGCGACGGTAGCAACCGTTATGATGCTACGCTGTAGTAAAGTGCAGCTAAGGAGGCTTTTATCGCAAGATAGAAGTAAATTAAAGTGGTACCACGAGAGTTTCTCTCGTCTTTAAAGAAATTTAAGGATGGGAGTTTTTTTATGGAATAAATTTAAGGCTCTTAAGATATTAAGAAGGTAAAGATTAAGATAATATATAGCCAAGAATATGAATTTAGAAAGGATTGATAAAGATGAGTAAGAAGCCATATTACATTACAACAGCAATTGCATACACCTCAGGGAAGCCCCATATTGGTAATACCTATGAAATAGTACTTGCTGATAGTATTGCCCGTTTTAAACGGTTGGAGGGGTATGAGGTATTCTTCCAGACAGGGACGGACGAACACGGTCAGAAGATTGAATTAAAGGCAGCAGATGCCGGAATTACACCTAAGGAGTTCGTGGATAATGTTGCAGGACAGATTAAGGATATCTGGGATTTAATGAATTGCTCCTATGATAAATTTATCCGTACCACCGATGTAGATCACGAAAAGCAGATTCAGAAGATATTTAAAAAATTATATGAACAGGGAGATATCTATAAAGGAACCTATGAGGGAATGTATTGCACACCTTGTGAATCCTTCTTCACTGCGTCACAATTAGTGGATGGTAAATGCCCTGACTGTGGCCGAGAAGTTCAGCCCGCGAAAGAAGAGGCTTACTTCTTAAAATTAAGTAAATACACAGACCGCTTAATCAAGCATATTAATACACATCCTGAATTTATTCAGCCTGAGTCCAGAAAGAATGAGATGATGAATAATTTCCTTATTCCCGGACTTCAAGATCTGTGTGTATCCCGTACCTCCTTTAAATGGGGTATTCCGGTGGATTTTGATGACAGACATGTGGTATATGTTTGGCTAGATGCACTTAGCAATTATATTACTGGGATTGGCTATGATGCAGATGGCAACAGCACGGATCAGTTTAAGAAATTCTGGCCGGCAGATTTACATTTAATCGGCAAGGATATTCTACGTTTCCACACGATTTACTGGCCAATAATGTTAATGGCTTTAAATGTTGAGTTGCCTAAGCAGGTATTTGGTCATCCCTGGCTGATGCAGGGAAGTGCTGCAGATAAGATGAGCAAGTCTAGAGGTAATGTACTCTATGCCGATGATTTGGTGAAACTGTTTGGTGTCGATGCAGTAAGATACTTTGTTCTTCATGAGATGCCGTTTGATAATGACGGTGTTATTTCCTGGGAGCTATTAGTGGAGAGAATTAATTCAGATTTGGCCAATACCTTAGGAAACCTAGTAAACCGAACCATCTCCATGTCCAATAAATATTTTGGTGGAGTAGTAAGTGATGGCAAGGTAGCAGAACCAATTGACGAAGAACTTATCGCGTTAGCATTGGAGACACCAAAGAAGGTAATTGCGAAGATGGAAAAACTTCGTGTAGCGGATGCAATCAGTGATATTTTTACGTTATTTAAGAGATGTAATAAGTATATTGATGAGACATTGCCTTGGGCTTTGGCAAAAGAGGAAGAGAAGAAAGCACGATTAGAGACCGTCCTCTATAATTTGGTAGAGAGTATTTGTATTGGAACAAGCTTATTAGAATCCTTTATGCCTGAGACAGCGGGTAAAATATTAACTCAGCTTTCTACACAAGCTAGATCAATGGAAGAGTATGATAAATACGGCGTATATAAATCCGGTACAAAAGTTACAGAGACCCCGGAGATCTTATTTGCCCGACTAGATATTAAGGAGGTACTTGAGAAAGTGGAAGCATCTAAGGAAGTACAAGAAGTAACGACAGGTGTTACAGCGCAGGAAGAGAACAAAGAAGTTAAGTCTACAGAGGTAATCGATATCGAAGCAAAAGAGGAGATTACGTATGATGACTTTGCGAAATTACAATTCCAAGTTGGTGAGATTATCGCCTGTGAGGAAGTAAAGAAATCAAAGAAATTATTATGTTCCCAAGTAAAGATTGGTTCACAAGTGAAACAGATCTTATCCGGTATTAAAGCATATTATTCACCGGAGGAGATGGTAGGTAAGAAGGTTATGGTTGTAGTTAATCTTAAACCCGCTACCTTAGCAGGAATGTTATCGGAAGGAATGCTACTTTGTGCAGAGGATGCAGAAGGAAACTTAGCTCTTATGGTACCGGAGAAGCCGATGCCAGCAGGAGCAGGAATACAGTAATATAATTATTAATAAGAGAGCTGCATACGTAACGGATATACCGCTACGTATGCAGCTCTTTTAAGAACTATTTTAATGTTACAATTATTCTAATTCAGAAACTACTTTCTTAAGAGCTTCCAAAGCTTCTACAGGAAGCTTATCAAAGCCACCCTTTTCAGTCTCTCTGGATTCTACGAATGCAATTCTGTCCTTCATTCTTGCAACTAATTGATCTTTGTATTCTTTATCATCTAAATTAGGAACGAAACCTTCCCATTCAGAGATTTCGATATCTTCGAAAGGACCCCATTGTTTGAAGGAAGTCTTGCCTTCAACAATTGCTTCGAGGATACCCAAGGTATCGGAAGGTTTAACCTTCTTGCCCATGAAATCACCTGTGTTGATTACGTAGCAATCTACGTTTCTCTCAGCAACTAACTTCTTGAACTTCTCGTAATCATTCACTAGAGGATAAGTACGGAAAGGATTTGCATAAGGCTCAACAACCAATGCGTTAGGATCTACGCCAGGAGCAAGACGCTCAGCAGTAGTTCTCTTTGTAGCAAGAGTAGCACCCATAACAGAAGCAAGGGAAGCACCCTTTAACTTAATGATTGGAGGCAGTGTTGGATCCTTCATAATCCAGAAGATGGAATTAACAGGCTCAGCAATTTTATCTACACGGTTAGGAGACCATAACTTAGATTTAATTGCACGGCCATTACCGTTACGGATATCTTCGGTAACAAGAACAACCTTACCATCATCATCCATAGTAGCGGAGCAATTCTGTGCAGTTAATAAATACTTGTTATCTTCGCAATTGGTAGGATAATCCTGAGTTTTATCGAAATAGGTGGGCTCCAAAGCGATGGATGAACCGGTATCAGTATTGATAATGAAAGCATCATCATGTAGAACAGTTACATCGTATTTGCCGCCATGTTTTGCGTGAGTAATTGTGGATTTACCGGATCCGGAAAGACCAAATACGGATGCAACGTAGGACTTTCCACCAGCAAGGTTATATCTTTTTTGTCCACCGTGGCAGGAAGCATAACCATTACGGTTAGCAACAGCCCAAGCAATCGTAAGAGTACCCTTCTTATGCTCACCGAAGTATCTCATACCAAGAAGAGCAGCACAGTTTGTCATAGTATTGAAGTAGGTTAATCCCATTGGATGCTCAGAATGTTTCCACTGAGGATTAGAGAAGATATAAATATCGCACTCATCACCAATCGGTCTTGATTCTAAGTACATTCTAATATATTCATCGGACATATACTGGAAGTTCAGCATCCAAGAATAAAGGATGTTCTCTTCGCCTTCCGGAATCAACAAATGTGCTTTAACCATGAATTCGGGATCTAAACCAATGAATACCTCTGCATGATATAAGGTTGAATATCTTGTATCATAGATAGCATCCATAACCTTACTATTAAGGTCTTCCGTATCTACACCAGGTTCGCCAGTAATTTTTCTGGCAGATGCAGCACGTCCTGTTACAAAGCCGTCGTTGAATAATAATACTTTGGCATCTCTTTCAAGGCCAAATTCTTCACCACGATATACGGGCATATCAGTTATTACAGTTCCGGGTGAATTTTTAGCTAACTCATAAGCTTCTCTTAAAGTATTTACTTTAATGACATTATTACCATAAAAAGCCGCCTCAATTATTGAACGGGTTTTCGAAAAGCCAGGTTTATTAGCACCGATTTCGTCACGTTTAAAGTACGCTTTTGTTGACATATAACATCCTCCTAATTATTTTATTTGTTTGTCTATTTTGCACAATATACAAAATAAACAGAACATGATTGATATATCAATCAATTGTTCGCCAGTATAAGTATAAATCCGTTCTCTGTAAATGTCAACGCTAATATGCATAATATTGGTAGGGTATCATTTTTATTTCGTGCTGTTTTTCACCCATAGTTTCAAATAATCCTCTATTACGCCAAATTGCGCCGGACCGATGTCGAGAAGAAACCGATGAAAATCTTTGGCAACAAATTTGTCCCCAAGTGCTAATTCTGCTTCTTTTCTTAATTCCATTATTTCAAGGTAGCCAACAGCATAAGGGAGATAGATAGCAGGTTCTTCTAATAGAGTATCATAAATTAGGCCAGCTACTTTTGCGTCACCGATAAAGTTCTTAATGTAGTTGACCACATTCTTCTTAGTCCAGCCTTCATAATGTATCCCAATATCGGCACGAGCATACATGCATAAGATTACTGCATTATTAATCTCCAAAAAATCCGCCAAATTTTCATCAATCCCTGCGATATGATAGGAATAGAATTCAACATAGGTCGCCCAGCCTTCGTCATATCCTACAAAATTCATTACATTTCGTATCGGTGCGGGTTTCTGGTTTAGAAAATAAACGCATTGGTATAGGTGACCGGGATAACCTTCATGAGCCACGGTTGTGTAGATCATGGATAAGGTTTTGGCATCATTTCCATTAATATAGATATCATTGTTGCTGTAGTTGTCAATTGGAGGAACCAGATACATTGCGGGACTAAGATATTCGGATAGTGATTCCGGAACATATTTAATCTTGCAATTTACAGGAACTGCTTCTGGAAAGTCAGCTGCGATATCAACCTTCAAATCCGATAGAATTTCCTCTGGATTGGTAATGGGAAACGTTGTAAAGTCGAGATATTTATCGACTATGGAAGGATCAGTCATCGTAAGGGATGTGATATCAACAACACCTTTCCCGATTGCGTTATCAAGCATTTTGATTATTTCCTGCATACTTTTGTCGGAACCGGTCTTCATCTTTGCTAAACTTTCATAATAAGCCTGGCCTTCTGGATAATAATAAAGACCAGCATCGTTTTTACCGCTACCCTTAAGTTCATTCAAAACCTCAATCAGCATTTCATAGGCGGGGACAACATCATTGAGTATGGCATCCTTGTTAACAGCCTGATAAGAGGCGATTTCCTCATCTGACAAACCTTTATACTGTGAAATCTTCTCATTGAAATAATTTATAAGAAAGTTTTCCTTTGGGTTAGCGATAAATGCTTCACATTGGGCAATGATACGGTCGGCAACGTGATCGCTCATAAATAACCCGCGTTCTGATTTTTCTCGTTCAAATTGTGCGATATCTTCAAAATAATCGTAAACACAGGGGAGAAGGCGGAGATATTCATCGATATCTTCTCTTTTATAAAAGCTATACTCTGCCAGTAAAATCGGCAATTGTGCCTGAATACCAGTGGTAGGACCAAGACATTCATTATAGTATGTATAGTCACCATAATTTAAATCTGTCTCGTAATATTTTTTGACAATATCATAGGTTAGCTTCTGCTTTAGGGTCAGTTGATTGTATTCAAAAGAAAGCAGACGTTTCAAATTGTTCTCGGAAACCGATAAATCCTCGTTCATATGGCTCACGCTATATTCCCCGAGTGTTGTTTTTTTGTTTTCTATCCCATATTTTTCGGGGTTTGCCAGAGAGTAATTCAAGGACAGAGTATCGGTTTGAACCTCTTGAACAAATAGCTCGTTCATAAAGGCATCAAAGTTATTTTGTACCTGTACCTGTGGTGTCTGTTTGCTACATCCGCTACCATAAATAGTTAAGCTTAGTAGTACAACAGCTACGGTTAGAAACTTTAATAATTTTTTTTGCATAAGGACCTCCTGAAAGATATTTCTTAATAAAGTCACCAAAGGTGGCTTACAATAAATATTTAATAATAAGATTCTTTGAAATTCTCTGTTGTTTTATGTTTATTCGATGCCACGCGATGTAAGAAGTAGTACCATAAATTTTTCACATAAAGCAGTAATACATTTTCAATACAGGAGGACACTCGGAGAGGTTAAGTTTTTTGTGCTTTCATCCGAAATATTAGCAGTAAGGGATTTTTTTATTCGCAATAATAAATGCAACTTATTTATTCGTGATAATTTACCTGGTTGTAAACTACGTTAATATTAAGGTGGTAATAGGATGGATTATAAGGTTTTGCTTGAAAAAGGGACGGGAAAAAGGGCGGATAAGCTGTCACTGACCCAGATGAAAATAGAACATGATAAAAATGGTAAGGGTCTGACCTTTCTGAAAAAGGGTCAGCAAATAACGGGTATCGTTGACGCTGTGAATGATCAGATAACCCTTAATTTCAGCGGGCAAAAGGTCACTACCTCAAAAGATGTACTAAAAAATGCCGTAGTCGGCGAAATGAAGACCTTTGAAGTGGTGAAAGCTGACGATAACGAGATTGAACTAAGATTGTTGGATGGATCCGCAAGTTCAAGTCGTCAGACCTTCAAAGCCGCTTTGATTAAAGAAACGGACTGGAAATCTATTCTAGATCAGAAGAAACAGAAGACAAAGCATACGGAAAAAGAAAAAGAAGCGCAGGAAAAAGAAAGTAAGCTGAAAGAGATCGGATCAAAATTAACAGAAAGAGATTATGGTCAATTGGAGCAGGAAGGCTTTACAGCAGAGTCCTTGTCGGTTGATGGTTTATACAGTGCGCTAAATCGTATAAAAAAGAGTACAGCACAAAAAGAACAAAAAGTTGCTGAGAAAATGAAATCATTCACGGAAGACGAGCTATCCGAAAGACTTAAAGCAAAAAATCTTCCGGTAACAGCAGAAAATCTTGGTAATATTACAAAAGCCTTGGAATTAAGTGATACAGCAGCAAAAATAGATGATAAGGCGATGCGCTACCTGATTTCGCAAGGTGTAGAGCCTACGATCGAGAATATATATAAAGCGTACTATAGTGGAAACGAAAGAAAGCAGGAGCAACCACAGGAGTTATCTTCAAAGACCTGGAGTGAACTTGAAACACAAGTAAAGGATGTGATTGGGGCAGCAGGGTACGAGATTAATAATGAAAACCTTGCTGATGCAAAATGGCTCCTTGAAAATAAACTTCCACTAACAGAGGAAACATTTGCATATAAAAAGGAATTAGAGGAAATCAAGGGTGCGACCGATAAAGATATTGTCTTGGATAAAATTATAGAAGGCATGCGAAATGGAGGGATTCCAAAGGATGTCTCGTTAGCCTCCGAGGATTTAGCTACCCAAGAACACCTGATTACAAGTATTAACTCGATTGAAAAGGATACGATTACACAAGCAGTAAGGCAGGATGCAGAATTAACTATAAAAAGGCTGCTTACAATACAAGGGAGTTTGGGGTCCGGAAAGATAATAGATGAAACGAATGCTTCGGATGCTGCAAATGCAACTACAATTTCAAATGAGACTTCAAATGTAAATGCAACGGTAAAAACAACCGATTACGAGGTAGAATCGGCAAATATAACGGAGGCGGAATTAGCTGAGACAGATTTATCGGAAGGAGCTTCTACTGATACAGAGAATGACGAGATGGCGGTTGTATCAGAGAAAAATTTTCGTTATGAAGAGGCCAAGGCGCAGAGACAATTGGAAGAAATCCGCCTTAAGATGACCTTAGAGGCAGCCGCGAAGCTTGAGAAGCAAGGCTTCCACATTGAGACACAGAAGCTGGAGAAGGTTGTTGAAGCTTTAAGGGATCTAGAAGATGGTTATTACAAAGAGTTGCTGAAGGAAGCAGATACCGAGGTATCGGAGTTTGCGCTACAAACATTAAAAGAGACAACACAAAGCCTGGAGCAATTAAAATATACATCAAGCTACGTACTAGGAAGTACCTTGTCAGAACGCAGTAATCAAACCATCACCAGCCTTCTTACAGAGGGTGGCAAGCTTCAGGCAGACCTTGCTAAAGCTGGTGCAGCATATGAGACTTTAATGACAACTCCGAATAAAGAATATGGAGATTCCATACGAAAAGCATTTGCCAATATGGACTCCTTGCTATCAGAAATGAAGACTGAAAATACGGAACAAAATCAGCGGGCGGTGAGAATCTTAGGATATAATCAGATGGAAATTACAGAAGACCAGATCAATCGGGTTAAGGCGTATGATCTTGAAGTGACATCCATGATGCAAAACCTGCAGCCAGCAGTTACAGTAAGAATGATTAAAGAAGGCATTAACCCTTTAACTATGCCGATGAATGAGTTGAATAGTACAATAGATAGAATAAAAGAAGAGCAGGGTATTTCCTCAGAAGAGAAGTTCAGTACCTATCTTAGAAAAATAGAAAAAGAGAATGGGATTACGCAAGAGGAAAGAAAAGCTTACATAGGGATATACCGTTTGCTCTATAATGTTGAAAAATCAGATGGAGCTGCACTGGGAGCAGTAATCAAGGCGGATCGTGAAGTTACCCTGGAGAATCTGCTTACAGCGATACAGACTGGTAAAAAAGGTAGATTAGATGCCGTAATTGATGATGAATTTGGTACACTACAGAGTATTTCCCATGATAAAGAGACAATAACCGAGCAACTGAGTTCCTTCTCCGGTGGAGCAGGACAGCAAAATGCAGGTCAACCCTCTGATGATGGTGCTATGAAAGAGCAGACCGAATATCTTAACCGTATTCTAAAGCTGATGAAGGAAGAGATGGCCCCCGATAAGCTTCAGGAGGTAGGTCAGAATTTGGCGAATTCAGGAACTCCATTAGAACAGTCGAGTATAGGAATTACACCGTTGTTATCTTCGGATAAAAGTATCTGGGAGACTGTGAAGGCTGTTCCGGTGGAGAAGCTGCTAGAACAACTTCGAAATACTGAGGCAGCACAGACAGCGCAAGCAGAAGAAATAGAAAGCTACACAGAAAAGGTGCAAGAGATAAGGGAGTTATGCAAGAATTCGGAGGCTTCAATTCGTTTCCTGAGTGACTATCATGTTCCAAGTACACCGACAAATATTATGTTGGCGAATCATATCTTAAGTAACGGCGACACCTTAATAAAGAGGTTATTAAAGAGACAGAATGAAAAAATAGTCGAAAATTCTCAAAGTACTCTTAAGGAAATGACGAATTTGTCCGATACATTAATCGATAAGTCTTCTATGAACGAAGCATATGCAAAGTTGGAAGCAAATGCGAAGGCTACGTTGGAACAGGGATATTCCGAGGAGAAGATTGATAGTCGGAAACTGGCGGAGTTAAAGAGTATCGGACAACAGATGACATTTTTAAGAACGCTTGCAGAAAAAGAATTCTACCAAATACCGATTGAAACGGACAACGGAATAACGAATATGAACCTGACAATTCTTCGAGGTGCAGAAAGTACCGGAAAAGTATCGGTTACCATCTGGTCAGAGCAATTGGGTAATATAAAAGCAGAATTCTCCTTGAAGGATCAAACACTGAAAGGCTTTATCAGCTGTGATAATCGGAGTGGATTGCAAGAACTGCAGAGGAATGCAGGTCAAATTGAAATTGCTGCACAGGAAAATGCGGTAACCCTGAAACAAATGGATTTTGGAGTACAACGCAAAGAGAAGGATACCTATAGCTATCAAAATCCAGAAAACGATGCGCAGAAGTCTTCTACAGGAAATGACACTGAGAGGATACTATACCGAGTAGCGAAGGCTATCATACAGACAGTGCGACTAGCGGAACAAAACGGAGTTGACACAGACCAAATTGTTTCCTAAAAATTGATGTATTTCGGCCACACGGATGTTGCTGATCTATAGACAAAATTATTATAAAATACATATCGAGCGAACCATCATAACACGGAGGGGGATGGCAGCCGGAACAGAAAGGGATTAGGTGATACGTAATGAGAATCAACCATAACATTTCGGCTCTAAAGGCGAACAACCAATTATCAAGAACAAATAATAAATTAGATGCTAGCTTAGAGAAATTATCTTCAGGATATCGAATTAACAGTGCAGCAGATGATTCTGCAGGAATGGCAATTTCCGAAAAAATGAGAACCCAGATATCAGGTTTGGATCAGGCATCTAGAAATGCCTCGGATGGTATATCTGTAATTCAAACTGCAGAAGGTGCGTTAGTAGAAGTTGAATCCATGCTGCAAAGAATGAGAGAGCTGTCAGTACAGTCGGCTAATGGTATCTACACCACAGATGACCGTGTTGCTATTCAATCTGAAATTGATCAGCTTAGCCAAGAAATCACAAGAATTTCTGAAACAACTGAGTTTAATACTATGACCTTACTCGATGGTAATATTGATAGAAAATCATACTCAAGTAATAATAAGGTAGACCTTGTTTCATTATCTGATACCGTTGATGTTGGTGATTATGGTATTAAAATTACGCAGGATGCAAGGCAAGCTGTCATAGTAGGTAATGTAACAACCTTCACAGGGGTACCGACTGCGGCTACGATTACTGCGGCTCAAGCCGGGTCTATTAATATTAATGGTGAATCCGTTGAAATTAAAGAAGGCGAAACCGTCGACGAAGTGTTTCAGAAGATCAGAGATGCTGCTGATAATGTAGATGTGAATGTATTCGCTGTAGCTACAACTGCTTTAACTGCTGTACCACCTACACAACCGGCAGTTGGAGTAAATCCAGAGTTGGGTGGTTACACAAGTAAATCATTAGCGGCAGGAGATACCTTAGTATTTGTCAGTAGAGATTATGGATCGAATGAAAAAGTAAATATATATTGTGATAGCCCTGGTTTATGTCAGTTACTTGGACTTACCATTGATGGTGCAAGTGCAACAGGTATTGATGCAAAAGCACAATCGATTATAGGAGCTAATTCACAATTTGAAAATACAGCAACCGTGTCAGTAAGTGGAAATAAAATTACGGTATCCGATCGTAATGATTTTAAAATGGTGTTTGAAGTTGATCCAGGTACCGTTGGAGATAGATTCCTAGACACTAAAATTACCTCCGCTACAGCGGCTACTACTGCAGGCGCTATTACTACGGCTGGTACTACACAGAACATCACAGTCTCAGTACTTGATGCGGGCCCAATGGACTTGCAAATTGGCGCTAACGAAGGACAGATTATGTCCGTTAGAATTCCTAAGGTAACACCACAGACCTTAGGTGTTGATAAAATAAATGTTGGTACAGCGGATGGTGCTCAGGAAGCAATTGGTTTACTGGATGAAGCAATTAATCAAGTATCCGCAATAAGATCTAAGCTAGGCGCTTACCAGAATCGTCTGGAGCATTCAATCTCTAATCTTGATGTAACGCAAGAGAACATGACCGAATCGCTATCTCGTATCGAAGACGTGGATATGGCGGAGGAAATGGCCGAGTATACCCAAAAGAATGTATTAGCACAGGCTGGTACCTCTATGCTTGCACAAGCAAATCAAAGACCGCAATCAATCTTATCTCTGCTACAGCAATAATTATAATTAACTGATTGAAATAGTGGGAGGTAATAAGGAATGAGAAAAGAAGCGATTCAAGTATTTGCTACAAGAGTTACACAAGCTTCGAAAAGCGATCTCATCGTAATTTTGTATGAAATGATATTGACTGAAATAAAGGAAGCAAGGGACGCCTATGAAATTGGTAACCTTATGGCCTTTGATAAAGAATTGAAAAAAGCTCAGAAATTTATAACGGAGCTGACAGCAGTGCTAGATTATAGCTATGCGATTTCTTATGATTTACTTAGTCTCTATCTTTATGTAAATAAACGAATTATCACAGCCATCATTAAGAGAAACCCGGTTTCTCTGGACAGTGCAGAAGCAGTACTTAGAAAGCTTTTAACCGGCTTTGAAGGTGTCAGCAAACTTGATACCAGCGGTCCAATGATGCGCAATACACAACAGCTTTACGCTGGCTTAACCTACGGTAAGGGCAAACTGAATGAGACTTACATCGATCCTAATGACAGGAGCCGCGGGTTTATTGCATAGAAGACACTACAAAAGAAGCGCAAAATACGAAAGAGCTTTAATTGCATAGAAGTTTTATGTAAATAAGAGCCAAAGCACAAAAGAGGCTAGAGCATAAAAAACATTACTACATAGTCGTTAGCCTAAATTACGGATGAAGTTAGAGTACAAAAGAGATTAAAAAACGGAAGAATAAGCTTTGTGAAAATACGATAGAGCCATAATGAAAACACCTAAGAAGTTCTAATAAAGTGCAAATGAAGTGTTGCTAAGTACAAATGAATTGTAATCTAATAACTATGAAATTCTGTAAAACTAAAGAAGACACATTATAAAAATACAAATGAGATTCTATTGAAATACAGAAGTTGCTTTATCAAATTACAAATGAGATTCAATTAAAATACAGAAGTTGCTTTATCAAATTACAAATGAGATTCAATTAAAATACAGAAGTTACTTTATCAAAATACAAATGAGATTCAATTAAAATACAGAAGTTTTATCAAATTACAAATGAGATTCAATAAAATACAGAAGTTGCTTTATCAAATTACAAAAGAGATTCAATAAATACAAAGTAACTATATTAAATTACAAATGAGATTCTATTGAAATACAGAACATGATACAAAATTACAAATTGACATTATACGAAAACAGAGGAATTGATATTAAGATACAAAAGAAATTCAATTAATAACAAAAGATAACAAAGAATCAAGCTGTCCCAAAGCACTTTCATATCAGCAACGGATTTACCGAGGCTTTTATGCAAGGAGATTTGGGACAGCTTTTTTATACGACAAGAGTATTGATTTGTCATTTCATCATTTTAACAGAAATTATTTTCGGCAGCTTTTGCTTGTTTTAAAAGGAACCGATATCTGTTTTGTATGGCATTCAGCTCATAGATACAGCTATCAATAAGGTCTGGGTCAACAACATTCTCGAAATTAGAATACGCTGATTCCATGGCTATTTTAGTCTTATTTATCTCGCTAATAAGAACATTATCTTTTGGAGGACGTTTTTTAACGAATAACTGCATTACTTCACCATCCTTAATTTATATTTATTAATAGTATAGTCAAAAAATTTACCTGTTATTCTATTAAATAACATAAAATGGCTATTGCGGTATATAAATGTAATAGGTTGTATTATATTTATGGGAGGATAACATGGACAACGTACTATTTATCGGAATCATTATCGGCTGTATCATATTCATTGGTATCTGCATACTAAGACGCAGACCTGATTTGATTGTTGATTTTGCGCTTCGTGCAAGTATCGGGACAGCTGGAATTTATCTGCTTAATCTGGTTTTAAGAAGTAAAGGATATGATATTCTTGTAGGAATAAACGGTATGACTGTATTAGCAAATGGGCTTTTGGGACTTCCGGGTTTCTTATTGCTGTATGGTCTGGCAATCTATTATTCTTTTGCGAAATAACTTGTGCAATATGACAAATTACTACATAAAAACTTGTAATAATATACCAAAGATAAATCAATTGAAGTATATTTAATTGACAGGGAGAATTTCCTAATGTAATATATTAACATATTTAAAATATCCTTGTAATTATACATGATATATAGTTAATTATTCTAATGTACTCTAATGTTTCGTAACAAAACAAAGCAAATCATCATATTCTTTATTTCGGTATAACAACTTCCCCAAGCTGCTTATTCTATAATAGGAGGATTCCTTAGTGGAAAAAATATTCGCTATCTATGATTCTGACTTAATTTATGCCACACGTTTTATGGAATACTTTAAGAAAAAGAAGGAGTTCAACTTTGAAATCTCGGCGTTTACGAAAAAAGAAAGCCTGGAGGAATTCCTTCAATTTCATCAGATAGAGATACTGCTACTTGGTGAACAAGCTTCGCCCGATGATCTTCCTATAGAAAAAATTAAGTATATCTATCAATTCACTGACGATCCAAACGAAGAGAAGAGAATCGATCAGCCTCTTATTTTCAAATATCAATCGGTAGAAGTAATTATGGCTGAAGTTTTCAACAACTACATCAAGCGGGAAAATGTGAGCCAGTTAAAATCTAATTCTAAAACTACAAAAATTATATCAATTTATTCTCCTATTTCAGGTATTGAAAAGTTGGCATTCGCATGGTCTTTGAGCATTTTATTGTCAGAACAGAAAAAAGTTCTTTTTGTTCCAATGGACCTTCTTCCAGTACAACTTTTATCCTTTGTTAATAACACTAATCAATTTTTATCCGAGTTTATTTATTATTTGAAAGAAAATTCTAATATTATCATAAAGATGAGGTCCCTTCTTAGCTATAGCGGAAATTTATCTTATTTAGTAGGACTGGCGCACGGTTTTGACTTACTTGCCCTTAATAATGGGGATATTCGCAGGTGGGGTGATGAATTAAAAATAAATACAGATTATCAAACAATTATATTTTATATAGGCGGCTACACGGAAGCTATGGTTGAACTTGTAAATATTAGTGATTCCGTAATTATACCGAAAATAGAAACCAATTATGAAAGTATGATGTTACAGGAGTGGGATCGACAGATGGAACAAATCGGAGTTGATACTAATCATGATAAATTTCAGAACATTCAAATACAAGAGGAAGATAGACTAGGAAAAGAAAACATCACGCTTCAGGAACTGACGAATAGCCTTACTTGGTCTATAGCGAAAAAATATATTAATTCTTAATGAGATCAGGAGGTGCATATGAATCGATTAAAAGAACTACTCCAACTAAGGGTGATCGAAGACATTGACCTATGCAAAGAAATCTCGGATGAAGAGCTACTTGATACCATAGACCGTATATTAATTGATTTTAGTAAAGAAGAATATATCGGTATGCAGGAGAAGAGCCGACTGCGCAAGGATATCTTTAATTCCATTAGAAGGCTGGATATTCTTCAAGAATTGATCGAAGACCCTACCATTACTGAAATTATGGTAAATGGTTTGAATAATATATTTATAGAAAAGAACGGAAGTCTTCTTCCTAGTGAGAAGCGCTTTGCATCCTTACAAAAGTTAGAGGATGTGGTTCAACAGATTGTATCACACTCTAATCGTATTATTAATGAAGCCTGCCCAATTGTGGATTCCAGATTATCGGATGGTTCTAGAGTAAATATTGTACTCTCACCGATAGCAATGGAAGGCCCGATTATTACAATAAGAAAGTTTCCAGATCAACCTATTACAATTGAGCGTCTAATTGAGCTTAAATCAATTTCCACAGAGGTAGCCAGCTTCTTAAAACAGCTGGTAATTGCAGGTTACAATATTTTTATAAGCGGTGGAACCGGTTCCGGGAAAACCACATTTCTCAATGTACTATCTAATTATATCCCCTCCAGCGAAAGAATTATTACGATTGAGGATTCAGCAGAACTCCAGATACGTAATATCTCAAATCTTGTCCGGTTGGAGGTACGCAATGCGAATTCGGAGGGAAGTAATGAGATCACGATACGTGATTTAATTAAAACTTCTCTTCGGATGCGCCCTGATCGAATTATTGTAGGTGAAGTAAGAGACGCAGCAGCAATCGATATGTTACAGGCTCTCAATACAGGGCATGACGGTTCGTTATCTACCGGTCATGCCAATTCACCCGGGGATATGCTAAGTCGCTTGGAATCATTAGTGCTACTTGGAGCAGAGATTCCATTGCTAGCCGTTAGAAAGCAAATCGCTTCCGCAATAGATATTATCGTTCACTTGGGAAGATTAAGGGATCGGTCTCGGCGGGTGCTAGAGATTACGGAGGTATTAGACTGTAAGGAGGGAGAGATATCGTTGAATCCACTTTACTTATTTACCGAAGTCGGATATGAAAATGGACAAGTAATAGGTTCACTTATAAAAAAGAATGAATTAATGTATAAAGATAAGTTAATAAGAGCAGGTCTAGAGATTCTTTCTTAAAGTAATTTCTATTATAAAATAATACTAAGACATCGTAGTAAGACATCATCGTAAGACATTTAATAATACCTATAATAAACCTTATATCAAACCTATTATTTAAAGTAGTATTTTACACATATTAAAAACCTCACATCTTATACCTAGGGAAGGAGATCCCTATGATGAACGACTACAATACTTATCGTTTCACCCGAAAGGAAAACATCAAATATATTTTGCAGGGTACAGTAGTAATCATTATTCTAGGCATTCTATTCTATCAGAGCTTTCTTGGGATTCTATTCCTAAGTCCATTGATATTCTTTTATCGAAGAAGTAGAACAAAGGGTATTATAAATGACCGTAAGTGGAAGCTCAATCTTCAGTTCCGGGACGGTATCCTATCGCTTTCAGCCGCCTTAGAGGCAGGATATTCTGCAGAGCATGCATTTGAAGAGGCCTGCATGGATTTGAAACTAATTTATCCGGAAAACTCGTTGGTACTGAATGAGTTTCGATATATGATTAATCAAATCCATATGAATATTACGGTCGAGAAGGCATTAAGTGATTTTGGTGAAAGGACCGGAATTGAGGATATTCTAAGTTTCTCAGAAGTATTCTCAACTGCCAAGCGAACCGGCGGTGATCTAATCAATGTTATTAAAATTACGAGCAACATAATAAGTGATAAAATTGAGGTAAAAAGAGAAATTATTACCCTAATAGCAGCAAAGCGTTTAGAGGCAAATATAATGAAGATTATTCCCATCATGATTCTAATCTACCTATCTGTTTCATCTCCTGGATTTTTAAATCCCCTTTATCATAATCTAATTGGTGTAATTACAATGACTAGCTTCTTGCTATGTTATCTGGGAGCCTATCTATTAATCGATAAAATCGTTGCTATTGAGGTATAAGGAGGCAGAAATTATGCTAATTCTGAATATCAGTATCTTTCTTTTATTTGCAATTGGATACCTATATGGTATAAAGAATACCAAAGAATTAATTAAAAATATTGATAAAAAAGAGCACAAGTTATACATTCTGTATCCATTAGCAGAGGTTATCCTAACAAAAACCAGATTAGAGAATTTCCTAAACCGCAAAGAACGAATTACCAATTCTATTAAGGCACTACATGCAACTAACAAACCGGAACTCTTACAAAGACTATATTGGTGTAGTAGGATTTCTCTCATCATGGCAATACTAATTCTATTTGATCTGTTATCTCTGCTGGGACAGCTACAATCTACCAGCAATTCAATTATACAAGAAGGAAAGTATATAACGCGACCGGAATACGGGGAAGGAAGCGATGAGGTGAATCTTAAGGTTGCCATGGAACAGTCCAGCAATAAAGAAGGCATGTATAAAGATGGTATGAAAGAGTCAGAGGGCTATTCTGAGGATCTAACGATTAAGGTTGAGGAGCGTAGCTATTCTGAAGATGAGTTGTCACAAATCTTTGAGAAAGCTATCCAATACCTTAAATTATATGTATTAGGAGACAATTCTTCAGCAGATCTTGTTTATGAAAATCTAAATTTTATTGAGACCATACCAGGGACAAGCATCGCGGTTGAATGGAGACCAGAGAATTATGAATTGATACAAATAGATGGGACCATCCAAAACGAACAGATTGTTGAAAAGGGTCTAATTACAACAGTAACAGCAACTTTAACTTATCATAATCAGCAAGTGGAACATAGTATGTCCTTTCATATAATGCCAAAAAAGTATAGTGAAGAAGAAAAGTTACTTAATAAGCTAGAGGATGAGATAACCACCTCCAACGAAAAGAGTAAAGAGGATAGACGAATGGAGCTTCCTGATGCGATAGAGAATTATCGATTAAAATGGAGTGAGAAAGAAGAGAATATAGGGTTAACATTATTATTCTTAGGCGCTTTAATGGCATTGTTAGCATGGATTTTTGGAGATAAAGAGTTAGATAATCAGATGACGAGACGTAAGGAACAAATGTTGCTTGACTACCCGGAAATTATTAATAAATTTACCCTTTTAGTAAATGCAGGAATGACTGTAAAACAAGCTTGGAACAAAATTGCGGAGGACTACGGATTTAAAATCTTGCAAAAGGAGTCAAAAAAACGCTTCGCCTATGAAGAAATGCTTACTACTTCCCATGAGTTAAGACTTGGGTTGCCCGAAAGTATTGCCTATGAACAATATGGTAGAAGAACAGGATTAATCCCCTATATTAAATTCAGTTCTCTGATTTCACAAAATTTAAAGAAAGGAAACAGAGGATTTACTGAACTATTAATGAAAGAAGCGATTGAGGCTTTTGAAGATCGTAAGGAGACTGCAAAAAGGCTTGGAGAGGAAGCAGGAACAAAGTTACTTATCCCGATGATGATTATGTTAATTATTGTATTTCTAATCATCTTGGTACCTGCTTTTTGGTCGTTTGGGGCATAAAAATTAAGTAGTATGTAAAATGAAATAAACGCAGTCACATTATATAAATTATAAGAAGCATTTGAGCAAATACATAATTGATAGGAGTGACTGCAGTAAGAGAGGTAGGGAGAGAGCAAATGAAAGAACGAGTGAAAAGAATCTATTGGAAAGTTATTACTAAACAAATGGATGGAATCGGAGTGATTGAAATTATATTGATTCTAGTAATTATTATTGGTCTAGTATTAATATTTAGAGACCAAATTGAAGCGATTATTAAGGATGCATTTAATACTATTAACGGTGATGTTGAAGGGATTGGAACAGAGATAGATATTAATTAGAATATTATAAACATAAATAAAATGCATATAGAAAATAAAAATGTAAAGAAAAAAACATAATGATAAATAAGGTAGTATAGTTTCGTAAAGATAAGTGATACATATATAAGTTACTTAAAAATAAAAGTTACAAAAAAAGTTTCAAAGATAAATGTCTGAAAGATAAAAGGCTGAAAGATAAAGATTCAAAGACAAATGACTCAAAGATAAAAGATATAAGGTAAAGCTTCAAAGATAAAAGCTTCAAAGATAAAAGATATAAGGTAAAGCTTCAAAGATAAAAGCTTTAAAGATAAAAGTTTCAAAGATTAAAACTTCAAAGATAAATGATGTAATTATAAGAACAATAGGGGGGGTAGAGGAATTCTGGATAAGAAATTACATAAGCAAGAAGCAAGTGGCTCAATTACAGTATTTTTAACCTTAATTTTATTATTAACTCTATCCCTGTTATTCACCATCATTGAAGGAGCTAGAGTAAGCGCAGCAAAGGTAAATGCAGAACGATCCTTAACAACAGCAATGGATTCAGTCTTACTATTGTATATGTAACCGAGACGGGATCGGTTTACCACAAATCAAATGACTGCTCACATATTAAACTGTCAGTAAGAGAAGTATATGGCTTGCCTAATGATCTGAGGAATGATTACGGTTCAAAATATGATTCCTGCGAAGCCTGCTGTACTGGTAAGGAAGGAGATAATGCAACCTATTACATTACCTCCGACGGAACAAAATATCACACAAGAAGAGATTGTTCAAAGATAAAACGTAATGTAAGAGAGATGCGGTTATCTGAAGTGGGAAGCAGAACACCCTGTAAGAGGTGTAGTAACTAGGAATATGTAATTCTGTTAAAGAGGTATTGTCTCGTGCGTAAGTCAGAATCCACGGACATGCAATCATACAATCGTAGATACAAGAGTGATATAAGATAGCGGGATGAGGAGGATATTATGGCAGAGGTCTTTACGAATATGATTATGGGAGTATTATTACTGCTTTGTGGAGTGCAGGATTTCTTTAAGAGAAAGATATTTATCTGGATGATTGGAGTAGGAGCTATACTCATTGGAGTATGCCTACCGTTTAATGATGCAATATCGATACCTGAAAGGATTGGAGGTGTAGCCATAGGCGCCTGTATCATAGCAATAAGTAAAGTCACAGGTGGAAAAATCGGGATGGGTGACGGTTTCTTATTATGCGTAACTGGTTTAGGGCTGGGATTTTGGGGTAATTTAGAATTATTTGGAGTGGCTTTATTTTTTGCAGCATTGGTATCAATTGTATTATTAATGTTTCGTTTGGCGGATCGAAAGAAAAGCATTCCTTTTGTACCGTTCTTATTAATGGGCTACGTATTTCTTATAATTGCAAACAAAGGAATCAGTTTTTAGATTTTAACATGATAATGTTGAAAGAGAATACGAAACCGGTGAATGTGAGTGATTGATAAAATGATTAAGCATAGAAAAAGATATATGAAGGGAAGTATAACGGTTGAAGCGGCATTTGTAATGCCAATTATTATTTTTACCATATTGGCTTTGATTTACCTTGCATTTTATCTCCATGATATGTGCAGGATACATGGAGTGGTTGATAAGACCTTACATAAAGCCGGTGTTTTACTTAAACATGAAACAGATATTGCAACAGGGGAAGTCTCGTATGAGATGATCAATGAAAGGGGAATCTTTTATCTGGTAGTAGGAAATACAGAGAAAGAGGAGGAACAAATACTGAAATATCTGCAGCAGGAGCTATTGAAAGGCTTATTCCTGTCCAGGATAGTTTCAGTAAATGTGAAAGTAGATAAGTTTAAGCTTGAAACAACGGTAGAGGCTGAAACTAAAGTAACACTACCCGGTATTAAGTACTTATTCAACTCATTTTCCAATACGAAGATTACTGGAGAATATCCTGTCCATGACCCCGCTGAATCAATCCGTCGCGCAGAAGTTATCTTGGATACGGGATCAGAGATTAAAGGGGTAGAGGCATTGAAAGAGAAACTAGAGAGTATATTCGATTTCAACAATAGGACAAATAAGGAATAATAAGTAGATAAATAATATAAATGGCCACAGAGAAGGAGGAGATATCGAATGTTTGTGGAATATAAAAAAGATCTTCGACACAATTATATGGTGATAGCAGAAAGTGAAGACCAGAAAATAGAGCCTTATTGTATAAAGATGCTTGAATACCAATCAATTGACGGTATACTTCCTTTGGAACAAAGGCGGATGGATAATCAAATATTATTTTACTATGATATCACGGCGAAGCAGTCAATGATTAATTTATTTGATAAAACGGTTCTTACTTTCGATAGAGTTAAGAAATTGATGGGGAATGTCCTACATCCTATAGAAAAAGCATATGAACATCTACTACCAGAGGATGATTTTATCCTTTCCCCAGAATATATTTATTTAGATGTTAATACAAATCGCCCGTATCTTTGTTTCTATTGTGGCTACCATAAGAACATTAAGGAACAGATGAACGGCTTAATTGAATATTTAATGAATAAAGTGGATTATAATGATAAGGAGGCTGTGCTGCTGGTATATCAATTGTATGCAGTAAGTAAGGAAGAAGGCTTTACCTTTGATCATCTCTTAGCAGTACTAAAGAAGGAGACACATGAGGCTTTAGAAAACAAGTTCAGTAAGATAGGTATTACAAACAATGAAAATTTACTTGAGCGAGATTATCAAGGTTCAGAAAAACTATTTAGTGAAATCAATCCAAGGGATTATGCAATTGAATTAAATGAGAAAATAATGCGTAAGGATGACAATCAACAAAATCAATTGAGTATGAATAAACCAAAGGACATAAAACCAAAGAACATAAAACTCAAGGACAATAAATCGAAGGTCAGGAAACCGAAGGATATGATATTAATGGACATTTTGCCGAAAGAAATGGACCGCCTAACAAAAAGAAAAACAATATTTCACGAAATAGCTCCAGAAAAACATGAGCGAAAAGGCATTGGAATGCCAGTAATGATGGAAAAGTTAGAGGGGGAAGAGGAGATTCCCTGTTATCCATTAAAAACATATTTGTATACCGGAGCTTGTATATTGGGAGGAGTAATAATTACGGTACTGGGGTTTGCATCCAAAATATTATATAATACGTTCGGTAATAGGATTGATTACAGTAAGCTGTTTGCATTGTTTCTTATTGCGTTTTGCGTTGAAGGATATCTACTTAAAATTATATGGGACAAAAAGAACCAGATAACAAAACTAGTAATGAAGAAGGAATATATCGACCCTAGACAGGAACTCGATAACATAGGAACGATATTAACCAGAAGAACACCAAATGTAAATATAACCGAAAATGTTCAAATAAATCAATGGGAAAGTAATTTTAATCAAGTTAACAAGGACTACCAAGTAAAACTTGGGCAGCATAAAATAAATGCAGAGGCGAAGAAGGCAAAGATTAATATGGAAGAACAATTAATAGAGGAGGATGAATATAATCCTACTTGTCTATTAAATGAGTCAAGTGATAAGACAACATTAATCTTAAAATCACTAGAGGAATCCAACTTTAAGAACATCATTATTAATGATTTCCCCTTTTTTATCGGCAAACTTAAGAAAAATGTGGATTACTGTCTGGAAAAAGACGTTGTTAGTAGATTTCATGCCAAGATAACCAAAGAACAGGAACAGTATTACTTAACCGACATGAACTCTAAAAATGGTACTTTTGTTAATCAGGAGGTCCTTCAAACTTATCAAAAAAGGGAAATAAAGCTTGGGGATGAGATAGCATTTGCCAATATAAGATATCGGTTTATGCAGCAGAACGAATGAGTAAAAATTTTCCAAATACGACATTGTTTATTGTGAATATTAGCCTATTATAATGTTATAACTTATTATGGTTGATACATAATCAGTAGCAATAATAACTAAACGCGATCTGCTGATTTTTAAGAGTGGAACCCAAGTCATACGGAGATAAGGTGTATTCAAACATAATATTAAATTTAAACAAGTGATTATCAGGTTATGTTTAACACGTACATGGTTCTGGCGCGTACGCCAGAATAAAATATAAATATAAGATATTCGTTATTTAATCAGCAAAAATTTTTTTAATAAGCCGATTACTACTTCCAACTATCTTTTTTAGAGAAAGTAAAATCTCTATGATAACCAGCTTGTGGGGAGTTGGGTTATCCAACAACAGAATGGATAACACGAATAGTTAAAGCTATTCGAACTTCCCTTTCAGTTGCACTATTTATAAGTCGATTTGCACTATTTATATGTCGATGTTTTTCTTTAGTATATTTTATTCAGTAGACATAGGTTATGGGAGAAATTCATTAAACATTTAATGCGATTGATACATTGCTTGCTTATCCCGATAAACGCAAGTGTACAAGCTATCAAAAATGAAACCATATCTGGAGAAGATCATTATGTGGCGTACAGCTCAGGAATACGAAATTAAAAGGGTCTAGAGTGGGGACACACTGAGCCGCCCATTTCAGATAATGTAACCAAGAAGGTGGTGGTAAAACAGGCAAAGATGAATTCAAGTACAGGTTTGAAGTATTTACAGTTTAACGTTAAACAAAAGAAATTTGAAAAAACTTAATCTAGTGAAATGGAGGTAATATTATGAGAAAAGGTTTAAAAAAGTGTACAACCCTCGTTCTTGTTTTAGTATTTACTCTAACTCAGCTGTTAGCATTTAATCCGCCTGCGTATGCAGCAGACTCTGCTAACCTAGCTCTTGGGAAGACAATTTCTGCCAGTAGCGTACAACAGACCTATGTAGCCACTAACGCCAATGATGGTAATGTCGACTCCTACTGGGAAGGTGCAACCGGCACATATCCCAACACCCTTACAGTTGATCTAGGAAGTACGGCGTCAGTATACAAAGTGGTATTGAAACTGAATCCCTCCTGGGAAACAAGGACACAAAACTTGTCAGTGCTTTCAAGCATTGATAATGTGAATTACACAACTCGTGTAGCTTCAAGTACATATACGTTCAATCCATCAAGTAGCAATATTGTAACAATAACCTTCACGGAAACAAGTGCAAGGTACATACAATTAAATTTCACTGCAAACAGTGGTGCTACGGGAGGACAAGTTGCAGAATTTGAAGTTAACGGTACTGCTACTGCTCCGACAGGAACTCCTGACCTGATTGTTACAGATATTTCATGGAGCCCTGCAAGTCCTGCAGTAGGCAATGCAATGACGTTCAGTGCAACTATAAAGAATCAGGGAACAGGTGCTACATCTGCTGGTGTAATAAACGGAGTCAGCTTCATGGTTGATAGTACACAGGTATGCTGGTCCGATAACAACACCGGTTCTATAGCTGCTGGTGAATCCATAAATGTAACTGCAAATGGTGGACCATCAGGCGCTGCTACATGGGCAGCAACTTCAGGGAGTCACAATATAACAGCATGGGTAGATGATGTTAATAGAATTGCTGAATCAAATGAAAGCAACAATCAGTATTCAGAGAACCTGACTGTTGGTACAGTAAGCCAGCCCGATCTTATAGTAACAGACATCACATATTCACCCACAAGCCCAGTGGTTGGAAATGCGGTTACCTTCAGCACAGTAATTAAGAACCAGGGTACAGCAGCCGGGGCAGCAGGAATCGTTGCATTCCAGGTTAACGGTACACAGGTTGCGACATCGGCAAATAGCACAGCTTCAATAGCAGCTGGTGCCACTTTGACAATTACAGGAAATGGAGCATGGACTGCAACAAGCGGTAGCCATACATTAACTGCAATAGCTGATAACAGCAATACTACAATAGAAGCAAACGAATCAAACAACAACTACAGCGAGAACCTTACAATCGGCGGCGGAGGAACTCCTGACCTTATCGTAACAGATATCACATATACACCTTCATCACCTGCAGTAGGAAATGCGGTCACTTTCAGTGCAGTAGTGAGGAATCAGGGTACATCAGCAGGAGCAGCTGGAATCGTTGCCTTCAAGGTTGATGGTACTCAAGTTACAACATCGGCAAATAGCGCAACTTCATTAGCAGCTGGTGCTACTTTGACAATTTCTGCAACAGGCACCTGGGCTGCAACGAACGGAGCACATACCTTAGATGCAACGGTTGACAATAGCAATACAACAGTGGAATCTAATGAAGCAAACAACAGCTATAGTGAAGGTCTCACAATCGGTAGCGGCGGTGGAACTCCTGACCTTATCGTTACGGATATTACATCTTCACCAACATCACCTTTAACAGGGAATGCAGTAACTTTCAGTGCAGTAGTAAAGAACCAGGGCACAGGCGCAACACAAGTAGGTACAATTATTGGTGTAAGCTTCTCAGTTGACGGAACACAGGTTAACTGGTCCGATAATACCACTTCTTCCTTGGCAGCAGGTGCATCAGTAACTGTAACGGCAAATGGTGGACCAAGCGGTTCGGCTATCTGGACAGCAACCACAGGTAACCATACAGTATTGGCCTGGGTTGACGATGTAAACAGAATAGCCGAAACGGAAGAAAGCAACAACCAGTATTCAGAGAGCATGGCAGTTACTACTTCACCAATGCCTGATATGGTAATAACTAATTTAACATACACACCAACCTCTACTGTAAGCGGAGATATGGTAAGCTTTACAGCTACAGTAAAAAATCAGGGTACTGCAGCCGGAGCAGCCGGAATCGTAGCCTTCGCGGTTGACGGAACACAAGTGTCTGCAACAGCAAATGACACAACTGCATTGGCAGTTGGAGCTACCAAAACTGTTACAGGAACATGGACTGCGTCAGGTGTAGGAAGTCATACAGCTACTGCTACAGTCGACAATGCAAATACAACAATAGAAGGAAATGAAACCAACAATACTTATAGCGCAAGCTTATCAATAAGTCCAAAACCAGGTATAGACCTAATTATAACGGACATTACCTGGTCACCTTCCTATGTTACAGCAGGAAATGCAGTAACCTTCAGTGCAGTAGTTAAGAACCAGGGTACTACAGCCGGAGCTGCAGGCATAGTTGTATTCAAGGTTGACGGAACTCAGGTCATAGCTTCTACTAACAGCACCAATCCAATAGCTGCAGGATCAACTCTTACTGTAATTGCTAGCGGCACATGGGTTGCAGTCCCTGGAACACATACAATAAGTGCAACTGCTGACAATAGCAATACAACGCTAGAAACAGAGGAAGCGAACAATTCCTACAGTGTAAACATGTCAATCGGTAGTGGTGGTCGAGGTGCTACAGTACCTTACACAAGATACGAATCGGAAGATGCTGCAATTGGTGGTGGCGCTGTATTACGTACGGCTCCAGACTTCAATTATGCTCTCACAGCATCAGAAGCATCAAATCAGAAATATGTTGAACTTCCTACCAGTGGTTCCTATGTTCAATGGACAATTAATCAAGGTGGAGCGGGTGTAGACCTGAGATTTACATTGCCTGATTCAGCTGATGGTATGGGACTTAACGGCTCACTCGATTGTTATGTAAATGGTACTAAGGTTCAGACGATAAACCTTTCCTCTTACTTTATGTATCAGTATTTCCAGGGGGATCAACCAGGGGATGCGCCAAACGGAGGACAAACTGCGTTCCGTTTTGACGAAAAGCATTGGGTACTTTCTACGCCGCTTAAGACCGGAGATGTTCTCAAGATTCAAAAATCAGGAGATAGCTTGGTATATGGTGTTGACTTTGTTGAAGTTGAACCAATTCCATCCCAAATAACACAGCCTGCTAACGCATTATCTGTAATCTCCTATGGAGCAACTGCGAATGACAGCACAGATGACCTTGCAGCCTTCACTGCTTGTGTTAACGCAGCAGCAGCCCAAGGAAAGATTGTATATATACCGGCGGGTACGTTTAACTTGAACAACATGTGGGTAATCGGTACAGTTGCAAATCCGCTTTCTAACCTGACGATTACAGGAGCTGGTATGTGGTATACAAACTTGCAGTTTACTAACGCGAACTCATCAAGTGGTGGCATATCTCTTAGAATGGCAGCAACAGGTAAATTGGATTTCAGCAACGTATATATTAATTCAAATCTAAGGTCGCGTTATGGTCAAAATGCAATATACAAGTGCTTTATGGATAACTTTGGTACAAACTCTAAGATTCATGATTTCTGGGAAGAGCATTTTGAGTGCGGCTTCTGGGTTGGAGACTACGCTCATACACCAGCAATCCCGGCAGATGGACTTCTTATTGAAAATGGTCGTATCAGAAATAATTTGGCTGACGGTGCAAACTTCTGCCAAGGAACAAAGAATTCCACAGTTCGTAACTGTAGCGTGAGAAATAACGGTGACGACGGATTAGCAATGTGGCCTGATTCTACTATGGGTGCGCCAATGGAAGTAAACAACTCCTTCCTGTACAACACAATAGAAAACAATTGGCGTGCAGCAGCTATCGCAATCTTCGGCGGTTCCGGGCACCAAGCAAGATTTAACTATGTCAAGGACTGCTTTATGGGTTCAGGGATCAGATTAAATACAGTATTCCCAGGTTATCATTTTGAGAATAACACAGGAATCACCTTCTCAGACACTACTATAATAAATTCCGGTACCAGCAAGGATTGTTACAACGGAGAACGTGGTGCCATCGATTTGGAAGCTTCCAATACAAGTATAAGGAATATTACCTTTGAAAACATCGATATCATCAATTCCCAAAGAGATGCAATACAGTTCGGATATGGCGGAGGCTTCAGTGGTATCTTATTCAGGAACATAACGATTGATGGTACAGGAAAAGATGCAATCACAACCTCAAGATTCTCAGCGCCGCATTTAGGTACGGCTATTTACACTTATACGAACAATGGAGCGGCAACGTTCACCAATCTTGTTACAAGAAATATTGAAGCAACCCCAATTAATCTGATTATGAATGGTTTTGTAGCTACATTTAACTAATCAATAATACAACCTAAGGAAAAGTTTATTAAACATCCCCCAAAAGGCTGCTGACATGCTTAATATGACAGCAGCCTTTTACATGTGTTTTTCAGCGCGTTTTTGTGGCAATATAATAACTGATTAAAATAATGACGCTAAATGCTATACCTACTGGGAATATAATGTTTTTATCTAATTATTTCTTTTCTTATAAAATTAACAACTTTTTTATAAGTACATCATTTACTAAAGACGGAATCCTGTTCCATTAACTAGAGTTTATTCTTCTATAGAAGATGCTGTTATATTAAGTTTCTTCTAGCGAGAGAATCCTACAATAGATTAGGTTCTTATATTCCTGGCTATCAGCAAGCAGTTTACAAATATTACAAATAATTAGTATAAATTATAGTAATCGTTATGCTATAATAAATAAGAAATAGCTTACAGAAAAAGGATTAATGGTATATAGCTGCTTCTTTATCTATTATGAAACACAAAATAGGTCAGTACATAATAATGATCTTATATATCAACTATAATTTGTGACAGAAAAGAATTAATAAAATTAAATAGGAGGACTATAGGTTGGCTAAAGTCAAGTTTAAAACTATGTCTAAAAAAATTCTCTTTCAGTTACTTTACAGCCTTGTAATGTTTGGACTCGGATATATAATAGCACTACTAATTGCACACCGGTTTAACTATGGTTTAAAAGAAGTTATGTTATCGGAAGGTCTTATATTAATTTTAATTGGAGCATTGCTTTCGCCGAAAAGTAATAATCCTATTATTAATCTACAGGGAGTTGGACAACGAAATGCTAACGCAATTTCATACCAAGATCTTGAAGTCACAAGACAGGAACAAGAGATGGAGAGAGCTTCCGCGGATTATTATAAAAATTATTTCAGGCACAATGTTGTTAAATCTGTATTCAGTAATTTAACCTTTCTTTTTACTGGAATTATTATAATAATATTCTCATTAAATATATTATAGCGGCGTTAAGTACTTGAGCATGGCTATTATTAAATAGTAGCAATTGATAAAAGGTTGTAGCAATTAGTAAACTATACCATAAAATTTATGAAAATACCTTTAATGTAAGTATAGATGTCTACCCAGGAGTACCAATTTAGTATTAATTAGGAGCTATTATATAATAAAATAATGCCAATATGAAAAACCTATCCCTTATCTATACTACTGAAATGGATAGGTTTTTACGATCAAAGCTATTATAAAATTACTGTAAAATAAATTTTTAAAAATGAAATATAAAAGTTATCTCATTTGGAGAGATTATGTAAGGAGAAGCATGGCATAGTTCATTTCATTATAAACGGTAAATTGTTAGGAAACCAAACCTCACCGAATAATAAAAACCTTGTAAATTTTGGAATAATGGTGGTACAATAAAGGTGAAGCAATGGGTTTCTGTAGCATGATTGGAGGTATTCACTTGAGAAGACAATATGATATGTTACATGCAATTATATTGCTTTTATTTCTTATCATTGCGAACTTCATAGATAATGCAATAATCAAAGGGATACTGCTGTTGCTATTTTCTGCGGTATTAATGATTAACACCGCCATGAAGTTAAAGTCAAAAAAGGACAAAAAATTTAGTAGTAAAATCTTTTATTATGTGCTGTTACTTTTGAATATGCTGCTTGCAGCAGGTGCAATATATGCTATTGTACTTTCTATAATTGAGGCATAATAAGTTTATAACTAATAAGTTTATAACGAAATAAGTTATAACTTAGTATGCATATATGTATATAAGTGTATAAAATATAAGTGTTTAAAATATAGGTATCAGGTATATAAGCTAATAAGGATGTAAGTATATTATTTTACAGGTGAATTGCTCTGCCAGTTCATCTTGTATAGAAACGGGGATCGGCAAATGAAACAATATGTAATGGCGCTCGACCAGGGCACTACCAGTTCAAGATGCATCATTTTTGATAAACAGGGAAAGATGAAAAGCGTTGCACAGAAGGAATTTACACAGATTTATCCGAAGCCCGGCTGGGTGGAGCATGATCCTATGGAGATCTGGTCCTCGCAGATATCCGTTGCGACAGAAGCAATGGCAAAGCTAGGAATAAACGCAGAGGAGATCGCCTCCATTGGTATAACTAACCAAAGAGAAACTACAATTGTATGGAATAAGAGAACAGGGCAGCCTGTGTATAATGCGATTGTATGGCAATGCAGAAGAACCTCAGATATGATAGACGATTTAAAGGCGAAGGGCTACGAAGCTTATATTAAGGATAGAACCGGATTAATCCCGGATGCTTATTTCTCGGGTACGAAGATTAAGTGGATATTAGATCAGGTTCCGGGTGCAAGAGAAGCGGCTAAGGCAGGAGAACTACTATTTGGAACGGTAGACACCTGGATTATATGGAATTTAACGAAGGGGAAAACCTTTGTTACAGATTATACGAACGCTTCCCGAACGATGCTTTTTGATATTAAGAAGCTTGTTTGGGATATGAAAATATTAGAAGAATTAGATATACCAATTGGGATGTTACCTGAAGTAAAGCCTTCGAGTTATGTTTATGGACATTCAGACCGTGCATTATTCGGAGAAGAGATTCCGATCGCAGGAGCGGCAGGGGATCAGCAGGCAGCGTTATTTGGGCAATGTTGCTTTACCAAGGGTGAAGTTAAGAATACGTATGGTACCGGATGCTTTCTACTAATGAATACCGGTAATGAGGTAATCGAATCAAAACATGGTTTACTTACAACAATAGCGGCAAGTACAGGTTCAGAAGCGCAATATGCACTAGAGGGTAGTGTATTTGTTGCAGGGGCAGCAATACAATGGTTACGGGATGAACTTCAATTAATCCGAACCGCGGCAGAAAGTGAAAAATATGCGTTGCAGGTAGCAGATACGAATGGTGTCTATGTGGTTCCGGCGTTTGCAGGTCTTGGGGCACCCTATTGGGATCAATATGCCAGAGGTGCGATTGTAGGAATAACCCGTGGTTGCAATAGAGACCATATCATTCGTGCCACACTAGAAGCGATTGCTTATCAAACCCACGATGTATTAAAGGCGATGGAAGGAGATTCCGGGGTCAACCTAAAGTCACTTAAGGTAGACGGAGGAGCTTGCGCAAATCATTTCCTGATGCAGTTCCAGGCAGACATCTTAAATACGACAGTACATAAACCCGAATGTATTGAGACAACCGCACTTGGGGCAGCTTATCTTGCAGGATTGGCGGTTGGTTTTTGGAAGGACAAGGAAGAAATCCAAAGAAACTGGGCACTTGCAGAGACGTTTCTTCCTAATATGGTGATTGAAAAGAGAGATGCCTTGATTAATGGATGGAAGAAGGCAGTAAAACGTTCATTTGCATGGGAAGACTAAGTTAAGTAAAGGACAAATCAAAGATGGTAGAAGACAGACTAAGTAGCAGCTTAACAAACAGGGGCTATCGGAGAATAGATTCAAATTCACAGGGTATATATTTATTCTGTCATACAGAAGAGCAGGACCTTGTCGTTGTATCTGTAATGGAAGCAAGGAATGGTACGGAATTTACACAGGCGCAATACAAGCATATATTGGAACAGATTAAAACCACTTTTTTGAATTCTCATCCGTATCGAACACAGCTCTTAAGTCTAGTGCTTACGCAATTCCCGGATCGGGTGAAGCACTTTTGTACTGAGATAGAAGAGAATGCCCATTGGATTATGGATACTAGTTATAACCGTTTAATTATATATGAAAATCAGCCGACCGATGTTGCTGGACTTAGGGAGACAATAGAACAGCTTCTCGAAGAAGAACAAAAACAACGATTGTTGGACAATAGCTCTGCCACTTATAATCAATACAACCAAGTACAAAAAACAGATACAATACAGGGATTTGCCTCCAGTCAGTTTAAGGTTTTCACCCTGATGAATACAATTATTATCGGGATTAACATCATAGCTTTTCTCGTGATGCATTATACCGGTGCTTTTGGTGGTGAAGATCAAATGTTATCCAAAGGAGCCCTATCCTGGTATTTTGTTAAGGAAGAAAAAGAATATTATCGAATCATTACCTCGATGTTTATGCATGCTGATTGGAGTCATTTGATTAATAATATGATTGTTCTGCTATTCGTGGGATACAATCTGGAACGAGCGGCAGGAAAGTTCCGATATCTTTTCATTTATTTCGCTTCGGGAATTCTTGCAGGGATTACTTCAATCGGTTATAATATGTGGAAAGACAATGCAGAATTATCCTATGGGCATTCCGTATTCTCGATTGGAGCCTCCGGTGCTATCTTTGGTGTTGTAGGTGCTATGCTCTTAATTGTAATCGTGAATAGAGGTCGGCTGGAGGATATTAGTACACGGCAAATGGTTTTATTCGTGGTATTCACTCTTTACGGAGGACTTGCAAATGCAAGGATTGACCAAGCAGCCCATGTAGGAGGTTTTTTGGCAGGTTTGCTACTCGCAGCCATTTTATATCGTAGGCCAAAAAGCACGAGAGCAACGATAGAAGTATGACGAATTAAGATTAATAATACTAGGAATACTATCCAGGAAAGCTTGCGAATGGCAGGAGGAGAGGTTATTGCATGAAAATTAATATCTATTATGGTGGCAGGGGATTAATTGAGGATCCGACACTTTATGTAATGAGTAAGCTTACAACCGTATTGGAAGAGCTCAGAGTTACAGTGACCAGATACAACCTCTATGAAGAGAAGAATTCAATCAATATGCTACCTATGACACTGAAGGAAGCAGATGGCGTAATATTAGCTACCACGGTTGAGTGGATGGGAATTGGCGGACTGATGCAGCAGTTTTTGGATGCCTGCTGGCTTTATGCAGATAAGGATAAGCTAAGTAAATTATATATGCTACCAATCGTTATTGCCAATACCTACGGGGAGAGAGATGCAGAGCTGACTCTTATTAAGGCCTGGGAGATGCTTGGCGGAATGCCCTGTAACGGTTTAAGTGCTTATGTTGAGGATCATGTTGACTTTGAGACAAATTCGGATTATGCAGGAATTATTGAGAAAAGAGCAGAAACTTATTATAGGACAATTCATCAGAAGACAAAGCTGCTTCCAACTAGTAATACTGCGATTAAATTAAATGTGCTGAGAAGCAATTCGATTGTGCTGACGCCACAAGAAAGCGAGCAATTATCCGTATATGTATCCGATGATACGTATGTGAAGAAGCAGAAAGAGGATATTGAAGAACTGACACAATTATTTAAGGAAATGCTCGATACAAACAATGACGGTGAGTCAGGACAGGAGTTTATTAAGAATTTGAAGGATAATTTCCACCCGCTGGACGACTTTACAGCGTCTTACTCCATTAATTTATCCGATACGAAGAAGACGTTGGTTGTGGAAATAAATAATAAGCGCCTCAAATGCTATTACGGTGAGAAACCCGATGCGGAGGTTGTGGCGAAAACAACACACAGCGTTATGAATAAATTGGTTCTTGGCCGAATAACCTTTCAAGGCGCATTTATGTCGGGAGAATTAACGGCGAAAGGTAACTTTAAGACACTTCGTACCTTTGATCAGGTATTTCAATTTAATATACTGTAACCCTTATACAGGCAAGAGGATGGTAAAGGTAGTTAAATTTTCAGAGGAATCTACACTGACGCTGCCATAATGAAGATCGATAACTTTCTTCACAAGAGCGAGCCCTACACCGGTGCCACCTTTCTTATAGGTTACAAAAGGAACAAAGATATTCTCGATGACCTCCTCCGGAATTAGCTGACCATTATTACTGATTTGTATGGAAAGTTTCGAAGGAGTTGGATCTATCTCAGGCAAATAGGCAAGGTTAATATGTACGAAATTACCTGGAACGGTAGCTTCAAAAGCATTTTTAATTAAATTAGAAAAACTTTGCTTTAGCTTTATTGCATCACAACAATAATTAGTGAAATATTCTTCACATGCAGGATCGAGGGTAAGAGATAATTCTATCTGCTGACTGTAAGCCTGTGGCATAAAACTGCGAATGATATTATTAAGGAGTGTTATTAAGTTTGTATCCTCCTTATGGATATAATTACAGGTATTTAAAAGGGAAGCATCTGCCATGATATGATCCATATCGTTAATTAGGTCTTGCATTTGATCCCAATATTTATATTCTTTTGCTTCCGGATGTTTGAGTTCGATATATTGTATGGTACCCTTAAGTAGGGATAATGGATTACGAAGCTCATGCACAAACATGGAGGTTGTTCTCTTATTATCGGCAATGACGGTAGCAATCATTGTTTCAAATTCGGGATTGGATTTAACCATGCGGGCAAGAGTATCACTGTTTGCTTCTGAAAACATTCGATAGGGCCTCCCTTTTTTATTTATATCATATAGTATAGTATCAAATTATGGGAATTTTTACAATAAAAAGAGTGTTACATCAATCGACATGGAGGTGCTATTATGAATAACAATTGTATATTCTGTAAGATTATTGCCGGAGAGATACCCTCGGCTACTGTGTATGAGGATGAAGATTTTAAAGTAATTATGGATATCTTCCCTGCCGCACACGGACACACAATTATTTTGCCCAAGAAACATAGTGTGAATCTTTTTGAACTGGAGCAGGATACCGCGGCCAAAGCCTTAGTGGTTGCCCGTAAGGTGGCAATTGCAATGCAAGCAGAGTTAAATTGTGAAGGCATCAATCTTCTGCAAAACAATGGAGAGGCAGCAGGACAGACGATAAATCATTTTCATATTCATTTAATCCCTAGATTTCATGGAGACCAGATGACAATACCCTGGGTTCCAGGAAACTATGCAGAGGGACAGGCTGCAGCTTTATCAATTGCAATTGCAGCAAGACTTTAATGATTAAATAAAATGCACCGGAGATAACGCCTATAAACGAGATGAGCCATAGGGCAAATTTCATAGAGGCTTATATATCCGGTGCTTTTTTTTGTTTATAAGAAAGGACTGTTAATTACTTTGCAGTTTCCTTAAACAGCTTTACTATGGTATCAATGGAATTATTTAATTCACTCTGATTCATGGAATTGATGTAATCCTGCTTTGTCTCCATTACAGTAGTAATGGCATGAAGTAGGCTACTTAAGCTTAATTCTTCTTCTTTCAGTACAAAGGAATAACCCTGACGTTCAAAGGATTCGGCATTCAAAATCTGATCACCTCGACTGGAGGCTGCCGGGAGAGGAATTAGTATATTCGGTTTACGCAGGGCAAGAAGCTCACAGATGGCATTGGCTCCGGCTCTTGAGATTACCAGGTCGGAAGCAGCCAACAGATCACTTAACTCATTCTTACTGTATTCATATTGCACATATCCGGACATATCGCTTAAGCGTTCGTCCAAATTACCTTTTCCACAAAGATGTATCATCTGATAATCCTTAAGTAAAGTCGGTAGCATTCCACGAATTATCTCATTGATTGCTCTGGAGCCACTACTTCCACCGATTATTAAAATCACCGGTTTGTTGGCAGAAAAACCACAATAATCAAGACCTTTAATCTTATTACCGGAGAAAAGTTCCTTGCGGATTGGAGTACCGGTTAGCACCGCTTTCTCTGCTGGAAGGTATTTCAAGGTTTCCGGAAAGTTTACACAGATTTTAGCGGCTGAGGGAAGTGCTAGCCGATTGGCTAACCCCGGAGTCATATCGGATTCATGAACGATTACGGGGATTTTATGTTTTTTTGCTGCTAATACAACGGGAACTGTTACAAAGCCGCCTTTGGAGAATACGATATCCGGCTTTAACTGTTTAAGTAATTTGCTAGCCTCGAAATAACCCTTCATTACCTTAAAGGGATCAGAAAAGTTTTTGGGGTCAAAGTATCTTCTTAACTTACCGGAGGAAATTCCATGATAAGGAATATTGTATTCCTCAATCAGTTTACGTTCAATTCCATCATAAGAACCAATGTACTCAATCTCATAACCCTCTTTTTTTAATTCCGGTAATAATGCGATACATGGAGTTACATGGCCGGCGGTTCCCCCTCCGGTTAATACGATACGTTTCATTCTTAGGACCTCCATTCCTTTAATGCTTTCGCTAATTGATCCGGACAGGAAGTTGGACGTGAGCCACAAGGAACTCCTTCTAATTTGCGGATCACATCATCTACGGTCATTCCGATAACCAAGCGGGATAATCCGCCTGCGTTGCCGGAGCAGCCACCCATAAAATGCAATGCACTTACTGTATCAGTTTTTTCATCTATTTCGAAGCTGATTTCTCTGCTGCATACTCCTGAGGTTTTATATGTCATGTTTTAATCCCCTCCTTTTTTAATATCTAATTCAATGTATGAGGCCAGTATGTTAGAGGCTACTCATAACCGAATACATTGTATCTCAGTCAGTTACTTTTTGCAAATAGTTTTGTTACTTAATTTTAATTTTACATATAATCGCTATTGTTGTATAGCATTAGAATATATTTACTTGATAAATTGTGCATTATCAATCCATTAGAGGCAACAATTATAATAAATTATAATAAGTTTACAAATAGAATTTATACCAGAGGTGAAGTTTATTCTATTGTTTACGTTTTATAACGCTTTGGGATAATGCTACAACAGGGTGATATATCGATGGAAAGGAGATTAATACCTCTTTTTCAGAGCAACGTGTAGTATAAATGATTTGTATTTTATTCAGTAATAAGATAAAATATGGATAGCAAATACTTAGAGTTATCAGGAGGTACAGATATGAATAAAATCGGAATCATCGGTGCAATGGATGAAGAGGTTAATATTATAAAAGGTCAGATGTTGAGGGTAACTGTGAAAACAATTGCTTCCATGGATTTTTATGAAGGAACGTTTAACGGGAAAGAAGTAGTGGTGGTTCGCTGTGGGATTGGAAAGGTGAACGCGGCTATCTGCACACAGATTTTAGCGGATCTTTACCACATTGATGCAGTTATTAATACGGGTGTTGCAGGCTCCTTACGAAATGAAATCGATATTGCAGATATTGTACTTTCTACGGACACACAGCAGCATGATATGGATGCTACCGGCTTTGGTTACGGCCTTGGTGTGATACCTCGAATGGAACGCTCCATCTTCGAGGCGGATAAGCAAATGATTGATCTCGCAAAAGCGGTTTGTACTGAGGTTATCCCGAATGTAGGTGTTCATACCGGTAGAATCGTAAGCGGTGACCAATTTATCTCCGATAGCGGTAAGAAGACTTGGCTAGTGGAGAATTTCGATGGATATTGTACCGAGATGGAGGGAGCCGCAATAGCTCAGACAGCTCATTTAAACCAAATTCCTTTTCTGATTATTAGGGCAATCTCGGATAAGGCAGACCATAGTGCCGAGATGACATATTCCGAATTTGAAGAAATAGCAATTAAAAACACAGTCAAGCTTCTCAATGGACTTGTCGAAAAAATATAAAGTATACTACGGATGTCTTGAGTTTTCTGTTACCATAACAGTCTACGTCAAGACATCTTTTTATTATAAATGAAAAACAAACGGTTGATGCAATAAATACAAAATCAGCAAATTAAAATAGTATATAGTTTGCTATAAAAAGTACAAAAAGTACTGCAATTCTTACCTTGCGGTAGATATACCAAATAAAGTATAATAATGTAAGGGTTTACTATAATGGAATGAGAAGGGGTTGTAGAATGGAAAATCAAAAAAATATCACTGAAATGATACATAACATGGAAGAAATCATTGTAGGAAAGCGGGAAGTAATCGAATATGCCCTAATCACCTTACTGGCAGGAGGTCATCTGCTATTAGAAGATGTGCCAGGTGTAGGTAAGACAACACTTGCTAAGACGATTGCTCAGACCATTAATTGTGGGTTTACAAGAATTCAATTTACTCCGGATACACTACCAAGTGATGTGACGGGATTATCCATTTATAATATGCAAACAGGCAAATTTGAGTATTCCAAGGGAGCAATTGTGAATAACATAATACTAGCGGATGAAATTAATCGTACCTCCCCGAAGACCCAGGCAAGCTTATTAGAGGCTATGGAGGAAAAGCAGGTGACAGTTGATGGTATAACTTATCTCCTTTCCAGACCTTTTATGGTAATCGCAACACAAAACCCCATCGATTATTTGGGAACCTACAATTTGCCAGAGGCACAATTAGACCGTTTTATGATGAAGATATCTATCGGTTATCCGGGGCTGGGAGATGAGAAATTGATGGCCGATCGTTTCTTAAGTCATCAACTTGTGAAGAAGCTGGACCCCGTGGTGGACGGGGATATGGTACTTCAGATGCAGAAGGAAGTAGAAGATATTAAAGTAAACCAAGATTTGGTTTCTTACATAACTAAGATTGTACAAGAGACGAGAAAAGACGCTAATATTACACTAGGAGCGAGCCCAAGAGCGACCCTTGCCTTACTTCGAGCTTCGCAAGCTCGAGCATATCTTGAAGGAAGAAATTATTGCATTCCGGATGATATTATTACCTTGGTTCATCCCGTGCTTGCACATCGTATTATCCTGTCTCCTGAGGCAAGATTATCTCAATCTAAATTAGAAAAGATATTAAAAAATATCGTTGCTAAGATACCCGTTCCGGTGCTTTCTTAGTTACAGATAGGAATAATCATATGAAAATAAATCGTTTGATTTGTGTGGTAGCTATAGCCTTGAGCAGTGTATTCGCCTCTTATTATGGAGGTAATATTTCATATGCTCTTTTTTATCTGACCATCTTAACCCCGATCATAGCCTTTTTGTATACGATCTATGTCTATATCCGTTTTAAGCTCTATCAATCGATGGAGAGCTATCTCGTAGTAAAAGGGGATTGGACCATATACTCCTTTATTATAGCAAATGAGGATTATATTACTTTTCGTAATGTTAAGGTGAACTTTCTTAGTGATAAGTCCACGATAGAATCAACTCATCAGATAGCAGAATACAGCCTGCTTCCGAGTGAAAGTGAGCGACTGGAGACAAGGATAAAGTGTAATTACCGAGGTGAATATTATGTTGGCGTGGATTCAATTGAAGTCACTGATTTTCTCTACCTTTTTTCCATTACCTATCCGGTGGGTACCAAGCTAAAAGTGGTTGTGCTTCCAAGAATTGTGACATTGGAGCAATTGGGTATTGCACCACCACAAAATGATGTTAAAAATCCAATGCGCTTTAGCAATACAGCCGAAGACGAACTAGATACCGAAATTCGTAAATATAATATAGGAGACAGTAGAAAACGGATTCATTGGAAGGCAACAGCCAGGATGAATGAGTTGATTAGTAGAAAGTATCAACATATCCCCAAATCACAAATTGTATTATTCATGGATTTGATGAAAATCAAGGATGACGATCTCAATGTTGTAATTGCAGAGGATAAGATCATTGAAAGCGTTCTTGCGATTGCAAATTTCTATGCGTTACGTGGAACGCCGTCACAGATTATCTATGAAATGGACGGAAAGAAAGTTGTTTCAATCGCAACGAGAGAAGATTTTAATGCCTTTTATAAAGCCTGTGTCTCCATCCATTTTCAAGGTACTATTCCGGTCAGTGATTTAATCAAGGAGAGAATACTGCGCAGGGAAGAGGGTATGTTCTATGTTGCTGCAACACATTTTCTAACGAAGGAAGTCTATCTGGCAGCATTACAAGCAGTTTCGAATGGAAACCGTATCAGCATACTTTTAATAAGCAATGATATTTCGGAGAATACAAAGGAAATAATAAGCAGCATGAAATTGTCAGGAATCGATGTTCATCAGATTATGGCAGAGGATGAGATTGTGGATATTCTCTCAAAGGAAATTATTTAGGAAATGAATAAGCTACTAAGGGGGTTCTTATATGTTTAAGGATAGGGAAAAGCTGTATCAGGCATATCATACCATGTTAACCATGGCTTTGACCTGGGCGCTGGCACTTGCAATCAACCAGAATTATCAACTTAAGGTACCAATTGTAGTGGGTGCTTTCTATTCCTTTGTCCCAGCAATGCTAATATATCTATTTGATATAAATAGAAAGAATGTTGTCACATATCTTGTGATGGGAAGTGTCTTACCGATTCTTGGATTGATTTTTTGGCTTCGCGATACGAACCCATTTGTTTGGCTTCAGGAGTTGGTCAATTGGTGTGCCTCATACAATGGAATGGAGGAACTCTATGTTAGGCACTTTGCAAGTTTCATTGTATTTGCGGTCGCATTCGTGAGTGCCATATTGTTCTTTTTAATAACAAAGCACCAAACAGAAAAAATCATTCTAGCAATTATATTGATGGTAACGTTAATTGTGTTAAGTATAAATAAGGTTAATATTAATAAAGCAGTAGTGGCGATATGTATCTTTTACATATTAACAATTATTATTGAGGTATATGGTATCATTTATAGCCGGAAATCAGGTAAACAAGAGAAGAAAGAGGGCATATTGTATTTGGCTCCAATCTGCCTGTTGCTTGCAGTTCTATCCATAGCATTACCATCAAAAGAAGAACCACTTCAATGGAAAGGTTTTAAAGATGCTTATCATAATATTGTCAATCAAATTGAAAATTGGAAGTCAGATCTTCAATACTATTTAAGAGAAAATGCAAGTGAATTCAGCGTTAATTTAACAGGATATTCGGAGGATGGCGGTAACCTAAGTGAAGGCGACAATCTTATCAAAGATAGTAAGGTTGCACTCAAGGTATCCATCTCCCAAAGTAATAAACCCATCTATTTGATTGGCTCAGTAAGCGATGTGTATACGGGAAATAGCTGGGAGAAAAGTAAACAGGGTTATCTGCAGGGGGAGAAGGATTATTTGTTGGATTATGGTGAATTGGTTTATGCTCTCTCCAGACAGACACCGGAGGTGTTACAGAACAATCGCTTTATTGAGCGAGTTACATTAAAAGTTCAGTATAATAATATTAAGACAAAGACCTTCTTTTATCCGATAAAGACAAGTTGGTATAACATGAAATCAAAGGAAGGGAAGTTATCCACGGAACCTGCGAATATTACATTTCCAAATGTACGTGGTAGGGGAACAGCCTATGAAAGTATATTCTACGAGATGAATTTACAGGGGGATGCTTTTCAGCAGATGTTGATTGATGCAGACTCATTTTCCTATGATAATGCCAGTAGCATTAATTTGGATTCTACTCGTTGGCTTCAAGACGAAGCATTAATAGACGATTTGGCAGATACCTTGTTATCAAGATGGAATTTTTATGAGCTACTAGGAGATCGTGCGGAGATCATTAAGGCGAACTATATTGATTTACCAGATACACTTCCGGACAGAGTTAAAGATTTAGCGGATAAAATAACAGCCGATTATGATTCAAAATATGATAAACTAAAAGCGATTGAGAACTATCTACATCAGTATAAGTATAACTTAAATATGAAACAAGTACCCAAAGGCGAAGATTTTACGGATTATTTTTTATTTGAAAGTAAGGAAGGGTACTGTACGGCATATGCGACTGCGATGGCGGTCTTGGGCAGATGCATCGGTATCCCAACCAGATATGTAGAAGGCTTTATAGTTCGGTTTCGCACGAAAGATGACAATAATATGTACCCGGTAAAGAACAGTCAAGCACATGCCTGGGCAGAAGCTTATATTGAAGGAGTTGGTTGGATTCCCTTCGAAGCAACCTCACCCTTCTATGAGGCCAGATATACAACATGGGCTGAGCTTAAGAAACCAGGGGACATGGTAGGTCTCGGGTATCCTGACCCGTCTGAGCAGTATATGCATAATGGGGAAAGTGTTAATCAAGCAGATCTAGGAACAATACCGATGAAAGAGGTAAATCAAGCAGAGGGGATGATGAACGTAGTTATCATTATCCTTGCTACTATAGTAATTTTAATCTTATTCTTAATTATATATTATTATATGCTAAAATTCCGTTATAAAAAATCATTCAACAATGCGAATTACAATAAGAAGATGTATATGCTGTTATTACGTGTTTTGAAGTTACTTAAGAGAGAAGGCTTTGTACTTAATCAGCAAGAAACAATATTAATGCTATCAAAGAGGGTGAAGGACCATTTTTGTTATGACCGGATTACGTTCCAGGAGGTAGCTAATATCTTTATGCGTTATCGTTATGCAGAAGCAGACGTTACACAGTTGGAATATGAACAGGTTGCGGTATTCCACAAAGGCTTGTCTAACAAACAAAGGGAGGAAGAGAACAAATTAAAGGTATGGTTGGGGGAATTTATCTTCCTAACGAAGAAGGGTAATTATTAATCTGCCTTAGCGATATCCGTTATGGAAGCTCCGGTATAATAATACTCCAGAATAGTTTCATAGTTGGAATCATCCTCTTCCGCCATTGCATTTGCACCATATTGACTTAACCCAACGCCATGACCAGCTCCATTACAAATAATTCGTACCTTGTCTTCATAACTTTCAATATAAAAATGATTCGAGGGTAACCCTAAGACCTTGGCAAATTCCTCACCGGAGACGGTTTGGCCGCCAAGGTCTATTTTTGTGACATAACCGGCGCTATCTCTGGTATCTACCGACACTTCTTCAAAGAACTTTTTCTCAGTTAGTTTGATATCGCTATAATAATTCTCTAATAATGGAATCAAATCAGAGATTTCAAACTCATCAATCTTCAGATAATTGGTAGAAGTAACATCCTGTTTGCTGGGGACGCTTACCAGATAGGGGATGTCAACACCCCATGCCTCCGAAGCATTTCTTGTAAAGCCAGAGCCTGTATCAAAAAAGACGGGCAAAATCAAGTCGTTATTATAGACAATAACTTGATCCTTTGTCCCATATACTGCATTTTCCAGCTTTGTAAAATAGGTGGTGTAGTCTTCGCTTCCCCAGAACTGCTCCAGTGAGGATAAACTTATGTAGGATAGACCGAGCTCAGAAGTAGTAAAGTTTTTCTTGGCTTTATCTTCATCGGTTAGAAGAGCTATGTTATATAGAGCATAGGTTCTTGCAATAACAGCCTGAGCCTTTAAGGCTTCTGTCTGATAACCTGCCGGCATATTCGCAGCTACGACGCCAATCAGGTATTCATCAAAGGAGAGCTTATCTTTGGAGCCATTCACTTCATAGTATATTGTGAAGTCCATGGTTTCTATGGCATCTTCATGATTGCGTTGGGAGTATAGCATAGTAAGGGTGAAGGGAAACAGCAGAACCACAACACTAACAATTAATGTTTTAATTAGAATTTTTTTCATAAACCCTCCGAGATTATATCGTATTATTACATTATATTATGAAACGAAAGGTTTATGTATTGGATAGAAAAAATGTCACTACGATGGGAAAAGAATCCAACCAGTAATCCAGCATGAGTGGTATCTGGAAATCCCGCATATTCCGCATGTAGTTGCTCAGCAGTTGCATTATTATAGAAGAATATTTCTTCAATCAACCCGTTCGTATTTTAGCTGTACTAAACCAGTGACGAAAGTTTTGCTATCCATTAATTTGAGCTTATTTTCAATTTCCGACTCCTTAAATAATCGGATACCTTTCCCCAAGAAAATTGGAATTATGGATAGTATATACTCGTCTATTAAATTACTGTTGCGAAACTCTTTCACTACTTCAGCTCCGCCGTCGATAAATATGTCATCCCCCTCTTCACTCCTAAGGTTACTTATTAATTCATCAACACTATCATTATAAAATTGCACATTTTGGTCAGAACCTTTATGGGTTTTGGATAATACATAGCATTTTTTGTCCTTATGCGGAAATTCAATGCCAAACGATAGGACTTTTTCATAAGTTTTACGACCCATAATAACGGTATCGATCGATTTTATGAAGTCTCCATATCCGTAATCTTCATTTTTCTGCTCCACAACAGATAACCAGCTGATATCATTATCCTCTCTTGCAATATAACCATCAAGGCTTTGTGCAATATATAAAATTACTTTTCTCTTATCCATATAGTTAATCTCCTTTGTAGTTTAACTTAAATCAAACATAAATTAAGTGGCTTTGTGTAGCGGCGATTGTTATATAACTAATTATACTATATTGGCGGGTACTTCGGTAATCACATTTTTCTATATAATAAAAAAGCAGGTGTAGCAAAACTATTTTATATGTTAGTTTTGCTACACCTGCCTCTACATTATGAATAATTATTTATCACTTCTTAACAACAAGAGTCGATTCGGAATCCTTATTAAGGATGGAACTTAATTTGAAGGCGCATATGCGATCCATTTTGTAGGAGGCATTTTCAAAAGCGGCTGATTCAAAATTAACATACAGATATTCACCGTTCAGTGCAATGTCCTCATTCATGGAAGGAGTATAAACATAATTAAGACATGCCCCTAAGGAAATCGTACCGCTACCCTCGCTTGTAAAATCGGGTTGATAAACATCAATTCGGCGCATATATCCACGAAGTCCTTGGTAAAGCTGACAGGAGCGGGATATAATTAAATACCCGTCCTCGGTGAAGGCGATCCCCTGAGATCTAGTTGGCATTTTGATGGAATCTTCCTTTGTTAAGGTAACCGAGGTACCAAAATCATCAATTGAGAAACTATATAGATAGGTTGATTTTAATTCATCATAAGAGCCTACCCAAAGCTTATCCTGATAATATGTAATAAAGGAAGCGGAAATACCAACCTTACAAACAGCACGAAAATCAACTAAGGAATAGGCATTATGTTCACCTACTGCAGCCATAATATCTGAAAAAAGTATAGCAGATACTTTTGTGCCAGTTGTTACCCACACATTTGTTCCGTCATAGCTGATACCACCTACATGTGCCATCGTAGGTAACACCAAGGTTGTTATTAGCTCTTGGGTATCTTTATCAAGAACATAGATAACGGAGTTTTCTTGGGCCGACTTATCATATGCCGTTAACAACAAATAATTTTCTGCAAACGTAATTCCCTGTGGGCACATCGTATTGCTGATGAAGCCACCAACATTCGTTGTGACCAGACCAGGTATCACATAACTTTTTGAATAATTAACATTATCTTTGAAAAACGGTATCTTGGTATAAGCTGCGGATTTCTTAAATTCTGTCTTACCTAAAAAGTATTTTGCCGTTATATTGGTATCTGCAATCTCTACAATGGTGACGGTCTGAATATTGGAATTACTACTATTATATACAATTCCGTTATATTCGCGGTGTGCTATCGCATAAAAGGAATAAGTTTCATCGGTTGTTAAACCATCAATTATGTAGGTGCAATTTTCATTTCCTATCACGGTTGTAATTAGATAATATCCGGAAGTATCATCTCCGCTATAGATGTCATAGGAATTTGCACCGGTCACTTTTGGCCAGGTTAGTCTGACTTTTTGATCGCCTGCTTTTAACCGAAGTGCGACCTTAGCAGGATTCGTACTGGTATCAACGATTGGAGAGAATTCACCTGAAAAGGATGTGTTTAGCGTGTAAGCACTCACTTTATATTGATAGGCTGTACCTGATTTTAGCTTTACATCTATAAATGTAGTTGATGTTACATCTCCACAGTATATATAATCGGTTGCCGAGGGAGCAAGGCGGTAAATGCCATAACCTGTAGCACCAGCTACTGCACTCCAGGATAATTCAACAGAGGTATCCGTTGAACTGATAACAGTAAGGCTTTCTACCTTCCCAGGAGCAGATGCTGCAGAATAGGTATCGGAAAATTCACCGGTATAGATCACTCCGTTGGCATTCTTTATAGCACGTATTTGATAGTTGCTTATTTTTCCAGGTGTACTATAAAAGGTGTATGTATTACTTGTTGTTGTAGTTAATAAGGAATAGGTCCCAGCCATATCGTCTAGAAGGTATATTTCATAATAATTGATATCAGCGATTGCATCCCAGTCTAAGGTATAGGAGGTCATACTACTATTAACAACAGAGATATTCGTTACTTTTGCTGGATTCACTGTAATATTAAAATTTGCAGTACAGTTTTGGTAACGTATTGTAATTGTCTGGATTCCGATTTGACTACTATTGTAACCTTCAACGGTATAATCGGTAATCGTAGTACTTGTGCCATCACTGTTAAGACTCATCACTACCATCCCTGAAAGATCTAGACTTTCACCTGAGGAGTAGGTTGTTTTTGCAGGATATTGAGAAAAGCCTATTTGAGATGCCGTTACGACCACTTCTGCTTTTGCCGTATTATAAATAAATAGGTTAGATGCGGAAAATGTAACGATAAATAATAAAAATAATGTAATAATTTTCTTCTTCATACTTATGTGCTCCTTACAAGTTAAATTCTAGTTAATTTTTTTCCATTACAATCACTTCTTGTTATATTAAGGTAATAATAGCCCTGTAATTTGTCAGAATTATGTTAAATATATGTTAAAGAGCGATTGTTTCTATGGTAAAATAATGTAATTATTCCATTTGGGCTTATAGCTAGTGGAATAGATGGTATTTTATTAGATAATTTATGATGTATATGTTCACAAAATGATAGATAAAAAAAGAGGGTGTTACTACATTAACTTATCAGTTAGTGTAGCAACACCCTATATATAGGTAGTTGAATTCATTAGCAAGCATTTTATCGTTGACATTTTAAATATCCATTAATCATTTGAAAACCTAGATAATGATACAATCCCCTTGTATCCAAGCACAAAAGTAACGATTGACATTAGGACAGAAGCAATCCACCAGGAAGAATTAGCATTACTCGGAATGGCAGGCATTATTTTGTCACGGAAGATCTCAGAAGTGGATCCTAGTACAAAACCAATAATCATACAATACGTTTGATGCGGAAACTTATTCATCGTCCATTCGATGGGTTTTGTAATTAGAAATATTCCGACTAATGTGGAAATCCCCAATATACCAATATAAACGATATTAAATTCGGTAATAGCTAAAAGCATGGCATCATACATTCCCAGAATAAGTAGCATATGGGAGGTACTGATACCAGGTAAGACTAATGCCAGCGCAATTATAATACCGGTAATGAGTAACATAAAGTAGTGAGTTATTCCGGAACCGGAACTTATATCAAAATTGCCAACAGGGATAAATCCGATGGAAATTACAATACCCAATCCCAAAAGAAAATAGATTACCGATGAAAACTTAAGGGAGGATTTTTTTGTCCTGTTATACAAAGCTGGAATACCACCAATTACAGCACCTAGAAAGAAGAAGGAAACCGGAAATGGATATTTTTCTAACAACCATTTAATAGCAAATGCTAAGGAACCAATACCAGCAGCGGCACCAATACCAAATTTCATAAGATATATTGTGTTTCCCTTAATGTCCTTCAAAAAATTACTGATGGCACCGATCAACTTGTCATAAATACCTAAAAGAATGGCCATAGTTCCACCACTTACACCAGGAACACTCATGGACGAACCAATGATAAAACCTTTTAACATTATTATTAAATTACTTTTTAAATTATTTTTCATCCGCGTATAAAATATACCAACAATTTAATGGGTATATCCTAACTCCTTTCAGCAATTGTTTGTTTACTGCTACAAATTATAACATATGTAATTTAATATGTAAAATTATCATTATAAAGAACCATAAATTATTACTAACATTTATCATTTACCACCGAGGGAAGTGCGTATACATGTTATGATTATCTTTTGGATGGTGGATGAGGAGATATGTATTTCGTAATAAGCAGTTCAGAATCATAAAAGATACCAGCTTTTCGGTTGGTATCTTTTATGATTCTGAAAACTGACAACGGATATAAGGACACCGAGCATAATTAGTCATTTCTTATTAATTCTGTGAAATGTTCAGGCGGTCGAAGATATCTAAATATTACTTTGATCTAATATTATTAAACCATTCAATCGTTGCTTTACTATTTTCTTCCGGAATCTTATTTCTTACTTGTTCATGAAGCCAAGCTAAAGTCTTATTATTCAAATATTGTTTCATCTGATCTTCAGCTTCTAACATAACAACTTTTATTAGACAAGGACATTTTGTATAGGCGTCAGGTAAGTTGTTTTTATCTAAAAGGAGTCCGTTTTGCCTAATCTCGGCACACTGGAATAACGGCGATGTACCTTCTACTGCTTCAACGATATCCCAAAATGTTATATTGTCAGGAGTACGTGCTAAGGCATAACCTCCATTCACTCCGGGAATAGACTTGACAATTGATGATTTTCTTAATTTTGTATACACCTTTGATAAATATGTTTCAGAAACTCCCTGAAAGGTTGCTAAGTCTTTAATCCCAACAGATTTCCCGCTTGGGATATCTACCATATATAACAAACAATGTAAGGCATACTCCACTCCTATAGAAAATTGCATTAGATTTACCCTCCGATATGATAGTATATTCTTTCAATATAGTACTCTATTATTATTTAGTAGTCAATATCTTAGCATATGAATTAAAGATAATATTTGTCGATAATATAGATAATTACCAATTGACAATTTACAATGATGAATATATAATAAATATAGATAACATGTATCGATGATATATATGATACATCGTTCTTAATGGTGTTATTAAATAAATATTAGGAGGATATGTACAATGCTAACAGAAAAATTTAATGAGGTATTAACAAAAGAAGGTATCGTTTCAATTATTTCATGGGGAGTAGAGGAACCGCATGTAATCAACACTTGGAATTCATATCTTGTCGTTACAACGGATGAAAGAATTTTAATCCCTGCCGCAGGAATGCGTAAAACAGAAAAAAATGTCAATCAGAACAATAAAGTAAAGATGACGCTCGGAAGTAAAGAAGTGCTTGGTTATAAAGATTATCAAGGAACAGGATTCGTAGTGGAAGGAACTGCTAACTTTCTTGAAGCAGGTTTAGACTTCGAAATGATGAAAGAGAAATTTTCGTTTTTAAGCAGAGTATTGGAGATAACCGTTACCTCTGCAAAACAAATGATTTAGTGTCTGAAATTAATATAACAAGTGCTTCTATAAATTGTAGACCGGGAACATTATAACGCTAAATTCCATATAATGATTATATTGAAAATGCGATATAGGAGCAAATTGTATGAGTAGACTAGACCCTGAGAAGCTGACAGTTGAATTTAAAGAAGGGGTAACTACTACAGAACCTATCATACCACGGCGTTATACACTTACTCATTCTGATATAACTGCAGAACTTTTTTTAATGATAGGACTAGAATATGCGTATGATAAAATTAATTATTTGAGAGATGAAGTGCGAGGAGAATGGATTAAAAAAGAAAATGGCTATCTTTATTATGTATATTTATATATAGATGGACATTTCGGTCCAACAACGATAAGCACAAGAGATTTCATTTTTCGACGGGAATTACCACTAGCCTTGGAAGCGATTCGATATGGTGATAGGGAGTTTTTCAATGCACACCCGGAACTAGATAATTCTCCAATTATGGTATTCTTTCAATCAGCGGATCCTCAATATAATAAAGTGGAAAATTGGGGTATTTTTTCAGACTATGACATTAGAAGCACCTACACAGAAGATGGGATAAGCACTACTGAAATAGGTAGGTATTTAATCGATGTAAAAGTCGGTGATGTTACGGGAGATGGTGTAGCTGATAAGGTGTCTTTGTACGGTAGTAAACCCGAAGAGCCCTCAGAAATATTTGTTGAGAACATTACAGTTGAAATTGAGGATGGTCATAGTAAGGAATCAGAATCCATTACACCAGAATATAATTCGGGATATAACCCCACTATATTTCTTGGGGATTTTACAAAAGACAATAGCGAGGATATTAAAATAAGTATTGATTCAGGGGGCAGTGGTGGATATGGTTATTTCTATATCTATTCCTTTAAGGATAATAAGCTTCAAGAAATCTTTGACTTTGATAAGTACAATGAGGAATATGAGTACAGTGTAGATTATATGGATTTATATAGAGTTGCTGTAGCTAATGATATGCTAGGAAAGCTTTTTGTATTAGATATAAGCAATAAAGGCAGCGATTATTTGTCCCAATATTACGATAAAAAGGGTAAGTTAATGAAACCAGTGCAAGGGGAAGTCCTTGCTTTAAGTTCATTAGCTCCATATGTTAATGACGAAAAAAATAATACGTATGATTTATTAGCCTTTCAGCGTATTATTGGCACCACAAACAGCGACACCCTTGGTTATATCGAAAACTTACTCACGTGGGATGGACAGCGATTTGTTACATCAAGAATGCTTGTATCCATACCCGGTATGAATTTAATATCAACAAAGAAGCAATGAGTGTGCTTTCACTGATAGGTACAACCATTACCTTATACAAACATAAAAGTATCAATCGTATGTTGAAGAGCCCATTGTCAATTAGTCAGGGCAGTAGATCATTATACGATTGATACTTTTTATTATTTCAGTTGATGTTTTACTTATTCCTTAAGTAAGCCAAATGCTTCATCGAAAAGAAGCGCAGATTCTATTATCTGTTTGCATACTTTTCAGCCAACTTGATTAGAAGTGCTACGCACTTATCCATTGCTTGTAAACAAGCAAATTCTGCCTTACCATGATGATTGTGACTGCCGGTTCCCAGATTTGGACAAGGTAGACCCATAAAAGATAATCTGGAGCCATCCGTACCTCCGCGGACAGGAGTGCTGACCGGGGTACCACCTAATTCTCGTATCGCTTCATAAGCATTATCAATCAAATGCCAGTGAGGTTTGATCTGTTCGATCATATTGTAATAACTGTCTTTCAGTTCAACCCGAACGGTATCTTCCCCGTATTTCATATTTAATTTAGCAGCAGTCTCATTCAGTACTACTTTTCTTTCTTCTAACTTAGCAAGATTATGATCACGAAGGAGATAATGCATTTTTACATTATCAACAATACCTACAATTTTGTCTAAATGATAAAACCCGTCATAGTTTTCTGTATACTCCGGTCTTTCCTGTACCGGAAGCATCGAATTGAATTCCATTGCAAGTAAAGAAGCGTTAACCAACTTACCTTTTGCAGAACCAGGGTGAATACTGACACCTTGAAGGAATATGTCAGCATTCGTAGCATTAAAGGTCTCATACTCAATTTCGCCAAAGGCTCCTCCATCCACTGTATAGGCAAACTCTGCGCCAAATTTCTTTACATCGAACAGATCGGCGCCTTGGCTGATTTCTTCATCAGGTGTAAATCCGATCTTTATGGTACCATGTTTAATTTCTGGATTCATGTACAACGTTTCAGCCATGGTAAGAATTTCGGCAATGCCCGCTTTATCATCTGCACCAAGGAGTGTAGTTCCATCGGTTACCAATAAATCCATGCCGACATATTCCTTCATAAATTTGAATTCCTCGGGATTTAATCTTACATTCTTATCTCCATTTAGGATAATCTCTGATCCATCATAATTCTCAATGATATTTGTTTTAATATTGGTAAAGGGCACATCACGTACGACATCCATGTGCGCAATAAAACCGATTATTGTACCTGACCAGTTTTCAATATTTGCATCTATCGTACCGAACACATAACCGTTCTCGTCCATAACAGCATCCTTCATACCGAGGCTTTTCATTTCCTCTACGAGGGCCTTTCCAAATATCAACTGTTCCTGGGTACTAGGATGGGTAATGCTGGTATCATCCGAACCGGTTTCAAACTTTGTGTATTTAATTAATCTTTCATAAGCTCTCATCATATTACCTCCATTCTTATAACTCTTACTTTATTATTTCACAAAACGATCAGAAAATCTAGACCCATCGAAAATATGATTATCAGTGCATATCTCAAAATTACGTAATCAGATACCTAAAAGTAACGTGATGCTTAAAAACAATGTGATACCTAAAAATAACATGATACCTAAAAATAACGTAATACCTAAAACAACGTGATAATAAATATTGACAAACTAGTCACGCATTATTATAATACACGTACCTTATTGAAAATTTGGTTTTATTAACCAAATAGTTAATTAAAGTTATAATAATAAAAAGAAGAGAGTTGATTATCATTAAATTGAGAATATTAAACACTTACAAAGGACTTCCCAGAAATATGTATATTATGTTTGGAGCCACTGTAATTAATAGGTTTGGTGATTTTGTAATGCCTTTTTTAACGATGTACCTTACTCTTAAAATAGGTCTTTCCTTTGGAATTGCAGGTATTATTGTTACTATATCATCCTTGATAGGGATTCCTTCTTCCATCCTTGGAGGAAAATTTGCAGATGAGCTAGGAAGAAAAAAGACTTACCTCATTGCACAAGGTGCTGCGGCATTATCCTTATTACCCTGTGCCTTTTTGAAAAATCCAGTTCCAATCGTAATATTTCTTTTATTATCTACATTTTTTCATGGTGCTGTAAGGCCACCGATGAATGCTATTGTAACGGATATTCTTCCACCGCACCAAAGACAGTTGGGATTTTCACTTCAGTATCTGGGTATTAATGTAGGCGTAGCGTTAGGACCTATCGTTGCAGGTTTTCTATTTAATAATTTCTTGCCATTGCTTTTTATAGGCGATGCAGTTACTTCTTTTATTGCATTATTTCTTATATGGAAAAATATTAAAGAAGTAAAACCGGAAAACTTAAAGGAAACAGTTTATTCGGAAAAGGAAAAAGAAGAAAAAGGGAGTACAATCAGTGCTTTATTAAAAAGACCACAAATCACAATATTCTTACTTGTATATATTCTTTATAGCTTTGTCTACACGCAACATAGATTTTCATTACCGCTGACAACGGAAGCGGTTTTTGGCAGTAGTGGTGCTAGTAAGTTTGGGTTTTTAATGAGTATAAATGCCTTTACTGTTATATTTTGCACCGTGGCGGTAACTGCAGTTACAAAGCATTTAAAGCCCCTCATTAACATAACGATAGCAGGCATCATTTATGCAGTCGGTTTTGGTATGCTTGGTTTGGTTCACAGCTACTACATGTTCATTCTGTCCACCGTAATCTGGACCTTGGGAGAAATTCTTGTTGTTACAAACTTTGGAGTTTATTTGGCGGATAATAGTCCAAGCAACTTCCGAGCAAGATTTAATGCAGTGGGTTCTCTGAGCTGGTCTTTAGGTGCAGCCTTCGGTACTTCCATAGCAGGAAGATTCCTTCAAGAGATAGGACTTAATTACATATGGCTGCTAGCGTTTGTACTTTCAATTATTGGTACGGTAGGTATGCTTGGTATTTACATTATAGGAAAGAAGAGAAAAGAAGCTGTTAATGTAGTAGAAGTCTTAAATAATGAAGTAGGATAATTATATAAATTGCCACCAGCGGTTGGCTTGAACCCCCGAAGCTTGAGCGTTCCAGCATTTTCTTAAAAATTTTATAAGGGCTTCCTTTTCGAAGGGGGAGCCATAAAATACTCTTTCCGCAGCCCTTATCACCATCCATCTTGAAAACTCACTCCGGTCGAAAGGTTGAAGCTTTGCGCAAGTTGATAGATACCTACCGGAAATGACACTAGCAGAGCGACTTATAATAAAGTTCTGAAAGCCAGTAATACCAGGAAGTCTAGGAGTATTTCTTAGAATGAGATAGGTATGCGCAATATCGGATAACTTGTTTCCGGAGGTTGCACCAAACCAATCGATAACATAATATTGTCCCTTCGTTATTATGATATTTCCCGGATGAAAATCTCCATGACAAATATCATTTCCTCGTGGCATTTCGGATAGAATAGTAAGAATAAATTCCTTAAGCTTTGGTTCTAACAGTTCGGATTTTGGTATCAGGTGAGCGGCTCTATCGTTAATTGAAATTAGTCCTAAACCTTCAGCAGAATCTGCTATCTCCATATGTAGCGTCGCAAGTCTTTCCGCATAGTTTAAAATTTGAAGAGGACTTTTCCTTATTTGCTCAAGCATACTATCGCCATTCAGCCTCTCCATAATTAAAGAGGGTCGTTCCTCTATTTTTCGATATTCATAGACTGTAGGTACTGCTTTGTCTTTCTCTTTTAATGATTTCATAACTGACAATTCAACTTTAAGATACTCCTCATCCTCTTTGTTACGCAACACCCGTATTACCTTATTCTCATCAAGTTCATAAATTTCTGCTTGCCCTCCCTGAGCAAGTAATTTAAGCTTATTTAATTCTATCATTTTAATCATTAGTAAGGAAAAGCATTGAATATGCTTAAACTCACTAAATATTCACTTCCTTTCTATAGTAGCAATAAGATTTACATATCACATATAGATAATTAATAGTAAGCACTTTCAAATTCATTAATTAAATTACTAATGGGTAAGCATAGAGCTTAATATCTGACTTATCATCCTACGTGATTTTTATAATAAAAAATACTATATTAGATTAGTTCTCTTCTGATAAAAATCCGCTCTTGATCAATATTTCTTTTACCTGATTATATTTATGATTTGATTTTATCGGGTGATCATTTATCTCATCTTCCCTGGGACATCCACACCATTTTTCGTAAAAATAATCCAAATAATGACTATATCCTTTTTCTCTCCAATCGTCAATCAACGATAAGAAATGTTTATCTTGGCTATCATATTCTAAAACTATATTTTCTAACCCTTGACTATTTAAACTCTGATAAGTATTAAAATGTATTATCCCTGGACCACTTAATCGCCCTTTCTTTGTTATTTTCGATTTTTCCTCATCTGAATAGCCAAGTATCAATGCGGTTAAGGGAAAACAATATTTTTCTGGTAATTTTAAAAGATCATAAATTCTATTTATATTTCCTCTGTGTATGCAATTACTGAAAAAGGAATCGATTCCGAGAGATTTCGCAGCAATAGCAGCAGTTTGGGCAGCAAGAAGTGTATCAGTACTCCCGGTTATAAAATCCGTAATAGGTATTCTGAGCTTATACTGGAAACCCAAATATTCTGCCGTATCAATTACTCTATTAAAATCAACACAGAAGATAAGCGTTATATTACCAATATATCCGATTTCTTTCATTACTTCTTTGTCGTCTACAACTATAATTGAATATGTTTGTCTAGCGGATGCGGTAGCGGCATTAACACATGATTCTAAAATAACGGATAAATGTTCTTTTGATATTTTTTTATCAGAAAAATGCCTAACTGTTTTTAGATTTTCAATTATATTTATTGTTTCATTCATTTTTAAATACCCTCCTAAATTTATATTTGCTATTATTATTGTAAGAACCAAGGTGGTTTGATACCGAACTATTTATAGAAAAAATTATCGGATAAAATTCTGTATTACCCGATCCAATAATAAAGATAATAGTTCAATTTCTTCATCAGTAAAATCTTTGTAGAACTCATTAATTACATTTTCGGATATCTCTCTGAAGTCATTTTTTATGCTTAGCCCTTTATCTGTTAATACTATATAGGAATATCGCTTATCTACTGAATCTGCTTCTTTCGTAACATAATTAGCTTTCAGTAATTTATCTACTAGCTGGGTAACGGTAGATTTTGAACGATGAATCCCTTCACTTATTTCTTTCATAGTCAACTTTCCATTGTTCTCATAGAGTATATCTAATATATTACCATGGGATACGACAAGCCCTTCAATGCCACGTTTTCTTAGCTCACACTCAATGTATTCAGTAAACTGACTTCTTATCTTTGAGATTTTAGATATAGCCAAATATTTATTGATCATAATCAACTCACTCACTTTTATATTTTATTTGTTACTATAAGTATAGTACGGCACCGAACTAATGTCAAATAGAAGATCAACTGAAAACAAATATCTTTTCATTTGGTCATATTCAGGTCATAATAGGGGGGTATATTTGGTACATCGATAAGCGAAACAGCTGTTGCGTAGAGGAAATAAGTATGAAATTAAATAACCCTCCCAAATCTTCATCGTACGGGTTAATGTCATTGCCGCAAGATAGCGGAGAAATGGAGTAAATATGAGTGGAAAGAAAATAGCAGTCAGATATTATTCAAAGTCAGGGAATACAAAAAAGCTTGCAGAAAGAATAGCGGCGGTGGCAGGTTGTAATGCAGAAACAACGGATGTTGATTTACGCGAGAAGGTAGATATCCTGTTCCTTGGGGCAGCCGTATACTGGGCTGGAATTGATAAGAGTGTGAAGGAGTATATCGAAAGACTTGATAAAAGTATGGTAGGCAAGGTTGTTATATTTTCAACCTCAGCATTGGCAGAGCGTGCTGTTCCCAGCATCAAAAAACACCTTACAGCAAAAAAAATAAAAGTTGTAGCAGAGGATTTTTATTGTCACGGACAATTTGCCTCCTTGCACCGGGGAAAACCGGATGAAAAGGACTTAGTAGCAGTAGAGGAATTTACCAGGAAAATTATCGGCTAATTTACTGTAATACATTACCGGCCGATAAGTACAACCTAGTAAAGAAAGAGGAATATAAATGAAACTAGCATGGAAAGAATTAAAACACAGTAAAACAAAATATTTACTGATAGAGAGTATCATAATACTGATGATTTTTATGGTCTTATTTTTATCAGGACTTGCCAACGGACTCGCACGAGCAGTAAGCGCATCAATTGAAAATGCAGATGCAAAGTACTTCGTGATTAACGAGGATGCAGAAAATATAATTACAATATCCAGTGTATCAAAAGAGGCTCTTGAACAGGTAACTTCAATGACGACGGATCATGTGACAGGTCTTGATATTCAGAGAATGAACTTAACTGCCAAAGGTGAGGACACAAAATTAGATGTTACCTATTTTGCTATTGATCCGAACAGTTTTCTTGTGCCACATATTACCGAAGGAAAAGCCATATCAGATATTGACACTGAGCATACAATTGTTTTAGATGCTTCGTTTCAGGACGACAATATAACAGTTGGGGATATTGTAGAGGATTCAACATCAGGAATTCAGATGACCGTTGTTGGTTTTACTGAGGATGAAATGTATGGACATTCGCCCGTAGGATTTATCACAACAGAAACCTATACAGCAATCAATACTAAGATTAATCCCTCCTATCAGGAAAAATATCATGCAATTGCCCTTCAAGGATCCGATGTCGACAATATTGATATTGAGGGTTTGTCGGTGATTGATAAAGCTACGATAGTGGACAATCTTCCGGGTTACCTTGCAGAACAGCTTACTATAAATATGATTCTTTGGGTATTAGTCGTGGTTTCGGCTGCAATCTTAGGAGTATTCTTCTATGTAATAACGATTCAAAAATTAAAACAGTTTGGTGTACTTAAGGCAATCGGCATGGGAATGGCGGAACTTGCCAATATGATTACGGGTCAGGTTCTGATGCTTTCATTATTTGGTGTCATAATTGGTAATGCTCTAGCATTTGGCATGGCATCCCTGCTTCCAAGTAGCATGCCCTTTCATTTGGAGATACCAATCGTGATGGTAATATCGTTTGTTTTTATCCTGATATCCCTGTGTACCAGTTTACTTTCTATAGGAAAAGTGGCAAAAGTTGATCCAATGGCTATAATAGGAGGTAATGATTGATGAAAAATGAGTATGCAGTACAATTAAGTAACATTTCAAAGATATACCAGGATGGTGATCAGGAGAATTTAGTACTAAAAGACATCTCCATTAATGTAAAACCAGGTGAATTCATAGCAATTGTGGGTCCATCGGGTTCCGGTAAAAGTACATTTCTTTCCATTCCAGGTGCATTGCTTTCCCCTACGGAGGGCACTGTTATTATTGGAGATACAAAGCTTAACAAAAATGAGCGAAAGAAATTGACCAAAATCCGTAGAGAAAAAATTGGATTTATCTTTCAAAGTCATCACTTGCTACCGTATCTGACCGCGGAAGAACAGCTTCAGCTCATAATTGATTTGAACAAGAAAAATGGCAAACCAGCTATGAATGCAAAGGAAATGTTAGAAGATTTAGGTCTTACCGCTTGTGCGAAGAAGTACCCTGCCAAAATGTCAGGCGGTGAGAAGCAACGTGTGGCAATTGCGAGAGCCTTTATGAATAATCCGGATGTAATCCTCGCAGATGAACCGACGGCAAGTCTTGATGGAATCCGTGGTAGGCAAGTCGTGGAAATGATTAAAAAAGAAGTAATCAAACATAAAAAGGCAGCCATCATGGTAACCCATGATGAAAGAGTTCTGGATCTTGTGGATGCTGTTTACCGTTTGGATAATGGGGAATTAAAAAGAACAGTAAAATAAACTAAGGGTAAGGTGATAGAATGTTTTCCATCCTAGTTGTTGAAGATGATGAAATTCTAAATAAGATGATATGCATAAAACTAAGGCAGGAAGCTTATCGTGTATTTGATGCATTTGATGGGATTGAGGCTTTAGAGGTGTTGGATAAGGAGCATATTGATTTGATCATATGTGATATTATGATGCCAAAGATGGATGGCTATCAACTTACCAGGGAGCTTCGCAGTGCGGCATATACCATTCCCATTCTCATGATTACAGCAAAAAATCAGATGGAAGATATGGAAAAAGGCTTTCAGGCAGGAACGGATGACTATATGATTAAGCCGATCAATATGAAAGAAATGGTACTTCGAGTGAAGGCGCTACTTCGAAGGGCTCAGATTGCTAATGAAAAGAAGCTTGTAGTCGGTGGTACTGTTCTTGATTATGATGCCCTGACGATTAAAACGAAGGAGGAAGAATTCGATATGCCTCCCAAAGAATTTTATCTCCTCTTTAAATTACTTACGAACCCTAACAAGATTTTTACCAGACAGGAATTGATGGATGAAATATGGGGAATGGATACTGAAGTGGATGATCGAACGGTAGATTCTCATATTAAGAAGCTTCGAAGAAAGTTTGAAAATTGCGTTGATTTTGAAATTATTACGATTCGTGGTCTAGGGTATAAGTCAAAAATATAGGGAAAGGATTGCTGGTCCAATGAAGGATAACCATGAAAAAAGAAAAATAAGAATGTCGTTACGTGTAAAAATTGCATTGACATCGATTATTACGCTTTGTTCAGCCTGCTGTTTTGCGTGCCTTTTCGTAGTGTTAGGCTTCTATTTCCTGTATGATAAACCGATGACGATTACCGTAGCAATCGTAATGTGCCTCATAGTATGTACTTTTACCATGCTTTTTGGTGGTATTACGTTGTGGCATGGCGCACAATATGTTACGAATCCGATTATAAGATTAAGAGAGGGTGTCCAAAAGGTCGCAGATGGAGATTTTTCTGTTCAATTGGGAGTGAAGGAAAGCTGTAACAAGACCGAAGAAGGTTTTTATTCAGATGAGATGGATGAGCTAATAAGCAATTTTAATAAGATGGTTCGTGAATTAAATGGAATGGATTATATGAGAAAGGATTTCATGTGTAACGTCTCGCATGAAATTAAGACACCGGTTGCCGCGATTACAGGATTTTCTGAAATGTTATTAGATGGAGGACTTGAGGAACAGGAGCAAAAGGAGTATCTAACCTATTTAAATCAAGAATCGCTTAGGCTCTCGAGGTTATGCGAAAGTATGCTTCGAATGTCTAGGCTCGACAATCAGATAATTGTAGACAAGAGGCAGGAAGTAATGGTGGATGAACAACTCAGACATTGTATTATCATGCTGGGCGAAAAATGGTCTGACAAAGAAATTAATTTTGACCTTCAACTTGAAAAATGTAGCATAGTAAGCGATTATGATTTGTTGTTTCAAATCTGGACGAACCTGATTGATAATGCCATAAAATATTCGAAACAAGAAAGTACCATATGGATTACTGCAAATATCCATATGGATTTCCTCAAGGTTACAATTAGAGACGAAGGCATTGGAATCCCTGCGCAAAAACAGGATAAAATATTTGATAAATTCTATCAGTGCGAAGAATCACATAAGAAACAGGGAAGCGGGTTGGGACTCTCCATAGTAAAGAGAATCATAGAAATTCTAAATGGATCAATTTCTTATGTAAGTGAAGAGGGGAAGGGAACAACGGTGACAGTCGTGTTATCAGTGAATCCAATATCCATTTTGCAGGCATAAGTTTAATATAAGATGTTAATTCTCAATCATGTACGTACAAAAAAAGAGGTTTATAAGCCACTCTGTAGAAATGTATCTGTAAGATTACAAATATAGGGTACATTTTTAACACGAAATCACACCTATTTGAATATATTTTATTAATAACAAACTTAAAAAGTAGAGTGCAACATGGATGATTATAACAATTCTAAGTATGACATACTGGAAGGTAAAGAAAAATGTAAGAACGAAATGGAAGCTTGTATAACCTGTGAAAGAACTATGCACCAAAAAGCAAAAGTCTCATTGCCTATATCAATCGAACCATTTGTTGTATCTGGAAAAATAAAAGCTAGATGCTGTGGTGATCCCAAGGTGTCAATTGATTGCAAGGATAATTGCAGTTACGTAATAACCCAAGAAATCTGTATAGAAATTCCTCTTAAGTTTGGTGTATCTACAGAAATAAATGAAGAATATGTAGAGTGTGAAGAGCCTTATATTGAAGATACATGCAATGATTAGAATTCACTTAATTTATATAATTACTTCGTAATAAGCCAGCCATTTCACTTCAACATCCTTACAAAAACTGAAAAAAGTCGTAGTAAGGAAAGGGCTCTTTGCCGTAGGCTCAGGTTTTTATTGCAGTCACTAATTCTTTAGATTTATCAACAGTTTAATAAATAGGTATATGTCACATAAACGGTGCCATGTACCTATTTTGATTAATCGTGCTGCCAGACATATAGGGCTTGAATATAGTCTGTAGATGTCGTCACATAGTTTGTTCTTTGTAACTTCATGCGATTATAATGATTTGAAAATTTCCACTGGGTCCGTAATCTTATCGATAAAGCCTTTTTTTAATTGCTCATTCGTATTAAGATATCCTTGCATACAGGTAAATAGCAGCAGTCTACGGTAATTAATGAAAGTGTCAATCTGTGTTAGCCAAAAATCGTCTAGATGATTTTCTGACTCATAACCATTTAGAAACTCATCAAAATATCTTTTTATAGGCTCCTTGTTATAGACCTCGTTAAACATACCCCCAGATAAATCGAATAAGATTCCCTGAACCGGAACAGTAATGTCTTGTACGAAGAATTGGCAGAAGAAACAATCAAAATCAATTAGGGTAATGTGAGAATCCTTCACAATAATATTACGCTGATGGTTATCGTTATGAATGAATCCGTAGCTGTTGCGATTTATGGGAAGTTTCCCCAGGGTGTCGCGCATTTCTATCCATTTGTTTTTTACAAAATCATCCTTACACCAGTCGGTGAAGAAATTAATTTCATCTATATATCCATATTCTGAGGGCTTACTGTTGAAGTTTTTCCAAGTATCATAGGCTTTGGTAACGCGGTGTGACTTTCCGATTACTTTACCCCAATGATAGCTTAACTTTGTTGTGAGCAAATCCGTCTTAGGATTTTCACCTTCATAAAAATTCATGGCATAGGCAACAAAAATATGCTTCCCATTCTCTTGGGTTACATAAAGCGCATGCGAACTATTTTCAACCGGATACGCGATATCAATACCTTGGGAACCTAAGTAGTTGACATGTTTTAAGCGTTCCTCTAATGCATTTAAATCGGTTTCTGCGGGCTTGTCCATTGCGAGAATCTTAAGTACCATCTTCTTATCTTTCCGATAATAGGTATAAGCAATACCATCGGAATCTTCCCGCCCACCGTCTAGATAGGTGATATCTGTATCTGTAGTTTGATACGCAAGGCACAATTGCGCCAATACGTTTGAAGGAACTTTAATCATTATATTCATGCCTCCTGTTTTCGGAGGCATTGGCCTCCTGGCTTTATTATATAGCAAAGTATGGGAAAAATAAAGGGTAAAAGCGATACCTTAGTAATGTATCCAAACTATTTCTCACCGTGTGGTCGGCATATTGGTAAGTGGTAAAATTCCATATTATATGCTTGACAATGGAGAACAGTATGTCTATAATTCTATTGAATTAAATAAGTTTTGCAGGGGAACTTAACAAGTTGAGAAGACATTTGTCTGACCCTTTGAACCTGTCAGTTAATACTGTCGTAGGGAGCATATATCATGAATTATTATGATGCCTGTTTTTTATGATAGGCATCTTTTTTGTTGCTCTTTAGGGTTGTTGTATCAAAAGCGGGTAAAAATATACTTATAGGAAGGAAGAATGTGATATGAAGACAGTTTTAACAATAGCAGGTAGTGACTGTAGCGGTGGAGCCGGTATTCAAGCAGATATAAAAACAATTACCGCACATAAATTGTATGCGATGAGTGCAATTACGGCACTTACAGCGCAGAATACCACAGGCGTATATGGAATCATGGAAGTAACACCGGACTTCCTTGCCAATCAATTGGAGTGTATATTTAGTGATATCTATCCGGATGCTGTAAAGATTGGAATGGTTTCAAGCAGGTCCTTAATTGAAACCATAGCTTCTAAATTAATCAAAGAAAAAGCCAAAAATATCGTGATGGATCCGGTTATGGTATCTACAAGTGGAAGTAAACTTTTAGCAGAGGATGCGGCTGTAACTTTAACCCAACAACTGCTTCCGCTTGCTACGATTATTACACCAAACATTCCAGAAGCAGAAGTATTAAGCGGGATGAAGATTACAAAAGTGGAGGATATGATAACAGCAGCCGAAAAAATTGCACGAAAATACAACGGAGCAATCTTGATTAAAGGTGGACATAGCTTAAATGATGCCAATGATTTGTTGTATCAGGAGGGAAAAGTGGAGTGGTTTTACGGAGAACGGATCGATAACCTCAATACCCATGGCACGGGTTGTACTTTATCTTCGGCTATTGCAAGTAATTTGGTTATGGGACATAGTCTATCCGAAAGTGTTCGTAATGCGAAGAAATACATTTCTGGGGCCTTAAAATCGAACTTGAATTTAGGGAAAGGTAGTGGTCCATTAGATCATACATTTGCAATCCGTTTCGACTAATAAGAAAAAGGTGGAAAAAAATGAAAGAACAAAAAACGTCAGTTTTTAGTAATGGTTTACTTTGGTTTGGCGCGGCGGTTTCAATTGCGGAGATTTTAACCGGAACATATCTTGCAACATTGGGTTTTACCAGAGCCTTGGAAGCAATTCTTTTGGGGCATCTGATAGGATGTGTGTTGTTTTTCCTTGCAGGTCTTATTGGGGGACAGACAGGTAAGAGTGCAATGGAAACAGTAAAGATGTCATTTGGAGAAAAAGGATCGTTGTTATTCACGGTATTGAATGTACTTCAGTTAATCGGCTGGACTGCAATTATGATAATTAGTGGGGCAAGAGCTACTGCAACGCTTGCAGATCCTACCCTTGGATTTTCGAGTGTATGGATTTGGTGCCTGGTGATTGGTGGATTAATTCTGGTATGGATTATCATTGGAGTTAAGAACCTCAGTAAATTAAACACCGTTGCCATGGTAGCATTATTTTTATTAACCATTTTATTAAGTGTGATTGTATTTCGAGGGGATTTAAGTGGAACGATCACCGAGGATTTGAGCTTCGGTGCAGGGGTTGAATTGGCGGCAGCTATGCCTTTAAGCTGGCTACCTTTAATTTCTGATTATACAAGAGAAGCAAAGAAACCGTTCAAAGCAACGGCGGTAAGTACAATTGTTTATTTTTTTGCAAGCTCCTGGATGTATGTAATCGGAATGGGAGCAGCAATATTTACAGGTGAATCAGATATTGCGACCATCATGCTTCAAGCTGGTTTGGGGATCTTAGGAGTAATCATCATTATTATTTCTACCGTATCTACAACATTTTTAGATGCTTATTCCGCTGGAGTCAGCTCTGTCAGTATTTCTTCTAAAATTAAGGAAAAGAAATCGGCCATCATTATATGCATCATTGGAATACTTTTAGCAATATTTACTCCAATTGAAAATTTTGAGAATTTTCTATATCTCATTGGGTCTGTGTTCGCACCGATGATTGCGATACAGATTGCGGACTATTTTATTATGAAAAGAGAAGCAGTTAAAAAAGGGGTAGATATCACTAATCTGATTATCTGGGCAGTTGGGTTTATCATTTACAGAAGCTTCTTGAACATAGATACACCAGTAGGCAGTACACTTCCGGTTATGGTAATAACGATTGCAGTTTGCTTGATTGTACAAGGTGTTAAAAAGGTGGTTATTAAAAATAATTAGAGGAAAGTATAAAAAGAGTTTTGAAAAAGATAAAATTCTTAGAAAGAGTTCCAAAATGAGAATCCAAAAGTGTTAAGAAAGATCGTCTTAACTCCTGCGAATTTCATATTGAAAATCTTTAGATATTGTTTATGATGCTGCTCAGCAGCATCATGTTTTGAAGTGTAATAGGAATTTGAAAAGCCATAATTATTTCAGGTATTGTTTGTGCCGCTCCTATGCGGCAGAATGGAGGATAACATGTTCACAAAAATCTTAGAAAACATTAACAAGACAACCCCATTGGTACATTGTATTACAAATTATGTAACTGTAAATGATGTAGCGAATACATTGCTAGCTTGCGGTGGTTCTCCAATCATGGCAGACGATGAGGCGGAAGTAGAAGAGATTACTTCTATTTGTACAGCATTAACCATTAACATTGGTACCCTTAACGAAAGAACGATTAAATCCATGTTAAAGGCAGGGAAAAAAGCAAATGAAATATCTCACCCCATCATACTTGATCCGGTTGGAGCGGGTGCCTCAAAGCTTCGTACAAAAACTACCTTTGATTTGCTCGAAAATGTAAAGTTTACTGTAATACGCGGTAACATCTCAGAAATTAAGACCGTTTACCTTGGTAGTGGAACGACACAGGGAGTCGATGCAGATGTCAACGATGTTATTACGGATACAAATTTAGAGGAGGCAGTTTCTTTTGCAAAGAAATTAAGTGAAAAGACAGGAGCTGTCATAGCGATAACAGGAGCCATTGATATTGTAGCAGACAGAGAAAATGCTTATATTATTCGTAATGGTCTTTCCATGATGTCAAAAATTACTGGCACAGGTTGTATGTTATCCGGCATGATCGCAGCTTATGTTGGTGCTAATCAGGACCAACCATTACTTGCAACAGCAGCAGCGGTATGTACTATGGGATTAGCTGGAGAATTGGCGTATCAACGTGTTGCGAAAGAAAACGGCGGGTCTTCAACCTTACGTTCTTACATCATTGATGAAATCAGTAAAATGAATGAGGAAACGTTAAATGGAGGAGCTAAAGTTGAAAGTAAGTAAAGCTTCCATGCGTCTATACGCGGTTACCGATCGGATGTGGTTGGGCAACAATTCATTAATTGATCAGGTGGAAGCTTCTATAAAAGGCGGAGTCACCTTTGTGCAGATTCGTGAAAAGAACCTATCTTTTGAGGAGTACGTAGCGCTTGGTAAAGAGATCAAAGAAGTTACAGATAAGTATCATGTCCCATATGTAATTAACGATGATGTTGAGGTTGCAATCGCATGTGGAGCAGATGGAGTTCACGTTGGGCAGCAGGATATGGAGGCAAGTGATGTCCGAGAAAAAATAGGTGCGGATATGATTCTTGGTGTATCCGTTCAAACGGTGGAGCAAGCCGTACTTGCTGAAGAAAAAGGCGCAGATTATCTTGGCGTTGGTGCTGTATTTTCCACTTCCACGAAGCTAGATGCAGATGCAGTTTCTTTTGAGACACTAAAAGCAATTTGTAGTGTGGTTTCAATTCCGGTAGTTGCCATTGGCGGTATTTCAAAGGAGACGATTATGAAATTAAAAGGAAGCGGAGTCGATGGGGTTGCTGTTGTTTCGGCAATTTTTGCTCAGGACGATATTTATGCAGAAACGAAGGAACTAAGAAAACTAGCAGATGAGATGGTCAGATGATGATTTATAAGGAGCAATTTATTTTATTAAGATAATTGAGGGCAAACAAATCAAAACGTGATTATACACTATGCAAAACAGTGCATGAAATGAACAGCAAAGAGGTTAACCTTATGCTATACGTGTTGATATGTCGTTTGTTTCTGATTTTGAATGTGCAATAGAATATATTGAAGAAAATCTAGCTTCAGAGATTGATATTAATATAGTAGCAAGAAAGGCGAAGTGATCGTCGTATCATTTTCAAAGATTATTTTCTTCCATTATTGGAATACCCTATTCCGAATATATCAGAAGAAGAATCACCTTAGCAGCCATAGAAATTCAGAATTCTGATATCAAAATAATTGATGTGGCTTTGAAGTACGGTTATGATTCTCACTCATCCTTCACCCGTACATTTCAACAGGTTCAAGGAATCACGCCTTCAAAAGCGCGTATGAAAGGCGTTCCATTAGTGGCATATCCGCCCCTATCCTTTCAATTTATATTAAAAGGAGTAGAGGCAATGAAATATCAAATTGTTGAGACACAAGCCTATCAATTATTCGGAATGGATATTGTAAAAACTGACGAATGGAATTCCAACAAGTATCTTGAATATGCCGACCGAGTAATCGAAAACGGAAGCCATGATGCCACCCAGTACTGATCAGACCCCCAAAGGTTGGACATAAAAATCTAATCTTAGGGGGTCATTTCAGTGCCACTGCCACTTTTCTGTTTAAGCGGATAATGGGCATCAAGCCCAGCTGTGTGAACTATTAACGGTGAGAAAATTGTAATTAAAAAATAGTATATTTCAACAAAAACAATAAAATAATTTTATCAGAATATACAAAATAGATAAATATTTATATTTATTATATGAATTCTTATTGACAATAGTGTTGTAGGGTGATACGATACAGAAGTACAAACGTTATAACGTTATAATATTATAATTAATAGCAAATAAGGAGAAGAAAACATGAAAAAATTTAAGTGGGTATCTTTCATTTTAGTTATTTGCATTCTTGCAAGTAGTCTGGTTGCTTGTGCAGGGGGAAATGATCAAAAAGAAACAGGCAGTGCAACAGTAACACCAAGTAAGGAAGATACAACAGATGAAACACCGGTAGCTTCCGGCAAGGTTACCTTCTGGAACGATAAGTTAGCAACGGTAGCAGAAACTGCGAAAAAGCTTTCAGATGCTTGGACAACATCTTCGGGACTTGTAATAGACGTTAACTCCTACGGAGATACAGCATCGTATCAAACCGCTATGAGTCAGTCAATTGATAATGCTAGCGCGGCTCCGAATGCATTTACCTGGTGGAGTGGTGAACAACTTGAAACGTTAGCAACCTCCGGAAAGCTACTGGAACTTGATGATGTCTGGGATAAAATTATTGAGATGGGTGTATCACCTGACATTAAAGATGCACTTTCCTATAACGGTCATGCTTATGCAGTACCTTATAGCTTACTTAACAATGTATGTATTTATAATAAAGATGCTTTTACAAAAGCAGGTATTACAGATACACCAAAGACCTTTGATGAATTCTTAGCAGATTGCCAGAAACTTGTTGATGCAGGTATTACTCCAATTGGTCTAAAGAACGATTCTTGGGCAAGTTTCATTTGGTTTCAGGCTTTAGTAGCTTCTTATGATCCAAATTTATATATTGGCGTATGCAATGGTTCTATTAAATACAACGATGCAAAAATGCTTGAAGTGTTTAAGATCTGGCAGGATATGTTCGATAAAGGATATTTTGCAGATCCTGTTGCAGCTTCAGATAATGGTAAAAGAATAGCGTTAGGCGAATGCGCAATCTACATAGAACCTCAGGGTGAGATTACACAACTAGAAAATGGATACGGATTAATCCCTGGTGAGAATATAGACGTTTTTGCACTCCCAAGTATGAGCGGTGGAAAATCAGTAGTTTTCTTTGAGGTTGCTCCAATGGCAGTTCCTGCAGTGGTTTCAGATCCTGAAGCTTCAAAGAAGTTGTTAGAAGGATACTACTCAGATGCTACTCAGAATGTAACGCTGAAAGAAGAAGGTATCGTTCTTACAAGTACAGTAAAAATTGAAGATCCATCGCTTGCAAAAGTAAGTGCAATGGCAGCAGATACAAATAATTATCAATCAATTCTTCGTTACTACGAGAATACTCCCTCCGCATTAAGAGACTATGCGCTTGATGAACTTTCTAAATTTATGGCTGGACAGCAGGATGCTACTACAACCCTTGGAAATATTCAAGTGAAAGCAGATGAAACTTTTACAAAATAATTATTTGATAGCAAAGCTTATTACATACGCCGGTGAAATTATTTCGCCGGCGCATGTTGACAAAGGAGGTGAATGGTATGAAAAAGAATAATAGCTTAAAAAGCTTTCTTTTGGCAAAAAAAGACTACTTATATGTTCTTCCTGCGGCGACGCTTGTGACCGTGTTTTTTATTACATCAATTATATTTACAATTCAATTGAGTTTCTTTTCGTGGGATGGATTTTCTGATAAGCTTTTTGCAGGACTGACGAATTACTCCAAGCTGTTTTCTGACAGCAATTTTTGGATTTCAGTAACGAATACCCTTACATGGGTGGTACTCTCCTTGGTAATTAGCTTAATACTACCTTTGCTTCTTGCCATGTTGATTGTTAATAGTGCAAAAGCTTCCCTATTTAAGAATATCTTTTATTTTCCATCAACCCTTTCCGGAACAGTCGGAGGCCTAATCATGGTAGCTATGCTGTCAAAATACGGTTTACCGCAACTTTTTGGTTTAATGGGATTCGATTCCCTAGTAAGAGATTGGCTGTCAGTCCCACATGTAAATACTTTAGTTATGATTTTTATGGGAACCTGGCAAGGAATTGGCATGAACATGCTATTGTTTATCGCCGGACTTAGAAATCTTGATAAATCTCCAATTGAGTCAGCTCAGATTGATGGTGCAGGAAAGTTGCTATTATATAGAAAGGTTATATTTCCTGCATTGAAACCGACAACTATTATTGTTCTTCTTATGTCACTAGTAAATAGTTTCAAAGTATTCGATGGTATATGGGTTATGACGAAAGGCGGGCCGTACCGGTCATCGGAAACCTTAGCACTTACTATGTACACAGAAACCTTTGTGCGAAGTGATTATGGAAGAGGAGCAGCGGTAGCAGTAATTTTGACATTGGTTATTATGGTTGTTTCGTATTTCAACCTTAAAAATACCTTTAAATCAAATGCGGATTAATTAGGAGGTATAAAAATGAAAGACTCGCCAATTATAAAAAGCAGCAGAAAAGGTAAAATCTCTATCAATGTGGTGCTTGGGATATTAAGCTTAGTCTGGATGATTCCGGTACTATTTGCTTTTATCGGAAGTATGAAAGAGAAGCAGGAATACAATCTTTCGATGTTTTGGGATTTACCAAAACAAATAAATTGGGCAAATAATTTCAAGTACATTCAGGAGTACAGCAGTGTGTTTCAAAGCATGGGAAATAGCTTGTTTTACTCTTTGTGTGGAGCTACCGGTGCTATTTTCTTTGCAATTCTCGCGGCGTACGGCTTGTCCACACTGAAAATCAAGCATCGTATGTTGTGGTTTATGATTATTTATAGTGGAACGATCTTCCCCTTCCAGCTATATTTAATTCCTGTTTTTTCTGCCTATCAAAAAGTTGGATTATATGATACAAAGCTTGGTCTAATTCTATTCTACATAGCAATATGTATACCCTTCGCCATGTTTGTACTTCGGAATTTCTTTATGGGTATTTCGAAAGAATTAGTAGAAGCAGCAAAAATTGATGGAGCAGCGGACTTTAAAATCCTCTGGAGAATATTTATCCCAATGGCAAGAGCGCCTCTTTCCGTAGTGTTTATGACTCAGTTTGTTTGGTGCTTCAATGAGTTGATGTTTGGCATCACGTTTACTAAGTCAAATGAGATTAAGCCTATTATGGCAACGATTTCAACCTTTACGGGAAATAAGCCCGCCATGTTAGTGGCGTGTGCTATTGCGTCTATGCCAACAATTATACTATACTTATTATTAAACAAAAATTTCGATTCAGGTATTTCATATCAGAGCAAATAGAGAGGAAGCGTAATATATGAAAAATTGGACAATGTATTTAATTCATCATTCCCATACAGACATCGGATACACAGAGCGTCAAGAAAAATTGATGAATTACCACAAAGATTTTATTTTACAGGCAGTGAAAATCCTTAATGACATTCATTCGGGTAAAATCTTAGGATGCGAAGGTTTTAAATGGCAATGTGAAAACCAATGGCAAATTGAGAACTTCTATGCAAGTGCAACAGCAGAGCAAATTGAAAATTTCGAAAAATATGTAAAAACCGGTGAGATCGGACTTTCCGGAAACTATCTTAATATGACAGAACTGGTTGACCGTAAGGTCCTGCTTTCTAGAACAATGAAAGCAAAGAAATATGGAGACCGAATTGGAGTAAAAATTGAAAGTGGAATGTCAGCCGATATTAACGGATATGCCTGGGGATATCCTGATGTATTGAGCGAAGGTGGAGTGGAAAACCTCTTATGTGCACTACATCCACATCATGGTATGTTTGCATTAAATAAGAAACAACAGCCGTTTTATTGGCAGGGACCAAAGAAAAATAAAGTTCTTGTCTGGGGTGGCGAGCACTATCACATGGGCAATGAAATGTTCCTCTGCCCACACGGCGGAACCTCGTACTTGATTTTTGATGATATTCGTGAAGAGCTTGGTGGATCAATCAGAACTTCAGGCGTTGAGGAAACAAAGAAGAAAGAAATTGAGATAGCTCAAACAAGAATTTTGAGATATGTTGAAAATCTTGATAAAGAAGGATATCAGTATGATTTCTTTCCACTTATGGTTTCTGGAGCGATCACAGATAATGCACCGCCAAATGAAGATATTGCAAAAAGAGTGAATGAACTGAATAAGATCTTTAATGGTAAAGTCACCATAAAGATGGTTACGCTTGATGAATTTTTCCAAAAGGTTAGAAGCAGCGAGGTAACCATTCCAACTTATGAAGGTGATTTTACAGACTGGTGGGCTGATGGCGTTGGATCAACTGCTAACGCTGTAAAAATATGCAGAGAAGCACAGAGAAAATATGATCTTTGTGAAAAGCTTGACCCAGAAAATAAACTTGGTAATGCGGAGCTTCTCGAAAAGGCAGCAGAAAATATTATGCTATATGCAGAACATACTTGGGGGTATTCCTCCTCAATTTCAGAACCCTGGGATTCACTTGTTGCATGCCTTGAGAAAAAGAAAGATGCCTATGCAATCAATGCAAATACCGATATTTCAAAAAATCTTGACTTGGTTCTTTCCAAATTAGGTGAAGTTTCAATTGATGCACATAAGTGCCAAAGATATAAAGTTGTTAATCCGCACCCCTTCCGTTATAATGGGATAGTTAAGCTTTATATTGAGTATTGGGAGTATCTTGATGGTAACCCATTAAATTCAGGTGCAAAGCTAGAAGCAACCGATGAAAAGACTGGAGAAAAGCTCGTTTGCCAGGGGCACAAAATATCAAGAGCCCATGAGGTCGAAGTTGCAGTGGATTTAGCTCCGGGAGAAGAGAAAACAATTAAATTAAAGCAGAATTTTGAAAATGCAAGCACAGTTAGAAATCACGCTCATATCGGTGCAGAGGGAATCAAAGATATTGTGACTGGAAAAGAATACCTCGAAACCCCCTTCTTAATTGAGACAGATTTCTTTAAAGTAGAGTTTTCACAGGAAAAGGGAGTTGCCTCCATTCTTAATAAGAAGACCGGTCAGTTCATCACGGATCATAGTTTAAGTGAAGGTGCTTTCTCCGCTATTTATGAATTTACCCCAATTAAGGATAATAATCCTTGTGAAGTAAGACGACAAATGGGAAGAAACCGTTGCAGTGTTGCTACGCAACGAAGTATATCAAAGCTTTCTGATATCGTGATTGTGGATAGTGGTGATGTTTTCGTTACCGCCAAGCTTTCTTATGAACTTCTGGGAACAAAATATTACAGTGTATTTTTGAAAATCTATAAGGTAGCGCCTATGATTGAGGCAAGGGTTTGTTTGCATAAGGACAGTGTTTGGGATCCTGAAAATCTCTATGTTTCACTACCTTTTATTACAGATAGCACCGGAGAAACCTATGTTGATAAAACCGGTTGTATTATTCGTCCCGGTATTGACCAGCTCCCCGGTACCTGTCAGAATTTCTATCTTATTCAGAACGGAATGGTAAAGACCGGAATAGATACCGATATAATCGTAAGCACAAAGGATGCTCCACTTATTTCCTTTGGTAAAAGAGAAGCAGCACCAATTGTATTGTGTGACGGTAATAATAAAGAGCTTAATAATGCTACCCCATATTCTTGGATTATGAATAATTTCTGGGAGACAAACTTTAAAGCTGATTTAGGTGGATTCTATGAATTTACTTATACCGTATTCGCGGATAAATATGAGTCACCGGAGCAGGCGCTGGAATACTGTAAAGCGATCAATGAAGGCGTAGTAGGCTTCTATATCTAAGGTAAGGGTGGAGACAACTATGTTATATGATATACTGTTGGATGTTGGCGGGACGGGAATAAAGGGTGGCTTTTTCTCAGTCAACCATAATATAATTTCGGATTCGTATAATTTCAATTCTGATTCTGATAAAGAAAGAGATGTAATTATCAAGCATTTTTGTGCCATTTGCAATCAAATATGGGATTATATTGAGGATGAAGATAAAAAAATACGAAACATAAGAATGGCATTTCCGGGTCCTTTTGACTACCAAAATGGAATATCAAAAGTGAAAGGACTTGCCAAGTATGAGAGTCTGTTTGACGTATCTATTCCAAATGAGATGATAAGCCTAAGTGCAGAAGAAAATTACTCTTTTATTCCAAAAAACAATTTTGATTTTATATTTATTAATGATGTTGAAGCCTATGCTTTAGGAGTTATGAATAAAAGAAAATTCTTTCAGGGCTATAGGGTGATTTATCTTTGTATTGGCACAGGTTCCGGTTCAGCATATTCTGTGGATGGAAAGATTTCTTACGACAGGGCACAAGGAATTCCTGAAAATGGTTGGATTTATCCCATTCCATATAAGGATTTGGTCATTGATGAATACATTTCAGTTCGAGGAATTAATAAATTGGCACAAAAGTATTGCAACATAGCTCATTCTCCATTAGAATTAAGCAGGATGGTTAAAAATGGTAATGACAATGCTATAAAAGCATATAGAGAATTTGGTGATGACTTGAATTCTGCACTCTTACCATTACTTAAAAAATTTGGAGCGAACACCTTTGTAATAGGTGGGAATATTAGCCATTCAAGTGAAATGTTTATTATACCCATCGAAGAGAGTTGTAAAGAATTAGGGATAGATATCATTATAGAAAGTGATACATCAAAACTGGTTATGATTGGATTGACAAATCTTTAAGAACGAACAAAAGTATGGAGGAAAAGATGATGACGCTGGATAGAAGTAAAGCTGCAGTAGCATTATATTTGCAAATTTCTGGGCAGATTGCTGAGGCAATAGAGAGTGGCGAATATGCACCAGGACAGATTATTCCAAGTGAAAAGCAGTTTCAGGAGAAATATAGCGTTAGCAGAATGACAGTTAGACTTGCAATTGGAGAATTAGTAAACAAAGGTTATGTCGAGTGTATGAGAGGAATAGGAACGGTTGTCACCTATGGTAAGATCGAAGAAAATCTCAAGAGGGTAATCAGTTTTTCTGAGGAGATGCAGCTGCACGGTGTCACAATGCAAACGAGCTATTGTGACATAAAGGTAGTTTGCGCCAGTGAAAAAGTTGCAAGTAATCTGAATGTTAAAATCAATTCCACCGTATATGAGTTAATTCGAGTAAGATGTGCGAATAACAAGCCGATTGTTTATTCAACGACATACCTTAAAATATCAGATTTACCACTAGACGCGAACTTATACAGTGATTCTCTATATAAGTTTCTAAGCGATCAGTATAACGTTAATATTGCAAGGGCGGGAGATCAACTTGAGGCAACACTAGCAGAAGGAATTATTGCAAAATTTTTGGAAGTGGCTCAAGGTTTCCCAACCTTTAAAAGAACAAGAGTAGCATATGATCAGCATGATAATGAGGTTGAGTATTCAATTTGTTATTATCCTGGAGATAAGTATAGGTACTCTGTTAATCTTTAGATAAAGAAGGTTGATTTATGTATAAGTACCCAACTGGGCAAAACTATGATTTGAATCCTAGCGTTCCTATTACCGATAATAATGGTGATGTTATCGTTGGAAATAATAAATTAGCAGAACTAATTAAAAGGCAGATTAAAGATGGTAATAAGATTTTTGTATTTGATTTATATCCCGGAGTAGATAAGGAAAATTTAATTTCACTATTGAAGGGAATAAATCATAGGTTACTTATTGAAACGGATACATGCAAATTACCGGATGATGATTTACATAAGATGTATGATAAGAATATTACGGAGGACCGTGTATTTGGATATATGGTTAGCAGCCGATTAGAAAACTGTTTTAATAAAGTTAAAGTAGCTGAGGCAAAGTCAAAGATAGAAGAAACTAAAAATGAAGTAATCTTTGTTGTAGGCCTTGGCGCAAGTCTTTTCGCCAAAGCGGAGGTTCATTATTATTTTGATATTACCCGTTGGGAAATTCAGTTGAGATTTCGTGACGGCATGGCAAATTGGATGTTTGAAAATTCTGAGGCTCCAATTCTTACAAAGTATAAAATAGGATTTTTCGTTGAATGGAGACTTGCAGATACGCATAAGGAAGCAAATTTTGACGCGATTGATTATTGGGTGGATGCAAATGTAAGTGAGGAACTCAAAGTAATTGATAAAAAGTCCTTTCATACTGCCTTCCATAAGATTTCAAAAGAACCCTTCCGCATGGAGCCTTATTTTGATAAGAGCGTCTGGGGTGGTCAATGGATGAAAAATATATTTGGCCTTGATAAGGATGCTGAAAACTTTGGATGGGCATTTGATGGTGTACCGGAAGAAAACAGTGTAAGGTTTACTTTTGGTGAAAACTCGGTTGTATTTCCGACTATGAATTTAGTAAAACGATTCCCCAAGGAGCTTTTGGGTGAAAAAGTTTATAATATGTTTGGAGCTGAATTTCCAATTCGGTTTGATCTGTTGGATACCTTTGAGGGCGGAAATCTATCTTTGCAGGTCCATCCCACACGGGAATATATAAAGTCCACTTTTGGAATGGATTATACGCAGGATGAAAGCTATTATATACTTGATGCTACCGAAAGCAGCTGTGTTTATATCGGACTGAAAGAGGGAATTGATAAAGAAGCAATGATTTCCGAGCTTGAGGCGGCAAATCGAGGGGAAATAATATTTAATACAGAAAAGTATGTTAATAAAATTCCTGTAAAAAAACATGACCACATCTTAATTCCAGCGGGAACAGTTCACTGTTCAGGTAAGGATACTCTGGTTCTTGAAATAAGTGCAACACCTTATATCTTTACCTTTAAATTATGGGACTGGGGTAATATTGGACTTGACGGTCTCCCCAGACCGGTTCATATTAATCACGGAAAGAAAAACATTCAATGGAACCGTGATACACACTGGGTAATGAATAATTTAATTCATCAAGAAAAAGTTCTCCAAAATGATGACATATGTATGATTGAAAGAACTGGCTTGCATGAATATGAGTTTATCGAAACCAAAAGATATAGCTTTCATGAGAAGGTTGAGATTTCACTAAATGATTCCGTAGCCGTACTTAACCTTATAGAGGGTAAAGAGGCATGGATAAAGAGTAGTGATAACAGCTGGCCTCCAAAGAAAATACATTATGGCGAAACATTTATTGTTCCTGCCAGTGCCTGGCATTTTATTATCGAGTCCTGTGAAGGAAATGACATTCGTGTAATAGTTGCTACAATAAGATAAGTTTACATTAAAGAAAAAGCAGTAATCTGTTTCAAATGGATTGCTGCTTTTTTGGTATGCGGGTATAGGTGATAACCACCACAGCTGCTTATTAATAAGTAATTGCTATAGTAAAGTGTTAAAGTGGAGGAATAATCAAGGTTTTACAAAAAATAACTGCTTTTTTAAAAAAATAGGTATTGAAATTTTACGTAAATGATTATATAATCAGATAACGAAGGTGTGCACAAGTTTTTTGTGTACACCTTTTTGAGTTATTAGACAATTCAGACGGTTTTAAAGTTTGCAATTAGAAATGATCACTAGTACAAGATGGTAAGCCGAAGGGGTATTTTATAGCTACATAGATCAGAAACAGTGGCAGCTGAGCAACATCGATTGTAATCGAGAAAGTTCATAATGAAATAAGAGCTTTTGAACAGATGAAATTCTTTCAAAGTTTTTATAATAAATATTAAAGGAGATTATTTTATGAAGAAAAAGCTATTGTCAGTTTTCATGACTGCTATGTTAGCAGTTACACTCTTAACCGGATGTGGCACAAAATCAAATCCATCCGATACTACTGAGCCAACCGCTGACAGCGATTCACCTGCTGCGGCTACCACAGCACCGGTTTCATCGGATGCTTCTGGAACAATTAAAATTGGAACAATCTCTCCTAACACAGGATCATTGGCAGCATATGGTGAAGCTGTAGTAAATGCTATGATCTTAGCTGTAGATGAAATCAATGCTGCCGGAGGTATTTTGGGTCAGCAGGTAGAACTTGATTCCTTAGATGACAAGGGTGATTCTACCGAAGGTGCAAATGCATTTAACAAGCTGGCAGATGATTCTGATATCTGTGCAGTTATTGGTTCTGTTACAAGTGGTGTTACAACCGGTCTTGCTCCACTTGCTGATGACGCTAAGATCGTACTGTTATCTCCTACTGCAACAGCAGATACCGTAACAGAAACAGATGATTATGTATTTAGAGCATGCTATAAGGATTCTTATCAGGGTAGAATGGCAGCTAAATTTGCTTCTGATAAAGGGATAAAGAAGGTTGCAGTACTTTATGCTTCCGGTGATGCTTATTCCTCAGGTTTACATGAAGCCTTTATAGCAGCTGCAGAAGAATTTGGTCTTGAAATTGTATCAGAAGAAAGTTCTTCATCCGTAGATGATACAGAATATTCAGCACAGTTGACGAATATCGCCAACAGTGGTGCAGAGTACCTGTTCGCTCCTTATTACTACAGCTCTGTTGGTCCTTACATTGTTCCTCAAGCTAGAGCAGCAGGCTTTAGTGGTATAATTATGGGAGCTGACGGCTTTGATGGAACGATCGGAACCATGGTGGATGACAAGTCTCTGTATAACAATTGCTTCTTCACGAACCACTATTCACCTGACGATACCTCTGAAGTAGTTCAGAACTTTGTTAAGAATTATACTGCTAAATTTAGTGCAGAAAGTCTTAATGCTCTTGCTGCATTAGCTTATGACTCTGTGTATATGTTAAAGCAATCAATTGAAAAAGCAGGATCAGTTGACAGAACAGCAATCCGTGATGCAATGAGCGGAATGAGCTTCTCTGGTGTAACAGGAAGCTTCACACTTGATGAAGCAGGAACACCTGAAAAATCAGTTGCAATTATCGAATTTAAAGATGGTGCAGCTATATGGAACAGTACCCTTAGTAACTAATCAGTTGTATCATCAAACACCCTGCGGCTTACCGGAAGGTAAGCCGTTTTGGGTTTTGAGAAAGAAAAAGACTTCATAATTTACCGTAAAGGAGAGTACTGTTATGTCAACGCAACTAATCATTTTTATTCAACAAGTAATAAATGGATTAAAAATAGGCAGCGTTTATGCCTTGGTAGCCTTGGGGTATACTATGGTATATGGCATTATCAGGCTGATTAATTTTGCTCATGGGGACTTTATTATGGTAGGAAGTTACACGATGCTGTACTCTATACCATTTATGCTCGCACTAGGGCTTCCAGCCTGGATGGCGGTCATTCTGGCTGTTGCAGTCTGTGTAATCGTAGGAATAACCGTAGAAAAAGTGGCATATAAACCGGTGCGCAAAAAAGGTAACAACATGTCAGCACTGATTACTGCAATAGCCATGAGCTTATTTATAGAAAATCTGGCGCAGACCATATTTGGTGCCGCACCAAAGCCGGTAGGTACGATTTTTTCCATTCCGGATTTAAAATTTGGTACGATTAAATTTAATGGTAATACAATTTTGACCATTATTCTTGGTATCACAGTTATGATTGTATTGCAGCTCATTGTGAAAAAGACAAAAATGGGCAAAGCAATGAGAGCTGTATCAGAGGATGGGCAGGCAGCGATATTAATGGGGGTTAATAGGAACAGGACAATTACGATTACCTTTGCAATTGGTTCAAGCTTGGCGGCAATCGCTTCCTTGATGTATTGTGCGTCTTATCCGCAGGCAACACCTACTTTAGGAGCAATGCTTGGCCTGAAAGCATTTGTGGCTGCGGTTCTCGGAGGTATTGGAATTATACCGGGAGCAATGATTGGCGGTATCGTGGTGGGGTTGGTTGAAAGTCTTACTAAGGCTTATATTGGACAATTGACAGGCGGAATTATTACATCTGCTTTTTCAGACGCCATTGTATTTGGTATTTTAATTATAGTATTAATTGTTAAGCCTTCCGGAATTCTCGGAAAAAATATTGGCGAGAAAGTGTAGGTGGGCAGTATGAAAAAAGAGCGAATTCAAGCATCACTTTTAAACTTCATATGCGTCGTTATTATTTTTGGAATATTAGTAGGATTGTGCTCGACCGGCACGTTATCCAATTATATAAAGGGAATATTAATGGTATGCTGCATTTCTATCATTATGGCATGTTCCTTAAACATTACAGTAGGCTATTTGGGACAGATTGCTCTCGGTAACTGTGGTTTTATGGCAATTGGAGCATATACAGGAGCATTGATTACGAAAGCAATGGAAGCAGGAAACATTCTGGTGGGTGCCGGCGTTCCGAATACGATGCGGCTGTTACTGGCAACACTTGCAGGAGGTATTATCGCAGCTATCTTTGGAATCTTAGTGGGAATTCCCGCTTTACGATTGCGAGGCGATTATCTTGCGATTATTACGCTTGGCTTTGGTGAAATTATCCGCGTAATTATACAAAATCTAAAATTTGCCGGTGGAAAAGGCTTCTCCAAAGGCCAGGCAGGTCAGGCACTCATTGGAATAAACCGTATTGCGGATATTTATGTGGTTTTCTGGATTATGGTGGTATCAGTAGCGATTCTATATACCTTCATCCGGTCGAAATACGGGCGTGCGATTATTGCAATCCGTGACGATGATATCGCAGCGAGTGCTTCCGGACTTAATACAACCTTTTATAAGGTATTGGCATTTACCGTATCTGCTTTTTTTGCAGGAGTTGCAGGAAGCATATTTGCACATTATATCGGTTCTTTAAATGCAGCAACCTTTGGATGGTTGAAATCAACGGAATATGTTATTATGGTCGTATTTGGTGGAATGGGTTCTATCACAGGATCTATCATCGCAGCAATTATTTTGTCTGCTTTACCGGAAGCCTTAAGAGAATTTTCCGAATACCGTATGCTTGCGTATTCTGTGGCATTAATATTAGTTATGATTTTTAAACCAACCGGATTATTGGGAACTTTTGAATTCTCACTCTACAAATTGATTAAAAAAGTCACTGGCAGAGGTGTTGCTGTAAAAGAAAAACAGAGTTTAGTTGAAACAGCGAAGAAAACGGTAGAAGAAAAGGAGGAGTCATGATGGAAACTCCTATACTTGAAGCAAAAAATCTTGGTATTTCCTTCGGCGGTTTGAAGGCGGTAGAGAATTTTAATATCAGTATAAACCAAGGGGAACTGGTAGGTCTGATCGGACCAAATGGTGCAGGAAAAACTACCGTATTTAATCTACTTACCGGAGTATATAAACCAACGGAAGGGGCCTTCTTCCTCTGTGGTAATAAAATGAACGGTAAAAAGATTCATCAGGTTGTTCAGGCTGGAATTGCTCGTACATTTCAAAATATTCGTTTATTTAAAACAATGACGGTACTTGATAATGTAAAGGTTGCTTTTGGAATGAAATTTAAATACCGCCTCGCAAGCGCAATATTTCGTTCCCCATTCTACTGGAAAGAAGAGAAGGATGTAGAAGAAAAGGCCTTGGATCTATTAAAAATCTTTGGATTAGAGGATAAAGCAGGTTATATGGCAAGCAATCTTCCTTATGGTCAACAGAGGAAGCTTGAAATCGCTAGAGCGTTGGCAACCGGTATGAAGCTCCTGCTATTAGATGAGCCAGCTGCGGGCATGAACCCAACAGAAACAGCCGAGCTTCTGGACTGCATCAATGTCATTCGGAAACGGTTTGGAATCGCAATACTTTTAATTGAACATGATATGAGTTTGGTTATGAAGATATGTGAAAGAATCGTGGTTATCGATTATGGTATCACCATTGCAAAGGGACTACCGGAAGAAATTGCAGCAAATCCGAAGGTGATCATGGCATATCTGGGTGCAGATGAAGATGTCGACACTCTGGAAGAGCTGGAACTGTCTGAGAATACGGAAGGGAAGGGGTAGGTGAAGGATGTTAAAGGTAGAAAATCTGAACGTATCTTATGGTGCCGTCCATGCCTTGCATAATATCAGCCTGACTGTAAATGACGGTGAAATTGTATCACTGATCGGAGCGAATGGAGCTGGTAAGACGACAACGCTTCATGCCATTACCGGTCTGAGAGAAGCTTCCACAGGTGTCATTGAATATAACGGCAAGGATTTACGTAAAACAAGAGCAAATGATATCATATCCTTAGGGATGGCACATGTTCCGGAAGGCCGTCATGTATTTACAAGAATGACGGTTCAAGAAAATCTGGAAATGGGAGCTTTTATCTTAACGGATAAGCTTATAATAAGAAAGAATATAGATATGGTTTATAAATATTTCCCAAGATTGAAGGAACGTCGTAAGCAGATGGCGGGTACTCTGTCTGGTGGTGAGCAGCAGATGCTTGCTACAGGGCGTGCGTTGATGAGCAATCCTAAGATGGTTCTAATGGATGAGCCCTCCATGGGTTTATCACCTCTTTTGGTAAGAGAAATCTTCAAGATTATTCGTACGCTACACGAAGCTGGCATTACAGTACTTCTTGTAGAGCAGAATGCAAAGATGGCATTGGCGATCGCAGACCGAGCATATGTTCTTGAGACAGGTTCTATCATCAAGAGTGGTAAGGCTTCGGATTTGCTGAATGATGAAAGCGTGAAGAAGGCTTATCTTGGGGCTTAAGCGTGTGGTGTACGTTAAGCTCGGATATGAGTAGGCGATAGAAGAGAAGATGTAAAATAAGTGAATGGAACACATAAGTATGAAAAAGCTGCGCTTGTAGTGGTTAAGGTTATAGGTTCTATCCGTGGAATAAAAAAGTAACGATAGCTCTTAATTACAAGGGTTGTCGTTACTTTTTATTATATAGAATAATGGGAATAGAGCATGTGGGAAATGATCTTGATTGTTCAGGCATTGAGTGCCTTAAAGTAATGTATGGCTTAAAATTTAGTTTACTTTTAAGTTATGTTTGCTTTAAAATATTGTTTACTTTAAAATTATTACCTACCCTAAAAATATTACTAGCCTAAAAATACGATTTATCTAACAAGTGTCTAGCAAGATATACTCCACTTGCGGCGGCTTGAGATAGAGAGGAAGTTACTCCCGAACAATCTCCTATAACATAAAGACCTTTTTCTTTCGTCTCAAAGTGTTTGCTAGTTTGAATTTCAGGTTCATAATATTTTGCATCTATTCCGTATAATAAAGTGTCTCTATGAATTTCAGTCTTAATTAACTTTTCTATTGATTCAAATATTTTTAATAAAGCGTTTATATAAACGAATGGAACTTCATCATATAAGTTTCCACCATCACCTTCAAGAGTTGCTTGAATGCTATTTTTATTAAGTTGATCTTTTGTGGTGGGTCTATTCTTAACTAAATCTTCAAATCTTTGAACTACGATTCGCCCTTTATCTTTATTGATAGAACTTATTATACTTCTGGCATATTTTTTTGCTTCCTCTGAGGAGGAAAAATACCGGGGCACGAAAATGGAAAAGTTTATATTACCGCTTGGGTTATTTGTTTCAAGATAATTTTGCCCATCTGCCATAACAAGTCCTTCTTGATACTTTTTAATTACGTTTCCTTTAGGATTCATACAATAAGTAGTAGCGGAAAATTCGTTGTCTTCGTAATGAAGTTTAGTTTCAAAAGAATTTTTCAGAAGATTGTTCAGCTGATCACCCTTCATCTCAACTCTTATCCCTAGATCTAATCTGCATCTATACGGCTCAATATGAAAAGGCTTACAATAGCTTAGAAATTCTTCTCCTCCGCTGATTCCTGTAGCTAGTACAACTAGCTTGGATTTATACACTTTCTCGTTACTATATAAGGCAAATACATGATTGGTCTTCTCTAAGGAAGTTATGTCTGTTTCAAACTTAATATCAACCTTATTCTCCAGATATCGATACATATTATTTATGATTTCACAGGACAAGCTAGTTCCTAAATGTCTTACTTTTGCAGTTAGAATGCTGCAATTATTTTCTGTTGCCATTCTACTAAGCGCTTCATTCTCTGTACTATATAATTTGACCTTATCTGCACCAAATAAGCATAAGGTCTTGTCCACATATTCCATTAAATCCATTACCTTTTCGCTGCCAATTAGTTCATCTAAATGACCGCCAAAATCATTCGTATAATTAAACTTGCCCTCAGATCTGCCCATACCCCCAAAGCCTTGAAGTTTATTGCATATTTCACAATTGACACATATTTTACGAAAGCCTTGTTCAATTGGACATATCCGATCTATAAATTTTCTGCCTTTTTCTATCATTAGTATCTTCGATTTTGTTTCTGCCTGCAGCAGAGTATAAGCAAGAAAAATACCACTTACTCCGGCACCGACTATAGTAAAGTCATACATATGATTATTCCTTTCATAAAATATAACTTTATATTAACAGAAAGTTATTTTAATTACCAGAGTGAGCGTATAGTTGTCCTAGGATTCCCTGTTCCCTACCGATGATGAACTTTTAACATAACCATTCTTGCTATTGGCTGAGCAATGAATAACTCCACTGCAAAGGAAATTGCAAAATTTCGCGGCCACTTATAAAAGAACATACGAATTGGCTCAATGCTTACCTGCCGGGTTCCTATCCAGGTACCAATTACAGTCAGAAAGATTGACATTAAAAATACCGTACATAAAATATTCACAATAATATGCGAGTTAAAACTGTCTTCTTTCACTACTATTCTGGCAGTTAACCACTCAGCGGGTTTATAAGTGATTAAAACTAAGGCAATCACGCAAATCCAAATAAAAGGAATCACTTTTAAGGTATTAACCCATACATAAAAATGAAATCCAACTTCAAAGCAAGTAATCAAGGGAGCAATGATATTTACGGATATTATTGAAATAACACCCATAAATAACGCAAATTCCTTTTTGTTTCTTGGTAATTTCATGTAAAATTGCATACTTTATTTCCTCTTTTCTTAGTATTTAAGATATTATCGCAAAAAATAAAGCGTGAAACCAATTACTTGGCTTCACGCTGATCAATTATACGCGTTGAATATCTTTACAAATGTTATTATAAAGAGTTTTTTGATTTTTTACAAGAAAAACGTTAAGAGAAATTATTAGCAAATATCTACATATTATTATTTTTATCCAGATCGTGAATATTAATACGTGTTATGCTATTAGGTGTAGTGGATAAACTAGTATTCTTTTTAAGTGTTTGTGGATAATATACTGGGTATGAGAAAGTAGTTGTTATTACAATAGACGAGATTGGGGGTGCGACTGTGAGTGAAACAGGGACTGCAACTGGGACTGCAGCTGCACGATGCATTGGAATATATACCTGATGCATTGAAGTATATATATGAAGTAATGAAATAAGTATTCTATTGTAAAATATCTTATTTGATATATAATAGAAATTTTGTATTATTTATATAAAATTTGGATAGAGATAGATTAATCTAAGGAGAACAATAGTGAATACGGAAAAGATAAGTATAAGTAAGTTAGAGAGTATAGATTGTGCCTTTACTCATGGCGGTGTATTTCATTCAGATGATGTGTTTTCGGCAGCTCTTTTGAAAATAATAAATCCTAAAATAGAGATCATAAGAGGATTTAAAGTACCAGATAATTTTGCTGGATTAGTATTTGATATTGGAGGTGGGGCTTATGACCATCATCAAGCGGATAATGAAATAAGAGAAAATGGAATTCCATATGCTTCCTTCGGAAAGCTATGGAGAGATCTGGGGCCAGAATTAGTAGGGGATATAGAAGCAGAGAAGATCGATCATAGTATTGTTCAACCACTCGATTATACGGATAACACCGGCGAGAGAAATCTACTCTCAAGTATGATAAGTAGTTTCAATCCGACTTGGGATGAGGTGACGAATGCGGAGGACAAATTCAATGAAGCTCTTAACTGCGCCACAATGTTTATACAAAATAAAATAAAATCCTGTAAAAGTAAAGAACGTGCCAAAGTTATCGTTGAAAAAGCATTACTTTCAATGAAGGATAACGGTATTGTTGTTCTGCCAAAATTTGCACCATGGTCAGATACACTAATTCCTTCGGAAGCCCAATTAGTTATATTCCCTTCTCAAAGAGGAGGTTTCAATCTTCAAGTGATTTCAAGTAGCTTTAAAAATCGTAAACCTAAAGTTAATCTACCGGAAAGATGGGCAGGCCAGAAAGAAGAGGTGCTAAGAAATGAAATACCGGAGTTAAACTTCTGCCACGCAAGCGGGTTTCTGGCGGCATTTGATACATTGGAAGGTGCTAAATATGGGGCAACGATCGCAATAAAAGAAGCTAGTAAACCAACAGCTGAACAAGGAAAGAGGGGAATTCAAAAGAGCCTTAAGATATCTTTAATGAAGCTGGTACGAAGAATGCTGCATCGATAAAGAGAAAAACACTATCAACCGGAATGACAATTCCAATAATAAAACCAGAGCTTATCACTATGGCACCATTACCAAAGATTTCGAATGGCCTAGAGAAGAAGGGATACCAAAAAAATATTGTGTAAATACGCAATAAATCAATAATTAAATCAATAATTGAAATATTCAATCAGCCCTTTACAAGTAGCGATTGCTATTTATAGTATATCAATATATAGGTATATCAACATATAAGAAAGGATTTATTACCTTTTACGATAAAGGTAATAGATCCTTTTCTTATTAGCGAATTATGGTAAACGAAAATCTGGAATGTACATAGGTATTCAATGATTGCTTTATAGCAAGGAGGTTCGTACATAAATGTAGGTAATGAACGCAGGCGTGTTTTGCTATGCGTAAGGTATATTACATCTCCTCAATTAAACTTTTAAGATTTTTACTCTCTTCAAAGTTAGGATCTAAAGTAAGTGATTTATTTATGTACTCCATAGCTTGTTCAAATTCTTGCAAGTTGTAATAGCATAGAGCAATTTCATAATTTACTGCTACATCATCACCATAAAATTCTAAGGAAGACTGAAATAGCTTGATGGCATCACGATCATTTCCAAAATAGCCTAATAAGGAACCGAAACAATAGGCTATATCTCCTTCTTCTCCGATGGGGAAATAATGTTCCCAAACGTTATGTATTACAGCAATCAGTTCGTCTTTTGGGAAATCCTCTTCGTTAGCGATTCTTTCAAGTAAGGTGTTATAGAATTCAAGGAAGGTTCTTGCATCCCAAACAGTATACCTTAGAAAGGTTAGCAGCTCTTTTGTAGTAAGAGACTTATTCAGTGGTACAACTGCTTTTTTTATAATATAAAAATCATCCGGTCCGATGCTTTCAATAATCTCCTGATAGGCCATTGTTGTTTCTATAAAAGCATGTGAGCGCTGACTTAGTAAAAACATGGACATCGTTACATTTTCATGTTCATATATACTGTGAATTGCTTTTCCACCAAGACCCTTAAAATATAATTCTAGGGCGTGAAAGTTAACAGTCAGGGATATGGAGCCGTGCTTAGATAAAAATGGGTGATAGTTTTTGTGCATAGATGAGGCACTTCGATATCCTTTATCAGTGGAAATAATGACTATGTCATCATTGAATAACTTTTTTAATCTATTAATGCATCGCAAGGCAATGATTGGCAAGGAAAATGCGGTATCCTCCAAGCAATCCTTATAGTACAGGAGAATATCGTTAAATTTGGTGTCTTCGTAATAACCACTACCCGAGATTTGCTTATCTGCATAGTAATAGTCCAACCCTGCCAGTATGGATTTATCCTCAGATGCAACCGTTTCACCTTTCGAAGTAATTGTAATCAAGCCTTCAAAAAGTTCTCCTTTATCTACATAGAAGGTATCCTGAGGAAGACTGTCAAAGGTATAATTAGCAAATAGGATTAATGGATTTTTAAGACTACCTTTACTTAGAACTTCACCACTGTGGCGTAATCGAAGCTCTTCGTCCCCAGCCATATCGAAGGTTGCACAGTCAAGTACTCCGTTTTCAAAGTAAGGCCTTAAAAAGCTGTGGTTTTGCCAATATTCAACGTTCCTCTCAGCAAGATCCGTTACTATGTATTTAAACTTAAGACCTTTTAGTGAAGAATTTTCAACCATATGTAAAAATCTCTTAAGGAAAGTATATGTAAATCGACCTACGCCTGCCGCAAGCTCCATTATGTAAATGGTAGTATTTCTATCAAAATCCTCACTAGAAGCGATATCTCTACAGTACCCGAATACAGTTTTCGCATATAGGTTTGCGATATAGGGATTTGTTGTTATATATTGAGGTACAATTCCCTTAATCCATGCTTCTGGGCCTTGATTTGCATAGAAGTCTGTCTGCAACTTCCATAGCATGGATTGTGATAAAGGCTTTTCTGCCTCAAGTATTTCTCCTGAATTTTCTGGGATATTTGACTTATTGGCTCTTTTGATATTATATTTCTTGATATTTTGTGCCAAAATGAATCCTCCTAAATTAACTTTGAATTTCAAGTGTTTAATAGTAGCATTATACAACAGATACAGGCATTAAACCATCATATTAATAGGGTGCATTAGCAATTTTCTTCAATCTGTGTACAAAGGCTATAAAGCGCATATACACTCCGAATTTGTGCTCGATTTAATGCTGCCAAATGTTTTTCGACACTGGTGACAATAGTAGAAATTTTTCCCATATCAGCAAAGCTCAATTCGTGCATTTCCTTACGGATTTGTTCAACAGCGTATCTCTCACCACGTGCGCGCATAGCGAGTTTAAGTGCTTGTATCATTAAAATTTCATCGATATGTGTTTGTGTAAAGGTTCTATAGTTGTTGGCTACACATCGACTTGCCGATATAAGATCAATTTTATCCCAATATCGAATGGTAGAAGGGATAATACCTGTGATCTTGCTTACAGTATCAATCGTAAACTCTTTTGGCATAGTGGCTTTCTTCTTATGTAAAAGGCGTAGCCTAATCTGCGCACAGACGAATTTATCATTTTGAAGCACAGCCTGCGCTTTATTTGCAATCCAAAGCGCTTCGTCATGCTTGTTCGCTATAACTGATTTCAGCATTTTTGCAATCTCTGATAAGGTAAATCCATGCATCATTTCCCTAATACATATGAAGTAAGCTATATGCTCGTCGGTATAGATTCGATACCCACTTACTGTGCGCTTGACCGGTGGAATTATTCCGAGCTCTTCATAGTTCCGAAGCATCGTAGTGCTTACCCTCAATCTTCTTGCTATATCAATGGGTCTGATCGTCATTAACAGGTTACTCCTTTTTTACAACATTATAATGCTACTCTAAGGTTTTTGCAATAATACGGGCATTTATTAAGGAAAATCTTCGATTATTGCATTAATGTTATATACTATAGATAGAAGCAATAGATTGGGGAGATTTATAAAGAGCTTTGCAAATTGAAAGATTATGACTGTCCCTATCGTTGCATTATAAACTATAAATTGTTTGAAAAGAAGGAGGCTTCAATGTCCAATATCATAATTAGTGGTGCCAAAGAAGGTAACCTAAAAAATATTTCACTGGAGATACCCCGAAATAAGCTGGTAGTTTTTACCGGGCTATCTGGCTCCGGAAAATCGACCTTGCTCATGGATGTCCTATTCAACGAGTGCCAAAGGCAATACCTCGAAGCAATCACTTTACAGGGCATTCATAAGCCCAATGTAGAGCGCATACGTGGGGCGTCTCCGGCTATTGCAATCTCTCAAAAAGATGCAAACAGCAATCCTCGATCAACCGTAGGAACAATGACTGACATCTATACAGACCTGCGAATGGTGTATGAAAAGCTTGGGGTGAGAAGGTGTCCGTATTGCGGAGAAATAATCTCAGCCGCGGATTGCAAAGAGGAAACAGAAAAGATCAATAACGATTTTTTTGTTTATATGTATTGCAACAAATGCGATAAGAGGATGGATAAGGTCACACGGACACATTTTTCCTTTAACACAAGAGAAGGAGCTTGTCCAACTTGTGAGGGCTTGGGAAAAATCCATTCAGTCAAAAAAGAGAGGATCGTTGATGAAGAGCTGTCCTTAGAAGACGGCGCAGTGCGCTACATGGAGAAACAATACGCAAACTATCAGATTTCGATACTATATGCTGCTTTTAAGCATTATGGCGTACCCGTTTCGGTTAATGTTCCTGTACAGCAGTTTAGTGATGTGCAGAAGGCAATTCTTTATGACGGCATTGAAAGTGATTTAGTGAAAAAGAACTTTCCAGATCATAAACCGCCAAAAACCGTAGCATCAGGAAAGTTTGAAGGTGTGCTTCCGATCTTGTGGAGGCGATTATCCGAAAAGGACGGTAACGCAAAGCAACTGGAAGAATACTTTGACATTGTGGAATGCCACAGCTGCAAGGGAGAAAGGCTTTCCGAATTAAGCCGAAATATTACTGTGAATGGGTCGCGCCTGCCGCAGCTATCACAGTTTTCATTAGAAAAGCTGTGTCAGTGGGTAAATGAATTGGCTGCTTTACGAACCGAACAGCAATTAGAACCGATAAAAGCATATCTGCTTGACATTAATACTAAGCTCACACGCGTTATCAATGTGGGACTTGGATATCTTACGGTTGACCGGCAGATTATCACTTTATCAGGGGGAGAACTACAAAGGATTAGGCTTGCAGCAATTCTGGACTCAGATTTGACTGGTGTAATTTACATTTTGGACGAACCAACAGCTGGACTTCATCCCAAGGATACTGCAGGGCTTGTAACCATACTTCAAAAATTGCGGGACCTAGGCAACTCCGTACTTGTCATTGAACATGATGTAGATGTTATGGCTGCCGCAGACTATATCGTGGACATTGGCCCGGGCTCTGGGAAATATGGTGGTGAGGTTGTAGCAACCGGAACCCTTGAAGAAATTAAACGTCAAGAAGCCTCCGTCACTGGAAACTACCTTTGCAGTCCTCATCCCGGTAAAACAAGTTTTAGAAAAGCAATAGGCGCAGTCCAGATCAAAAATGCGGAGAAGTTTAATCTTAAAAATGTCAGTGTTGAAATTCCTGTCGGATGTTTAACTGCGGTAACAGGGCCTTCCGGTTCTGGTAAATCGACTTTGATTTTTGAGGTACTTGCCAAAAATGAGCACCATGAGCAAAGTAACCATATATCAGGGCTTGAACAATTTGATCAGGTAGTTGAAATCGAGCAGTCGGCAATCACAAGAATGAAACGCTCTAATGTGGCAACATATTCAGAGGTTTATTCGGAAATCAGAACTGTCTTTGCCAAAACAGATGCGGCAAAGCACGCAGAGCTTACGGCAAAACACTTTTCTTTTAACACACCCGGCGGCAGATGTGAGAATTGCGAAGGTTTGGGGTATGTTGACAATAATATGCTATTCTTTGCCAATACCGAAGTTGTATGTCCTGTTTGTAATGGCAACCAATTTGGTGACAAAGTATTGTCTGTGAAATATGGAGGCAACTCAATAAAGGACGTTCTAAATCTTTCGGTAGAAGAAGCGGTTAATTTCTTTGCAGACCAGCCGAAAATCATTCGAATTTTGAGACTTCTTCATGACGTTGGGCTAGGATATTTAGGGCTTGGACAAACCCTTACAACATTATCGGGCGGCGAAGGTCAGCGACTGAAACTTGCTAAGGAACTAATAGGTAGCAGTACAAGTAAAAGAAATCTTTACTTGATGGATGAGCCTACAACCGGCCTGCATCCAAAAGATATCGAGCATTTTTTAGTATTGTTAAATCGGATGGTGGATGCGGGCAATTCTATTGTGGTATTAGAACATAATCAGCAGATTATCAACAATAGTGATTGGATAATCGATCTTGGCCCGGAAGGTGGCGAAAAAGGAGGCAAGGTTGTCTTTGAAGGAACGCCAAAACAAATGATAGAAACAAGTAAAAGTGTGACGGCAAAATATCTGTAATTAGAACAATGTGAAACTGTATGTGTTCGGTTATGTGCAACAGTTAACAGGTGGCGATTTTCCAAACGAGCAATCCACCGTTATATAAAGCGCCCAAAATAGACATTTATTGACATTCCAAAATATGGTTGTTATAATGAAAGAAACTATTAGGGAGGGTAATATAATGAATATTTCAACAAAGAAAGTGTTTAATCATAATTATGGAAGTCGGTTTTGGCTTACTTTCAGTATATTGTCACCAATTTTCGGTGTATGTGTTCTGCTATCTGTTTATGGAGTTCTACCCCTATTTCCGCTTACAGAAAATATGACGGGATTAACAGCAGCACTTATCATGGCAGTATGCATTGGTATAATGATTATTGGAATTTTTACAATAAAGAATAACATTGCAAATCTTAAAAACATCGTAACCAATGGAAAGATGACAAGCGCCATCATAACTGATATAACGGCATTTAAACATCAGGTGTTCATTAATTATGAATTTACATACGACGGTGAAACGTGTAAGGGTAGTCATAATATTGCAAAGAAATATGGTTATAAAGCAGATTACTCAAAAGGGAAAGAAATAAAAATCTATGCGCTTAAGAAGGGTGATGGAAAAATATTAACTGCTCCTGATATTTATTAAAATGAAAGAATGGGATATATAATCAAGTAACAAAAAGGTAGCAGTAGCACTTGGAACCAGTGCCACTGCTATTTTTTGTTAGGGCATAACGGAAATTCTTATGGGCCGGATGCCCGAGTATAAAGCTTTTGTTCCGACAAAATCAGGAAGACAAGCGGAAGGCAGGTCCCATTCTTGAAAGCTTTTTAATTTTATTTGTTATTATTATTAAAAAGAAACCATGTTTAATTTCATGGTGTATTTATTGATGAATATATTCAAATTAAATAATTCCTACCCATTTAGCAGAAACATAACAAATGTTATATTAACCAAAAGAGATTACGAGGTTGGATATCCAGGGATGCAGACTGGTTCCATCTTTTATTGAAGGTATCTGTTATCGCGATAATTAATATAGGAGGAGGTGCAGCATGTTCCATAGACAAGAAGACGACTTGAAGCTAATTCAAGGTTTAAAAGCACAGGATGAGAGGGCTTTAAATAAGTGTATTAACCAATACCATTCCTATGTTTCCTGTATTGTAGCCAATATCCTTGGAAAAGCATTTCCTCAGGAAGATATTGAAGAAGTTATGATGGATGTATTTCTTGCTGTTTGGAACCATGCGGACTCAATTGATATATTGATCTCTCTAAGTTTAAAGCCTTACATAGGAACGGTTGCACGCAATAAAGCGAAGAATAAATTAAGAACCTTATCAAAATACAATTCAACCATATTACTCGAGGATGAAATAGCAATCGATACAAAGGATTTCACAAAAGATATACTAAATAATGAATTAAAGGGTATCTTGCTTGGAACATTAAATGAGCTGAACAAGGATGAACGCATTTGCTTTATAAATTATTATTACTACCAAAAATCGATTCGCCTGATCTCGGAAGAA
>JAQSYO010000072.1 GCA_029256105.1 Herbinix sp.
GCACTATGAATAGCTCCTTTCTCATCATTTCATACTAATATGATATGAATACTATGTTTGTTAAATGATATTATACTACAAACTTTAAATTGTCAATACTTTTCCTTACTTTATATTATTTTTTCTGATCCATTTTTGATAATGTCCTAAGTAACCACATGTGATTATGTCCCAACGGACTAACCTATGTTACACTATATCCTCACGACTTACAGATGAGGAGACATTATGAGAAAGGTTATTTTAACTATGAATAAAGAAAAACGTTTTGAAATAATTAAGAAGTTAGTTGATACAAATGGAAACAAAAAGAATGCAGCTCTGAAGCTCAGTTGTACCGAACGGCATATCAACCGAATGATTACTGGTTATAAGCGAGATGGGAAATCTTATTTTATACATGGAAACAGAGGTCCGAGTTATCTTTGTTTGGTTGCTGCCATTTTCCTTTTCTCAAGATGGACTTTATCCATTTCGCTTACATCTATGACAATTCCATTATTCAATATTGAAAAAGCTTCATAACTGTGCCCTCCACATCGGGTACGTATTGGAACATGGTTTTCTCCAAGAGATCGTGCTAAATTTATTCAAAAAAACCCCACGGTACGTTTTGAAACGTCTCCTGGATTCAGGCACAGCCATTGTGCTTTCCTCCAATCTTTTTAAATGTAATAAGTGCTAAGCAAGGTTTTTTCTTAGAAAAGGGCATAAAAAACGGGTGTATCTTCGTTTGAAAATACACCCGTCATTTTCGAGAAAAATCGTATGAAGTTGTTTACGAGAATTCGAATCCCTCCAGTATGTCGAAAAGCTCGATGTCATCTATGAAAACTGAGGGACAAAAAAGTGAGAGTAAAAACCCCCGAAAAGGTAGATACCATGCGGGTTTTAACGCATGACATCTATCTTCACCTAATTTGAGGTGGAGACGAAGAGGCTTGCCCGCCTTCTGAATGTCATTCAAGTGCTCTCCCAGCGAAGCTATACTCTCATGTTAAAGAAACATCTATCTATATAGCTTTCCGATATTATTCAATTTACCAACTGTTTCTTTTAGGTAGTGTGGCATATCTTTCTATCTTCTTTATCAGTTTTTCAATTCTTTTATACTTGTAGTCTAAAATCTCATTCTTAAACCTTTCGCCAAACATTCTTCACAAATAGTTTCCACCGAATCCATAAATGAAAGATCCGTTTCGATATAACCTCGTCCTTTACATGCCTCACAAGCACCTTCCGAATTATGACTGAACAATCTTTATTTTCATTGTAGCGGTGCCACAGGTCTTTCGTTTTTCGGTACCTAATTGAAATCACCAACTTTTCCATTAAACAGTAAATCTTTGAACCGACTGAACGAGCAATTCTGAGTTTTGTTTTAAATTACCCGCAGAATACTTCAGGGTTTCTACAGACTGCAGCTGATTATTAGATATCTGGTTAACATTGTTGGTCGAAGCAGCTATTTCCTCAAGTACCGCAGATATGTTCTCAATTGCACCTAAAGTACTTGTTCTTGCTTCATCAATACTATTCACATTTTCAATAATGTATTTTAAATATACTATCAAATCATCAACACTCTTATTTATACCATAATAGGAATCTGTTGTATTTTTTACAGCGTTATCCTGTAGTACCATAACATTTTCAGCTTTTTTAGCCGTCATTACCAAATCCATAGTATTTCCTTGAATGGTTTCTACTATATGTTCAATATCATTTATAGATTGTTTCGTTTGCTCTGCTAATTTTCTTATTTCATCCGCTACAACTGCAAAGCCTCTGCCGACATCTCCAGCTCTTGCAGCTTCAATTGATGCATTTAATGAAAGTAAATTCGTCTGGTTTGAAATATCATTGATGACATTAATAATAGAGCCGATTGACATAGAACATAAAGCCAAATCTTCGATTCCTTTGACAATTTCCGTAGTTATCATTCTCGTAGATTTTGTCTGACTATTTAGATCGCTGGTTACAATCGTTCCTTCCTGAATACGATTTTTCGTACCCTCTGCTATTTTTCCGATTTGACAGGTATTTTCACTCATATGCACAATCATATTAGAGAGCTCATCCATCTGAAGCAGACACTCTTCTGCATCCTTTGCCTGTTGTATAACTCCCTGCTCAATTTCATTCATCGATGTTGATATATCTTCTGTCGTTTTAAAAAACATCTCTGAAGTTTTTGCAACATCCGTTGAAGTTTCTGATACATCCTCACTCATATCCTTAACTTGCATAATGAGCTCCTTCATATTGAGAAATGTATTATTTATTCCATCGTTCAAAACCCGAAACTCGTCCCTACGCTTTGTATTGAAATCTACAGTCAAGTCTCCACCGGCAGTTTTTTTTAACTTTGTTATAATATATTTAATTGCCTTATCAATATCAGTTGAAATGAGTAGACCTATCAGAACAGCAAAAATACATGCAATTAATACAATTATGGCAGTAAGTTGTTTGATACTGTCTGCCTGGCTATAAATAGTACTTTTCGGTACCACTGCACAGATCAATGAACCTGTATCACCAATTTTTGAATAAATAAACAGATTCTCTTTTCCTTGAAAATCCACATAGTAGGCTTTGCTTGATTCTTTTGAAGCAACTGCGTCCTTATAAAATGACTTGTCAGAAAATATAGCTTTTGTATTTCCAACTTGACCTCCGGAAATAATTTCTTTCCCATCCGATGTAACTAGTCCTACGGTACCGGTTTTATCAAATTCCATACTCTTAAGGATATCTTGAACCGTATTTATATCCATGTCAATAGCAATTAATGCATCTGCATCTCGAAAGTTTCTAACAAGCCTTAAAGAGTAGCTATCTGCTCCAACACCAGTTTTTGCATCTAAAAAGGAATCACTTCCAATCCAGAATATATCTTTGGATTTACTTATGTTCTTACCAGTCTCTGTATCAAAGAAGTCTCCTAAAATATTCTCACCTACAGAAGTTACTGTAGAAATTGAATCTACCTTATCGGAAAATATGGATATATTCGAAATAAAGTTATCAGTCACCTGTTTAGCTAAGATTGAATTATAAATTGTCTCATAATTTTGATGGGTGATTAATTCATCATCACCATTATTAAAAAAATATTTTTTCACAGTATCATCATTGACATACTGTGTTGATAATGCTTCTATTGAATCGACCCCAAACTGCAGGTATTGAACTGTCATATTAATAGTCTGTTTGGTGGATTTCTCATAACTATTACGAATACCTTGTGCTGCTTTTCCAAAAGATACGATACCAAGAATTATTATAAATACAATTGGTACTAAAAAGGAGGCAATCAGCTTGACACGTATTGTAGCTAAATGCCGAATTCCATTTAGTACATTACTTACGTTATTACTATGTTCATTGATTTTACTTTTACCACGTTTGACTTGATGCATTGCCTCAAATTTCATCATATTAAATTACTCCTTTGTACTTTATTTGACCTCAAAAATACAATTTTACATGGAAATGATCCTTTGTGTAATTCAGCATTATCTCTACCCAGAAAATAGTGATTACCATTTTGCAAACAGTTTAAGCGAAGAGACTCACTTAATATTAAAAAGCGTTTTAAGCCATTGTGTACACAAACCAAACCATGAACTTACATACGGGTTAATATATACTGGTGCGTTAGCCGTTTCAGCACTACATAATGAAAGCCCGTGCAAACCAGAATTGTAAATATGTAAATCAAAAGGAATACCACTTTCTCTTAATGCTGTAGCAAAAAGCAATGAGTTCTCAACCGGAACAATGTTATCATCATAGGTATGCCATATAAATGTTGGCGGGGTATTTTGATTCACTCTTTTCTCAAGGGACAACATATTTGGTTCATAGGAGGAGCTATTAGTTCCCATTAAATTATCAAACGATGACTTATGCGCATATAATCCAGAAGTAATAACTGGATAGCATAGAATCATGGCATTCGGCCTGTTTATTCCCTCAGGCATACCTGATAACTTCGAAATATACTCTTCTGACCAGAGCACCCCAAGGCTTCCAGCTAAATGACCACCTGCTGAAAATCCACAGACTGCAATTCTATCCTTATCCACATTCCATTTTTGAGAATTTTCCCTGATAATCCACATTGCTCTTGATACATCCAGTAATGGTTGAGGGTGTTGTGAAGAAGGTGCAACATCATACTTTAATGTAAATACATTAAAACCTTCTGCTAAAAATTTTATTGCTACAGGTTCATTTTCCCTGTCCGATACATATTCATATCCACCTCCCGGGCATATCAATATCGTCGGCCTTTTTCTATTAAGATCTATATCAATCGAATTCTCTTGTAAATATGTAGTTAGAACTGCATTGCCTCTAACGTTCCCATGGTAATTTTCTTCCCAAATCTTAATTTTACTATAAATCAATGTAAACACCTTCCTTTTTATATTTCATTTTTACGATGCACGGGTTTGGAAAGATATTGATCATATTCCAACTTGTTATCCGTTAATGTAATACTAAAATTCACAAATATCTCCGTTTGTCTCTATTACTTTTTTATACCAATGCCCTGATTTTTTA
>JAQSYO010000040.1 GCA_029256105.1 Herbinix sp.
AGGATAGGTATAGATATGTTTGTGGCGTGGGATATCATAGAAATTGAGATGACGGTGGAGTATGGCACCGTAGAGAAAGCGAAGTGCACTGTTATACCCATTCACACTTGCCGCGGATAGCTTTTTTACATCAAATAAATAGAGCATGTACGCACGCAAATCTTGTTCTGTAAGTTCTTCTAGTGGACGATTTGTATAGAGCATTAATGATTTGGCGCGAAGAATATATTCTTCGTGTGTATGAGGACTAAATCCTCGGAGATGAATTTCCTCCGCCAGTTTTTGTAGAATTTCTTCATTTGTCATAAAGAATGACCTCCTTAAAATAGTTTAATAACCTATTTTAAAGGTTTACGCTTTGTTTTCAAAGTGTTAAAATGGGAAATAAGACCAATTAAGGCGCGCTAAACTAACGGATTTCAAACCACTGCGCTAGCAGTTTAGTACTATGTTTATTAACATTGATGAACGCAAATTTGCGACTGATATCAGAACATATCTTTGTTCACAAACAATGTATAAAGCTTCGCAACAGTTAGAAAAAGCGAATCCATGTAATTTAATTAGAATTTTATAAGGAGAAATTCATGAAAAAATTAAAAAAATTTTTGTTGCCTATTCTAATTGTAATATTAATTGTATTACTGTTTATCGTTAAATCAGAAAAAGATGTAATGCAAAGGAACATTGACCTTACTTATACAAATGCAATTTCCGACGCTATGAGTGGAATATCTAAAGATTATAGTAAATTAAGCACTGATGAAAAAGTACAATACTATTATCAAACATTTTTTAATTTAAGAGACGCAATGGAAGTATTTAATGTTTCTTCGTACAAAGAATATGATAATTTGTTTCTAGCATTAAATCATTTATATATATACTTGTTAGATAATCGTAATGAAAATTATGAAATTGATAATACATTATATATTTTTGAGTTTCTTGGGAAATCATTGGTTTATCCAAACGATGAACAACTAATCTCAGACTTCAACAATTTTCTCAGTAATAAATAAGAAAAATATTGAATCGTAATATTTCTATAAAGCTTCTTAACAGTGGTATGTTTGATACAAAGATTATCATGAACTATTAGTAGGAGAGCACTATGGAACCAACAAAAAAACAACAATTATTTATAATAACAGGAGCAAGCTGTATTAGAATATTAACTGATTCTGAGATTTTATTTTTGGGGTAAATACTACAGAAGAATTCAAATTAACAACTATATTAGCAGTTATACAATTTATGAGCAAATACTAGGAATTTCAGAATTTGATGAGGAGTGTTGTAATTTATGAGTCTATACCAATTTATTGCTTGTGATAACGAAATACCTGAGTTATTTAGTAATAAAAAAAGACTTCAAAATGGGGATATGAAAAGATGTTTTAATATAATTGAGGACTATACAGATTTAGAAGTTTTATGTCCTATCAATGAATATTACGATGATATTCCTTATTACACAAACAAAAAGTATATTTACTCGTTGGAGTGGATTTATTCAGACTATAATTGTAAAAAGCTTTGGCAGTATTTAAAAGATATACATAGTGACGATATGGAAATTGAAATTTGGACTATATCATTATGTGATTTCTATAGACTAGAGGAAGAAATCCTATTTAAATTATTAAAAACAAAAAGAGTTTATTCTTCATCAGATAAACTAACTTTAGATATTTTAAGAGCATCAGTTGAAGGTGGAGACACTCCGAAAGTTCTAATTATAAAATAAAAACTTAGTTGTTCTGACTATAATTAAAGTTAATTCATAATATTTACATAAGGCGCCACAATAATATATTACGCATTAAATTATTAAATAATGCGAAAGGAATGTATATCTATGTTTAAAACAATTAGAGAAAAATTGTATCTATTAGGTTATATAATAATTATGTATGGAATCAGTCGGTTTGGATACATTTGTTTTTATTTTGCACATCTTATTCTAAACAATAAAGATCGGACAGTTATAGATTCAAACAGCATAACAACTATTGGTAAATTGAATTTTAACTATCTAAATATAATTTTTGTGATTTCTTTTTATCTTATTTATAGCATTGCTCTCATTTTGTTAGGAATTTTTATTATAAAAAAAAGAAATAGGAAAAATATAAACAATACCATCTAAAGAGAATTGTATAGAAACATATATGCTAAAGTGATATATTTCATTGAGGAAGTACTACCAATTTGCTTAGGAATATTTACAAAATGTGAAGCAATCAATGAAAGAAGTAGCAAAATGGGGACGTTCAGCAGGGTTTACAGGTGTGGAAGGACGAGTATCTTACGAAAGAAAAGTTAATGGTAGGTATTGATGATAACAACTTCTACGTAGGACAAGTTTCGGAAGATAATGCTTGTTGTATGATATTGCAATGGAGCGATACTTTATTTTGGCCAGAGGCAGAAGAGCACGAGTCAGGGTATATACATAAAAGTGTTAGAAGAGACTATTCGGGGATGGGCCTGTCACACAAAATGGTTGAATTCGCTATAGAAGAATGCAGAAGAAGAGATGTTCCCTATTTAAGATTAGATACAGGTTGGGGTAAGTATAAGTTATGCAATTTATATGAAAGTTTAGGTTTTAATTTGGTTGGCAAAAGCTTATTAGAAGATAGAGGTGAATTTGCTCTGTTTGAAATGAATATGAAAGAGGAGATTATTTAAAATGTATATAGTAAGCGCATGTTTGGCGGGTGTTAATTGCAAATATAGTGGGAGAAACAATGAGAATAAGAATGTCATTGAATTAGTGAGACAAGGGAAAGCCATTCCAATATGTCCGGAACAGTTAGGTGGATTACCAACTCCAAGAGCCTGCTGTGAAATTGTTATGAGTGAGGAAGGTAATAAGAAAGTAATAAGTAAGGACGGACATGATTATACGAAGGAATTTATGGAAGGCGCAGAAAAAACTTTGGAAATTGCCAAAATAATAGGTGCTGATAAAGCAATATTACAGCCTAGGAGTCCTTCCTGCGGTTGTGGACTTATTTATGATGGGACTTTTTCCGGCAATTTAGTGAAAGGAAATGGTCTAACTGCGGAGCGCTTATTGCAAAATGGTATTAAAGTATATATGGATACTGATTTTGATGATTTTCTAATATAATTAAATCATAGTTATAGAATACTTATTGCTATAGCATGAGGGGATAAAATGAAAAAATTTAGAGTGTTATGTATACTTATTTTGATTACTATTTGTATTATATCCGTAAGTATTATTTTAATAAACGCATATGAACCAAAAGGTGGCGAGGGTACAGGAATGTTTGAATTCCCAGCAGTTTCAATAATAACATTAAGCACTGATAATGGAAAACTAGTTGATATCACTGATGTATCTACCATTCACAAAATACAAGATTTATGCAAAGCAGACAATGCATTTATTGAAATAAATGAAACCCTAAAGAACAAATGGACTTGTGATATATGGGTAGATTTTAATAATACTAGAACGGTTATTGGAATGTGCAGTAAAGGTGCTTATGGTAACTTGGAACTGGAAAAGACAAAAAATGTGAACTTAATAATTAGTAAGGAATTATATGACTATATTATTAAATTACTAAAATGAATACCTCGATAAGGAAATGCAAGTTTGTTTTTGACTGTCCCCTTGAGGGATGCCGTATCGTTAAATCAAGAGGTAATGCTTTGAAAATTAGTGAAATATGCAATACTACTGGTCTAACAAAAAAGCAATAGAGTACTACAAGGAGAAAGGGCTTATCACACCAAATAGTCTAGCTAATGGTTATTGGGAATTTTCTGATCAAGACTTGATTCAATTGCTACAGATTATATGCTTTATCGAAATTCTTATAGTAACTTGTAGCTTAAACAAACAGCGAACCTAACGTAAATAATATAATAGGAGGTGTTGTATGAAAAATGAAATCGAGCGATTATTATTTAAAAACGGTGCATCCATGGTGGGTTTTGCAAATATTAATGGCCTGTACAGTAAGGTGGATTTGGAGGGACCAAGAAGTGAGGATTCGGTAACTGACTTAATAGATATTCCAAACTATCCATTAGGTATATCAATTATTCTTGCTTATCCGAAGGAAGTAATAAAAAGTATTAGCAGTTCTCCGACAGAGGAATATTATAATGCATATCATAGGCTAAATAATAAACTAGATGAATTGGCAATTAGTTGTGCTGAGTACCTAATGGTGCAAGGCTTTCACGCGTATCCACAGACCGTTTCAAGCACCAAAGAATACGGAATCTTTAGAACCGTAATGCCTCATAAGACTGTGGCGGTTAAGGCGGGATTGGGATGGATAGGGAAGAGTGCATTATTTGTAACAGAAGATTATGGTTCAGCCGTTCGTTTAACGTCAGTATTGACGGATGCGCCTTTGGATTACAATGAACCTACAAGCTATTCAAAATGTGGAAGTTGTAGTCGTTGTGTGGATGCATGTCCTGGAAAGGCTATTTCTGGGCGTGTATGGACTCCTGAACTTGATAGAGATGAATTTTTTGATGCTATGGCATGCAGAAGGAAAGCACGTGAGATTGCAGCGAAAGCGCTTAATAAACAAATTACATTATGTGGTAAATGTATTGAAGTTTGCCCATATACCAGAAAGTTTACAGAGGGCGCAAATACTATTAATCATAATTCTTAAGGGTCATTATAGTGCCTCGAATACTGCAGTGTTCTCTTTATTGATGATATCAATTAGATGTGCCATTTCGTATGGTGTTTCCTTCATTCCGGAATTAATCCAATATTGCGTTACAGCGATAATAATTCGTTGACATAAAATACTAATCAAAATATAATTTCCTTAGTGCAGTTACAAAATGGCAATAATTTAAAACATTATTCCATTTATTGCAAATACTATATTTGTGAATGAGGGAATTCATGTTTCGACGATTAAGTATTAAGGCAAAACTTATCATTATTTATTTATCGGTACTTATACCGATATCTTTGTTTGGATTTATTAGTATCCGAGAAAATTTTGATAGGAGTATAGAGAGTGAATTACAGGCAAAAATTGAACTTGCCCACAGTATTTCTGTTTCACTTACAAATTATATTGAAGAGATATGGATAAGAGAACAAGATGTCAGTACATACATTGTATCTAACCCAAACCTATCGTCTGATCAAATCAACCAATACTTAATGGAATTAATGAAACATCAAGATGTTATACAAACGATAACCTGGCTAAACCCTGAAGGCTGTGTTTTAAATAGCTCACGTAAGGAGATGTTAAACCTATCTTTAAATCATAGAGATTATGTGAAAGCAATTCAAGATGGCAAAGATAAATATGTATCAAGCATGGTATTCTCTGTTATATCAGGCAAACCAATTCTTCCAGTTGCTGTTGGTATCCGAAAGAATGGTGAGCTAAAAGGAATTATGTTAATGATAATAAATATACAGGAATTAGGGAAGAAGTTTACTGGATTTAATTTAAATGAAGGAGATCTATTTCAATTTATTGATAGTAGTGGAACGATATTATATCAAAATAATAAGCCTGATATATATTCCAGTGAATATAAGATATCCAAAAACGAACCCGGTTGGAAAGCGCTTTATGGGGAAATTGTGAAGACCAAAAAAATTAGTTCTGAAAATAGTGAAACGCCTAGAATGTGTGTTGAATACCCAATCGAAGCAATTGGTTGTATAACAATTTCATCCAGATATGATGTGGTACTGAAAGATGATTATATTAATCTAAAAATTTGGGCAATCGCTTTGTTGATTGTAGTGGCGTTCTCAATCGCAATTACATTTTATTTAGATAGTTACATTAGAAGACCACTTGCCAAGTTAAGGCATACAGCTGATATTTTATCAGAAGGTGATTTTACAGCCAGAGCTAATATACTGGGAAATGATGAAATAGCCGCTACATCAGTTGTTTTCGATAATATGGCGGACGAATTGTGTATAATGATTTCTGACCTCAAGATGAGAGAACAGGAATTAGAGAAATCCAATTTGGCTTTACAAGAAGCAAAAGTTGAAGCAGAAGAAGCAAACTTGGCCAAAAGTAAATTCTTGGCTAATATGAGTCATGAAATTCGTACACCCTTAAATGGAATGCTAGGATTTCTTGATATTCTTTCTAGAACGGATCTTTCTAGCAATCAACTAAATTACATAGCTAAAATAAAGTTAACATCAAATATGTTATTAGGAACAATAAATGATATATTAGATTACTCCAAAATTCAATCTGGAAAACTACGGATAGAGGAGATACCATTTAATCTTATTGATTTAATTGAAGAAACTCTTTTACTTATATCATATAATGTTGAGGAAAAGGGATTAATCATAAATAAATATATTCAGGAAGATATTCCTGTAATGTTGACTGGAGATCCATTTCGATTAAAGCAAGTATTAATCAATATTTTAACAAATGCGGTAAAATTCACAGAAGATGGTTCTATAGATCTATACGTAAGCGCTCAGAGGACAAATGGTAAAATTATAATTAATTTTAGTATTAAAGATACAGGCTGTGGAATATCAAAGAAGAACCTAGAAGCTATATTTGAACCTTTTACGCAAGACAATGATAATATATCAAGGCATTATTCCGGATCAGGATTAGGATTGAGTATTTGTAATGAATTGGTAAAAATGATGGGTGGAAATATTGGTGTCGAAAGTGAGTTAGGTAAGGGGTCTACATTCTATTTTTCAATTAATGTATCAAATAATCAATTGAATTATGATAGAAAAGGTATTGAGAAGGATTATGATGCTGATGATACGAATCATTTCTCTGAAAATCAATATAAAATATTGCTGGTAGAAGATAATGAAATAAATGTTATGGTAGCACAAGAATTTCTTATATTGAATAACGTAAGTTGTGATGTTGCAGAAAATGGTTTGATTGCTTTGGAGTATTTTGACCGTAACTCTTATGATATTATATTCATGGATTGTCAAATGCCTGTAATGGATGGTTATATGGCTACAAAAGAGATTAGGAAAAAAGAGACAGGAATAAATCATACCCCAATTGTTGCAATAACCGCCTTTGCTTTTTCTGATGAAAAAGATAAGTGTATAGATGCAGGAATGGATGATTATATAAGCAAACCATTCACGCGAGATGATTTTCATCGTATATGTCAAAAGTATCTAAATATTAATATTAAGTAATAAATAAATATGTTTCAAGTATTAACTTCATACCTTCACTAGTTCTCTTAACAGAAAACAATGTGCAATCATATAATAAAATAAGCTCAAAGTGAGAGCTTATTTTTAAGATAATTTTATATGTTGCTTGGAGGTATTATAAATGAACGATTTTTTATACGGCTTGACTGGCCATATTGTTACGCCGTTTGACCCTATATATAGCGAAGCAAGACAAGGATTTAACACTGCAATACAACAATATCCTTTAATCATAGTATATTGCAGAAATAAACGGGATGTATCAAATGCAGTGATTTGGTCGAGAAAGCATTGTGTACCAATACGTATTCGTAGTGGAGGGCATAATTACGAAGGATATTCTAATGGAAACTGTACTATTGTTATTGATGTAAGTAGGATGAATGAAATGAACCTTGAGGAATGTACTGACCAGTTATACGTTGAGAGTGGGGTAACTAATAGACAAGTATATGATTTTGTATCTTCAAAAGGTTATCCTTTTCCCGGAGGTACCTGTCCTACCGTTGGAGTGAGTGGATATACTATGGGAGGAGGATGGGGACTTTCCTGCCGTTATTTTGGGCTGGGTTGTGATAGCTTGATGGAAATAGAAATGGTGAATTATGAGGGAAGTATTATTAAAGCGAATTGCATAGATAATTCAGATCTTTTTTGGGCTTGCCGCGGCGCAGGAGGCGGAAACTTTGGTATAATTGTATCTATGACCTTCAAGCTTCCACCACGAATCGATAAGGTTACTTTAATCGAAATCGATTATCTGAAGGTAAGCTCAGGAGAGCAGGAGGAATTTCTTAATACCTGGCAAAAATGGCTGGAAACTGCTGATAACAGGATTACACTAATTTCAAGAATATATAATTCTGTTAATGATGGTTTAGCAATGCTGGTAAGGGGAATATTTTATGGAAAGCCAGAAGCTGCACAACGGATGATTGCAGATTTTCTTGCACTTAAGGGTGCAGTATACAATATTGAGTATGTTACCTTCCTTGAAGCTGTTACAATTATTGGAAGCGCATACCCATCTTCTGAAAAATTTCAAGCGGTAAGTCGATTTGTTTTAAAAGACTTTAATCGTAATCAAATATCAGAGGTTGTTGGATTGATTAAGGAGCGTCCACAAGGTTCGGTTTTTGCCGGTATATCTATGTATGCGTTAGGCGGAAGAGTATCAGAGATTACAATAGATGATACGGCCTTTTTCTATCGTAATGCCAATTTTATCATCTGGCTAGAGACGATATGGGAAGAACGCAAGTATGCAGAAGATAACAGGGATTGGATTTACAATCGATTTCCATACCTTGAGGCAGTCACTACAGGTTCCTATGTTAACTTTCCTTATGGGAAGCTTCCTGATTATTTGGAAGAATATTATGGAGACCATGCCAATCGTTTGACTAAAATAAAAATGAAATATGATCCGTTGAATGTTTTTTCATTTCCTCAGGGCATCAAAAATAATAATCATACAACATCAGCTATATCAGATTTATTAGTGAATGATGATCAAGCTATTGTGAAACATCCAGATGATACCAGTTATAGAGGCTTTAGATATGTATTAAAGAAGGAGTGATAGTCTGAGGACCCAACTCTGTGGATTACACATGTGTTTTTTGGTTGATTATTATATAAGAATAATATAAAAAGCGCTAAATGAATACCTATTAAAAATAGATATGCATTTAGCGTTTCTTTTATTTTACTTACAAGGCCTTCCTCACCGCAATTGCCAACTGATCTACACAGGAGGTATTACGTCTTCCACAGGTGATTCCCTTGCATTTTTCTTCAATCTGTTCTACAGTCCATCCATCAATAAGTTTTGGGATAGCTTTCAGATTACCATTACAGCCACCAATGAATTCGACGTTTTTAACGATAGTCCCGTCAATCTCAAATCTTATCTTAGAGGCACAGGTATTTTCTGTTTCGTAGACATGTTCCATATTATAGGAGCTCCTTTATCTTATCTTCAACAAGAAACATATCTTCAGTAGGTTCAAAGCGTTCTACAACATTACCCTTACGGTCAACTAAGAATTTAGTGAAATTCCATTTGATACTCGGTTTGTTCTTGTAATCCGGGTCAGCCTCGGAAAGCTTTTGATCCAGGATAGGTGTTAATCTGTGCCCTTCCTGAAAACCAGCAAAGCCTTTCTGACTCACGAGATATTTGAAAAGGGGATGAGCATTCTCTCCATTCACTTCAATCTTTGAGAAGATGGGGAATTTAACTCCATAGTTTGCATCGCAGAAGCTGTATATCTCATCGTCTGTACCGGGTGCTTGGTTGCCAAATTGATTACAGGGAAAATCTAAGATGACCAAACCCTCGCCTGCATATTTCTCATAGATATCTTGAAGAGTATCATATTGAGGAGTAAATCCGCACTGAGTAGCGGAATTGATAATTAAGAGAACTTTACCTTCATATTCGGAAAATTCGATCTCTTCTCCATGTTTGTTCTTTGCATTAAAATCATATATATTCATATTTTTACCGTGTATAATGTTAATAAAAAATACATTATACATTTTCCTTTCGATTTAATGTTAATAGAATATCCCATATTTTTAAATTCATTAATACTTCTAAATTACTATTTTAATAATTTTACAATATCTTTTTCTATACTCTCAGGAGTAGAAGTAGGAGCGTAACGCTTTATAACCTTACCGGATTGATCTACTAAGAATTTTGTAAAATTCCATTTAATATCATTGCCTATTAATCCGCCTTTTTCATCTTTCAGGTAATTGAAAAGTGGTTCTGCGTTTTTACCGTTGACATTAATTTTTGCAAATAATTTAAAGGTTGTTTTATATTTGAGGGAGCAAAAACTCTGGATTTCATCTTCGGTACCTGGAGCCTGAGAAGCAAATTGATTACAGGGGAAATCAAGAATTTCCAATCCTTTACCCTTGTATTTTTCATATAAATGTTGTAGCCCCTCGTATTGAGGAGTAAATCCACATTCGGTTGCAGTGTTAACAATTAAAAGCAGTTTTCCGCTATAATCCTTCAAGGAAATATCATTTCCTTTTGCATCTTTTACTAGATAATCGTATAATCCCATTGTGTTTATACTTCCTTTCGTTCATAAATGTTTAATACAATTAGATTGTATACGATTTAATATAGATTGTCAATAGATTTTCAGAAATATTTATCACACTATAGTAAGATAATGATAAAATGAAACGATATGCTTTATTTCTTAGATTTGAGTATATGTATAATAAAAAAGAAATGTTACAAACATAACCCCCAATAAATCGGTAAGCTTATCAGTTTGAACATTCCTATTATTATTGAACTATTAATCGTCTAAAGCTTTTTGTTCATCTTTCTTCAATAAGATATGAACTTTATCAACTCTATTTTTATCTACAGCAGCTACTGTAAATACTACGTTGTTATCTGTGACTGTCTCACCTTCCTCAGGAAGATGATCGAGAAGATATATAATATGACCTGCGATTGAGTCGTAATCATCGGATTCTAGATCTAATCCGAGACCTTCATTAATATCGTCAAGCTTTGTATTACCATCAACAATAAACTCATTGTCAGATACCACTTGGATACTATCTCTTTCATCGTCGTCATATTCGTCACGGATTTCTCCGACGATTTCCTCCAACAAGTCTTCAATTGTTATCAGACCTGCAGTAGCACCATATTCATCGAGTACAATTGCAAGTGAGATGGAATTCCTTCTCATTTCAATCAGCAACTCGGAGGTTTTCTTATATTCATAAGTAAAGTATGGTTCTCTTATGATATCGATGATATTGAAATTCTCAGTATCTCCATTATAAAAGAATACATCTTTAAGGTTTACGATACCGATTACATTGTCACGGGTTTCAGAATATACTGGCATTCTTGTATATTTCTCATCGGCAAAGGCACGAATCAATTCCTCATAAGTAAAATCTACATTGGCAAATGCCATATCTATACGGGGAACCATAACATCCTTTGCTAAAGCGTCGCCGAAATCAACTACATTGGTGATCATTCGTCGCTCTTCACTCTCAATTACACCTTCTTCATGGCTGAAATCTAAGATAGTTCGCAGTTCATTTTCGGTAATCGAAGAGGATTTTGCTTTTGGATCCATTCGTAATAATAACAATATACCGATGCAGATCTTGTTAATGATAAAAATAATTGGTGTTAACAACTTCGTTAAGAAATAAACTGGTGCAGCTACCCGAAGAGCCATCTTCTCTGCATAAATGGTTGCAATTGATTTCGGTGTTACCTCACCAAATATCAGTAGGAGAAAGGTTAGAAAACCTATTACTAATCCTACCCATTGGTTACCAAAATGTTTGATAGCCATACTTGTAGCAAGAGCAGAAGCAGACAGTTTTATGATGTTATTACCAATTAATATGGCGTTTAGCATCTTTCCTGGTTCTTCAATCAATTTACTTACTGTTTTTGCACCTCTTACATCATCATCTGCAAGGGTTCGAATTCGCAACTTGTTCACCGTGGTGAGAGCTGTTTCCGAGCACTGGAAAAAGGCGGACAGTACCAACAGAATAAACAATATAATCAGCTGCGTGGCGTCACTGGGATCCAAAATATCATCTCCTAAATCTTTCAATCTTTTTACAAAAGTTACATTATACCATTTCACATATTACAGTAAGACTATCACAATGTCAAGTTATCCAGTCTAATTTCAGTTATTCTTCATAAATTTTACCTTATATTTAGAAATAAGGTCATAATAGTACTAAAAAATGCTGTTTCAAATCTGATGTTTCCTATTGAGAAAGTTACGAAAGTAGTGTATCATGATTTCCATAGTATTGTTTTACTCATGACAAGTGAATTATCAATTTAATTCACTTGCCAAGAATTCACTTGATAAACAGATTGACTGAATTAATGAACAGACTGTCGTTTTATTGCCCAAGGAGGAAATGAATGAGAAAGAAATCTCATATATCACTTGCGAAATTTTTGATGAATAACATGAGAGTACAGGATTTGAATGAACATAAGAAGGCATTTTACATAGGTAGTATTCTTCCGGATTTAAAACCATCCTTTTTAACCAAAAGACATACAATTGATGAGACATTTGAAACCCTAATTAAAGAGATTAAGAAAATCACTGTCGATTATGATATAAATAGAGGCATTAATGGCTATTATGCAAGGCATCTTGGTGTTATTACCCACTACCTTTCGGATTATTGCACGTTCCCTCATAATTCTATATTTGAAGGAAGTATTACAGAGCATGTATATTACGAAAAGGAATTAAAATTCTCTCTAAAGGCGTTTTTACTAAGTGACGCAGCGCAAAGAGAACGAGAAAAAATTCAACAATTTAATTCTATTGATGAAATCATTCGTTTTATAATAAAAACACATAAAGATTACCTGAAGGCATTAAAAAATGTTAAGGGAGATATCCAATATATTACTGAGCTTTGCTATAATGTAGTGGACGCTATCTTGTTATTCTTTGAGATGGCCTTCGAAAAATTACAGAATGGTTTTAATCACAAAAACAATTTGCCTGTGGAGTATTCACAAGCATAATATAATATAATTAATACTTTGAATAGGTATAATAAAAAGCTTCCCTAGGAACAAAACAGATGTATTCAAACTGTTTGACACAAGGGGAGCTTTTTTATTGCTATATCTCATTAGGTTATTATGTCTTTCTATATTCTGAGGGGGAATATCCCGTATAACTGCGGAACGCTTTTGAAAAATAAAATAAATCATTATATCCGACTAGATCTGCAATTTCCGTAACCGGCATATCCGTTTGCTTTAATAACTCTTTTGCTTTTTGCATTCGCGTTCGATTAATATATTGCATGGGTGAAAGACCAAGATGAGTCTTGAAAAACCGAATAAAGTAGTTTGGGTGAAAATGTAGCAGTCCAGCAAGCCCATCAACAGTTATGTGCTCATTCAGATGCCTATTAATATAATTTATAATTACGCCAACTCTCTCAAACGTTTGTGATTCAAACAAAGTGATATTTTCATTAATTGCATGTTCCATATAATACGAAATAATCTGTAGTATGAATGACTTTATTTTAAGAGGTGCTGTGATATCATGGCTATTCATCTCGGTAATTAGTTCTTTGAAAAGTGCTTCAAGTATGGAGGAATCTTTCAGCTGTATAAAATAGGGCAGTTGTAATATATCAAAAAGGCTATTTTCACCAACAGTTGCAGTAAAGTGGCACCAGTACTTTTGAAAGGGATTGTCGTTGATTACGGAATAGGACTGAAGAACTCCGGCAGGCATCAGAAATAACTGTCCGGGTTCGGGATAGAAGTTCTGCCCATCAATTTGCAACCATCCGGTACCAGATATAATAAAGTAAAATTTATTATAGGTAGGGATATAATCTATCTCCCTCCACGTAGCCCAACACTTCGTAAATTCTGCCTCAATCACATTTACATGAAGATTCGATAGATAATTTTGAAGTAGTAATCTTTTATCAGCGTCCATAAAATCACCTTAAGAAAGTTATTATTATACAAATCAAAGTTAGAATTGTACATTTGTATTATACCATGTCTGTTATAAAATGTATTTAAATTAATGTGATAATAGAAAGGAAGAGGAGAATGTAGATGGAAGAGAAGTATAATGCTTATATAGAACGAATGGAGAGAACAAAGTGGTTCAGGGATGCAAGATTTGGAATGTTCCTGCATTGGGGACTATATGCGATACCAGCAAGGGGAGAATGGGTAAGGTCACAGGAAAGAATAAGTAACGAAGATTATGAATGCTATTTTAATGAATTCAATCCAACCAGATATGATGCACGGGAGTGGGCGAAAGCAGCGAAAGCTGCAGGAATGAAATATGCAGTCATGACAACGAAACATCACGATGGATTTTGTTTATTTGATACGAAATGGACAATGTATAATGCTACCAATACACCGGCGGGAAGAGATTTGATCAGAGAATATGTCGAGGCCTTCCGTGCAGAAGGACTAAAGGTAGGCTTTTATTACTCTTTATTAGATTGGTACCATGAAGATTTTCCTGCTTATGGCGACGCTCAACATCCGATGAGGGACAATCTGGAATTCAAAGGTAAGAATCATGATTTCTCAAAATACATTGAATACTTTCATGGTCAAGTGAAGGAATTGCTCACGAACTATGGCAAAATTGATATTATGTGGTTTGATTTTTCTTATCAGGATATGACAGGTGAGAAATGGGAGGCAACAAAGCTAATAAAAATGATGAGGGAACTTCAGCCTGATATAATCATCGATAACCGATTAGGTGGAAATATCAAGGCGGAAGAACCGGAGATCTATGCAGGTGACTTTGCATCTCCGGAACAAATTATCCCACCCTTAGGTATTGTGAATCAGCAAAGTATGCCGTTACCGTGGGAGGCCTGCATTACTTTAAATAATTATTGGGGATATGCAGCGAAGGATAAGGACTATAAATCTACCAAACAAGTAATAAGAGCACTTGTAGAATGCGTCAGCAAAAATGGCAATCTACTGCTTAATGTAGGACCTAATGCAAAAGGAGAAATTCCGAAGGAATCCTTAAGTATATTGGCTGATGTAGGTAAATGGATGGAGGAAAACGGAGATAGCATTTATGAATGTGGGAATGCGGAATACTCCAAACCCGAGTGGGGACGATTCACGAAAAAGGGTACCAAATTGTATGCACACATTTACGACAGAGGTATCGGCCAAATAAATCTAAACGGATTAAATGGAAAGCTAGGTTCAGCAAGACTATTGAGTGATGGTTCAGAAATCAGTTTATCGAAGCAATGGAACACACTGGATTATCCGGAGGATAGCTTTATGGATATGTCAATTAAGCTTCCGGATGAAACGGATACTGTTGTGGAATTAGAATTGATATAAGTAGCATCAAAAGGAGTTACAGTTGAATTTAGTGGATTTGATTTTGTGATGCAAATTAAAATTTAATTATAATCGCAATTACTTTCACACTCAAAATCAGAGTAATCTCAAGTTAATATTTAAGTAGTTATTATAAAATTAAGGCTGTCCACATGTTGGGATAGCCTTATTGCTACTATAAGGATTATATTTCTATATATTTATTGATATTAAAGTCTTTCGGTAAAAACAGATAAATTCACTACCTTTTCTATTTATATCATTATTATCCCTTGCCATATCTGCAATATAATATATTGGGTAGGAGGATAACTCGATTTCATTATCATACTGATATTTTGCATATTAAAATCTCTTTATAAGTCCTTTCATATATTATTCAGTTATGGTTTAGAGGATATATGTTTGCAGAGTGAAAGACATTCTGTAACAGTTTTTATTGAAATTTGGTAAAATATGTACTATCATACAAGAAAGAAAACAGTTGATGTTTATAGTATATCAAACAGAGGAGTTACGTATGGAGTATCTACTTGATGTTCAAATTGATCCAAGTAAGCACTATATTAAAGTGTTATGTACAATTAAAAACAGAGTTAGCAATACTCTATATATAAATGAGAATTTCATAATACATAGTGTGACAGCAAAAGGCAAGGTGATATCACATCACATGGATAGGAGTGCGCCTCATCCACCTTTTGACACCATCTCCAGGCCGATCATCTTTGATACAGAGGAGAAGGATATAGAGCTGGAGTATGAAGGGTATATTCCAGAGATTATTGCTGATATAAACCAGATTAATGAGGATGTAATAGAGCTTGCCTGTTATGCAGGGTGGTATCCGAAACCGGAAGATAGTTGTACTTTATTTACCTTTGACTTGCATCTTTCAATTCCAAAAGGATATGAACTTGCATCAAATGGAATTATCGAATATGAAGATACAACACATATAATATCGAAGGAGGAACAATCCGATATTGCTATTTTTGCCTCGAATAAAGTTAGAAAAATTGTAATTGATGATTATGCAATCCGTATGGTATTTCTATGCCCAGAAGAAATACTACCGATGATTGCAGGTAGAGCATTGGATATCGCTAAAGCAAATAGCTTTTATACTGAATTGTATGGTGAGATACATACCCAATCTGCAAAGAATGAGATTATTAGTGTATTGCGTCCCTGTGGTGGTTGGGGTTATAAAAGGGGGAATGTCTCTTTTGTATCTTACGAATGGGGTTTTAATGAATTACACTATGTTGGTGATTTTCATGAACTCGCTCATGGTTGGTGGAGTATTGCAAATATGACATCAGAGGATTGGATTAATGAAGGTGGTGCGGAATTTTCTGCGTATTCTGCTGCCAAATATATTTACGGTGAAGAATATGCAAATGGGATGATTGCAAATTATCTCGAGAATATCATGAATTCACAAAGTGTTCATTCTATCGTTGATACGTCAGCATCTTCAGAGGACCGTTATTTAAATCATTACACAAAGACTACAATAATGTTTATCGAAGCACAGAGACTTTTTGGAGATGAAAGAGTATTTCATATGTTGCGGGACCTCTATCAAAAATTCGCAGGAACCAGATGCGCTACAACGGAGGATTTTCTATCATCCTGTGAACCTGAAATGAAGACATATTTTCAGAAAAGACTTTATTCAGATAATTGGATAGATATCTTAATATAGTGAAGGGGAAAGAATTATTTAATTTGTTTATAATTATATAAAATCCTTACCAATTGTGGATTGTTTCAAAATAGTGAAAATTTATTACATTTCAGGGAGGAGAACCAGGACATGGAGAATTGCTATTATAAAGGAAAAGCATTCTGTACCTTTGATCTTAAGGATGAGAACGGTTTGTATTATGAAGATATCGTGCTTGAATGGAAACAGGCAGCTGCGGAACGTATGCTTACCTGTATGGAATGTGGCGCCTATGTATATTTAGCTGCCGGTCCTATTAAGGAGCCCTATTTTGCACATTATGATTTAGAATATTGTGATTACGGTAATGGACAAGAATCCGAGGAACTGAAAAAAGGAAAGAGATTATTATACCAACTATTAAAACGCAGTTTTCCTGACAGTATGATACAGGCAAGATATCGTTTGGATAATGGGATGTACAGTACTCTTCATTGCTTGGTTGATAACAATCAAGCATTAGCAGTAGATTATCGGTTACAAAATAATAGTCTAGAAAAATTTCGCTTGCGAGATACGTTCTATCAGACGAGCAATATCAAGCCGTTATATATCTTGGGAATTAGACAGAAGAAGGACACGAAGCAAATTGATTGGTTTCAGAGCCTTCTTCAGAACTCCTTGGGTTACCTCGCATTTCTTGATTCAAAGAAGGAATGTCTTACTCTAAAGAAGAGCTTCGGATACCGAATAGGTAAAGATAGAAAATTCCTATATTGTATAAAAACTTATCCTATAAAAGAACTAAAGTTAGATGCTGAGGGGCAGATGATTTGTGATTTTACTGAGGAATGTAATAAGATTGAAGTGCAAATAAAAGAGGAGAAGCTTCGTTACCAAATAAGGCAGCAAAGGCTTAGCGAGCTAGAAGAAGACAGACTTAAGTTGGAGGCAAAGGAACAGCAGCGTCTAGAGGCATATCGTAAGGATCAACAAATAATGCAAGTGGGATTAAATCCAGCCTTATATGAGAAATGCATAAGGATGATAGAAGAAGGAAACTCTCATCTAGTGTCAAAGAAATATTATGATGCAATTAGGAGTAATCAAGGAAGATGATGATATAAAATTATACGAACCGATATAGCCTAAACTAGTATTAATAAAGAGAGGAAGGAACAGGATGGCAATCGATAAAGTTAGAGAATATTTAAAACAATGGGGTAGGGACACGGATATATTGGAATTTGACACCTCAAGTGCAACCGTGGAAATGGCTTCTAATGCTGTTGGGGTAGAAGCTAGTAGGATTGCAAAGACACTTTCATTTAAAACACCAGAAAGTGCAATACTGATTATTGCAGCTGGTGACACTAAGATTGACAATGCTAAATTTAAAGGCGAATTCGGAATGAAAGCAAAGATGTTAACTCCAGAAGAAGTGCTGGAATACACTGGACATGCTATCGGTGGTGTCTGTCCTTTTGGACTTATGCAGACGTTGCCAGTCTATGCAGATATCTCCCTGAGAAGATTTGAGACGATATATCCGGCATGTGGCAGCAGTAACTCAGCCATTAAGCTTACGTGTGAGGAACTAGACCTATATGCAAATTGTGAAAAGTGGATCGATGTCTGTAAAGGATGGCAGGAAGAATAAACGGAAAATAATTAAAAAGATGGGGGATTATCATGATTAATAAAATTATAGAAATTCAAGCAGAACAGTATACGGCAACATTAACTACGTACATACTGGACAATTCCTATGAGATAGATAAAGACAGAACACGTCCTATGGTTATCATTTGCCCTGGTGGTGGATACCGCTTTGTATCAGAACGAGAAGCTGAACCGGTGGCAATCCAATTAAACGCTATGGGCTTTCATGCCTGTATCCTAAGATATACGATCTACCCTGCTGGTTTTCCCACAGCGCTCACTCAATTAGCAAAAGCAGTAGCTTATGTAAGGGAGTATGCAAAGAAATGGAATGTTCAAGCCGATAAGATAATTGTAGCTGGGTTCTCTGCAGGAGGTCACCTGGCTGCAAGTTTAGGAGTGTTCTGGCATGAGAAGTTTTTGGAAGATATCTTGGAGATGCCGAAAGAGAACTACCAACCGAACGGTATACTTCTTTCGTATCCGGTTATTACCTCTGGTGAACATGCTCACAGAGATTCCTTTGTTGCACTACTACAAGAACGATATGATGAACTTATTGATAAGATGTCGATTGAAAAACAGATATCAGAATTTACGCCACCAACTTTCCTGTGGCATACCTTTGAGGATGATTTGGTGCCGATTGAAAATGCTCTCTTATTCGCCCATTCGATGAATGAAATGAAAAATCCCTTCGAATTACACATTTACCCGAAAGGGGGGCATGGACTTTCTCTTGCTACAGAAGAGACGAGAAGCATTTATGACAGTGGAGCGTTACAAGTGGCATGTCAGAATTGGATTACTATGGCAGGTACCTGGATCCGAAATCTTTAATATTTTAGCTATACACAACAATAAATTTTAAGAACAAAAAATAATCACATGCCTGTAAAGTTGTGTGATTATTTTTATTATATAATATATTAATTTGTTGGCAATCATCTTGGATCAATGCGATAGACACTTTTACCATAAAATATTATAGAAAACTTATCAAATATTGAACTTTTAATTTGCGACCTTTAAATTTATAATACTTTTTGATTGTTTATGACCAATTCAAAGTTCATATTCAACCGATTAGAGGCTTTTTTGCAAAGGAGCATACGTCCCATGAAAATTTCGAAGTAGTCCATTACGGAGCTCATAACAGTATCAATGGTTAATGACAATTGGAATACGGTATTATCGCTACTAATCGAAACGTGAGATTCTTCCACGGCATAATTAACTCGGTCATGGATATCAAAGGTGGCAAGGTCCCGATTTCGGACTCGGCTTCGACGAACATCTGTTTTATCACCTAGAATAAGTGCCGCAGCGATAGGGTTAACGGGGAAAGCGGTACCCTCATCATGGTTACCGATTGCTGAGATTATGGTGGCATTTTCTTCAGCGGTAGCGCCTAGCTGATCGAGAATACGAAATGCCATAACAGCACCACTTTGCGCATGATCTTCTCGGTTGACGATATTGCCGATATCATGCATGTATCCAGCGATTTGAGCCAATTCAATATCGCCTTCCGGATAGTTCAGCGTCTGAAGAATATATTTGGCTACCGAGGCCACCTTACTAACATGCGCCATACTATGTTCAGTATAACCAAGTGCTGCCAAAGTGTCATCGGCTTTCTTTATATAAGTTTTAATTGCTTCATTCTGTTTTATATCATGAAATGTTATCATCTGAATATCATCCTTTCGTAGCTTTCATAATTATTTCCAACTATAGTTTAATGTATAAGGGAGCAAAACTCAATAGAAAGTAAATTAAATACAATCGTTAAATGAAATAGTAAATTCTTCGTACAAACTGAAAGTAAGTTTTTCATATTAGGATTAAATACAATTTAAACGATTTATAATGTTATTTTAATTATGTTATGGTAAAATATGTATTAGTTTTAATAAAATAAAAAGAAATAGCAATAATAGGAGGAACAGAAATGGAATATGTACTGCAAACCAATAATCTGACTAAGATGTTCGGGAAAAAAGCAGCAGTCAACGGGGTAACCCTTAGTGTTCGCCGTGGAGATATATACGGCTTTATAGGCAGAAACGGTGCTGGTAAGACGACCATGATACGTATGATATCTGGCCTTGCGCACTCAACCAGTGGAAGTATCCGTCTCTTTGAAAGTGAAGATTTAGATAAACAAAGAAGAAAAACTGGAACAATGATTGAGAATCCAGCGGTATTCCCTAGTTTGACGGCCAGACAAAATCTACATTATTATTGCAGGTTATTGGGACTTGATCCGCAGAATACCATTGATGAAATGTTAAATCTGGTCGGACTTGGAGATGCCGGTAAGAAGAAAGCGAAAAACTTCTCCCTAGGTATGAAGCAACGTCTTGCGATAGCGATTGCGTTACTAGATAATCCTGAATTTTTAATGCTTGATGAACCAATTAATGGTCTCGACCCTTCCGGAATCAAGGAAATCCGCGAACTAGTATTAAAGTTGAATAAGGAAAGAAATATAACGATTCTAATTTCCAGCCATATTCTCGGAGAACTCTCGAAGATGGCAAGTCGTTATGGTGTTATTAATAATGGAGTAATGGTAGATGAGTTCACGAATGTTGAACTGGAAGGCCGTTGCAAGGGTAGGTTGGAGATTAAAGTAGATAACGTAGAGTTGGCAGTAAATATTTTGTTAAAAGTCGTGAAGGCATCAGATATTATAGTAATTGATGAAAAGACAATTCAAATTACAAAGGATATGGAGAAAGCAGGATTGTTTAATACAGAGCTTGCTACAAACGGTGTATCTGTATCCTCCAGTGTGGTTGTTGGACAGGATTTGGAAGATTATTTCATGCATCTTATGGATATAACAGACAAGAGTCTTAGGTAATAATATTAAATTCAAATGGAGGATTACGATGATAAATTTATTACAATCGGATTTTTACCGATTATTTAAAAGCAAAGCATTTTATATTTGTACAGCAGTAGCAGCGTTTTTAGTGTCACTTAGCATATTTATCTTGGACTGGTCATTATCCGTGGCTAGCAACATAAATACTACAGAAACAGTCAATATGACATTTCCATATAAGGATGGTATTTCTTATGGTATAAATGCATTTTCCAGCGGTGATGTCCATTTATTCATCGCCATCTTTACTGCAATATTTATCACAGCGGAATTTGCACATGGAACGATGAAAAATGTGGTTTCCAAGGGCTTTTCAAAAGTACAGATTTATTTATCAAAGGTAATTACGATGACAGCGGCAAGCTTTATCATGATATTTACTATGTTTATAATCGGTACTATATCTGCAACAATTGTAACAGGTGTTTTTAGTGAAAGTTCAGGAACATTAATTGCACAGATGTTTCAGATTGCAGGGATCGAGTTATTTTTACACACAGCATTGACTGCAGTGTTTGTAATGATTGCAATGACCGTTAGAAACAGCGGAGGCGTCATAGCAATTAATATCGTAGGTGTAATGTCCCTAAGTAGTTTAATCTATGTTGCATTAAGTTATTTGTTCCATAATAAAATAAATTTTTCTGATTACAGTCTGATGTACAACATTCAACTATTCAATAATATGAACCTAACAGTAACTGGACTGGACTACTTAAGATCAATTCTTGTTGGAGCAGCATTTTTAGCAGCTTTTACGATCGGTGGAATCTTTCTATTTAAGAAATCGGATGTTAAATAAATATTAGTAAAACGTATGAGAAAGTGTACTTAAAAATGTTATTCATTCTTAACATTTAAAGTACATTTTCTTTTTTTGATGAGCAATTTATCGAGTAACTTGCAAGGCTTTCGTTATCTCAGCAATGTATAAAATGTGATAGTCTTTGTTTGGATACCAAGTATCTTCCATCTTATCATCCAGCAGAAATTCACCCTGCATCGATTGCCGAAACATCTTTTTACAGATCAGAACGTGAGTTGCCTCATTAAAATAAGGGGTAGCACCCGAACGCACTAAAGTTAAACCGGAATTTTTTAACTTATCCTCTGTACGACCGGATACCGAGCCAAGATAATCTAAGGCACCCCGATGCTCTTTATCAAGGAAACTTAAGGAAAAGGTCTCCTCGCGGTCGATAAATTCTTTGGTGTATCTTTGTGGACGGATAAAGATAAAGGCAACATTTTTGCCATACATTACTCCAAGTCCACCCCAAGAAGCCGTCATTGTATTCACCTTATTTTCATCACCAGCGGTAATCAGCATCCATTCCTTACCAATCAAATGGAATGGATTTTTCCTCAATACTTCCGGTGAAAGTTCTTTGAAATTATTCATTTTGCTCTCCTTCCCTGTAGTCTATTTACAGGATTAATTATTATATAAATAAATCAGCATTTATTAATACAAATTTCCAAACAATATATATTATACGATATTTTGAGATAGGATGCAACGATAGACATATGATTTCACCATCCGATTTTATAAGCATATATTGATTATAAAGTTTTGATAAGCCGGAGGATGTTAAATTTATGACGATTCATGTAGTGCAGGCGGGTGATACGTTAACCTCAATTGCAGAACAATATGGAGTTACACCGGAACGAATCACGATAGAAAATGAACTACCTAATCCCGACAATTTATTAATTGGACAAAGCATTGGGATACGCATCCCGGATGTTACTCATACTGTTGTTGA
>JAQSYO010000073.1 GCA_029256105.1 Herbinix sp.
AGACAATATCCCTTGCGTTTTAGATAGTCCAAGGTTTCCAAAGAACCCTCATACAGAACCGGATTACCATGTGTAATCTGAAGCTTCATTTCCTCTGCAATAATATCACTGCATCTTAGTCGAATGTCTTCTCTGAGATTTGGCGTAAAAGTTCTCCACATATCAGGCGGATTAAATCCCAACCAATAACTGATTTCCTTATTCGACCAATTCTTTTTTTCCGCAAATCCATTTTCGACCAGATAATCATATGCTTTTTGAAACGCTGGCGCATATATAAAAATGCTATTATGAAGGGTACCATCATAGTCAAAAAATATTGTTTTTACATCACTTAGTGAGATCAAAGTATGATTCCTCCCAAGTTAAAATTGTTTTAATATATTTGCCATCTCGATTGCAGTCATTGCTGCGTCATAGCCCTTATTCCCTGCCTTTGTACCTGCTCTTTCAATTGCCTGCTCAATTGTATCTGTAGTCAGTACTCCAAAAATAATAGGAACTTCGGTTTCCAGTGACACATGTGCAATACCTTTCGATACCTCGCTGGCCACATAATCAAAATGAGGTGTCGACCCTCGAATAACAGCACCGAGGCATATTACTCCATCATATTTTTTTGTTTTTGCCATTTTTTTCGCTGCAAGTGGAATCTCAAAAGCTCCTGGTACCCAGAGTAGCTCAATGTCATCCTCCTCAACACCGTGTCTTTTTAACCCGTCCAATGCTCCAGCAATAAGCTTACCTCCAATAAACTCATTAAATCTTCCTGCTACAATTCCAAACTTAAGCCCTTTTGCAATCAAATTTCCTTCATACGTTTTCATCTTATTTTTCCTCCTCAAAATTTAGCATATGACCCATTTTTAATTTTTTAGTTTTTAGATAAAATTCATTTCTTTCATTGTGATTCATCTGTATTGGAACTCTGTTCATAATATCTATTCCATATCCGCTTAACCCTTTCAGTTTCTTCGGATTATTCGTCATAAGATTGACTTTTTTCACTCCTAAATCAGTAAGTATTTGCGCTCCAATTCCGTACTCCCTAAGATCCTCAGGAAATCCAAGAGCAAGATTTGCTTCCACGGTATCCATTCCTTGATCTTGAAGCGAATAAGCCTTTATTTTATTAATTAGGCCGATCCCTCGTCCTTCCTGACGCATATATAATAAAATACCTCGTCCTTCCTCCTCAATCTTTTTCATTGCTGAGGCAAGTTGTTCCCCACAATCACAGCGCATAGAACCAAATGCGTCACCGGTTAGACATTCGGAATGAACGCGTACCATAACTGGTTCTCCATCCGCAACATCTCCTTTCACTAACGCTACATGGTGCTCTCCGTTTAATATGTTTTCATATCCGACCATTGTAAATTCACCATACTTCGTAGGTAACTTTGCCTGTGCTGCTCTTTTAATCAACTGTTCCTTATTATGGCGATACGCAATCAAATCTGCAATTGTAATAATCTTTAAATCTAATTCCTTTGAGTTCTCCATCAATTGTGGGATCCGAGCCATCGTGCCATCCTCATTCATTATTTCACATATTACCCCAGAAGGATGTAATCCGGATAATATTGCTAAATCTACTGCCGCTTCGGTATGTCCTGCTCTCTTTAGTACTCCACCTTTTTTAGCAATCAGTGGAAAAACATGTCCAGGTCTTTTAAAATCTTTTTCTGTAGCATTAGGATCCAGGACTTTCTTTATCGTTGCAGCCCTTTCATATGCAGATATCCCAGTTGTTGTTTCTATCGCATCAATGGAGACGGTGAAGGCAGTCTGAAGAGTATCCGTATTAAATTCAACCATATGATTTATGTTTAACTTTCTTAATCTGTCTTCTATCACAGGCATACAGATTAGTCCTCTACCATACTTAGCCATAAAATTGATCGCTTCCGGGGTAACTTTCTCTGCTGCCATTAGCAGATCGCCTTCGTTTTCTCTATCTTCATCATCAACAACAATGACCATTTTCCCATCTCTAATATCCTGTATTGCCTCTTCAATCGTATTAAATTGATACATTTCTATTCTCCTTTTATTTAAAAATTATATAGATAATTGCGAAACACAAAGAATGTGGCTATTACCTATTTAAAAATTATACAAAACCGTGTTCACTCAAGAATTTCATATTGATTCCATGTTTAGCCGTAGCCTGCTCCCTGGATAATAGCAATTTTTCAATATATTTACCGAGCATATCACACTCTAAATTAACAATATCCCCTGCCTTTTTTCCCAACAGGGTTGTGACTTCCTTGGTGTGAGGAATAATTGAAACTTTAAATGTATTATCATCAACAGAAGCAACCGTTAAACTGATGCCGTCGATTGCGATGGAGCCTTTTAGAATGATATATTTTAATAGTTCTTTCTCTGCTGTTATTGTAACCCAAACAGCATTGTCTTCATTTTCTAAACCTACAACTGTTCCTATCCCATCGATATGCCCACTAACAATATGCCCTCCAAGTCTATCTCCAACTTTTAGAGCTCTTTCCAAATTTATTTCATCTCCGGAAGACAAATATCTTAGGTTACTTCGCCTCATGGTTTCAGCCATAACATCAACAGAAAAGATATGATTTGAAAAATCTGTTACCGTTAAACATACGCCGTTTGTACTGATGCTGTCCCCGAGTTTAACATCATCAAGAACTTTGCTTGCTTTAATGGTTATTCTGGCTGATTTCGTTGATTTTACAACGGATTGAACCTTACCTATTTCTTCAATAAGTCCCGTAAACATCCTTCTCCTCACTCCCTTCGTAAATAAGCTTCAATCATTATGTCATTATCAAACCGATGAACCTCAATCTCATTCATCGTTACCGCATCTTTCATTAAGGCTCGCCCTAATCCTCCCACCGGAGTTTTTGCTGCCCTTCCTCCAATCAGTTTAGGAGCTATAAATGCTATCATTTTATCAACAATGTCTGCCTCAATTGCCGAGTAATTTATTTCACTCCCTCCTTCTAGTAAAACACTATCTATTTTTCGTTCCCCCAAGGCTTTCATCAGATATTTCAAGTCCACTTGATCATTGACGAATGGAGTCATTATAATTTCGACACCTTTGTTTTTCAACTCCTGTAGTTTTTGCTTTGAAGCCAACTCTGTTGTCGCTATTATTGTTTTCGCTGATGATTTCATATTGAGCATATTCGCACCTAATGATATTCTTGCAGAAGTATCAACAATGATTCTGGTTGCATCTCGCCCTTCCCTATCTCCAAGACGGGTATTAAGATAAGGATTATCTTGAAGTACTGTACTTATTCCCACCATGATTGCCGCAACTCTATGCCTTAACTTATGTACATACTCTCTTGATTTCTCGTTTGTAATCCACTTAGAATCTCCGGTATAAGTGGAAATTTTTCCATCCAAAGTCATCGCAGTCTTAAGTATTAAGAATGGCTCATTTGTTGTTATATATTTTATAAATATTTCGTTCAGCTTTCTGCTTTCCTTCTCAAGAACACCGTCAACTACCTCGATACCATTTTCTCTTAATAGCTTAATACCTTTTCCTTCCACCTGAGGGTTGGGATCCTGAAGAGCTACAACAACTTTCTGAATTCCCTTTTCTATGATGGCATTAGCACAGGGTGGGGTCTTTCCAAAATGCGAACAAGGTTCTAACGTAACGTACATTGTTGCGCCCTTGACATCCTCTTTTGCATTGTTAAATGCATTAATCTCTGCGTGATGACTTCCATACGCCTTATGATAACCTTCTCCAATTATTTTTCCTTCTTTAACGATAACAGCTCCAACAACCGGGTTTGGATTCGTAAAACCCGATCCTTCTTCGGCTAATTCAAGCGCTCTGCGCATATATTTAACATCCATATTTTTCACCTCAATAATTATTGTTACCGAAAAAAGATTTACTTATGTTATTCTAAATAATTTGAACTTCCTTTTTTGCATAAAAAAAATGCCCTTAAAGGTTCAGGGCATAATCATAATCAAAAGAATCCGTATGCTACATAATAAATCGTAGCTAAAACCAGATTTCTGATATCATCTTCTTTCATCCAGACTTTACTGTCGGCTTCGGAATTTAACCGAATCTGCCATTTGGCTCGCGGGCTTTACCGCCGGTAGGGAATTACACCCTGCCCTGAAGATTTATTTAATTTTTCATTACTATAACATCATTTTTCTATAACGTCAAATAAAATTTAAAAAAGCATGAATTTTCTCATGCTTTTTTAATAATTTCAACTATATCTGTGTAACTTACTTTCACCAAATTAAAAAAACTCATTTTCTTTGCGAACGAATGGATTTGTTCTTCAACAAATGTTCGGATCGAATGCATTACAACAAGATGACTGGCCGGAAGTGCAACCTCTTTTTTTATTCAGCCAATGATTTTACTTCCTGATATTTCTTTAAATCAACATATAGTTCACCTTTATATGGATTCCGTTTCGTTTTTACAACTTTATAGATCATATAAATAGTAACTGCTACATTCGCTGCAAGTGCTAAGAAACTGAATAGGAATAGGGGC
>JAQSYO010000041.1 GCA_029256105.1 Herbinix sp.
TCTACTGCTTGAGTACAGATAAAAAGACCCTCACTATTAAAACCAGCGATATCCCTGTATTTGTTATCTAATAAGCCTGAAAAGTAAAATAAGTTCATATCATTATAACTATTGACTTTTAGTTTTAAATCAATATCATTAGTATCGAAATTCATACCATAAATAGCTTTTTCTTGACTGTATACTGCAAAACTTGTACACATTTTGGAACCTCCTTTTAATATATAATTTTGTCATATAATATGCTTAGAGTATTTAGAGAATCATTTAGTTATTTTTTATTGACTATGAACCTTTACCTATTCTACCATTGGCTTCACCACTTTCTCAAGCTACCATCCATATGATATCACCAGGCATCTCGATGGTTCAACCTACAACATTTTTCAGAATTAAAAATGCGCCACTTAAGCTTATGCTTTATGACGCATTTTGTTACTCGTTACCTTTTTTCATTTCAAAAATAATTTTCTGTATACTTTTGAGAGATAAATAATACATTTCAGAAAGAACTTTTGTAGATACACCCGGTTCAATACCCAACACATATTTATCTCTTTAATTGTATCAATGTCAGACAAGTAATATTGAAATGGATCGAATCTTCCATGCATTCGCTTTTGATATTAATAACGAATCATTTTTTATTTGAAACCATTTAATTACTTTATTGTACAAGAACTTTTACATAATTCATCATAAAGTTGAAATGGTATTTCAATATTTATTGTACGTTTTCATTATTTATTGTATTTCAACACATTTACGAGCAAGTAGACAAACTGTCTCCACATGCACACTATGACTAAACTGATCCACCGCTTGCACCTTCACCAACTCATAATCCTTCTCACACAGGTATTTCAAATCCCTCGCCAAAGTAGCCGGATCACAGGAAACATAAACCACTCTCTTCGGTGCCATAGTTAAAATCGTATCGAGCAAACTCTGTTCACAACCCTTTCTAGGGGGATCGACTACGATAACGTCTGCATAGATTTTATCTTCCTTATACTTTCTCGGAAGAACCTCTTCCGCTGCACCTACGAAGAATTCCGCATTCTTAATTTCATTAATCTCAGCATTCGTCTTCGCATCTTCAATCGCTTGCGGTATAATCTCAACTCCGTATACCTTTTTCGCCTTCTGCGCAAGAAATAGTGATATCGTTCCAATACCGCAGTAAAGATCCCATACCACTTCATCTCCATGTAAATCAGCATACTCAAGCGCAATATCATAGAGCTTCTTTGTCTGTACCGGATTCACCTGATAGAAGGACAGGGGAGAGATACGATAACTAATCGAACCAATACCATCTGTGATATAGGGCTCTCCCCATAATGGAATCACCTTTTCTCCTAGAATTACATTCGTCTTCTCTTTATTAACATTCAAGCAGATACTTTTCATCCCCTGAATGTTAAGCAATCCTTGAATTAACTCCTCTTTATTTGGAACGGTATTCCCATTAATCACTAAGCAGACCATAACTTCACCGGTACTATAACCCACTCGGGTTAGAATATGGCGCACTAGTCCCTTATGAGTCTCTTCCTCGTAAGGTTCAAGATTATTCTTTTCAATAAAGGTTCGCAAAAATGAAAGTATCTCAACATTCACCTTGGCACCAATATAACAATGCTCCGTGTCAATGATTGAATGAGTTCTTCCAGCATAAAACCCGATAGCAACACCACCATCTTTATTCTTTCCTACCGGAAACTGCGATTTGTTACGATAATAGTACGGCTCCTCCATCCCACAAATCGGCTCCATAGTAAAATCATGAAATCCACCAATTCGAGTTAAACAGTTACGTACCTTATTTTCCTTATACTCCAGCTGTTTTTTGTAATCTACATGCTGCAGTTGGCATCCGCCGCATTTTGTAGCAATTGGACATCTCGGTTCTACTCTGAACTCAGAAGGTTGTAGCAACTTTATCATTCTGGCATAGCCGTAGGTCTTGCCTGTTTTCATAACTTGAACCAGCACTATATCACCCATTACGGTATCCTTCACAAACAGCGTATAACCCTCGTACCTTCCGATACCTTCGCCCTCTGAACCAATGTCTTCTATTGTGACTTCAACCTGATCATTCTTCTTTACCACTGCCTGCATGTTAATCCACCATACCAATCTTTATCTAAGTAAACTTTATATTTGTAATTCCGCCACTATTCCTTACTCTTCGTACTCCGTCTAATATTTGATTCAAATAATCTCTGATAACCCATCCATTCAACTTTCGGATCTCCGGTACTAAGCAACTCAGTTATAGTCTGCATCTTAGCATCTGTATTATCTGCAAAATGTAATGCCATTGCTTCCGCAGTTGCAGGTTTCTTCGGGGATCCATATTCCAGCTCTCCATGATGGGATAGGATGCAATGAATTAACTCATTTGCCAACTTAGCAGGAAATTTATTCATCTTCTTTATATGATTACTCACTTTGCTTGATCCTATAAATATATGCCCTAATAATTGTCCATCATCGGTATAATCATTCTCAGGGAAAGCGGATAGCTCCTCAAGTTTACCGATATCATGGAACAGCGCGGCTGTAATTAGTAAATCCTTGTTAAGTATCGGATAGCTTGTTGTATAGTAATCACACAGTTTTACAACACTTAAAGTATGCTCCAGAAGTCCACCAACAAAACCGTGATGTACACTCTTTGCAGCAGAATGGTTTTTAAAGCTTTTAACAAACTCAGTATTCGTAACAAAGAAGTCTTCTGCCAATAATTTAAGATTTGGCTCCTTAATTGCGGCAATATATTCTTTTACCTCGCGGTACATTGTCTCAACATCTTTATTCGTAACCGGAAAATAATCCTCCGGATAATATTCCCCTTCGCGTCCCTTGTATATCCTACTAATATTGAGCTGAAGTGCATCCTGGAAGCTGTTAACCCGTGCGTCAATATGTACAAAGTCCATCGTATCATACTGTTCTATTTCACTGCCAAAATCCCATATCTTGGCATCTATCGTGCCGGTTTTATCTTGTAAAACTAAAGAAACATAGCTCTTTCCGCTCTTTCCGGTTAACGTTAGCTTTGATTTGCATAGATATATTTCATTTTTAATAAAATCGTTCTCTCTTAAATCTTGAATAAATTTCATTTTCTCCTTGACCTTTCTATCCTATTGGAACATTACGTATTCATCAATATTATACCCTACCCCTTCGGATATATAAAGCATTAAATTATTTTATATCATAGCCGAGCAATTTATACAAAAAATGCTGTAAAACGGTAACCATAGGAAGCTTACTCATTTTACAGCATTTCATATTGTACTATTATTTTTTCTTCTCAGCAAGAACTACTTTTAATTCCAGTTCCTTTTCTGTGGTACCGGATGTTCTCTTAATTTTCACTAAGACTTCATCTTCTGGTAGATATTCGGAAATCGTAGTATTAAAATTATTTGTGTTCATTATTAAATGATCATCCACTTGCAAAATAATATCTCCATTTTTCATGCCCGCTTCAAAAGCTGGGGACTTTGCACGAACCTCATTTATATAAATACCATTTGTTATAATATGTTCCAGCTTAGCGGCTTCTGTCATGTCTTCAGCCTCCACTCCAAAATATATCCGTGGTGTTTGGTTTGCAATTAGCTTAATTATTGGCTTCAATTTACTAATCCCGATTACCGTGCTTAACTCTTCGTTTACTCCGTCCTTTAGGGTACGTGTAATAAGACCAATAACTTCGCCTTTCATATTAACGATAACGCCGTCGCTATTATCATTATTCTCAACACTAGTATTAAACAAATCTATTCTATTATCCGTTATACTTGCCCAGCTCCCACGGCTTGTGATGATACCGAGTTCCATGGATCCAGGATGTCCATTCGGACTGCCAAGTGCAAGGATCGGGCTTCCAACGGTAAGTGTATAGGATTCTCCTAACGTTGCTACATCAATATTTTTCATAAAATTCGGAGGGATGTCCTTTAATGCAACAGCAATAATCGCAAGGTTTGTCTCCGTATCATAATCTTGAAGAACCGCATCGACTGCAATCGTATCTGACAGTTCTATCTTAATGCTGGAGGCATCTTTAACCCTATCTAAACTAACTAATATTAACAAATCATCATTAATGTCTGAGATAACTAATCCCGTAGTAGATACTGTACGTTCTACCATATCTCCAAACCAATCCTCTACACTAGTTGTTGTAGATACGTTCAACAATGATTTATTCGATTGATATACTACGGTACGAATTTCATCATACATATTGACGAAATCCTCAATATCCGCATCAATGGACTGCTCCATAATAACCGTTTCAGGTTCTGCAGGTTCGTCGACATCTTCTGTGTCCACAGAAGCATCTATGTCGTCCTCCTTCTCTGTATCGGTATCTACCTGATTACCTATACTAGTATCCAATGGATATTCTGTAGGAAAGCTAACCGGAGTCTTTATCTCTTCTTCTTTATGTAATAATTTATACAATCTAGGCTCCGTTATAACAAAGGTTACAGCAGCAATCATTCCGAATAAAACTGCCATAAATACAGTCATCATAAGTGGTAACAGCCATCTTTTTACTTTTCTGCGCTTTTTCTCTATTACCTGCTCTTTGATGAATTCGAAGTCCTTATTATCTTTCTCGTTCTCAGACATTCTTTATCTCCTTATAAAACTACTTATCATATAGGATTTCAAGTGATGCATAAGTCCCATTTTACCATGGACTTATGAACATATTATGAATTATTTGTAAACAAACGCTTCTAAAATTATGACACAAATATCCATAATTTTCAATTATTAAATTCTATTAATTAATTGTTTTATTTTTTTACAACATAAGGTAAAATAGATATTAATCAGATTATTTATTTCTGTTTGAAACTGTTCTACAAAATGACAATCAGTTTCAGGAAAGGCTTGTAATTAATTATGAATGAAAAAGCGTTAAGAACCCTAGAATATAATAAAATTATCGATAAATTAGTTGCTCTGGCTGGTACCGGCTACGGTAAAGATTTATGTGCGCATCTGTTGCCACATTCAGACTTAGCTATGATAAAAAAACTACAGAAGGAGACTTCCGATGCACTCTCTCGAATACTTAGACGAGGTAGCGTATCTTTTAGTGGCATTCACGATATCAGACCTTCTGTAATGCGGTTAAAAATAGGTTCCTCCTTAGGAGCAGTGGAATTACTTCACATTAGCTCCGACTTGGATGCTACTTTACGCCTGAAGGCCTATGGCGGTTATACCGGCAAAGAAAGCGAAGAGCAAGCCGAGGATGCCTTAACTGAGTTTTTTGCGAACCTTGAGCCACTTACACCACTCAATAATGAGATCAAGCGCTGTATTGTCTCAGAAGAAGAAATTGCAGATGATGCCAGCCCTTCCTTAAAGTCCGTACGTAGGTCCATACGTAATACGAATGACCGCATCCATAGCGAATTATCCTCCATACTAAATTCCTCTCGTACCATGCTGCAGGATAATATCATAACAATGCGTAATGGCAGGTATTGCCTACCGATTCGCTCCGAGTTTAAGAATCAATTTCAAGGTATGATTCATGACCAATCCTCCACTGGTTCCACTCTCTTTGTTGAACCCATGGCTATCGTTCGTTTGAATAATGAGTTAAAAGAGTTATCGATTAAGGAACAGGAGGAAATCGAGAAAGTGTTGGCAGACTTAAGTAACCTGGCTGCGGAGCACTCAGAGAATTTGGAATACGACTTCCTTACCTTATCCGAATTAGATTTTATATTTGCAAGAGCTACTTTATCAAAGCAAATGAAAGGTTCTGAGCCTAAATTTAATAAAAATGGAATCTTTCATATTAAGAAAGGACGCCACCCTCTTATCGATGCTAAGAAGGTAGTTCCGATCGATATCATGCTGGGTAAAGATTTTAGCATGCTTATTATCACTGGACCAAATACCGGTGGTAAGACTGTTTCCTTAAAGACAGTAGGACTCCTAACCTTAATGGGTCAAGCAGGTCTCCATATCCCTGCCTTTGATGGTTCAGAACTAGCAATATTCGAAGAAGTTTATGCTGATATTGGTGATGAACAGAGTATTGAGCAAAGTCTTAGTACCTTTTCCTCCCATATGACGAATATTGTAAAGATACTCGATTGCGCAGATGACCGCTCTTTGGTTCTATTCGACGAGCTAGGCGCAGGTACAGACCCTACGGAAGGTGCTGCACTGGCCATGTCCATTCTTTCCTCGCTTCACATAAGAAAGATACGCACCATGGCAACTACACATTACAGTGAATTAAAGGTATATGCCCTTTCTACGGAAGGGGTATCCAATGCAGCCTGTGAATTTGACATTGAAACGCTTCGCCCTACCTACCGCTTATTAATCGGAGTTCCCGGTAAAAGTAATGCCTTTGCAATTTCCTCCAAGCTTGGTCTACCGGATTATATTATTGCAGATGCCAAAGAGCGTATTGGTATTCAGGATAAGAGCTTTGAGGATTTAATCACTGATTTGGAATCTAGCCGTGTTACTATTGAAAAGGAACAGAATGAGATAACAAAATACAAAGAAGAAATAGAGCAATTAAAGAAAACCCTTGCTAAGAAACACGAATCCCTGGATGCAAACCGCGATCGTATGCTAAAAGAAGCAAAGGAGCAGGCTGCAATCGTATTGCAGGAGGCCAAAGAATTTGCTGACCAAAGTATCCGCCGCTATAACAAATGGATGCAGGACGGCGGTAGCATTAAGGATATGGAAGCCGAACGCAATTCCCTAAGAGAACGTCTTAGCGACAGTGAAAGCGCCATACTAAAGAGCAAACAAAAGCAACGGAAAGCAACTCCTTCAAAGGATTTAAAGGTTGGTGATTCCATTCATGTAATAAGCCTAGGTCTGAATGGCACTGTTAGTACCCTTCCCAATGCGAAAGGTGACTTATTCGTACAAATGGGAATCCTCCGTTCCCAAGTAAACCTGAAAGACATCGAGGTATTGGCGGAAGAGACGATTATCGCACCGGGCTATAACAAGACGCAGAGTGGCAAAATCAGTATGTCAAAATCTGCTACCATTCACCCTGAGATTAACTTGATTGGTAAAACGGTGGATGAAGCTTTATCCGCTCTTGATAAATATCTAGACGATGCTTATCTTTCTCACCTTCCACAGGTAACCATTATACATGGAAGAGGAACCGGAGCATTAAAAAATGCGGTACACTCTCATTTGAAGAAATTAAAATATGTGAAATCTTACCGTATCGGCGGCTTCGGAGAAGGCGATCACGGCGTTACCATTGTTGAGTTTAAATAGTAATCGTTTATAGTATTCATTATGAAAGTTTGAAAGGAGTTTATCATGATAGCCAAACAAAAAATACTAGTTGTAGATGATGATGTTAATATTGCGGAACTCATCTCCTTATACCTAACCAAGGAATGCTTTGAAACCTTAATCGTACATGATGGAGAAGCGGCAATCCAGCAATTTAACACCTTTCAACCTAATCTGGTACTTCTAGATCTTATGCTCCCAGGTATTGATGGTTATGAGGTGTGCAGAGAAATACGTAAATCTTCTACCGTTCCAATTATCATGCTATCCGCAAAAGGTGAAATCTTTGATAAAGTTCTAGGCTTAGAGCTAGGTGCGGATGACTACGTGATTAAACCCTTTGATTCAAAAGAATTAGTAGCGAGAGTACGTGCGGTACTCCGCCGCTTTCATCCCACTCCGAAAGAGGAGGACGAGTTTGTGCCTCCTTCCGGAGATTATGTAGCATACCCTGATTTGATCATAAATCTTAGCAATTATTCCGTGCAATATCTTGGAGAAAATATCGAAATGCCTCCAAAGGAGTTGGAACTTTTATATTTTCTCACCTCAAACCCGAATCAAGTATTTACCAGGGAACAGCTCCTGGATCACATCTGGGGTTATGAATATTTCGGTGATACCAGAACAGTCGATGTACACATCAAGCGCCTCAGGGAGAAAATCAAGGATCATAAGGATTGGAGTCTAGCTACCGTATGGGGCATCGGGTATAAATTTGAAGCAAAAAACATGAGAAAATAATAAGCCGTAGGCCGCTATAATTATTTTAGTCAGAAGTATTACGATGAGTTGCCAAACTTTTAAAGGAAGGGACGTTGGTGTTTATTATGAAAAAGACCCTATGGTCAAGATTAATCATATGTTATCTAATTGCAGGAGTAATGGTTTTCTTACTTCTGAATACATATGGCCTGGATCTTCTCGAAAAACGCCTTGAGAAGGATAAGACGGACCTATTAATTAAGGAGGCTAACCTTATCTCCTCGGAGTACATGGCAAACTTCTATGACGAAAAGCTTGATTTAGACAGTTTAACGACGCAACTGAAATCCATCAATACCTTTCTGGGTATCCGCGTATGGATTGTAAACCCGGATGGTGTCATTATTACAGATTCCTCTGCTTCAGGTAATGCCAAAGGTAAAAATATTAATGACATAGACCCAGGCTTTCTTGACAAGAACATTTCCAAAAATAATTATTTTAAGGATATCTTCTATGAACCAATGTTAAGTTTGACTGAAACAATTACGTATGATTCCCAAGTAAGAGGTTACAGCGTTCTTCATACCTCGCAAAAGGGAATCACCGCTGAATCGGTATATTATCTAGATGTCATTAATATATGCTTCCTGGTTTTCTTACCGATGCTGTTTCTATTGTTCCTATATATATATTTTATCACTGCCGTACCGCTTAAAAACCTAATAAGGGCTGCAAAGGAATATAGCTCGGGCAATTATAATTATGCGCTAGTTTTAAGAGGCTTAAGCGAATATCGGGATTTAGGAGCAGCTGTCTCCTACATGGCCGGAGAATTGAGTAAATTGGATGATTACCAGAAGAAATTCGTAGCAAATATATCCCATGATTTCAGATCACCCCTAACCTCTATTAAAGGTTATGCCGCTGCCATCATGGACGGGACCATCCCCCATGAAATGCAGGATAAATATCTAAACATCATTTTGTTTGAAACGGATCGACTAACAAAATTAACCTCAAGTTTATTAGAGTTGAATAGCTTTGAAAATAATGGAACCTTCCTTGATATTACATCTTTTGATATCAATCATATCATAAAGAAAACAGCAGAAAGCTTTGAAGGCTCCTGCCGTGATAAGAAAATTACCTTAAATCTAGTATTTTCCTCAAAAGTAACCTATGTTGATGCAGATATGGGTAAAATACAGCAGGTACTTTATAATCTGTTAGACAATGCAGTGAAATTCAGTCATTCCAATTCAAAAATTAAAATCTCCACTGAAATCAAAGGTGATAAGGTTTTTATATCCGTTAAAGATTACGGGATCGGAATTCCGAAGGATTCAATAAAAAAAGTGTGGGAACGTTTTTATAAGACCGACACTTCTCGTGGTAAGGACAAAAAAGGAACCGGCCTCGGCCTTTCCATCACCAAAGAAATCATCCAGGCCCATAACGAAAATATCAACGTCATCAGTACGGAAGGCGTTGGAACCGAGTTTATCTTCTCCCTAACTAAATCACAGGAGTAATATTATAGTAAATATTTCTCCCCTACAGAATGAAGAAATAACGCGAGGCCCTTATGAAGAACTCTACTTTCATACCGTTTTACATTATAGCTTTTCCTATGACTTTATTAATAGGCTTCACAATTAACTTATTTATAATCTTCAATAAGCTTGACCCCAAATATGTGGGGTTGGAGTTGATCTTGCTATCTCTGTGCTCTATTTCCTACTTGCTAAGGCTAATGATAAAAACAAAATTCCATACCCTTCCTATGCACGTAGACGAAGCACATGCTTTTATGTTAACCAAGTCAAAATCCTCTGAGCTATTCTCCTTGATAATATTCATCTCCCTAATCGTTTGGACCCTTTCCCTATTCTTGGTACAAATCTTATAATTCATATGTTAGAAGTAAAACCTGCTTACAGAAACAACGTAAATACACAATAAACCAGAAGTAAAGCCATAATCGTATTTATCATCTTATCATGTTTCATTAATAGTGTTTGGAATAGAGCTCCAAACAAGGACCAACAGCAAGTCGATATGAAGCCTATAAATGCGAGTAGCGCGGAAAAACCGATAAGTATTAAAAACGATCTATAGTATGGTACTACAAAAGTTGAAACAGTTGTAATTCCGTAAAGGATAACCTTCGGATTAACAAACTGTAAAAGCAATCCCGACCAGAAGGTATTTGTACTCTTTTGATTATCGCCCTCACTATGAGGTTTACTCCTATAGGTCTTCCAGGCTAACCACAGTATGTAAACAGCACCAATTCCAGTCATAATTGGTTTGATCGATGGGATTAAGCTGTAAAGTGATACACTGAAAATACTACACAGAACAATTATAATAAAGAATCCAAAGAAAACCCCAACATTAAAAAATATACTCTTCTTAAAACCGTATCGGCTTGCATTTGACATGGACATTATATTATTGGGTCCAGGTGTAAAAGTTGATATAAGGACATAGGATAAAAAAGCTGTGAAATTTGGCATGTTTATTTACCTCCTGTTAATCGTATGATATAATACACATATAAGATAATTTACTGCACTGTGCAGTATAATAATATTATATGTGCAATATACTGTCAATAGTTTGGGGGATTATATTTTGAATAATTTGAATCTTGTTATAGCAGAAAACTTAAAAAGACTTCGTGAAGAAAGAAAATTAAGCTTAGATCATCTGGCAAAGTTAACCGGTGTTAGTAAAAGTATGCTCGGTCAGATTGAAAGAGGTGAGGTAAATCCAACGGTGTCAACCGTATTGAAAATCTCAAATGGTCTAAAAATATCCTTCACCCAACTCATGAATCGGCTCGAAACTGACATTGAGATTATCGATAAATATAAAATGCAACCACTAATCGAAGATAACGGAAAAATCAGAAACTATCCAATATTTCCTTTTGATAACACAAGAAGGTTTGAAATGTACACACTTGATATTGATGGTGGCGGACATCTAAATGCAGACGCTCATCCACAAGGCACACAGGAATTTATTACCGTATTTTCAGGCGAGATCACGATCATCGTAGAAAATGAAAAGTTTATATTACCTACCGGCAATTCCATTCGCTTTAAAGCTGATACCCCACATATATATGAAAATTCCGGAAGCGAAGCCTGCACATTAAGTATGGTTATTTACTACCCCTCGTAGCGTCTGTCCCGGCTATATCAGCTCCAGAAAAAAGATAACCAATTCAGCCCAAAAAACAGGATACCCTCGGGCTTGTGGTGCCTTGGGGGGCTTGAAAACATATGTTACAATCGTAATTGTACTTAGCAGATTACACTTAGGATAATAAATGCCCAATACAAAAAGGAAAATCCGCCACGGATGGCGGATTTAGGTGCAATGGACAAGGATGTCCATTTGCACCGACCTGTAAAGTATCACAACATATATCCCATTTATTATCCTAAGTGCAATCTGCTTAGTACAATCGATTGTAAAACACTCGTTTTCAAGCCCTCCAAGGTACCGCAAGCCCGAGGGTATCCGTTCCTTTCCAAAGGGGTTTTCATCTGACCACCAAAGGTCCGTCCCTTCGCCAAGGTCTTTACTTAAGCTTCATCCCAATTATGATGATGCAACTTCCCTTCCAACTTCATTCCTTCGAAATCATTCTGCCTCAAAGCCTCATACAGCACAATAGCCACTGAGTTCCCCAGGTTCAAGGATCTGATATCCCCAATCATCGGAATACGAATGGTATTCTCCTTATTCGCCAACAGCAGCTCCTCCGGAATGCCCGCACTTTCCTTCCCAAACATAATGAAACAGTCTGGGTCATACTCCACATGCGTATATGAATTCTGTGCCTTCGTGGTGGCCATATAAATCTTCGCATTCGGGTTCTTTTCTAAGAAATCCTGATAATTATCATATACAGCCAGATCGAGATCTTTCCAATAATCGAGACCCGCTCGTTTGATTTCCTTTTCATTCAATCGAAAGCCCATAGGTTCAATCAGGTGTAATTTAGTTCCGGTAGCTACGCAGGTTCTGCCGATATTACCGGTATTAGCAGGTATCTCCGGCTCTAATAATACTACGTTCATTCCCATTTCCTCACTTTACATTAAAATCTAGATTATCTTCCTATATTTACACAAGAAAAAAAGGTGAACTAATCACCTTTAATTGCTATATGTATTTCTATTTTTTTCGTTTCTTCATATTCAAGAGGAATACAAATATTATGAGCATAGTTATTGCTAAAGGACATCGTACCGTTTCCAACAGTCGGCGGTGTGATATCAATTGCAATTCCTTTCGTTGAGAAAATCGTTGCGGTGTTACCCATAATCATATTACCAAGCTCACATATCGCACTTCTTGCCAGATCGTCCATTACAGTAATTGGCATCATTATCATCTTTGATGCAATGTCACATGCAATCGGATTCTCAAAAGCTATCATTGCTTGACCACGCATCTCGCCAGTAAATCCAATAAGGATTAGCATGGTATTATCAAAAAAAGCAGGATCTTTTATATAGGGTTTACCAACCTTAGCATCTACAAAGCACATTTCTTTCAAAATCTTTGTCGAAGCCACTAAAAACGGGTTAATATGCTCTGCATTAACATTGGCCATTCGATCACCTCCTATGTATCTTAATTCCATTGTACCACAGATATTATATTCTTTTCAACTAAAGTTGTTAAAAAAACTATTTTCTACATTTTTCTACAAATTTCTCTATTCTTTCTAGTGCAATTTTCAAATTATCGATGGAATATGCATAGGAAATCCTAAGATAACCTTCACCACAATCGCCAAAAGCTGTTCCCGGTACTACTGCAACCTTTTCTTCCTTCAAAAGCTGTGTTGCAAATTCCTCCGAGGTCATCCCAAGGCTTTTTATACATGGGAAAACATAGAAAGCTCCATATGGCTCAAAGCATTCCAGTCCCATGCCTCGTAACGCATGTATTAAAAATCTTCGCCTCTGATCATATGCATCCCTCATCATTTCGACGTCAGGATCACCATTCTTTAATGCCTCTACTCCAGCATATTGACTGTTGGAGGGAGCACACATGATTGCAAATTGATGGATTTTTATCATCTGCTCAATAATTATCTCCGGCCCAACTGCATAACCTAATCTCCAACCAGTCATTGCATAAGATTTCGAAAAACCATTTATTACAATTGTTCTTTCTCTCATGCCAGGAAAGGATGCTATGGATATGTGTTTGCTACCGTAAGTTAGTTCGGAGTATATCTCATCTGATATTACAATGATATCTTTTTCAATGATAACATTAACAATAGACTTCAAGTCATTATAATCCATAATCGCCCCTGTTGGGTTATTAGGAAAAGCCAGGATTAGAACTTTCGTCTTATCCGTTATGGCCTCCAATAGCTGTTCCTTGGTTAGCTTGAATTCATTTTCACCTTTTAATTCAATCACTACCGGAATACCCCCAGCTAGCAAGGTACAGGGATGATAGGATACATAGCAAGGCTGAGGTATTAATACCTCATCTCCTGGTTCAAGCATTGCACGTAGTGCGATATCAATCGCTTCACTACCGCCAACGGTAACAATAACTTCTTTATTATAGTTATATTCTAACTGAAATCTTCTTTGTAAATAATTACAGATTTCAATTTTCAAATCTTTTAAACCTGCATTCGAGGTGTAAATTGTTCTTCCTTTTTCTAGAGAGTAAATACCTTCCTCACGGATATGCCAAGGTGTATCAAAATCAGGCTCGCCAACACCAAGGGAAATTGCGTCCTTCATTTCACTAACAATATCAAAAAACTTCCGAATACCGGAAGGTTGTATATCAATTACTGTTTTCGATAAGGGATTCCTCAAGGTGTAATCAACATCCTTTCATCTTGTTTGGTTTGAACAAGTGGTAGACCGTGCTCTTTGTATTTTTTCAATACAAAATGAGTCGCTGTACTTAAGATAGCATCCATCGGAGCAAGTTTCTCCGATACAAAATTGGCCACCTCTCGCATTGTTTTACCATCGATGATAACGGTTAAATCAAAACCGCCGGACATAAGATATACCGATTGTACTTCCGTAAATTGATAAATACGCTCTGCTATTTTGTCAAAGCCTAAACCTCGTTGTGGAGTAACCTTTAATTCTATAAGCGCTGTTACTCTCTCACACTGAACTTTATCCCAATTAATTAGAGTCGGATAGCCACATATAATGGTTTCCTCTTCTAATTGCTTAATTATTGAAGTAATCTCTTCCTCTGTTGAACCCAACATGATAGCCAGATCTGCAGCTGATATTTTACTATTTTTATCAATGGCAGTTAAGATTTTTTCTCTCATCCAAAATCCCTCTCTTTTCCTTACGATTATTCATGACAAGTGAATTGTAATAATTACATCACTTTATACAGTTCATCGCTTTTTGGCGGCTCCAAGAATCGTCTTTCCTCTTCATTTATAATCACGCGGTCATTACCCTCCGTAATTCGCCCAATAACAGCAGCTGCTATACCCTCTGCCTTTAATCGGTCTACCAGCAGATTTGCTTTATCGGTAATCATAAGCATACAGCCACTGGAAATTAACATATATGGGTTTAGATCATAAAATTCACAGATTTCTACGGTTTCCTGTTTTAAGAGAATCTTCTTTAAGTCCACTTCTAGTCCAACCTTGGAAGCAGCTCCGATTTCCCATAAGGCGCCAAATATTCCACCTTCCGTGACATCGTGCATCGATGTCACGCCAACCGCTCGTGCCACCATCGCATCCGGTACAACAGAAATGTACTCTATCATTTTTTTTGCCCCATCAAGAAAGCTTGCTGAATATTTTGTCCTCAGTTCTGCTTCCTTTGCAGTGGCTATTATTGCCGTTCCTTCTAACCCAGCTCCTTTTGTCATTACAATTTCCTGACCTGGTTTCGCTCCAGCCGTCTTGATAATATCGGAGCGTTTCATCTTACCTACACCAGTAACTGTAACAATGGGCTGATGAACTGCTTTAGTCACCTCAGTATGCCCACCCACTACTTCAATGTTAAGCCTTACGCATACTTCCTCTATATCCTTCATCATTACTTTTAGCTCTGATTCTGCAGTACCCTCCGGTAGTAAAATCGTAAGCATGATTCCAATAACCTCGGCTCCATTGGAGGCAATATCATTGGCGGTAATATGAACCGCTAAAGTCCCAATATCTTGTACTGCTCCTGTAATCGGGTCAGTAGAGATAACTAATACTTCGTCTTCTGCCACAGCAAGAACACTACAATCCTCACCTACAGCAGGACCCACCAGCACCTCTTCACGCCTATGTTTAATTTGATTAAGTACAGACCGTTTCAGGACTGCTTCGGATATTTTTCCAAGGTTCATTCTTTATCTCCAAACGATTTAGCTTCTGTTTTATTCATCCTCTAGATCATCATTATCCCATGACGGATCCCAGGTATCTCCTTGAAGCTGATTATCCGGATTAGTCAAATTATTCGTAATCGTTGACTGACTCTGAGTCTCTGCATCTGTCTGATCGCCGGGTTTATCTTGATTCTGGTCATCAGTATTTTTATCTGATGGATCTTTCTCTGTATCATCTTTCTTTGTATCATCTTTCTTTGTATCATCTTTCGGGTCTTTAATCACCTTTGTTCCCACGGTAACATACCTTGGGGCAGCAGAATAACTACTCTTATTTACTAAGGTTCTGCTAACTTCAACATCATTTTCGTATACTACTTTGTATAATTCAGCTTTATAACCGGTGTGTGCAGATTGTGTTACCTTTTTATAGGTTGTCAGCTGAGTCTTATCCTTAGTAATAACATCGGCAGGGGGAGGAGTTTCAGAAAGAACTACGGTAACATATTTAACCTTTCTGTTCTTGGTGTCTCTTGTCTCATTGCCCCATATTTTAAAGGTAATTCTTCTTCCTACTGTTGTTGCTTCCACTAAGATAGGAACATCCGTATTATTCTTAAATTTAAAATCCTTGTACGTTCCGGCAATCGCTGCGTCTCTAGACAAATCCACATAACTAATTGTCATGGAGTGAGGTTGTCTTTCTACAACTTCTAACTCAGAGGCAAGAATTGCATTATATAAGGTGGTCGTTACCTGACAAGCTCCACCACCGACACTGTCAATGATTTTACCTTGTAGATATGCTCCTGCCACATAATAACCATTTTTTTCAGTAAAAGGTGTTAAATATTTATAACTGGAGAAAACCTCTCCTGGATAAATTACTGCGTTATTGATTAATCTTGCACCATTTGCAAGATTTGCGGCTCTTCCTTCCGCTGAATCTTTAAATTCTGTTGTATAAGTGCCTAAAACTGTATTACATTTTTCTACTACTTCTCTCGTATAGACTGGCAAATCATCTTCTAAAACCGCATCTACTATAATATCTTGACGATTCCAATTTTTAATTGCGTCTTTGACTAATTGCGTTGTCTGATCAACATTTACTTTACTACCTACAACATGATCGGTATAGATAAACTCACCATTTTTTCTAGTTACAGTTGCATCCACCGGTTCTATATTATATGCACTGACATCTTCTGAAACTAAATCTTTAATCTTTTTTTCATCAAATGAAAAGGTGAGCGGATAAATTACGCTACCTTGCTCAATATCCTTTAAATCCTTGTATCTTTTAATTAGATTACCTGATTTACCTAGTGCTAATGCTTGGTCAATATTATCATTTGGGTCTTGTTCGAACCCAAAGTCTCCTAATGTAGTGTATACAATATCATCGCCAACCTTAATAGCAACTCCCCTGGTCTTAAGCCCCTCCACAAAATCTTCAACAGCTGCTTCGGCTTCGGCGCGCGTCATGCCGCTAACATCAACTTCATCTATAAATACACCTTTACATATTGTATTATCGTTCTCTTCTGCAGATGCATATACGGCTTTTCCTCCTATTAAAAAGGAAATAGATAATAGGAATATTACAGATAATATACTCCTTTTCCTGCTCATATTCATCCTCCTTTTCCAATGACTTTGATAAATTAATTTTGCTTCAAATTTATCCCTTGTATTCTATGTAACTTCTTCCTATTGTATCATAAACCATAGATTATTCAAGAAAATCTTTCGTTCATTGACTTTTGGTTTGTAATTATGTATATTGAATTAATCATACATAATTAGTAAAGAACGCTAAGAACTGCAGGAAGTACCATTGACAAAACTAACACTACAATAATAATGGTTGCGATTACTCTCTTGGTTTTTGAGCTATGAAAATTCATTTTAACCTCCATTCCGCCGCTTTGCTGCGACACACTTTTATTGAAAGGATGTGACTTACTTATGCCTATCCCTGTATTAACTTTACTCATCATTATATTTATTTTGTGGTTGCAATACGAAATAAGAAAATCTGCAAAACAATCAAAAAATAGTAATGAGGCCTTTTGGAAAAACGAAAATAGTTCTAATTTGATTCGGCGTAAGGACATTACAAATCTTGATTTTATTACTATTAAGCTGGATAAGCTACCGATGGCAGATCACGAAGATCAAACCATTAACTCCTATCGTGATACTATTCTTAAACTTTCCGATAAAAAAATACTTAACCTTACGGGACTTACGAATACGGAGTTAAAATATAAATATGGGGCTGCAAATTTAAACCTCTTATCCGCATATGATAACAATTATACCATCCTGGTAAGTATCCTGCAAAAATGGGCGGAACGTTTATACGCACAAGGTTTTACTCAGGATACTGTGACAATTCTTCAATATGCAGTTGCATGTTATACCGATGTTACCAAAACCTACAAGCTACTGGCTAGCATATACAAAGAAAGGAACACTCCAGATAAAATCAAGGATTTAATTGAATTTATTCCTTTAACAAAGACACTTGACAAGGAAAAGTTAATTAATGAATTAGAGGAAATTATGAATTCCTAAAAGTTTATTATGTCCATTGCCCTATTTCCTATTCTTTTATTAACAAGACAATAATAGTATTTCCTTTTATATTCTCCAATGAAGTGTAAAGATTATTTTATGATATTTTTTCTAATCAATCAAGTTTTATTTATAATTTTTTTACTTTTTTCATTAGAGGCTTTTTATCTGCGGCCTTCGCATATTTACATTCCTCTCTTAAAAAGCATTCGCTGCATTTTGGATTTCTAGCGACACAAATACTTCGTCCCAGAGTAATAATATGGATGTTATATAAAATCCACTGCTCTTTTGGTAAGAGCTCCATTAAATCAAATTCAACCTTTACCGGATCTTCTTCTTTCGTAAATCCGAGCCTTTTCGAAATTCGCTTTACATGCGTATCTACTACAATGCTGGGTTCGTGATAAATATTACCTCTGATTACATTCGCTGTCTTTCTTCCCACCCCAGCCAAGGCAGTTAAATCGTTGATATCATTTGGAACCTGTCCTTGATGTTTTGTCAACAGCTGTCCTGCGCAGGCGATAATATTCTTTGCTTTATTTCTATAAAACCCAGTAGAGTGAATGTCCTTCTCTAGTTCTTCTTGATCCGCTTCCGCAAAATCCTTAATCGATTTATACTTTTTAAATAAATCCTTTGTAACTATATTTACTCGTTCGTCAGTGCATTGAGCGCTTAGAATCGTTGCAATCAACAACTGCCAAGGGGTATCAAAATTAAGAAAACAGCGGTATTCCATCTGATATTCTTGATTCAGTAGATTAATAATACGTTCCATACTTTCCTTTTCTAACTTTGTAATTTTTCTTTTCGCCAAGATATTGCCTCCTTTCCAGCCAAACCCTTAATCATTAGACGAGTAAGCCCTGCATCACGTTACATGTCATATACTACCATTTAATCAAATATTGGTTTAAATAACTTAATTAAGCACCGTCATATTTGCTGCTTTGTTTAACAAATCTCTGTTACCATAATCAAAGAGTATTGCAATATCCTTATGCACTGGCTGACCGGATATTGCTGAAGCAATTATGTCAAAGGTGAATAGTTCGATATGGATTGCTTTTCGATTTTCCCGATATTTTTCATATAGCTCACGCAAATTACTATGTTGTGGCTGTAGAGGAGCGAAACTTGGTCTGCTTTTCATATCCTCTCGCAGAAACAAATCAAGCACTAGGATTTCGTTAAAAAGAGCAATTTGAACAAATTCTTGTTCCTTCTCTACTTTATTTATTACTTTTTCCTTGAAATACTCCAGCAATATCTCGTACCTTTTTATTCTGCTATGTGCCTGTAAAGCAATCTTCTTACTTTCATAATAGTCATTGATTTCTTGATACATCCTGAGCGGAGAATTATAAAAATGCTCAAGGTAGTTGATTGCATATGTGAATTGTCCACTATTATAGTAGATTTCAACCATTTCACAGACGCCCTTTATTTGCAATACTTCATCGTAGGTTAAAAAGTTCGTAAATAGTACTTCATAGGGCGGTGTATCACGGTAAGTAATCCCATAGGTATTACATTCCTGCTCCATCAAAGAACCCTTTAATATCTTTAGAAATCCTAATTGTAATTGATCCGGTTTAAGTTTATATACATCATTAAAGGATCGTTCAAAGGCAGTATATCCTTCCAGGGGAAGACCTGCAATCAGATCCAAATGCTGATGAATATTATTCCCCACCTTAATTCGATTTACATTTAAGCTTATCTTATTAAAATCCATTTTTCGTTTGATAGCTTCTACCGTATCTGGATTCGTAGACTGAACACCTATCTCAAACTGAACCTGTCCCTGTCTTAAGGTAGATAGAAATTCGATTTCATCTTCCTCAAGAAGATCTGCTGAAATTTCAAAATGAAAATTAGTAATTCCATTATCCTGTTCCTTAAGAAAGCTCCAAATCTCCATGGCGTGTTTTTTATTACAATTAAAGGTTCGATCAACAAATTTTACTTGGGGAACTTGATAATCCATTAAAACCTTCAATTCTTTCTTTACTAAATCAGCGCTGCGAAGACGCACTCTCCGATCGATGGAGGACAAGCAATAGCTGCAGGAAAATGGACAGCCTCTACTACTTTCATAATATATGATTTTATTCTCAAATGTTTTCATATCTTCATAGGGAAAAGGAACCGTATCTAATAAAATCGGTTGCCTATCTGAAGTTACTGTAATTGCTTCGTTCTCTACCCACTTATTACCTAACTCAACGTCTCTTTTCGCCTGATTGTAACAGGTATCGGAGGTTACTCTAGCCTTTCCTTTAAATGCAAGCCCAGAAATTGCTTCCAGATCTTTCGTACCCTCTACATAATACTCCATAAGCTCAAGAAAAGTCTGCTCTCCCTCACCAATAATGATACCGTCTAACTGCTCCTGTGCCTGAAGACATTCTTTTGCATCATAGGATACCTCCGGCCCGCCAAACCATATCTTTGCTTTTGGCTGTACCTTCTTTAATTCAGTAACAATTCTTGTGATCATATCAATATTCCATATATAGCAGGAGAATGCGATAACATCCGCCTGTTCCTTATAAATTTCCTTTAGAATATCCTCTTCGGAGTGATTAATCGTATACTCCACCAGATTGATGTGCTCTGCATATTTTTTTGCATAGGCACGTAGACTATAAACTGCCAAATTGGAATGTATATATTTTGCATTTACTGCAACAAGTAGTAACTTCATAATTTCTTCCATTCCGCCGCCAACGGGGCATAAACATAATTCATACTATAATTTTCACTCCAGTATGTGTCTTTCGCATTCATTCTATCATAACTTATACAATTCCATCTACCCAATTTAGAAAAATTTAATAAACCTATCTTTTTTAATTAATTTCTTTTCTGTTGATTCACTCGTTTCGATTCATTTCTGTTATTTACATAGGTTTTTAGCCTTGACTTGATGGATAAGGAACCTAGAAAGTGAAACAATAATTATAATTCGCTATCTTGTGCTGTCTAGACAGATGGAAAATCATGTGCTATAGTGGGTTTTGTCATATTCTAACTTGTTTTAGGAGGAAATTATGTTATCTTTTGAACCAATTACCGCTGATAATATTTGTAAAACAGCGGAGTATTTTAAATATAAAATCAGCCGGACTAGTGACTATACGGTTGGCGCGATGTATATGTGGCGGGATTTTTATAATACCAGCTTTACTATCTATGACGATATGATTTTATATAAAGTTAGATTTTTAAACCGAATTTCATTTACTTACCCTGTTGGCGGCGGATCTTTGACAAAGGCTATGGATGCCCTAAAGGAGTATTGTCAGACCAATGGAATTCCCCTATGGTTTTGTACGATACCGGAAGAAGCGATTCCTTCTTTGGTAAATGAATTTAACGGCACCATTCCCGGCATTCCAAACCGAGATTGGGCTGACTATCTATATCTAGCACAGGATCTTGGTGAGATGGCTGGCCGCAGGTATAGCGGTCAAAGAAACCATATAAACAAATTTAAAAAATTATATCCGAATTATAGTTATCAACGAATTACCCCTGAGAACCATCCCAGAGTAGTAGATTTCTTAATGGATTACGAGAAAAACCATGGAAAAGAGGCTTCTCTTGCGCAAGAGGAATTAACCAGAACCTTAGAGTTAATTCCCTATCTTGAACAATTCAAACTTCCGGGTGGTTTTATTGAAGTTGATGGTGTAATTGTAGCGATATCGATTGGCGAGATTATTAAAGATACTCTTTATTGTCATATTGAAAAAGCAAACCGTGAATATCCCGGCTCCTATCAAATGATTGTAAAGGAATTTGCTAGTGATATGATGCATACTTACGGTATTCAATATATTAACCGTGAGGAAGATGTAGGCGATGAAGGTCTTCGTACCTCTAAGCTATCGTATCATCCGGTTCAGTTGTTGGACAAGTATTGTGTTTTGGTTCGTTAAAAAATCTTGTACCGAGGTTTCTCTTCCTTCAACAAATAATAACGAAGATAATCATCCATTAAAATGGCAAATAAGGACAAGAAAAACCAGATAATTGAATAGAGTAGGCAAACTTGTCCCATAAAGTTATAAGGTTTAGAGGAATAATCCCATACATTTAATTTCAGCCAGATATTAACTACAACACCAACCGTAAATTCCACAGTTGTTATGATAACGGTTGAAATTGCCATTTGACTGATAATCGCCATGTCCCAAGAGAAAACTTCATTCAATAAACCGATTAAAATAAAACAGATACCACCCGCGACAAGCATTGAAATGTGAGAATGACCACGCGTTAAAATTTCAATACCCCCATAGGCAAATCCGCCTGTTAAAAAGAGAAATGTATATTTTAGAAAATTATTATAAACAATCAGCATAAGGAAATTCCTTTCAAATGAATTAACAATAAAATGCATGTACAAAATAAATTAAATAAGTTATTAAATGAAAACCGGCCTAGTATTTTACTAAATACCAATCCGGTTTTCTTTTTTTATTAATAACTGTAAGACTTTTAATCTTACTTTTCTATTTTAAGTATACGCACTACTAAGAAAGAATATCTCATTTTTGATGCATTGGCACAAACTACATCTTCTTTCTGATTGTTCCAAAACCATTGCCATTTTTATTAAAAATATCTTAATAACGTAAAAAAGGACAGTTATGGGACTGTCCTTTTTTGGAGAAGGTATTTTTGTTACTTATGGGGGGTGTAGCAAAAACTATATAATGTATTGGGGTTT
>JAQSYO010000002.1 GCA_029256105.1 Herbinix sp.
GATTTCTTTTAATTGGATAACGACTATTTTTGTCTTTGCCATTTTCTATCCTCCGGAGCATAATTTGCTTCATGTCTTATTCTTATTATATATTATTAAGCTAAATTATAAATTATGCAGATAAATTCTAATCGGAGGGATATTTTATGTCCTTGCAACTGTTTCTTGGAAGTGCCGGTTCAGGCAAATCCTATCAGCTATACCGCGAAGTAATTGAACAATCAAAAAATGAGCCAGACACGAACTTTTTGGTCATTGTACCGGAACAGTTCACGCTCCAAACCCAGAAGGATATCGTTACGATGCACCCGGAGCATGGGGTCATGAATGTGGATATCCTAAGCTTTTTGCGCTTTGCTTACCGTATCTTTGATGAGGTCGGAGGAAATGAATGTCCTGTCCTGGAGGATACCGGTAAGAGTATGGTGCTGCGTAAGGTTGTCGCAGAGAAAAGAAAGGATTTAATACTGTTCGGCTCTAATGTTAAGAAGCCGGGCTTTATCAATGAACTTAAGTCCTTATTATCTGAGTTTTATCAGTATAACATTCAAACGGATGATTTTCAGAAAATGCAGGAAATATCAAAGAAGAAGCCGCTGTTAAAAGCGAAGCTGGCTGATTTGTTTACCATATATGAAGGCTTTCGTACCTTCATGAAGGAACGATATATCACTGCGGAAGAGATTTTGGTAGTGCTAAATGAAGTGATTGACCGATCTGAGTGGCTGAAGGGCACTGTAATCTGCTTAGACGGTTTCACCGGATTTACACCCTGCCAATACCAGTTACTTTCTAAAATGATGAAATATGCAAAAAAAGTTATGCTTACAGTTACAATTGATGCAGAAGAAGCATTAAAGTCTGATGTATCAGAGCATCAACTGTTTGGCTTAAGCAAAAAGACGATACAAAAGATGTATAAAATAGCTGCAGAGGTAGGAACAAAAATTGAAGAGCCAGTGATTGCAAATCAGAGAAATGGCTACAACGAGGTGCCTTATCGCTTTATTAATTCACCTGCATTAGCTTCTTTGGAGCATAACTTATTTCGCTACCCTTATGTAACCTATGAGAAAGAGCAGGAAGATATACGAATACATGCAACGAAAGATGCGAATGCCGAGGTTGCATTTGTTACCAGAGAAATAAAGAGATTAGTTCGAGAGGAAGGGTATCGCTATCAGGAGATTGCTGTTGTGTCTGCAGATATTGAATCCTATGGGCGAATAGCAAAACGAAGCTTTACGCTATCTGGAATCCCTTGTTTTATTGATTATAAAAAAGATATTTTAAATAATCCTTTTGTTGAGCTTTTACGTTCGGCTATAACAATTGTTAGTGAGGACTACAGCTATGAAGGAGTATTTCGGTATTTAAAAACGGGACTTACTGAAATCCCTGAGGAGGACATTGACCTGCTAGAAAACTATGTCCTGGCAACAGGAATGCGTGGCAATAAACGTTATAAGGAGCCCTTCACCAGAAAATATCGTAGTAGAGAAACAATTGATTTAGTAAGAATTAACGAGATAAGAGCGAAATTAATGGAAGATACTCAGCCTCTTTATGAGGCCTTGAAGGATAAAGAGAAGACATTAAAGGACTATACGGCGGCGCTCTACGATCTGGGAGTTACCCTTAGAATAGAGCAGAAGCTGGAGGATTATCGTAAAAAGTTTAATGAGGAAAGTCTACCACTGATTGCAAAGGAATTCGAACAGGTTTATCGAATTGTCATGGAGCTGTATGACCAAATGGTACTGCTTCTCGGTTCAGAGCACTGCACCCTTAAAGAATTCGGTGAGATACTGGATACCGGTCTAGTGGAGGTAAAGGTAGGTCTCATCCCTCCGGGTGTGGATGAAATAGTTATCGGTGATACGGAAAGAACTAGGCTTAAGGATATTAAAGTTCTGTTTTTTCTGGGGGTAAATGAAGGAATTGTCCCCAAAACAATCGGCAGTGGTGGAATTCTTTCCGATATTGAGAGGGAGTTGTTGATAACTAATGATATTGAGTTGGCACCGACGAAACGCCAGCTGGCATTTACTGAACAATTTTATATCTATCTTAATATGACAAAGCCAAAGGACAAGCTATATATTATATATCATAAATTAAATGATGAGGGGAAATCTGTGAACCCTTCCTTTTTGATCGGTAAATTGAAGCAATTGTTCCCTGGTATCATTATTCGGGATGAAGATGAGAACATCGAGGATGCAGAGCATATTCTACGGGATGACGGTCTTACTTATTTGGCAGAGGGATTGAGGGGATATCATCAGAAGGAGACCACTGACTTATGGAAGGAACTTTTCCTCTATTATAAGTCTGGAGAAGAGACGAATAAGATTCTGGTGAAGTTGGTGCAGGGTGCCTTCTACATAAATAAGGAAAAGGGAATATCGAAAGAGGCAGCAAGACTTTTGTATGGTTTGGAGCTTAAGGGTAGTGTTACTAGGCTGGAACGTTATGCAAGCTGTGCCTTTGCTCATTTTATGTCCTATGGATTGTCTCTGGAGGAACGTAGGGAATATAAGCTTGCAATTCCGGATATTGGTAATATTTTTCATAATGCGATAGATCACTTCTCCAAACGATTGGACGGGGGAGAATATACTTGGCATACAATCCCCGATGACGTTCGAGAGGAGTGGGCGATCCAAAGTGTTGAGCATGCAGTAGAGGAATATGAAAATTCCTTTTTAAAGAGTAGTAAACGGAATGAATATCTGATTACTCGAATGGAACGGATTACAGTGAGAACCTTGTGGGCACTTTGCAATCAGATTAAGCAGGGAGCCTTTGAACCAGCTGGCTATGAGATGCCATTTTATCATATCCCGGAAGCTAATGTAACGTTGCAGGGAAGAATTGACCGTCTGGATTTATATGAGGACGAGGACAAGGTATATGTACGCGTAATCGATTATAAGTCTGGTAATACATTCTTTGATATTAGCAGTGTATATTATGGATTACAACAGCAGTTATCTGTTTATCTGAGCGCAGCGGTGGAATATCTAGGAAAGAGATTTGAAGGGAAGGAAATTGTACCTGCCGGAATCTTTTATTATCATATTGATGATCCGATCGTAGCTAAGTCTGAACAAGCGGAAGAGGACATCTATCGGAGTCTTCGTATGAACGGTCTCGTAAATGGTGATAGTAGGATATTGGCATTGATGGATTCAAATCTTGCCGGTCCAGACGGATCGCTTCGTGCCTCCGTTAAATCTGAGATTATTCCGGTTGAGACTAATAAGGATGGTGCATTGACAAAGAGATCCTCTGCAGCAAGAGAAAAACAGATGAAGGCAATGGTTCAGTATGTGAATAACAAGCTGGTGGAGGATAGTAAACAAATATTAGAAGGTGACACGAAGTTTAACCCATATCGAACAGGGGATCAAACTGCTTGTGATTATTGTGAATATAAGTCTGCCTGTGGCTTCGACAGCAGAATACCGGGTCATGCTTATCATAACTTGGCAAAGAAATCTGCGGAGGAGATTAAGGCGGAAATTTGGGGCGAAGGGAAATAGACCCTATGCTAATTGGGTATAAAACCGCGAAACATATAAGTTACGAAATAAACGATACTAGTATAGGAGAGTAAGATGGGTTGGACGCAAGCACAACAAAAGGTAATTGATACACGAAATAAGAATTTATTGGTTTCAGCGGCAGCAGGATCTGGAAAGACTGCTGTTTTAGTTGAGCGGATTATTTCTATGATTTCTGAGGGTGAGAATCCAATTGATATTGACCACTTGTTGGTAGTAACCTTTACCAATGCTGCAGCTGCTGAGATGCGTGGACGTGTCGGAAAAGCGATTGACGCGAAGCTATTAAAGGAGCCAGATAATCTTCATCTACAAAAACAAATATCTTTATTGCAAAGTGCGCAGATTACGACGATACATAGCTTTTGTTTGAATGTAATACGTAATTATTTTCATCGAATTGACTTGGACCCTTCATTTAAAATTGCGGAGGAATCAGAAATTACGCTGATGAAATCAGATGTGATATCGAATGTATTGGAACATTGGTATGAAGAAGGCACGGAGGATTTTCATGCTTTTATCGAGAGCTATTCTTATTCGAAATCCGATCTACCGATAGAAGAATTAATTTTACAACTATATAGCTTTTCGATGAGTGATCCCTGGCCAAAGTCATGGATTGCACAGAAGAAGAGAATGTTTGAAATAACTACCTTGGAGGAAATGAACAATACATCTTGGATGAGGGAATTATTGGAATATGTTAAGGTGGTACTTCGTGACTTGCTCCAAAAGAATGCAGAAGCTTTCGAAATCTGCAACGAATCAGGTGGTCCAACCGCATATGCTCCGGCGCTGCTTTCTGATCGCAATACGCTGGAATTACTAAGCAGTGCAGGCTCCTATGATGAATATGCGAAGCTTTTCCCGGGAATTTCCTATGATAGGTTGTCAGGTAAGAAAGAGGAAGGGGTAGTTCCTTGGAAGAAAGACAAAGTGAAAGAGCTTCGGGAAGAGGTTAAGAAGGGTATTAAAGATTTGACAAATCAATATTTCTTTCAAGCTCCGGACGAAATGTTGAAGGATTTGCAAGCAGTTGGTGGAGTGATGAAGGTACTGTTTGAATTGACTTTGGAGTTCATGGAGGAGTTCGCAGGTAAGAAAGAAGAAAAAAACCTGATTGACTTTAATGACCTGGAACACTTTGCACTTAAAATTCTCGTCAAAGAGCAGGAGGTACTTACTGGAGCAACAGAGGACTCCACGTATAAGGTGCCTACTGAGGCAGCTTTAGAGTTAAGCGAACAGTTCGATGAAATACTAATCGATGAGTATCAAGATAGCAATATGGTCCAGGAAACCATATTAAGGAGTATCTCAAGAGAGGATATTGGGTATCCCAATCGATTTATGGTTGGCGATGTTAAACAAAGCATCTATAAATTCAGGTTGGCTATGCCGGAAATCTTCATGGAGAAATACGGATCGTATTCTTCCAAAGATGCTACTGAGGATGGTCAAGTTAATAATTATCAGAGAATTGACCTGGATAAGAACTTTAGAAGCCGTAAACCAGTCCTTGATTATGTGAATAAAATCTTCGAACAAATTATGCAAAGACCCGTTGGTGGGATTATTTATGATGAGGCAGCGTCACTTAAGTATGGGGAGCTGTTTGAGGAGACGTTGAAAAATATGGCTGAAGAAGTAGCCGAAGAAGTTCCTGAAGGAGTGCCTGATGCAATAATGTCCCGCGTTGCCCAAGAGGTTGAACTTTTATTGGTTACAGAGGAAGCAGAGACAAGTGATTTGGATGGGGAAACCGTCAATTCTGATGCGGCGGGAGAACAAGCTTCAAGCAATGATGCAAGCCATAGGTTGGAGAACGAGGAAGATGATCCGGATGAGGTGGTCTATACAAAGAAAGAAATCGAAGCAAGAGCCATCGCGAAAAAGATCAGGGAGTTAACAAATCCGGAAAGCGGAATGTTAGTATTTGATCAAAAGGCAAAGGTTCATCGCCCTGCAACATACCGCGATATTGTTATATTACTTCGTAGCATGTCAAACTGGTCCGAGGTGTTTGTGAACACTCTGATGCAAGAGGGGATATCCGCATATGCTGATACTGGTACAGGATATTTTCAGACCTTGGAGATAATGACAGTTCTAAATATGTTGCGCATCATTGATAATCCAAGACAAGACATTCCATTAACAGGTGTATTATATTCGCCAATTGTGGGGCTATCGACAACAGAGTTGGCTGTGATACGGGCTGTAGATCGAAGTGTTAGTATGTATTCTGCAATCTTGACTTATTTGAGTGAAGGCAATGACGAAGAACTGTTAACCAAATTGAATTTATTTACCGAGAGACTGGAAGCGTTCCGGTCTATGGTAAATCATAAGCCAATCCATGAATTAATCCAGCTGGTGTTAGATCAAACCGGATATTACTATTATGCTAGCGCTATGCCCGGTGGTGATAGAAGAAAAGCTAACATTGATATGCTGATTTCTCAATCGGTACGTTTTGAAAAGGGTAGTTATAGTGGATTGTTTCATTTTATTCGGTATATCGAGAAGCTACATAAGTATGAAGTGGATTTTGGGGAAGCTGCTACTTCCGGAGAACAAGATAACACAGTGCGAATTATGAGTATTCATAAAAGTAAGGGTTTAGAATTTCCTATTGTTATCGTAGCCGGAATGAGCAAACAATTTAATACGCAGGACCTAAGAAGCAGTATAGTACTTCATAGCGAATTGGGTGTAGGACCGGAATATGTTGATAGTAAGCTAAGAACTAAGGTACCGACTCTGCTAAAGAAAGTAATTCAGAAAAAGGTACAAATAGAAAATCTGGGTGAAGAGTTACGTGTTTTATATGTAGCGATGACTAGAGCAAAAGAAAAGTTAATCTTGACGGGATATTTAAAATCGAAGGAAGATATAAAGAAGAAGGATTTTTCTTTCTTTGAATTACTATCTGCGAAAAGCTACATGGACTGGGTGTTGCCTGCGATGATGAATCGAATGGGTGGGTTACCTAATCTGGATGCTGATTCCTTTATATGCACTAAGGAGGGTATGACAATTACCGTACTTCCGAAGTATGAGCTGCTGAAGGAAGAATTGACAAGACAGTTATTCTTGCAGAAGGATGAGCAAGAGCTGTTAGCCATAAACCCTGATAATATCTATGATTTAAACCTAAATGAAGAAGTTAAAACAAGGTTTAACTTTACATATCCATATATAAAAGAAGCAGGATTAAAGGTTAAGATGACCGTGTCAGAGCTGAAAAAATTAGGACAATTCATTGATGAAGACCAGAGTGTAAATGTGAATCCTCCAAATGCAATGAACATATCGGATGAAACGATTATTGCAACGATACCAAGCTTTATTCGACAGACTGAAACAGAGGTTACTGGAACAGATCGTGGAACATTGTATCATAAAGTACTAGAGCTAATTGATTTGACAAAGATACATAATAAGCAGGATTTAAGCGAAGATTTAGAACGCCTAATTCGTACAAACAGGCTTAACAAGGGGGATGCAGAAAAGTTAAAACTAGATTATATATTTGAATTTACTAAAAGCAGTGTGGCTGATCGAATGCGAAGAGCTCAGACGGTCGGTAAATTATATAAAGAAAAGCAGTTTGTAATCGGAATCAAAGCGGCTGAGGTTATGAAGGAGATTGATAGTGATGAGTTGATTTTAATTCAAGGAATAATTGATGTTTTCTTTGAAGAAGACGGTGAATTAATACTGCTTGATTATAAATCGGACCTTGTAACAAAGGAAGAGCAATTAATAAAACGATATAAGGTCCAGTTGGATTATTATCGTAAAGCTTTAGAGCAGATGCTGAAGAAAAGAGTAAAAGAGATGCTTATCTATTCTCTTCCTCTAGGGAAAGTGATTAGAATAGATGAATAAAAGTTGGGTAAACTCTAGTCAAGTAATTACCAATCTGACTTCGATAATAGGGTTAGAAGGGAATATTTTATGGCTGAAGGGTGTGTCTTCATGAGCAAGAAGAAAGAGAAAGAAATAGACTTAAATAATCTAAAACCAGAAGAAGCAATGAAGTATGAGATTGCAAAGGAATTAGGATATCTGGATAAAGTTATGTCAACTGGGTGGAAATCACTTACTGCGAAAGAATCTGGACAAATAGGCGGAATTATGACAAAGAAGATGAGAGAAGCAAAAAGACAAAATATAAATTAACGATTAGATAATGAAATGCTATAGTAAATGTAAATATGGTAGCATTCCGAACTATCCTTAAGGAGGAACATCCATGAAACTACCAAAGATGATTATGTTTGACTATGGTCAGACCTTGATAGCAGAAGGCAAATTTGACGGGGAAGCGGGTATTAGAGCTGTATTAAAATATGCTAAGAAAAATCCATACCAAATATCGGCTAAGCAGCTTCAAGAATTTGCAAAGACGTTGAACAGGGAGATAGGAAGATACGACCCGGATGTTCGTAAATCTTCTCATATCGAAGTACATAATCATTTATTTCAGAATTACTTGTATCAGTATTTCGATATAGAAATTGATTTATCAGCAGAGGAAGTAGAGAAGGTATTTTGGGACAGTTCTGCTGATCGTAAACCTACGAAAAATGTAGAACTTTTACTGAGGTTTCTTAGTGAAAAGGATATTCGAACGGCGGTAATCAGTAATATTTCATTCAGCGGAAAAGCCTTGGAGGAACGGATAGGCACTCTGATTCCAGATCATAATTTTGAATTTATTATAGCTACCAGTGAATATGTATTTCGAAAGCCTCATAGCAGGATATTCGAATTAGCCCTTCGAAAAGCAAAATTAGATGCAAGAGATGTCTGGTATTGTGGAGATAATGCATTTTTTGATGTGGAAGGTGCCTCCAAATCAGGTCTTTGCCCGGTTTGGTATCGTGGCGCTTTAGATCAAGAAAACCGAATAATTCCTGGAATGGACTGTTTAGCAATTAATGATTGGATGGAATTAATAGATTATTTGAAGGGTAATCAATAAGAATTCGGTGAAAATAAAGGGCTGTTATATGCAGGATTAATCCATAAAATGGAGTCCACCTGTTAATAACAGCCTATTTCATTATGCTTAAGGTTGATTTAATTATATTATGTGATTAAATTTGAGCTTGAACGAGTGGGTTTTAACCGAATCGTCATATGAGTTAAGATCTAATATCGATATGATTTAACTTTAACATTTCAACACCAAGGAAGCCTTTAATTGCTAAACAGATTCCACCAAGCAAGATTGACGTATCCTGAAGTACAGAAGGAACTATTCGAATATAACTATTCATTCTGCTGGTTAGTGCTGCTTCAATCCGTTCTGTAATATGCGGGAAGAAGATAGTAAAGGAACTGTTTATAATAACAATGTCAGGATTATAAGCATTTAATATGTTATTAACGCCAACAGACATATACTTAATAAAGCGTTCCATAATCGCTTGAGCGTCCGAATCCTCAGCTTCGTAGGCGACACGAAATTGTTCGAAGTTCACTTCATCTAGGTTTTTCATTGTTGCAAATTCGTTAAGTAAGGTCCGTTCTGAAACATATTGCTCTAAGCAGCCTTTATTACCGCAAGGACATTGTCTGCCATCTATTTCAATAATCGTGTGACCAAACTCACCTGCTCTACCATTATATCCAGTATAAAGTTGATGATTAACGATAATTCCAAGGCCAATACCAGAATGTACACTGATATTTGCAATATTTGAATAATCATACTGAAAGGTTTTTTCACCAATGACGGATAGATTTGCTTCGTTCTCTAGATAAACCGGAGTATTGAAATGCTGTTCCAAACCATGTGCTAGATTAATTCCGGATAAATTGTAATAGGGTGCAAAAGATACTTGATTATTAGCAATTACTCCATGGATACCGAGTGTAATTCCTACTAAGCCATAGGGAGTATCCTTTGGCAACTTCATTGACTCTATCAACTGTATTAAGACACTAACTATATTTGCAGAGTTCTTGGGGGTTTTAATTTGTTTTAAACTGCAATCTTCGCCGATTAAGTCAGAGATTAAAGCGGAAATGGTATCAACACCAATATCGATACAAATAACAAATCCAGCTTTCTTATGTAGACTCAATAAGATCGGTTTTCTTCCTAAACTGGTGTCATCGCTTCCGATTTCGATAACTAGTTTTTTATTGATCAATTCCTGAACGATTGCAGATATGGTAGCCTTAGTTAACCCCAGATGTTTTGCAATTGCGGCTCTTGAAATCGCAGTATGATTAATGATGGTTTCCAATACTAAATTGGAGTTTATATCTCGTATGAGTTCTTTACTGCCTGTTACCATTACAGTCACCCTTCGTGAATAAATTTAATTTATACCATGTTAACATAAATTGAATTTTTTGGAAAGAGCAATTAATGTATTTGTTAGAAAATTTAAGTATTCTTAATGAAAACTACCATTTTTAGGTATTTTCTTGTAGTGTAGGGTGATAAAAAATCAATACACAAAATAAAGTAATAGCACATTTTGCACATAAGCTTTAAAATGACTTCGGGTAAATATAAAAATTATCTGTAGTGATGGTATTGTTCTTGACATAAATAGGTCTAGTTGTTATATTTAATTTAGATATAGTTTATTCATCAAATCAATTAGTTGTAGGAAAATCACATAGGGTAAAATCTACAGGAATTCGTTGTTAAAAACATAAAAATTGCTTACTTTTGTAATAATATCGGATTTTAAAGAGATAATTCTATGTTAGTGAATGATAATTAAAATTTATGCAATCTGAAAGGAGTTTGACTCCTTTCCAAAAAACGAAAGGAGTTAAACATTATGTTATATGTAGGTGTTGATTTAGGTACATCATCAGTTAAACTTTTACTGATGAATGAAACAGGAGATATTAAGAGTATTGTAACAAGGGAATATCCGTTGTTTTTCCCCAAGCCCGGTTGGTCAGAGCAAAATCCGGAGGATTGGTACACTGCTCTAGTAGATGGTATGAAGGAATTAACGAAGGATTGCGACAAGACTCAGATCGATGGTATCAGCTTTAGTGGACAGATGCATGGTATGGTTATCCTAGATGAGAATGATAAAGTAATTCGCCCGGCAATTCTTTGGAATGATGGACGTACACAAGCAGAATGTGACTATTTAAATAAGGAAATCGGAAGAGAGAAAATCTCCAGCTATACAGCGAATATGGCACTCACCGGCTTTACTGCTCCGAAGTTGTTATGGGTAAGAAAGCATGAGCCTGAGAATTTTGCAAAGATTAAGAAGGTTATGCTCCCTAAGGATTATATCGCATACAAGCTTTCCGGGATTCATTGCACGGATGTATCCGATGCTTCCGGTATGTTATTACTCGATGTAAAGAATAAGTGTTGGTCGAAGGAAATGCTTGAACTTTGCGGTTTAAAAGAAGAGCAGATGGCTAAAATCCATGAATCTTACCAAGTAGTGGGTAATATGACGATGGAAGCTGCTACAGAACTTGGCTTAACAACAAATGTAAAGGTAATCGCTGGTGGCGGCGACCAGGCAGTAGCTGCTGTTGGAACTGGAACGGTTGGAGCGGGTATGTGTAATGTATCCCTAGGTACCTCAGGCGTAGTATTTATTTCAACCAAAGAATTTGCAGTGGATAAAAACAATGCACTTCATGCTTTTGCTCATGCAGACGGTAAATATCATTTCATGGGGGTTATGCTCTCTGCAGCTGCTTCTAACAAGTGGTGGATGGATGAGATTATTGGAACCAAGGAATATGGCAAAGAGCAAAAAGACATTACAAAGCTTGGTGAGAATAATGTTTATTTCTTACCTTACTTAATGGGTGAGCGAACACCACACAACAATCCAAATGCAAGAGGAACCTTCATCGGTATGACGATGGATACAACGCGTGCAGATATGACACAGGCAGTGTTAGAAGGCGTTGCCTTTGCACTTCGTGATTCGTTTGAGATTGTAAAATCTCTAGGAGTAGAGATCAGCAGAATCCGCATTAATGGTGGTGGAGCTAAGAGCCCGCTTTGGTGCAAGATTATTGCAGATGTACTGAATGTAAAGGTTGATAAGATCAATTCGGAAGAAGGTCCTGCCTTTGGTGCTGCGATTTTAGCAGCAGTAGGCTGTGGAGAGTACCCTTCTGTTGAAGAAGCTGCTGGCAAACTGATTAAAGTAATCGAAACAACAGAGCAAGATCTTGAAGAGGTTGCTCTTTATAATAAGAAGTACGATGTATTCAAAGAGCTTTATCCTACCTTAAAAGATATGTATGAGAAGATGGTATAATATTTAGTAGATTCGTAGAGAGACTGTAATAAAACATGGAACTTCCCTAATATAAGGAGGTTGAAGTGTTTTGTGACAGTCTCTTATTTTATTTTCGAATTGATAACCGTAATTATGTATGGTAAAATAATAAGATGGTAAATAATATCATATTAGAATGAATTATGGCAGCAGGGCAAGTGAAAGTGGATGAGCCTGCTGTTTTTCTCAAGCTAAATAATGAAGGATTTGTAATGAAAGGAACTGCCAATATGCAGCCATACACTGGATTTGCCTCCGTTTACGATATATTTATGGATAATGTTCCATATGATGATTGGGCGGATTATGTGCAACATTTATTAAAACAAAATAGGATAGAAAACGGCCTATTGCTAGAGCTGGGCTGTGGAACTGGAAGTATGACCAGACGACTTGCCAGCAAGGGCTTTGACATGATTGGGATTGATAATTCTGAAGAAATGCTCTCAATCGCAAGAGAGAAAAGTAACAAAAGCGAAGATAATAAAAGCGAAGATAATAAAAGCGATGATAATAAAAGCGAAGATAATAAAAGCGAAGATAATAAAAGCGATGATAGTAAAAGCGATGATAGTAAAAGCGAAAATCGAAAAAACGAAGTTAGTAAAAACGATAGTAACAAAAGTGAGGATAATATTCTATATTTATGCCAGGATATGAGAGAGTTTGAGCTTTTTGGTACGGTAGCTGCAGTCATCAGCGTCTGCGACAGTATGAATTATATCCTTTCCGAGGAGGATCTACTTCAAGTATTCCGATTGGTGAATAATTATCTGGATCCAAAGGGGTTGTTTATTTTCGATTTGGATACTCAGTATGCTTATGAGCAGATATTAGGAGATAATACTATTGCAGAGAATCGCGAGGAAGGCAGCTTCATCTGGGAGAATTCCTATTATGAAGAGGAGATGTTAAATGAGATTAATTTAACATTATTCATTCCCGAAGAGAATCACTCTTTATATAAAAGGTATGAAGAAACTCATTATCGAAAGGCATATCCTATAGATACAGTGAAACGCTTGATCGAAGAAGCCGGTATGGAACTGGTGGCTATATATGACGCTCTGACGGAGAAGAAGCCAAAGAAGGACTGTGAAAGAATTTATTTTATTGCGAGAGAGAAGAGACAGGCAGATAAGTTATATATTTAGTCAGTTGAATTTTTTGATGAGCTATTTTTAGATGAACTATATTTTAGATGAGCTATATTTTAGATGAGCTATATTTTAGATGAGCTATATTTTAGATGAGCTATATTTTAGATGAGCTATATTTTAGATGAGCTAATTTATTCATTTAGTTTATATTTGTAAAGGAGTTTAATATGACAGATTATATTATAAGAGCAAGTGCTGCAGATAACCAGATACGTGCATTTGCAGCAACGACGAAAGAATTAGTGGAACATGCGAGAAGCATTCATGAGACAAGTCCAGTGGCAACTGCAGCCTTAGGGCGACTTCTAACTGCGGGAGCAATGATGGGCAGCATGATGAAGAGTAATGATGACATCCTAACACTTTCGATTAAGGGAGATGGACCGATTCAAGGACTTACAGTTACGGCTGATTCGAGGGGAACCGTAAAGGGTTACGTTTATAACCCTGAAGTGCTTATACATGCGAATGATAAAGGAAAGTTGGATGTCAGCGGGGCTTTAGGAGCAGGAATATTAAGTGTAATACAAGATATGGGCTTAAAGGAACCTTATGTAGGACAAACTCATTTGGTTTCAGGTGAAATCGCCGAGGATTTAGCTTATTACTATGCAACCAGTGAACAGGTACCCTCCGTGGTGGCGCTTGGGGTATTGATGAATAAAGAAAATACCGTACGAAGAGCTGGAGGTTTTATCATACAAATGATGCCTTTTGCCGAGGAGAAAGTGATAGAGAAGCTGGAGCAAAAGATAAATGAAATAACGAGCATCACGAAGCTCCTTGATCAGGATATGACACCGGAGATGATACTAGAGCATATTTTAGGCGATTTCGGTCTTGAGATTATGGATCAGCTTCCGACTGTATTTGAATGTAATTGTACGAAGGATCGAGTAGAGAAGGCAATCATCTCCATCGGACAAAAGGATATTCAGGAAATGATTGATGATAATGAACCAATCGAGGTGAATTGTCATTTTTGCAATACACATTATAACTTTTCTGTAGATGAGCTGAAAGAAATAATAATAAGAAGCAAATAAAAAAGTAAATAAAATGAAGCAACTAATAAGAAACATAATACGAAACAAATAGCTCCAGCGACATTCCTGTTTCGATGTAAGAAACGATAGCCATGGAAGTTAGTAACAGATATTACAAAAAGAGGATAAGGTACTCCATTGTTATGAGGGAGAAGACATTATAGAATATTATAGAATCAGATATCTTTTATTATTATATAATTCCCCCGAAAACGGGCAAGTGGAGGTTAGTATGAAAGGTGCTTTTTATACAGGAGAGTATAGAAATCTTTTTAAGGAATTTGGTTATGGCGAGAAGGAGATCGAGCAGAAATTAGAGAATGCATACAAGACGATTTTCTATGGCCCTGAGGATGAGAAATTCTATCATGAACTCGGAGATGATATGGGTTACTTTGAAGATACGGGTAATTTTGATGCTAGAACCGAAGGTATGTCCTATGCAATGATGATGTGTGTTCAGAAGGATTGGAAGAAGGAATTTGACCGTGTCTGGAAATTCTCAAAAACCTACATGTGGATGGAAGACGGAAAGAACAGTGGCTACTTTGCGTGGTCGGTGCAACCGGATGGGACAAAGAATTCCTATGGACCGGCTCCGGATGGAGAGGAATATTATGCAATGGCATTATTTTTTGCCTCAAACCGCTGGGGAGATGGGGAAGGCATATATAATTATTCGAAGGAAGCTAGAGCAATTCTACACGAATGCGTTCATAAAGGAGAAAACGGTACTCAGGGAGATCCAATGTGGGAGCCGAGTAACAAATTAATAAAGTTTATTCCGAATTGTGATTTCAGTGACCCGTCCTATCATTTGCCTCATTTTTATGAGCTGTTTGCCTTATGGGCCAATGAAGAAGATAGAGAGTTTTGGAAAGAAGCAGCGACTGCAAGTAGAGAATATCTGAAAAAATCCTGCCATCCAGTAACCGGTCTAGCACCGGAATATGCTCACTATGATGGAAGACCTTATATGAAAGATAATCGGGAGCGCTATTTCAGTGATGCATATCGTGTTCCTGCGAACCTTGGTTTAGATTATGAATGGTTTGCAGCAGATGAGTGGGAGAGTGAATGTGCGGATAAGATCCAAATCTTCTTCTGCGAGACCGTAAAGGGAAGAAATGATATGGTATATGAACTGGATGGTACAATTCTTGAGGAAAAAGCACTTCATCCGGTAGCAATCATTGCCACCAATGCAGAAGCGTCTCTTGCGAGCCAAGGAAAGTATCAAAAGGAATGCGTAGACTTATTCTGGAATACACCACTTCGTAAGGGAGATCGGCGTTATTATGATAACTGCCTTTATCTGTTTGCCTTGCTTGCATTAAGCGGCAACTATAGAATATGGAAGTAAAATAAGGGTTATAGGTTAAAGGAAAGCTTGAAATAAACGAATAAGCTTATTAGAGCAAATACATTAATGAACATCAAGCTTGAGTTTATCCAAAGTTAATTTAAGAGGGGGGTAAATATGAATTACGGTTTTTTTGATGAGAAAAACAAAGAGTATGTTATTACAAGACCAGACACTCCGGCACCTTGGGCAAATTACCTGGGATCACCGGATTATGGCGCTATCATTTCCAACAATGCTGGAGGTTATAGCTTTGTAAAGAGTGGTGCAAACGGAAGAATATCCCGTTACATTTTCAATCAAGAGGATAGACCGGGGAGATATATCTATCTGCGTGATGAGGATGCGAAGGATTATTGGTCCGCTTCTTGGCAGCCGGTAGGCAAACCAATTGGCGATTATCAGAGTCAGTGTCACCATGGTACTGCTTACACTACAATTAAGGCGCAATATAAGGGCATCGAGTCAGAGGTGCTTTATTATGTACCGCTTAACAAGACTCATGAGGTTTGGAAGGTTACCTTAACGAATTCAGGTGATAAGCCTCGTAATATTTCTGCTTTTGGTTTTATTGAATTTACCAACGAAAGCAATTATGAGAATGATCAGGTCAATTTACAGTATACTCTGTTCATTACTAAGACTTATTTTAAAGGTAATAAGATATTACAGACAATTAATGAAAATGACAAAAAAAATGCAGAGGGAACCAATAACAAAGAGCGTTTCTTCGGTTTAGCTGGTGCTGAGGTTGCGTCGTATAACGGTGACAAATCTCATTTTATTGGTAAGTACAGAAGCTACGGTAATCCGATTGCAGTTGAGAATGGTGTATGTGATAATGTACTGAATTACAATTCCAATGCCTGCGGCGCACTTCATACCAAAATGACTTTAAATCCTGGAGAAAGCAAAGAGTTTGTATTTATTCTTGGACAAAAAAATGATAAGCAGTCAAAGGAAATTCTTGATTACTATGCTGACTTGGGTGTTGTCCATACGGAAATGAAGGAATTAAAGAACTATTGGCATGGAAAGCTTGCGAACCTTCAGGTTAACACTCCAAGTGAAAGCTTTAATGCAATGATAAATACTTGGAATGCTTACCAGTGTTTTATCACCTTTATCTGGTCAAGGGCAGCTTCCTTCATCTATGCAGGTTTACGTAATGGTTATGGTTACCGTGATACGGTTCAAGATATTCAGGGAATTATCCATCTGGATCCAGAGATGGCAAAGGAGAAAATCCATTTTATGCTATCTGCTCAAGTAGATAACGGTGGAGGTCTTCCTTTGGTTAAGTTTGACCACAATGCAGGACATGAGGATACACCGGATGATGCATCCTATGTACAAGCCACCGGGCATCCGGCTTATCGTGCTGATGATGCACTTTGGCTGTTCCCTACAGTATATAAATATATGGCTGAGACAGGCGATAAGAACTTCTTAGAAGAAGTAATCCCTTATGCAAATAAAGACGAAGGCAATGTATATGATCATTTAAAGAGAGCGATTAACTTCTCCATGGAACGAATGAGTGTTCATAATATGCCGGCAGGTCTTCATGCAGATTGGAATGATTGCTTAAGACTTGGTAAGAAGGGTGAGTCTACGTTCGTTGCATTACAATTATATTATGCAATGTCTGTAATTCGCGAAATTGCGGTAGATAAGAATGATGCAGAATATATCATGTATCTGGATAAGGTGCAAAAGGAATTAAAGGAGACCCTGAATGAAAATTGTTGGGAAGAGGATCGTTTCATCCGTGGTTTCAAAGAAGATGGACAGGTGATCGGTTCCAAGCATGATCCGGAAGCAAGTATGTGGGTTAATCCTCAATCCTGGGCAGTTATTAGTGGTCTGGCTTCTAAGGATCAGGCTGAAAAAGCTCTTGAAAGCGTGCACAGAGAATTAAATACCGCATACGGTGTAAGAACTATGGCACCTTCTTATGTGGATCATGCATTTGACGGCGCTTTAGCAATTCTCTTTAACCCTTCAACGAAGGAAAACGGAGGTATTTTCTCACAACCTCAAGGTTGGATTATCCTTGCGGAGTCTTTGATGGGACATGGTAACCGTGCATTTGAGTACTTTACAGAAAGCAGCCCAGCAACTCACAACGATGAAGCAGAGATTCGTGTAATCGAGCCTTATGCACATGGTCAGTTTACAGAAGCAACGGAAAGTCCATTCTTTGGAAGATCCCACACACACTGGTTAACCGGAACAGCTTCCACTGTTATGGTTGGCTGTGTGGAGGGTATCCTCGGTATGAGACCGGATCTTAATGGACTTGCTGTAGCACCCAGTATTCCAAGTGATTGGAAAGAATTCTCCATCGAGAAGACCTTTCGCGGTAAGAAGCTGAATATCAAAATTCAAAATCCGGATGGCGTAGAAAGCGGTTATAAAGAGTTCTATGTTAATGGTGTGAAGCTGGAGAAGAACTATTTACCGGAAGACATGATGAAGGATGTTAATGATATCTTGTTGGTAATGTAATTAAAGGAATAGCCATGATATTAGTTTAATAATTTTCTTTTTAATTTATATGAATTCACAAAGAGACAAGTCGGGTTAGAAAGACTTGTCTCTTGCATTTTAAGGTTCGAATAGCTTTAACTTTATTATAGATCCAAAGTTTTTAGATTAATAACGACTACAGATAATTTATAGAACAATATAGCGGTCCATTGTTTGTATATTATGAATTAATTAAATTAGAAATCATTCTTTAGTAAATATACAGCAAAAGTCTCTTTTGTAGTGGTATCATAATTCACAGATAAGAAGATATTCTCATATTGAAAATGTGCATCCCCGTTGTTATCACTCACCGGATCACCAAACACTTCCTTGAACTTGCTGATTTTATCGCCGATTTTAACATTGTTTAGATTGAAGTCATTATTCATGAGATATATTTGATTTACCAATGAATTCTCATCAAACCATACTCTGATGCCATAATCAGTAAATTCAAGACCTCCTTCATCGACCGTCCTTGATGCTTCATCAAGTGTGCTAGCCAATGCCTCCTTGCTTAATCCGATCAAGCTAATCAATTGTGTTATATTTTTATCTTCTTGATTGACTTCTTGATTAGAAGCTTCTTCTGAACCTTGATCTGTAGCTTCTTCTGAACCTTGATCTATATCTTTATCTGCTTCTTGATCTGCTTCTTGATCTGTTTCTTGTCCTGTTTCAGTATCATTTTTTGTTTCTAGTTCTTGGGTAGACTCATTAGTTGAACTATCCTCTATTGGTAATTCCTGAGTAGTATCCAACTGTTCCCCTGAAGTTTCCTCTACTTGGGAATTTGCTTTTTGTTTAAAGTCACATCCTGTAAATCCTGCTACACTTAATGCAATTAAAAGGGAAATGGGAATGATTAAAGTTTTTTTATACTTTATCAATTTGTTTTTCATTTGTTTTCTCCAGTTCTGAGAATAAGTATAAGTACTTTTATTCTCTAGTTTTATTTATTGTGGTGACGGCTTTCGTATTATATTAATCATTTTAGTGAGATTACATAAGAATTATCAATCAGTTTCATATCCTTTACTTCTCCAATACTAGCAAGAATTTGGGTGCTAGTAGGATTCCATCTAAGCCAATTGTCAACTCCAACAAAGTCAGAGGATACATACAAACTCGTGTTATCCTCCAGTTTCGTAATATAGAGTCCACTTTGAGTTTCAACTTCTGAAGTTTGAATATACGCTAGTTTACTTTGATCCGGAGACCAGCTGATACCAAATATCATCTTAGCCTCAGCTAAGGTGGTCTTTTCAGTTCCATCCAAGTTGATTAGAACTAAAGCACTTTCATTTTCACTTAGCTTTTTTTCAATTGCGAACATATCATGTTCTGGAGATAATTCAAAATTCAGTACATTTTCTTTTATAATGTCGTTTTGCTTTTTATCAACATCGTAGGACATTAAATTTCTTTCGACTGAGATATAATAAATTTTATTACCTACCTTAACCGCAGTATCCGTTTGCATGGAACCGATATCATTAATCAATACAATATTGGAATTTACATTGATTAGGCAGACACCATTGTTTGATGTTGGCACAATGAGTTCTTCATTGCTAATCCATTTTGCATTATTATAGGATAGGTGTAAGCCTTTTTCCGTATTTTCTTCTGAAATAGTTACAACTTGTTCCCCTAGTGTATAGCCTTCTAGGATATCTTTTAGGTTTATGATAAGTCCTTCACTTTTCCCTGAGGTAAGGTTTTGTACAAAGATATATTTTTTGTCGGGAGAAATGATAGGCATCCAAAGGTATTGTGATTCATCAAAAATGCTTTTTTCTTCACCGGTTTTCAGATTATACAGATATAAATTCCTTATATTCTCCATGGCATCAAATACAGGTATCGGCTCTAATTGAGTGTTTACCTTTGTAACAAGAAGGATATCCTTATCAATCCAATCTTCACCCCTTAACCCTTTATACTTATCAATTTTTTCAAGGGATAAGGAATTCGATGTTTCGATTTGCTCCTTTTTTTGCGTATCATTTGATTTTAATAGAGTGATTTTTTGATCATCCCTAGTAATTACTTCCCTTTTCGTATTTATCGGTTCTTTACCTTGTGCATTACAGCCGAATAAAGTCACTGCGGTTACCAATAAGATGCAGCTGGCATATCCTATACGTATTCTTTTATGCAATTTATCCACTCCTTTCTTCCATAAAGTTCAGCATCTGCAAAAGGATAACGTTTGATTTAGTAAGTTAGCTATCCAGATTTCAATTACAGATACCATAAAATAACTTTACTACATGAATTTATCAATTGTATAACCACTTGTTTCTAAATTGTAAACAATCATTAAATTATAAAACGAATTTCAAAAGTGGAGCCCTCAGCTTGCTGATCTAAAAGGGTTATGCTGCCCCCCTGCTTTTCTACAAGCTCCCTCACCAGAGATAGACCCAAGCCGGTTCCCCCGTTTAGGGATTTGTTTACAGTATAAAAGGGTTGAAATATTTTATCTCTTTCAGCTGGAGGGATGCCGATTCCGGTATCTTTCACTCGAATGCAAATGAAATTATTTTCCTTGCAACAAGAAATCCAGATATGCCCATCCGGACGATTATATTTTATCGCATTATCGATTAGATTGATAAATACTTGATTTAGTCTTTCCTTATCAGCCAGTAGAATATTTTTTTCAAGATCCGTATGAAGTTGTAGTCCATACTTCTGTATTTTCCCATTCATACGCTTACAAATATCAGTTAGTAATTCATGAATATCCACTTCTTCTTTTTGAAATTCAAAAGTGTAATTTTCTAATTCAGATAATGAAAGAACGTTTTCCAGCATATCCGTTAAACGCTGACTCTCTTTATCAATATTAACTTTTGCGTCGTTCATAAGTGTCGGATCATCTGAGTACATTTGCATTAAATCTGCATATGCTTTGATAATGGTAAGTGGCGTTTTAAATTCATGAGTTACATTTCCGATAAACTGTTTTTGTTGCTTCCCCAGAATTTCAAGCTTCTCCACTGCCTGCTGCAGATGATGCTGTTCTTCTTTCATTGTTTCTATTTGACTTTTTATTTTTTTACCCATATTAGAGATATTCTGACTTAATTCACCGAGTTCATCACTTCGTTTCAGACAAATAAGGTCAGAAAAATCACCTTTTTCAATTCTTTGAGTTGCATTTTTTAATCTTAGTATTCCGAGCGTCAAGGGACGAACGTATAGATAGCCACTGATAAAGCAAATGGCGAATATAAATACACCGGAATAGAAGAAGAGATGCTTGATTTTAGTATAAAACATCCGATCAGAGGTGGTGGAGTAATTAAATTGTAGTACACCAATTTGCATACTGGAATTATGTAGTGGGGAAAGGAAGATGATATTATCCCCATCTTCTATATAGGTGTTTGTATTTTGTAACGCATATTCCATCATAAGACTTACGTCTGTTTTTCCTGCTAATGGTCTGGAATTAGCGACTTCCTTGCCCGCCAGGTTATATAATATAACCTGCATACCGGTTATCATTTCAAATCTCGTTACGAGTTCACGCCCGCGGTCATTTATAAAAGCCTCCGGATCCTTTATCGACTCCATAAGATATATTTGCTTGATGTAATTGCTAGCGATTTCACCTTGTTGAATAAGATAATCTTCATTTTGTTGTCTTTGATTGCTTTGTATACCCCTTAGCACTAAAATACTAAGAATACCTACTGCTGATAATAATAGGAGAGTAAGGAAAATGCTTGATTTTAATTTAAGACCTATTTTCATAGATATCTCCAATCGCTTTATAACCAATTCCATATACCGTTTGAAGCAATTCCTGATAGGATTCTCCTAGCTTGCTTCTTATCCGCTGCACATGAATATCGACTGTTCTTGTTCCGCCAACATATTCGATTCCCCATACTAAGTCTAGCAATCGGTCCCGTTCATAGACTCTCTCAGGATTCGATAATAAGAGATGGAGTAGATCAAATTCTTTGGGGGTGAACTCTAGTTCCTCGCCGCGAAGGACAACCTTTCTTTGCTCTGCGATAACCACCAAATCTCTTATTGTTATTTTCTCAAATTGTTGTTTTATACTATTTTTATGTAACCGCCTTAATAGAGCTTTGACCCTGGCAATTAGTTCTCTTATATCAAAAGGTTTGATGATGTAATCATCTGCACCGAATTCAAAGCCTAAGACTTTATCAACAATATCATTTTTTGCAGTAAGTAATAAGATACCAAGATCATTTCGATTGTCCATTCTTTTACACACTTCAAAACCATTCAGTTTGGGCATCATTATATCAAGGATCATCAAATCCGGGTGGAAGGTAGACAATTTATTTAGAGCTTCTTCACCATTATAGGCGGTCTCAACAATAAAACCTTCTCTAGTAAAAGCATAGGATAAAGCGTCTACAATACCTTTTTCATCATCCACTACAAGAATTTTCTCTTCCATTTTCACACTACCTTTCCGAAATTTAATTACACATTCGTAATTAACACATTATAGCATACTATAGCTAGCTGGCAAGTACCCAGGATTTTCTTATCTACAGAATTTATGAAGCTGCATAGACGATGCCCAAAATCACTATACTCTTTCTTTATAGGATTGAAACCAAACCTCTTAATGTATCGTCTATAATACAAAGGAGTGATATTATGAGAAAAATTATAAGGGTAATAGCGGTAACTATACTTTTCACGTTTATCGTTGTTGGTTGTGGAATAAAGGATGATACGACTAATGATGGAAATACAACCAATAATGGAAATACAACCAATGATGGAGATGTATCTGATAATGAGAGTAACTCTATATTTAATGCGGAGGTAATTGAAACAGGGGCCTCACTACTCATTGCACCGGAGGTGGAAAGCAATGAATATCGTTCTTCGGATAAAATATCCGTAAGTTTAAACGATGCGAAGATTGTGAATGCAGATGGTCAAGAGATTGCGAAAGAAGATTTGAACGTTGGGGATATCATTACAGTCACCTATAATGGAATTATTCTAGAATCCTACCCTGCGCAGATAACAGCTTCAAACATAAAAGTGGTCGACCATAATATATTAATGGAAGGTTATCTGGCAATTATCGATGACCTATACCTAGAGGACGAGGGATTAAACAGCGATATTAAAATGATTGCCTTAGATACAACAGAATGGATTGGTCTTACAGATATTGAGAAGGAGATAATATTTTCAAAGGTGAAAGATAAATATGGTTATGAGGTAGTCGAAGGCACCTTTGAAGATTTAAGCGAAGAGGGTATTATTGATAACGAAAACCTGCTTTTCAAGGATGGAATTCTTATCACCCTCTCGGATATGAAATATGATCAAAAGAAAAGCAAGATAACCTGCGCTACTAAGAAATGGAGAAGCGGACTCGGTGCAGTCGGCGCTAATGAGGTCATCGCAAGCTTTGATGGGAAAGAATGGAATATAAAAAAGGATGGAATGTGGATCAGCTAACAACAGCAATTAGCCTATAAATTCATTAACCAGTAACACAAACATAATGTAATAAGAAATAGGATATTATACAATGTAAACAACCCTAGGTATTTCCATGGCTTAGCATCAACGGTTCTACTATAAAACTTATAAGAGATCAAGCTGGCGAGGGATGCGACCAAGGTTCCAAGTCCTCCAAGATCAGTTCCAAGAATCAATTCTTTATAATTGTTGGTAAAGGCAGACAACAATATAGCAGCAGGGACATTGCTGATGATCTGGCTTGCTAACATGGACACCAAGAATTCTTTCCCTTCCAGTAAGGTAGATAAAAATTGTTTAACAGCCGTTATGTTGCCTATGTTACCTACAAATAAAAAGAAGCAGACAAAGGTCAGAAGAAGGGAATAATCAACTTTCTTAAGAATTCTTCGGTCAAAGATTAGAATACTTGAGATGACAACAAAGAATGTGATTCGATAGTCCATCAAACGAATTACACAAGCAAAGCAGACAAGAAATAAACCACTATACAAAGCAATGGTATGGGGTTTATGTTTGTCTGCTTTTTCGCTACTTGATAAAGTAAAGCTAAGGTGTTCCTTTCTTATCATAAATATAGAAATACATAATAAGACAAGGGAGATTACGGTAAATGGTAACGTTATTTTGAAAAACTCAATAATCGGTACATTATAAGTGGAATAAAGATATAAATTTTGTGGGTTACCAATCGGGGTCAGCATACTACCAAGGTTTGCAGCAATCGTCTGAAGGACAACAACGAAGAGGATATGTTTTGTCTGACCTGTCTTCGTTAAGATGAGAATGGCAAAGGGAACAAAGGTGATTAAAGCTACATCATTCGTAATCCACATGGAAGAGAAAAAACATAACATAATCAAGACTAAGGCGAGAGATCTTATATTTGCTACTTTATTGAGCAATTTTTCGGAGAGCAATAAAAATAATCCGGTTTTGTTAAAGCCAGCAACAACGGCCATAAGACAGAACAATAAACTTAGCACACGAAAATCAATATAGGTAATATAATTGAGGGAAGGTGGAAGGAAGAACATGGACAGTATTGCTACTAATCCTGAGATACATAATACGACCTCCTTTTTAATGAACTGCTGCATCATTTTGATATATATTTTCATTTGAATTTTTTCCTTTACTATTCATTTTATTAATCATTCCTATTTTAATTAGCTAATTATCGAAAGGATACGTATCAGTATTAAATTCTTATTATAACAACTCCCGATTTTAGATGAAGCTACGGGTTTCTCAAGGTATAAAAGTACGAAATGATTCTACCTTAAAAAATTGGTAAATTCAATCAATTTAATTTATTTATTGCATGATTAGGTATTCTTTGTTAAAATCATTATGTTAACGTATTAGTAATTTAAGGAGTTTATTACATATGAAACAAGATGCAGTGGAGTTTACAACAGTTAGCAAAGATATCCCGAGAGACTATCTTTTTGATAATTTGAGGGCAATTTTAATTATATTAGTAGTTTGGGGACACGTTCTTACCTCAATGATGGGCAAATCCGAAATCATCAAAAGTATTTATTTCTTTTTATTTTTCTTTCACATGCCGGCGATGGCATTTGTTTCCGGATATTTTTCCAAGAATTTAGACAAGATTAGAAGCAATGCCTTTGTAACTATTTTAATACCATACTTGATATTAAACGTTATGAATTATACCTATAAAATGGTGGTTATACAAGAACATTATTATGGATTTCGGTTCTTCCGCCCTTACTGGGGGCTTTGGTATCTGTTGGCTTTATTCTTATGGAAATTTTTCTTGAAGGATCTAGTCAAAATTCGATTTTTGTTACCATTAAGTTTTGTTTTTGCAGTTCTTAGCGGTTTCACGAAGGAATTTTCGGATTATATGGCACTAGGCAGAACACTTTGCTTCCTTCCATTTTTCCTCCTTGGATTTTATTGTACCAAGGAGCAGGTTGCTAAAATACGTCGGATACCTAAGGTTGTTTCCTTTGCGGCTATCGTAGCTACCGCATTGATATCTACTTATATCGTACATAACAAGGTTTTTAAAGTCGAAGTGCTTTATTTAAGAAGACCTTATCCGGAGAGCTCGGATATAAAATCAATGGTATTTCGTATCTTAGTATATATTGTTGCAAGTGCTATGATAATTGCGATAATTAACATAACAACGGCCAAAAAGACCTTCCTTTCCATCATAGGGACCAGTACGATGACCGTGTATATTCTTCATTTATTTACTATTCCTCTTTTGGAGAAACTCGAGATATTAAAGGAGCAACCGTATCTTTATCTCTCATATTCATTTTTCATGACGGCTGTTATTGTATTTATTTATACTCGACCTTTCGTTAGACGAATTTATGATAACATCATGGATAAGTTAACTAGACTAATAGTAAAGACAGAATAGGATGAATTATAAAAACTTATGATTAAATAGATATGTTGAGAAAGGCAAGGGTGCTAAAGTGAAATTAAGTATAATCGTTCCTTTTCATATGGGAATACATTTTTTAGAGGATTGTTTTGAAAGTATAAGAGATCAAGGATTAACCAATTTTGAGACAGTTTTGGTTTTGGATCATGTAAAGGAAGATGTCTCAAATCTGGTCAGGTCCTATGAAGACATTAATATTACTATAGTAGAGTTAAATGAGAATCGATCAATAGACCATAAATTTGAGAAATCAAAAATGGAAGAACTTTTTAAAGGATTTAGTGGTGTTGCATGTGCTAGAAATGCCGGTTTAGAAGCTGCAACCGGAGAGTATGTATATTTTCTTGATAGCGATGATTATATTCTTAATGGTACATTACCCATGCTTCTTCGTGAAGCAGAGGAGCAAAATGCGGACTTTACTTATGGTAAAAAAGCCTCAACTTGGTTTCGCAGAATGGTATATTTAGCTTCACTTGCGGAAAATACTGATGAAGAAGCCATGGATGAACAGGATGGCGGTGAGCAGGAGCAGGGAGAGCAAGAACAAGCAGAACAGGAACTTTCTGATCAAGCAGAGAATAATGATAATCCAATTAAATTAACCCGTCGTCAGAAAAGAATTATGAAGGTACAACAAAAAATTGCCGCTACCTCTGAGGAGGATATAGAGGCCTTAGCTCAAAAAGCTGAGGCATATCACTCTTTATTTGTTAGTAGGAAGGGGCTACGCAATATATCTGTATTAGGTATTTTATTCCGTAAAAGCTTCTTGAATGAGAATCAAATTCGTTTCAATGAGAACTATGCCTTCTTCTCGGATTCAACCTTTGTAGTTCAAGCGTTGGAATTAGGAAGGACTTGTTCTTATGTTGAAGAGGCAATTTATGTGAAGAGAAAGCATAATGATCCAATTCATTTCCCTGCTTTATCTCAAGCAAAGACGGAAGAAAAATTCGATGAGTATATATTAGCCTATCAACAGTCGAAAGAATATACCGAGGAGAATACAGCACTTAGAAGTTATTTGGAGGATAAACTTATTTCTTATTTTGCGGGTACCTATGCGCCTCGCTTAAGAAGAAGTGTAAATGATTTGTGGCGGACAGAACGTTTTCAGACGATTCGCAATGCCATGAAGGAAATAGATCCTGAAAAGATAAGAAGACTGAGAAAATATAAGAAAAAAATTGTAAAAGCGTTGCTAAAAGATAATGTAAAGAAAGCAACTAGGATTGTAACCAATCATCTTGGCATAAAGAAGTTTAAGAAGATTAAGAAAAATAATCGTATTTTTGCTTACTACCTCTACCATAAAATTTTTAGTAAAATGCCTTTAAAAGAAAATTGGGTTCTTTGCGAGAGCTTTTTCGGTAAGAGTTATTCGGATAGTCCAAAATATATTTATGAATATTTGTGCAAGAATTATCCTGGAAAATACCGCTTTATCTGGGTAGTGAATCGTGGAACAAAGATACCGTTCCATCCGACTAAGGTTAGACGCTTTAGCATCCGTTATTGCTATTATCTCGCACGCTGTAAATTCGACGTATTCAATGTTAGACAACCGGAATGGATGAGAAAGCGAGAAGGTAATGTCTTCTTGGAAACCTGGCATGGAACACCTTTAAAGAAATTGGTATTTGATCAGGAAGAGGTTATGGGTGCATCTCCACTTTATAAAGCGCAATTTTTTAAGCAATCAAGAATATGGGATTATCTTATAGCAGCAAATCATTTCTCCAGTGATGCTTTCCGGAGTGCATTCCTATTTGATAAGGAAATGCTGGAATATGGATACCCGAGAAACGACATATTACATAGTGGGGAGAAAGATAAACTGGCAACAGAGCTTAAGAAAAAGCTCCATATCCCTGAAGGGAAAAAGACGATTTTATATGCTCCAACCTGGCGTGATGACGAATATTACGGCCGTGGAGAATACAAATTTGCATTGAAATTAGACCTCAGAATGCTGAAAAAGGAACTGGGAGATGAATATGTTGTACTCCTTCGTACACACTACTTTATAGCCGATTCACTCGATGTAACCGGACTGGAGGATTTTGCCTTCAACGTAAGTAAGTATGATGATATCTCAGAGCTTTATCTAATTTCAGATTTACTAATAACCGATTATTCTTCTGTATTTTTTGATTATGCAAACTTGAAGAGACCAATTTTATTCTATACTTATGATTTAGATAAATACCGCGACATGTTAAGAGGCTTTTATATGGATATCGAGACCGAGGTTCCAGGACCATTGTTATTCACTAACGAAGAGGTAGTGGAAGCAATTCGTAATATTGACGATATCACGGTAGAGTATCAAGAGAAGTACGATGGTTTCTATGAAAGGTTCTGTAGCCTAGAGGATGGACATGCAGCAGAGAATGTTGCCAAAAAGGTATTCCATCTTTCCTAATTTCGAACAATATGATGATAAAGGTGTTCATTTCAAACTTTGTTTTGTGCATATATACAAATTTGAATTTTTATACATCTTTACGACAAAAAAACAGTTGCGAATTTATCATTGTCCATTATAATAGGAAGAGTAACGAGGACTTCTTAAAGTATAGTAGGGCATTATACTTAACGTATAGGTGGGCATTATACTTAACGTATGGTAAGGCACTATACTTAAAGTATAGTTTGACAGTATACTTTAGTATATGAGAAAATATAATGAAGGATTGGTGGCAGTTGTTATGAAGAAATTAGACATGCTCTATGAAGGAAAAGCGAAAAAGGTATTTAAGACTGACGTGGAAGACGTTTATATCGTAGATTATAAGGATGATGCCACAGCACTTAACGGCTTGAAAAAAGGAACCATTGTAGGTAAGGGCGTTATTAATAATAAAATGACAAACCATGTTTTTCGTATTCTTGAAAAAGAAGGCGTTCCTACTCATTACATTGAAGAATTAAGTGATCGCGAAACAGCTGTTAAAAAAGTTCAGATTGTACCTCTTGAAGTTATTGTAAGAAATGTTTCCGCTGGAAGCTTCGCTAAAAAATTAGGCATGGAAGAAGGTATTCGCTTCATTAGTCCTACCTTAGAATTTTCCTACAAGGATGATGCGTTGGGCGATCCAATGATTAATGACTACTATGCAATTGCAATTGGTATTGCTACCAGAGAAGAAATAGACAGGATTACAGAATTGGTGTTTAAAGTAAATGAAGTTCTTTGCAAATATTTTGCAGAGTGCGGAATTGAATTAATTGATTTTAAAGTAGAGTTTGGCAGATATAAAGGACAGATTATCCTAGCGGATGAGATATCACCGGATACCTGTAGACTTTGGGATATAACAACACATGAAAAACTGGATAAAGACCGTTTCCGTAGGGATATGGGTAATGTAGAGGATGCTTATAACGAAGTGTTTAAGCGTTTAGGACTTCTATAAGATAGATTGGCAGGCCAATCCATCTTGTAGCGAATATGGATATAGGGGGCTGCTTTAGAGAAAGTTTCATATATCGGAGGAATGCGCAAGCAAGAGCAAAGGGATAAATTATACTTTGGTCTCCGAAGATATCGAATACAGACTTTAGGGGAGCCCCTTGCTAATTTATTTATTAGGTGAGCTTATGAGAGGATGGAATAAAACTTATGAATACGGAAAACAACAGCTATAGTCCGGATGGATTACATGAAGAGTGCGGTGTGTTTGGAGTTTATGATCTGGATGGTAATGACGTCGTATCCACTATTTATTACGGTTTATTTGCACTTCAGCACAGAGGACAGGAGAGCTGTGGTATTGCAGTCAGTGACACCGCCGGACCCAAGGGTAAAGTGAAGGCATGGAAAGGAATGGGGTTGGTAAGTGAGGTATTTACCCCAGAACATCTTGATACCTTGAGTGGTGGTAACATTGGCGTTGGTCATGTTCGCTATTCCACTGCAGGGGAAAGTAACATTAATAATACGCAGCCTTTAGTACTAAATTATGTTAAGGGTACGCTTGCGCTCGCCCATAATGGAAATCTCGTGAATACTCCAGAATTAAAACGAGAACTTGAATATACAGGTGCAATCTTTCAGACCACCATTGATTCCGAGGTTATCGCGTATCATATCGCAAGAGAGAGACTAAATTCTGCAACGGTTGAGGAAGCAGTATCAAGAGCCATGAGCAAATTAAGTGGTGCATATTCCTTAGTTATCATGAGCCCACGAAAGTTAATCGGAGCTAGAGATCCCTTTGGTTTCCATCCGCTTTGTATTGGAAAGAGAAAGAACGCATATATTTTAGCTTCAGAAACAGCAGCTCTGTGTGCCGCGGATGCTGAGTTTGTCCGAGATGTATTACCCGGTGAGGTTGTTATGATTGATGAGGAGGGAATTCATTCCGATACCTCTCATTGTAGTCCGAAGATTGCCAGATGTATCTTTGAATATATCTATTTTGCTAGACCGGATAGCATTTTTGATGGGGTTAGTGTCTATAATTCTAGAATAATGGCAGGTAGAATTCTAGCTCAAACTTACCCGGTGGAAGCCGATATTGTTGTTGGAGTGCCGGATTCCGGTAATGCAGCGGCTTTCGGATTTGCACTTGAGTCAGGGATCCCCTTTGGAATGGCCTTTGTAAAGAATAGTTATGTTGGTAGAACCTTTATAAAACCGAAGCAGTCCATGCGTGTCTCCAGTGTTCGTATCAAGTTGAATGTCCTTCCGGAAGTGGTAAAGGGCAAGAGGGTGGTTATGATTGATGACTCCATCGTACGTGGTACCACAAGTGAGAAAATTGTAAAGATGCTGAAAAAGGCAGGAGCTACGGAGGTTCATGTTCGAATTAGTTCCCCACCGTTCTTACATCCCTGCTATTTTGGTACGGATGTACCTACGGGAGATCAATTGATTGCGCATAATAATTCGGTTGATACAATTCGTGATATGATTGGTGCGGATACTTTAGGATATCTAGCTGTGGAAAGATTAAGCGATATGATCGGTGGTGATACCGGATATTGTGACGCATGTTTTACAGGTAACTATCCGATTGAACCACCGAAGGAAGATATTCGCGGGGATTATGATGTTTAATAGATCAGGCTCGGAGGTTATATGAAATTTACTACTGATGAGAAGTTTGTTAAGGTGTTAGGCAGAAGTTTGATGAAAGATGGTGTAAGATATCTGAATTATTCCTGTGCAGCATTAGAATTTATATTTACAGGAACAAAAGCAGAAGCCATACTTTGGACGGATTCATATACTATGGGTTGGGAATATAGAGCTTGGGTTGCCGTATTTGTGAATGATGAGGAGAAACCCTCGAAGCGTTTTTCTTTGGAGAAAGAAGAAGATACTTATGTTTTATTCGAAGGTGCACAAGTACAGGAAACCAAGATACGACTGGTGAAATATTCTGAGGTTGCATTCGGTAAGGTCGGGATTAAATCCATTGTAACCTATGGAGACAAACCACCGATACCAACTGCAGTTAAGGCAAGGAAGCTTGAATTTATCGGAGATTCCATCACCTGCGGTTATGGAAATGAAGGAATGTTAAATATTGACACATTTAATACGACACAGGAAAATCCTTGGGAGGCATATGCGGCAAGGACTGCGAGAGCATTGGATGCGGATTATCATCTTATCTCCTGGAGCGGAATTGGTATCATTTCGAATTGGACGGATCAAGAAATACCAAATGATGAATGGTTGATGCCAGAGTTATATCCGTACACGGATAAGGCTACTGACATTGTACTTGGTAATATGGAGCCTGAGATATGGGATAACAACCGTTTCAAACCGGACTGTATTATCATCAATCTTGGTACCAACGATGCCAGTTATACAAAGAATATATCCGATCGGGTAGAAACCTTCGGAAGAAAATATTATGATTTCCTGAAACAGGTTCGTACGAGTAATCCAACCACGAAAATCCTTTGTACGTTAGGAGTAATGGGGCAGGATTTATGTGATGAGATTCAACGACAGGTGGAACACCATGTGTCAGAAGGCGATGATAAGATCTATTTCATGAAATTTGATCTGCAATCGGAGCAGGATGGGATCGGAGCGGATTGGCATCCAAGTATACTTACTCATGAGAAGATGGCTAAGAAGTTGGTTGGAGAATTGAAGAAAATTCTTGCTATAGAATAACTATGAACGTAAATATAGTGAAAAAGAATTAATAAAGAATCAATGAAAAATTGAATAAATTAAAAATTATATTACTAAACATAAAAATCAGTCTGCTTTAATGTAAAAAATGTTAATAGTAGAGAATTTTAAATGGTAGAAGATATTAAAATAATGAACCAGCAGGATAGAAGAATAATATAATATGAAAGGGGTAGGAACGATGAGTAATGATAAATATATGAGTCCCTTATCCGAACGTTATGCCGGTAAAGAAATGCAATATATCTTTTCACCGGATATGAAGTTTAAGACTTGGAGAAAACTTTGGGTAGCATTGGCTGAAACTGAAAAAGAACTGGGTCTAAACATTACGGAAGAACAGATTGAGGAATTAAAAGCAGCGCAGGAGGATATCAATTATGAGGTGGCGAAGGAACGTGAATCAGTCGTTCGTCATGATGTAATGGCTCATGTTTATGCTTATGGGGAACAGTGCCCTAAGGCAAAAGGAATTATCCATCTTGGAGCTACCTCCTGTTATGTCGGAGATAACACAGATCTTATTATTATGACAGATGCGTTGAAACTAGTTAAGAAAAAGCTGGTTAATGTAATGGCAGAACTTTCAAAGTTTGCCATGGAGTATCGTGAACTGCCTACCTTGGCTTTTACACATTTCCAACCTGCTCAACCGACAACAGTTGGTAAGAGAGCGGCTTTATGGCTAATGGAATTAAAATTGGATTATGATGATATTAATTATATGATTGATAGTATGCTATTGTTAGGATCGAAGGGTACAACCGGTACACAAGCAAGCTTCTTGGAATTATTTGATGGTGATCATGACAAAATAAAGAAACTGGATCAAAGAATTGCAGAAAAGATGGGATTTGCAGGATGTTACCCAGTTTCCGGACAGACCTATTCCAGAAAAGTGGATATGAGAGTACTCAATGTATTGGCTGGCATTGCAACCAGTGCACATAAATTCTCAAATGATATCCGCCTGTTACAGCATTTGAAAGAAATCGAAGAGCCCTTTGAGAAGAACCAGATTGGCTCTTCTGCAATGGCATATAAGAGGAATCCGATGAGAAGTGAGCGTATTGCTTCCTTGGCCAGATATGTAATGGTGGATGCCTTAAATCCTGCAATCACCTCCGCAACCCAATGGTTTGAGAGAACCCTAGATGATTCTGCAAACAAGAGAATTAGTATTCCAGAGGCTTTTCTTGCTGTAGATGGTATTTTAGATCTTTATTTAAATGTAGTTGATGGTCTTGTAGTTTATCCGAAGGTAATTGAGAAACATATGATGCAGGAACTTCCGTTCATGGCAACAGAAAATATCATGATGGATGCCGTGAAAGCCGGCGGTGACAGACAGGAACTTCATGAGAGAATCCGTACCCTCTCCATGGAAGCGGGTAGGAATGTGAAAGAGAAGGGTCTTGAGAATAATCTCTTGGAATTAATTGCAGCGGAGCCCTCCTTTAAAATGAGCCTAGAGGAGTTAAAGAACTCCATGGATCCGACTAAATTTACCGGCCGCGCGAAGGAACAGACGGAGGAGTTTATACAAGAAGTTATACAACCTATATTGGATACAAATAAAGAGTTGCTAGGGTTAAAAGCTGATATTAAGGTTTGATAAACAGGACGTAGCGTTATATGAACTATAAATAATAGAAGGATGCCCCAGAGTAGCTGCAAACGGTAATACTTTTGCAAATACTCTGAGGCATTTTTATTTAATCTAAACATATTTGATACTTAAAAGTCCTACGAAATATTTTTTATAGTTATTCGATTTTACAACCGACATGTTCAATTCTTTCACGAATTTCACTTTCTACCGTCGGATCATTAAAATCTACATCAACCGTACCTTGTGCATTATTAACATATACTTGTTGAACTCCCTCTAATTCCTCCAGTACACTTTTAACCTGAGTTTTCATAGTGGTGTTAATTAAGCCATCTACATTATAGTGAACTTTATTCATGAATTTTCCAGCCTTTCTTTAGATTTATTGATATAATAAAATTATGATTGATCATTATACGTTCGTTAAATGTATTACTTCATCAACGTATAAAATGATAAGGTTAGGATATGAACTGGGATATAAATTTAAACATCTTTTAAAAAGTAAATTATTAAATTAATATTTTAATCTATGGAAGGCATTCTGTTTTAAAAAAGGTGAGTTCCAGTACTGATTAATATCTGGCCATTGCGGTTTGCCAACATTTTTGCATAAATCCAGTATAGATTTTTTCGATCGTTCGAAGGATAAGAGATGTAAATTATTTGATTCTGATAAAAACTTGGATTATAATGATAGCATTCTTTAAGAATTATTATTAGGGGGCGACTGTATGAAATACGACATGAAAGAAATGAAAGAAAATGATCTTGAAGTATGTGCAGAAGTAATTCGACAAGGGTTTTTAACTGTTGCAATGGATTTTGGGTTAACAGAAGAAAACTGCCCTACCAACGGAGCATTTATAAAAAAGGAACGATTACTCACTGAGAAAGAAAAAGGTCATTTTATGTATGGAATGGTGAGTGACAATCAAATTATTGGATATATGCAGTTGGAGAAAAGTACGGATGAGTTGTATTTCCTTCAGAAACTGGTGGTTTTACCCCAATACAGGCATATGGGCTTAGGTAAAAACCTATTGGATTATGCGGTAGAGCGAGTGCAGGAATTTGGGGGAAGAATTCTTTCCATCAGTATGATAGAGGAAAATACCGTTCTAAAGGATTGGTATCTGGCTTATGGATTTCATACAACAGGAACTAGAAAATTTGAACATTTACCCTTCGTTGTTGGATTTATGGAGTTAAATATAGAGGAAATACATATATAAATACAGTTCTAGAGACAAAGATCATTGCTGGTTTAACAGAAACGATAGAAAAATTGAGAGGTTATAACAATAGATGAAAAAAGTAATATTTGACTTAGATGGGACATTATATCAAACTCATATTAGTGTGTTACAGGGGATGAAGGATACCCTTAAGGAATTTCAATTACCTCCCTTAGTAAATGATGAGATTATTTGGACCATAGGGAAATCCTTCGATCAATTTATACGTGAATTGTTACCGGAGACGATAAGCTTTGATGTGTTTCGTCAGAGGATGAGGCATCACGAATACAATGCGGTCCGAGACTGTGGTAAATTATTTCCAGGTGTAATGGAACTGTTGAGTGAACTCAAAAAACACAATTATTTACTATATATTTGTTCCAATGGAAGTGTTGAATATTTGGAACTCGTATTGCAGTGCACTGGTATAAAGCATTTATTTACTGAAGTTATCAGTACAAAATATACAGGATCAAAGAGTGATGCAATAAAAAAGATAATAACAAATGCGGATTGTGCTGTTATGGTTGGTGATACCTCTACTGATTTTATCGGTGCTAAGAAAGCTGGGATACCGTCCATTGCAGTAACCTATGGCTATGGTAGTGAGGCGGAGCTAAATGAGGCTAATTATTTAGCTACTACAATGGAGGAGATATTGGAGCACATTAAGCAAATAGAACTATTTACTTGATAAACTCCCTCAATCCTTCTTCAACAAATGCCTACGTGAGATGATAAGCATGGAAATGACAAAAGCAACTATTTTCCCAATCATATTGCCCATCCAAAAGCCAGGTAGAGAAAATTGAGTTACCAGTATATAGGTCATAATTAATTTTATGATTAAATCAGACAGATTGGAAAATAGATATTCTCTCATCCGCATAAATCCACGAAGAATACTCTCGTTCATAATTTTCCATCCATAAAATAAATAAGTAATACTGGAGAATTGCAGATAATTTTTAGCAAACTGATATGCTACCTGATTTTTTGAGATATCAATAAAAGCTCCAAGCATATATTTCGGTATAATAAAGTTTGAGGCGATTACACAGAAGAGATATCCGGTAGAAAATAAGATGCAGATTAGGTAGCCTTCTCGGATTCGGTCTATTTTACCTGCGCCGGAATTGGAAGCTGTAAATATGGAGAGTGTTTGCGATATTCCAATGACGACGAGCATCCCAAATAGCATAATTTGATTCACAGCTACATATCCACTGATAACTTCACTGCCATATGGATTAACTAAGGTTAATAAAAGTATAGAGGACAAAGATAGAATTGTCTGTTGAGCAGCGGAGGGTATAGCGATAGATAATATTTCTTTGATTTTTCCAAGTTCAAAGGTTGTTGATTTGTATTCTTTTGAGAAGGGCTGTAGTTTTTTGCGTAGGACTACGAGAGCGATTACCATCCCGATAATCTGGGAAAGTATAGTTGCTAAGGCGGCTCCACCTACTCCCATATGTAGCACACAAATAAAGAATAGATCAAGGAATATATTTAATACAGAAGACAGTATTACTAAAAGCATTGCACACTTCGCATCGCCTAGAGCAACAATGATAGCCCGTGAAATATCATATAAGAAGATACCTGCTAAACCAGCAATATAGATACTCATGTATATGCCAGTATCGGAAGAAAGCTCATTGGGTACATTAATCCAGGAAAGTATCGGCGTTTTTAACCACACACCAAGGACTGTGATAAATAAACCGCTGATAAGACCAAACAATAAGATACTTTTCACTCCAACGAGGATGTCTTTAAATCTCTTTGCACCTATATATTTGGCGAAGATAACTTCGCTTCCCATCTCTAATCCACCGGATAAGGTGATTAGAATCTGAACAATAATGCCGGCATTTCCCACGGAAGCAAGTTCCTTGACTCCCAAATAACGCCCTACAATAATCATATCAACGACATTGTAAAGTTGCTGAGTGATTAAACTGAGTATGATTGGTAGCGCAAAATTAAATAATGTTTTTTTGATATTTCCAGTTGTCATATCCATCGCTTGACTCCTCATTCCGTAAATATTATAATAGTCATCATAAAGTATAACGTTACGGTATAGTCAAGGAGTATTTTTTATGAAGGATAAGCTCACAACCAAGCAATTTGCAGATCTGTGTAAAGTTGAAAAACGAACATTATTTTATTATGATGAAATCGATTTATTAAAGCCGATAGAAATCACAGAAAAGGGATATCGACTTTACAATCTGGATCAATTTGATACGATGAGTATGATTAAGGCATTACAATCAGTAGGGATGTCCCTAGGTGATATCAAAGCGTTAATGAAGGAAAGGGATATTACTGAGTGTAAGGCTGTACTAAATAAACAAATTGAATTATTAAAGGAAAAACAAGAGGAATTAAGATTGGCAGAACAAATCCTTAGTCAGACGATGGATCAATTGGATCGGTATTTAGAGAAAGGCTGTAATCAATTCTATCTTGAAGAGACTCCGGATACTTATTTAATCACGAGGGAGATGCCGGAGCGATCTACGAAGCATATCAATTATATTTCGATCGGATATCATATCGGAGTCATTATGCAGGAAGCGGATGCCACAGTCCCATGGCTAATATTTAAAAAAGCACCGGACAGAAGGAGGGCTAATGCAATTAAACCTGCCGGAGTTTATGCTTGTATCTATCAAAGTGTTCCAAACGGAAAGGTATCTGAGGCTATACTATCATTTATGGACATACTATCTTCAAAACACATTGATACGGAGGGCCCATTGTACGTGGACGATCTTGCCAGTGATTTCATCCAGTTTCCAAATCAGGAATATATATTTAATTTCTCAATGAAATGTAAATCATAAATGATAGGTGCATCTTGAATGAGAAGTACATCTTAAATGAAATGTGAATCTTAAATCAAATGTGAATCTTAAATGAAATGTTCATCTTAGATGATATATGAGTCATTATAAAATCTATATCACAAATGAAATATAAATCATAAGTGGAATGTAATTCATAAAAAAAGATCATAAAGAAAGATCATAAAGAAAATAAAATCATAAAAAAAAGAAGAATCCTAAGAAATTAAATTATAATAAATTTAATTCAAGGATTCTTTTTTTCTTTTTAATATAATTTACAATGGTAAATCCCTTTTATGAAATGCATAAGTTCCAGCAGTATACATAACCACTGCAATTACTGCGAGAGCAATAAAAGCAGGCACATATCCTTCCCCGGAAATTATCTTAGTAGGGTCAAATAAGGTAAATAGGGAGAAATATTTTAAGAAATCGGTTGCATCTCCAGTATCCGATATCATCTGGAATATCAGAAAGGCGACTGGAAGCCCAGCACCAATTGCTAGGGAATTCTTTGTATCGTTGAAGAAACAGGAAGCAAAGAAACCAATTCCGGTGAGAGAATAGTAGAGCAACAAAGCTCCAACATTCAAGAGGAGGAAGCCCTTAACATCCAAAATACCGGGGAACATGATTTGACACATTACTATTCCGATTAAAGTTATGAAGCCAATCAATAATGTAATACTTACAAGCAGATAAAGTGCCTGTGTTCTTGCTATTTTTGATCTGGTATTCGGGGTGGACAGTAAATACGCCATGGATCCCTTATCAACATGGGAAGCAACACTGCGATTTGACACGATAACAGCATAAATCATCGGGAGTAATAAAATTAGAAATCCATAAAAGTAAGTAGCGATAAAGCTTAGTAAGGTGCTGCCTGCACCGGAGAAGCCCATCGCAGCAATTAACTGCGCAGGTAACATCTTAAGCATCTCGTTAAAGCTTTCCTGCGACTCTGGATCATACATGCCGATAATAATTGGTAGGTAAAACATTAACACAGCAAGTATAACAAGGAACACGATATAATTTTGTTTGGTAGTAGCTTTTAATAATGGTTTGCTGATCATTTTTGCTTCCTCCTAATTCGATAAAGTATGATTCTTATTTGAATCACCGTAATATTGCATGAATACATCCTCAAGACTGCTGTTCTCGGTATCCAGATCCAATACAGTATGCTTGCCGACTTCCTGTACGAAATGAGATACATTTCCTAGGATACTGACCTTAGCTACGGAACCATTCACTGTAATCTTATCATAACCGTCTTTCCTGGCAAAGGCAGTAGCAGAGGCAGGTGTATCAAAGGTAACCAAGTAAGTTTTGCGACGTTTTTCCTTCAAATTATGAATGTCCTCTGTAGTAACCAGTTCACCCTGTCTTATGATTCCAATCCGGTCACAGGTTCGCTCTATCTCCTCAAAGCTATGGGAGGACATCAGTACTGTCTTACCCTTTGCCTTCTCTTCCAGTATTAATTCGGCAAATATTCTCTGCATCAATGGATCCAAACCACTGGTTGGTTCATCTAAAATAAGTACTTTTGGATCGTGCATAAAGGCACAAATAATTCCAAGTTTTTGTTTCATACCCTTAGACATTTTACGAATGCGGCTTTTTGTATCAAGTTCGAACTTTTCAATCAACTTGTCGCGATAAGTAGTATTGGTTAATCCTCTCATTTCACCCATGAATTTAAGAAAGTCTATGCCGTTCATTCCATCAAAGAAGGCTATTTCTGCAGGCAAATAACCAAGATCCTTCATAATAGCAGCAGTTTCAGTACGACAATCCTTACCAAGAACTTTTGCATTACCTTTATCTGCGGTCAAGAAGCCCATCAGATGACGAATGGTGGTGGTCTTTCCCGCACCATTTGGGCCAAGATAACCGAACACCTCCCCCTCTTTAACCTGGAAGGTCAAGTCGAATATCCCCTTATGATTACCATAATCCTTTGTTAATCCATTGATTTCTATAATGGACATAATGTTATTCCCCTTTCATTGTATCATTGATATAAATTTAAATTAGATTTTACATTTACGAATATGACTACAGGTATTCCTCTTTATAAAAATTGCTACGAAATAATTGAACATAGGACATATATAGGTTTATTACCTCATTAAAGTCAGGAACTGACTTCGTTGAGGAAGGGTTCATCTTTTCTTTTAGTAGTACTTGATTTGCACATCCCTCAGAGCACCAGGTTAGTAATTGAATTACCATCATAGGTTCGACGCCGTCTTTGAATTTATAATATTCAAGACCCTGAAAGAAAATCATCGTGCGTTCCTTGGTATATCTTTCATTGATTTTAGAGATTTCTTTTTTAATTGCAGGTGCTGTATCAAAGACAACCTTCTTCATGAAGTCGTACATATGTGGGTATTCATAAGAATACTTTATCTTCAAGGTTTGTATCGCATTTAAACGTTCAAAAAAATCAGTATAAACCATATAGGAAGGTAATCCGTCCGGTCCAGGAGTGTCAATTAAATGTTCCAACCTTTCCCCGCAATATTCATACAAGTAGAGATAGAAATTCTTCTTTGCCTCAAAGTAGTAAAACAAACTCCCCTTTGAAATATTTGCTTCTTTGATTATTGCTTCCACCGATGCCTTTGCATAACCATGTTCTGCAAATACCTTAAAACCAGCATTTATAATACTTAATTTTTTCGTTTCGTCTAAGTTCTCAAAACTTCCGTATAGAATAGCATATCACCTCTCTTAATCTGACAGTATAATGTTGACCGGATTGGTCAACTACATAATATCATACTTGACCGGATTGGTCAACATTATAATAAAATTTAATCTTTGCTTTTAATTCTGAAAAATGGCTAATTAATTCTTCTATTATCTTCGTCAAATATAATGTTATTTTGATATAATGTTCGAGTGATTGAAGATCGTGATAGAGTCTTGTCTCAATCTGTTATATAATAGTATTTAATAAAAGAACACCAAAAACACATTAGATTTGTAAATAACGTTTTTTAAGGAGGTTAAAATGACAACAATATATTTTATCAGACATGCGGAGCCGGATTATAGTAATCATGATGATTTAACTAGACCCTTAACCGAAAAAGGTAATAGGGATGTCGTACTGGTTAATAATTATTTAGAGGACAAACAGATAGACATAGTATTATCCAGTCCATATTATAGAGCGATAGATACGGTAAAAGGATTTTCAAATAAAATAAATGGAAATGTTATCATAATTGATGATTTTAGAGAACGTAAGGTCGATAGCGATTGGATTGAAGATTTTAATGCGTTTTCATTGAAACAGTGGAGTGATTTTGATTATAAATTGAGTGATGGTGAATGCCTCCGAGAAGTTCAAAAGCGTAATATAAAGGCATTAAATAAAGTTCTAGCGGAATATGAAAATAAAAATATTGTTATTGGAAGTCATGGAACTGCCTTAAGTACAATTATTAATTATTATGATGATACATATGGGTATAAAGAATTTGATGAGATCAAATTGTTAATGCCTTGGATCGTAAAATTTACATTTGATTCAGATCAGTGCGTTGGTATTGAAAAGATAAATGTTTTCAATTAATTAGTAGAAATAATGATGTGTGAAAATTCATTTGTTAAAGGAGTCTGTATAAAGATATAGGTTAAAGCTGAAAGGATGATATAGGAATGAGTTTAATTAGAATAACTGATCATACGAAGCAGGATATTAATTGTATATTTACAATCGCAAAGGAGCTTGAACAGGGTATTTATCCAGATACACTAAAGGGTAAGACCGTAGTTCTTTTCTTTCCGACTACCAGTATTCGGACGAGGGTAACGTTCGAGAAGGGCATCCATGTGTTGGGAGGACAGTCAATTCTATTTCCTAGTGATGCACTTGATAAAAAGGAAGAGATTAGGGATGTTATGGGGTATTTAAACCAATGGGCCGACGGTATTGTGGTAAGACACAAAAGCCTACAACTGATGGAGGAAATGAATTCACATAGTAATATCCCAATAATTAATGCAATGTCTTCTGATCATCATCCTTGTGAGATCTTGTCGGATTTATATGCAGTATCAAAAATCAGAGAAAATTATTTGAACTTAAATTATACTTATATTGGTACTAGCGGAAACATCGCAAATTCCTGGGCTGAAGCGGCATCGGTTCTTAACTTGAGTTTTATTCAGTGTTGTCCTAGGAACTATGAGATGAAAAATGTCAAGGTAGAATACGATATACATAAAGCCATAAAAGAAAGTGATGTTGTTCTGACGGATTCAATTACTCATGTGCTGGAGGATTTCCTTCCTTATCAAATTACAGAAGATCTGATGAAAACTGCAAAACAGGGGGCACTTCTCAATCCTTGCCCACCATTTACTAGAGGGGAAGAGGTTTCTAATGATGTGATAAAAAGTGATTTCTTTGTAGGGTATGAGTATAAGAAATCACTTCTTACGATACAACAAGCAATAATGTTATATCATATGATTATTAAACATTGATTCTGATAGTCCTATGTATTATTATGGAAATAATACATAGGCTTTTTATTATTCATTTATTATAATGTTATAGTTTACAATGTAGGTGCTAAAGGACAGTGAAAGTAAGGAACTGATATGTCTGTCGGGAGATACTATGTATTATCCCCTTGGTGTTACAGACTCGAACTATTTATTGAATTTACAGCGTCGGTAGGTAGATATTATTATAGCTTTAAATCGGAGAATTTTATTATTTAAACAATTATTATTGGGGAGAAAAATTATATCATGGAAATGGAATCATTTTTAAGAATCAAGGAAAGACTTGATAAATATACTTATACATCAATGAGATATGTCGAATTTGATGAGATATCTCAATATAAAATATTATATGATAATGAGCAGGTGATTTTAATCTATGGATATAATGTTGAAAGTAGACATTATGAATATCATTGGGCAAGTAGCAAAGTGGAAGATTTACTGGATGTTATTGATAGGAAGAAGGAAAACACATTAATTACATTTATTCCAAGAGAGTGGGTTGACCGATTAAATCAAGCTGGGTTTAACATTTTTGCGGTTTGGAACGATTATCACAATACAGATATCAATAGTTTGGAGTATTTTAACTTACCGGAACCCCAACCTTTATCTGAAAATGAATGTGAAGTTGCTTCTCAGATAACATTCTCCTGTAGCGGACAAAGTAGAGGCTTTACTGGGCAGACGACTGAATGGATGAAGAAGTGGATTCAAGGAGCAGAGCCTGCAGCAATAGAAACAGGTGCAAAAAACTGTACTGCATTTGTACATAGAATAAATGGTAAAATAGTAGGGGTAATTTGCACAGCGATATATGCTTATGAAAGTGATAAAGGACCTGTCGCATGGGTACGTGAAGTAGCTGTTCATCCATCGTTTCAAAGACAAGGAATAGCGAAAGAACTAATTATGCAGGCATTATATTATGGAAAAAAGCACAGTGCAGTTAGGGCATTTCTTATGGCTGATGAGTGCAATGAACATGCAATTCATTTATATGAGAAGCTAGGATTTAAAGCGAATAAAGAGGATATTCAAATTGATATGGTTTTTTCTCTTCAGTAAAAGTACATTTAAATTTAATATGGAGGTTAAATACATGGCATCTTGGATGGTACATTTTAGAATAGCAGATAAATTACTGGATTATTTAGATGTAAATGCAGAGCAGTTTATCGTTGGTAATATCGGACCTGATTGTGGGGAGCCGAATGAGGATTGGAGTATTTTTTATCCTTCTACTTACATCTCACATTGGAATGACTCACTAGACAAAGCAAAAATCAATAGTGAAGGCTTCTATCAAGAATATATTGAGAAGAATACAGATAGGAGTAAATTGTCGTTTTACCTCGGCTATTATGTTCATTTAAAGACTGATATTTTATGGTCGCATAAAGTATATAAACCAACCAAAGCGAGACATAAAGAGCAATTTGAGCAAGATGACAAATTTATCTGGACCGTCAAGGAAGACTGGTATGATTTGGATCACAAATATTTAAGGGATAATCCGAATTTTCGTGCCTTTCGAATCTTTGATAAAATCACTGTATTTCCGAATATTTATCTGGATTATTTTTCTGATGTAGCGATGGAAAAGCAGATTAGATACATCTCGGATTTTTATAATGCTTATAAAGGAGATTTGGATAGGGAGTATCTGTATCTAAACGAAGATCAGGTGAATGCCTTTGTTGTGGAAGCAGTGGAAGAGATTAAAAATGATTTAATTTACAGAAATTTAATCGGTACGAGCATTGTGTAATTAATTGATGAATTATCAGAGGGGTATTCCAAATGGCTCCCTATGGTCAATTTGGAATATGAGCATATTTCGATTCATTGGAGTAGACCTAAAAGTGTGAAGTACCATCACCCAAAAGTAAAACTTTTTGATATATTATAAAAAATATATAGTAAATTGGAGGAATTTATATGGCAATCGTAAGGAAAAGGTATTGTAATGACGCTGGGTTTACGGCGGAATTCAATCGTGTAAGAGAATTCTTAATCCGTATTAACAGAGATAAAGTAGTTGATGAAGGTTTTCTTTGGGGCAGGTGGGAATGGATGTTTTGCTTACGCATAATCCTTGACACCGCGAACTTATCCTGTATTGGCTTATGGGAGGATGAAGGAGAGATAGTGGCATTGGCTACCTATGAACAATCTATAGGTTATGCTTGGCTTATTATGGATCCGAACTATAATTATTTGAAAGAAGAAATGTTACAATATGCTCAAAGTTATATGAAGAAGGAGGGAAGCATAAAGGTTCTCATTGATGATACTGATCAAGAACTACAAGATATTGCTGCATTAGAGGGATTTCGACCAACGCAAGAGAGAGAAGCAAATGCTGAGATACCGATAAAGGATTATAACATACATTATACATTGCCTGATGGATATCGAATCGTAAGTATGGCAGAGGAGTTTGATTTAAAAAAGTATCATCGAGTCTTATGGAGAGGATTTAACCATGAAGGTGAACCGGATGAATCTCAAGTGGCGCTGGAAGAGAGAAGGGAACAACTTTCTGGTCCTCATGTGAATTTACATATTAAGATAGCAGTAGCCGATCCAGACGGTAATTTTGTTTCTTATTGCGGCATGTGGTATGAAGAAGGTACAGACTATGCATTGGTGGAACCGGTAGCTACTGATCCGGAGTATCGTATGCTTGGGCTTGGGAAAGCTGCAGTATTAGAAGGAGTTAAACGTTGTGGCCAATTGGGTGCCCAGAAAGCATATGTTGGATCCTCACAGCAGTTTTATTATAATATCGGCTTTCGGCCATGTTCCAATAAAACCTGGTGGGAGAAGAAGTCCCTATAATTAAATGGAAAATCAACAGCGAAGGTAGGAAGATCAACAGCAAAGGAAGGAAAATCAACCGTGAAGGATGTAGTATCATCAGATTTCTTCCAGAAAAATACTCTTATGCTTTGGAGTAATTCCAATATTTCGTTTGATTCTGAATCAAGCAGATGATATAATAATAACGAATATACAAGTATATCTCCATAAGAGGAAATTATATGAATATTGATTTAGAATATTATAGAATATTTTATTACGTAGCTAAAGCAGGTAGCTTTACCCAAGCTGGGGAAGAACTTTGTATCTCACAGCCGGCGGTCAGTCAAGCGATTAAATTGCTTGAGACAAATTTGGGTAGTAAGCTGTTTATCCGTATTCCAAAAGGAGTCCGGCTGACACCGGAGGGAGAAGTACTGTTTACCTATGTCCAAAAGGGCTATGAGTATATACTCCTAGGAGAAGCCAAATTCCAGAAGATGTTGGATCTAGAAAATGGTGAGATTCGAATTGGTGCAAGCGACATGACATTGCAGTTCTACCTGCTTCCTTACCTGGAAAAATTCCATGAGAAATTCCCGGGAATTAAGGTGACTGTAACGAATGCCCCGACACCGGATACCTTGGAATATCTTTATGATGGGAAGATTGATTTTGGGATTGTCAGTGAACCATTTGAGACAAAGCCGGAAATTGAAATATGCAGAGTTCGTGAAATTCAAGATATTTTTGTTGCTGGCAGCAGATTTCTTTCTCTAAAGGAAAAAGTGCTGAAATATAAAACCCTAGAAGGATTACCAATCATCTGCCTTGAGCAAAATACGAGCTCTCGAAGATTTATCGATGAGTTCTTGAAGGCGAATGATGTGGTATTAAAACCGGAGTTCGAACTGGCAATGAGTGATATCATTGTTAAGTTTGCTGGAAGAAATCTTGGTGTGGGATGTGTAGTGAAGGATTTTGCAATCGAAGCATTGGAGACAGGTAATCTTTTTCAACTTCAATTTGAACAGGAGCTGCCCAAGAGACATTTTTGCATCATTACTGGAAATAATAATCCGATTTCATCTGCTGCAAAGGAACTGCTGAGTATGTTAGATATGAATGGGTTGGATAATGACCGAAAGTAGATATAAAGCAGCTCTAAGCTTAGAGAATAAATAAAACAAAATGTAGTGCAAAAGAGTACAATCACAAGGATAGCAATGATTTAGAACAGAGATAAACCAAATTCTAGACAGAGATAAACCAGATTAAAGGAGAAGGACATGCAGAATATTAAAATTAAATACCTCAGTGACAAGATAGAAAAATTACAATATATTGAAAATAAATCGGATTGGATTGATTTAAGAGCAGCGGAGGCTACTTCATTAAAAGCAGGAGAATTCAAATTAATTCCATTGGGCATCGCTATGGAGTTGCCAAAAGGATATGAAGCGCATATAGTACCAAGAAGCAGCACCTTTAAAAATTTTGGAATCCTTCAGACGAATTCCACCGGAATAGTTGATGAGACCTATTGTGGAGACAATGATCAGTGGTTCTTTCCTGCACTTGCAATGAGAGATACAGTCATCCAAGTGAACGATCGTATCTGTCAATTTCGCATTGTGGAACATCAGCCTCAGATTGTGTTTCAAGAAGTTGAAGTATTAGGTAATTCAGACCGTGGGGGAATTGGTAGTACAGGAAAACAATAACAATGAATGAGGTGAGATATTTATGGAGATTAGAAAAGCAACCATAGATGATTTAGAAGTCCTTTTTAAATCACGATTGGAATTTGTTCAGTCACTAAGAAATAACGAAATAACTATTTCAGAAGCCTTTAAAAAGAATTCTTATGAATACATGAAAAAACATATAAAAGACGATACGATGGTGATTTGGATAGCGATTGATAACCTAGAGATCGTGTCTGCAGCTATGGTATGTTATTATCAATTATTACCAACGATGTCCAATGAGACAGGCAATACAGGGTATGTTTTAAATGTATTTACCGATCCAAGGTACAGGAGAAAAGGTTTAGCTACAGAGTTAATGAATAAATTAAAACAGGATGCAAAAGAAAGAAACGTTAGTAGACTTTTATTAAATGCCACCGATATGGGCAAGCTGGTATATGAAAAGCTTGGTTATGAAGAAGTAACGAGACAAATGGTTTTAGAAATCAGCTAGGTGCGGAGGTATATATGGCTGGAGTAATAACACATATGGTGATAGCTAGAGAGATAATAAAGCTTCTACCAGAAAATACAATTGTTGATCAGGGATTATTTTATCTGGGAAACTTAGCACCGGATGCTATCCACGCAAGAGCGGATTATGAAAGGGCATATAAAAAACATACTCATTTTCGGGATGACATATTAGATATGGAGTTTGGACAGGAGGATAACCTGGCAATATTTCATGGAAGGCTTATCGATTTTATTAATGATAATAAAGGGCGCAAGGATGGACTTTTAGATTTGTATCGAGGTTATGTAGTACATATCTTAACAGATGAACTATTCATGCTCACGGTACGTAAAGAATTTTGTGCTTTAATGGAAGAGCAAGGGATTGCACAGAACGATAAGCGGTTCTTTGAATATATCGTAACCGATATGAACCGAAATGATCTTCTCCTGGTAGAAAATTATGAAGGAAGTAGTGAAATTAGGCACCTTATGGAAGAGGTGCCAATTTACCCGATAGAAAATTATCTTAGCAAACAGGAAATAGAGATAAGTAGGGACTGGTTAATTCATAGGCATTTTATAGAGGCACATGAGTCGTTAGAGCCACGTTTTATTAGTTACGAAAGAAATTGGCAATTTATTCAGATGGCAGTAGTGTCAATAATAGAGAAGCTTACCAAGGGTGATTGTTTTCCGACCATATTATGATTATGTGTTTAAACTGAAGAGTCGTTTCATTATATTGTAATGAGACCATACTTTTCATATAGATGGTGACCATCTGCAGTTACTTCGATGTAAGCATCTCTTATACGTTTTCCTTAGTAAAGCAGTAAATTTTTTATTCCACAATTTCAATCTGATTTCCATCCGGGTCAAGGATACAACTTTCATAATATCCATCTCCGGTAGTACGTGGTTTACTAGATACGGTGTATCCCTCCCGCTCTAGGGTATTAGTAAGCAGATCTACATTATCTTTACTTCCGACGCTGAACGCCAAATGAATATATCCTGTAGTAAGAGGCGCATAAGCTGATTTCTCGAGGTTAGGCCGTGTCATAATCTCTAATCTGGTATGATCCTCAAAGGAAAGAAAGTAGGTTCTTAAATCGGTATTTTTATTAAGATACCCTTGATTACAGGTAGCGTTAAAATATTGCATATAAAAATTTTTCATTTGTTCTAAATCATTTGTATACAAAGCAATATGGTTGATTCTCATGGGGGAAACTCCTTTCATTAAGTTGTTTATTTTAAATAGATATAGGTTCGGTATAAGATCCAGTTATTTCAATCGTATTACCATCAGGATCATCAATTACAAAGAAGTAATAAGGGGATGAAATATTGATATACATTATCTCGGACACCTTACCAATCATTAAAGCTTTAATTCTGCTATATTCCTCATTAAGATTCTCAACCCAAAAATTTAGTACCATATTATTGCCGTAATGAATTTTACGTTCTTTAAAATACGTAATGTATTGCTGATTGTAATGCAAATCTAAATCTGAGCCGCGCTCCAGCATCTGATTATCATAATCACAACTATATAAAGCAATACACTTCCCATCAAAATTAAATTGAGCCCATCGGTTAAATGCTTGTGCAGAAACCTTCATATGTAGCAGTTTCTCATAGAATTCTAGGGACTTTTGCATATTCTTTACTATTAAGTAGGTTGAGCCTAAATGAAGCATATTTTTTCTCCTTGAGTTACCTCTTATAAATTTTTTTCGTTCATTTTTCTACCCTTAGCTAACAAAAACTCACTATTGTCGAACATGGTAGTTTTAGTATAAGTCTTTAATTCTATAGCTATGATAGTCTGGAATGATGTTTCATTCTTTGCAATGTCCTCATTTATCATTGTCTTCTCCTAAGTTAAATATTTTGTATAAATCCATGGGTATATTGTCTCGATTCTCTGGGGTTAATTCTATTAGTCTAATATTTTTATTAACTTTAAAATCATCAATCCATGGGTACGAATGATAGAAGATGGTTCCTATCGTTGGGTAATTAGAATCTACAAGATGGAGTAAAAGTTCTTTGTATTTCTCCGAATACAATTGCATGAGTCCGATTTCATCGATTATCAAAGTTTTTCCAGACTCCATACCACCGATGATACAAGGCAAGCACAATTCTTCAAAGATTTCTTTATTAACACCATATCTGCCTAAACGCAATTCGCTGTCGGAGTATATTGAGGCTAGTACGCCTTGCTTTCCGTCTAAGGTATTGATAATAAACCCAACTCTACTATCCTTTTCTCTGACTTCTTCCGTATAAAATCCAGTTAAATACGTAGCATCAAATAATGAAATTATTTTTTTTATTGCGGTAGATTTACCAATACCAGGTTCCCCTGTTAATAAAATTATATTAGGTGACATAATTATCCTCATTTATCATATTGCAATAAGGTGATTATTATGGGAAGCATAATGAATGCGATTGGCATTTGTTTATGCTCAAATGGTACCAAGCACCTTCTCCATAACGTAGTAACATAGCATCCTTTGATTTTCTACCTCATATTTTAAGTACTCAGTTGGATTGTAACCCGGTTTATATCATTTATCATTGGTCACCAATGTATGAATATAACTCATATGCATAATAAATGTAAACCGTTTTTATATTGGTAATCCGTCTTCAATATATTAGTAAATTATACCATATATTAATATTAAGACAAGAGCATTCATAACTTTATAACGCTTTACAAGCGCCTTTTCAAACTCCTTTGAATGAAAATACAAATTTTTGTAATCCATAAGCCATCATTATGCTTAATATAATAAATATTGATTTTACTTATACTCCAACTTAGCTTATACTAGGTAAGTAATTGGGTATACTAATTTTGACTGTGAACGAAATATGCAATGGAATATTAATTCACATAAGCCAAGGAGGATATATTATATGGTAAAAGCAATTGTTGGAGCCAATTGGGGCGACGAGGGAAAAGGTAAGATTACAGACATGCTGGGACAAGAATCAGACATTATTGTACGGTACCAAGGTGGAAGTAATGCGGGACATACAATTATTAATGAGTACGGTAAATTCGCACTTCATTTACTTCCGTCCGGTGTATTCTATAAACATACAACAAGTGTTATCGGCAATGGCGTAGCACTAAATATCCCATACCTTGTTAAGGAAATTAAATCCTTGGTAGATCGTGGCGTTCCAGTGCCGAAGATCTTAGTATCCGATAGAGCGCAAATTATGATGCCTTATCACATTTTATTTGACCAGTATGAAGAAGAAAGATTAGGTGGTAAATCCTTTGGTTCTACCAAATCAGGTATTGCTCCATTCTATTCCGATAAATATGCGAAGATTGGTTTTCAAGTATCTGAATTATTTGATGATGAAGTATTAAAAGATAAAATTGCAAGTGTTTGCGAGGTGAAAAATGTTATCTTAGAGCATTTATATCACAAGCCGGCAATTAACCAGGAAGAATTATTTGAGACCTTAGTGGAATATAAAAATATGGTTGAGCCATATGTATGTGATGTTTCTGCATATCTACATGACGCGATCAAGGCAGGTAAGAACATTTTATTAGAAGGTCAGCTAGGAGCATTAAAGGATCCGGATTTCGGAATCTATCCAATGGTTACCTCCTCCTCCACCTTAGCAGCTTATGGCGCAATCGGCGCTGGTATCCCTCCTTATGAAATTAAGGAAGTAGTTACTGTTGTAAAGGCATATTCAAGTGCGGTAGGTGCAGGCGAATTCGTCAGCGAGATCTTTGGTGAGGAAGCAGATGAGCTTAGAAGACGTGGAGGTGATGGCGGCGAATATGGTGCAACTACCGGTAGACCGAGACGTATGGGGTGGTTTGATGCAGTAGCATCCCGTTATGGCTGTAGAATGCAGGGTGCAACGGAAGTGGCACTTACCGTACTAGATGTACTTGGCTACTTAGATACACTTCCGATTTGCGTTGGTTATGAGATTGACGGCGTTGTCACAAAAGACTTCCCTACAACCGTAAAGCTTGCCAAGGCGAAACCGGTTTATGTTGATTTACCTGGATGGAAGCAGGAAATCAGAGGCATCAAAAATTATAGCGAGCTGCCAGAAAACTGCAGAAAATACATTGAATTTATTGAGAAAGAGCTTGAGGTACCGGTTAAGTTAGTGTCCAATGGTCCTGGAAGAGATGAAATCATTAGAAGATAATTTTATTAAATATATATAAAAGTGTATATAGAAAACCGTCCTCTAATAGTATCAGTGGACGGTTTTTAATATACATTTTTATATCTTTTCTAGTACTATTTGATGAGTATTATAAAGATTATGTTTCAAACTTACTCCAGATTATACAAATTAACTTCAATTTAGAATTACTTTTACATAATTGAATTTTTTTCTTCGATTGTTACCCAACATTCCCAAATACAACACGCTGTACAGATAAATCACGGTTCATAATTTCAATATTAATTTGATCCCCGTCTTCTGATTTCTGTATCCAAAATTGTGTGTATTTTTCATCTATACCTCCTATCCCTCCCCCAATAGGATAAGAATTAAGCTCCATTTTTGTTGTAATTTCATAAGTAAGTTCCTCTCCAAAGATATGCTTCAGGTAAGAGATAGCTGCCGCTTCTATTTCGGCATCGGAATACTCTTTATCACATTCTTTCGTTAGAATTGCCTCTTCTTTGCTTATCCCTTCCTCCCCAAAAAATCCTTTTGGATACCGCTTCCAGGTTTCGATCTGTCCTGTTTTTGCATTAAACTTAATGGTATAATCATAATTTGTTTCTGTATAGATTGATCCTCCCCAAAGACTTGGACGATCCTCATCACCAGCATAATACTCAAGTGACATAGTCTTATATCCGCTAAACCCATTAACAAAATACTTCTCTGCTAGTTGTGTAGCTATAATATAAGCCTCTTCTTCTGTTATATCACCTTCTAATACTTGAATCTTAGTATCCTCAGTTTTATCTTCAATATTTGCATCATCATTACTTACATTCTCATTTTCTACAGTACTATGCTCTTTTGTTTCATTATACATCTGACTCTCAGTAGATCCTTCGTTATCACTAATTATATAAAAAATAACACCCATTGAAACCATAAATATAATAATACCTGCAGTCAACAACCATTTCTTCATATCTATGAACCTTCCTTAACACTGATTTAGAACAGCCGTTTTTATCAAAGGAAATCATAAGCAAAATATAAGCTTCTCTTTTAAACATAACGTTAGTGTCAAAATATGAATAGAGAATTAAATCAGTTTATCTTTTGCTGCGCAAGCCGCAATTAAAATGTATTAATACAAAATTACAATATCTTCTGGAACAGCTTCTTAGCAATTTTACAAAATAATACTGTAGAAATATCACGCTTACATGCTGACGACTAGTTCATCTCTCTTTATATATAACATTTACCATTATTATACAACTATAATTTGAAAATACAACTATTGCTTTCTTACGATTGCATTCCTCTATGGACTTTTCATTTTTCTTATGATACGATAAACAAACAATACAGAGTTAACTTAGAAAGGTTCAAATTCAATGAATTTATTAACAATAGAAAACATGAGCAAAAGCTACACCGAGCGGATGCTTTTTAATAATGTCAGCTTAGGCATCAATGAGGGAGAGAAGATTGGTGTTATTGGGGTCAATGGCACAGGGAAATCAACCTTACTGAAAATAATTGCTGGGCTTGAAGAGCCGGATTCCGGTACTGTCACCCGTGGAAAGAAAGTTCGAATTGGATATTTGTCACAAACTCCAGTTTTTGATAACAAGCTCTCCATCCTGCAGAATGTAGTTCTAAATCAGAAAGCGGAAGAGGAATATCGTAACCTTGAAGGCGAAGCAAATGCCATGTTAATCAAGCTGGGAATTTCGGATACCACCATATCACCTGAGCTACTTTCCGGCGGACAAAAGAAGAGGGTTGCCTTAGTTCGTACGCTGCTTACACCGGCAGAAATTTTGATACTGGATGAGCCAACCAATCACTTGGATAATGAGATGGCAGAGTGGTTAGAGGATTACTTGGTAAAATACCGAGGAGTATTCATCATGGTTACCCATGACCGGTATTTCCTCGATAAAGTAACCAATAAGATAATTGAAATTGATAAAGGAAATGTATACTCCTATACTGCCAATTACTCTAAATTCTTAGAAATGAAAGCGGATCGGGAGGAGATGCAACAGGCCACGGAGCGTAAAGCAAAGAGTTTGTTCCGTGTGGAATTAGAATGGATGCAACGTGGTGCAAGAGCCAGATCTACAAAGCAGAAGGCACATATTCAACGTTTTGAGGACTTAAAGGATCGTAAGATCATTGAGGTTGATGGTAAGGTGGAAATTAATGCGCTTTCTGCTCGAATGGGTAAAAAAACGATCGAATTAAGCAATATCGGCAAAGCGTATGGTGAGAAGAAACTAATTCATGATTTTACTTATATTCTCTTACCCGGAGATCGAATCGGAATTATTGGTCCGAATGGCTGTGGCAAATCCACCTTATTAAATATTTTAACTGGAATGTTGACTCCGGATACCGGAACCATTGATATGGGAACAACGATTAAGCTGGGCTATTTCTCACAGGAAAATGAATATATGGATGAGAGTCTGAAGGTAATCGATTATATCAGAGAAACAGCGGAATACATCCAGACCTCAGAAGGAACTATAACTGCTTCTCAGATGTGTGAAAAATTTCTTTTTATTGGAGCGATGCAATATTCACAGATTGCTAAGCTGTCCGGTGGTGAGAAGAGAAGATTATATCTGCTTAAAGTATTAATGGATGCACCGAATGTTCTGGTTTTAGATGAGCCGACAAATGATTTGGACATACAGACCTTAACCATTTTGGAGGATTATCTTGATTCCTTCCCCGGCATTGTGGTTACTGTATCCCATGATCGATACTTCCTGGATAGGATAGCGACACGTATTTTCTCCTTTGAAAATGGGGCAATTCGTCAATATGAAGGAAACTTTTCAGATTATAAAGATGCAAGAAGTATGCAGGTGGAAGTAGGTTCCAATATCCGTTCCGGAGCCAATCAGGATTTGGATGAACAGAAGTCAGCCAGCATAGCAGGCTGGAAGCAGAAGAACTCCAAGATTAAATTTACGTACCAGGAGCAGAAGGATTACGATATTATTGATGATGAGATTGCGAAACTGGAAGCGAAAATAGATGAGACAGAGCAGTTAATCGTAAAGGCTGCAACTGATTATTCAAAGTTGAATGAGTTAATGGGTCAAAAAGAAATATTAGAAAAAGCGCTGGAAGAGAAAATGGATCGCTGGATGTATCTTAATGATTTGGCGGAGCAGATGGAAGCAGCGAAGGTTGAGAAATAAATAAAACCGATTACCCTAAAGATAAGTATCAATCTTTAGGGTAATTGTTTATATAAAGCATAATAATCAGCTTCAATATCCTCCATACGATGATTAAACCATCGTTTCGTATCATCGAGTGCCTTATTGTAGATATGCTTACCTAATGAATCCATAAAAAAATCGAATATATTCTCTGAGGCGATAATTCCTAGCTTTTCATCTCGCTCAGTCTCAAAATAATAGATAATTTCGTCAATTATTTGTTTTTTCTCCTCGCTAGTAAGAGTGATGTTTAATGAATTTGGTTTCTTCTCCATACATTACCTCCATGTAGATGCTTAGATATATTGATTATAAATTTACCTAAATATTATATAGTAACTTACCTATAGATCACAAACTAACAACCTACCTATAGATCACAAACTAACAACCTACCTATAGATCACAAACTAACAACCTACCTATAGATCACAAACTAACAACCTACCTATAGATCACAATCTATCAACGTATCTATAATCACAATCTAACAACTTACCTATAGATTACAAACTAACAACTCAACTACATATTTCTAATCAACTTTTACCTATATGTTAATAAAAACTCACATTTTTGTAAAGTACAAAAATGTGAGTTTTTTATTAACATAGTATAATTTAAGCAGATTTCTCAAACTGTGAATTATAAAGCTTCGCGTAGAATTCACCCTTAGCTAATAACTCTTCATGATTACCCTGTTCTACGATGTCACCTTCATCCATAACAAGAATTAAATCTGCATCACGAATGGTGGATAATCGATGAGCGATTATAAAGCTGGTTCTTCCCTTCATCAAGCTGTCCATAGCTCTTTGAATAAGGATCTCAGTTCTGGTATCAACGGAGCTGGTTGCTTCGTCAAGGATTAGGATCTTAGGATCCGCAAGAATTGCTCGCGCAATCGTTAACAACTGCTTCTGACCTTGGGATACGTTACTTGCCTCTTCATTGAGAACCATATTGTAACCATCAGGAAGGGTAGAGATGAAATGATGAACATGAGCAGCCTTAGCAGCCTTGATTACTTCTTCATCTGTAGCATCTAATTTACTATATCTGATATTATCCATGATGGTTCCATTGAATAACCAAGTATCCTGAAGTACCATTCCGAAGAGCTTTCGAAGCTCGCTTCGGTCAAAGGCTTGAATGTTATGACCGTCAATTAGGATTTCACCACTATTGATGTCATAGAAACGCATTAACAGCTTTACCATGGTAGTCTTTCCTGCTCCAGTAGGTCCAACGATAGCAATCTTCTGGCCTTTATATACTTTAGCACTAAAATCATTGATAATAATCTTATCTGGATTGTATCCGAAATGTACGTTCTTAAATTCTACACCACCATTTAATCCGTCAATGGATACTGGATTTTCAACGGTTTGTACTTCCTCCTCAACCTCTAAGAACTGAAATACTCTTTCTGCGGCTGCGGCAGTAGATTGAAACATATTGGCAACTTGCATCAACTGTGCAATTGGTTGAGTGAAGTTTCGGATGTATTGGAAGAAGGATTGAATCTGTCCAATTTGGATTTTACCTTTGATGGTCAAATATCCACCAAGGATAGCAACACCAACATAACCGAGGTTACCGATAAACTGCATAACCGGCATCATAAGACCGGATAAAAATTGTGATTTCCATGCAGATTCGAATAATTTTTCATTCTTCTCATTAAATTCAACAATGGAGGACTCTTCTTTATTAAATACCTTTACAATATTATGACCGCCATAAACTTCTTCGACTTGACCATTTACATGTCCAAGGTATTCCTGCTGCTGTTTGAAATATTTTTGTGATTTTTTCATTACTTTTCCGACTACAATACCGGATAAAGGTAGTATTAGCAATGCAAGCAGGGTCATTGAGACACTAATGCGGAGCATCATGAACAATACACCAATGATCATAATAACAGATGTTATCATTTGCGTTAAACTTTGGTTTAAGCTTTGACTCAAGGTATCAACATCATTCGTTACTCTTGATAATATCTCGCCATGGGAGGTAGTATCAAAGTAATTCATTGGCATACGATGGATCTTTTCAGAGATATCTTTACGGAATTGATAAGTTACCTTCTGGGAGATATCAGTCATGAAATATCCCTGTACAAAGGAAAATATGGCACTTGCAACATATAAACCAATCAGTGTAAGTAGTATCTTTCCAATTGCGTCAAAATCAATACCTGAGCCACCGCCGATTTTGCTCACAATTCCTTCAAAAATCTTAGTGGTAGCATCACCCATAATGGTTGGGCCAATGATGGAGAAAATAGTACTTCCTATTGCAAATAATATTACAAATATAAATCCAATTTTATATTTAGATAAACTAACCGTTAACTTTTTCATGGTGCCCTTAAAATCTTTCGCCTTTTCTCCAGGCATCATACCGGGAGGGCCTCCGGGACCCATCATTCGTCTGTTCGGTTTAAAAGGTTTTTCTTGCTTAACTTCTTCATTACTCATATTCCAACTCCTCCTTTGACAATTGGGAAGATGCAATCTGTTGATAGACTTCACAATTCTTTAAAAGTTCTTTATGCGTTCCTTTGCCAACAATACGGCCATCATCCAATACCAGAATTTGTTCCGCGCTCATAATCGTACTAATTCTTTGCGCTACGATAATGATGGTACTATTTGATATTTCTTCTTTTATTGTTTTACGAAGTGTAGCATCCGTTTTATAATCCAAAGCCGAAAAGCTATCATCAAATACGTAAACTTCAGGATTTTTAGCAATTGCTCTCGCTATGGATAGTCGTTGCTTTTGACCGCCGGATACATTGGTACCGCCTTGGGATATGGAGGTTTGGTATCCCTCTGGATTATTATTGATGAATTCTTCCGCTTGAGCGATACGGGAAGCACGTTTCATGTTATCTTCATTTGCCGAAGCGTTACCAAAATTAATGTTTGATTCAATTGTGCCGGTAAACAGTACACCTTTTTGTGGTATAAAGCCTAGCTTATTTCTTAAGGTATGCTGCTTAACCTTACTGATATCCGTACCGTCAAGTAATATACTACCGGAGGTTACATCATAAAATCTAGGAATAAGATTGATCAAGGTTGACTTACCACTACCGGTACTACCTATAATCGCAGTGGTTTCTCCAGGCTTTGCAGTAAAGTTGATACCGGATAGAACATCCTCCTCTGCATTCGGATAACGGAACGATACATTACGAAATTCCAATACGCCTTTTAAGGCGGGATTTAATGCTTCTTCTACAGCTACATCTTTAATAGAGGTTTCGGTGGATAATATCTCATCAATACGCTTTGCAGCAACCGTAGCTCTTGGAAGCATGACGGATACCATGGTAATCATAAGGAAGGACATAATAATCTGCATTGTATATTGAATAAAGGCAATCATATCTCCAACCTGCATATTACCATCATTGATATTGTGTGCACCAACCCAAATAATTAATATTGAGATTAAATTCATAATTAACATAAGTATTGGCATCATAAAGGTCATTACTCGGTTTACGAATAAACTGTTCCTTGTAATATCCTTATTTGCCTTATCAAAACGTTCTTCCTCATATTTAACCGTACTAAAGGCACGGATTACCGGAAGACCGGTAATGATTTCTCTCATAACAAGGTTGATACGATCGACTAACTTCTGCATTATTTTAAATTTCGGCATTGCAACGATGAATAGTACTGCGATTACGACAAATATGGTACCAACACCAACAACTAAGATCCAGCTCATAGAGTTATTCGTATTCAAAACCTTAATAATACCACCAATTGCTAGAATAGGTGCATATATAACGATTCGAATTAACATAACGAGTAACATTTGAACCTGTTGTATATCATTAGTGCTTCGTGTAATAAGTGAAGCGGTGGAGAATTGATCCATTTCCTTATTAGAGAAGGATAATACCTTTTGGAATACATTGCTTCTTAAATCGCGACCCATTTTTGCAGCTATTCTTGAAGCTAATAGAGAGACTAAGATAGAAGCAGCCATTGCTAAAAATGCAAGTGCAAGCATTTTTGCACCAATTAGTAAGATGTAATTAACCTGACTTTGGTTTATATCTACACCTATTGTGGTGTATTCGGCTTTAACAAATCCGATGGCGGACTGAGTAAGTATCATCTCGGGCATCTGAGAAACCTGATCCCTCATTCCGGTTACCATAGCAGAAAGACTTTCGGTAGGAAGCACGGATAAAATAGCAAAGATATCTGAATTTTCTTGTACCATCGCTGGTGGGAGATTAGCGAGAATTTTATTCCTCATTTGAACGGAGGACTCACTATCACCTTCCAAACCCAAGACCAGCATCATCGGAACAGTAAGTGCATCCGATAAAGTGTCTTCTTTCTCACCATCCCAACTATATAGTTCTTCTGAACTTAGGGAAGGGTATTTATCAAGTTTGTTTGACCATTCCTTCTCACTATATTTGTCTTTACTAAGAAGAGAATAGTGAGGGAGTACGGTTGACTTTTCCGCCTCGGTCATAAACATAGTGATTTTATCTAGTTCCGTTTTTCGGATTACCTCAGGTACCGCTTTGTCAATACCGCTTTGCGATATACCAATGTTGACGATATCGGAGGTATATGTTGGCAGTGACAAGTCACAAGCTGCCTGTAGTATTAAAAGGATTGTAACAAATAAGATAGCTACAACCGATTTTTTTAAAAATTTGATTAGCTTAAACATATAAACGTCCTTTCTTGTTCTGTGTTGGTGGGATGCTGTAAGTAGAACGACTACTTCTCATGATAACGCATATTACGTCGCATCTTTTCAGCGAGCTTGACAAAGGTTTGAAGCTCTTCATCACTAAATCCTTCAAATAATTGTTCCATCATCGTTGCCATAAATATCTCGCTTTCTGCCGCGAACTGCCGTCCTTGTGGTGTGAGGTACACCCTCATGATCCGCTTATCAACTGCGTCAGGAATACGATATACATATTTGTTGGCCTCAAGTTTGTTCAGCATACCGGTAATCGAAGCAGGCTTAACAAAACTTTTCTCACTTAATTCTTTTTGCGGTATCCCTTCATTTGCCAGTATTAGTGACAATATCTTTGGCTGACCAGGATACATATTTGCGCTTTTCAACTTATGATAGGATCTTTGATGAATGGACTTAAATACTTCTGAGATAGCATCAAGCAGTTGTTTTACTTCGGCTCTCATTATTTACTGCAGCTCCTCCTATAATTAATTTATATTTAATGTACCTTAAATATTTATATTCGCCAAGATATACTGTCATTTGACATTTGGAAAACATGAAAATAAATACTTAGGCACCTAAGTGATTTGAATTATAGCACAATACCTTTTCAAGTCAATAGCTTTGGATTATAAAATTTTATGTTATATTCTTTAAGCTTTTTTTATAATTTAGCTATTTGCATAAAGAAGACGATCAACTATATGGAAATTATAGCCATTATATACCGTTATTAATACACTTAAAACTAATAGAAATTGTAATGTGAAATCGATTATAAATACGAAGATGCAATGCAAAGAGGCTTATAAAAAGGAGTATTAATGAAGGAAGTGTGGATGTAGTGAGAAGTGCAAAAAGGTACAAAAAGAACTGAAAAGTACGAAGTGAATTTAAAGTTATTATTCCACAAATGGATAAGCTGGAAATACTATGTATCAGCACTTTAATAAAAACCGTGTTGCTGTTCTAACGTATTTCCAGCTTATTTAGTTGGGTTAACCTCTGTGTTGGCAGAAGAAGGAAGCAAAGAAAAGGATTGTATTACCTTAGTACTTGCATTAGGACATGAAGCAACTCATCATTAGAGGCAGGGGTCATGAAGCAAAAGCGGATGAACTTATTATTAAGGAAGGGAAACGTTGAGCAATCCCTAATCATAAGTCCTTTTCGAATTGCAGCTTCGAACAAATCCATTGAGGTTACCTCCTCCTTTAATATCTTAACTAATATAAAATTCGCAGTTGGTGTGAAATATTTTACATTCTTGCATTGGTCCAAGGCTTTGCATATCCGGTCCCGTTCATTGGCAATAAGAAGTCGGGTCTCTTTGATATATTCTTCATCAGTGAACATTATCTCGCCTGCAATCGCTGCTAGGCTATTGATTGTCCATGGGTTCTTCCTTTGATTCATTTCCTTCAATAAATCAACATTTCCACAGATCGCATATCCAAGTCGTAATCCAGGCGCAGCGAAAAACTTAGAAATCCCTCTCAAGATGATAATATTATTATAATAGCCGGTAAGTGGAACGGAAGTAATCTTTAATATATCCTCTGCAAATTCCACATAAGTCTCATCCACCATAACAAAGATTCCCTTCTGCTTGCAGATATCTAGAATCTTACGCATATCACTTCTCGTTATTGCAGTAGAAGTAGGGTTGTTCGGGTTGCAGATTACGAGTAGATCTACATCCGACGTTAACTCCTCTTCCAACTTAGGAATATGAAGTGCGAAGTTATTCTCCTCCTCAAGACGATAATAGAGAGTACTGCCACCGCCTAAGGATACTTCCCGTTCATATTCTGAGTAGGTAGGACCAATGATTAAAGCTTTTTTTGGATGTTTAATCTGAATGAATAAGGAAATTAACTCAGTGGATCCATTACCTACAATAATATTCTCAATATCTGCGTGAACATACTCCCCAATCCGCTTACGTAGGGACGTATATTCCCGATCGGGGTAGCTCATGATTGCATCAATTCGCTCAGACAAGGTGGTTTTAAGTTTGGGTGAAATACCGAGAGGATTGACATTAGCAGAAAAGCTTACGATATCCTCTTTCTTGATACCATAAACCTTTTCTATTGTCTCTAAATCGCTTCCATGAAAATGGTCTGAATGTTTTATCATATGACTCCTTCCTGACAACAGGGGACTGCTGTCATAGTACGTATTATAAATGAATTTTAACTAATAATTCCGATAAATTTAAAAGTATGGAATTTATTTGTTAAAATGGCGATTTATGATAGATACTAGATTTTTTTCCTATATTGAATTATAATTATATAAAATATTATAAATATTATATCGTATTTCTAACAAATTGCAATGATTCGTGACGAGGTGGTAAATTGAAGGAAAAAATCGAGCGTTTTTCAAAAGGGGATTTTGAATATGAGCTGCCTTTTATTTGTCTATCCGAGGAGGAAATCAGGATAACAGTAGAAGCCGGTAAAATCTATGAAGGCTGTTTTACGATCAGCAACAGTATGGAGAGAAAAATGAGTGGCGTAGTTTACTCCTCGAACCGTCTGATGCTTTTAGAGAACACTTCTTTTAGCGGAATTATCAATTCAGTCATTTATCGGTTTAATGCAGCTTATTTAAAAATAGGAGAAGAACTTCACGGTGATATTAGTGTTATATGTGACTGCGGAGAAAAGACGATACCTTTTATTATCCAGATAGAAGCACCATATTTTATGACTTCTTTAGGAAAAATAAAAGATTTATTTCAATTTGCGAATCTTGCTAGAATGGATTGGTCTGAAGCGAAGAAAGTATTCCGTAGTGAAGACTTTGAACGAATCTTTCTTAGTAATGAAGATAGATATAAATACATTTACCGTAATTTAATTAAAAGTATATCAACTAGTCAGGCTTTAGAGGAATTTCTGATTGCCATACATAAAAAAGCAATGATACGGTTGGGAATTGACAAAACGCAGGTTGTGTATCAAGTTACGGAGGAAGGCTTAACGGATAAGCTTATTCTGACGAAAGATCATTGGGGCTATGCGGAGATAAGAGTTAGTACAGATGCACCTTTTATACAATTGGAGCAGAAGTTTTTATGGGCGGATTACTTTATTGGCAATACACATCAGATTTTTTATGCAATAAACCCGATGAATATGAAGCCTGGCAATAACTTCGGGCATATTTGGATTAAAACGGCCTACCAGACGCTTAAGGTCGAGGTTGTTTGTAAATATAAGAAAGTAGCAGATTATAAACGTTCAGAACAAACATTAATGCAGAAGGTTGAATTTGGGCTAATCGATAATTATCTAAGATTTCGGTTAAACCATATTGAACTGTACCATTATCTTGAAGAAACTGAGGCTATATTAAAGGAATTACCGGGAGCTGAGGTTAATTATACAAAGGATTTAATGAAAACTCATTTGGCAATCATCTCAGGTCAAAATAAAGTGGCAGAAGAATTACTAGCAAAGTTTGATGGAATAGAGCTGCAGCTTAAGAAAAAATCGGTATTGGAATATTGTGCGTATCTTTATCTTAATGCACTTTATCGAAAGGACGATATAACAATTAATTCTACGGCCGAAACGATCCGCCGTTATTATGATAATGGTTATTATGACTGGCGCATCCTATGGTTTTTACTCTATACCGATAAGCGTTATGAGAAGAATAAGAGCATAAAGCTTGCTGATATTAAGGAACAATATGACTCTGGCTGCCACAGTCCAATCCTTTATTATGAGGCAGTTTGTATTTTTAATGAGGAACCTTACTTGTTGCGCGATTTAACAGAATTTGAGGTGCAGGTACTAAATTTTGGTATTAAAAATTGGATTCTATCGAAGGAAGCAGCTGGGCAATATACCTATTTAACGAATAAGAAAAAGAACTTTAATCCCGTAATATTTCAGGGATTGGTAAAATTATATGATGAATATGATACAACAGAGTTACTGTCTGCGATATGTTGTATGTTAATCAAAGGATTAAAAAAGTCGGAAAAATATTTTGAATGGTACCGACTCGGGGTGGAAGCACAGCTTCATATTACTGAGTTGTACGAATATTATATGTATTCCATTAGCAATAAGGTGATAGAACCCCTTGCCCAGCAAGTACTTCTTTACTTTATATATAATAGCAGTCTAAATGATAAGAAAAAGGCATTTTTATACGCCAATATCATCAAAAATAAGGATAAAAATGAGTCAATTTATCGATCGTATTTTAAACGTATGGAGGTTTTTGCCACGAAAATGCTGGAAGCCCACATCATAAGTGAAGAGCTTGCTGTTTTATACAGGGAATTTTCAGATAAGAATTTGATGAGTGGAGTGCTGTCCCAACATATGCCTTATGTGATGTATCGACATGAGTTGTCGTGTGATAATCCGAATATGGTTAGTGCCACTGTAATCCATAAGGAATTGGCTTTAGAAGAAAATGTGACGATGTTTGAGGGTAAAGCTCAAATTGATATATTTACAAGCAACGTGGAGATATTTCTTACAGATAGTTTTGGTAACCGTTATATTGAAACAGTTGACTTTACTGTAAAGCCATATATGAATGCCGAGGATTATGAACTTCATTGTTTGCAATATAGTAATAACACGATGCTATTGCTACATTTATTTGACCGTTATCAAAGCAACCGAATCATGAATGATAATGCGATTGCCCTTCGTAAGAAGGTTCTCCAGATTGAGAATTTGTCTGGGGAGTATAGAGTTGGTTGCTATCAGACCTTAATTGAATACTATTATGAGAATTATAATGATGAATTGTTAGAGCAGTATTTAAATCAAATTAACCTACATAGTTTTCCCCCAAGAGAGCGCATGAAATTCCTGGAGATCATGGTGGTTCGAGGATTGTATAATAAAGTTTTTGATGCTTTTGAGACCTTTGGATTTGAAGGGATAACAATTAGCCGTATGGTGAAGCTATGTTCCAGTTGGATTCTAACACCTGAAGCTGATAAAGAGCAAGAGCTAATGGTATCCTTATGCTATTATGTGTTCTCCCATGGAAAATATGATGTAGCCATTCTGCAGTACTTGGTCAATTATTATAATGGAGCTACAAGAGAAATGTATAAGCTGTGGCAGGCGGCTAAGAATTTTGAAATTGAGACTCATAAACTGGAGGAACGTCTGCTAACTCAGATGTTATATGCAGAAAGTTACATAGAAGATAGCTTTCTAGTATTCAATAAATATTATACAGATGTTACAAACCATAGGCTGGTTCAAGCATTCCTTTCCTTTTATGCTTACAAATATCTGTTGCATGATCGTGTAATTAATTCGGAACTGTTTCCGATAATGAAACGGGAGCTGAATTACGATGAAAACGATATCTGCTTGTTAGCATGGCTAAAGTATAATATAGAAAACCGGGATTTATCCGAGAGTGAGCTTCTCTTTGTCGAATACAACCTTAAGCATTTGGTGAAGAAAGGAATTGTGTTACCATTCTTTTTGGAATATCGAAAGAGGGTATCGTTACCGAATTGCATTTTAGATAAATGCTTCGTCAATTATAAGACGGATCCGCAAAAGCATGTGTTTATTCATTATAGAATGCTAAAGCAGAATGACCAGGAGTATATCACTGAGCGTATGACCAATCTGTTTATGGGAATACATATGAAAGAGTTCATGCTTTTTTATCATGAAGCCATACAGTATTACATTACGGAGGAAGACGCGGAAGGAACGAATATTACGGAGAGTTATCATATCCAATACGAGTGTGAGACGCCTGAGGAGGATGAATCAAATTATAATCAGATTAATCTAATGCTCATGGCTTTGGATATGCAGGACGAGAATACCTTGCAGGATTTGATGGAAAATTATATTTATAAAGAATATATGATTACCGCTTGTTTCAAGCAAATACAATAACGAGGAGAACGGTAGATGGATACATCGAAAAAGTTAATTGTAGGGTATGATTTATGTGAAGATTTTACACAAATCAGCTGCTATAGTTATAAAACGTTAGAACCGATACCGATTAGCACCAGGGAGGGGGAGGAATATTGCCCCATTCCAACCGTGTTATGTGTAAAAAAGGAAACGAAACAGTGGCTGTATGGAGAGGAGGCAGTGGCTTGTGCAGATGGTGATGCAGGATTTTTAGTGGACCATTTATTGTCACGAGCTCTTACCGGTGAGGAAGTGGAGATATATCAGCAAATCTTCACCCCAGTAGCGTTACTAGAGAAATTTTTACGTAAATCATTAACCTTAATTAAAAATCATTTCCCTACAGAGCAGATTACAAAGTTGGTAGTAACTGTTCGGAATACGCAGCCGGTACTGGTAGATGTAATTTATGAAGCCTTATCTTTATTAGGAATTGAAAAAGATCGCGCGTTGGTGCTTAGCCATGCAGGTTCATACCTTTATTACGCCCTGAATCAGGACAGGTCTCTTTGGCAGAATGATGTGGGACTTTTTGATTTTAGCGAGGAGGGTTTACAATTCTACCAAATACGTATGAATCGTAGAACGAAGCCGATGATCGCTGGGCTGGTAAAGACGGATTATACCGATACCTTGAGTTATGAATTATTAAAAGTTATGGGAAGTAGTGCTTCTTATACCTTTGAAAATATAGCAAATACAGTACTATTTAAACAAATAATTTCGACGCTTTATTTTACTGGCAATGGATTTGAAGGAGGCTGGGCGGACGATATCATCAAAAGCCTTTGTGTAGGACGAAGAGTTTTTATGGGGCAAAATCTATTTACAAAAGGTGCATGCTATGCTGCAAAAGAACTTTCGGGAGATAAAAAATTAAATGATTTTATCTTGATGAATGACGATATGATTACGAGTTCTGTATTACTAAGAGTTTACGTTGATACAAAATACCAGGAGGTACCTTTAACAGGAGCAGGTGAGACTTGGTATGAAGTAAATAAAAGTATAGAGGTAATACCGGATGGTGAGATAGAGTTAGAGGTAATCATTAAAAAAATAATGTCGGGCGAGGTTGTTCGAGAAAAAGTTCTTCTTACCCAACTTCCAGAACGTCCAAACCGAATGACCAGGTTAGAGATAAACTTAACCTGTAAAGATAAATCTGCAGGAATTATTACGATTAAGGATTTGGGCTTTGGGGAAATCTATCCAGAGACAGAATGGATGATGGAATTTATGATAGAGATCTGATGAAAAGGGGATAATCACATGGGCAAGCTGATTCTATGCAGTGGGGTAAGAACAAAAAGACCATATGGATTTACTTCAACCGGTATGAGGGTATATTCGATTGAGGAGCTATGCTATTACCTCTATCATCACGTCTATTTGATCGATGAGGGGATATTCAGTGATACTCTAATCGATTGGATAAGATCTGAGCTTAAGCTAGTGGACCGTGCGGAAAAATTGAAGCTTTTAAAAGCACAGAAGGCCGATATAAAAACGATGGTAACGGTTATATTCTGTAGTGCAGATTACTATTCAGAATATGAGATAAAGAGCATCTTAAAAATGTTAGACGAAATCATCGGTATGCCTTTGATTAAAAGAAATTGTATGAAAGCAAACAACTGTCTGAAGGAGGGGCAATATAGTGAAGCTGTAGTAGAATACGAACGTATTATAGCTTCGCAGGAAGCAGTCAATCTTACCCCTGAGGAATATGGGGATATTCTTCATAATATGGCTGTTGCAAAGGTACATATCACAGGACTAAAAGATGCTTCTGAATTATTCTGCCAGGCATATGAACGAAATCATAGGGAGGAAAGCCTACGACAATATCTGTATTCCCTAAGCCTGAGCAATAATGATAGTTTATTTCAAGCAAAGTCAGAGGAGTATCAAATAAAGGATGAACTCTTAAGTAGCATCACAAGCTATCTTGAACAGAAAAGTGAGGAAGCAAAATATTCTGAGAAGATGGTAGAACTTCAGCATCTGATACAAAGGAAAACGCAAGGTAAAATGAGCGAATACTATAGTAATCTGGATGAAGTTATCGATTCCTGGAAGTCGAAGGTAAGGCAGATTTGATTTCTAAATCGTAAGTAAAGGAAAGGTAAAATAAAATGGGATTTTTCAATATATTTTCGGGCAAGAAGAAAAAAAGCAAGGAAATGGACGAAGCTGCTGTAGACCCGATTGACAATAAAAAAGAAGCAAAACGGCCCATCAAATTGAATACACAGTCAGAACGTCTGGGATATATTAAGGAAAACTGCGAACTTATTATAGAATGCAGACGTCAGATGGAAGAGGCAAAGGCGGAATATCAAGCGGTAACCTCATATCTTACAGATATGCAGAGAATTGATATGATACCGCAGGAACAAAGAGAGATCCTAGAAGATTCGGCTAGAAAAATTATTAATCTGGCTAAGGAACGTGGTAAACTTCAAAGTAAGAGTACTATCCTAACAGATAGACATTATCACTTATTTGAACGATATGAACTTCAACTACCGAAGGAACTACCAATCATTAAGGAAGGCGAAAAATATCAAGCAATAATTCAACAAGATATTCAGCATCTGGTTAAAGAAAGACAATCCCTGGACGATGAACAGGACGACATTATCAGTAGACAGAGCTTTCTCAAAGGCATCGCAATTACGACTAGTGTAATTGTTATACTGTTGTTTGCTGTATTTGTACTTTTGTCTAATTATTCGAAAATAAGCTTTACGATCCCATTTTTATTAACGGTATTGATGGGGATGGCTTCCGTATTGTATATTTTTATGGAAGCAAGAAAAAATCATAGTAGTATCCGAATGGTTCAAATGAAGCAAAACAGACAAATCATGCTGATGAATAAGGTGAAAATTAAATCCGTCAATAACCGCAATTATCTTGAATATACTTATAGCAAATACATGGTGGATAATTTCGATCAATTAAAACTTTACTGGGAAGAATATGTAAAAGTAAAGGATGAATCCAGAAGATACCAGAGCAATACTGAGCTTCTGGAGTTTTATAATACTGAGCTGGTCCGCGAATTAAAGAAGTTTGGAATTGCTGATTCTGAGATATGGATTTATCAACCGACAGCAATTTTGGATAATAAAGAAATGGTTGAAGTGCGTCATAGATTAAATATCCGCAGGCAAAAGTTAAGAGAACGAATTGATACTAATACAAAACAAAAAGAAGAAGCAATGTCTGCAATTCAAAAGACCATGAAAGTCTATCCAGATTGCGAGGAAGAGGCGCAACGGTTGCTCAGAAGGTATCGTATACAATCGCAAGAGTAAATGTATTAATTAAGGTAGAAAAGTAAGTTCGGAAATGAAAAAATTATAAGATATTGCTGCAAATCGTGATGATTTGCAGCTTTTTTATTAAAAAAGCTTCTTAGTCAAAACATAGAAATCGATATATAAATATTGATAAGTGCATCATTGATATCCATATAAAAATGCATTATAATAGAACTGTGAAATATGTATAAATTTGTCGAATTTATTAAACCACTACCAACTGATTGCTACCTATATGGAGAATACGATGAGTAAAAAAGTAAGACTAAAAATAATGTGGTTATTGTTCCTCTCCAGTACTTTGGTTATTTGGATTTTGGTGGGATGTGCTAAATCAAAGCAGACATTTGAGTCAGTTACGGAAGTACCGACGCAGGTTGAAGCTGCTACTGTTATTCCGGACGCAAAGGTGTTACTTGTAACTGGAGAATATGTTCCTTATGTAGGAGAAACCCTGGAATATCAAGGGTTTATAACCAAATTAATTGAAACTACACTGAAAGTGGCAGATATAGATTATGAGATAAAATTTTATCCTTGGGCAAGATGTTCCAAAATGGTAGAGAGCGGTGAAGCGTGGGCAACCTACCCCTATGGACACTCTGAAACAAATGATCAAACCTACCTTTTTTCAGATACGTTATATAGTGCAAAGCATAAATTTTACTATTTAAGAGCGAATGATAAAATTACAAATGAAGTCTATGATTTTACGTCAATAGATGATTTTAAAGATTATACGTTCGGTGGAGCAAATGGTTATTGGTACGGAAAACCCAAAGATTTTGCGGCGCATAATGTAAAAGTAGAGTGGGCTGGCGACACAGATGCGCTGCTTAAAATGCTTTATTCAAAAAGGATCGATTTTTTTATTGAAGATGAACTTGTATGTGAGGAAGCAATAGAGAGGCTCTTTCCAGGAGAAGAAGAGAAGTTTGATACGCTTCCCTTTGATGCAAGGACTCAGGATTATTATTTGATGGTTTCCAAAGATTATCCCAAAGGGGAAGAGCTATTGAATAAATTCAACAAAGCTTTATATGATGTAAGAAATTATGTAAATAGCGAAAATTAATCACTCAATGGAGGATGTGTTCTATGATTAAATTACGGCCGAAAAAGCTGAGTACATCATTTCTTTATCCAATTGTATTAACCGTATTTACAATTTTGATATTATTAACGATTTATGACGCATTACATAATAATAAGCATTTAATGAACCACTTAATTACGGATACAGATCAGTTATTAGATATCACATCAGCGACAGCAGTGGATGCCTTCTGGAATTATAATGGCATCACCCTGTCTAAGATTGGTGATGAATTGGCGGATTATAAGGAAGTTGCTATGGTTAATATTTTGGATGAAAACGATCTGGTGGTGTATGAGGTAATTAAGGATGGGAAGGAGTATCAGCCGAAGTATTTACATCCAACCATTACTCGTGAAGTGTATAAAGATGATATTAAAATGGGTGAGATTCATATTAAAGTTACCACCTATTATCTTGACAAAGAAATTAAGGAAGACTTATTAATAGGCTTTACGAGAACAATTATTGTGATTTTATGTATATTGCTTCTAATTTTACTTTTATCCCGCGATATTACAGCTTCCTTAGATAACGTAGCAGCAGGAGTAAAAGCCTTCGCAAATGGAGACAGGGGTAGCCGAATTGTTGTAAAAAACAATCAAGAGATTGTACAATTAGCAAATCGAATTAACTATATGTTTGATATTATTGTGGAAACGGATATCAGACTGAAAGAGAATTACCTGACACTGCAGAACAAAGAGGAGGCACTTCGTATTACTGAGGAGCGTTACCGTTATGCGGTGGAAGGCTCCAATGATGCGGTTTGGGATTGGAATTTATCCACCGATGAATATTATGTTTCAGCAAGAGGCGCGCAGATGATTGGACTGTCTGAAAATGATATCACAAATCTACCAATATGGAGCTCCTTTATTCACCCACAGGATCAAATACAATTTGAAAGCTTTATGGATAGTTTTAAGCATACTCCAGATACCCATCAACAAATTCAATTTCGTATGATTGGTGGAAAAGGTGATATACACTGGCTGTTTTGCAGAGGAAAAAGTATCCTTGACCAGGATAAACAAGTACTTCGTGTCTCGGGTTTTTATACGGATATCACAGAGCGCGTAAAAGCGGAAGAGGCAATCAATCATCTGGCGTATTATGATGTTTTAACCGGATTACCGAATAGAGCGATGTTATTTGATCATATCAGTAAAATATTTATACAACATAATCCTTCAGAAAGAAGCGGAGCATTAATATTCATGGATATCGATGACTTCAAAACAATCAATGATACCAAAGGACATACGGTGGGTGACCAAGTACTGGTCAGTGTAGCAAAAGAACTGGAAACAGGAATTCTTTGTGACGCAATCGCAAGGATTGGCGGGGATGAATTTGTCATTGTGAAGAAAGATTGTGATATTAATCAAGTTAGCAATCTTTCAAGTGATATTATAAATCTTATTCGAACACCAAGAATGATAAATGGCTATGAATTCAATCTATCCTGCAGTATGGGAATTGCTTTGTTCCCAGAGGATGGTACTGAAGTAGAGACGCTCCTTATGAAGGCAGATAGTGCTATGTATCAGGCGAAACTAATGGGAAAAGATCAATTCAAATTCTATGAACAAAGCATCAATGACCTTATGGTTAAGAAAATTCAGATGCAGAATGAGATCAGGCAAGGAATAATAAAAAAGGAATTCCTTCTATATTATCAACCTCAAGTTGATATGGTTACCGGTAAAGTGATAGGTGTGGAAGCTTTGGTACGATGGCAACACCCAGTACAAGGGTTGATACCGCCATTTCAGTTTATTGGATTAGCAGAAGAAACAGGACTGATTATTCCTCTTGGTGAATATATCCTAAAAACAGCATGTAAACAGAGTGCTGAATGGGAGAGAGCAGGTTATAAGGATATATCGATGTCGGTTAATATTTCAGCAATGCAGATTAATAAGAAGAGCATCGTTCAGGATATATTACGCATTTTGAAGGAAATGAATATGAAACCCGAGCTTTTAATACTGGAAATAACAGAAAGTATTGCCATGGAGAATATTGAACATACGTTGGAAGTAATGAACAGCTTAAAGCAGAAGGGAATCACTTTTTCCCTGGATGATTTCGGAACCGGTTATTCCTCACTTAATTACCTAAAGAATATTCCAATTAATCATGTCAAAATCGATAAGCAGTTTGTTCAAAGTCTTCATAAACAAATGTTTGAAGAAATTGTCGTGAAAGCTATTATAGATATAGCACATTCCATGGATCTTGTTGTTGTCGCAGAGGGTATCGAAACGCTGGAACAGAGGGAAACACTTATTAAATATCAATGTGATTTGGCGCAGGGCTATTATTTTAGCAGACCGCTGCCAAAACTGGAAGTGGAAGCTATCTTGATGAATACTCTTCCAAAATGACCTTTACAATGAAAGATTATAATGCTATTATAATGAATTAAAATTATACTAGGATGGCATTGTTATAAGGGGGATAGTGAGATGAATTCAGTAACTAATATTGGTATAATTGGTGATTATGATGGACGTCCGTCGCATATTGCTACGGAGGAAGCTATTAAACACTCTGCTAGCAAATTAGGATTAACAGTAGAAACAAAATGGCTATCAACGGATTCGTTGGAAGATGAAGCAGGACAAAAATTAAGCAATTTTGATGGATTATGGTGTGCACCCGGAAGCCCATATAAAAGTATGCTGGGAGCAATTAATGCAATCAGATTTGCTAGAGAAAACAATTATCCGTTTATTGGTACTTGCGGAGGTTTTCAACACGCTGTCATAGAGTATGCACGGAATGTATTGCAAATCAAAGATATTAAAGATGATTTCGACCCGTATTCTCCCAATTTATTTATAGCCGCACTATCGTGTTCTCTGGTAGGACAAACAAGACAGATTACGATTGCTAAAGACTCAAAAATATACGATGTTTATGGTTCTTCAGAAATTGAAGAAAAATATAATTGTAATTTTGGCTTGGATAAAGGATTCCAAATCACTCTTAACGAAAATGGTTTCAAGGTGATCGGTACCGATGAGGATGGGGAAGCACGAATTATGTATTTAGAGCAAAATGATTTTTATGTAGCAACCTTGTTCCAGCCACAATTAAGTTCTACATATGAAACTCCGCATCCCCTTATTTCAGAATATTTATCTTATGCGAAGAATCACAATAGGAATAAATAGTAATGAAAGATTATTTGAATGGCTTGATATGAAAGCAGATTGGAAACCACAAAATCTAGAAGCTGATTATACATTACCTGAGATTTCAATTCCCTTTCGAACGATTAGAAAGTGTAGCATAGACACAGAACTTAATAACATGAAATTATTACTAAAATAAATTTTCATATACAAAACAAAAAATTAGAAGATTTTATCACTTCTATGAAAATTTATCCTATCTATGAAAAACCCCTTGACAATATTCAAAACATTGCATAGTATAGAACTAATATTTTATAATGAAAAATGTATTGATGGAGAGGATTAGATAAGAGAAGCTTATCAGAGAGGACCACTCACCGGCTGAGAGGTGGTCTAAAGCAAACTTATTGAAGGTAGCTCCTGAACAACATTTCTGAACCCATATAGGTGCGTAGGAAATGTCGGGAAGTCCCGTTACAGACTTAGAGTTGACCTATTTTTTTGCAATCATAGGTCATAAATAAAGGTGGTACCACGGTTCTTCGTCCTTTTCGACGAGGAACCTTTTTTATGTAAAAAAGTAAGAGTACTATAATATTATGATTTAATTAAAAAAGTTAACTTATTATATTGATTTTTGTAAATAGTTAGCTTATTACAATTTAGTTAATAACTAACTTATTATAGTTATGTAATTGCAACCATCACAAAAACACTGACCAACCAGTGGAAGTTCTTTTTCTAATGCAAGACTCCCACATAGATACGCTGTTGTTTGTTGTATAAAGAGTTACAAGCTACAATTTTTAGTAAATCCCTTCAATACACAGGTACTTTGGTAACGATACTATATTTGTATGACTTAACAATTTTCCTAGTAACACTTGCTTCGAGCTTGGAGCGTCAAGTCAGGAAAATGTCCATGGATGGACATTTTAGGAGTGTGCGACATGGATGTCGCTACACTCCGACTGACTGCTTTAGCTCCAAGCTCGATGCTAGTGTTACTTGAAAAATTATAATCGGAAGGAAAATATAGTATCGTTACCAAAGTACCGTCCCTAGAATGAACACCTAAATCATTTAAATTAATATTCAATAATAATCAACACCACGAAAGGAAGTAACCCCATGGAAAAAGAACTAGCAAAAACCTATGACCCCAAAGACATCGAAGAGAGGCTTTATCAAAAATGGCAGGATAAAAACTATTTTCACGCAGAAGTCGATCGTTCAAAGAAGCCCTTCACGATTGTGATTCCCCCGCCGAACATTACGGGTCAGCTTCATATGGGCCATGCATTAGATAATACCATGCAGGATATCCTAATCCGTTTTAAGAGAATGCAGGGCTTCAATACGCTCTGGCAACCAGGAACTGACCATGCCAGTATCGCAACCGAAGTAAAGATCATTGAACAGCTAAAGAAGGAAGGCATAGATAAGGAATCCCTCGGAAGAGAAGGTTTTCTCGAGAGAGCTTGGCAGTGGAAGGAAGAGTATGGTGGTAGAATTATATCGCAATTAAAGAAGCTTGGTTCCTCCTGTGATTGGGAAAGAGAACGTTTCACGATGGATCAAGGCTGCTCAGAAGCAGTAAATGAAGTATTTGTCAAGCTTTATAAGGAAGGCTACATTTATAAAGGCTCCAGAATAATTAACTGGTGTCCAATATGCCAGACCTCTATATCGGATGCAGAGGTGGAGCATGAAGAGCAGGCAGGACATTTCTGGCATATTAAGTATCCAATTGTTGGAGAAGAAGGCTATGTTGAAGTTGCAACCACTAGGCCGGAGACTATGCTTGGTGATACGGCAGTAGCTGTTCATCCGGATGATGAGAGATATCAACATTTAATTGGCAAGATGGTATTATTGCCATTGATGAACAAAGAAATCCCAGTAGTTGCAGATCATTATGTTGACAAGGATTTTGGTACCGGCGTAGTAAAGATTACACCTGCTCATGACCCGAATGACTTTGAAGTTGGTAAGAGACATAACCTTCCGGAAATCAATATCATGAATGATGATGCAACCATCAATGAAAATGGTGGTAAGTATGCTGGAATGGATCGCTACGAAGCACGTAAAGTAATGGTTAAGGAACTACAGGAAATGGGTCTTTTAGTTAAGATCGAAGACCATGTTCATAATGTAGGGACCCATGACCGTTGCCATACTACAGTAGAGCCTTTAATTAAGAAGCAATGGTTTGTTAAGATGGAAGAGTTGATTAAACCAGCAATTTATGGTGTAAAGACAGGTGATATTCAGTTTGTACCACAACGTTTTGACAAGATATATTTAAATTGGGCAGAAAATATCAGAGACTGGTGTATCTCCAGACAACTTTGGTGGGGTCATAGAATTCCGGCATTTTATTGTAATGAATGTGGTGAAGTTACGATTGCAAAAGATATGCCAGACGCTTGCACGAAATGTGGTCATACGCATTTCACGCAGGATGAGGATACACTGGATACATGGTTTAGCTCTGCGTTATGGCCATTTTCAACACTCGGTTGGCCGGAGAAGACAGAGGATTTGGACTATTTCTACCCAACCGATGTATTGGTAACTGGATACGATATTATAACCTTCTGGGTACTACGAATGGTATTCTCAGGTTACGCTCAAATGGGAAAGAAGCCTTTCAGTAAGGTATTAATTCATGGACTGGTTCGAGATTCTCAAGGTCGTAAGATGAGTAAGTCCCTTGGTAACGGTATTGATCCACTCGAAGTAATTGATAAATACGGCGCAGATGCACTTCGCTTCTCCTTAATCACTGGCAATGCACCTGGCAATGATATGCGTTTTTATTGGGAGAAGGTAGAATCGAGCAGAAACTTTGCGAATAAGGTATGGAATGCCTCCCGTTTCATTATGATGAACTTGGAAAAAGCTACAATCAACGAAACCATCGACGAGAAGCTCCTGACCGTCGCTGACAAATGGATTCTCTCGAAGGTAAATACTTTAGTTACTGAAGCTACCGAGAATCTGGAAGGTTTTGATCTTGGCATTGCAGTTCAGAAGATTTATGATTTCATCTGGGAAGAATTCTGTGACTGGTACATCGAGATGGTGAAACCAAGACTTTACAGCGAAACAGATGAGACAAAAGCTGCAGCATTATGGACCTTGAAGCATGTACTTGTTACCTCCTTAAAGTTATTACATCCATGTATGCCCTTTGTTACAGAGGAAATCTTCTGTACACTTCAGGAAATGTTAGGACACAAGGAAGCTGACTCCATAATGGTTTCCGATTGGCCAGTATATAATGATAAATTCGAATATACAAAAGAGACCGAAGCGGTAGAACTTATTAAGGAAGCGGTTAAGGGCATCCGTAATGTTCGCTCAGAAATGAATGTTCCGCCGAGCAGAAAGGCTGCAGTAATCGTAGTTTCAGAAAGTGATAAAGTAAGAGAAATCTTCACTGACAGTAAGATATTCTTTGCTACACTCGGTTATGCGAATGAAGTTCTAATTCAAAACGACAAAGCAGGAATACCGGAGGATGCTGTATCCACTGTTATCGCAGGTGCAGTAATCTACATTCCATTTGCTGATTTGGTGGATATCGAGAAGGAGATCGAACGTCTTCAAAAGGAGAAGGAACGTCTTGAAGGCGAACTTAAACGTGTTAAGGGAATGTTGGCGAATGAGAGCTTTGTTAGTAAGGCGCCTGAAAGCAAGTTGGTAGAAGAACGTGCGAAGCTAGATAAATATACCGATATGATGCAACAAGTAGTGGAAAGATTGGAGTATCTCAGTAAATAATGCATTTTATAGTGGAAAATAACCATAAAAAATCTAAATATATTTTATAATTTGTGCAAAATGTCAATAGAAAAAATTGGAAATAAGAATCCCATAGCAATAACAGATATAAACCAAAAGAAACCATTGACATTATTAAGCTTTATTGATAGACTATAAATAAATATTGATGGATTGTTACTGGACAGCAGGCAAAACCAAATTTTGTGGAATACTTATATTATTCCATAGAGTTTGGTTTTTTTTTGAGGTGATAAGATGCAGATAGAACGGATAATTAATAATAATGTGGTTAGCGCCATTGATCCCAAAGGGAAAGAAGTAATCGTTATGGGAAAAGGGATTGGATTTCATGCCAAACAAGGCAAGGAAATTGATCAAACTCTTATCGAGAAGATATTTTACTTGGGAAGTCAGACTGCAGTTGACAAATTCAAAGAATTAATTGAAAACCTGCCGCTAGAGCATATTAAAGTATCAAGCGACATCATCACTTATGCCAATAAGGTATTAAACCGAAAGTTAAATCCCAATATATATATTACTTTGACAGACCACATTAACTTTGCGATTGAACGATTTCTCCAAGGAATGATGTTTGATAATCCATTGATATGGGATGTGCAAAGATTGTACCGACAGGAATATTTAATCGGTGAATATTCAGTGGCATTGATTGATCAAAAAATTGGTGTAAAGCTTCCGGTGGATGAAGCAGCCTCTATCGCACTTCATATTGTTAATGCAGAATACAATACGGTTATGAGTGAAACAATGAATATAACAAAGATGCTTCCCAATATCCTACAGGTTGTGAAGGAGGAATATGGGATTACATTAGTGGAACAATCACTCCATTATGAGAGGTTTGTTTCTCATCTTAAATTATTGGTACAACGGGTTATTAAACGAGAACAATTAGATAATATTGATCTTGAATTTTGTACTATGGTACAAAACATGTATCCGAAGGAATTCACGTGTAGCGAGAAAATAGCGGAATATCTGAAGGAACATTTCCAGGAGAGAATTGTAGCAGAAGAATTGGCAATGATGACAATTCACATTAGACGCATAGTATTAGCAAGTCAAACAAAGAAATAGGAGGACATCAGGTTGAGTACATGGAAAGAAAAACTAGGTTTAGTAAAAGATAAGAATATGATTATATATTCACCAATCGAAGGAGAGGCATGTTCCTTAGATGAGGTCAATGATCCAGTATTCAAGGAGAAAATTCTGGGTGATGGAATAGCGATTAAACCAAGTAAAGGGCAGGTACTGGCTCCGGTTGATGGTACAGTAGCTTTGCTATTTGAAACAAAACATGCGATTACCCTTCGTTCGGAACAAGGAGCAGAAGTATTAATTCATATAGGACTGGATACGGTTAATTTAAAAGGTGAATTTTTTACCGCTCATGTAAAGACAAATGATAGTGTGAAAACTGGCGATTTGCTCTTGGAATTTGATATGGATAAGATAAAAGCGGCTGGTTATGATTTGATTTCTCCCATCGTTATTTGCAACACTGCAGCGTATACCGAAATAATACCTCATGCGGGGAATAGTGTAAAGCAGCTGGATAAGATTATTACAATAAAAAAATAGGCGACTATTCAGTCACAACGGTTCTTGCGAACCGATGCACACAATCCTCACACAAAATGTGAGACTTGGCGCTGAAATTCTAGGGTTTTGCTATGCAAAATACCTCGCGGCATTGGCGACTGTATAGTTACAAAAATAGATACTATAGATTAGTTAAAATAAGTTACAGAAAGGAGGAAAATATATTATGAAGGAAATCAGTTATGTAATTACCGATGAAATAGGAATTCATGCAAGACCGGCCGGATTATTGGTAAAGGCTGCAAGTAAATATAATTGTGATATAAGAATTAAAAAGGGCAGTTTAGAAAATGATGCAAAGAGTATCATTGGAGTAATGTCACTTGGTGTAAAAAAAGGTGAGGAAGTCACTCTTAGCTTCAGCGGCACAGATGAAGTAGAGGCCTCAGAATCAATCAGAACTTTTTTGTTAGAAAACTTATAAAAAAGTTAAACTAGCTGCACGATGATGTAGCAAAATAAAAGGAGGAGTTATTACTATGATGAAGTTTCTTCAAAGATTAGGAAAATCTTTAATGCTTCCAGTAGCTTGTCTACCAGTAGCCGGTATAATGATGGGAATCGGTTACTATATCGACCCTACTGGATGGGGTGCAAACAGTGTTATTGCAGCATTCTTGATTAAAGCCGGTGCAGCAATACTTGACCACATGGCATTGTTATTTGCAATTGGTGTTGCTGTCGGTATGTCCGATGACAATGATGGTACAGCGGGACTTGCAGGACTTGTATCTTGGTTAATGTTTACAACCTTATTATCTAGTGGTGCAGTTGCAATGTTTACCGGAGCTGAAGCAGATATGGCATTTGGTAAAATAGAAAATGCTTTTATCGGTATTCTTGCCGGTCTTATTGGTGCAACCTGTTACAATCGTTTTAAAAATACGAAATTACCTACCGCACTTGCATTCTTTAGTGGTAAGCGTTGTGTAGCGATAGTAACTGCAGCTGTTACTATTGTGGCAAGTATTGTATTGTTCTTTGTATGGCCGCTTCTTTATGGAGCACTTGTATCTTTTGGTAAAGCAATTGTTGGCACTGGCGCAGTAGGAGCTGGTATCTATGGTTTCTTTAACCGTTTATTAATTCCAACAGGTCTTCACCACGCATTAAATAGTGTATTCTGGTTTGATGTAGCTGGTATCAATGACTTAGGTAACTTCTGGTCTGGAGAAGGTACTTTAGGTGAAACAGGTATGTACATGTCAGGCTTCTTCCCGGTTATGATGTTTGGTTTACCAGGTGCTGCATTAGCTATGTACCATACAGCAAAAACAAAGAGAAAGAAAATAGCAGCGAGCTTACTAGGCGCAGCAGCTCTTTGCTCTTTCTTAACTGGTGTTACAGAGCCTATGGAATTTGCATTCATGTTCTTAGCTCCAGCATTATATTTAGTACATGCAACATTAACAGGTATTTCATGTTTCATAGTAGCTTTATTACCAACAAGAGCAGGTTTTAACTTTAGTGCTGGTTTAATCGACTTTATATTAAGTTTAAAAGCACCTATGGCTCAAAATCCTTGGTTGTTACTTCCTATCGGTTTAGTTGTTGGAGTTATTTACTATGTGATATTCCGCTTCATAATTACCAAGTTTAACTTAAAGACACCTGGTAGAGAAGATGATGAAGAAGATGAGACAAAAGTTACTTTAGCAAATAATAATTTTTCTGAAATTGCTGCTGTAGTTTTAGAAGGTCTTGGCGGAAAAGGCAATATCACTTCTGTAGATAACTGTATTACAAGACTTCGTGTTGAAATCAAAGACTATACTCTAGTTAATGATAAAAAGATCAAATCAGCAGGCGTTGCAGGCGTTATTCGTCCTAGCAAAACCAGCGTTCAAGTTGTAGTAGGTACACAGGTTCAATTTGTAGCTGATGAACTCAAAAAGATGTTATAATACAATACAGCTACATAAAATTAAACTATGATAAAGAAGTCATAAAATAGAGAGGTGTCGCAATACTATTCTAAACGATAATATTGCGCACCTTTTTATTACCAAATTAATACTTGATTATAAGAAATGGACTGTTATAATAGAGGTTCACGGTAGGAAAGAAAAGGTACTCTTGACTGATTGGATCAGAGTCATAAGGGGTCGCCACGGAAAGGAGTTAGATATGCAAGTTTTTACTGGTATAGGAGTAAATGGAGGAATCGCGATTGGGCAGTTCTCAATGTATCAAAGAAAAGTAACAGAAATAGTACGTAAGTCGGTTGAGGATGTAGACAGTGAATTAACACGCTTTCAAGAAGCACTGGAAAAGACGGTGGTACATCTTCGTAAATTATATGAGAAAGCAGTGTCAGAGGTTGGTGAAGCCACAGCGATGATTTTTGAGGTTCATCAAATGATGATTGAAGATAGGGAATATATAGCATCAGTAGAAAATATAATTCGAGCGGAAAAAGTGAATGCAGAATATGCTGTGGATTTAACAGCAATTAACCTGAGCAATATTTTTTCCTCCATGGATAATGAATATATGAAAGAGCGTGCAGTTGATATAAAGGATGTATCCAAAAAGTTGCTATCGTTCCTTCAAGATAATGCTTCGGAAGAAATAAAGATGAATAAACCAGTTATCCTTGCAGCAGATGATTTGGTGCCAAGTGAGACGGTCCAACTCGACCGCACTATGATTCTTGGATTTATCACGCAGCAAGGCTCCGCAAATTCTCATACAGCAATCTTAGCACGCACGATGGATATTCCGGCTGTGGTAGGCGTGAATATCGAATTAAATTCAGAACTGGAAGGTAAACTTGCAGTAATTGACGGTTTTGATGGAAGAGTCTATATTGAGCCAGAGCAAGAAGTATTAATGAAACTAATGAAGAAGCAATTACAAGATAATGAAAGAAAAAGTTTGTTGAAACAATTAAAGGGGAAAGAAAGCATAACTAAGGATGGTCAAGTTATAAAAATTTATGCTAATATCGGTAATAGCGAAGATATTGATAGTGTACTAAATAATGATGCAGAAGGAATTGGGCTATTTCGGAGTGAATTCCTATATCTTAAAAATGATACTTATCCTACGGAAGAGGAACAATTTGTCGCATATAGAACTGTTGCTGAGAAGATGTCAGGTAAGAAAGTAATTATTAGAACGCTTGATATCGGAGCAGATAAAAAAGTAGATTACTTTAATTTAGACAAAGAAGAAAATCCAGCACTTGGGTATCGTGCGATCCGAATTTGTTTGGATCGAAATGATTTATTTAAAACACAACTCCGTGCTATTTATAGAGCATCCATGTATGGCAAAATATCAATAATGTTCCCAATGATTATTTCACTAGAGGAAGTAAGAAAAATAAAAGTAATTATCGAGGAAGTGAAGAAGGAGCTTGGGGAAGAAGGAATCTCATTTGCAGAGGTCGAGTTAGGAATTATGATAGAAACTCCAGCCGCGGCTTTAATAAGTGATATCTTAGCTAAGGAGGTTGACTTCTTTAGTATAGGAACCAATGACTTAACGCAGTATACCTTAGCGATCGATCGACAAAATCAAAAGTTGGATAAGTTATATGATCCATATCATCCGGCTGTACTTCGCTTAATTGATGTAGTTGCACACAATGCACATGATAATGGCATATGGGTAGGAATTTGTGGAGAATTAGCAGGTGATCTTACCATGACGGAAACCTTTTTACAAATGGAAATTGATGAATTATCAGTTGCTCCCAGCAAGGTCCTCGCACTCAGAAATGAAGTGATAAATTTTAGCAGTAAATAATATTATGAATTTAGGTGTGTAATGGAATTATTAATAATTCTATTACACACTTTTTAATATGCTGATAATAATATCTGATCCCATTGGAAGGTATTATTTATATGGATTGGAAATATATGTTGCATCCGAGTTTAAATTATTATATGCTTTAGGCAATATAGATAAAAAACTGTTGAGTACAATTTATGTAGTATGTCGTTATTAATATTCGGTGTCAGATGTGAAGCTTTAAATATAAAATGCATAGGTTGGAAAATACATATATTAAAAGAAGTATGAAACGAGGTGATTCCATTGAAGATATTAATAGTTGAAGATGATAAGACCATCGCCTTAGGACTGGAATATTCCTTGCAACAGGAGGGCTATACTGTTATCCTACGTCATGATGTGACTGCAGGAAAGAAAGCACTTACGGAGAACAAATTTGATCTTTGTTTATTTGATCTGACATTACCGGATGGTAGTGGATATGACTTGTGTAAAATGGCTAGAGAACGATGGGATATCCCGGTTATTATTTTAACGGCCTGTGATGAAGAAGTTAATGTAGTCATGGGACTCGAATTAGGTGCGGATGATTATATTACAAAGCCCTTTCGAGTACGTGAGCTTATCGCTCGAATTAAATCGGTACTGCGAAGATATCAAAAGGAGAGTAACCTAAAAAATATTATTGAGCTGGAAGACATCAAGATTAATACAATGGATGCCAAGGTGACTAAGAAGGGGCAAGAAATTAATCTAACTGCATTAGAGTATAGATTATTACTAACCTTTGTCAATCATGAAGGTCATATTCTCACACGTAATCAACTATTGGAAGGAATCTGGGATGTTGCCGGAGATTTTGTAAATGATAACACCTTAACAGTATATATAAAGAGATTGCGGGATAAGTTAGAGGCAGATCCTCAAAATCCTACGTTTATTAAGACGGTTCGTGGTTTGGGTTATAAGGTTGGCGATTAATATAAATGTTTATCCTGTCGATGTGAAGTCCTGTCGATGTGAAGTCCTGTCGATGTGAAGTCCTGTCGATGTGTATTCCTGTTAATGTGTATTCCTGTCGATGTAAAATCCTATAAATGTGAAATTCCTGTAGATGTGCATTCCTGTAGATATGTATTACTACAGATGTACATTCCTGTATAATGAATAAATTCGTTAAAGTACGTAGAAGGAGGATATGATGCTTCGTAATATAGAATATCGCTATATGCTGTTCATCATGATGGGTATTTCGTTCCTTGGGAGTGCTGTAGCTTTCTTTGTAAACCCGATTGCTGGGGGGATTTTATTAGTAACTTCTTTGCTTTTGTCTGGGATATCAATTTCCTTTACCAGACAAAGATACAAAGACATCGAAAAGCTTTCCGGTTATTTGCGCAGAATATACAGTGGGGATTACTCACTGGACATTCGAGATAACATGGAAGGGGAACTTAGTATTCTTAAAAATGAGATATACAAGGTGACCCTAATTCTATCAAAGCAGACAGAACTTTTAAAGACCGAAAAAGAGCAACTTGCGAATGCGCTATCCGACATATCTCATCAATTAAAGACGCCACTTACTTCTATGATGGTGATGGCTGATTTATTAAGTGATGATGAGTTGAAACAGGATAAGAGAATCGAGTTCACGAGAAATCTGGGAGTACAACTGGAACGGATGGAATGGCTATTAACCTCCTTACTGAAGCTATCAAAAATAGATGCTGGAACCGTTGAGTTTAAAAAAGAACCTATTATAGCTTCGGAGCTAATTCAAAAGGCTATGAAACCATTACTTATTCCGATGGAGTTAAAAGAACAAGAGTTAATGATAGAAGATGCTTCAATGGTATCGTTTCTGGGAGATTTAAATTGGACTACAGAAGCATTAATTAATATAGTGAAAAATTGCATTGAACATACACAAAGAGGCGGAATAATAAAGATGAGTTTTGAAGAAAACCCAATCTATACAGGACTTCATATATCGGATAATGGAAGTGGTATTGATAAGGAGGATATACCCTTTATATTTAAACGCTTTTATAAAGGGAAGAATGCAAGCGATGAAAGCGTCGGAATTGGCCTTGCAATGGCAAAGAGCATCATCACAAGTCAGAATGGTGACATCAGCGTAACCAGCTTTAAGAATCAAGGAACAGAATTTACGATTAAATTTTATAAACAGATATCTTGAGGTGAGTTGCCTTGAGGTAAGTTGCTTTGAATGAGTTGCCTTGAGTGAGTTGCCTTGAGGTGAGTTGCTTTGAGGTGAGTTACCTTAAGTTACAGTTGCCTTGAGGTACAGTTGGTGCACTGGAGATAAAGGAGCATTTGGGAGGTTTAGGAATATCATATCATGAAAGGATAAAGGTGATACGTGTGATAGAAAGCAATTTCATACGAGAAAAACCACTTTCATGTCTTTTACTGAATTGTTTGTGCCGCCACAAAGTGGCGGAATGGAGGAATATATGAATAAACTACTCGAAATATGCAATGATACTAATAAATTAAATGGACTTGTTAAAGCAATGCTTGAACTTGCTTTAGCAGATATCAAAAAACAGGGAGTGAATCCTTTGGTCATTGAAACATACCGACCACAGGATCGACAGAATTATTTATACTGCCAAGGGCGCACGATTGCCGAATGTACCGCAAAAGGAATAAAGAGTTCGTTTGCAAAAACTTACTGTAATCCGTCCGCTAACATTATAACAAAAACTTTGAATAGTGTACACACATCTCGCAAAGCAGTTGATATTGTACCTCAGAGGATTGTAAATAAAAAAATGACGGCTATTTGGAATGTAAAGGACCCACAAACTCAGATTATTATTAAGACAATGCAGAAATACGGCTTTGAAGCAGGGGCAAATTGGGATACATTTGTGGATAGTCCTCATTTTCAAGTGAAAGGGGACTTTACAATACAATTTGATAATAAGCATAACACACCTTATGTGACTGGAGTTATACAGAAAGCACTCAATTTGAAAGTTGATAAATCTTGGGGAAAGACTACAACGGCAGCTGTAAACAAGTTCCGTAAATCCATGGGGTATAAGACAGCACTTGGACAGATTGGAGCAGATGCATACAGAGCATTGATGACAAAATCAATATAAGATGACCCTGTTATAATTGAACTGACCCTCTTGGTTGGACGAAAAATCTATCCAAGGGGGTTGAATTAAATTATGACTAGGGGATGTTCTATTTGATAATGAACATGGGAAATGCATTGTGACAAAACTGTAATAATAAAGTCACCGTATAGTCATCCTGGACAGATATACTGTAATCATAACATAAACAAGATAAAATTCTGGAGGTTATAATCATGGAAATATTAAAAGTAGAACATCTGTCCAAACAGTACGGTAACGGTGAAACCGCTGTGAAAGCATTAGATGATATCACCTTCTCTGTAGAAAAAGGTGAATTTGTAGCAATTATTGGTCCCTCGGGCTCCGGTAAATCAACCTTGCTACATATGCTTGGCGGTGTTGACCGACCTACAACCGGAAAAGTATATGTAGATAACACGGATATCTACCATTTGAATGAGACGCAGTTGGCCATCTTTCGCCGTAGGCAAATCGGACTTGTATATCAGTTTTACAATCTAATTCCTGTTCTTACGGTCGAGGAGAATATTACACTACCATTATTACTGGATGAGCAGAATATTGATGTAGAACAGCTAAAGAAAATCGTCAGGACATTAGATCTCGAGAATAGATTAGGCCACTTGCCAAATCAACTTTCTGGTGGACAGCAACAAAGAGTTTCCATCGGAAGAGCATTAATCAATAATCCTGCTATCATGCTTGCGGATGAACCTACCGGTAATTTGGATAGCAAGAATAGTAATGAGATTATAGAACTGTTGAAAATGTTTAATAAAACGTATCAACAAACACTTCTAGTCATTACACATGATGAACGGATTGCGCTACAAGCAGACCGAATTATAGCAATTGAAGATGGTCGTATCACGAAGAATGAGGTGATTCGTCCATGAACATTGTAAATAAATTAACTCTTCGTCAGCTAAAACTAAACAAAAAGCGTACGCTGGTTACGATTATTGGAACCATAATTTCTGCGGCGATGATTACTGCTGTAGCTACACTAGGTCTATCTTTCATGGATTTGATGCAAAGACAGGTCATTGCCAGTGATGGTGAATGGCATGCACAGTTTATCAATGTGGATAAGAAGCAAACAGAAGCAATAAAGTTAGACAAAGAAGTGAAGACAACCATCTTGAGTAGAGAATTAGGTTATGCTAACTTAGAGGGAAGTAAAAATAATAATAAGCCGTATCTTTATATCAAAGAGTTTAATAAAGAAGGTTATGCAAATTTTCCAATTAATCTTATGGAAGGTAGATTGCCGCAACGTTCAGATGAATTAGTAATATCCGATGCAATACGTACCAATGCGAATGTAAACTATAAGATCGGAGATGTTCTAACTCTTTCTATTGGGCAAAGATTTCCCCTCGTTGAGGAAGAGAATCAGCAAGCTCTTTCGCAAGATTATTCCTTAGAATGGAATAAGGATGTGGTATCGGAATATTTGACTAAAGAGAGTGAGAAGACCTATAAGATAGTAGGCATCATAGAGCGACCTACCTGGGAATATACCTGGTCTCCGGGATACACCGTTTTATCCTATATTGATGAGAAAAGTGTATCACCGGAGGAAACCTTTGATGCATCAGTCATTTTTAAGCATATAAATAACAAATTATTTCAAAAGGCAGAGCAAATTAGTTCAGACAATGGAATTTTTAAATTGGAGTATAATAGTAATTTATTGCGTTATTATGGAGTGATTAAGGATGACTCTGTTAAGAGCATGCTTATTACCCTATCTGCAATTATAATGGTGATTATCATGATAGGTTCAGTTTCCCTGATTTATAATGCCTTTGCCATATCAGTTTCAGAGCGTTCCAGATATTTAGGGATGCTGGCAAGTGTAGGAGCCACAAAGAGACAAAAGAGAAATTCCGTATTCTTTGAAGGAGCAATCATCGGAGCAATCAGTATACCAATTGGAATTGCCGCGGGATATATTGGGCTAGGTATTACGTATCTTTGCATTAACCCGGTAATACAGGGTGCATTAGGTGTAACCGTAGGCTTTCAATTGGTGATATATCCTTCGTCACTACTTGCTGCCGTTATTGTTTCTGCTGTAACTATTATGATATCAACATATATACCGGCTAGGAAGGCTTCCAATGTCTCAGCTATCGATGCAATAAGGCAAACTACGGATGTGAAGATTAGAAGAAGGCAAGTGCGAACATCAAGGATAACAAGAAAGCTATTTGGGATTGAAGGCGATTTGGGTCTCAAGAATTTGAAAAGGAATCGGGGAAGATATAAGGCTACCGTATTCTCCCTTATTATAAGTATGATGTTATTCTTAGTAGTATCTTCCTTCATCGATAATTTAAAGAAATCTCTTGTAATGACTCAGGATGGCATTAATTTCGATATTTATACATCAATCAATGCGGATGCTGCGAGTGAGAAAGAAGATATTCTACAGAAAATCACTTCACTGGAAGACATCACAGAAGTATCGAGGATAGATTCCCTTGATGCCACAACCTGGATTAAGGAAGCATCCATCGCTGATTATTTAATTAGTAACAAGGAAGCAGTATTAGAAAATGGTAAATATCCGTATCAAGTCAAAATTAATATACTGGAAGAGAAGGAATTACAAAAATATGCAAGAGATGTTGGTGTTGATTATAACCGTTTGACGGATTCTAAGCAGCCAATGGCTATCGTGATAGACACAGTCAAATATAATGATAGGGATACGGATAAATATACTCAGACCAAAGCTGTGAAAACAAGCGTTGGTGAAAACCTCGAATTATCATTGCAAAATTATGAGACAAACGAAATAAAGCAATTAAACTCAATCGAAGTGGCTGCACTTACAGATCGTATGCCTATGGGTATAATGACGATGGGTAAATACGCCGGTTTCCATATTGTTATTTCAAGGGCAGTATTTGATAAGTTAATAGAAGATACGGTTGATTCTGAACTAACAGGGCTAAATACGAATGTATATTTCAATAGTCAAAATCCTTTACAGCTACAGGAAAAGATAGAAGCAGTGCGGAATTCAGTTGGAGTAAGTAAGCTAGATATCTACAACGTATTCATGTACAAACAGAGAGAACAGCAAACAATACTTTTAATATCCGTATTCACATATGCATTTATAATTCTCATAACCGCAATCTGTGTGGCAAATATTATTAATACGATTTCCACCAGCATCGCACTTAGAAAAAGGGAATTTGCCATGTTAAAATCTGTTGGAATAACGCCGAAGGGTTTTAACAAGATGTTGAATTATGAAAGTATTTTTTATGGAGTAAAAGCTTTGTTGTATGGTCTCCCCATCAGTATTTTGGTAATGTATTTGATGCATCGGACATTAATGATGAACTTTGATTATGCATTTACAATTCCGACAACGAGTTTGTGTATAGTAATCGTAGCTGTTTTTATTATTGTTGGCGTTGCGATGCTCTACTCTAGCAATAAGGTTAGAAAGGAAAATATCATTGATGCTCTGAAACAAGAAATTATATAGTAGTCTTAAAATATAATGAATTACTATTATTTAAATAAAAACCTTTAAATTGTCGGGAAGTATAAACCAGCATTTTTAAAGGTTTTTCTATATTTCATGTAATATTTATTGAAAATGGAAAGGACTTACGAAAAATTTAATATAACATGTTTTAAAATATTGAAATCATAGCGATTACTATATTCTTAAGGTTTTCTTAAATATGGGAAAAAATGTTTTGCTAAGAAACGATTCGTGCTATTATATTGAGTATATGAAATCATAGAACTTTACAGTGTTAAGAAAATCGATAGTTGAATGGGATGGATCTAAAATTGAATATTAGGTACTATTTTATAAATTCATATGAACTATCACAAAATATTATTTATATAGCTTAAAATAGAAGAAATTTATATCTATACTTCATAGAATAAAATATAGATATTTATTTTTAAAACTAGGAGGTGCTTATGAGTAAAAAAGGTATTTTAGCAATCTTAATTATTGCTCTTGGACTGGAACTTGTTATCATCAAAGCTTTGTGCCATAAGGCAAAATATATAAAGGTAACTATTGCAGAGTAAAAATTAATAGGTAGGAATCCATCGTTTCCACTGGAATAATCATAAGATTTATCTGTAATTTACCTGCAATTTACCGAATGATACTTGCATAAAAGGGTGTTTTCCTATATGATAATCATAGAATATATTATTTTATTATTATGAATATCATTGATTGGAAGAGAGGTAATACCAAATGCTTCAGGATGAATATATCAGTTTTACCATTGAAAAACAAAAACATATTGCACTCATAGCACACGATAGCAAGAAACAAGAAATTGTTGAATGGGTGGAAACGAACAAGCACATACTAAAAAACCATTTTCTTAGTGGAACCGGTACTACGGCTAGATTAATTTCAGAAAAAACAGAATTACCGGTTAAAGCATATAATAGTGGACCCTTAGGTGGTGACCAACAAATCGGCTCTAGAATTGTTGAAGGTAATATTGATTTTGTAGTATTTTTCTGGGATCCGCTAGAGTCACAGCCTCATGATCCGGATGTGAAGGCACTACTCAGAATTGCAGCCGTATATGACATACCGGTAGCGAATAATCGCGCAACCGCAGATTTTATGATTACTTCAAAATATATGAATGAAGAGTATGAGAGAAAAGTGTTAAATTATAATACGATTATTCAACGTAGATTGAAAGAATTAAGTTAATAAAGATTTAAGTGAATAAAGAGTTATGTGAATAAAGAATTAAGTAAATAAATAGTTAAGTAAAAAAGAATAAAGTAAATAAGGAATGCCCTATGGTATCATGAACATGACACCATAGGGCATTTAATAATAACATATCAATCACAACACTTACATCACTTCCGCCGTCAGACTATCAATAAAATATTTAGCCGCATCTGATATCGGAATGTCATTATTATAGGCCGCCACTAACATTCTTGAGGGAATATCTTCTGTAATATTGATAACCGTTAGATCTTCCAATTCCTTAACGCAGAAATCCGGTATGAAGGCCACACCGAGACCGATTTTTGCAAGATCTATTAACAGATCATTACTACTGAGTTCAATAGCAGGAACAAGATCCAGAGAATTCTCCAAAAATAAGTTATGCAAGAATATGCTGGTGGTGGAGCGTTTATCTAGCATCAGGATTGGACATTGCTGAAGCTCTTGTAAGGTAATCGGACGGTCTGTTAAGGGGAAAGCATCGTGATTAGCGATAAAGATATCACGGAACACTTTCACAGGAATAATCTGCATCATATTATTGAGTGCGGAATTCGGAGAGTTGGTTACAATTACATCCACTTCATTGCGTTCTAAAAGTTTTGCACATTGGAGTGAAGTACCATTGGTTACTTTGATATGAATATTCGGGTACTGTTTATGGAAATTATTTAGGTAAGGTACCAAATAATAACGGCAAATCGTATCACTTGCTCCAATTCTTAATTGTACACCGCTTTTTGGATCTGCGCAGAGCTGATTTTCGCCACGACTGATTAAATTTATGGCAGGCTCGACATGCTTTAACAGCAATTCGCCCTCCTTCGTTAACGCAACCCGTTTGGTACTACGGATAAATAAAGTCTGGTTAAGACGTTTCTCAAGAGTCTTAATGGACTGGCTGACCGCTGACTGAGAGATGAATAAGTTATCGGCAGCATCCGAAAAACTCAGGCTCTTTGCAACTTGGTAAAAGACTTTATATAATTCATAATTTATATCCATGAAATACTCCTTCCGAGTAAAAATAATTATATTTGGTAGATCTTTTGATCGAAGGTAATTGAATTTATGTTAAGCAAAATGGCTTACTATTTCTTTTGTTTATTAGACAGCCTAATAAAAAGATTAACATATATTAATTTTGATTATAAGACATGTTATGCTATAATGCAAGTAAATGATGCAGTAAAAGGGGAGAAATCCCTTAAAAACCAGAGGTTAATACCTACTAAGAGTAAAGAAATTTATAATTCTCCTGAAAGAATAGGAGATTGAATCTCATGACAAATTGAAACACGAAATCTTCTGAAACAATAGGGGCTTAAAATCTCCTGAAAGGATGGAGCTTAAGGATGAACAACGTAAAAAGAATTTATGTGGAAAAGAAAATACCGTACGCTGTAAGAGCGAAAGAATTGAAGGCAGAGCTTCGTAGTTATTTGGGTATGAAAGGCTTGGAATCTGTACGTGTTCTAATTCGCTATGATATAGAAAATGTGAGTGAAGCTATCTATAAAAATGCACTTGGGACAGTATTTTCAGAACCTCCGCTTGATATTTTATATGAGGAAAAAATTGATGTGGGTAATAATGACCGTGTATTTACAGTAGAATATTTACCGGGTCAGTTTGACCAAAGAGCAGATTCGGCTGAGCAATGTGTAAAGCTATTGGACGAGAAGGAAGAACCGGTCATTCGTTCTGCTACCACCTATATTCTTACTGGCACTATCACAAAAGAAGAATTTGAAAAAATAAAAGCATATTGCATTAATCCGGTAGATTCACGTGAAACGAATGAGGAAAAGCCGAAAACATTAGTAACTGTATTTGACGATCCCGAAGACGTTACTATAATTGAAGGCTTTCGTTCTATGCAAGAAGCAAGCTTAAAGGCATTATATGCTTCCTTCAACTTAGCGATGACGTTCCAGGATTTTCTGCATATTCAAAAATATTATAATGTAGAAGAACAACGTGATCCCTCCATGACAGAAATCAGAGTACTCGATACCTATTGGTCGGATCACTGTCGACACACTACCTTCTTGACGGAACTGAAAGACATTCAAATTGAAGAAGGTTATTATGCAGAACCCATCAAGGCGGCTTATAGTAGTTATATCAAGGAGAGAGAAAAGCTATATAAGGGCAGAGAGGATAAATATATCTCGCTGATGGATATTGCTTTACTTGCTATGAAGAAGTTAAAAGCAGACGGTAAATTAGAGGATATGGAAGTATCGGATGAAATCAATGCCTGCTCCATTATTGTGCCCGTAGAAATCGAGGGTGAGACTGAGGAATGGCTCGTATTTTTCAAAAATGAGACACATAATCATCCTACTGAGATTGAGCCCTTCGGTGGTGCAGCAACCTGTCTTGGTGGTGCTATACGTGATCCACTTTCGGGCAGAGGTTATGTATACCAAGCAATGAGAGTTACCGGTGCAGCGGATCCTACCGTATCAATTAAGGATACCCTGACGGGCAAGTTAGCACAAAGAAAGATTTGTACCGGCGCAGCAGCAGGCTACAGCTCCTATGGCAACCAGATTGGTCTGGCAACCGGCTTGGTGGATGAGGTTTACCATCCTAATTATGTGGCAAAGAGAATGGAAATCGGTGCGGTAATGGGAGCGGCTCCGAGAAAGAATGTTATCCGTGAAAATTCTGATCCCGGAGATATTATTATCTTAATGGGAGGAAGAACCGGACGTGATGGCTGTGGTGGCGCAACGGGATCTTCTAAGAGCCACACAACCGAGTCCATTGTGACCTGCGGTGCTGAGGTTCAAAAAGGGAACGCACCTACAGAACGTAAGCTGCAAAGACTATTTCGTAGGGAAGAAGTAAGTAAATTAATTAAAAAATGTAATGATTTTGGTGCAGGTGGCGTATCCGTAGCAATCGGTGAGCTAGCCGTTGGCCTTACAATAGACTTAGACCAGGTTCCCAAGAAATATGCTGGTCTTGATGGAACAGAACTCTCTATCTCCGAATCCCAAGAAAGAATGGCAATTGTCGTTGATCCTAAGGATGTTACTCAGATGTTAGCATTTGCAGAAGAGGAGAATCTTGAAGCAGTGGTAGTAGCAGAAGTAACGGAGTCTCCGAGATTGGTAATGAACTGGAGGGGTAAGGAAATTGTTAATATTTCCAGAGAGTTCCTGGATACAAATGGTGCTCATCAGGAAGCTACCGCTTACGTAAGTGTACCCTCTAAAGATCAAAGCTATCTATCGACAGGTGCCTTAACACAAGAATGCGATGTAAAAGCTACCTGGTTAAAAGCTTTAGCCGATTTGAACGTATGCTCTAAGAAAGGGCTCGTAGAGATGTTTGATAGCTCCATCGGTGCTTCAACCGTAACGATGCCTTATGGTGGTAAATATCAACTATCGCCTATTCAAACAATGACAGCGAAGCTCCCGGTACTTAGCGGAGATTGTGATACCGTATCAATGATGAGCTATGGCTTTGACCCCTATTTATCTAGTTGGTCTCCCTTCCATGGTTCCGTATATGCAGTGATTTCCTCTGTGGCTAAGATTGTGGCAGCTGGTGGTGACCATACAAAGATTCGTTTTACGTTCCAGGAATTTTTCCGCAAACTTGGCAATGACCCGAAACGTTGGGGTGAACCACTGGTTGCATTACTTGGAGCATATGATGCACAGGTGAAGCTTGGACTTCCCTCCATTGGTGGTAAGGACAGTATGTCTGGTAGCTTTAACGATATCGATGTTCCTCCAACACTGGTATCCTTTGCAGTTGATATCGCTAAAAGTGGAGAGGTTGTAACAACAGAATTAAAGAAACCCGGTAACGTACTTGTTAAATTTGATATGATGAAGGATGCCTTTGATCTTCCGAATTATGATCAAGTCGCTGCTATCTATACAAAAATCACAAAATTAATGAGAAAAGGAAAGATAGCCACCGCTTTTGCGATAGGTTTTGGTGGAATAGCAGAAGCAGTCAGTAAAATGGCTTTTGGTAATAAGCTTGGTGTGACACTTTGCGATACGCTTTCAGAACAGGATTTATTCTTACCTGCGTATGGCTCCATCTTGGTGGAAATGTCAAAGATGGATGCGAAATCCCTCATAGAAGATGGATTTTCACCTGAGGAAGTTACTGAAATCGGTATTGTTACGGACAAGGAGGAGTTCATTTTTGGTGAAGTTAAGATCTCTCTTGAAGAAGCTTTAAATTCCTGGATGGGAACCTTAGAGAAGGTGTATCCTACCCAATCTCAAGTTGCTGCGGTAACATTGGAGACAAAGTTGTATGATGCTAAGAAGATCTACATTGCGAAAAACAAGGTGGCAAAACCCAAGGTATTTATCCCTGTATTTCCGGGAACCAATTGTGAATATGATAGTTTGAAGGCGTTTAAAAATGCCGGTGCTGAGATAGAAACAATAGTATTTAAAAATTTGACGGCGGATAACATTCGAGAATCTGTGGGGGCCTTTGCAGAGGGTATCAAGGGGGCACAGATTCTAATGTTCCCCGGAGGCTTTTCGGCGGGAGACGAGCCGGATGGCTCTGGTAAGTTTATTGCAACTGCGTTCCGCAACGAGAAGATTAAGGATGCAGTGAGTGAACTTCTTCAGAAGAGGGATGGCCTTGTGCTTGGTATCTGTAATGGTTTCCAAGCGCTGATTAAATTGGGATTGGTTCCTTACGGTGAAATTACTCCTCAAAAAGAAGACTCACCTACCTTGGCGACGAATAATATTGGCCGTCATATTTCAAAATCGGTTTACACAAAGGTAGTAACGAACAAGTCGCCTTGGTTAATGAAGGCGGAATTGGGTGGAGTATATTCCATTCCGGCATCCCATGGGGAAGGTCGATTTGTAGCAAGCGAAGAGTGGATTAAGAAATTATATGAGAATGGTCAGATTGCAACGCAGTACGTGGACTTAAATGGCAATCCTACCATGGACGAAGACTTCAATCCGAATGGTTCCTACTATGCAATTGAAGGTATTACCAGTCCGGACGGAAGAGTACTCGGAAAGATGACTCACTCCGAACGTCGTGGAGCTTCCGTGGCAATTAATATCATGGGGAACCAAAACCAGTATATCTTTGAGTCTGGTGTTGCTTATTTCAAGTAAGCCTATAGGAAGAGCAGTGCTGTGAATTCTCGCTGGCAGTATTGTCATGTGAATAATTAATATATGATATATTAAGTCGTTTCAATCTTGTAATTGGGAAAATTTAAAGGGTGTTAAAAGCCTATGCTTTCAACACCCTTTAAGTATACTCTTAGCACCAAAAACTTCCCGAACTACAGGACGCAAGAACTTTCATGAAGGTATTAGGTAACTTGGCATTCGATTGCTTCCTTATCCTCCCGAAAGCCTTTGAATACAGGTTGTCGTAAGCTTCCCTTTTCATTTGGCATATATTGTACGACACAGACGAGTTCGGGCTTAAACCAGATAGCGTTCTCATTTCCCGGAGGGGTAATAAGAAAAGGAGATTGGTTCATCGTCTCAATCTTCTTTAAATCTCCGTACTTCACCCCGAAAGTAACATGGCCTTTATACACTAGTTCAGTTCCACTGTATTGTCCTAATACTACACTGGTAATGCCTTTCTCCTTAAGGATATATCCACAAACAACAAAATCCTGGTCAGCTAGAAATTTAAACTTAATCCAATCCTTTGTTCGTTTATCAAAATAATACTTACTATCTCTTTTCTTAGCAATGACTCCTTCAAGCTTTTGGCTTTTGGCTACTGCAAAAAGTTCGATTCCTTTCTCTGGAATATATCGGCTAACGGCTAGCTTTGGATCTTCCATCACGATTTCTGTTAGAAGCTCCTTTCGCTCAAGAAGTGGTAGATCGATAAGCTGTTTATCCTTTTGATATAGGATATCATAGGCTACAAAACAAGCGGGGAAGCTTTCTGAGGACAATTGTAGCTTGAATTTATTGGTGGTTAGAGCTCGTTTTTGTAGTTCAAAGAAATCAGGAACACCATTTTTTAGTATAACAAGCTCACCATCTAGAATACACCGTTCCTTTACATTCTTATAAATCTCAGTCAATTCAGGTATTTTGGGAAGTAGGCGATCATTTCTCTTATTTCGAAGCTCTGTTTCCTGATCCAGATAGGCAATACATCGGATACCATCCAACTTCAACTCATAAATCCAATCGATATCATTAAAGGGATCCGTCATCTCGGATATTAACATGGGCTTAATGTTTTTCTCATCAAATAAATCCATTAGGCAGTACCACTTAGTTTCTGATCTTGCGACATCGCTAGGGTTCGCTGCAGAGCCTCCATTAAATCAATTACATTACTCGGAGCTGAAGTATCCACCGCAACGATATCTTCCCCGTGAATTTTCTGCATGATAGCATCACGAAGTCGCTCTTGATATTCATCTTTATAAATGGACGCATTAAAAGGCCCGGTCATAGAATCAACCAAAGTCTTTGCCATCGTAACCTCAGCTTCGCTTAAATCTACGGTTGGAACTTGCTTGGGCACAGTCATAATTTCATCCTGGTAGAAAAGCGTTTTCGCGATAATACCATTTTCAGTCGGATACAGTACAATTAGATTTTCCTTCGTTCCAATCACCGTTTTGGCAAGTGCAACCTTCTGCTGCGTAAGCATTGCAGTACGGAGCAATTCAAATGCTTTCTCCGCGCCTGTTTCTGGGATAGCGTAATAATTACGTTCATAAAAAATCTGATCAATCTCGGATAACTTAACAAATTGGATGATATGGATGGTTTTATCCTTCTTCGTCTTCACTTTCTCGATTTCTTCTTCTGTCATGATAACGTATTTATCATTTTCGTACTCATAGCCTTTGATGATATCATCGGACTTTACTTCCTTATTACAACTCGGGCAGTATTTCTTGTATTTCACACGCTCTTTTGTATCCTTGCATAATTGATTGAATTTGACATCATTGTCGCTGGTTGTGGTATATAAGCCAACCGGAATGTATAGTAATCCCAATGATATGGCACCTTTGTGCGATACTCCCATATATTCACCTACTTTAATATTTATTTTCATTATTTTATTAGTATGTGAGAAAGGTACTCCAAAAATTCTTGCGTTTATGCAGTTTGATAAACGTAAGACAAACAAAAAACAAACCCATCAATAAGTAATCGATGGGTTTGTTTAGCAAATTGGGAGTAATGGATTTTCATAAAATAAAGATAATCCTAATTAACTTATAATAGCTTAATATATTGAGATATGTGAGCCGGTATAATCCATGCAAAATTCAGTGATTGCCATGCCCATGGCAAAGAGGGAGAGAATAATAATCAATGCAAAAGCAGTCTTGTCATAAATCAATTTTTCCTCTTTCTGTCTGAAATTCGCTATTAATATCTCTATACCAAGTAAGATAAAGATAATTGGCCAAAGCTTAAAAATGATCTCAAAAGTCATGTCAACCAAGAATATTCGAAGGAGAAAAAGTATACCAAAGGTAACCAACATCCCACCTAAGGTAATCGTACCGACTCTATGAATTTTCGTCATATTATTTTCCTCCTTTATCCTCAAGCATTTCAACCGCATCATTATTATCTAAATCTTTCTTCTTACCGCGAATAAGGTAAAAACCAAATGCGATGATTGCAGCGCCAATGAACAATTGAGGTAAAATATAACCTAAGCTACGGATATAATCGCTTATGAAATCTGGCATTGACCAGATTAAAATATCAAATAGATTATTCCATAATATTGATCCGCCGATTATAATTAATGCTATTGCTAATACAGTGCGATACTTACTTTGGAGTACCTTTGCTTTTTCTTTGGCAAAATCCGGGATTATTATAAAATCATCTTCTATTGTATAAAATTCATCATCCGGAGTGGAGCGAAGATTATGTGTATCGAAAAATGCAAAGAACCATATAATCGGCATGATTAACATTAATGGTTCGAGATTTAACCAGATTGCTAAGAATATGAGTAAGAAAAAGGCTGACATTAAGCTAACGCCTCTCTTCATAAAACCCATATACATTTGTCCGGCACCAGGGAATAGGGAAAAACAAAATGTTAAAAAACTATTTTTCTTTCTGATCATTCTTTGTTACCTCCGTTTTAATTATATTGTTGGAAAAATCCAACATGCTATTACTGATATTATCCATGACATTCTTAATGGTTGTAGTCATAGAAATTTTATCTTCACTGCTGTTGTAGAAATCCTTTGGTTCGTACCCAGTATTTGAAAAGTTGGAAAAGTTCATTGTTAATACAAGAAGGAGCAATGCACCAATCGTTGCGGTACCAACCTTTAGGCTGTATAAAAATAGTTGCATACGCTTTGAGGTTTCCTTCGCTTTAATTGCAAGTTGTATCTCGGGTCGTTTTGTGGCCTTCAATATATTATCTTTCAGGTCCCTTGGGGCGGTTATCATTTCCCCGGCCATCATAGCAGCTAACTGATCAGAACAAAAATTACAGGAGCAAATATGTTCTAGTAATGCCTCTACATCTTTTTTATCCATCGTGTTTTGACTAAAAGCCAGTAGATCTAAATCTGAAATATGTTTGTTTTCATTCATTTATTTCTGCTCCCTTCTTGTATTTTTTCTGAAGCAAGGCTCTGGCCCTATAAATTTGGGTTTGGACGGTTTTTAAATTCTTTCCGGTATTGGCAGCAATTTCTGTAGCGGGCAATTCTCGGTAAAAATAATCCAGTGCAATTTCTCGGTAAGGTGTTTTTAAAGTGTTACATCGCTCGGATAGCTGCTTTTTAACCTCGAGCTCCAGAACATTTTCTTCGGGTAAAGGTTCCTTATCTTTTTGGGTAAGAAAATATTCGTCCTCGGTTGGGATACTTTGGCGGTCGGACCGCTTAATGAAATCCAAGCATTTGTTGGTAGCAATACGGCAAAGCCAGGCTTTCTCATATTGTCTATCGAAGGTTGATAAATGCTTGTAGGCGGAAAGAAAGGTTTCTTGGGCAAGATCCTCAGCATCAAAGTAATCTCTAGCGATTTTATAACAAATAGAGTAAATCAAATTCTGATACGTATCAATTAGGTATTCATAATATTGCTCGTTACTTATTTTTTCCGCCTCCCTTCACCCTTCGATAACTATAACGATAGTATATTTCATTTATCTTCAACTTTGAAGAAAATATTTTATTTTCTTGCTTGTATTATACTAGCTTTGCCATATGACTATTCTGACCTTTACCGATAAAACCCACTGCACGACTAAATAGGGTTAAGGATAATAAAAACAGGATAGCAATGGCAATAAATTTGAATAATTTTTTCATCGATCCTCCATTCCGCCGCCACTAGGCGACATAAATATAAAAATACTGCTTCACATATCAATAAGTCTGCTGCAGCATTCATGAAACCTATTGAAATGGGCAACGCAAGTTGCTTTACATAGATCAAAACGATTCGTAATAAAGTTTGTCTTCAAGTTTTCTATTATTTATTATTAAATATAATTCGAGAGATATAGAAATAAAAAATAAATGCAAATGTTTAAGCCATTATAAATGGTTTAACACTTGCATTTGTATAAGTATTATGAGGGATCAAACTAAAGTGATCGTTTTAGAGCTTATATATTTTTATAGCCCATCCAAAATCGCTCGGACGTTTTATGCCCCAACAGGGCATACCAGTTTTCGTAATAAGTATAACCAATAAAGACTTCATCGCAGTCGTTCTTCTTCAAGACTTCAATCCCCAATGCAACGAGCTGAAGTCCAATACCCCTTTTTCTGACCTGTGGGACCACACCTACACAGCCAACAGCACCTATTGTATCCCTTTCGTCCGAATAAAAGGTATCCATGTTTGCAGAAATGATTTCAAAACCCAATACATCACTTCCTTCTACAGCAATTAGTATTGGTTCTTCAGAATGTTCATAATATTTCACCCATTCTGCTTCAACCTCGGCAACAGCAGGAAGTAACTTCGCTTTATCCTCAGCAGTTGCATATCGAAATAGAACGGTATCTGGGGCTTTTGGCATCTGAATCGTATTTATAGAAAAGTCATTTAATCGCATCGTCATGTTAACAGAAATACCATCGGAGCGATAGCCTCTCTTCTCAAAGAATAGATGAGTCTTTTCCTCGGTACCCATGGGAACGCCTTGAAACAAATAGGTACTTCCGCAGCCTAGAATGATTTTATCAAACCCTTGTGCTTTGATGTTCTGTTCCGATTGCTGCAATAATTCTGTACCGTAGCCTTTGTTTTGTAACTTAGGGTTAACACATAATAATAGAATGGCATTATCTTTAACAATAGAAAAACCGATTACTTCATTCTTGTCCTTTCGCACTATTATTTCACTATGATCATAATCCAGTTTATTGAGAAATGCTTCAAATCTAATTTTCATATTGGGAAAACATGCATTATATAATGCAAATATATCATTCTTCATATATACCTCCGCCTTATTGATAGATTTTTCTCAAAAGTTTAGATGTAAAACCTATAAATATTATAATACATATTCTACCATTTAACTATAAGAAAACGATAGTAAATCTATGCGATTAATTGACTGGACTTGCTGGATTTGCTATGAAGTACTATTGAAGATTGTGGCTTAATATGGTAGATTGTATATATATTTGCTAGAAGAGGTGTTTCGTAACTAGCAAGAACAAGAGGTAAAATAATATGATTGAGATTTTTGGAGAAGAGCGTAAGGTCACACTTCCTTTGTGTGTGGGGCTAGAGGAGGATGTAACACTATATGCCTGTGTTGAGGGGCAGATGGGAAGAGTATGGGTGGATGCAATAGACGACCCGACCTGTGCGATTGCGTTAATTGGTGATTTTTATTTTTTCCTCGGCGAATATAATAAGGATGCGGAGATAGAGATATTAGATATCATATCAGGACTTTGTAAAGGTAAAATTATGATGGTTGAGAGTCAGTTATGGGAGCCATTGTTGAAAAAATTAAAAGAAGAACTTTATCCAGACAGTTTTAAAAGCTTCTCTCGCTATGCCGTAAAGGGTAAAATCGAATGGTTTAATCAAGAAAAGCTAAAGGAATATGCTGTTGCAATTGAACCGGAGTTTCAAGCATTACGGATTGATGAACGAATATATCCAATTACTCAGGAGCAATATTGGACAACGGACTTTTGCTCTAATTTTATATCACAAGAAGATTATTTTAAGCATGGCATTGGTTTTGTTATCCTTCAAAAGGATGAGATTATCGCAGGTGCTTCTACTTATAGTTATTGTGCAGGTAAGCTTGAGATTACAATTGAGACGAAGGAAGAATTCCGAAAAAGAGGATTAGCCTTAGCTTGTGCATCAAAATTAATATTGGAATGTATAAGTAGAAATATATATCCGAGGTGGGATGCAGCAAATTTAGCTTCTGTTGCGGTGGCAGAAAAGCTTGGCTATCGATTTAGTCATGAATATACAGTTTATATGGTTTAGAGGATAGGGGGGATAGACACATGATAGAAGTAAAATTCTATGAAGGTGTAGAGGATGGATTATTGCAATTTGCTGTTATTGTAGCAAGGTACAAAAAACAGTGGGTAATATGTAAGCATAAAAGTAGAGACACTTACGAAGTCCCGGGTGGGCATAGAGAACCGGGAGAAGCGATACTTGATACCGCAAAGCGTGAGTTACAGGAAGAATCCGGTGCAATCGACTTCGAACTTACACCCATATGTGTTTATTCTGTCAGTGGTAAAGACGGAGTTATCTCTGATCTGACCGAAACCTATGGAATGCTTTACTTTGCAGAAGTCCATCGGATTGGACCGTTACCTGAGTTTGAAATTGAGCAAGTGATATTATCGGAGGAATTGCCGAAAAACTGGACCTATCCGCTTATTCAACCAAAGTTAATGGAGAAGGTTATTATGAACATAGGCAAGGAACACGAAATATATTAGGAGGGACAAAATAGTTGCGAAGTACTATTGAAGATGGAGTTATAATTTTTGATGAAGTTAGTTTGGTTCGCCATAGAATGAATAATTTATTACAGGGATACAATGTACATGTATATGAAGTTTCACAAGAAATCGAATTATTTAATATACTGGCGAATGTGGGTTTAAAAATTGGCCTCGTGATTATGGATGTTGGCAACGATGCAAACAAAGGCTTTAGAATACTTTCAAAGATAAAAGAAAAGAGATATGATGTTCCGGTTTTCATATTGACTTCTAACAATAAAAGAGAAGTATTTGCAAGAGGAATTGCAGAAGGTGCATCAGATTATATTCTTAAACCGTTCGAGGATACTTATCTTTTAGAAAAGGTTTTATTTACATTAAATAAAAAGCATCTTATGAAAGAAATCCAGGTCAATTCAAATAGTGAAATCGTATTTGACATTCAGAGCTATCTTAACACAGAGTTTAAGAAAGCACAAAAAGGTAAATATGATATTACGGTATTAATGTCTACATTCTTTCTTCCTATTAATACTTATAATAATGAAATAGAAAACAAATATATACAAGTATCCGATATGTTTTATCATAAATTCAAAAGCGATTTGTGGGATACGGACATATTTGAACGTTATGGATCACAGATATTTATTGGCATATTCCCTTATTGCGGATTAGATAATGTGGGTAAAGTACAAAAAAAGATTAAAGACAGCTTTGAAGCTGTTAAAAAAGGAAAAGAAGAACTGGAGTCCTTTCATTTGGCTATTTCAACAATTACATATCCATCAGAATCTGAGGATACTAAGGGGTTACTATTCTCCTTGGGTTTACGCATGAAAAATGAGATTGATAATATCAAAAAGAATATAGTTCCTTAGATTTTATTTTATAAAGGCTTCCTTCTTATAATGAGGTAATTTAAGATTTGAAAATTATTGTAAATATTAAGGAAAGAGAAGCCGCGGAATGCTTCAAATATGCTACGTTATATTAATGAGAAGGCTCTGGAACATATTGTTTTAGAGCCTTCTCTTCCATAGCTATTATTTTGATTAAACAAGTTGGTTACTCGGATATCTATAACTTGAACTTATCGACAATAGATTTTAATCCGTTTGCAAATTCGGTATTTTCTTTTGCCATTACTTGAGTGTTATTCGTTAATGCTACAATGTTGGTATTCTTCTCAGCTACATCATTTACCCCTTCGGAGGCTTCATTTACCATCAAATTAATCTCTGATATAGACTCGGAAATACCGAGAACACTGGTATTAAGCATATCAATCTGTGTATGGATACCTCCCATGGTTTCATTCATGGTGGTAGCATCAAAATTGTATTTCTCGCTGTTGTTCATAAAATTAGCGTAGTCAACTAAGACGTTATTTTCTAAGAAATCTAAGGTCTGTTCCAGACTCTTCGACATGTTTTCCACAGCTTTGTATACCTCATTCACAATGTCGGTAATATTTGCCACTGTTTTTGAGGACTGGTTAGCCAGAATACCAATCTCGCTGGCTACAACCGAAAAACCGCTTCCTGCTTCACCGGCACGGGCTGCTTCGATGGAGGCATTCAATGCGAGTAAATTGGTTTGACTTGCAATTTCTTTGATTGTCTTTGTAAGAACACTAATTTTCTGGACTGCTTTCGCTTGTTCAAGGGCAGCATCCGTTCTAAGTTTTACTTCTTCATATACTTTCTTTGTCTTATCGGTGGCACGTTCCGTTGTAGATTTTAAATCAAGTGCACTATAGATTAAATCGGTGGATAGCTTTGATCCAAAAGTTACCTTATCAATCATATCCTTTGAATTGTTACCAATTTGCTCGATAGCTCCATAGATTTGCTCTGTTGTGGCAGCTGTTTCCTCCATACTTGCTGAAAGTTCTTCTGCAGTAGCTGAATTATCTGATGCATGGTCGTTAACAGAGTGGGAGATACCGCTCAGATTTTCGGAGGATTCTGTAATTTTACCTGAGACCTCACTAATATGTAAAATCATTGTTTTTAGGACATCACGCATTTTCTCGATTGCCCGGCTCATTTCTCCGGTCTCATCCTTTTGAGAGGATAAATTAGCAAAGGAGTTATCCACGGTAAAATCTAACTCAGCAGTTTTGTTAATCAAGTGTGTGATTTTCTGAATGGATTTGGTTATTGTACCTGTAAATAAATATGCAAAAGTGGTCAGGATAGCAATGAGTATTATACTAATTAATAAGGATTGTGAAACGACTTTATCTAAGGCAGAGAATACTTCTGACCGATCGGCCGCAACGAAAAGAGTCCAACTATTGTCCAAATTCGTACTATAACCTGCATATTTACTTACACCGTTAAAGCTATAAGTAACAATTTTGGTATCTGAAATTTTACTACTATTAACTTTAGAAATAATACTGTTTAATTCATCGTTATCAACTTTTGTCCCGATTAAACTATCGTCAGGATGATATACGAAGGAACCATCTGTATCTAGAATAAATGCATATCCTGTTTCATAATCTCCTATATTAATCTCTGAGAGAGAACTGCTAAAGGCAGAGACCTTTACATTCGTGATAATTGCTCCGGTAAATTCTGTTACCGCCATTTCGTGTTCATTTGATCCTGGTAAAACGTTTGATCCCGTGACAGGTGCAGTATCTTCACTTATTGAGGAGGAACCTTGATCAGGTAGGGTTTCGACTATTGGTAAAGTATCTTTCCTTTCGGCGATAGGACCCATGATCATATCGGTTCGAAGTGGAATGGCAAAGGTAACGCAGGCGTCACCAGAACTTTCGGAAGTAAATACATTACCCTGCGCACTGAGGCCACTGGATACCATTTCACTAAAATAGTCTTCGCCAGAGAGGTCTTTTCCTATGAGGGAGCTATCCGTACTGTATAGAACGATGCCATTTACATCTACCAAGCTGATGTTTTCATTGGAGGAGTTAGTATTTAAGAACATGCTAACTAACTCTTCCACTTCGGTTACGTCTTCTTTGCCACCGGAATTTACGAAGTTTGATATTACAGAAGAGCTCATCATAAAATTTGCAGATTGACTAATTTGCTGTACGGTATCCGATATGTTTTTGTTGTAGGACTCAGCCATATTCTGCATTGTTATTTCAGTACTACTTGTAATGGCATCCTTACTTACTTTCCCCATAAATAGAGAATTAACTAAAACTGCAATTAGAATGGAGCAAGTGCAGAGTAAGGCAACCTTTGCCTTAATAGAGAAAAAAGATTTTTTGTTATTATTGTACTTTTTGACCATGATGTAATCCTTCCTTTTTCGTTAGTATGTTTGAGCAATTAAGGCTATGTAAATAAAAACGATTACTGCCTCAGTTCATTTTTTTCTTAACGTAATCTTACGGTGGAGTTGTGGAGGCTATGTGAAGACATCGTGAAAAATTGATGAAGTCTTTCCATTTACAGGAATAAGGTATTCGATAGGTATTAAGAGATAGCTTGTTTTCCGTAAATAAATGAAATATAATGGTATTAATTTCAAAGTATTAGTGTGTAGGAGGTCAATGATGGATACAATAGAATATATTATTAAAACAATAGAAACACTTGTAAATATTCCGAGCCCCTCTGGATTTACGAAAGAAGTGATGGGATTTGTGAAAGCGGAAGCGGAGCATTTTGGCTATGATAGTGAGTACAGTCAAAAAGGTGGATTAGTCATATCGGTTAAGGGGAAAAGTAAGGAAACCTTAGGATTGTCAGCGCATGTAGATACATTAGGTGCTATGGTTCGTTCTATTGATGCGGAAGGAACCTTAAAATTCACTTTAGTCGGTGGATATACGATGCACAGTGTAGAAGGCAGCTACTGCAAGATTCATACGAGAGGAGGCCAGACCTATACTGGTACGATTTTAATAAAAAGTGCTTCTGTTCATAGCTATGATGATGCAAGGACTCTTGAGCGTACAGATCGGAATATGCTAATTCGCATCGATGAACCGGTGAAAAGTAAAGAGGATGTATTGGCACTTGGGATTAACAGCGGAGATTATATCAGTTTTAGCCCGAAGTTCCATTACACCGATGCGGGATTTATCAAATCCAGGCATTTGGATGATAAGGCTTCCGTTGCAATATTGCTTGGAATGTTGAAGGGAATGTCAGAAGAAAATCAGGTACCGGAGAAGAATTTGAAAATACTCATTAGTAATTTTGAAGAAGTTGGTTATGGCGCAAGCTGGATACCTAAGGAGATTAAGGAATTCTTAGCAATTGATATGGGCGCAATTGGAGATGATTTGAATGGCAATGAATACTCTGTTACCATCTGTGCAAAGGATTCTTCCGGACCCTACGATTATGATATGACCAATCGTTTAATTACACTTGCAAAAGAGCGAGAAATTGATTATGTAATTGATATCTTTCCTCATTATGGATCGGATGTTTCTTCCGCATTACGAGGCGGCAATGATATCTGTGGAGCATTAATTGGTCCGGGGGTACATGCTTCTCATGGAATGGAGAGAACTCATAAAAGTGGACTTGAGAATACACTCAAACTGATAAAAGGTTATGTGGGAGTATAATTTAGAAAAAAATCAAATACCCTGAAATGTTCAACCATAAATAATAAAAATAAAGTAAATAAATTATTAAATGAAATGAGTCAACCCAAAGTGGTTGACTTTTTTATTTTCTTATAATTAGAAAAGTACCTATTTTTACAGAGTATATATATATAAAATTTGTTTGATATATCAAACACGATGTGATAATATGAAAATATCATAATGATATATCAATAAAGACTTACAGTATTAACTGCAATAGGATGATAGGAAGGAGAATTATCATTTATGGGAGAAGTAGTAGTATGTGGCATTCCTTTTGATAAGGGAATGGATGAGGCAAGAAAGGCTTTAAATTATGTAAAAGAGAATGGGTTTACCTCTGTACAGATTTATGTTTATTGGAGAGATTTTGAACCGGAACAAAGAGGTAGTTTTCATTGGGATACTTATGATAAATCAGTCAGATTGATACAAGAAGCTGGCTTAAAGTTTGTTCCGTTTCTCTTAATGGGACCCAAATATGCAGCGCCGGATTGGTGGTTGAAGAGCGAGCAACACCAGGGACTTGTTTGTTTGGAGCATAGAATAGAAAATCCGATTGAATCAGTTTGGAACATAGGCTTCAGAGCTGAAATAGACAGGGTATTAAAAGCGTTTGCAGATCATTATCTACCATGGGGAGTATTAGAGAGTATACAGCCGGGTATTTGTGGCGATTATGGTGAGGCAATCTTCCCTGTAGTAGGCAATTGGCCAGGTGATTACCATACACACAGGGGGTTTTGGTGTGGAGGTGAGGACGCGATTACGGATTTCCAATTAGAAATGCAGAGGAAATATAGTACCATTTCAACGTTGAATATGAAATGGCGGACTGCTTACCAATCCTTTTATGAAGTAAAACCCTTCCTCAGGGTATTTCAACCGAGTCGAACAGCGTATTTAGATTTTCTTCTATGGTACCATAAATCAATGACGACATATGCCGAGTTTTGGATGGAATCCTGCAGAAAGCATTTTCCTGATACTCCGATTTACTTGTGTACGGGAGGTGTGGAGGAACCACAACATGGTTCATCCTTTTCTGACCAGGCTAAGATTGCTGCAAAATATCAGGGTGGTATCCGGTTAACGAATGAAGGCAATAACTTTTATGAAAACACCTACCTTACCATCCATATGCATAGTGCCTGTGAATATTATGGGGCTTATATGGGGCTTGAACCAGTTGGACCAATCTTACCGATTGGTGTTGCTGTTCGTATGTACGGAAGCATTGCTTATGGGAATCGTCAGGTGTTCCATTATTACGGGAATCTGATGAATCATAGTGAGGAGACCGGTGGAGCTGCTTATGTAAAACAATACGGTCAGTACATAGGAGAAAGAAATACAAAGCAAGACATAACATTTTTCTGGCCTTTAGAGGAAGCGCTTCTTAGTGGAAATCCAATTTCTGATAATATCAGGGAATCAATTTGTTCTATTCGTAAAAAATATATGATTAATGTAGCGGATGAGCAGATGGTTTTGGATGATGCATTAAATAATAGCAAACTTCTTGTTCTATTGGATACGAGTGTGATTAGAGCTGAAGTTTTAGAGAAAATTGCAAACTGGGTTGAAGATGGAGGGGTTCTTTTGGCGAACTGCCACCCCCATGATTTGGAGGACCATGTTGTAGAACGATTTGAATCGATATTTGGTATGAATGGGGAATCTGAGGAAGTCTGGGGGCATAGCGAATATATCGTACATGCACTTCCTTGGATGTTGAAATCCAATACTCTTTTGAGCCAACACTCCATGGTAGCATGGAATAAGTTAGATCCCTCTGTGACTCCGCTGATGAAAAATATAGAACATAATCATGGTGCGGTTACAACGAAGGAAGCCTATTGTTCCTTCGCAAATCAATTCGGAAAAGGCATGGGAATTTATTTTGCTGCACCTTTAGATCTGGATGCACAGGCGGATGCGATATGGACACCTTCTCTGGCTTTCTCCTATCTGCTGGAAGACTGCTGCAGGTATTTTACAAATACAGAGCCACTGATTTTGGAGGAGAATCAAACGGTAGGAACCATAATTAACGATAAATTATGGAGCTTAAGGGAAGATGGAGCTATAATGATCAAGTAGAAGGGACATTACTGTTATGAAATATTATGAGAGAACAAGTGAATTTAGAGAGAAAGCTGAAAAACTGGTAGCACAAATGACTTTGGAAGAAAAGGTGTTCCAGACGGTACATACGGCTCCTGCCATTGAACGGCTGGGTATAAAATCATATAATTGGTGGAATGAGGCTTTGCACGGGGTGGCTCGTGCCGGAGTGGCAACGATATTTCCGCAAGCGATCGGGTTAGCGGCTTCCTTTGATGAAGAATTAGTTTATGAAGTAGCTGAGGCTATCGCTACAGAGGGCAGAGCGAAATTCAATATGCAGCAGCGTTATAACGATACCGATATCTACAAAGGTCTTACCTTCTGGGCTCCGAATATCAATATATTCCGTGATCCAAGATGGGGGAGAGGACATGAGACATTCGGCGAGGATCCCTATCTTACCTCAAGACTTGCAGTGAAGTATATTAACGCAATGCAAGGTGATGGAGAATACATGAAAGTGGCTGCTTGTGCGAAACATTTTGCAGTCCATTCCGGGCCTGAAAATATTAGGCACAGTTTTAATGCGGTAGTATCAAAAAAAGATCTTTACGAAACTTATCTTCCGGCTTTTGAAGCTGCAGTAAAGGAAGCGCATGTGGAAGCGGTTATGGGAGCATATAACCGGATGAATGGGGAACCTTGCTGTGGCAGTAAAACACTCTTAGATGAGATATTACGTAACGATTGGGGCTTTGAGGGACATGTGACCTCGGATTGTGGGGCAATTGTAGATTTTCATGAGCATCATAGAGTAACAGATGGGCCTGTACAGTCAGCTGCTATGGCGATGGAGAATGGCTGTGATCTGAATTGCGGTAAAATGTTTTTTTATCTGCAAAAAGCTGTAGAAGATGGGCTACTATCTGAGAAAACGCTAGATGCAGCGGTGACAAGACTGTTGATGACCAGGATGAAGCTGGGATTGTTTGAGGATAAGAATGATATACCATTTGCGACGATTGATTATCACAACGTAGATACCGCTTCTATGCGTAAGTTGAATTTAGAGGTGGCTAAAAAAACGGTTGTATTATTAAAGAATCAAGAGGAAATCCTTCCTCTACAGAAAAGCAAGATAAAAACCCTAGGAGTTATTGGTCCGAATGCGAATAGCCGTAATGCCCTGGTTGGTAATTATGAAGGTACTGCTTCCCGTTATGTCACGATATTGGAAGGACTCCAGGATTATTTGGGAGAAGAGGTTACGGTGCGTTATTCGGAAGGATGCCATCTGTATCTGGAGCATGTCAGTGACTTTGGTATATGCAATGACCGTCTTTCCGAAGTAAAGGCTGTTTGCGAAGAAAGTGATGTAATAATTGCTTGCTTTGGTTTGGATTCCAGTATAGAAGGAGAAGAAGGAGATCCGAATAATAAATATGCCAGTGGAGACAAAACTAGTTTGGAACTGCCGGGAATTCAACAACAAGTGTTGAAAGCGATATGTGACAGTGGCAAGCCGGTTATACTTGTGATGCTATCCGGAAGTTCATTGTCAATTGGAGAAGAGGAACAGAGAGTAAAGGCTATCTTGCAAGCTTGGTACCCGGGGGCACAGGGTGGTCGTGCGGTAGCTGAATTATTATTTGGCGAGCGGTCACCAGAGGGAAAGCTTCCAGTCACCTTCTATGATTCGATTAATGATTTGCCGGAATTTACAGATTATACGATGGAGAATAGAACCTATCGTTATATGGATAATGAGGCATTGTATCCCTTTGGTTATGGATTATCCTATACAACCTTTACGCTAAATGAGGTGGAATTTATACGTAAACAGGAGGAAGGGATTTCTGTTATAATTCGTTCGGAAGTTATCAACACAGGTGCAATGGAAGGGGCTCAGACCCTGCAGGTATATATTAAAGCTCCTTATGAAAAAGCACCCAAATACCAATTAAAGGGGTTGAAAAAAATCAACTTACATTCCGGTGAGAGTAAAAAAGTTGAGATTGTATTGGAACAGGATGCTTTTTGTACTTATGATGAGGATGGGATTAAGAAGCTGTATTCAGGAGAATATAGAATTTATATCGGATTTAATCAACCCGATTCTCGCAGTATCGCCTTAACAGGACATATACCTATCTGTAAATCAGTCTTATTGTAACAGATATTTTATTGTTAAATATGTGGATATGAGGGCGTATGATTGCAATTTCATGATAATTAATAATAATCTATAGATAAAGAAAAAGAGGAAGGCCTGACGGTAACAATATCTGTTACTGACCGGCCTTCCTCTTTTTCTTTACTTAAATTAAATTCTATCAATACGAAGGATAGGTTATATAATAGCTTATCTTGAAGGTGGTAATGTTGAACCACGGACGATTAATTGTACTGGAACCACGCATTTTTGAATTGCATATGCTGGATCTTTTAAAGAAGATAGCAGTATATGACTTATCTGTTTTCCGATTTCGGGAAAGTCCTGGCTAACTGTAGTAATGCCCATTTCTGTCTTTTGCGACCATACGGTATTATCAAAGCCGCAGATGCTCATGTCTTCCGGAACACGAATATTTAACTCCTTGCAGGAACAGAGAACAGAATATGCAACCTGATCGTTTTCCGCTTCAATGGCTGTTACCCCATTAGTGTATAGCTTATTAATCAAGGAATTTAGCTCTGGTACGCTACTACCTGACATTGCGGTCTTCTCAGTCAGATGCCCAAGTGTGTTAACTACGTTATCCATATTTACCGAAAGCCCCTGCTTGCGATGAGCATGGATGAAACCGCCGAAACGGTCACGTACGGAGGAGGTTTCTTCAATTGAAACATTACATAAAAAAGCAATTTTTTTATGACCAAGGGATAAAAGATGCTCTGTTAGCAGTTTTCCGCCTTCAAAATTATCGGATACAACATTATGAATATAGGAGCAATCATTTGTCTTATCAATGATAAGTACCGGCTTTCCGTTAATAACAAAGTTATTCAACATATCTAAATAGATTTTATTACCTTTTGGATAATATACTACACCTGCAATATTTTGCTGCAATAACTGACGTATTGCATATTTTTCCTTGGAGGCATTCTCGCTCGTAATATAGATACCCATAAAGTATCCTGCTTCATTCACAACCTTACTTACTTCGGTTACCGTGTCCATTAATCCACCTTTTGTTGTATCGAAAGGCAGTAAAAATGCAAAAGTATTAGAAGCCTGTGTAGGTGAGGCTGATAAAATTTCTTTTTTAATAGTTGTATCCTTAGCAACAAAACTGCCTACCCCTCTTTTACGGTAAAGGATACCCTGATGCTCTAGATCCGTTATGGCTCTTTTCGCTGTGATACGACTGACACCATACTGAAGCGATAACTGTTTTTCCGTGCAGATCGGCTCATCATATGAGAAATCTCCGCTTTGAATTTTGGCAAAAATATCATCAATGATGATTTCATATAGATTTTTTTTGCTGCTTGGAGTATTATCATTGAGGCCCTGTAAACTATCATCCCGGTTTATTGTTTCCATAAATCTCCCCCTATCGTTGGGATATGCTCCTTAATATAGTATATCAAAGTGAGATAAAAGTCAAACAATAGATAGAGAAAAGAATTAATATAACAAGATGTTTTAAAATTGACTAAGAAAGTGGAATAAACGACGTATGATATATCAAATAATAGGAGAAAATGAGGTGGAAAATTAAGTAACCTTTAGTTATAACGTACATATTAACTAGAAATAATAGGAAATAAAAATATAAGTGTACAAATTAAATAAAAAAATTAGATTTGGAGATTGACATATCATAATAAATATGCAATAATATGATATATCAAACAAGAGGAGGAAGTAGCTTGAAAAAGGAGAAATCAACTGTACTAACAAACAAGAGAGCGTATAAACAGAAGAAATTATTCGTTGATCTTAAAAATGGATGGCAGCTATATGCCATGGCATTGCCGGCAATGCTTTTATTATTTCTATTTGCCTATATGCCGATGGGTGGACTGGTAATTGCTTTTAAAAAATATAATTTCAGACAGGGTATATGGGGAAGTGATTGGATGGATCCATTATTCAAAAACTTCGAGATATTGTTTCATAACAATGCGACAGCGATGAATGCAATTCGTAATACACTATTTCTAAATATTTTGTTTATTATCGTGGGTACGATATTTGCTTTGCTGCTTGCGATAGCCTTTAATGAATTAACCAATAAACATCTTAAGAAAATTACACAATCTTTAAGCTTTCTTCCCTATTTTATATCTACCGTTGTTGTTGGTATTTTTGTTAGTGGAGTATTAAGCTATGAAAACGGAACGTTAAATAAACTGATTACCTCCTTCGGTGGTGAGAAGGTGGCCTTTTACATGAACGCATCCTATTGGCCCATTATTCTTTTGATTGTTAACATTTGGAAGGGTGCCGGTTACACCTCAGTTATTTATCTCGCAACCCTAAGTGGAATTGATGGTTCCTATTATGAGGCGGCTCAGATTGACGGTGCTACCAGATGGCAGCAGATTTGGAACATTAGTCTTCCGTTGCTTCGTCCTACTGTAGTGGTAATGACGTTATTGGCAGTCGGCAGAATCATGAATGCTGATTTTGGACTATTTTACAATGTAACGAATGATGTACCTACTCTTCATGCTACAACAGATGTATTAGACACCTACATATTTAGAGCACTTCGTCAGACAGGCGATATCGCAATTTCATCAGCTACCGGTTTCTTCCAGTCCGTAATATCATTTGTACTTGTTATTATCTGTAATGGGTTAGCAAGACGTTATGAAAAGGATTCGGCATTGTTCTAATAATTTTGTATTGGAATTCATAATAGAAGAAAAAGATGGAGATTGATGAAAATGATGAAAAATAAAATAACCTTAGGAAAATTATTAGTAACGCTATTTATAGTTGGATTTTCTCTTATTTGTTTGTATCCATTTTTGATGGTAATCGGAGGATCCCTAACCACCGATACGGAGGCAGCGACCTATGGATTTAGCATAATTCCAAGAGATCCGACGTTAGCAGCATACAAAGTATTGCTATCAAATCAAAGGATGATATTAAACGGTTATAAAATCACATTGCTGGTAACAATTATGGGAACTGGCTTGTCAGTATTGATTAATTCGATGATGGGCTTTGTTTTGTCTAGAAGGAATCTTCGTTTTAAGGGTTTTATTAATCTGTATGTATTATTGACAATGCTTTTTAATGGCGGTCTTGTACCTTGGTATATCGTATGTACAAGGTATCTGCATTTGAAAAATAATATTTGGGCTTTGATTATACCAAGTCTGGTTAGTGCCTGGTACATATTCTTGGTACGTAATTATTTTAACTCAATTCCCGATGAGATGTGGGAATCGGCGAAACTCGATGGTGCCGGAGAGTTTAAGATATTTCGTAAGATATATTTGCCTTTAGCAAAGCCTGTTATCGCAACGATTACATTGTTTGCAGCGCTTGGCTTCTGGAACGATTGGTGGTTGGGATTAATGCTAATTGAAAACTCTGATTTACAACCTCTTCAAATGCTACTAAGAACAATTATAGCAAACATTCAATTTTTACAGACAATGGGTAATAAATCGGCGGAGGCACAAGCACTTCTTGCATCCATTCCCAGCGATGGCGTAAAAATGGCAATGGTAATCATAACGACAGGACCAATTATACTACTATATCCCTTCCTTCAAAGATACTTTATCAAAGGTATCATGGTTGGGGCGGTAAAGGGATAACAACACCGATTGCATTAGAAGGCTGACAATATCAGTAGGCTTTCTTGTAATAAAAACTAAAAAGGAGAGAAAAGTTATGAAAAAACAAGTTAAAAGGATGCTTGGATTATTACTATGCATGATGCTTGTAATTTCCATGTTGGGTGGATGTAGTAAAGACGATACCTCTAAGACCGATAGTACTGGAGATAAAGAGGGAACATCTACAGATACTGGGAGTAAAGACGATGCTGATGAGGCGAGCACTGAACTGGAACCTGTAACACTACATTTCATTTTCTATGGAGACAAAAAAGCTGCAACGGACGAAGTGTGGGATAAAATCGCGGAATACACAAAGGACACACTAAATGCAACTTTTGATGTACAATTTATAGCAGGTACTGACTTTACACAAAAATTACTTGTAAAAGCTGGTGCTGGAGATGCATGGGATTTAAATTTTGATAGTGACTGGACCTGTTATTATCAGATGACAGCAAACGATGCTTATATGGCAATTGATGATCTGCTTCCAAAATATGCTCCTGATTTATATGCATTATATCAGGAAAAAGGCATTCTTGATGCAGCTAAATCCAAGGGTAATATCGTATCACTTCCTTGGACAATGGCTATGAATAACCGTACCTTCTTCCAATGGAGAGGGGACTTAGTGGAGAAGGCAGGCATTACTGTTGATAAAGCGTCTCTTGCAACTTGGGAAGGCGTAGATGCTTTCTTACAGCAATTAAAAACTGCATTCCCGGATAAATATATTCTTGAAAATGCTGGTTTAATTGGTTCTCAGGAAGGCTTAATGGAAATCGGACATGGTCTTGCAATTAACTTAAATGATCCGGCTTGCAAAGTAGTTCCGGTTGAAACAACACAATCCTACCTAGAAAAGGCAAAATATGCTGAAAAATGGCAGAGTGAAGGTATTATCTGGAAAGATATCCTAACAGATACAACCGACCATAATACTTATATAAATCAGGGTAAATTGATTACTAAATGGGGTACTCATGAATTCTGCAACCAGAAGCGAGCATGGCTGGATGAAGGTGCTAGATGGGATTTCACCGAAGTATATCCGGATGGCCTTTATGCCAACAGATCACCACTTTCCAATCTTGTAGCAATTCCTGCAACCTCCGAAAATCCGGAGAGAACCTTAATGTTCTTAAATATGCTTGAGACAGACCAAACACTTTATGATATGGTTCAATACGGTATCTTAGGTGAGACTTATGAATTAAACGGCGAAGAAGCAATATTCCCTGAAGGCATGACTGCTGAGAATTCCAGCTTTATGGAATGGGGCGGACGTTGGGCGCTCTGGAAGCCACAATATATGCGTCCGGATGCATCTTATGGTGAAGGCTTCTGGCAGGCTGAAGCTGATTATGCAGCATCTCTTCCTCAGAACGTTAATAGTCCTTTGAATGGATTTAGCTTTGATGTAACGAATGTTAAGTCACAGGTAGCTCAAAGAGATCAGCTTTATACAGATGCTAATAAATTGATTGAAGCAGGTCTTGGTGGAAATTATCAAGACGTTGTTAATAAGCTAATCAGTGATACGAATAATGCAGGCACAGCAGATATTATTGCTGAATGTCAAAAGCAGATTGATGCTTTCTTGGCTGCAAAATAATTTAGATAGCTACTTTCATTAAAAAAATTATTTCAGATATAATAATAGAAAAACCCTTGCAAGCAAAAAGAATAAATTGATATTTGGATTTGCTACGAATGACTTTCTTTTCTCGCTTGTAGGGGTTTTTATAAGAATAAGGGGCAATATAATGAGAAAAAAAGTGATACATATAATATCCCACTCACATTGGGATCGGGAATGGTATATGCCTTTTGAAAAGCATCGGCTCAAACTGATGCAGCTAATTGACGATTGCATGGAGTTATTTGATAAGGAGGAAGGCTTTGAGAGCTTCCATTTAGATGGTCAAACAATCATATTGGATGATTATTTGGAATTGAAACCGGAAAATTTCGAACTAATAAAGAGAAAAATAATCGAGGAAAGATTTTATATAGGTCCTTGGTATATTCTGCAAGATGAATTTTTGACTACTGGAGAATCAAGTGTCAGAAATCTTCTTGTAGGCATAGAGGAAGCAAACAAATATGGGAAGTTAAGCAAGATTGGATATTTCCCAGATGCTTTTGGTAATGCGGGACAGATGCCCCAGTTACTAAAACAAGCAGGTATGGAGGCTGTGATATTCGGTAGGGGAGTAAAACCGGTAGGCTTTAACAATGAAGTGTTGGAAACAGGCGAATATGAATCCTTTTATTCAGAGATGAACTGGAATTCTCCGGATGGCAGTGGACTATTAGGCATTTTATTTGCTAATTGGTATAATAACGGCGCTGAGATTCCGGTAGAAGAGAAGGAAGCAAGAGTATTCTGGGATAAGAGATTACAGGATGTTCTTCGATATGCGTCTACAGAACATTTGCTTTTTATGAATGGATGTGATCATCAGCCGGTTCAGAAGGATATCGCTGAGGCGATAGCATTAGCAAACCGACTTTACCCGGAGTATGAATTTAAACATTCCAATTTTAACGAGTATATTGAATGTGTGAAATCGTCACAGGAAAACAAGCTTTCTACTGTGACGGGTGAATTAACCAGTCAATCTACAAATGGATGGACGACCTTGGTCAATACGACTTCATCTCGAATTTATTTAAAACAAATGAATAGAGAAAATGAAGTGGCATTAACAAATCTTGCAGAGCCTTTGGCGGTTTTTGCGGCAGAGACCGGAGTACAATATCCGCATGCTTCACTTAAATATGCCTGGAAGAAGCTAATGCAGAATCACCCCCATGACAGTATCTGCGGTTGTAGTGTTGATGAAGTTCATGACGAAATGATTACTCGACATCAAAAAAGCCTTCAAGTTAGTCAAGAATTGATAAAAGAGAGCATAGATACCCTAGGACGTAATATTGATACTTCGGCTTTTTGTGGTCAGGAAGCTTATCCATTTAGTGTCTTTAACACAAGTGGATGGGAACGGACCGGAACGGTAAGTGTTCTTATCGATATTGAAAGGGTATATCATGAAAATCTTACGACTTCCTATGATAAAATGCAAAATCGAAGCATGAAGTCATTCACCTTGATAGACCATAATCAAAATCTCATACCATGCACAATCGAAGACATGGGCGTAAGATTTGGATATGATCTTCCAGACGATAAATTCCGCCAACCCTACATGGCGAGATATGTTAAAGTTACACTTAAAGCAGATGCAGTTCCATCCATGGGCTATAAAGTTTATGCGCTCATTCTAACTGAGGCAGTTGCTGCAAAGGAATTAATTACAACGAAAATAAATGAAGAGTTGGAGAAGAAATCTCTTGTAATTGAAAACGGAATGGAAAATGAACACTTAAAGGTGACGATTAACCCGAATGGAACGATAAATCTTCTACATAAAGAGACAGGAAAAATTTATCAGGAACTGTGTTACTACGAAGACACCGGCGATATCGGCAATGAATATATCTACCGTCAGCCAAAAGGGGAGCAACCGATCCTTTCGAAGAATAGTATCAGTACCTGTCAATTGATAGAAGATGAGCAGTACAGAGCTACCTACAAAATTACGCAAGTGCTTCAAATTCCGGAAAGTGCTGATGAAACGCTAATAGAAGAAGTCAGAAGAATGACAGAAATCAAAAAAAGAAAAGCCCAAAGAAGCAAGAAGCAATTACCCCTAACCATAACCACCTTCCTCAGTCTTGAGAAGGATGGACATGGAGTAAGCGTAAGGTCAGAATTTGTAAATGCTATGAAAGACCACAGACTACGGGTAATTCTTCCGACTGGTTTAACTACGGATACACATTTTGTAGACTCTGTGTTTGAGATAGTGAAGCGACCAAATCAGCATGCTACTACTTGGGAAAACCCAAGTGGGTGCGAACATCAGCAGTGTTTTGCAGGAATTGCGGACCAGGAAGCTGGTATTGTTGCAGCTAATTTTGGACTATACGAATATGAATTATTACCTGAGGAAGATAATGCAATCGCAATTACACTTCTTCGTGCGGTTGGAGAATTGGGTGACTGGGGAGTATTCCTAACACCAGGAGCGCAGTGCCTTGGAAAATGTAGTGTTTCCTTTGAGATTATACCTTTTGCCCCAAAATCAGAGGTGTTTGATCCGATTATAGAAGCGTATCAGTTCCAAATTCCGATGATGACTAGCCAGCTTATAATCCAAGAAGGCACACTTCCTATTGAGAAGTCCTATCTAGAGTGGCAGGGAAATGGTATTTATCTGACGGGAATGAAGAATAAACTAAATTCAGGTGATCAAATCATTCGCTTTATAAATGGCAGAGAAGAAGAAAGTGTATTAACGGTCAAAGTTTCCGACCATGTGAAAAAATATTATAGAAGTAATGTAATAGAGGAACAACTTCAGGAATTAGGTGTAAATAATAAAGGGGAGATTTGTATTACACTCAAACCTTTTGAAATATTTACCCTTGGATTAGAAGTTTGACTTGAGACAACGCAGGGTCGATTTGGAGGATATTCATGGAAGAGCGAAAGAATGAAAATCCGTTTTTAGAAAGCTATGAGAAAAATGATAACAAGCCAATTAGAATACTACTTGGTTTATACAAAGGCTATTATAGCAAATTGTTCTGGTCAGCAATTTTTTACGTAATTAAGGTAATGCCGGTGTGGATCATACCGATTATCACCTCCAATATAATTAATATTGCTACAACACCCTCGGAACATGATCTGAAAGAATTATATATTAATGTAGTTGTTATGATATTCTTACTTGCTGAGAATATCCCAATGCATTATTTACACACAAAGTATTATAGTCGCGCAATCCGGTTGGTAGAATCCGGATTGCGCGGAACTTTAGTCCGTAAGCTACAGCAGCTGTCCATATCTTATCATAAGGAGATGGAATCCGGGCGCATTCAATCAAAAATTATGCGAGACGTGGAAGCAATCGAAATGCTTTCGGGGCAATTGTTTGTTGGCGTGCTGTCGATTGTCTTAAATCTGGCGGTGGCATTCACGGTAACAGCAATGAAAAGCTGGACGGTATTTCTGTTTTTTATCTTAAGTATTCCGGTATCCGTTGCATTAATAGTAGCTTTTCGCAAAAAAATTGGCAGTAGCAATGCGAATTTCCGAAAGGAGATGGAGACAACCAGTGCCAGAGTATTTGAGATGGTGGAATTAATTCCGGTTACCAGAGCCCATGGTCTTCAAAAAGAAGAAGTAAAGAAAATGGAGGGGCAGCTGAATAGCGTTGCAGAAAAGGGCTACCGTTTGGATATGGTTCACTCCATATATGGTGCCTCTAACTGGGCAGTCTTTCAATTTTTTAAACTGCTTTGTCTAGCTTTTACAGGTTATCTTGCATATCAGCAAAAAATAAGTATCGGTGAAATAATTCTATACCAAACTTATTTCGCATCAATTATAACGGAGGTTTCGAACTTGATTACCCTGTTGCCAACATTAGCAAGAGGGATTGAGTCAGTTCGCTCCGTTGGTGAGATAGTGCTAGCTCACGATGTGGAGGATTATCGAAATAAAACAAAAATAAAGCATGTAAATGGTACTTTTCTATTTGAACAGGTTCGCTTTGAATATAAGGATAGTTTCAGGCCAATTTTAAAAGGTTTAAATTTAGAAGTAAAGCAGGGAGAGACGATAGCCTTTGTAGGTGAATCTGGTGCTGGTAAATCTACAATTTTGAATTTGATCATAGGATTTTTAAAACCTACCGGTGGCAAGATATATCTGGATGGTATAGATCTATCCACACTGGATATGAATTCCTTTCGTAAACATTTAGCGGTGGTCCCACAAAATGTTATATTATTCTCAGGAACAATTCGTCAAAATATTACCTATGGCTTGCCACATGTGGAAGAGAAAAAGCTGGAGGAAGTAATTAAGGCGGCAAACCTTGGTGACTTAGTTAATGAATTACCAGAGGGGCTGGATACCATGATCGGGGAACATGGAGGTAAATTATCCGGAGGTCAAAGGCAAAGAATATCAATTGCCAGAGCCTTGATGCGAGATCCCAGTGTTATTATTCTGGATGAAGCGACTTCTGCCCTTGATAGTGCATCGGAACGAATGGTTCAGGAAGCAATCCAAAACCTATCCATGGGGCGTACGACCTTTATCGTTGCGCATAGACTTTCCACTATCCGCAATGCAGATCGAATTGCTGTAATTGGGGATGGTATCTGCAAAGAAATTGGTTCCTATGAAGAGTTGATACATAAAAAAGGTGAGTTCTATCGATTAGAACAGATACAATAGTTTATATGCAGGGAACGACTAGCCTTTTCATATATGAAATTAATTTAATTTATCAGAGGAATGAAGTTACAAGTATCTAAGAGATGATATCTTAGGTATATAGAAAATAAAGTGGAACGTATTTGAGGAATGTAGTTTGAACTAACTTATAAAAAGGAGATTAGATAAATGAAGTATAAAGACAAGTCCTTATCCTCCAGTGAAAGAGCAGAAGATCTTATTCAACGCATGACGTTAGAAGAAAAAGTAGCACAAATGGACATGATCCGAGGTGTCGAACTTGCCACCAAGGTACATGAGGCACATTTTTGCTCGGTTGATGAAACCTCAGATTTTTACTGGGATAAAGTTGATAAGAGCATAGGGAAAAAGGGAATGGGGTTTGTACATGATGTCTATAGTACGCCTGCTGTTCTTAATAAACTGCAGCGATATATGGTGGAGGAGACCCGACTTGGGATTCCTTGCATTTTTACTGGAGAAGCCTTACATGGGTTATCTTATCCGGGAGCTACCGTATTCCCGATGCCAATCAATATGGGAGCAACCTTTCATCCTGAGTTGACCTATGAAGTAGGGGCAGCGATAGCGGCGGAGACCAGGAGTCTTGGAATTCATGAAATTCTTGCTCCTAATCTGGATCTAGCGAGGGAACCTCGTTGGGGTCGCGTGGAAGAGACCTTTGGTGAGGATACTTATTTATCTTCCAAGATGGCTTATGCAATTATAACAGGGGAACAAGGCGAGGACATCAGCAGTCCGGACAAAGTTGTCTGTGAACCAAAGCATTATTGTGTTCATGGAATTCCGGAAGGAGGAACGAATTGTTCTGCTGCCAGAGTAGGAACGCGAGAAATAGAGACTTCGTATCTGCCTGTATTTGAAGCCGGAATAAAGGCGGCTGGTGCATACAATGCAATGGCCTCCTATAATTGTATTGATGGGGAAGCTGTGATTGCTTCGGATTATTATTTAAGAACTATTTTAAAGGAACGTTATGGTTTGAAAGGATATGTGAGGGCCGACTTTGGCGCGATTAACCGGTTAAAAACTTCCCATCACATGACCACCGATAATAAAGATAGCATCTGTATGGCAGTCAATGCTGGATTGGATGTACAAGGCTTTGATTTTCCGAATGCTTATTGGGAGGAAACCTTGATTGAGTTAGTGAATGAGGGAAAAATCAAGCAGGAAACCATTGACGATTCAGTGCTTAGAATCTTGACTGTGAAGTTTGAATTAGGTCTTTTTGAGAACCCTTATACCGATGAGAAACGGTATAAAGAGATTATCCGCTGTGAGAAGCATAACAAGATCAGCTATGAAGCAGCAAAGGAATCCATAGTCCTATTACAGAACAAAAACCAACTACTTCCATTAAAGAGAGAGCTATCATCAATTGCTCTGATTGGACCAAGCTCTGGTAAACAACGAATAGGAAGTTATTCTTCTGTTCCTTATGGATATGAGGTTGAGTCACTTACTGAGGCAGTGAGAAAGAAGGTTGGCCCGAATACGATCGTAAGGCAGCAGGATGGATGCGCTATCTCTGATGGTGATATAGCTTTAGTTCCGAAGAACTGGTTTGTAGATGGCGTGCACATGGAATATTATAATAATCCGAATTTTGAAGGTTGTCCGATTGGTTCTGATACGATGGGGTCCATTAATTTTAATTGGATATTGGCAAAACCTCATCGGGATTTGGATTTTACCGGTTATTCGGTAGGTATGAAAGCAACGTTTAAAGTTAACACGCATGATTTTACTGATGCTGAACAAATAAAAGGTAAATTGGTATTTACTACGGAAGATACCGTTCGCGTATTGGTGGATGGAGAATGCGTAATTTATAGTGGAGGTTCAAACAAACAAAAATGGCCTCAGTGTGATTTTACATTTGTAAATGGTGCCGAGCATCAACTAGAGATCGAATATGTCTGTGATGTAAATGGAAATAATGTAACCTTAAGTATGGATTTTCATGATAATTCGTTGGAGAGTGCGGTCGAGGCAGCAGAAAAGTCAGATATTGTAATCCTGGTTTGCGGAGACGATAAGATTACCAGTGGTGAAGGGATGGATCGAAGCGAGCTACGTTTATACGGAAAGCAAAGGGAATTAATAAAGAAGGTATGTGCACTTGGGAAACCTGTGGTACTTGTACTGGAGAATGGCAAACCGGTTGATTTAAGCTATGAAGCAGAACATATGGACAGTATTGTAGTTGCATGGTTTGGTGGTGAACGAGGAGCAGAGGCGATTGCAGATGTATTATTTGGTGAAGTTAGTCCGTCCGGTAAGCTGCCAATCTCATTTCCAAAGAATGTTGGACAGGTACCCTGTTATTATTCCATGCTTCCTGGAGGAAGTACAGAGTATCTCGAGGGTAGTAGAAAACCGCTATTTGTCTTTGGACATGGTTTGAGCTATAGCGATTTTGTGTATGAAAATCTAGTAATAGCAAAAGCGAATAATCCATCCAATAATGTCTATGATTATGAGGTGACTTTAGAGGTTACCAACCAAGGAACTATGAGTGCTGATGAGGTAATTCAGCTTTATATCCAAGATCTGCAAAGTACAGTCGTAACTCCGGATAAGCTTTTAAAGGCATTTCAAAGAGTTCAATTGTTACCGGGCGAGAAGAAAGCAGTTAAATTATTATTGGATTTCGACAGTTTTAAACTTTTGAATAGAGATTTTAAATGGATTGTGGAACCCGGAGACTTTATGGTTATGATCGGTTCCTCAAGTGAAGATATCCGTCTATCTCAGATGATAACGTTAAAAGATAATAAATAATAGATTACGATAATAGAGAAAACATTTTAAACAAAATTTAATTATTTGTTGTGGCACAATGTGAAAGCAATAATTTAGGAGGATATTCAATGTATGCATCTAATCCGGTAATAACAAATATATTCACAGCAGACCCTTCTGCCCATGTGTGGGAGAACGGTAGAATTTATATTTATTCGTCCCATGATATGGATCCACCTAGAGGATGTGATTTGATGGATCATTACCATGTGTTTTCCTCAGCCGATATGGTGAACTGGGTAGATGAAGGGGAGATCTTAAGTTCGGAGGAGGTTACTTGGGGACGTCCGGAAGGCGGTTTTATGTGGGCACCGGATTGTGCTTATAAGAATGGAACCTATTATTTTTATTATCCTCATCCCACAGGAGTTTGGAATGATACTTGGAAGGTGGGCGTAGCTACATGTAAAAAACCTGCCTCAGAATTTACCGATTGGGGATATATCGAAGGAATTGGCGGCTTTGCTATGATTGATCCCTGTGTAGTTGTCGATGATGATGGTCGAAGCTATATCTATTATGGCGGAGGTGCTGTGTGCCATGGAGGAGAATTAAACGAGGATATGGTTTCCATAAAAGGTGGAATGTTGAATATGGAAGGACTCAAGGATTTCCATGAAGCCACATGGGTGTTTAAGAGAAATGGTGTCTATTATTTGACTTATGCAGATAATAATCAGGGAGCAAACCGTATGCATTATGCCACTAGCGAGCAACCGCTTGGTCCATGGAGTTATCAAGGAATTTTCCTGGAACCGACCGGATGTGATACCACACATGGGTCTGTCGTGGAGTTTAAAGGTCAGTGGTATCTATTTTATCATGACCAGTCTTTATCAGGACAAGGTAATTTAAGAACGGTATGCATTGATTATTTATATTTTAATGAAGATGGAACAATAAAGATGGTTGAACAAACCAAAAGAGGTGTGAAATCGGTCGGAGAGACAACCAACCAAACATCGAATATAAAATATTATCAAGTGGTTGATAGTGTTCTGGGAAATGGTGCAATACTTGAGCAGTTAACGGGCAACAATGGAAAAAGTACGGTAAGCCAGCTTGAGATGCAAGGTGCTTTTTGCCGGTTTGATCAGGTGGATGGAGGTCAAGGGGGAAGAGCAACGATCCGAATCTATTATTCCACAGAGGAACCGTTAGCGAAATTAAAGATCGTTGTGAACGATAAGGACTATTCTTTAATCAATGCAGTTCAGACTGGTAACAGTCAAAAGGATGCTGCTTCTACTTATATTACTGTCAAGTTAAACGAAGGGATAACCAATACAATAACCCTTACAGGCGGCTATGGAGTAATCTCGTTGGAAGGTATTTCAGTGGAAGGTTTGGAGCAATAAGTAATCACTATCGATATATATTGTTAAAGGAGCTGCGAATGTTATTCAGACAAACGGAACATGCTGTCATTGGACGGCAAGAAAATGAAACTTTAATGATTGAGGCTTGGGGGAACAATGCTTTACGGGTAAGAAGTACCCATTATCCAAAGTTTGAGGAAGAGGATTGGGCACTCGATTATGTTAAACCTGAGGATGTACATATTACAATCGAAACAAAAAAAGCAGTAATACGTAATGGTAAAATCCATGCAGAGCTTACGGATTTTGGAGAATTGTCATTTTACAAAGAGGGTAAGAAGATTCTAATGGAATACTATAGAACCTTTGGGAGTAGCAGCACACATAGCCCATCCTTGAAGATCAAGGCGAGGCAATATCTACCCATCCTTGGAGGAGATTATGAACTTAAGGTACGCTTTGAGAGCTGTGATGAGGAAAAAATATATGGTATGGGTCAATACCAGCAGCCTTATCTGGATTTAAAAGGATGTAATTTGGAGCTGGCGCAACGCAATTCTCAAATTAGTATTCCTTTTGCGATATCAAATCAAGGCTATGGCTTCCTCTGGAATAATCCTGCAATCGGCGAGGCTTCCTTTGGTAAGAATTATACTCAGTGGCAGGCTAAAGTGACAAAGCAGATGGATTACTGGATTACGGCAGATGATACCCCGAGACAGATTATTGAAAACTACACGCAAGTGACCGGTCGAACTCCTATGATGCCGGATAGCACCCTCGGGCTCTGGCAGTGTAAGCTACGCTATCGTACCCAGGATGAGGTGTTGGAGGTTGCTAGAGAATATAAACGAAGAGGAATTCCACTGGACATCATTATCATTGATTTTTTTCATTGGATTCACCAAGGAGACTGGGGCTTTGATCCAAAATATTGGCCTAATCCTAAGGAAATGGTTCAAGAGCTGAAAGAAATGGGTACCCGTTGTATGGTATCCGTATGGCCAACTGTGGATAAGCAAAGTGTCAATTTTGATGCCATGAAACAGAAGGGGTTATTAATCCGTGCGGAAAAAGGTGCTCCACAGACCTTTGATGTACTAGGTGATACTATATTTATGGATGCAACGAATCCAGAGGCCAGAGAGTATGTCTGGGAGCAGGTGAAGAAGAATTACTATGATAATGGGGTAGATATGTTTTGGTTGGATGTTGCAGAACCGGAATATACTGCATATGACTTTGACCAATACCGCTATTATTTGGGACCAAATTTACGGGTTGGTAATATCTATCCGAGAATGTTTACGATGACTTTTTATGAAGGGCTGAAAGCGCAGGGCAGAGAGGATATTGTGAATCTGGTTCGTTGTGCTTGGGCGGGAAGTCAAAAGTATGCAGCACTCGTATGGTCAGGAGATATCCATGGCAATTTTGACTCCTTGCGAGATCAACTGGCTGCTGGTCTGAACATGGGACTTGCCGGAATCCCCTGGTGGGTTTCAGACACCGGAGGATTTATTGGAGATAAAGATACCAGTTTCTTTAATGAACTACTAATTCGATGGTTCCAATTTTCGACGTTCTGTCCCGTACTTCGAATGCATGGAGACCGAGGTCCTCATAATATAGAACCTCTGGACTACAATACGATCGGAGGTGGCTTCTGTGGAACTGGTCAGCCCAATGAGTTATGGAGTTATGGGGAGGAGGTATATCTGATATTAAAGAAATATCTTGATATTCGTATTTCCATGAAAGCATACATAAAAGAGATTATGGAGGATGCTCATCGCACAGGGGCACCTGTCATTCGGACAATGTTTTTTGAATTTCCAGAGGATACTTACTGTTGGGAAATAACAGACCAATATATGTTTGGTTCACAATACCTGGTAGCTCCGATATTATATGAACATATGACGAAAAGAACAATTTATTTACCAAGGGGCATATGGAAAAGTATACACGATGGGACAGTGTATGAAGGTGGAACAACGATAATGGTTGAAGCACCACTCTCTATTATACCGGTGTATCATAAAGAGGTATAAATGACTTCTATCATCAAAAGGATATAGCCGGTGAAGGCTCTACTATCTTTGATCCCACACCTGGGATATATCTAGACCATTGAAATGGTACAGAAAATTTTTCTAGAAGGAGAATACAAATGAGAAAAAATAACAGGTCGGACAAAGGTAGTATAAATGTTAGGAGCCGTATCCGGCAGTTCATAGTAGGTTTAAGACAAAGGACGGATAAATCTGTGAAATGGTACCTAAGTATTAGGATGAAATTGATACTATCCTTTCTGATTTCTGTCAGCTTTGTAATAATTATAGGATCTGTATCTTATAATAAAGCCTCCAAGGCAATTATCGAAAATTATGATGCGTCTTGTCAGCAAGCCATCGATATGACTGGGGAATATATTAGCTTTGGTCTTGAGTCCGCCGAATCAACAGCGATGCAATATTCCATTGATACAAAAATTCAAAATTATTTATATGGAATTTATAATGAAGATCCAGTGGAATTATATAACATTAATAAGGATATTACATCTTCACTGTTGGCGAGACAAGCTTCCGATCAGTTCATTGAGAATATTCATATGATGTCTTCCTCGATCGAAAGAAATATGTCTACATCGGGAATATTCATTAGTGGACTCTTCAAGGAGTTCAGTGAATCGGCAGCAGCAAGCGGTTTAAAGGATGGTACCAACGCTAGTTATTGGATAGGAAAGGATGAGGCCCTTGATCAAAGGTTATCCTTGGACACAGATGCATATGCAATGCGACATATCAAGAGCTTTAATAATGGGGAAGCTATTATTATAATTGATATCAGCACTTCCTCACTGCAAGCGATATTAGAGCGGCTGGATTTTGGTAAAGGCAGCATCGTTGGTATGGTTACCAGTGATGGAAGAGAGTTTATTAATTCTTCTGAGGTGAATACGGCTGAGGGAAATTCTTCTGAGGTCATCCTCGGACAGGAAGAATTTTACAAGTCCTCGGTACAGTCAGAAGATATTAGTGGAAGTGAAAATGTAACTTATCAAGGGGATAATTATCTATATCTATATTCTAAGGTAGGAGATACCGGAGTAACAATCTGTGCGTTGGTTCCGGAAGAAACCCTCCTGCAAAAGATTAACAGTATAAAGAATTTAACAATTTTATTGGTTTTCATAGCAAGTATTCTTGCTATTATTATCGGCGTATTAATGGCAACAGGAATTCAACATATTATCCAACATATCATCGGAGAGCTTAAGAAAATATCACAAGGAAATCTTACGGTAAAGTTAAAGGTAAAGAGAAAAGACGAATTTCTTGTACTAGCAGAGGGCGTCAATGATACGATAGATAATATGCGAGGTCTAATTGAAAGGGTATTTAAAGAAAGTGCCTCAGTGACAAAATCCTCCCTACAAGTCCGAAAATCGTCTGAGGTCTTTTCACGAGCAACGGAAGGCATCACAGAAGCCATTAATGAAATTCAGACAGGAATAAATCAACAAGCGCAAGACTCAGAAAACTGTTTGGTTCAAATGGATGGTTTATCCAATAAAATAACCTTAGTTATGGGTAAAACGAATGAAATCAGTTTGATTGCAAAGGATACGAAATATAGTATCAAGCAGGGTGTCGATACAATGCAGACCTTGAATTCAAAGGCCAATTCAACGACAGAAATTACGCAACAAATCATACATAACATTGAGACGCTGGAAGAAAAGTCAAAATCCATCAGTAAGATTGTTGGAACCATTAACAGTATAGCAGCTGAGACAAATCTGCTATCTCTGAATGCTTCTATTGAAGCAGCAAGAGCAGGTGCAGCTGGTAGCGGGTTCAAGGTGGTTGCTACAGAGATAAGAAAATTGGCTGACCAATCCGTCCAGGCAGTACATGAGATCGAAACGTTGATCAAGGATATCCAAAAGGAGACAAAAGCAGTAGTTATCACCGCAAACCAAGCAGAAACTATTGTAATGGAGCAGGGAGTCGCTGTAGGTGATACCGAGAAATCCTTCTCGGATATGAACGATCATGTGGAACGGTTAATCGAGAATGTTGCTATGATTTTAGACAGTATCCATACAATGGAGGAATCCAGAGCGAATACGCTTGCCGCCATAGAAAATATATCGGCTGTATCTCAGCAGACGGCAGCAGCGACTCTATCCGTCGGCGAAGCAACAAATAGCCAAATGGAAGCTGTGATATCGTTGGATTCTTTATCGAAGGAATTAAGCGAAAATGCACTAGCATTGGAAGAGGCAATTGACCGGTTTAAAGTGGAATAAACACATTTTAGATATTAATAATATATTATCTATCTTAATATGAGTTAACTGCGCCCTCTTAGTTATTCATATCATGTTATAAAATTTTGCTATAAAAGGGAAGCTACTAGCTGTGTGATATGCATCAGAATGCTTGAGAAATGCTAACATTTGGATGCGTATAAAATAGCCAGTAGCTTCCCTTTTCATAGAGAAAGGAAAATTTATATTAACATATATATCTCTAGCGAAGTCTTAAGTCGTATAAAATTTATTGGAGCCTTCGTATATCTAAATAAAAGCGATAGCTTTTATATTCGCAATATCGCTATCACTTCTTAGCAACGATAATCTCATATAATTTATCCATCGCTTCTTCGGCTTTTACTTCATAATCAGGAATCAACGCTATATCAGCCTTGGCTTCATCAATTCTCCCAAAATACTTATAAGAAACAGTCATACTTAACTTTGCATTGGGAGTTTCGTAAAGCAAGATATCTCCATAGGAAGAGGTATCTACTCCGATAAAATCCTGAAAAATCTTAAAGGGTAGCCTTCTTGCGAAATTATTATTGCGATAAGGATCAAAGAAGAGCTTGTAAGTAATGAACAATCCTGTAAATAGCACCACTAAGGCAACTATAGATTCCAAGTTACTTTATACGATAAACCTTTCAAGATGTCATGCTGGTACAACTTTTGGTTTTCAAAAATTATAAATCCACTGCTTGACATCTCTGAATCAAGGTGTTATATTGTGTATAACGAATATATACACTATGACACAATGGAGGTGAATTAATGAACATACTAATCAGCAATTCCAGCGATAAACCAATCTATGAACAAATCACTTCCCAGATGAAGCAGATGATCATCATTGGCGAATTAGAAGCGGGAGGTATACTGCCTTCTATGCGAACATTAGCGAAGGAGCTTCGTATTAGTGTAATCACCACAAAGAGAGCCTATGAAGAGCTTGAGCGAGATGGATTTATCTATACTGTTGTCGGCAAGGGAAGCTTTGTCGCTGAGAAGAACCTGGAGTTTGTTCGAGAAGAGCAGCTTCGAATCGTGGAAGAATATCTAGGTAAGGCTGTCGCAGGAGCAAAAGCCGGTGGGATCGGCTTAGAGGAGATTCAGGAAATAATTAAATTGATATTTGAAGAGGAGGCGTAATTATGACGTTAACAGATGCAATTGAAATCAAGAACTTAACCAAAAATTATAAGGATTTCACCTTAAATAAAATCAACTTCTCTGTTCCAAAGGGATCCATCATGGGCTTTGTAGGAGAAAATGGTGCAGGCAAGACCACAACAATAAAAGCGATATTGGATTTAATAAAAGTAGATAGCGGCGAAGTTACAATACTGGGATCAAAGGCGAAAGATCTTCCTGTGGAGCTTAAGTCACAGATTGGTGTGGTTTTTGACGGGAGTAATCTTCATGATAATTTGAATTTGAAGAATATTAATTTAGTTATGAAAAATATTTACCACAATTGGGATGAGAGAGTTTTTTACGAATATAGTAAGAAGTTTCAACTTCCGGATGGGAAGATAATTAAGGATTTTTCTCGTGGTATGAAGATGAAGCTGTCCATAGCAATCGCTTTATCCCATCATTCAAAATTACTTATTCTCGATGAAGCGACTAGTGGCTTGGACCCAATGGTAAGAGACGAGATTCTGGATATATTCCTTGAATTTATTCAAGATGAGGAACATACGATCTTGTTATCCTCCCATATCATCAGTGATATCGAAAAGATAGCAGATTATGTGACCTTTATCCATCAAGGTAAGATCGTTTTCAGTGAAAGCAAGGATGACTTGATCTATCAGCATGGTGTAGTTCGTTGCCGTAAGGAGGACGTGTCGACCATTGATCGCTCATATATTATAGGTTTTCGGGAGAACAGCTTTGGCTCAGAAGTAATGATTCGTAATAAAGAAGAATTTCAGAAGCACTTTCGTCAATTTGTAGTTGAGAAGACCTCTATTGAGGAAATTATGCTGTTTATCAGCAGGGGAAAGGAGCGGATAATATGAAAGGGTTAATATGGAAGGATATTATTAATCTGAAAAGGAACGTCAAAATATTTGGATTATTAACAGTACTTTATGCCTTCATGGCATTTACGTCAAAGGATGCCAGCTTCTTTGGCAGCATCTTTACTATGCTATTTGCAATCCTAACTATGAGTACCTTTTCCTATGACGAAGCAGCGAAATGGGATGGTTACGCGCTGACGATGCCAGTAACGAGAGAGAACATCGTTCAAAGTAAATATATTATGATGCTGTTACTTACATTGATTGGAGTGGTCTTTAGTGCGGGAGTTACAATTTTACTTAATATTGTTTTGAAATCTCATACAATGTTTTATGGGATTCAGATATGTATATTTGGAGCAGCTTTAGTTATGTTATTCTATAGTATTACAATTCCAATCATAACGAAGTTGGGTATGGAAAAGGCTAGACTAGCTTTCTTTGCGGTATATTTAATTCCATTTTTTATTGCATATATTGGCAAGGAATTAGTGAAAAGAAGTGGTTTAGCTATGCCGGGGAATTTAATTACTGTAATTGAATTCCTCGTAAAGTATATATATGTTATTGTACCATTGGTAGTTGTAATTGCCTTATATATATCTTATATGGTTTCTATCAATATATATAAAAAGAAAGAGTTCTAGAATTTAGGCATGGTAGAGAATATATTTGAAATTCTTTCCTTTATTAGAGTATGAATAAGCGATGAAATATTTTTAAACTTCCTCATGAAAGAGTTAATTTAGAGTAAGAATTCTTTGATTGTAATATGGATAGTAGTAAAAAAAAGCCGAATAAATATTATTTAACCTTTCTGAAAGATAATCATAAAATAATATATGATTTATCAAATAGAAAGGGGTATATACTTTGAATAACGATATAAATCAAAATAGAGAAGTTAATAAATCACAAGAGAATGTACAGAGTCAACAATTTTATCCAGGAGGTGGAAGTCAATTTCCGCCTAGACGTCCAGAGATGAACAATCAGCAAAGAGGTCCGCAACAGAATGTTCCTCCGCGAGCTCCAGGTATGGGAGATATGCCAAGGACAGCACCACCAACTTTTATACCTGAGGCACCCAACATGGAACGAGGACAAATGGGTGGCCCTGGAGGACCAGGAAGATCAGGACAAAGCCAATTTGGGTTTCCTTTTCGGCAGGAAAGACAGGTTGGTCCTAGGGAATTAAGAGGCTGTATGAACCGCTTCACTTATATCTGGTTAGTGAATGGAAATGCTTTTTGGTTCTTTCCGACTTTTGTTGACCGGCAATTTGTGCAAGGCTTCCGTTGGAGAAGAGATCGTTGGGAGTTCGATAGAATTAATACGAGACGTATTCTTTTCTTCCGTTGTTTTTAAATTATATTGTTATAAGAAAAAGAGGGCTCTTCTTTGGAAGGGCCCTTTCTTCATTAAATCATAGAAAAATGCTAAAAGGTATTGCAAGCCTACCCAGTAAATGCTAAAGTATCTAATGTAATAAATAAGATATAGTGATAAGGACTACTATACAATAATTTTATATGTATATGAGCAGTTGTAATATTACTTGAATGCTTATTATATTTTGCAATAGACTGGAGAGATAAAAATGATTAGAGTAACTATTTGGAATGAATATATTCACGAACGTCAGGAAGAGAAAATCCGTCAAGTATATCCAGAAGGTATTCATGGATGTATCGCAGAATTTCTAAAGACCAATGAAGATATACAGGTACAATGTGCAACACTTGATATGCCAGAGCATGGATTGACCAAGGAAGTACTGGAACAAACGGATGTTTTAATTTGGTGGGGACACATGGACCATCAGGCTGTCTCTGATGAGATCGTGGAAAAAGTGAAACAGAGAGTGTTACAAGGGATGGGTCTGATTGCGTTACATTCTGCTCATCATAGTAAGATTATGAAAAGTCTTCTTGGAACTACGCTTAATCTAAGATGGCATGAAAACGATAGAGAAAAGGTAGTATGTATCAACCCTGCACATCCGATTGCAGAAGGAGTACCGGCTTCCTTTTTACTTGAGCAGGAAGAGATGTATGGAGAATTTTTTGATATTCCGACACCGGACGATATCATTTTCTTGGGTTGGTTTGCCAGTGGCGAAGTTTTCCGCAGCGGTTGTACCTTTACGAGAGGCAGGGGAAAGATTTTCTACTTCCAGCCTGGGCATGAGGAATATCCTATTTATTATAGACCAGAAGTACAAAGAATTATTACCAATGCAGTTCGCTATTTAAAACCCGTGAATTTTCTGGAAATACCTTATGAATGTGAAAGGGCAGAATGGTAAGGATAAAAAAAGTAAAGGCAACACTTGTTTTATGCAAGTGTTGCCTTTACTTTTTACACAAATATAATATGTAAATTATTCAATTATTCATGCTTGTCCGATACTTTACGTGCCATCATACCTGTTATGAAGACAATACCAAGGCCAATAAGAAATAGGAATATAGCAATAAATTGTGAAGTGGATAAGGTACCAACACTTCCTCGTACCAGATCGCCTCGGAAGAATTCTAATATAAATCTACCTGCGCTATAAAAGATTAGATAAAAGCCTGCAATCTGCCCATCTGTTTTTACTCTCTTAGCTAAAAAAACCAATGCGAAAAAGTTCAAGAAGTCCAAAGCACTAGATATTGGTTGTGTAGGAATTAATGGAACTTCATTCGGAGCATAATTAGACTCATGAAATACGATATGGAAAGCATTATTTGTTTCGTTACCATAGCAACAACCGGCAAATAGGCAACCGATCCGTCCAAAGCCTTGTGCCAATGCGATTGAGGGCATAACCAAATCAAAATATTGTAGAAAGTTTAATTTCTTTTTCCAGCAGAATAAAAATCCCGCCAGAATTCCTCCGATGATCCCACCATACACCACAAAACCTTCTGATATATCCAAAAGTACTTTTGGGTCAGAGATTATTTCTTTTAACTGTGTAATTAAGAATAATACCTTTGCACCAAGAATTCCTCCGGCGAGACACCATATCGTTAAGGAAAAAATAAGCTCTGAATTTAATCCTTTTCTCTTTGCCCGGTATTCTGCTACGGTATAAGCGGCGATGACACCAATTGCAATCATCAGTCCGTAGCCGTATAGGGTAACAGGTCCAATTTTAAGTAATTCATTCTTCATATTATTATCCTTTCGAGTAGCTTGTGTTTTATACGTAACATAATTTCTTTCATTATACCGAAATTAAGATAAAAAAGAAACTGTCTTTTTAATAGAAAACAAGATCAGAAAATAAGTCCAAGAAAGTAAGTCCAAGAAAGCAAGTCTATGAAGTTATATTATAAAGTGATTTTTTAAACGATTTGATTTATTAAGTATCAAATTAGCTATTGACAATAAAACAATGTTATGTTACATTAGTTCCATGAAACAAAACAATGTTACATTAGAGAGGTGAGATAATTGAATTTGATATCAAAAAAGGATCTCTTAGCTATCACAGGGATATCATACGGTCAACTTTATCGTTGGAAACGGGAGCGATTAATTCCAGAAGAGTGGTTTATCAAGCAATCAGCCTATACAGGGCAAGAAACATTTTTTCCGAGAGAACAAATTTTAAGTAGAATTCAATCAATATTAGACTTGAAAGATAAATATTCCTTGGAGGAGCTTGCAAGAATCCTATCACCGGAGTCCACGACTTCTAAAATAACGATAAAGGATCTGCAGGGAATGGACGAAATCGACCAATGGCTTCTTGATCGATTACCGGAGTTGTATGGCAGGGATGATTTTGATTTTTTTGATATTGCTTTTACAGTAGCAATATCCGGGGCTGCTAAGAAGAATGGCATTTCCCATGAACGGTGTGAAGAATTGTTAAGAAACAGTATTTCTCCGGCTTCTAGGCATAAGAATACCAATGTATCCTGTACTATTTTTATTGCAGGTAGTGAATATCATACAGTAATTGCTCAGAATTCCACTTCCCTTGTATTTGATGATAGTATTGAGTTGATAGAACAACTATCACTAAGCGAGATAGCGGACGCATTAAAAATGAAATATAAGAACCGATTTGTTCAATAAATAGCTAACCAATAAGTTGATGATTAAGGAGGAATAGTAATGCAGAATTATGTTATGGAAGGCGTCGGAAAAATAAGCGGGGGTGAATTTGATACAATTACGGTAAAGGGAGTAGGTACTTGTTCAGATAACATTAAAGCTGAAAATATACACATAGAAGGCGTATTTAATTGCTCCGGAGAAGTTGCAACTAAACTTTTACATTGTGCAGGAGCTTCGGATTTTAAATCTAATATCCGCGCTAAGAAAATAACCATAGGAGGGGTACTTTCTCAGAAGGAAGGCACGAAAATAGAAGCAGAGGAAATTATTTGCGAAGGTTTGCTAAAGACAGGAGGAGAAATTTCTGCTGATATTATAGAAGCGGATGGATGTATAGTGGCAAAAGAAATCTACGGCGACCAGATTACGATAAAATCTTACTACCGTGCAAAACGTATCGTGAACTTTTTTACTGGGGAAAAATCAGAAGTAAAACTAATTGAAGCAACGACAATAGTATTAAAGGGTGTTACAGCTGATATCGTTAATGGCAGAGATATTACAATTGAAGCAAACTGCAGCATTGACAAAATCGATTGCAGTGGTGTTCTTTACATTGACAAAAGTTCCACGGTAAATACAATCACCGGTAATTATTTGATGAGAGAGTAATAATGTATGTTTTCTTCTTTTAAATAAGATAAGTACGAAGGGTCCTTCTATAGAAGGATCCTTTTTTGAAAAAATATGAAAAAAATTGAGTATTGAGTCTATACTTATTAGCCAAAATCTGTCATACTACTACTTAGATAAATAGTAATTTATCACGTATCAAGAAAAGATTTACCTCGACATGATGATGGTTACATAATGAGATAATGATAAGATATAAATTCGGTTAATTAAAAATGGGGATACCATAATAAAGAATTATTTAAGGAGGAATTGTCATGGTTGCACAAATCTATCAACAAACTAGAGATATTATATCCGGAGGCAGCGGTTTTTATATGGGACCTACCGGTACAGGAAAGACCTTTGCAATAAGAAACGAAATCGAGCATGTACTTAACAACACAGATGAAATAGCGTTTGTCATCAGCAGACATGGGGAGTATGACGATCTTGTAGAAAAGCATGGTGGAATTTTAATTGATCTTGCGAAAGAGCCATTAAATCCATTGCTCATTCTTGATGCAGACAAAATAAAAAAAGAAGATTTAGGTTTTCTATCAAATATAAAGAGTGGACTCGTAAAATTAATGGTAGAGACCAAGATAAATAAATTAAGTGCTCTTCAGAAATATCTGATTGAACAAGTTACCTCTAAAATGTGTTTTGAGTGTGGAAATGTTGATTGGAATCAGTATGTTCTCGCATTTAACAAGATGATTGAAAGCTATAAAGAAAAGAATGTTGCGGAAAGACTGGATGAAATCAAGGCAAGTTTAAGTGGAATTGCAACAGACTTAAACCTTACCAAATTAAATACGGACAGTATTCTTATGAAGGAAACATTCCTTGAGGAACTTAAGGCAGTTGCTGATGCAGTTCTTGAGCTTGGAAGTATGGCTAATGGCACCACACAGGTATCGATAGGGGATAGTCGTTTGGTTGTTTATGATGTTAAGAATCTTCCCAAGGAGGAAGTTGATAAATACAGCTTGTTGGCGGTGGAAGATGTCTGGACTAGATTAAATGGAGTAAATCCAATTAAGCACGCTAGACTATGCATCGATGATGCTGATAATATGTTTAAAGAGTATGATAAATATATGTCTATGTTATATAAAGTGGCAAGAAACCAAGGCTTGGTTATCTCCTCTGTAATACATGACACCGACATATTCCTCAGCAAGAAAGCAGTATTTCGCAAAATATCAAGCTACTATGAAATCTTCAAACACTCAAAGAATATGATAGAGGTACTTACACCGATATTTAGCTTGAGTAAAGAAGAAGCAGACTGGCTTCTTGATGCTCCAGAAGGTCAAAAGTTGGTAATCTGTGCTGGAAAAAGATTTTTAATTAAAGCAATTAGTAAGTAATAAAGATAAATACGATATGAAGATTATACTTTGGGGAGTTAGGTTCTCACCTAAAGGTAAACTTAATAACTATAAAAAAGTGACTTTTCTAGCAAAAGTCACTTTTTTAATGGAGAGCATATTTAATTCTCCTATGGGAGATTAGAAGGCTTAAAAAGGAGTTATTGATTTATATGATATAGAAGTGATAATATATTTATAAGCTTTACATAATTTTTAAATGGCAATTCTGGTAAATAAAAAGGAGTATTTAAAAGGGAGGTATGAAAGATGCCAAGAAAAAAAAGAAGGACAAAACAATTATCAATCCGGTGGAGAATCTTTCTAATTATGATGGCAGTATCTGTAATACCCATTACTATTTTTACGATTTATGTTCTAATTAGTACTTATTCAAAAGCCTACGATCAAACGATTTTTAATAATCTCAATAGTATGTCCTGGGAAGAAGATAGGCTATCGCTATTTTCAGAGGAATTAAAAACTTCCTTTTATACCATGGAATTTGAAAAATCGTTTAAAAAGGCAATTGTAAATCCCTGGACCTCGGATAATAAATCCTCCAAGATGGCAACGATTAGTGACACTTTGGTAACCCAATTAAATAATAACCCTAACTTTGGAAGCATTGAACTTTATATTGAGAAGGGCAATGTCAATATTATTGCGAAGAGATCTGGTATCTCTCCCATTGAAGCAGTAGATATATCAAGATTGTTTGCGAGATTAGAAGGTATGCAGACGAATATGTTTCTCAAGATAAAGGATGATAAATTATACAGCGTTCATTACGTAAATACATTTCCTGAACGAAAATTGGTAGCAAAGATTGCGGTTAATCTTAAAGATAAAAGTCTAAGAGAAATACTGAATATTATAAAAGCCTATGATACGGAAACTGTATTTTGCTTTAATGACCAATATGAGGTTTTAATGACTGAAGGGGAAGTAGTAAATCAGGATATCATGGAAACCGTAGTTCGTAAAATAAAGGGTTCTGATTTTGCGGAAGAGTATTTTGAGGTTGGTGACAATATTATTATAAGTGGTGAATCAGACAGAGGCATATTTCATGTTGTTAAAATCATACCCAAAAGTGAGATTTTAAGTATTGTACTTCCCACTGCTTATGCGGGTATTTTTATTGGATTGTTATGCGTGATAGCAGCAATATTTTTATCGGCGTTGCTTTCCTATTATGTGAGCAAACCGATTATAGCCTTAACGAATAAAGTGAAAAACATTTCTACAGAAACTTTAATAATAGAACAAGAGGAGTATGCTTCGGATGAGATTGGGATATTAGAAGAACACATCGCATCCTTTGTTTCTCAGATCAAGGACTTGATACAAGAAGAGTATAAAACAAAGTTGGAAGCGAAGTCAGCCCAGATACAAGCGTTGCAAGCACAGATCAATCCACATTTTCTACATAATACGTTGCAGCTGATGGGAAGTGTGTCTCTATCTAAGGATGCAAGGAAAGTTTATAGGATTGCCTCAGCCCTAAGTGATATGATGCGTTATAGTATGGATTATGAAATGGATTTTGTAACGATAGCAGAAGAATTAAAACACTTGGAAAATTACCTTTTTATCCAAAAGGAGAGATACTATGATCGATTTTCCATCTATTATGAGGTGGAGGATATGGCCAAAAACTGTTTGATTCCGAAACTTTTATTGCAACCAATCATTGAAAACAGTTTTCAACATGGATTTAAACACAGTACTTCAAACTGGAAGCTTTGGGTACATGTATATCTTGTGGAAGAGGGAAAAGTACACATCAATATTAAGGATAATGGGAGTGGTATTGATCAAGAGGAGTTGCTGTTACTTAATGCTGAATTGAAAAAAGGTTATACCACCCTGAAGATTAATAAACATATTGGGCTAATTAACGTGAATAGCCGGATTAAATTGCATTTTTCAGACGATGATGGAATTACGATAAGAAGTGAATTAGGACAGGGAACAGAAGTCTTGTTGGTATTTGACGGCAAAAGGACTGGGGGAAATGATGAAGATGGCCTATAAAGTAGTGATTATTGATGATGAAGCCTGGACGAGAGATACTATAAAAAGGATTGGGCAGTGGCATAGATATGGGTTTCAGATCGCCGGAGAAGCTGCGGATGGTATTTCAGGAATAGCATGTATTAAAACTTTGGCCCCGGATCTAATTATTACGGATATGCAAATGCCGGGACTTGATGGAGCAGGCATGCTCAAAATCATGCAGGAGGAAAATATTAATTCAAAGGTGATTGTAATCAGTGGCTATGATAATTTCCATTATACAAAGCAGGCATTAAGCAGTAAGGTTATGGACTATCTTCTGAAACCTATTAAGGAAGAAGAATTTAATGGACTACTAAAAAAGTGCGCAGATGAGTTAAAAACCACTAGTTTATCGAAGTTGAAAAATAGTTCCAGCCTGATGGGTTATGTAGCAAAGGATTGGTTGGATGAGTACAAAAAGATTAGGGATGATTATAGAAATTGTATCGAAGGACTATCCAAAAGAGGACTCTTACTTTGTACCGAACAATTATCTAAAAAAGTTAACCAAGAAGCGGTTGAGGAGCGTAAACTGCGAATTCTTGTAAAAGTTAATTATGATCTTCTACGAATCGTAGAAGAAACAGTAATAACGAGTCAGATTGACCAGAATGCTGAGTTTATGGACAGCGATATTTCCTATACCATTAAGGAAAATAGCTCGGTTGAGGAGCTAATGGCGCATTACCGTGAGGTAGGTCTTCAGGTGATAAGCCAGGCAGAAGATAGGATGTCAAAAAGCAGCAGGATTAACATCGATGCCATTAAGGAATACATGCTAAATAACTATGGCGATAACATTACTTTGGGTGGAATGGCTGAAAAATATCATATAAGTAAAGAATACCTGTCATCGCTGTTCAAAAAAGAAACGGGAAAAACATTCTCGGACTATCTTATTGAAATTAGAATGAATAAGGCGAGGAGCCTTATCGTGGAATATAATCTCCCAATTCAAAGGGTGGCTGAAATGACAGGTTACATTGATATTACGCATTTTTATAAAATGTTCAAAAAATATTTTGGTACTTCTCCCGGAAGGATTAGAGAGTCCCAAAATGATTAGGCAAGCCAATTCGTGTTAAGGAACAAGAAGATATTGTAAATTCTGAGCGACAAATTCATGTGGCGGAGATTAACAATATCTTTTTTATTAATATTTGACAATACAGCGCATTAACATAGACTAATGTGAATCAGATAGTTATTTAATATAATAAGGATAGCATTAGATATGAGAATGCAATCGAATAGTGTTTGGAAGCCGGGGAGCTTCCGGAAAAGGAGGATAGGATGAAAAAATTATTATCATTATTATTAGTCCTTTGTATGAGTTTTGGTTTACTAGCAGGTTGCAGTAGTAAATCAGATAACAATACGACCAAGGAAGATACAACGAAAGAAGATACTTCACAAGCAACACCAACCGTAGCGGAGGTTCAGCAGCCTACGAAAGTTACGCTGGATGTAATGATGAGTTTCCCAAGGTTTCAGGATGAAATGGAAGCTTATTTTGAATTATTTAAGGCGAAAATGTTAACCGAAAAAAATATCGAAGTAACGATTAACTTAGAAATGCCAAGTAGTGATTCCTATGATAATATTCTTCAAACGAGAATAGCCGGAGATGATGCTCCTGATTTATATACATTATCCGCGGCACAGGACCTGGCAACCTATGTGACTGCAGGATATGTAGAACCTTTAACAGGTGAGGCATTAGCTGGAAAGCTCTATGAAGATGTAAAAGAGACCGTATCAATTGATGGAGAAGTATATGCAGTTCCCTTTGAAAGTACGGTTTGGGGTTACATGTATAACAAGGATATCTTTGATCAATGTGGGTTAAAGGCTCCAGAGACTCTGGATGAAATGAAAAATGTAGTTACAGTCTTGGAAGAAAACGGATTTACACCGTTTGAACTTGCATTTCAAGAACAATGGGTTCCACAGTTAATGACAGCTTTAACCTTGGGTGGTATCGTAAATGGTACACCATCCCTAAATGACTGGGTAGATAGAATGTATGCTGACAAGGGTTCCTACCAAGAAGTAGCAGCTATCTTTGATATCATTGATCTGATCATGAAACACGGAACGGACAGAGCGATGGAAACCGGATCAGAGCAGGGCTCTTCAGATTTTGCGAGTGGAAAGGCTGCAATGTGGGTACAGGGTACTTGGAATGCAGAAAGCGTATTATCCTCCAATCCTGATATGAAAATTGGTTGTGCTGCACTTCCGATTACAAATGATGCAAGTACTACCTTGATCAATCTTGCTACAACAACCTCATTAGTAGTAAGCTCTTTTACAGAGGAAAAGGAAGTCGCATTAGCACTTGCAAACTTTATTTTAGATGATAAGGAATCTTCTGCCTTGTATGAAACAATGAAGTTTAATCCAGTAGCCACCAATCATAACTATGAGCAATATTCCTGGGCACAGGAAGCGAGTGCTTATGTAGCCGCAGGACGTGCTTACCGTGACTTAGTATTACCAGGTGCAGTTACCGACGAACAAGGTAAATTGCTACAAAGCTATTTTGTAGGTGATGTCACGAAGGAAGAGATAATTTCAACCTTAGACAAGACCTTCCAAGAGGCAAACAAGGCTTCTGCACAGGCACAATAACATATTATACAGTGATAGGGGTGTCGTAAAACAGATAAGCTTTCCTAGTTTCGGGATTTGAAAATGGGAGATGATATCAACGTTTTGCAGCATCCCTATGTTTGATTAGTGGAGGTATGGCTTATGTTTCATAATAAACGAAAACAGAATTTGGTTATGCTATGCTTTGTTATGCCTGCATTTTTGCTTTTTGCAGCCTTCAAGCTGGTTCCTGCAATTCTTGGAATATGGTATTCCATGACAAGCTGGAATGGTATCAATCCGAATTACCGATTTATTGGACTAGAAAATTTCCTTGAAATATTCAAGGAGGATAAGAACTTTTGGAATTCAATGATATTTACCTTGAAATATGTAGTAGTAGTGGCAATAGTGATGAATCTATTTTCTCTTATTCTCGCTTTATTAATAGAATCTCTTCGGAAAATGAAGGGTACCTTTCGAACTATTTTCTATATGCCGAACATGATCAGTATGATTATCGGAGGATATATGTGGAACTTTATTTTTACACAAGTGTTGTACTATATTGCGGATAATTCACCTTTAAAATTTCTAGGTGTCTCCTGGTTTGGTGATACCAGGTATGCCTTTATTGCGATTATAATTGTTGCTGTTTGGGGCGGATCAGGGTATTTGATGGTTATCTACATAGCTGGCTTACAGGGCGTACCTACAAGCTTAGTGGAAGCTGCTGTTGTTGATGGAGCATCTGTGTTACAAAGGTTAAAGTATATTACCTTACCCTTAATAAAGCAGTCCTTTACAATTTGTCTATTTGTAACCTTGAATTCTGCGTTCCAAGTATTTGATGTGGTTTATTCACTAACCGGTGGTGGTCCGGGAAGAGCAACGCAGGTAGTAGCAATTAATATATATGAAGAAGCGTTTAGCCGTTCCAACCGATTTGGCTATGCTACTGCAAAATCTACGATTCTTTTTCTGGTAATTTTAATTGTTACATTAATTCAGGTAAACGTAATGAAACGAAGAGAGGAGGAAATGTAGATGATTACTGGGAAAAGTGGAACGAAAAGTAGAATAGCTGTCATGTTTTTATTGGTCTTATTTGCAGTAGTATGCTTATTTCCGATTTATATGGCATTTTTAAATTCGTTTAAAACAAAGGCAGAACTTTTTGCTAATATTTTATCATTTCCAAAGGTGCTTATCTTTGATAATTATCTAAGGTCTTATGAAAAAATGAATTACTTCCGAAGTTTTCTAAACACTGCTATAATTGCAGTAATAGGAGTAGGAGGTATTACAATATTATCAGCGTTGGCCGGATGGGCTTTATGCAGAACAAAAACACGATTGAGTAAGTTATTTTTCAGCTTATTTGTATTTTCTATGCTAATTCCCTTTAATTCTATCATGATGCCATTATATCGGGTAGCACAAGTGTTACATGTCGACAACTCAAAACTCGGATTAGGCTTAATCTATATTGGGCTGGGAGTTGGAATGGCTGTCTTTATGTATCATGGCTTTGTGAAGGGAATTCCTTATGAAATTGAAGAGGCCTCTTACATTGACGGCTGCACCAGGCTTCAGGTTTTCTTTAAAATTGTATTCCCGATGCTTGGTAATATTACAGCTACGGTGGCTATAATGAATTTATTATGGATATGGAATGATTTTTTACTACCATTAATCATGCTATCCTCCTCGAAGAATTATACGCTACTGCTTTCAACCAACATGTTGTTTGGCCAATATAGCAGTGATTGGCCGGCAATTTTAAGTGCATTGGTTATGGCTGTAATACCTGTTGTTTTTATATATGTCATACTACAGAAGCAAATTATCAAAGGGGCAGTGGATAGTGCAGTAAAAGGATAACGAATATTCCGATAAGGAGAATAGGTATGGATTTTATTAAAGCAAATAGTACTAAATTAATCAAGGAAAATGGGGAAGAGGTTTTCTTGAAAGGGTTTGGGCTTGGAGGATGGCTTCTTCCGGAAGGCTATATGTGGAAGCTTCATGGTAGCTATGATCGCCCAAGAAGAATGGAGCAATTAGTGTCGGAGCTATGTGGCAAGGAATATAATGAGTTGTTTTGGAAGAAATATCGAGAGAGCTATATTACAAAATGGGATATAGAATTCATAGCTTCAAAGGGTTTTAATTGTGTTCGGTTGCCAATGAATTCAAGGATATTATATAAAAAAGAAGGAACAAGAATTATGTTTGTTCCGGAAGAAATAAAAAGGTTGGATGAGTTCCTATGTTGGTGCGAAGAGTGCGATATTTATGTAATACTTGATATGCACGGAGCTCCAGGGGGACAAACCGGCACGAATATAGATGACTGTGAGAACGACGAGCCTGAATTATTTATGGAGGAGGAAAATCAAGAAACGTTATGCTTCTTATGGGGAATGATTGCAGAAAGATATGCAAGTAAAGCATGCATCGCGGGTTATGATCTATTAAATGAGCCTCTTCCTAATTGGTTTTCTAAATATAATGATATGGTGATGCCGCTCTATCGAAAGATTGCTTCATCGATAAGAAAACATGATTCAAAGCATATGCTAATATTAGAAGGAGTGTACTGGGCAACCGACTTTTCTATCTTTGACGAGCTATTATATCATCCCTTTGATTTCAATATAATGTTACAGTTCCATAAATATTGGAACTGCCCTGATGTGGATAGTATCAATACTTTTCTTGCGGTAAGAGATAAGCTACAGGTGCCCCTTTTGATGGGAGAGGGTGGAGAAAATAATTTACAGTGGTATGTTGGTCTGTTTTCAATGCTACGTAAGGAAAACATCTCATACAGCTTTTGGAGCTACAAAAAAATGGATACACTGAATTCCCCGATTTCCTTTGAGGTACCTAAGAATTGGCATAAGATAATGGAGTATGACAATGAGAAAGGAAATATGGATCCACAGGAGGCTATAGAGATATTCAATAATTTATTAATTAATATCTTAAAAGTGTCTATTAATGAAGCTGTTATTGCATCCATTGAGAGTAGAGCCCCATTATTGATACCCGCAGAATTTTACTCTGATTGTTCCATTAAAGAAAAAAAACAATATTGGATTGCCTTACGTAAGAGTGAGCCGGTTACAATATTATATGTTAATGATCTGAAGGAGACAAAAGAACCAGATTACAAAAGGTATGGTGGAGAGAAGCAGCCAGACGAGGAGACGCTTTGCATTGCGCTGAATAAGAAGGACTTGATAACCTATGAATTTTTCACAGAAGAAGCAAATGAATGGGAATTGTCATTATGCTTAAAGCGTCATGACAATGAGCAGGAGAATAAAATTACCGTATTAATTGATAAAAAGGAGATAAATGTCGTACCCACGAACAATTGGCAGGAAGTTTCTTTGGGGACTGTTTGGTTGGAGAAAGGAAGACATGTTATAAAATTGATGACGGTTGGAAAGGTGTTAGTTGATAATATCAATATCACTTATCCAAAATTATAAATTCGGTTATTAACAGGAATTTCAATATCTGTATTGTTCGGAAGCGCAGGAGCTTACCTAAGGCGGACAGGTGGAACTCATGGAGCTGCAATCTATTGTACTAAGCGTGGCGATGCTTGGAATTGAAATGAGATTTGGGTACTATAAGGTTACAGGTCGGTGCTAAAGGACCTCCTGTCCAAAGCACCTGAAATCACCCTCCATGGTGATTTCCCCTTTCGGTATCGTACATTTTAATTCCAACCACCGCCATGCTAAGTACAAGGACGATTTTGCTCAATGAGTTCCACCTGACCGCCTTAGGTAAGCTCCTGTGCTTCCGGGATATAGGGATATTGTTACCGTTCTGTGTTATAAGAATAGATAGTACAATTCAGTCGCCAATGCTGCGAGATTTTTTGATAGAAAAGCCTTAGAAGTTCAATGCAAAGTTCATGTTTTTATGTGATTATACATAAATGCATTCGTTCATAAGAACCGCTGTGAAGTAGTAATAACGACCGATTTATGTTTCAATCTCTTATTTGCAATGAAGGGATATTAAATTATTAAGCACATCATAAAATACATAAATAGAACAACTCCAATTATAATGTTCCCTATGAGGTGAAGGTTATAATGGAGTTGTTCTATTATGTATAGTTGTATTCAATACTTAGAGCAGGGTGCAGGGAGGTTGGAGAAGGGGGATTGGGAAAACATAGGACAAAATCGTAATTGTACTTTGACCGGAAAAGAAAGAAATTAAAATGAGCAAAGACGAAAGGGGAATTCGCCATGGAGGGCGGATTCAGGTGCTTTGGACAGGACGTCCATAAGCACCGACCTGTAAATTTTTGATATAGAATATCCCATTTTAATTTCTTTCGTTTCCAGTCTTAGTACAATCGATTGCAGTCCTCTGTTTTCCCAAGCCCCCTTCTCCATCCTCCCTGCACCCTGTTGATGACCTACCTTATTATAATATCACTTATCCCAAATAATAATATTAGTATCATCTAAATAAAATCATCTAAAATATAAGGATAATAAGAATGAGCTTCAACGAGTTTGTTGAAGCTCATTCTTATTATAAACAAGTGCCGTGTTAGAAATACTAACTTAATATGCTGATTGGTAAAGAAAAAGTTCACCCAGCCTATCGATTATCCATAATTTCTAGTTTTGCACTAAGTTAAATACTCCAGTTTTATTCGAGTACAACCTTAAAATTGTTCTTGTTAGCAAAATCATATGCGGCAGTACCAGGACTACAATAAATCGTCTGAGCACCGGTTAAGTTCCAGTTATAAAAGGCTTTCGTCTCAATCCCCTTTATTGTATCTGGAATATGTATTTTAGTTAGTATTGGACACCAGGAGAAGGTATAATTCTTTATCTTCTCTAAACCGCTGGACAACCATATCTCTTCTAGATTGGGACAACTACTAAATGCATATGTATCAAGGAATGTAACACTATCCGGTAATCGAACCGTACTGAAAGCGCAGCTTTCAAAAGCGTTGGAAGCAATGGTTTTAAGTGTATCCGGGAAGTTGATCTCGGTTAAGCTTCTACAATTGGAGAAAGCTCTTTTATCCACTGTTTCAAGCTTCATCGGAAGATTTACTTCCTGTAGGAGGGCACAATTGTAAAATGCACTCTGAGAAATAGTAGTAACATTATCGGGTATAGTTACCTTCACTAACGAACCGTTATCTTTAAATACGGAGGCTGCAAAAGCCACTACCTTCTTTGGAATTATTAGCTCACTGGAAGTACCTGTATATTTTACTAGAAAACCATTATTCGTAATTACCATGTGATCTACTTCATTTTCTCTAATCCACTCTGTTCCGGTAAATGCTAAGGAACCAAGCGTTTCCAAGGAATCTGGAAGTGTAACGGATTCTAAATTAGCACATCCACGGAAGGTATTCGACCCGATTTCTGTTACTCCTTCCGGAATATTGATTTTAGTCAAAGCCCTGCAATTAGAAAAAGCATAGGAACCAATGGTTTCCAAACGAGCAGGATAATCAACTTCGGTCAAAGAAGTGCAACCACTTAACAGATTATCCGGTATGGATATCATATGATCGGATAGCGTAATCATTTGCAGATTTACACATTCCGAAAAAGCGGAGTTACCAATTGAGGTAACAGAGTTGGGAATCACTACTGACAATAATTGATGGCACTGGTAAAAAGCACTTTCGCTAATCGTTGTCAATGTGGATGGCAGATTTATTTTAGTTAAATTATAGCAAGATCGAAATGCACCATTTCCGATATTCGTTGTTTGGCTGGATAAGGTCACACTTGAGAGACTGATACAATTACTAAACAAGTCAGAGCTTACCTTAGTAATACCTTCTGGCAGTGTTACACTCGTTAGTTTCTTACAACCGGAGAAAGCATTCGAGCCCAACGTTACTAGCCTATCCGGAAGGGATATTGCTGTTAAAGTGGCACACTCTGCAAAGGCATTATCACCAATATGAGTTACCGTATTAGGAATTGTTAAGGATTTTAACTTTCTGCAATTATAAAATGTATTATCTTCTATATATTGAAGAGTACTAGGAAGGTTAATACTTTGTAAGGCTTTACAGTTGTTAAAAGCATAACCCCCAATTTGTGTGATACCTGCTGGTAATTTTATGCTTGTTAGTGACGAACAATTCATAAACGTACCCTGTGCTATCACAGTAATGCCGTCCGGTATTTTTATGCTTTTTAGTTTCGAACAACCGGAAAAAGCATAGGGTTCGATTGAAGTTATAGTACTTGGGAGGGTAATCGTTGCCAAGTTGTAACAATAACTGAACGTTTCCCTTTGAATCGTGGTAACACCACTAGGGATTGAAATCTTAGTCAGCTTATCGCAATATTGAAAGGCTTGTCTACCTAAAGTGGTAAGGCCCTTTGGTAAAGTGATGGACGATAATTGATTACAACCTTGAAAGGCTCTTCTTGCAATGTAGTAAAGTTTACTGTCAGCAGGTATGCTAACGGTTTTTATATTACTGCACCAATTAAAGGCTTCTATGCTGATGAATTTAACTGATTCGGGTAATGCCACCTTTGACATTTTACCACATCCGGAAAAAGCACCTTCCCCTATATAAGTAAGCTTATTCGGTAAAGTAACATTTCCGAGATTGTAGCAACCGGAAAATGCATGGTAAGGAATTTTCGTTATCCCATTTGGCAGATTGATTTTCTGTAGTGCAAAACAATTGGAAAATGCTTCTTCATTAATCACAGTAACACTGGATGGTAATACAATTGTTTTCACTGTGGAATTCGCGTAAAAAGCACGTTTTCCAATCTCGGTTACATTCGTTGGAACCGTTACTGTTTTATCTGATCCGGTATAAGATACAAGAACACCTTCCTTAATTATAAAGTTGCTTGTGCTTGATGCCATAGCATGTGTTGGTAGGAAAGCAAGGATACATAGGGAAAAGAAAAACAGAATGCCAAGTATACGTTGTAGTTTATTACTCATGATACACCTCCTAATGGTATTTGTTCACAATATCGATTCGTAGTTAAGGATGAATAGTGAATAGTTAATAGTGGAACAGGCCTTCCGATAGCTGGCATTTACTATCTGCCTACCCACTTATTGTATGCTATATTAGGGAGGGGCACAATAGTAAAATCCTTAAGAATAGTTTAAGTCAAACAATAATGAGTATTCCAATGAGCATTCCAAAGAGGGGAACACACCAACATCTTATCTGTATGATGAGATGAGATACATTAGTAACTTCATCTTTTTGAATATAAAGGATAGAACGATATGTATAACTTCTGATAAATCTTAAATTCATATACCTTACTAGATCATGTTATGTAATATGGAATGATTTTCTAATCTTATATTGTTATTTGGAAATAAATAGTGTAACATAGTAGCAATAAAATGTATAAGCAAGGGGGCAAATATGGAGAATTCTGAATCAACAATGGCTTCAGGAATGACAGAGATAAAAGAAAGGCGTGGCATATCTGGAAGTACATTAAAACTGATTGCAATTATTACTATGCTAATTGACCACACTGCAGCAACCATTATAGACAGAACACTTGTGGCGAGAGGTATGGGAAGTCTAGATTCGAGTAATGTACAGGCCGTGCAAGATTTTTTTGTACAAAACGCGTTTCTATATGGATTAGATGGCGTAATGAGATTAATAGGAAGGTTGGGCTTCCCACTTTTTTGTTTTTTATTGGTGGAAGGCTTCCAACATACACATAATAAGTGGAAATACGCTGTTCGGCTTGCAATTTTTGCTTTGGTTTCTGAAATTCCGTTTGACTTGGCATTTACAGGAAAGTTTTATTACCCAAACTATCAAAATGTATTCTTCACGCTTCTAATTGGTTTATTAGTAATGATTGGATTTAAAATGATAGGAGATAAGGCTAGAGATAAAAAGTGGTTGCCTGTATTAGCAGTCATAGGGGCGATAGCGGTAGGAAGTGCATTTACCTATGCAATCTACGGTGTAGTTCAATTAATTAATAGGTTCTTAGTGGGATTTGGAAGTGAGAGCACAATCTCAATGGGTGGTAAAGGAGTAGGAATAGGAATTCTATTCAGTCTAATTGCACTTTTGATATATGGGGTTATGTGTAAGAAAAGTTCCTTGCAGTCAGCTAGCATACGATTTGCAGATTTAGCAGTCCTTGTTGGGGGTATGCTACTTGCACAAATTCTTAAGACAGATTATTCTGGATTTGGCATACTTACGATCGCGGTAATGTATGGATTAAGAAAGAGTTATTTTAAATCTATGCTAGGTGGATGTATCACACTCACGATTATGTCGTTTTCTGAAATTACAGCATTCTTTACGTTAATACTAGCGCGCTATTATAATGGGAAACGTGGTTTTAATCTAAAATATGTATTTTATGCATTTTATCCCGTTCATTTATTAATATTACATACAATATGTTATTTTATGAAGATAGTGTAATTTATTCATAATAGCAGTTAGAGTGAGATAATGCTAAAATGTGAAAGGACTAGAATTAAGTCTGGGTTATTTATAAAAGTAATGGTTACATAATCAATGGAAAGCGTAAGCTATGGAAGTGAAAAAACAGTGTATAAAAATAACAGTGTATAAAAATAATGATAGGCTGTGTGTATTGTCACACAGCCTATCATTATACTTCAAGGACATTTAGCAGCAAACAATTTCCTTTATAAAGAATTCTTTACCATTTAATAATTCTATGTTATTACTTTGGCATTTTGGACATATGCCATTATTTGTAGTAATCATAAAAACCTTTTTACAATCTTTGCACATACCATTTGCAGGTAATATTTCAATATCTAAATCGGTACCGTCTAAGATTGTCCCTTCCGTCGCGACAGGATAAAGAGTTTTCATGTATTTTGGAATCATGGAAGAGAACTCGCCGATTTGTAAAACCAAGGTTTCAATTTTTTGAACATCATTTTCTTTTGCAAACCGCTCTACACTCTTCACGACTTCCATTAGAATACCTATTTCATGCATATAAAATCTCTCCTTTTCAATTCGCGATACAAGATGAATTGGTATTAAATGAATTAGTATTGAATGAATTAATATTGAATGAATTAGTATTAAATGAATTAGTATTTAATGAATTAATAATAAATTTGCACGACCGTTCTGTATGTACCTTACCATGAATTAATAAGTTTAATGTTTTATAAACACATTTACCGCTTTTTTCATTGCGATTTTACCCTTACGTTTCAGGATTTGCTTAACAACTACCGGTTTTAACTCTTCATATGCTACGCCGGTGCCGTTATATTGTCTAACAAGGGAAATCGCATCGAACTTACATTTCATTGTGCAAGCCCCGCATCCAACACATAAGTATTCATTCGTAACGGTTGCACCACAGTTAAGACAGCGTTCTGTCTCCTTCATAACCTGCTCATTGGTAAAGGTAACACGTAAATCCTGGAACGTTTCATTGGATTTAATTCCCTCCGTATGTCCCGCTTTTTGTCTTGGAATACGATCGTATCCTTCCAGATCTAGGTTTTCTTTATCCAGTATATGATATTCCCTTCTGTCACGACCGATTGTTAAGCTTTGTCCAGGCTGAACATAACGATGGATTGAAATTGCACCTTGCTTACCTGCAGCTATTGCATCAATAGCAAATCTCGGACCTGTCAGTACATCACCACCGGCGAATACATCCGGCTCTGTAGTCTGGTAAGTAAAAGCATCTGCTTTGATTGTCTTGTTGGGATTAAGCTCTATCATACTGTCTACTAATAGGTTGCCATAATCGATTGCCTGACCGATGGAAAGTAATACGTTATCGGTAGCCACAAGGATAGTATCGCTTTCATCATACTTCGGATTGAAGTTGTTATTAGCATCAATTGTGGAAATACATTTTTTGAATTCTACACCAACAACATGGCCACTTTCTGTAACAATACGTGTCGGACCCCAGGAATTATTGATTATAATATCCTCTTCAATCGCTTCTTCAATTTCTTCGTCAAGAGCCGGCATGGCCTCACGGCTTTCAAGGCAGAACATAGCTACTTTGGAAGCACCGGTTCGAACAGCGGTTCTTGCAACATCGATGGCAACGTTACCACCGCCTATTACAAGTGTTTTACCTTCGAGTTGGCAGTTCTCGCCTAAGTTTACCCTTCGTAAGAATTCAACACCTGTAATTACACCTTCGGCTTCTTCACCCTCGAGACCAAGTTTTCTTCCTAACTGTGCGCCGATGGCAAGATAGAAGGCTTCGTATCCCTGGCCTCTTAAGTCCTTCAGACTAACGTCTTTGCCAACTTCAACGCCGGTCTTAAACTCAACACCTAATTCTTTCAGTATCTCGATTTCTGCATTCACTACCTCTTTCTCGAGGCGGAAAGAGGGGATACCCAGTGTTAGCATGCCACCAAGTGCTTTTTGTTTTTCAAATACAGTTACCTTATAACCGTCAAGGCTTAAGTAGAAAGCGCAAGAAAGGCCTGCAGGCCCGGCACCGATAACAGCAATTTGATTACCATATTCATGCCTTTTTTTTGGTACATAGCGTTGCTCCTTGCTCAGATCCTGTTCAGCAATAAACTTTTTGATTTCATCTATAGCGACAGGAGAATCTACATCACCTCTGGTACAAGCAGATTCACATTTTCGTGGGCAGATACGTCCACATACCGCAGGGAACGGATTTTCATATTTGATTAGTTCAAGTGCCTCGGTATATTTACCTTGAGAAGCCAACTTAATATAACCTTGAATAGCAATATGAGCAGGGCATTCTGTTTTACAAGGACTGGTTCCGCTGTCAACAACATCTTTTCGGTTGGTACGATAGTCTGGATTCCATTTGTCTGGACCCCACTCTGTATTACGTGGAGTCTCACTTTTTTTTATCGGAATTGGAGTAACCGCACATAACTTTTGGCCTAGCTGTAACGCATTAACCGGGCAATTCTCAACACATTCACCACAGGCAACACATTTATCCTTATCCACATGGGATACATAATTGGAACGTACCATATCAACATTTTTGAACATCGAGGCAGTTCTTAAAGCTAGACAGGAACATCCACAGCAATTACAGATGGCATGAGTTTTACCGGAACCGTCTAAGTTCGGGATTTGGTGCATCAGACCATTTTCTTCGGCTCTTCTAATGATTTCAAAAGCTTCTTCGCGGGTAATCTCGCGACCTCTGCCGGTTCGAATATAGTATTCGGCTGCATGACCCATCTGAATACACATATCCTCTTTTAAATGTCCACAGCCTTCCCCCATTGATTCCCTTGCCGTACGACAAGAACAATCCGATACGGAGAAAATAGTGTTATCCTTCAGGTATTTAGAGACCTCCTCATAGGAAGCTTTTCTGGTCTCGCCATCAATTGCCTGTTCGATAGGAATTACACGCATTAGGCCTACACCTACAGGAAAAGCACCTACCGTCCTAGGACCTCTAACTCTTCCGTATGCTTCAAAAGCTTCTGCAATTTGAGGAAACTTTTTAACATTTTCCTTGTTGTTCACCATCATTTCCATAATGCCAGGAACCCAAGTGTCATACCAGTAGGTATCTACACCATTAATAACATTAACAAAACACACACCGGCATAGGCCAAATCCCATAAGAGTTTGGATGTATGATCAACGGTTTTACCACACAAAGGAGCAAGCTCCGCAGCAGTTACTTTTTTACGTATCTCCATGCAAAGAGCAACTTCCGCCATTTCCTCAGTAACAACAGGCTCAAGGATCATGTATTCCGGGTCTTCAGGTCTGATTTCATTCTTTGAGCCGCGTTTTTTCTTACTAATATGATTCGCTAGATCTAATACCTTTTCATTGACAGCCATTGTTATCCTCCATATTTGAATTAATAATATTAACTTTCATTCCACTTTTTCTCTTCTGCACGAATCCAATCTGCAAATTCATTAATACCTTCCCCAGTTCGAGCGGAGATTGATATAATTTTAACATTCGGATTCAACTTTAAAACTCGTTCCTTACATGCTTCCAGATCAAAATCAAAATATTGCAACACATCAATCTTATTAATTAATAAAACATCAACGATTGTAAACATCAAAGGATATTTGAGTGGTTTGTCATCACCCTCGGGAATACTCAAAATCATAGCATTCTTTGACGCGCCAGTATCGAATTCAGCAGGACATACGAGATTACCCACATTCTCCAAAATTGCTAAATCGATTTCTTTTGTCCCCAAGCCCTCTAAGCCTTGTTTCGTCATATCTGCATCAAGATGGCACATACCTCCGGTATGTAGTTGTATTACTTTAACACCTGTTTTTGAAATGGTATGGGCATCAACATCAGAATCAATATCCGCTTCCATAACTCCGATTTTCATCTCATCCTTCAAAGCATTAATTGTCTTAGTAAGCGTTGTCGTTTTTCCAGAACCGGGGGAAGACATTAGATTTAATAAAAATGTTTTCTCGGTTTTTAATTCTGTTCTAAGCGCATCGGCCTGGCGATTGTTATCTGCAAAAACACTTTGCTTTATTTCGAGAATTTTAAAAGTGTTCATATTATAACCCCTTTCCTGCGCACGCTTTCTGCGCATTTGAAGTTTGTACCGAGTATTATGTAGGTACAAACTTTTGCGGTTGAACGTGCATTTCTTTCAACCTTTACCCCGTTCGGTCGTACGATATTTATTACTGATTTACTATAAAAGGGTTGTCGCACTAAATGATTAGGGCGGCAACCCCTTCATACAAATAGATTCGGATTACTCTGCTAAAGCTTTTATTTCCTTATATTCCTTTAAGTCAACATATAATTGAGAAGCATAAGGATTTCTCTTTGTTTTAACTACTTTGTAAATCATATAAATACAAACAACGATATTAGCCACAAGCGCGGCACAACTCCAGAAGAATAATGGCACGCGATTATATGTAGAAGAAACTGCAAAAGCTCCCTTATCAATAAAGGAGGGGATTGTTTGAGCAAACATGCACCATAACGCCAAGGTCTGTGCTCGATGCTGTAACCAAGCACCTTTTCCTACGGTAAATGCGCATAAGGTTGGTGCTAATAATAATGCAAATCCACAATACCAAGCATGACCAGGCAAACAATTATAGGTATAAGCGAAGTTCCATAAATCATATGCAATAATCCAGAACCAAAGCATATCTGGCCATAACATATCTTTACTTCCATCTTTTTTCGTTACTTTACGAACGCAGATTCCAAACCATCCGGTTATTGTTATAATATTTAAGATACCGGCAGCAGCGTTCATGAAATTCCAAGGACCTCCCAGTACATACATAGCCTCATCAGCAAGAACCCCACCCTGAGCATAATTTAAACCGACCTCAATATCCCTCGCCACAGCCTCTAAAATGTTGATAGCAAGGATTAATGCAGGAAAACATAAGACCCATTTGAAGTCTGATAATTTCCATGCTTTACCCGTCTTTTTGTTTGTTCCATGAACATGTCGAATACACCAAAAGCCAATACATCCAGCTGTTGAGGAATATACTTTTGCCAAATGAAACCAATCGGTATAAGTTGTGTCTCTTAAAACAGTAAACCATAGGATGGACAAAATAGTCGGTAAAACAATGAAGCAAATAAATCCAACCACCGTAAATCTTCTAGAAAACTCATTTGCAGCAAATAAAATGACAAACACCAAAATCCATACAAGCCAAACCGTGAATACACTAGCCCCAGCTTCATAATTAAAAATAAACATTTTATCACTCCTCTTCCCCTTATTATAGTATAGATTTAATCTCTGGTCATACCAGAATACAACCTATATAGACATTATCTACCAATTGTTAATAAAGGTCAATGATCCTAATATTATTCAGCGTTTTAGATATAAATAGATGCTTGTTTTTAAGCATATAATACAATATAATTTAGATGTGGCATCTGGTCGTACCAGTGACAGAAAGGAGAGTCCAAATGGAATTTACAAAATTGTCTGCACCATCCTTAAAAGAATTATTTATACAAGAATTAGAAGGTATGATTTTATCCGGGAAATTGGCTGTCGGCGAGAAGTTACCTCCGGAAAGAGAGATCGCTAAAACCATGCAGGTTAGTCGTGGAGTAGTAAATAACGGAATCCTTGAATTATCAAGAAAAGGTTTTTTATTGGTTAAACCACGTGTTGGAACTTTTATTGCGGATTATCGAAGAACCGGTACTCTAGAGACACTGATATCCATCCTTAACTACAATGGTGGTGTATTAAGATCCGGTGAGATTCGTTCTATCCTAGAAATCCGTTTGGCACTAAGTGCGCTTTCCTTCAAGCTTGCCATTCCACAAATGACGCAAAAGGATATCGATTCTCTTCGAAACTATGTGGACGGCATAGCAAAATCCTCTACCAATAAGGAAGCCAGCGAAAGAGCATTCGATTTCCACCATGAATTAGCAGTTCTATCTGGTAATATGCTTATGCCACTTATATATTATACGTTTAGAGAAGCGGTACTCATGCTCTGGGAAAGGTTTTGCACTCTACATGGCAAAGAAAAATTATATGCGAATACAGATATGCTCTGTCAATTCATAGAGAAACGTGACATTGAAGGTGCAATAAACTGGTCTGAAAGGAAATTGAATGATGCCATTGAAGGGAAAGATCAAATATATTATTGATTAACCTAGCAATCATTTTGATAAGACAGATCATCTAGCAATTTTAACTGTAGCGTGAAGGAAATTACAATGAGGTTCATAAAACGAATTAGGTATACTTAGATTTATTTATAGACTCAAAAGAGGAATTAGCTTAGTTGATTCCTCTTTTGTTATATTAATAAAATTGTCTTGGGGTTTGGATTACAGTTGACTAAATTGAAATCATGATATTAATTAAAGTATTCATTAATATTCCTGTTATGGGGTCGGAAATTTCTAATTGAAATTTAATATATTATGTATTGCAAAATTATATAATTATGTTAATATATTATTATAAGTAGTAAGTAGTAAGTAGTAAGTAGTAAGAAAAAATTAGTAAATAATATTGAAAAGTATAGGAAGCTTTTAGTGTAATAGTGTTATGGGAGGAGACATATGGAAGATTTAAAATTGTCAGAACGTTTCGCATTAATGGGTTTAAATGGTAAGGAAAGTGAACATAGGAATACCGCAAAGCAAAGCGTATTAAGGGCTTTGTCGGTTGCATTATATCTTGAAGAAAACTATGATAACTTGACGAACACATGGAATTTTGATACGGTTGGTATTAAGAAAGCAATTAAGAATAGCAAAATGAAAGTTGTAGAACAACAAATAGTGATTAGCCTCGAGAACAAAAATCTGATTGGCAAAGTCAAAAGCTTACTAGGGTGTGACCTTTATTATGATAAGAATATAAAGATTAAGGAGTATGTAAGCGCTAGTAAGGAATTCGATTGCCAGTTGGACTTAATAAGAGCTGAGTTCTTAGAGGAAGGTCCGATTTCAGAGGAAGGAATTATTCTAGCTTGGCTTCTCAGAGAATCATTATGCATTCATGATTATTTCTCAAACCTGGAGCAGCATAAAGTAGCTATTCGAATGGCGAATCTTTGTGATGAGAGTAAGTTGGCAAAAGCTTTGTATCCAATTGAAATACGCTCAGTCTGGGGAACGATGGTAGGAGGCTACCTACGAATGAAAAGCCATGCGGCATCAACTGAAATAGGGAAAGGCTTAAATTTCATATTTCCGTTTCTAGAGCGAAATCAATCGATATTCATAGATACTGAGAAATATTTTGCCAATGCCCAAATGAGACTACAGAATGTATTGGACAGAGTGCTTTCACAGGGACATACCTGTGAGGTTCTAAGTACCGGAGATGTACCTGTTGTTAGAATTGATAATACGAAGTATGAGCTGGTTCCAGAAGCAATTTTAGTAAAAATTCCAATCCACGGAGTAAGATTACGTCGTTATAATTATTAGGAGAAGGGTATGTCAAGACAACGAACCATGGAAAAGATAATGGTATCAGAATATGTATCCATAGGTGAATTAGTATTACTAACCGGTACCAGATACAGTACTCTTAAGTTTTATACGGAAGAGGGAATGCTGCCTTTTGAGCAAGAGGATACCAAACTGACAAGGCGATATAAGAGAGTTGAAGCAGTAAAACGAATAGAAGAAATAATGACAATGAGGCAGAAAGGTAGCACAATACCTCAGATTAAAGAACTTTTGCCATAGATAATGGAAAGTTTATGAATTTGTTATTGGAAATGTATTATTGAATGTATTATTGAATGCATGAGATATAATAAAAGTCTGATTAATATATAAGGAGCGTTCACAATTGGTGTGTTACCCCCAGAGATAAACAATGATTTTTATCATTGTCTACTTGACAGAGTGTATACCAAATTTCCGAGGACGCTCCTTTTGTATGAGTTTATAGATGTTCGTACTTTTCATATGCTTTAGAGGATTACTGAAAACCCTACTCAGGATTTTATGTTTTAATGTTCTAATATTTGTCAGTTCCTAAATATAAAATGATATTGATGAGAAATTTCGTACCAATATTAGGAAATAAAAAGTTAAAATATTGTACAGTAAATATGCATCATTTTATAACGCAATAAACTACATTAATCGACATAAATATATATAAAAATACTGATATAAGCTAATTACATTGAAGAAATGCATGTGATGTGATAATCTATAAATGATATATACCTCGCAATCTACCTATCTTCCAAGTGAAGATAAAGTTAACAACATAAAATAACATATAGATATGGATGGGATAAAACGATGGCTAAAGAGATTGAAATGGAAAACAATAAAATAGGTTCTGCAATTCTATACTTCCGTGAATCTTATCATATCTCGCAAAGTAAACTATGTAAAGGATTATGCTCTGTAGCGACTTTATCGAGAATAGAAGTGGGCGAACGTGATGTTGATTCATTATTATTAGAAACATTACTGGAACGGTTAGGGAGAATGTCAAATCAATTTGAATTGATATTGACAGATTTTGATTATGTATTATATCAAAATAGAGAAGAAATTAAGAAACAAATTGAAAATAAAAATTATAATGCAGCTTCCACATTACTACAGGAATATGAACAAATCGCAGCTTCAAAGGGAAACGTTCACCTGCAATTTATTATTAGTAGTAAAGCGTTACTAAATGAATTAAATGGAGGATCAGTGGAAGCGACGATTGAGTTGTTTATGGAGGCTATTTCCTATACGGTTCCTGACTTTAAGACAAACAAGATTAAAGATTACTATTTAAGTAATAGTGAATTGAATATTATTATAGATGTGATCCAACGTATGATAGCAGTTGGAATGACTGAAAGAGCAAAGGCAATATTGGTACAAGTTTTAGTGTATTTAGATTTACATAATTCAGTGGAAGAAAATAATAGACTTTATCCCAAAGTAGCAATAATTGCTAGTAGGCTTTTTATGCAGGATCGAGATCTGAACCAGGCGCTTGAAATGTGTAATAAAGGAATTGAAAAAAATAAGGGAAGCCGTAAGATGGATTATCTGGGAGAATTATCTCTCATCAAGGCTCAGACAACAGAAGAATTATTAAAAGCAGATAAGAAATGGGAGAGCTCACAAAAAGAGTGCTTGAAGTTATATCTGCAAGCGTATTACATTTATGATTTTTGCGAGGAATATGACACAGCAAAGAGTATTAGAAGTTACCTACAGGAGGTATACAAATGGGTAGATATCGATTAGGAGATATTATACGTATGACTAGAAAATCCCTATCCATTACTCAGGAACAATTAAGTGATGAAATCTGCTCCGTTGAAACACTATCAAGGATTGAGAATGGAAATCAAAATCCGAGTAGAGATACCTATGAATTATTAATGGGACGTATGGGTCGGATTAGGGAAAGAGCATATTCGATGCTTTCTGTTTCGGATTTTAAAGTGTTGGAAAAAATTAAGTTGTTTGAAGACTATATAAAATTATATGACTTTAATCAAGCGGATCGTGTTTTAAAAGAGATAAAAAAAATAATGGGAAATTCGATTTTAGATAAGCAGTTCTTAATCAGAGCGGAAAGTCTGGTTAATTACCGACTAAAACGAATTAGTACTGAGGAATTCCTTGAGGGTTTCCAAAAAGCAATACAATTAACTATTCCTAAGTACGGATCGATATCCTTATCCAAGTGGCCGTTGAATTTTAATGAAGCAATGCTACTTATAAATATATCCATTGCATATGCTGAAAAAGAAGATTATTTAAAAGCAATTAGCGATATTGAAGAAGTATATAGTGCTATGAAACAGAGTTATATGGAAGAACAACAAAGAGTTATTTTACAGGTGACAATAGCAACCAATCTCTCTAAATGGTATGGATTAATAGGGAACTATGAAAAGGCAATTGAGATTGCAAATGAAGGTATCGTTATGTGCAAAAAGTTTAAGTTGGGTAATGCGCTCCCAAATCTATTATACGGTGTTGCATGGAATAAAGAACGATTACTAAAATTAGGAATTTTATCACTCGAGGATAAGAGAGAGTGTCTTATGTATTTAAAACAAGCTTATTATATAGCATCTGCAATGCAGCTATCATTTATGGAAGAATTTGTGGAACAGCATATCGCAACAGTATATAATATCCCGATAGATTAATTAACTATTAAGCTAATACGATGGTGGAAAAATGGCTGGTATGGATTAATTTATCATCAATGGAAGCAGATTCGATGGGAGGGCAATCACTAGCGAGGAGCTGGCCGTCATCAATGGAAGCAGATTCGATGGGAGGGCAATCACTTGCTAGGAACAGACCGTCATCAATGGAAGCAGATTCGATGGGAGGGCAGTCACTAGCGAGGAGCTGTCCGTCATCAATGGAAGCAGATTCGATGGGAGGGCAATCACTTGCTAGGAGGAGATTGTCATCAACGGAAGCAGATTCAATGGGAGGACAATCACTGGCAAGGAACAGACCGTCATCAACGGAAGCGGATTCGATGGGAGGGCAATCACTGGTAAGGAGCAGACCGTCATCAACGGAAGCGGATTCGATGGGAGGGCAATCACTGGTAAGGAACAGACCGTCATCAACGGAAGCAGATTCGATGGGAGGGCAATCACTGGTAAGGAGCAGACCGTCATCAACGGAAGCAGATTCGATGGGAGGGCAATCACTGGTAAGGAAGAGACCGTCATCAATGGAAGCAGATTCGATGGGAGGACAATCGCTAGCAAAGGTTTGCCCTTCATCAGAATTTAATATTTGACCTTTTACTAATGGAAGAGCAATGCTCAGAAGTATAAATAATACGGCAACAATAATATTTTTTTTGAAAGTTTTCATTATAAATTCTCCTTTTTATTTTAAGTATTTGTGATCGTTAACTATCAATTGTTGAAATAAAAAACACGTATTACGTGTTTTTTATTTTTAATATGATGTAATTATAAGTTCCATATAATTGAAAAACCATGTCGTATTTGGAAAATTTTATTTTTTATTTTTCCAAATACGACATGGTTTTTTTACTTCACATAATCTAGAATATTAATTGACCACTACTAATGTCTGAATACAAGAGAGAAGTACTATGGGAAAAACGAATATGAGGCCTGCATATAATGATTCATTAAATGGATTACCTAAATCGAATTTATTAAAGAATATATTAACGGAATATATTCTGCAAAGCTCATGCAGACAATTTGCTGGAGTAGATAGGTTTGCACTTGTGTACCTGGATATTGAAAATTTTAAATACCTTAATCAGACTTATGGATATAAAGTTTGTGATGAAATAATAAATTGTGTAGAAAATTATCTCGTGAGAAATGTAAAAAATTCTAGTTGCGTAGCGAGGATAACCAGTGATAAATTTGCGATATTATTTACAGATATTAAGGCGAATTCAGGATGGTATGAAACCATAGATGAGATCATAAATAACGGCTTTAATATAAATACATTTAATCACGTATTTTATATAACGATGAGTGCCGGAATTGCATTATATCCTGAACATGGGAGAGATATTGATTCCTTAATGAAAAAGGCAGAAACAGCGAATTATTCTGCTAAGAAAACAGGGAAAAATATTAATATATATAGTGATGAGCTTCAGCAGGATATTATAGAACAAGTACAGATGGTAAATAAGCTTCAGAATGGAATAGAGAAGGAAGAATTCACGCTTTATTATCAGCCTATGTTTAAATTGAATTCAAATGAAATAATAGGTGTTGAAGCTTTGGTAAGATGGCCACAGCCGATGAATGAATTTATCTCACCAGAGATATTCATACCGATAGCGGAAAAATCAAAGCAGATTTATGAGCTGGAGAGATGGATTATAAATAAAGCCTTACAACAAAAAGAGCAGTGGGAAAAGGATGGACAAGATTATATTGAGTTATCAATCAACTTGTCGAGTAAAACTTTGGAGAGCGAAAGTAATTTCCAAAAAATCGAAAAGATAATTTCTTCTTATAAAGTAAATTATTCAAAGATTATTATAGAAATTACGGAAACCGTTATTATTTCAAATATTGATTTAGCAATAGAGAGATTAAATAGGCTAAGAAGTTATGGAATTAAAATAGCTTTGGATGATTTCGGTACAGGTTATTCTTCTTTGACTCATATCTTGAAGTTACCAATTGATATTATTAAGATAGATAGAAGCTTTATAAAATCAATACCAAATGGTAATGAAGAAATGGTTATTACACAAAATATGATATCCTTAGCGCATGATTTGAATTACAAAGTAGTGGCGGAAGGTATAGAGACTCAGGAACAATTAGAATATTTAAAAAAGATATCCTGTGAATTTGGTCAAGGCTACCTTCTATGCAAACCTTTACCGTCCGATAGGTTACATGAAGTTTTAATATAGGAAATAGATCTTATACGAAAGCTTCGATAAAATTAAATTAGTAAATTACTTAATGCATTTGCTATATGAATAATATGGCAACAGGTGTTTGGGGAATAAAAAAGAATGATAAGTAAATTATCATTCTTTTTTTACAAATAAATTCATAATTATCGCAACCGGTGATACTTGAGGAAGCAGGTACTATGCCAGCGGGTTTGCAGAAGCAACAGGGAAAGAGCACAGTATCCCTAATAGGTTTTTGGGGTTATGGGTTAGATAGAAATAATACCCAATTTACGATTTAGGCTATTCCAAATTCTGGTACATGGTTGTATAATGTTATTATTGAGGGGGATAATATTATGCAGAAAAGTCATTCATATTCAGAAGATATTAAAATTCTCAAAATTACTGAAACTGTATTATCTATTTTTAGTACAAGTTTAACTATTTTATCTTTTTATGGATATAAAGCACAGGGTAATTATAATTTTATTATTCTTGGGTTCGTTATGTTATTAATCACTATTTTGATGTTTTGGAAGAGAAAAAAGATATCCTCGACCATCATGATTAAACTAATGAATTTTACCGTACCAAATACGAATATTGAAATAGTTGATAAAACTGTAAATTATGAATACATTACAATAGATCAATTGTATTATGAATGTAAATTTAAGATTAAAGTAAATCGAGAGCCAATTAATGAATTCAATGATAAAATAAAGTGGACGGCTGGTGCAATTACCAAAATAGAACCTATTATACGAGGACATATAGTGAACTTAACTGAATGCCCTTCTAATTCACAAATAATTCTTGGAGCGCAAGATTTTACAATTAAATTTGAACATAATCGGGAAATTACAAATGAAGATGAGCCAATAGCTACAGGTTTTAAGATTAGTGATTTATATGATCCGGAAAGAAAGGCAAAACCAATTTTATGTGTTGGAGTATACGATAAAACATATAATCTTACTCTTCGGGTTACCTTTGAAAAAACATTGAATCCTACGAATATTCGATTTTTGAAATATTCTCATTTCAATGATAAATCACCGTATGAGATAGTTTGCGTGCCGTTAGAATATGATAAAGACACTGATAAAAGATATGTGGAATATAATATTAAAAAACCAATTTATGGTGGAAAATACACTTTTGATTGGGTTTTAGATAATTTGTTGACATAGTTATAATTGAATCATGTTTTGTTTTTATAAATAGGTGATATATATCTATATAGGTTGTTTAAAAGATATAAATTTATAATGAAAGAGGTATATTCTATGGAGAATTATTTATTAGATTAATATTATGAACACTAAAAGCACCCTTATGAACTGCACCTTCAAATGCTAGATTTATGTCTTTCATTTGGAGGTGCATTTTATAAGGGTGCTTTTGTAAAATAAAACTGTGGACTTTCTGAGCTGATGGTCCTTCTCCTCGTCAGTAGTAGTAAAATTTGACCCTTTGACCTATTTTACATCTCGCCTATATTGTCTCCCATATTTTTACTGTAGGTCACTAAAAAACTATTGACTTAATGTTAACATTAACATTTATAATAGATATGGAAACCCATAGTAAACGATTCATATACTAAGAAAGTATAAAAATCAAAAGGAGGTCTATTAATATGATATTACAAGAAACATATACACTTATGAATGGAATAAAAGTACCTAAAATAGGACTTGGAACATGGCAGATTCCAGAAGGAGAGTTAACATATAATGCTGTAACCTGGGCATTAAAAAATGGATACAGACACATAGACACTGCAATGGCCTATGGAAACGAAGTAAGCGTGGGAAAAGCAATCAAAGATTCAGGTATTGCACGGGAAGACATCTTTGTCACAACAAAACTTCCTGCGGAGTGCAAGGGATATGAAGTGGCGAAGGAATGTTTCGAAAAATCAAGAATTGCCTTAGGACTTGATTATATTGATATGTATCTTATCCATGCGCCTTGGCCGTGGCATAAAATTGGGATGGACTGCACCCAAGGAAATATTGATAGCTGGAAAGCATTTGAAGAAATTTATGATAGCGGAAAAGCAAAATCAATTGGTGTATCTAATTTTGAACAAAAGCACCTTCAACCAATTCTAGATCAGTGTAAATACGTACCAATGGCAAATCAAATATGTTTCCACATAGGAAAAAGGCAAGAAGAGACAGTGGAATTCTGTCAGCCTTTGAATATTAAGATTACAGCCTATTCTCCTCTTGCAACAGGAAGAATTATTGGTGACGATGCAATTGTAGCTATGGCAGAAAAATATAATGTAACACCGGCGCAGCTCTGTATCCGATATTGCATTCAGAAAGACACTATTGTTATTCCGAAATCCACGAAGGAAGAACGTATTATTTCAAATGTCAAAGTAGAATTTATAATAAGTGAGGAAGATATTGTTGTCCTTGATCAATTATAGATAAGATAATTAAATAATAACCAATTACTAGATTGGTTGAAGAGTATATATCCAGAGTGAAATATTAAATGATCATCCTCAGAAGATGTATTATCTAAAATGCTTACGCAACTTTCTGATTAATTGGAGTAATAAGAATCCTAGAAGGAACAAAGAAATCACTACAGCAATTACGACTGAGCGGAATTTGGCATAGGGAAAGAAAAGACCCCATAGGTATTTTGTGTAGATGAGGATGTATATTTGCCAACTTATCTCCAAAATGATAAGTGAGATTATAAAAATACCAGTAATTATTGCGAGAAATTTCATCATACCTGTTAATAGCTTATTCAAAATACATCAACCCTTTTATTTGAATTATATGAATATAAAAAATAAGTATGAAGAAAACAACTTTATATTAAACATAAACCTACTGTTTAACTGTTATACCGTGACTTTCGCTACATCTTAAGGAACACTAGTAGCGCATGCATACGCAAATAATAAGATGAAAACCCGTAAATCCTTATTCACTAAAGATTTGCGGGTTTTTATTTTCTTTCAACTAACATGAAGCTCATTAACATACGTAGTCTGATTTTAATATAGAATACAACTCCAAATCTACAATGCCCCTACCTTTCCAATAATTACCTTGCCTTATGGTGCCTTCTTTTATAAATTTATTTCGTAAAAGTACATTCTTAGACTTTTCATTTTGTGGCATTACAAAAGCCTGAATCCGATTTACACCTATTTCATTAAAAAGATAATCGAGCAACAAAGCCGTAGCCTTTGTTGCAATACCGCTCCCCCAATAATTTTGATTCAAAGTATATCCAATAGTAGCAGTATTGACCTTTGCATCAAAATCAAAAAGTTCGGCAACACCAACCATTTTATTATTTTCATCCTTTAAATAGATACCAAGGGTTATAACTATTTTTTTATTAAAATCTCTTTCATGGTGCCCAATAATATTTTCAACAGCAGAAATGGTTTTTCTTGGTTCGCCAGGTTTAAAACGATAGAGCTCTTCATTCATATTAATATCTACATAATCGTTCAAATCCTGTTTCACGATTTGCTTCATCAAAATAGTATCACCTTCGATAATTGGAAAACACTCAAATAATTTACTATAATTCATACCAATTCTCCTCTTTTGATTTCTTATTCATCCTATCTAAATTTTAATAAGCTTCTGATATGATTGAAATAGCTTTCTCCAATAGCTCATCTCGCTTTTCCCTCAAACCTTCCAGAGTTGGGGTTACGTAAATATCTGGTTCCAGCCCGACTCTCTGAGTCTGTTGCCCATTCGGATAAAAGATGGAAAGTCCCGTCATATTTGTGCTAATCACTCCAGGGAGCTTGATTTGTACTACATCACCATCAGCACCTACAGAAGGGCTACCGATAACCACCGCATCAGGAGCATTTCTTAAGGACATGACTGTGAATTCTGCTTGACTCTGAGTTCTTTCATCCATAAGGATGATTATCCTTCCTTTATACAATGGCTTATCCTTTGCTGCTGGATCCTGCATTTTCATAAGTCCGCTACCGGAGGACTGTAATTCCGAATTAGAGAAACTACTTGGTATCAAGGGATTACAGAACCCGAATTTAACAAAGGGGGTAATCTCCGGAATTAGATATTCTGCAAGGCTGTACACAATAAAATCAGTAGGATAATTTCTCAGATCTATAATCAAACCTTCTGTATCCTCAAAATCCCTCATAAGCTTATCTATCTGACCTTTTTTCAAGGTTCCAGGATTGATATAACCAATTCTTCCATCTTCTATAAGCTCTGATTTCTCATTGCCGGAGAGTATTTGTCTTTTATTCGTACAAGACACAGTAAGTGTCATTTCCTCATTACCACGAAGAATCTCCATTTCTGCTTGTTGATTTTTTGATCCAAGAAGAGTAAAGCGGAATACATTAACAAAACGGTCTTTATCCGATAAAGATAGATACTTTCTGCAGTTTTCAATTCTGTCTTCTATGCTGATACCATCCATGGAAATAATAATATCTCCTGGCTGAAGAGGATTAATTTTCGCATTATTCTGAAGGGCGACCTTGGAGATCACAATATCTCCATCAATATTTAGAAATTCTACCGCGGGCATGTAAGTTCCAAAATAATCATTCAGAACGTTTTGATTATCCCTGAAATAAGCATGAGAATCGTGGATAAAGGTGGTAAGTTCTGAAGTTGCCAGTACATAGGAGAGCTGATCTTTTCCCTGAAGAAATACCGGAATCATCCGGTGCAATACCTGGTTCCAATCCTCTTCAATTATATCTTTATAAGGATAAAAATACTCAATAATATTCCAATAACGAAATAAAGATAGAAGACGCATACCGCTGTCCTCCGGTTTCATTCTTGAATAATTGTTCTCTGTTCCCATATTGATCCTGAAATCATTATCAGGAATAACTGCGTAGGCTTTCGAAGTATCCAAAACCTTAACCTCATTTAGTTTTTTTAGATAACTGCTTAAATCTGCTCCTAGTAAAGACTTATCTTCAATCCAGGATAAATCAGCTTCTAGAATTTTCTGTTCCTCCAGTAGCAGAAGTGCTTTCTGATAATCTTCATTTACCTCTGAAATCTCAAAAGGAAACTGCTTCAGCCATTTTACCATACCGTTCTGTGCATCTTCCTTCGTTTTTGCCTCCAGTATCTCTGGCATCACCCGGAATAATTCCATATCCCAGTTCAAATCGCCATTGGTAATGGAAGGATGACGGTATTTTGCAAAACCCCAGACTTTAGCTAGTGTATAAAGATTTTCTTCCTGCATACTGCTAAGATTATTAATCCTAATCTTACTGTCTGCAGAAAATTCTGTGTCCATTAATCTTTTCGGTTTTTCAGCATTCTGCTTTTCAATATACAACATACTAAAATAAAATACTGCAAGGATAAATATGGTTCCAATAATTCCTGCAATCCATTTCTTTTTTGAATTTATTTTATTTCCCAAGTAACTGGCCCCTTTCGTTGGAGAAGCCATGTAAGCCTCTGTCATTTTTTGATCTGTAACTTTATCAATTATATCATTATTAAATATTTCTGCCAACATATTCCAAGAAAAGATACACATTACATTTTGATTATATATATAAAATAAAATTTAATAGGTCCATTCCATATCCATCATTTCAATATTTATCATTGTATCAATGCTGTCTGATGGTGATTTTACTTGGCTTGTCATTACAGCTACTTCATATTTCGCTGCATCATATATCAGGACGATCAATATTTCTGCATAAAGCGCCTTATCATTAGCAATATCGTCATCCTCTAATGTATCAATAGTCTCAGTACTATTCGTAAGTTTTGACCTTGATGTAAAGGATTTGTTTCCTGTTTCAGTATCTGTTTTTTCCTCAATTGTACTATCAGGTAAAACTTTTATTGAGTCTCGTAATTCGCTAAACAGTTTTTCAGCCTCCTCTTTACCACCCTTGCTGCTTTCAAATTTATGATAAAATAAAGAATTAGTATCCAAGTCACATGATAATTCGTATATCTGCTTTTTACCAAACGATACAATGTCATCAGTGCTTTTATTATTCTCTTCAAGAGTATCCTGTGTTACTTCTGTAACTATTTCCATTCCGTATCTTAATATCGTATCTTTAACAAATTCGATACGTTCTTTATCAGTGTTTGTCATATCTACTTTATGGCACCCTATCATAAATCCCAATAATACGATTGATAATAATATTAACCTTAATTTCTTCATTCAAAAGCTCCCTGATAAAATTTAAAATATCTATAATTACTGAATTTTTGCTTTGTATACTCCGCTAAATTATTCCTTGATTCAATAGCAGTTAAAGAACAACCTTTCTCAAAAACAGGTAATAATGTGGCTTGTCCGGTTCCTATTAAATTTCAAGAACTTACACTCAATTGATTTATTTCTTTGAAAGCAAAAATGTCTTTATATAGTTCTGTTAATGATATACATAGGTTGAGGGCTAAATACGCACGCAGGCTTAATATCCATCTTTGGCATGAATTCCATCGCTCCTTTATTTAAATTTTGAAGGTTCTTTATTATAGATAACATTAGTAAACTAAAATTAGATTGTAATTTATATTTTACTTCATTATATACTGTTAAATTTAGGAAATCAATCAAGAATGGAAAAAGCGTAGTAATAACAATAATGCAGAAGTGTACACCAATAAAAAACCGCTAACCCGTGTATTATAAGGATTAGCGATCATTTTTCTTGGGCGTGAGACTGGATTCGAATTCGATATTCTTTCTGGCATAAAGGATTCCCATCAATTCCTTAAACTGTTCCTTTAGGAAAAGTATATGGAAAAGCAAACAAATATTGAGCGAAACCATATCAGAAATCAAGAATTAAGTGTGAATTATTCCCGTTAAGTGGCATTTCTTCAAATAAATATTTCCTTCTGTTTTCTCCCTAGGGTATTATCATCATACAAATGTTCACGTGTATTTGAATATTTAATTACTTCCATTTTTATCCTCTTCGTATATAATAATTGAATATTCTAATTATGATTAATCTTTTTTCTTGATTTCTTTCAGCTTTTAAATATCATTGCATGAGAAGATAGATATCTTTCATGCAATTATTTCTAAAAAAAAGGGTCACCTATTTTATTATTGTTTAAATGTTTATATGATAAATTGGGGGTTCTAGGAAGTGGATCTAATGTTGTTTGCAAAATTTTTAATTCCTCTAACCATTCATTTCTATGATCTTCTTTATTATCTATAGTTATTTCATTGCCAAATACAATGCGTGTCTTATCAGTCATTGAAGGCTGTTCTAAATATATAGGTAATATTGTTTTTTGGGTTAAATATGACAAACTAAAGATACCATTATATATTCTATCTATGCTGTTGTTATTTATATCTGATATAGTCCCTTGTGGAAATATTAGCACGTGCCTTGACGAAGATACATTTTTTAAATATTTAGTTAAATTTATTAATGCATTTGTCATATCTCCAGATGAGTTCCTGTTTACTCCGACTAAATCATAATATTTAGATACAAATGACATAAGTTTTTTATTTTCTACCCATTCTTTTTTTGATAGTATTCTTATGTTATCATGTAATAATCCTAATATAATAGCATCAAAATCACTTAAATGATTAGATGCGATAATGTAATCTTTGCGTTCTAAATCAGGCATATTATGTAATTCTACGTTAAATAATTTAAATATTCCTTTTTTATAATCCTCTTTATTATTAATATCTACTCCTAAATCTATTAGTTTTTGTAAAAATACTTCTAAGTAGCTAGTAGCATCCTCTCCACTGAAACTAAAATTATTATCCAAAATTAATCCTCCAACTTAATAATAGCATAAATCATTTCTTTACACATTTTAGCATGACAAAATTCACCGAATTCTGTATTTATCACAGATTGCGCCTATTATAACATAAACTTATTTTATTGACAACCGTCCTCAATAACAGTTGCACATCACAAATATTTATGGGTATTATCTATTAACAAGTATTTTATCATTATGTAGAATAATCGCTTTTGCTGCGTTCCTATTGCCATGCTGCATACCTACCTTTGTATTTTTAATTACTATTTATCTATTTATATATTTCCTATAGAGGAACAATTTGCGCATCATTAGTGTATTCTCATAGGAATTCAGAAGTGTACACCTAACGAATTCTAACCCCTCGAATAAATACTGATAGAAATTCCAGCACATCCAATTTTTACGTACTTAAGAGGGTTCTCAATTTCATTTATGAGCAACCAGTAGGGTTGTATTCTCTAAACGAAATACTTTTTCAATATTCCGGAATCCAGCGCTATTTAGCATTCCTATTTGGTTTTCGATGGTACATGGAGTATCATAGTGGTAAAATTCTGTTTCAGCGATATTTAGTTCTTTTCGTATACGTGCATTTTCTGAAAAATAAAAGTTCTCTTCTTCCTGGTTTTCTACCATATAATCACATTCAATGTATATGCCATCGGGTGTCAAAGCCTGATATATTTTATTGTAAAGTCCAATTTTTAAAGTGTGAGAAAAGTGATGCATTGTTTGAAAAGATATGGTACATTCATATTTTCCTATACCAAAGGGAACGTCAAAATAGCTACCGCATATGAGACGCATGGATTTATCAGGGTACTTTAGTTTCAATTTATCAAGCATAGCTTGAGTTAAATCAATTCCTGTTATATCTAAGTCTGGTATTTTTTTTACGATTTCGTCAAGCTCAAGACCGGTTCCACAGCCGAGGTCGAGCAGTGATTTACAGGTGGGGGGAATAAGCTTTGACATTTCGACATACCCCTCTTTACATCCTATAACATAGGTAAGCATATGTTCATCATATCCATCAACACGTTCCGTGAAGAAACTAGACATTTTTTCCATAAATAGTCTCCTTAATATTTGATTATGTAAAACATTTTATCATTTAAATAGTTATATATCGACCGCAAATATTTTTTTAATAAAGTTTGAGCCAGTTCATACTGAACCAGTTCTTTTCGTGGCTATTTACATCAATAAATATGAGTTTGATAACCGAAATTATTGAAATTTCTTGAATAACGTAAGATCATAATGAGAAATTTACTCAATTTATTCCATATTAAATTCCGCTCCATTCAAAAGAAAAAGGATGGTTTCAAGCTTTATCTTAAAAAGAAAAGGAAATCCTTGAATATTTTCTCTATCAGCAAGGAACTATGCGATCCCCATACGTAAAAGGATGTTACATACATCCTGCTAACATGATTTCCAAGCAACAAAAAATCGCAAATCCTTGATTTGTAAGGATTTGCGATACTTTTCAACTAAGCGCGAGACGGGATTCGAACAAATCCCCGCACACAAAAATACTGATAAATAGGAGGTTTGCGGCTTCTGATATTTATCTGCACACATTCTTGCACATTGGATGTGTGTTTTTTTTATGTAAAATTGATTTGCTAATGTGAAAAACTGCGAAGTAATTCGACGGCGGAAATGCTTATACTTTGCGATATTTTTCAGATAGCAATACATATAATGTTATCCATTTATTGGGTTCACCTGTTTTCCCAACCTCAAAATACGGAAAGGATTTATCAAGAATATATTTACCATCATTATCTTTTTTGCTATCTAACAATTCTAACGCTTTATTACAATTAGAATGATTCGCCCCGCCAAGAACCGAAAGACCGTATATAGTCATTTGTAAACCCAATTTCACATGGTCAAATGGATAATATGTCCCCACCATTTCTTCAATGATTGCCTTTCCTTGGTTATCAGGGTGGAATGCAACGTAATGGCTGATATAAAAGTTTATCAGCGATTTAAACTGTGGCAGAATAACGCCAATCTTTTTCAACTCCGCCGCAAGCAAAAGGTAGGTTGTAGTTTGTCTGTAGCACCCCATGTCGGGAAGCTTAGAGTCGTTTGTTTTCTTAGTTTTGTCCAGACACCGGCATGTACCATCTTCCCGTATGGTGGAAAATGCTATAGATATTTCTTCTTTCACCCATGTATGCTCGTAATAACCAAGGGATACCAAATTCCTTAATAGCAATATTTTGGCACATTTCATACTGCGATTCATATTCCTAATGACACGTTCAATATAATCATCAATAGGAACATCAAAGCGTGTTACGCCAAATTCCGCAAGCGCACATAAAGCAGTGACATCTTCCCATTTTTTATTAAGCTTAAACTTATCCATAATTAACCTGACAGTGTCTGACTTCAATAAATCGTCATAAGTCTTTTTTACTTCAGAATCATCTTTTGGAATATCTAAAAGCTCTATCATTGTGCGGTATTTTACCTCTGGGGTTTCCCTTTCAAGAAGCCAATAAATTACATTGTTCATTGATGTACCACTTCTTTCTTTTCAATATTTCGTAGAATATTTCCGTACATTATGCTATTCAAAAAATATAAGCTCTTAACTAAAGCACTTTTGCTTTGAATTTCACAAATTGTATATACTGCTGATTATCTATATCGTCAATTGCACCGTTCACCTACGCTTCAATGGATTGTCCAACATTCCCTTACTGAAAGAGAGAAAAACAAAATCACCTGCTTCAACAATGCCGGAGTACGCCCATTCCTCATTTACTTCATGCCTTATAACTTTTGACATAGCAACCTCCATAATATAAATAATCCTCGTTGTTAACTTCTAATTAATAGTTTTTTTGCAGCATTTGTAAAATAAATAAAAATTTATTTTATTATACATTTCTAAATATAGGAAGTCAATTGATTATACAAAGTGTATATCTACACATACCGTAAAGAGTACCCTTTTCAAAACAGACATGATACGCCATTACCACATTCAAACTTTCAAGAAAAGAAATGAACAACATGAAAACCATCCTTCACGCCGTATTTAAGCTTGCTATGGATTTCGAGATACTTACAGTCAATCCTTTGCTGAACGCACGTACTGAAGCGAAAATCCGCTCAGTTCAGAAGAAAAAAGATGATTTGAAGCTTTACCTTGAAAATGAGATGGAAATCCTCGAAGCGTTTCTCTATCAGCAAGAAACGATTGAAGCCTATGCAATCCTGATGGACTTTCAAATAGGGATCCGAGTTGGAGAACTTGTAGTCCTGACAAAGGAAGATATGCTCGATAACGAAGTCTATATTCACAAGATGGAGATTGTGGACGAGGAGAAAGCAGACGGGAAATATATCCGTAAAGGCTACAAGATAGTGGAGTTCGTAAAACATGATATATCATCCGGTTATCGTACTATTCCGTTGACAGATAAGGCTCAGAAGATTTTAGAAGAGGTTAAAAAGCTTTCAGAAGGTTGTGAGTATCTGTTCACACAAAGTAACGGTGAAAGACTGGCCAGCAGAAGCTTTAACTACTGGTTAGCAAAATACTGTAGGGATGCAGGAAGCTCTTTTAAAAGCAGTAATTGTATCCGCCGGACAATAAAAAATCTCAAATCCTTGGTTTATAAGGATTTGAGACCATTTCTAGACAAGCGCGAGACGGGATTCGAACCCGCGACCTCTGCCTTGGCAAGGCAATACTCCACCACTGAGCCACTCGCGCGTATTTTATTTAATACGGGTGCAAGAGATATGATATAATAAAAGAGGGGTATTTGTCAATACCTCATATTAAATTTTATAAAAAAATTCAAATGTATTTTTAAATTCCATTTAAAGTAGAATTTACTTTTCATGTAACCATTAAAAAACACGCAAGTCCCAATAATGTAAGGATGTGCGTGTCAAAAGCTATAGGAGAGTGGCATTCGAAAAGATCTAACACGAAAGATACGGATAAACAGGAGAGTGGAAGTCTCAATTTTATTCAAGCTCATTCATTCCTATCATTCTGACCACTGCATCTGGGTATCTGGAATCCCCATCTTTCTACATTCTTCACAGACATGTTTCTTTTCTTCAAGATTCCCAATCGTATATTTCAATATTCTATTACGGAAAACAATGTACTTCATATTTCCTGCTTTAAAATCAACAAACCAATTAACACCCTTATTCACATCAGAAATCATAACTTTTGAAACCAAATTAGGAAAGTCATTCTGAGAAGCTGTAAAATATATTACAGTCCAGTATCTAGGTGTGCCATTCGTTTTCCACATTTCAACCTTGTTAATGAAAATAGCATCTAATATAGATTCGTCATCAATACTTTCCTTTATTAAAACGCCTTCATATAAACCTGTATCCTCAGCTACTATTGCGTCGGTACCACAGGTATGAACTTCTTTCATACCATCTATTACTAAATTATCCTTAATCAATACGTCAACAGAGACATTAAACACTTTACTTAATATTATTAGTTTATTAATATCAGGCAGAGCAATATCAGCTTCCCATTTCGAAATTGATTGTCTACTTACCTTGCAGCTTTCTGCCAAGTTCTCTTGCGAAAATCCATTTTCTTTACGTAATAATTGAATCTTTTCTGATAGTTTCATATTATTATCCATTCCATTCCTTTTGAAATAATTCTACTATACTAATATGCAATTCACAACCAACTATAAAGTGCATTTATGCAACTGAAAAGCGCATGCAATTGTGCTCATAATTTTTAAACAATAATATTTCTAAATTCTTCCTGCGACAATTCTTTTCCATGGCGTAAATACATAAGCTAATTCCCAAATTGTTCAGCTCAAGCGGGTCAAAAGCATCCGCTATTATAGCAATCTTATTTGTCAATGCCAACATTTTTCAGTAATGATCAGAAACTAATAAATCAAATAAATCGTCGTGAACAATGAACTAAGTAGTTCTTTGAACACGACGAATTATGTGATTTATTCCATTCTTTTCGTTGCTCTATATAGTTTTGTTCTTGACCATTCTTTTTCTATTACAATATCATTAAAGCCTACTTTATTTAGTACTGATATTTCATGTTCTATACAAAAGGGTATATCGATATGTAAACTTGCAAAGGGAAGATTGTTTTCAATATATATATTTTCTGCTTCTTTATATCGCAGCTGTTCATCCTCATAATTTTTTTCCATTGAGTCACCATGGATAAATACTCCATTATCAGTTAAGCAGTTAAATATTTTCTCATAAATGGTAATTTTCTGCTCTTCATTAAAGTGGTGCATTACATAACAACTCAAAACTAAATCATAAGTATGGTGACCAAAATTAAGATCCAAAAGGGAACCACATATCGTTGTTAAGAACAGACCTTTATATAAGGCTTTTTTCTTTAACTCAACCAACATTTTTTCTGCAATATCAATAGCGGTTACATAAGTACTACACTTAATTCGTTCTATTTCAAGTCCTGTACCACAGCCTAATACTAGAATATTATTCTTATTATTACAGGTATCTATTTGATGTTCTAACTCGTCGTAAAACTCAGTCATTCCCAGCTTGCCTACAAAGAAATCGTCATGTTTTACTGCTTCCTCATTAAAGTAATCTGCCATCGTTTTCATCTCATTATACCTCCATCGAATGAAACCTCCAATAATCTATAACTTGATAAACATTACGGACTATATGAAAATACTCAAATAAATATTAAATAGCATCTCAATTATAGCATTGCTTTTTATTTATGTAAACATATTCCATTAATGGTAGCTCCTCACACTAATTGCTAATTAAAAATAGTGAATATACTTTCGCTGGAATTAAGTATAAAATAGAGTAGTAACCCAACAAACTTTATCAGTTAGTTGAGTTACTACTCCATTTATTAATTCTCGTATAGTTTAATTCAATAGGCTATAAATCCTTAATTATACTCTGAATATTATGAGTGTCTTTACTGTCACCCACCAAATATTCCACATGCCTTTTCACAACCGGATGGCGTTGTGGCACATCCTCCAAGCGCGGTTTCTCTCAGTTCGGAGGGTATTCTCTTTCCAATACGGTACATTGTTTCGAGCATTTCATCAAAGGGTATGAATTGTTCAATTCCACTTAGTGCTATTTCTGCACAAGTCAAGGCATTGGTGACACCGATTGCATTTCTGCTCTGACATGGGCATTCCACAAGACCTGCGACAGGATCACATACTAATCCAAGCAAGTTCATTATTGCGGTAGTTGCTGCATGCATACACTGTCTTGGTGTCCCACCCATCATTTCCGTTGCTGCTGCCGCTGCCATAGCTGAAGCAGCTCCGACCTCTGCTTGGCAACCACCTTCTGCACCAGCTACTGTGGCATTTCTCATTATTAAATATCCAATGGCACCGGCTGTAAACAATCCATTTATTAAGTTCTCATCTGCCAAGCTATATTCCTCTTGTAAGGCTAATAATAATCCTGGAACCACGCCGGAGGATCCTGCAGTTGGCGCTGCTACAATTAGTCCCATTGATGCATTAACTTCTAATACGGCCATAGCATAAGTGATAGATTTTGAAAGAATTGTTCCACAGATGGATTTGCCTTTTCTTCTGGTCTCCCTAAGCTTTGCAGCTTCGCCTCCGATTAATCCACCGATGGATTTTACTGGCTCTGTCAATGGAAGATGTACAGAATTCTGCATAATAATAAACGCTTTTTTCATTCGAGTATTAATTTCTTCCAGGGTCGCATCGGTTAATGTGATTTCCCTTTGTCGCATGATATTCGAAATGCTATCATTGTTTTGTTCGCATAAAGAAAGAAGCTCGTTACCATTTTTAAAATCCATAATTATTTCCTCCTATATTTGAACAAGCATTGTTTCATGTACATTTGGAATATTTCTAATCTCGTTAATAACAGAGTTTGGTATCTTTTCATCTGATTCTACGATGCTATAGGCGATAGCTCCTTTTTCTTCTCGAAATAATTTCATAAATGCAATGTTAACATTACTATCTGCTAAACATTTTGTAATTTGAGCAACTACGCCAGGCCTGTCATTCTGAATTACGATTAAAGTACTGTATTCTCCAGTAAAATCTACCTCAACATTATTAATTCTTACAATTCGTACCTTGCCACCGCCAAGTGATTCTCCGCGAATTGTAAGAGAAAAACCTTTTTCGTTTGTTAATTGAATATCTACAGTATTGGGATGTAGCTCAATTTCAACTTCATTTGTAGTAAAAGAAAATTCAATACCTGCTTGTTTCGCCAGCTCATAAGAATTTTTAATTCTTAAATCGTCAGTAGCAAACCCCATGATTCCGCCTAACAAAGCTCGATCTGTACCATGTCCTCGATAGGTCTTGGCGAAAGAACCAAATAGAATAAATTCTGCTTTTATAATATTTCCTGGAATCATTTTTTTTGCTAGTAGTGCTATGGAAACTGCACCTGCAGTATGTGAGCTGGAAGGGCCGACCATATTGGGGCCAATTACATCAAAAACACTTATAAACGACATAAACTGTTCCTTTCCAATCTTAGTATGATTTTATTGGTTGTGTATCCATATTAACTATTTGATTATTTTTAACAGATGGAATTAGGGTTTACCAAGAGGGCATTATTACAGGTATCTTAATTCATATATACTCCTATAAAGGAAGAGCCTTTCCGTTTTTCTTCCACATTTTAAATTCTGCAGCAGCCGTAAATAATACATCTGTAGATGAATTTAATGCAGTTTCACAGGAATCTTGAATAACACCTATAATAAAACCAATTCCGACAACTTGCATTGCAATATCGTTAGAAATACCAAATAAACTACACGCTAGAGGAATCAACATTAAAGAACCACCAGCAACGCCAGAGGTACCTGCTGCCGATATACTCGCTAGTAAACTTAACACGATCATGGTAGGTAAATCAACTGAGATACCAAGGGTATTTACAGCTGCCAATGTCATGGTAGTAATAGTAATAGCTGCACCTGCCATATTAACGGTAGCTCCAAGTGGAATACTTACAGAATAGGTATCCTCGTTTAATCCAAGAGATTCACAAAGCTCCATATTAACAGGGATATTAGCTGCAGAACTTCTGGTAAAGAATGCGGTTATCGCACTTTCTTTAAGGCATTTGAATACAAGTGGATATGGATTCTGCTTAATGGTCAGGAACACAATGAGAGGGTTTAATATTAACGCCACACCAAGCATACAACTTACAAGTACAATTAGAACTTTACCATAGGTTGCAAAGCCTGCAATTCCAGTTTCGGCAATGGTTGTGTAAACAAGGCCAAGGATACCGAATGGAGCACAGCCAATAACCCACTTTACGACCTGAGAAACTGAATCTGAAACATCTGATAAGATTTTTTTTGTTCCATCAGCGGCATTCTTAAATGCAATACCTAATATAACTGCCCATGATAGTATACCAATATAATTTGCATTGTAAAGAGCTGATATCGGATTTGTTACAAGGTTCATCAAAAGGGTATGTAATACGGAACCAATATCTGAGGTGACTTCTGCTCCAGTTACCTGCAATTCGGAGCTCAAGGCAAAGCTGACAGGAAAAATACTATTTACTATAACTGCTACCAAAGCAGATGCTACTGTTCCCAGCAAATAAAGAAAAAGAACACTCTTCATATTATTACTTGATCCGGATTTTGCACATGCAATAGAAGACAATACTAAGACAAAAACTAATATAGGTGCAATAGCCTTTAAGGCACCTACAAACATATTACCTAGAATACCTATAACTGTAAACTGTGGTACTGTCAGTCCCAAAATAAGACCAATCACCATACCAATTAAAATCTTTTGAATTAAACCTAATTTTTTCCATGTTTTCATTGAATTCTTTTTCCTCCTTATTTTTGGCATTTGGACAATGAAATAAATTTCATTCTGATGCTAAAATATATTTTATCATGGATGCGAAATAAATACAATATACAATGACATTTCCGTGCTTTTTGTCAAAAATAGTATAAATTTATTGTGCACTTTTACTAATAACGTGATATATTTATATGACAGATTTGAATTATATTCATGTTTGCAAAATCAGTGAGAGCACTTCTTAAATTCACATAATAAAAGCGCTTACTTATAAGCAAGCGCTTAGCTGTTCGAGTACTTATTTTTCTGCTATTACTTCTATTTCAACTAAAACTCCTCTGGGAAGAGTTTTTACAGCTACACAGGAACGTGCTGGTTTTTCCGTAAAGTATTTAGCATATACCTCATTGAAGCTTGCGAAATCTTCAATGTTTGCTAAAAAACAGGTTGTTTTAATTACTTTATCGTAGCTTGTACCGGCTTCCTTTAATATTTCACCGATATTTTTTATAGATTGTTCTGTTTGGGTTACAATATCTGTTCCTACCACTTCACCGGTTATTGGATCCAATGGAATTTGCCCTGATGTAAATATTAGACTTCCTACTTCCTTTGCTTGTGAGTAAGGTCCAATCGCTGCAGGTGATTTTTTTGTATTAATAGTAATCATTAAGGTCCTCCTTTATGTAAATAATGAATAAATTAATTTTTATTATAATAATAAACCATTTTTTAGTCAATGCATATTTAAAACTACTTAGAGTCTATTCATTTACTTTTTTAATTCTGTTTTTAACTTTCTTGAATATTTCGCAAATGCATATATACTGTATTTTTTGAAATACCCATGTGTTTTGCTGTTTTTACTACAGAATCCTTTAATTCAAAAATACCATGATTGTACAATCTTAATACAATTTCTTTATTCTTTAGTAATTGCCGGATTTGAGGGTCTTCCTCAACCTCTGCGCGTACTGTCTCTACGGAAGACTCAATCAATTCATCTACATTAGTAACAAAATTTTCGGATTTACTTATTGTCTTTGCTTCTATAGGGATAAAGTTGGATAATATATCTGCAAAGGATGTATTTAAGTAAAAATTAATACACAAAAGTCCAATGATTTTAGCGCCTTCCCCTTGGATAGCTAGAGTCGCTGACTTTAACTGATCTCCATTTTTATTTTTAGTAAAATAGGAGACATATTCCTTGTTTTTATCTTCTTGTATTTCTCCAAGCATAGCTAAGGCTAAGTTCGTGATAGGAGCGCCTTCTTTCCTACCGGTATGATAACCATTGACAACTTTAATAGCAGAGTGTTCCATATTTTCTAAGCTGTGTAACACCAACTCGTAACCATCTCCCAAATAGTGAGCGAGTCCGTCTAACATGGATTTATAGGATTCTAAGATCATTCGGTCAATTACTGTTAAACGAACAGTATAATCTTTCATGTTATTCCTCCTTTTCAATTTAGTAATCGTCTTAGTACGTATAATGAAATTTATTTCATTATATCATAATTTTAAGTCACTGCAACATGTTTTTATTAACTCCGTTTGTAATACAAGCCGTTAATTATGTGGCTTTTCGTAAAAATCAAAGACAGTTATTTTGTTCAGTGAGATTTATTTCTGTATACAGCATGAAAAGTCAGATTATCTTATCGGCTATAAGATAAGTAGTACAAATTTATCGAAATTGGGAATCTGCTAGTTATGCCTGGAATAAATGCTGTTTCGGAATTGCAAAATCGCACTGGGTCATTTGCATCCACAGGAATTGTGTTAGATTTGAAGTATTTTGGTGAGACATTGCTTGAGGCACCTTGTGTAAGCATAACATCACAATCATATTTACATTTTAATAAATCTCTTACTGCGCCAAAATAATCAGAAGAGATAATGTAGTTAATTTAAAGGGTTTTTATTTTTATTATTTTCAGGACGATATGAAAATACGCAAACATTAAATAACATCAAAATAATCATAAATTATTTTCTTAAATATAGGCTTATTTTCTTCAGCTTCGCAGTTTATTCGGTGCGCCGCTTCAACGACCTTCCACTGCATTATAGGAAGTGTATCCACTCCAATTAAATTTGCATAAGCAGCTTCATATAAAGTGCCAAAATATTTTCTTGCCTGATTAATAGAATCTCGCATATCTTTTGGTACATCATCCGGCAATGCCACACAATCAAATACTAGTGATGTCCTCGCCACGTCTGCTAGTGGGTCTCCACAGCTTGAATCGCACCAATCAATTATGTATAATCCCTTTGCAGAAACAATAATATTATCTGGATGAAAATCATTGTGACACAATGAACTTCCATCAGGAAGCGTATCTAATAGTCTTAGAACTTTATCTAAAATATATGGTTCTAATTCTTCTGAATACGCTATATGTTTTTCCAGCTTCGTTTTACTGGCTTCTAATGGTATGTTTTTGCATTTATGAATTGTATAATGTAGCTGGGCAAAATCATTAGCCAATTTTATTAAATCTACATCTGGTTCAAACATCTTATGAAACATGCTTTTTCCTTTAATATATTCCATAATTATTGTTTGTTTACCATCTATTATAGTCCTACCACCAAATAGAGGGACATTGATCCCTAATCCCTGAATAGTTTTATTGATTTTACATTCCTTGGCAATCTCTGCTTCTGATATATTTTCATGAAAAATTTTTATTATGTTTTTTTCATTATATCGATATACATCTGCAGTCGCACCTAAACCAATTTTTTCAAATTCCAAACAACTACCTTCTTTCAACAATAGAATTAACTCTTCCTAACGCTTCCTCAGGCATTAAAGAAGTGTTTGCCTGATACAATGATTCAATCTCTGTCTTACGGATTTTTAGATTTATAATACCATATTGATTAAAATAAATAAACTTAAATTTCCAAATATAGAGTGAACACTCATTATTCATGTGTACTACCTACACCTTGCAAAATTGTGTATACCTTCGACACATCTTGGTAACCGTTAATTAAATCATTAATATTGACATGCATATACCCGAATGGTAATATTAGGAAATATTAAAGAATAGGGGAGATATTATGGATGAAAACGTAAAAATTGTACAGGAACATTATGATAAGGATGTTCAACTGGAATGGGCTAGACTCGAAAGACATCCGTTTGAATTCAGAATAACAACACATATGATGGATAAATACATAAAACCAGGGGATAGAATTCTTGATATTGGTGGAGGACCAGGACGTTACTCAATTTATTATGCCAATAAAGGCTGTAATGTTACTCTTATAGACTTATCCCCCGAAAATGTAAAGTTTGTCACTGAAAAATCCAAAGAAATGCATATCAACATACAAGCAATTTCTGGAGATGCTAGAGATGTTAATAAATTAGTGAAGGGTAAATTTGACCATATATTTATAATGGGACCAATGTATCATTTGCTTGATGAAGAAGATAGAATTAAAGCAATAAATTCAGCTTTATCTTTACTAAAAGATGGAGGGCTTATGTATATTTCGTTTATCTTTATGTTTTCAGGAATGATATATGGGATGAAATATATGCCTCAGTTATTACTTATGCAACCTGAACAGATATTTGTTGATGCTGTTTTAAAGGACGAATCTTATGGTGGAGATGCATTTACAAAAGCATTTTTTATAAGTAAAAAAGATATTCTACCATTTTTAGCTAAGTTTCCTCTTGAAAAGAAGCATCTTTTCGGTCAGGAAAGTATACTTTCCCCCTGTGAATCTAATATACTTAATCAGTCTATGGAAGTAATAGAGAAATGGATAGAAGTTGCAGAAAAATTATGTGAAAGAGATGAATTACTAAGCTATTCGGAACATGTAATGTATATAGGTCAGAAAATGAAATAAAATTAATCTAACTATGGAGCATTAAAAACGCCACAAAAAACTCAGTTTTTTGTGGCGTTTTTAAGTGTATTCAAGACCTATAAAATGATAATCCCTCAATTTCGGGATTATTTATAACAACCCAAAATGAGAACTCTCGATAATTGATTTCATTTGACATAAGCAAAAAGGGTGTCCGGCCGGGTCAAGCATAACCCTCCAATCACTAGAAAATTGCTTGTCAGTAATTGTTGCCCCACAATGGATTGCATAGTCGACTGCTTTTTCTAAATCATTAACGGCGAAGTCCATATGTGCCATTTGCTGTTGAGCTTCAGGCTCTTCCGGCCACACAGGCGGTTTATACTTAGGATTCCGTTGAAACAATATACAAGGATATGTTCCCTGATTGGTGCCTGGAGCGTATACACAAGCATAATCTTCATCGATAAACATTATTTCCCACTTGAGCAACGTCGCATAAAAGTTTGCTAATTCATGCGGGTCTTTGCAATCCACCGTAAATGAGTACATTTTGATTTTCAATTCATCATCCATAACGCTAATACCTCCTAATATAAATAATCTACATTACAAATTTCTATTTGTCGATTTCAAATACTATATTATCACATCAAGTAAAATACATAAATATAATATATCAACAGACAGCGTACACCATATAAGAAAGAAAGTGTTGATAGGAGAGCAGGCATCAAAACATGGAAATTATACTCTAAGGATTTAGAAATCATGAATCCCTTGATTTTTACATTCTAAAGGGTGTCCTCATGGGTAAAGTAGAGATAAAAAAAGGAATAATTACCTTTTTTGTTGATGAACAATATATGAAAAATATGACACATGGTTTATTATATAGAAATAATACTTATCTTCCATAGTGAATTAATTATTTTTTCCTTAATGCTTTCGATATTTTTTCTATCAGCAATTTAAGTTCTCTTGCTTGGTAGTGAGTATTTGCATAAGTCTATAATAATCTCTAACTCCGCATTTGGCTTTATACTTTTATATTTATATAAATAACCTTGATACACTCAATTTTCTAATATTGAATCGAGCTCATCAACTCAAAGAAGTATTTTGCATCTTGAGTTTTATAAAGATTGTACCAATAATCTAAGGTTTGTGGTGAAAACACCTCTAGAATTTTCAATATGTGCAAAGTAAATTCAAGAGGAGCTATTCCAGAGGCAGTAATCAAACTTCTATCAGTTACTGCATATTCATGCTTATAATATTTTTCTCCTGAATAGCTTGGACAGACCATTTTTAGATATCCCAGGTCATTGCTTGTATGAGCTCGCTTATTCAATACTCCTTCCATAGCAAGTCCTATTGTAGCACCACAAATTGCCCCTACAACAATACCTTTTTCTAAACATTCTTCAGCAATTCTTATAATGGGAGCATGAATTGCTTCTGTCCATGTATTCCCACCAGGTAGAATCAATGCAACTGTCTCTTCAATACTACACTCCTTAAGTTCAATTTCTGGCAATATTTCCAGACCTCCCATTGTTGTAACAGGGTTTTTGTTAATTCCTACAGTTACTATTTTTAGAGGCATTAATCCCTTTTTGTAGTACCTTCCCGAATTGATTTCAGTACTTAAGTAACCTATTTCCCAGTCTGCCATTGTATCAAATACATAAAGATATACTTTGTTTTTCATTTTCTATTCCTCCACTTTCATTTATTAGTACCATTTATCTCAGGATAGTTTCAAGCTCCATCTTAATCAATTATATATTATCTTTACTGACAAATTCAGTCAGTGGAGATAATAGTCCAGCAAATCTTTAAGAATTGATGCCATAGCAGCTTTAAAACTATTTGGTTCAAGCACCTTTATTGCTCTACCAAATGGAAGTAGAATATGAGGAACATAGGTATGGATTGAGTATTCATCCATTAAAAAAATCGCTCTGCATTCAGTTCGTTTTATCAGATGATACCCTAAAAACCAATGTGCACTTAGGTCATTCAATGCTTCTGACTTGCCCTCAATTACTAATGTGCAAAGTCCTAATTTACTTTCTATATTCGATAATAAGTTTTCTGTAAAAAACTTGCGTGCCGAAAAAGCTTCAGGACGTTTAAACGTATTTTTAGTGCTTATAATATTTATTATTCTATCTACCCTAAAGTTACGAATTTCATTCCTAAGATGGCAAAATGCAATAGCGTACCATTTATTATTCCAGTAAAGCATCCCATAGGGGTCAACAACCCTATGCTTGGGATGACCGTCATAACCTGTACAGTATTCAATTTCCATAGAGCATTCATTTGCAACAGCTTGCTCGAGTTCCATTAATATAGGTTTGACAGCTGGTTCGCAAATACGGCTCACTACTTCAAATCCAACTAAATGACGATTGAGAATTTTTTCTTGTTCTTGATTCGAAAACATCTTTAACTTTGATGTTGCACTATTTAGTGATTCCATAAAAGGATATCCTGATTCCATTGCAAAAACAGCAGCATGCAAAAGTGATTTCTTCTCTTCAAGATCAAAAAACAGGGGTGCTCGGATAAAATTGTTAAGCAAACTATATCCGCCGTTATGACCAGGTTCCGATATTATTGGCACTCCACTAACACATAGTGCATCCATATAACGATAAACTGATCGTATGTTTATTTCTAACCTTTCGGATATTTGCTTTGCAGTTATTTTTGTACCTGAATTTAGCATCCATAAAATAGCTAGCATATTATCATTTTTTGGCATAATGCGCCTCTGATACTAATATAGCATCACCCTTTCGTAATTTATCCAGCAACCTATTTAATTCTGGTCTATCTGATTTTGTTCCAGCTATTTTTTCTTGTACTATTTCTTCTGCACCTTTATTTAAAGAATCCAATTGTGTATCTAAACTTTGTTCTTGCTTACTTACTTTTCCATATCCAAATACCATAATTAATATATCCTTTCATCATAACCTATACCATTATAGTAAATTAAACAGTTGCTTCGGTCAATATATTTACTATGATATACTTACTGACTTTAATAACTGTATAAATGGCTTGCCCTAGTTGTTTCTTAAAGCAAAGATTTAAGTAATATTGATTATATTTCTAATGAGGGATTACGGAGAAGGTATCAAAAAGATTAAATTAAGGTGAAGCTGCTAACGCATTGGCAAGAGATATATTTTTGCCAAACGAGGAGATTTTCATGGAAGAGGTCTTCAGGATCAGATATTTATTAAGCCATGTTTCACCTTTGAACTGGGAGCATATAAACCTATATGGTCATTACTGTCTCGATAAGAGAAGATACCCATCTTGAAGAGGGAAGTACGATCGATGTATTATGTATCTAGCGTATGTTCCAACTCGGTGTTCGTATTAGTGAGGGGGTAGCACTTAAATTCTCTGATATCGAGTATGGCAAGACCACCGAACCAGAAGGACTACTGCAAGTCAATTGAGTAATACAAAGGTGTCATTGGATATGATAAGGGATAGACTAGGACAAGTCGATAAAAAGACCATACTTGGATATATTTATAATCCAAACACGGAACAAGAGAACCTGGAAATTATAAACAAAGTAATGTCAAAAAAGTAGTGCACATATCAGTGCAACAAAAAATCCCTTGAAAAATCAAGGGATTTTATTAAGCGCGAGACGGGATTCGAACCCGCGACCTCTGCCTTGGCAAGGCAATACTCCACCACTGAGCCACTCGCGCATATTATGCTGTGCTTTTGTTTCGTTTATGTTTTGTAAGCACATGACATAATATACTATAGATTATATCGTTTGTCAATAACTTTGAAGAAAGTTTTTTCATTTTCTTAATTATTTATATTATTTGCTTAATTAAACCAATTTCAACCAATTGATATGGTACAAACATACTCATTATTTTGAAGTTGCTTATTCTTTAAAGAGTCTGATTTGGTAAGGGAGACCTCTACCCAGAGTTCTTCGGCAGCAAGTAGAAGATTAGCCATCATAATTCCCATATCGATCATTTTATTATAATCCAGTGCTTTCGCGAGGAATATATTCTTCTTGGCAAACACATGAATACGGTTCTTATATACTACAAAACGCCAAGGTTGACTGTTAAAGCCAGATGGAGCGAGGCGGGCAGCCGCAAGTACTTGCTTTATATCTAGTGTAACTTCTTCCTTATATACTACGACTTCACTTTCTGATAAACGTTTTGCCTCGATGCTGTCACGGTATAAAGACAAATTAGTTTTACCAAAAGCAAGAGCGAGTGTATATTCATATTTCATCGTGGCTTTCAGTCCGCTACCGGGATAAGCGATTAAGTAGCAGGTGCCCAGTCCCTTCGAGGTGATATATAGATTTAACTGCTCCATCAGATAACCGGCATTGAGCAGATAATCTTCACTTTCTTCAGAGGATATGCACAAGTAGTACGGAGCTTTAACATTGAAGGGTCCATGAAAGCCCTGTTTTGTCTCGATATTACTTACTAGTTTGAATTCAACGGCAATACCCTCAATTAACATGGGAAGACTATTCGCAAACTCCAAGATGTCTGAGATTACGTCCCACTCTAACTTTTCGTTCAGAAAATGACGAATGGATCTTCTGGAAAATATAGCTTCAAATGTATTCATCTTATTAACATCCTTCTTCCTTACTCGTTTGCTGCATTATTTCTCATGGCCCTTTTCTTGTAATACAAGGGGGAGATACCATAATATTTTTTAAATAATTTGCTGAAATGATACACATCATCATAACCTACCTGATTGGCGATATTCTTAATACTTCCGCCGTCCACATTCAGCAAGATATCTTTTGCTTTTTCCAAACGAATTTTTATCAAATAGTTGATGGGGGATTCCCCAGTTTCTTCTTTAAATATCTTGGAAATATAAACGGGACTCAGATACATATTATGTGCAATTTGTTCCAAAGATATTTTGTGTTCGTAATTTTCATTTAGATAATTTATGATACGATTTACTGCATAGCTCTTATTGTAGGATTCAAAGTTACAACCCTTTTGGTCTGATTTCTCCACATCAGCTATTTCACGCATTACGAGTAAGAGCATCTGCATCAAATGGGTCTTAAACATAAAGTATTTTCCAACCAGATTACGTTCTCTTTCTGCAATCATAGCATAGCAGTGCATTGAAATCTCTTGCTTTAACTCAGCGGTTGTATGTATAATGCAGCTTCCATCCGACAGTTCAATTGAGTTGGGTGACATGTTTTTGAAGTGAAAACCAGTAAAACCTGAGATAAATTCAATCGTAGGCTCCTTGGAATTGTAAGAAATATGAGTGTGCTTTACTCCGGGGTTACAAATGATGAGATCCCCTGCTTCTACATCATATTCATCACCATCTACCAGATATTTTCCTTTTCCGGATAATACATAAGCCAATTCGGTAAAATCATGATCATGATAAATGCCTTCATTTACCATTTTAACTTTTGATACATAAAAAACCGTTGGATTGAAGTCATTGTATGTTAAATCATAATTACAGCACATCTTTTAACCTCCATCACATACATAAGGATATATTCAATCATTATTATGAAAATGATCTCCATTTCACAATAGAATCTTTCAAGTATAGTGAAACTAATAAAATTATTATATCATTACTACTCTTAATAGGTAAATAAAATTTTAAAAAATATTTACATTTAATTATAATGACCTATTAATAGGGGAATATCAACATAATTTTAATTTCCGAAAGTTTATATTGATTTTCGAAATGCGAAGTTTTATAGTAGCCATAGGCAAAAATTCATCAGAAAATAAGAATTATACAAATGGCGAATATAATAAATTACATTACAAGAGTAATAATCTACATTTTTTTTATTGTCAAAGAGACTATAATGAGAGAGGTCTTAAAAAAGAATAAATTGGATACCAATGAGGAGGTATTGATATGACAGCGATGCAGTGGTTTTTTTCTTTTTTGAAAAAGTATCGTGCTAAACTGATATTTGCGACAGTATTGGTAACAATTACATGTATTATTGCAATTGTTAACCCACAAATCTCAGGTATTATTGTAGACGATATTATCGAAGGAGGGAACCGTGAAATATTACCTGTTATGATGATAATCATGATAGCGACAACACTTCTTCGAGCGGTGCTGAAATACTGGTTTCTATATATTTTTGAAAAATCATCCCAGGGAATGCTTTTTAGTTTGAGGGATTATGTATATCGAAGATTATTAGAGCAGGATTTTACCTTTTACAACAAGAATAGAACCGGTGATCTAATGTCACGGCAGACCGGTGATATGGATGCAATACGGCATTTTGTAGCTTTCGTTATTTACTCTATCTATGAAAATAGCCTGTTGTTTATAATTGCACTTATCATGATTTTTGTGGTTGATTGGCGTTTGGCTCTTTGCATGATTGCTGTTTTGCCGATTACTGCTTGGGCAACTGCCAAACAATTAAAAGCGGTAAAACCAGCGTTTTTTAATATCAGACATCACTTTTCCAGTCTTAATACCTTTGTACAGGAAAATGTCAGCGGCAACCGTGTGGTAAAAGCATTTGCAAAGGAAGATTATGAGATCGAGAAGTTCAACAAAGAAAATGATGGATATCGTGAGGCGGAGTTAGGTGCGGCAGAAATCTGGAAGAAATATGTTCCTATTTTCGAATTCTTAGCAAATATATTGTCCATCATCCTTTATCTTGTTGGTGGTATAATGGTAGTAAATGGACAGATGTCCCTCGGTAAATTGGTTACTGTAAGTGGTTACCTCTGGATGTTGAACAACCCGCTGCGTCAGGCAGGCTGGTTAGCCAATGACTATCAACGTTTTGTAACTTCCGTTGAGAAGGTCTATACCACGGTTATTGTGGAGCCATCGATTAGAGAGCCGGAAAATGCAGTTACAAAGAGGCATTTTATGGGAGACATCGTATTCTCCCATGTGAGCTATAATGCAGATGACGAGGTTATCCTTAAGGATATTAATTTTCATGTAAAACCTGGTCAGACCGTGGGAATTATCGGTGCGACTGGGTCAGGTAAATCAACTTTGATGAATTTACTTTGCCGCTTTTATGATGTAACCGATGGCGAGGTTAAGATTGATGGAATTAATCTGAAAGATTTGGATTTATATTCTTTAAGAGATAATATCGGTATGGCGATGCAGGATGTATTCCTGTTTTCCGATACCGTGGAAGGAAATATTGCTTATGCAAGACCGAACTGCAGCTTCGAAGAAGTTCAGACGGTAGCTAAAATTGCGAATGCTCATAATTTTATTCTACAGATGCCGGATGGCTACGATACCATTGTCGGAGAGCGTGGTGTTGGACTTTCCGGTGGTCAGAAACAGAGAATTTCACTTGCAAGAGCACTCATTAAGAACCCCTCCATCATAATTTTGGATGATACAACCTCTGCGGTTGATATGGAGACGGAAACCCAGATCCAAAATGAAATAGGTTCTCTAAATTCGAAGCATACCGTATTTGTTATCGCACATCGTATCTCTTCCATTAAAGATGCTGATCAAATTCTTGTTGTGGACAACGGAACAATTATTGAGTCTGGTAACCACGAGGAATTATTAGAAAAGCAGGGGTATTATTACACGGTATTCCATCACCAGTATGGTGATTTTGATATCATGAATGGAGGTGTGAAGGTTGGCTAGAAATAAATACGACATTGATGAAACCTTACAAACCGAATTTAACTTTTCACATTTGAAAAGGTTAGTTACCTATATTAGGCCATATCGGAAGGACATGATTGTTACTATCTTCCTAATGACTGTTTCTTCAGCCCTTGGTATGCTGACTCCGATCTTTTTGATGAAAATTATGGATGATTATATACCCGATAAAAATATTATAGGGATTGTCCTAATCAGTTTGTTACTTTTAGTAATTTACTTTATCATTTCACTCATCCTTCGGATGAAGACAACCATAACGTCGCGTCTGGGACAAAATATTATACATACTATACGAAGTGATATCTTTAAGCATTTGCAAGAGTTACCATTTTCCTATTACGATGATAAACCACACGGCAAAATTCAAGTTCGTGTAGTTAATTATGTAAATAGCTTAAGTGATTTATTATCCAATGGTATCGTTAATACAATCACTGATCTTTTCAGCTTATTCTTTATTGTTGGTTTCATGTTCTACGTTAATGTAAGACTTACCATAGTATGTCTGGTCGGACTTCCACTTTTAATGGCACTAATCTTTATTATAAAGAAGCAACAAAGATTAGCTTGGCAGCAGTTAAGCAATAAGTCCTCTAACTTAAATGCGTATATCGCTGAGAGCATTAATGGTATTCGTGTTACCCAGAGCTTTACCAGGGAGCAGGAGAATATCAAAATATTCAATACCCTAAGCGATAATTACAGTAAATCATGGATGAAAGCAGTTAAGTTAAACTTTCTTTTATGGCCGGCAATTCAAAATATTCAAACCTGGACAAACGTAGCGATTTATGTTCTAGGAATCGCATGGCTGGATCAAGGCTTGAAAGGAATTACGGTCGGGGTTCTGATTGCTATGACGGGTTACATCGGAAGGTTCTGGGCACCGGTCAACACCTTGGCAAGCTTTTATAACTCTCTGCTTACTGCAGTTTCCTATCTAGAGAGAATATTTGAGACAATCGATGAGCCTGTATTGGTTAAGGATTGTGAAAATGCATTTGAGATGCCTTCGATTAAGGGTGAAGTGGTATTTAAAGATGTTACCTTCAGCTATGAAGACGGAGTTACCATATTAAATGGAATCAACTTTAAAGCGAATGTCGGTGATACCTATGCAATTGTAGGACCAACAGGAGCCGGAAAGACGACAATTATTAACTTAATCAGTCGGTTCTATAATCTTGACTCCGGTAAGATAACGATCGATGGGGTCGACATTAGTCAAGTAACCATTAGCTCTCTTCGTAAGCAGATGGGTGTAATGTTACAGGATAGTTTCATATTCTCAGGCACGATTATGGACAATATTCGTTATGGCAATATGACGGCTACGGATGAAGAGGTAATCGAAGCTGCGAAGACAGTAAGCGCCCATGACTTTATCACCGGTTTAGAGAATGGATATTACACGCAGGTTAATGAACGTGGATCGAGATTATCAGTAGGGCAAAGACAATTAATCAGCTTTGCAAGAGCGCTACTGGCTAACCCCAAAATCCTGATTCTTGATGAAGCAACCTCAAGTATAGATACTGAGACTGAAATATTACTGCAAGAAGGCTTAAGCAAACTTCTTGCTAACCGAACCTCTTTCATTATTGCCCATCGACTTTCCACAATCAAGAACTCTACTTGTATCATGTATGTAGATGGTGGATTAATTCAAGAAATGGGTACACATGATGAATTGATTGAGAAGCAAGGCAATTATAATGAACTTTATATGTCACAGTATAAGTTCCTAGAGAAAGAATAGAAGGAATACCTTCATTGTACGCCAATTTAATATGCTAATAATATGCCCCATAGGATACCCGTTAACATTGAAAGCTCGGAATAAATATCTCCGAGCTTTCTGCAATAAACAAGAGAATTACGTTATCATTGGTATAAACATGATATATCTTAGGTAGCTATAGTAATATGAAATAACCAGTTCTTCGCGTCATATAACCCATCCTTTATCTGGTAAGTCTTGAAGTGAACTTTGGAATACGTTACAATATGATATAAATGAGGCTTAAAAGGAGAATTCGTATGGGATATAATTATGAAGCTGTGGTGCCGTATCTGTTGGATTGGTTTGATTATAACGCCCGCATCTTAGCTTGGAGAGAGAATCCGAAGCCTTATTATGTATGGGTATCAGAAATCATGCTTCAGCAAACGAGAGTGGAAGCAGTAAAAGGTTATTTTGACCGTTTTATATCAGCACTTCCCGATATAAAAACCCTAGCAGAGGCCGAGGAAGAGAAGCTTCTTAAACTTTGGGAAGGGTTAGGGTATTACAATAGAGTAAGAAATCTTCAGAAAGCAGCACAGCAAGTTATGACGGAATATGCAGGAGAATTGCCACCTGATTACGATAAACTGCTTAATTTACCCGGAATCGGGGCGTATACGGCAGGAGCTATTGCCTCGATTGCATTTCAAATCCCGGTACCTGCAGTTGATGGCAATGTGCTTCGTGTAATGAAACGAATTGCTGGTAGCTTTGATGATATTACAAAGGAGCTTATAAAAAAAGAACTGTCACAGGATATATTACAGATAATGCCGAAGGACCGTCCAGGTGATTTTAATCAATCTTTGATGGAGCTGGGAGCTACGGTATGTCTCCCGAATGGAAAGCCCTTATGTGAGCAATGTCCGGTAATGCATTTATGTAAGGCATTTCATGAGGATAACATAATGAAGCTTCCGGTAAAAGCTACTAAAAAAGAGCGTAGGAGAGAAAATCATACCATCCTGCTATTGGAATATCAGAACAAATATATCATCCACAAGAGAGCAGCTAAGGGATTACTAGCGGGGCTTTGGGAGCTGCCAAGTCTGGAGAATAAATTAAATTTACAGGAATTAAAGGATACGCTTAAAAGCTGGGAGGTGCAGTATGATCATATTTCCACCATGGGCGAGGCAAAGCATATCTTTTCCCATGTGGAGTGGCATATGATTGGATATCATGTTGCAATGAAAGGTGATCTGTCACAGTTTATTAGGGAAAACACATATGTTTGGGCGAACCAAGAGGAAATAAGAGATAAATATAGTATTCCAAATGCATTTTCGGCATTTACGAATGAGATTAGGGGGATAAATTTATCTGATAAATAATTTTTTAGATAAATTAATTTCCTTGGGAAATAAATTTTCATGATCTAAATTTAGATTAATTTAGATAAATTTACAAATTTTTTATTGTAATATAGGACAAATGTGCTATGATAGTAAAGGAAATTATTGATATAACTTTGGAGTGTGGAATATGAAAAAGAACATATATTTTTTATTAGTAACTATTACGGTATTACTACTGGCAGGGTGTAGCGGCAAGAAGGATCAAATGACAAACTTTATCCCGACCTCGATCCCCAATTCAGAGGACGACAGCGATGTAGATATAGAAGAAGGTACAGAAGATGGATCAGAAGCAGGTACGGAGGCAACACCAACACCCAAGGAATTACACGTTGGGCAAACCACTTCCATGTATGTTAAATTGGATAAGTATGGAGCCCTCCTAAATGTAAGAGCAACACCTTCCAAGGATGGTGAAGTAGTAGGGTCTTTAGTACACACTGAAAAAGTAGAAGTAATTGATATTGTGGACGGATGGGCAAGTATTGCAGTTGGAAATGAAAAATGTTATGTCAGTGCTGACTTTTTGGTAGAAGAACGCCCGGATTACATTGATCCTCCGTCACCAGCACCAACAACGAAGAATACACCAACACCAGAAAATACACCAACACCTAAAAATACCCCTACGCCTAAGATTACACTAACTCCTACGCCTGATCAGAATGAGGCACCTCCGGAGATTTAGGAATAATATACCGTCAGACGCTATTCAATAGTAAAGGATGAATCCGGTAAGAGTACTACAGGTTATGAGCATACGTAAGATTAACGAATAAACTGCATGAACTTTAGCATTGAATCAGAGAGGAAGGCATTTTTTGAATAAGAAAAGCCAACCTCTCTTTTGTTGACTGGAGTCCTTAGAGGAATTTGGATAAGAGATCCATCTAACAATTCCTTTTCTACGAAAGCCTTAATAACACAAGCAACACCAAGGCTGGTTTTTGCAAACTCAATTAGGAGATCCATGTTGCTAATCTCTAAGATATGTTTGGGTTCGATTGAGTTGACTTTAAAATAATCCTCAATATATTTTCGTGTAATATTTTCTTCATCTAACAGCATAATGTTGGCAGAGGAGAAAATATCTGTATTATTTTCTCTTAGCTGAAGATTGTTCAGATAGGTATGGGTGGTAACAAAGATATCTTCGATTTCACCCAAGGAATAGAAATAAAAGGCATCCGTATTCGGTTTCACTACTAAACCGATATCCAGAGTATTATTCTCTAATTGCTTTATTGTATGGGAAGAGGATTGATTCTCAATGGTAATCTTAATATGAGGGTTTTCTTTCACAAAGCCGTTAAGATACGGCAAAAGAAGGTATTTGCACAGGGTTGTACTGACACCAATGCGTAGATGACCAATACCTAACTCGTGAATTTGTTTGAGATTTTCCTCACCCCGTGTTAAAGTATCAAAGGCACTCTTGGTATATTCATAGAGGAGTTTCCCTTCCTCCGTCAGCTTTACTCCACGCGAGCTCCGAAGGAAAAGAGTTATTTTGAGATTTTCCTCAAGGCTCTGGATTGATTTGCTTACTGCGGGTTGGCTTATGAATAATTGCTTCGCGGCATGCGAGATATTACCTGCCTCAGCTACGCAGTTAAAGATATAATATAAGGATAGATTCTGATCCATGAAACCTCCATCTAGGTGCTTTAGCACGTAATATAATGGGAAAGAAAAAGGCGTGTTTGTTTTTTATGATGTATAACAATAAGTTATAACAGGTATTAATAATATGTATTTTGATTATATCAGAGTATGTGCTAAAATGGCAATAGATAAAATGAATCTGTTCGTGTAGCTTAGCGTATGCATCAGCATTATGCTAGAGATAAATGATTCATATGATACATACATGAAATGGAACAGGAGGATAAATTCCTCCAAAAACAGGAGGATAAATTCCTCCAAAAACAGGAGGATAAATTCCTCCAAAAACAGGAGGAATTGATAAAATGATTTACAGGATAGCTGTAATTCCAGGTGATGGGATAGGACCGGAGATCATAACACAAGCAAAGAAGGTACTTGATCAGATCGGGAAGAAGTATGGACATGAATTTAACTATACCGAAGTACTTATGGGTGGGGTCTCAATTGATGCAACAGGAGTACCACTGACGGAAGAAGCACTTGAGACAGCGAAAAATAGCGATTCCGTATTACTTGGGGCAGTGGGTGGTAATGTTGGAAGTTCTAACTGGTATAACCTGCCACCCCATCTAAGACCGGAGGCAGGACTTCTTGCAATTCGTAAAGGATTAAATTTATTTGCCAACATTCGTCCGGCTATCTTATTTGATGAGTTGAAAGGTGCATGCCCCTTGAAGGATGAAATCATCGGGGATGGCTTTGACTTTGTTGTAATGAGGGAATTGACCGGAGGACTTTACTTTGGAGCAAGGAATACAGTAGAAGAGAACGGTATAAGAAAAGCGACGGATACCTTAGTTTATGATGAGAATGAAATTAAACGAATTGCAACGTGGGCATTTGAGATTGCTATGAAGAGAAATAAGCGGGTATGCAGTGTAGATAAGGCAAATGTTCTTGATTCCTCCAGACTCTGGAGACAGGTAACCAAGGAAGTATCGCTGAACTATCCCGAGGTTGAACTTAGCGATATGCTGGTAGATAACTGTGCAATGCAACTTGTGAAGAACCCGAGACAATTTGATGTAATCCTAACAGAGAATATGTTTGGCGACATCTTATCAGATGAGGCAAGTATGATTACTGGTTCCATCGGTATGCTGGCATCTGCAAGTTTAGGAGATACAAAGCTTGGTCTCTATGAACCGAGTCATGGCTCTGCTCCGGATATTGCAGGTCAGAATAAGGCAAACCCGATTGCAACCATCCTTTCAGCAGCTATGATGCTTCGTTATTCCTTTGATTTGGAAGTCGAAGCAGCTGGCATAGAAGCTGCAATTAAGACTGTTCTCAAGAAGGGCTACCGAACCATTGATATTATGTCAGAGGGAATGACCTTGGTTGGAACAAAAGAAATGGGAGAGCAAATCATAAACGAAATTAATAGATTTTGATTATGTTAAATCATTGAAAGATAGCTGCAAGAGTACAGTTGAAGAATTGGAAACAGCTTGGTCTATAAATATAGATGATATGTAGATGCTATGTTGATAATATATAGATGACATATAGATGATATAAGGAGGATTACAGTATGGGAATGACGATGACGCAGAAGATATTGGCGGCGCATGCTGGACTGGATAAGGTAACTGCTGGGCAGCTAATCGAAGCGGATTTAGATTTGGTATTGGGCAATGATGTAACTGCTCCGGTGGCCATCCATGAGATGGAGAAGATGACAATTAAAAAAGTATTTGATAAGGATAAGATTGCTCTAGTACCGGACCATTTTACCCCGAATAAGGATATTAAATCCGCGGAGCATTGCAAATGTATGCGTGAGTTTGCAATGGATCAGGATATTACAAATTATTTTGAAATCGGAGAAATGGGAATAGAACATGCCTTACTACCAGAAAAAGGACTTGTAGTTGCAGGAGACGCAGTGATCGGTGCTGATTCTCATACCTGTACCTACGGAGCATTAGGTGCATTTTCAACCGGAGTAGGAAGCACGGATATGGCAGCGGGTATGGCAACCGGTAAGGCTTGGTTTAAGGTACCTTCAGCGATAAAGTACATACTTACGGGAAAGCCTGCAAAATGGGTTAGTGGTAAGGATATCATTCTTCATATAATCGGTATGATTGGTGTGGATGGTGCACTTTACAAATCAATGGAGTTTGTGGGTGACGGTATTAAAAACCTGACAATGGATGATCGTTTTACTATGGCAAACATGGCAATTGAAGCTGGAGCAAAGAATGGAATTTTCCCAGTCGATGAATTGGCAATAAAGTATATAGAGGAACATTCTACAAAAGAATATAAAGTATATGAGGCCGATGAAAATGCAGAGTACGAGCAGACGATAGAGATAGATTTATCCTCCTTAAAACCAACCGTCGCCTTCCCTCATCTTCCAGAGAATACCCGAACGATTGATGAAGTTGGTGATATCAAAATTGATCAAGTAGTGATCGGTTCCTGTACCAACGGTAGAATCGACGATTTAAGAATTGCGGCACAAATATTAGAAGGTAAAAAAGTTGCGAAGGGAATGCGTGTTATTATATTCCCTGCTACGCAGCAGATCTACCTGCAGGCAATGGAAGAGGGATTACTGGCAACCTTTATTAAAGCTGGAGCAGTAGTAAGTACTCCAACCTGTGGTCCTTGCCTAGGAGGCCATATGGGCATATTGGCAGCGGGTGAGAGGGCAGTAGCAACTACGAATCGTAACTTTGTCGGTCGTATGGGTCATGTCAAATCCGAAGTTTATCTGGCAAGTCCCGCAGTTGCGGCAGCAAGTGCTATTACCGGTAAAATATCTGGGCCGAGTGAGCTTGGATTTTAGGAAGGAGATAAAGGAAAATGAAAGCGTTTGGAACAGTACACAAATATGGTGATAATGTAGATACGGATGTTATTATTCCTGCACGTTATCTGAACTCCTCCGATCCAAAGGAGCTTGCAGCAAAATGTATGGTGGATATTGATAAAGATTTTGTAAATAGAGTGAAAGCTGGAGATATTATGGTTGCCAATAAGAATTTTGGCTGTGGTTCTTCAAGAGAGCATGCACCGATTGCGATTAAAGCTTCTGGTGTAAGCTGTGTTATCGCTGAGACCTTCGCAAGAATTTTCTATCGCAATGCCATTAATATAGGACTTCCTATTATTGAATGTCCCGAGGCTGCGAAGGAAATCGAAGCAGGAGACCAGGTAGAGATTGATTTTGATAATGGAATGATTTACGATAGAACCAAAGGTACGCAATACCAAGGCCAAGCATTCCCGGAATTCATGCAGAAGATTATTAAAGCAGAAGGCTTGATTAATTACATTAATAACAAATAAGAAAATCGTTCGTAATGATATGGTTTCGAAGAGTATCTATTTAGTTCAGGGCATGTGACATGCAGTGAAATAAATAGATATTTTTTTGCTAAAATCATGTAGTGAATGCAGTTGGAAGCTCTTTATCCAATATAATATAATATATTTGTAAATGCCTTGTGAGGAACCTTTTCTACTACATCATCATAATGTGAAATAGAACTTCAAATAGGTGATGGTAATAGTAATGAATGGTACATTAAGTTATACAATCAAACCATATGATACTATATGGATGTTGGCCCAAGTATTTAACACTACAGTTGATGCAATAATGGAGTTAAATCCGGCAATAGATCCGAGAAATCTTTTTGTTGGTCAAGTTATTACAATTATGCCTGGAAATCAGAGCAGCCCGTCATATACGGATAATACAAATGACGTTAGAGAAGTTAGAGATATTGATCCGGAGGAATTAAATAAGTATTTCCGCTTGCTTTGGGAGCAGCATGTTGAATGGACGAGAATGGCAGTTATGGGAATTGTAGATGAACTAGCATATTCGGATCTAATCACACAAAGATTACTTCGTAATCCGATGGATTTTGCCGATGTTTTAGTTGCCTTTTATGGAGAAGAGGCAGCTCAGAACTTTGCACAATTACTCACCGCTCATCTTACAATAGCAGCAGAGCTTGTTCAAGCTGCAAAAGCAGGCGATAATGCGGCTGCAGCAGATGCTGATCAGAGATGGCATGAAAATGCAGATCAGATTGCGGAACTCCTGGCTAGTTTGAATCCTTATTGGAGTGCTGATGATTGGAGCGCTATGCTCTATGAGCATATTGACCTTTTAGGAGATAATGTAGCACAGATGCTTGCAGGAAACTATGAGCAAAGTATTAATGGCTATGATGAGATTGAATTACAGGCACTTGAAATGGCAGATATGATGGCCGAGGGAATTACAATGCAATTCCCTGGTTGAAGAAAGAATAACTCAGTGGTTACATCCTTCAATGTCTTCCCTCAAGAGACATTGATAATACAGGATAATAGAAAGGGAACTTCCAATAATCATTAGGCAGTTCCTTTTTCTCATTAGAAAGGGTTAGCCGAATATTATTGTTCGTTTTAGTGAAAGGAATAGTAACGTAAATACGATTAGTAAATAAACTGTTAGTAATAAGTAATTTAATTTCATAAAGGGAGGTTTTTAATTGTTATCACGGATTGAATTTAACCGGCAGTCCTTGGAGACACATCTTTTCTTCGCAAGAATTATGAAGGAGCATGCTTTTTTTCTCCAAATTGGCTTTACACCAAGGGATAGTAAGTACGCAATGCGTGCAGAAGAACTAAAGCTTGCATTTGAAGAACTATTGGCTGACGTAATAGCGGCATCGAATGGTGTGGTCAGTTCTGATTTGTTACAATCGGGTGAAGTGATTACAGAATATACCTTAGCGGCGGAAAATGCTACTGAATATTTTACAGGAATACCTTTTGCTACACAATTAACAGAAGCAGAAGCTGGATTAGGCTGTGGTAGCGGTCAAATTAATCTGGCGCTTGAAAGAAGAGTGGTAATGCTAAACAGAAGGGCCTTAGCTTTATTAGACGATATTATAAAGTTTAAAAACAATATTTTAACTAATGTCCTAGATTGCAAGATGTACACTACCAACTATCCATTATTAATAGAACATATATTGAGAGAGGCTCTTTTTTATCAGCACATAATTCACAGATTACAAAACAGGGAGGATATTAATAACTTAAGGGATGCATATGAGCAAGAAATTTTCTGGAATCAAATTATGGCAGAGCATTCAAAGTTTATACGAGGCTTATTAGACCCTTCGGAGGAGGAGCTATTCAAAACAGCGAATGATTTCGGTAAAGAGTTTGACCGATTGACTTTCGCTGCAAAAGAAGCTATGGATATGTCAAGGCCGATAAATCGTCAAGTAACGGAGGAAAGCCTGATAGCGACTCAAAATATCCGGAACTTCAAGGCTCAAGGCACCGAAGGAATATTGGAATGCAAAGTTAAATCAATTATCATTCCTTTATTAGGTGATCATACCTTGCGTGAAGCAAATCATTATTTTAGATTACTAAAAATTTATAATCATTTATAATTATTTTTAAGTGTAATCCGATTTTCTTTTATAAACTAATATAATTTGATATAATTTGATTAAATTATATCAAATTATGATGTATTATTTATAGCCCCTTTACAAACAATAATATAGCAATAAAAAATGTTTGGAGGGAAAGATATGTCAGTAAAGAAAATGGATAAACCCAATGAGGGAATTAAATGTGTAGTAAATACTTGCGAATATTATATGAATGGTGATCATTGTTCTGCTGAGAAGATTCAAGTTGAACCAAGAAACGCTAGTGAATCAGATCAAACTGATTGTGCAACATTTGAATCGAAAGAGAAAACATTTTAAAGAGGTAATCGAATAAAAATAAGGTTATTGCAATGGTAATACTGCAATAACCTTATTTTTGTTTCATATATGCATAACCCTGTCTATATTATGATTCATTAAATAATGTGTTTCATAAATATCATTTAATATCCTATATGATTTTACTTTTTTAATAAGTGAATTGTTCCATCATCATTTAACTTCATTAGCAACGTAGCTATGATCGGTAATAATAAAAGACCCAACACACCCATTAACTGAGCACCGACGAACATTAAAAGCAGTGTAACAATAGGATGAAGTCCAATTTGCTGTCCAACAATTCTTGGTTCTATCGTTTGCCGAACAACGGTAATAACAATATAGATCACTAACATTCCAATTCCGACTTTAGTATTACCTAATATAAAGGAGATAATCGACCAGGGTAAAAGGACAGCTCCGGTTCCCAGAATAGGTAGTACGTCAATGATAGCAATTAATCCTCCAAATAAAAATGGATTAGGAATTCCAATAATCCAAAAGCCGATCGATAATTCCAAGAAAGTAATTGATATAATTGTAGCATATGCTTTAATAAATTTACCAAGTGTACCGATGCCATTATCCTTAAGCTTAAATATCATTTCCCTTCGCTCTCCTTTGAATTGGCGAATAACAAATCGAGCAATCCGATGATAGTCAATTGTAAAGAAGAAGGATGAGACTATAGTAAAGATGAAATTAATCAATAAGGAAGGTAACTGACTAGCTAATCCGGTTATCGTTCCGACAACGGTTGAGGAAGCATTTGACAAGAAGGAGAAGATGGATTGGCTTGTATTATTTAAGAAATCCGCCAAATAATCTTCTATTCCCGGGTATTGCTTCATCAAGTCATTCGCTAAGGTGTTTAATGCAGGATAGATTTTATTTTCATATAATGCTGGTAGACTATTAAATAGGTCTTTTAAAAAGGTAAATACTTTAAACCCGATTAAACTTGCAAAATATCCTAATATTCCGTAGAAAATTAAGAGAATCAATATAGAAACAAATACCCTCTTTATGTGAGTCCTTTTTTCTATTGCATCAATCATACGACGAAAGACGACGGCTATAATCATACCAATAACGAAAGGCATTAATAAGGGAAGGAGATATTTAATTCCAACGTAAACAAGTAATAAGATAATTACTATATAAGCTACATGTATAATAAATGCCTTTTGCTTCTCTAAATTCATAGTTACCCATGCCTTTCTTGTGGTAATCATTAGTAGGTATAAAGTAATTATCGGTCAATTATGAGTTTTTCATAACAATACTTTCAATAATATTTGCTACATCCTCGCAATTGTCACAGCATTTTTCCAAACGGTGTAAAATTTCTGTCCAGCACATTAATTCAATAGGATCTTTTGAAGTATGATACAAATTACGCATAAAATCAACGTATAAAGCATCGCCAACTTCCTCAAGGCGGTTAATTTCAATGATTTTATCACGAAGCTTTTTGGAACTTTTAAAGTTTTTAAACTCTTCCAATGCATCGTCCATTGCTTTGCAACAGGTTTTAATCAACTCGGTAAACTTTAATATTTCAGGACGAATATTCTGAATATTAAACATATCAACGTAAATTAATACATCTTCTACAGAATCAGTAACATCATCGATTTCCTGAGTAAGGCTGGTGATATCTTCACGCTCAATTGGAGGAAGGAATTCTTTAACCAATCGATTCATGATATCATGCTTTGCAATATCTGCGTTGTGTTCGATTTGATGAGCTTCCTTTACCTTCTCGGTAATCTTGCTCTGGTCAAAATTACTTAAGGTATCATGTAAGGAAACTGCTAATTTGTAAGAATGTTTCGATAGAGTTGCAAAAGCATCAAAATAATTATATTCGTTTTTTCTACTCATTTTAATTTACTTCCTTCCTTATTTAAAATATTTTCATAAAGATCAAGGCCATTATATAACCTAGCAATCCACAACCGGGGAAAGTTAAGATCCAAGCATATACCATTTCTTTTACTACACTCCAGTTTACACTGGAAATTCTTTTGGAAGCACCTACACCCATGATTGCTGTAGTCTTGGTGTGAGTCGTACTTACCGGAACACCTAAGGAAGAAGCAACAAATAGGCTGACGGCTGCAGCAGCATCTGCTGCGAAACCTTGGTATGTACCTAATTTAACCATACCCATACCAACTGTTTTAATTATTTTATATCCGCCAATTGAAGTTCCGAGCGCCATTACTACGGAACATAGAACCATTAACCATAATGGAATTTCAAAATTTGTTACATTTCCTTGTCCCTTGGCAAGAAATACACCGAGCATAAATACACCCATGAATTTCTGACCATCCTGTGCGCCATGCATAAATGCCATCGCAGCACCGCCGCCGATTTGAGCTTTTTGGAAGAAGGAAGTAGTTTTACGCTTGTCCATATTCTTGCATAAGAAAGCAATCAATTTTGTGACAATAAAACCAATACCAAAGCCCATGATGGAAGACATAAATAAACCATAGATAACTTTAATCCATTCACTTCCATTAATACCGGATCCACCTTGCAAAGCTACTGCTGCACCGGTTACACCGGCGATTAATGCATGAGATTCACTTGTGGGAATACCAAATGCCCAAGCTGCGGTTGCCCAGACTACGATTGCGAACAGAGCTGCACATAATGCAATTAAAGCATTTTTAGGATTTTCTCCAAAATCAACCATGTTATAAATGGTTTGGGCTACTGCCTTGCTTATCATTGTCATTACCAATACACCAAGAAAATTAAAAACTGCAGCCATGATAATAGCCTTTTTGGGACTGATGGAACGGGTTGAGACACAGGTAGCAATGGCATTCGGTGCATCTGTCCAACCATTTACCAAAACAACACCCAATGTTAACACAACCGTTATAAATAAGGCTGGGTTTGATGTCAGCTGATGCAAGAAATCAGCTAAAGTTATAGTCATAATAGCGCCTCCTAAAACTCAAATTTAGAATCATACTTACTTCATTGTAATATAACATTAAAATTTTATCACGATTAAATGACATAAGCAATCAAATTTTATAAGAAACTTACTTGAATTTTACATGTGTTTAACAGAGTATTTGCGTAAAATAACATTGAAATTTCAGTATTGATAAACAATGACGAAATTGAGAGATAAATATCATACAAAAACACCAAATATAGTCTTGTGATAGAATATTAATAAAATACGATTTGGCTATATTGTAGCATTTTTGCCACTTTTATCGTTTATTATTTGATATTTAGTATATTTATTAATTCTCTTGGAAAAAAATCCATATTAATTTTTATTTTGACATTGATTTTTACTAGGAAATCCTTTAATATATACTGTACTACGTTAAAGTGCTAAGAAATATTGAACTGATAATTTATTATCTTAATAATGCAAGAGGAATTAATAATTTATTCGCAACGAATGGTTAAGTAACAAGACAAGAATAGACATGTTATTCTCGCTTGTCATAAATAAAAGAAAAGGTGGTTAAAGGATGAGAAGTGACGCAGTTAAAACCGGAATAGCGCAAGCACCCCACAGGTCATTATTTAATGCTTTGGGGTTAACTAAAGAAGAATTAAGGAAACCGCTTATTGGTATCGTTAGTTCTTATAATGAAATTGTGCCTGGACATATGAACCTGGATAAAATAGTTGATGCCGTCCGTATCGGAGTTGCTATGGCTGGCGGAACTCCAATTGTATTTCCTGCGATTGCGGTTTGCGATGGTATTGCAATGGGACACCAAGGTATGAAGTATTCCCTGGCAACCAGAGACTTAATTGCGGACTCGACAGAAGCTATGGCAATGGCTCATCAATTTGATGCACTGGTAATGGTTCCAAACTGTGATAAGAATGTGCCAGGCCTTCTTATGGCAGCAGCAAGAGTCAATATTCCTACTATCTTTGTCAGTGGCGGGCCAATGCTGGCAGGGCGTGTGAATGGACAAAAAACAAGTTTATCTTCTCTTTTTGAAGCGGTTGGTGCTTACAGTGCCGGCAAGATGACCAAAGATGAAGTGGAAGAATATGAAAATAAAGCCTGTGCAACTTGTGGTTCCTGTTCGGGTATGTATACAGCAAATTCAATGAACTGTCTTACGGAAGCAATCGGTATGGGACTGAAGGGGAATGGAACAATCCCTGCAGTATATTCGGAAAGAATTAGACTGGCGAAACATGCTGGAATGAAGATTATGGAACTTTTAGAGAAAGACATTAGACCAAGAGATATTTTAACGAAAGAAGCCTTTATGAATGCCTTAACCGTAGATATGGCCTTGGGTTGTTCTACCAACACAATGTTGCATTTACCCGCAATTGCTCATGAGGTAGGCTTTGAACTCAATATAGATATTGCAAATGAGGTAAGTGCAAATACTCCGAACCTTTGCCATCTGGCTCCCGCAGGACATACATACATGGAAGATTTAAACGAAGCAGGCGGAGTCTATGCAGTTATGAATGAATTAAATAGGAAGGGACTCTTAAACACCAGTCTGATTACAGCAACAGGAAAGACTGTTGGTGAAAATATTGAGGGCTGTAAAAATCTTAATCCGGAAGTTATCAGACCGATTGAGAATCCATATAGTTTAACAGGCGGTATCGCAATCTTAAAGGGTAACCTTGCCCCTGACTCCGGTGTTGTAAAACGCTCTGCAGTAGCACCTGAGATGTTAGTACATGAAGGACCTGCAAGAGTATTTGATTGTGAAGAGGATGCGATTATAGCTATTAAAGACGGTAAAATAGTAGAGGGCGATGTAGTCGTCATTCGCTATGAAGGTCCAAAAGGCGGACCTGGAATGAGAGAAATGTTGAATCCAACCAGTGCAATTATGGGTATGGGACTTGGTTCCTCCGTTGCACTTATAACAGACGGACGCTTCTCCGGAGCTTCCCGAGGAGCCTGTATTGGTCACGTATCACCGGAAGCAGCAGTGGGTGGTAATATTGCACTTGTAGAAGAGGGTGATACCATACAAATCGATATTAATGCAAATACATTAAACTTTGTTATATCAGAGGAAGAACTGAAAGCCAGAAGAGCAAAATGGCAGCCCAGAGAACCCAAGATTACAACAGGTTATCTGTCCCGTTATGTAGCAATGGTAACAAGCGGAAACCGAGGAGCAATCCTTGAAATTCCGAAGGCAAAATAGAGATTAGCCGCAGTAGGCGGCGGTTTGGAGGAATATATGGAATTATCAGGTTCTCAAATCGTTATTGAATGTTTAAAGGAACAGGGCGTTGATACCGTATTTGGTTATCCCGGTGGTACTATCCTAAACATTTATGATGAATTATACAAACATAGCCACGAAATCAGACATATCCTGACCGCCCATGAGCAGGGAGCCTCCCACGCTGCGGATGGTTACGCCAGAGCAACCGGTAAGGTTGGTGTTTGCTTTGCGACCTCTGGACCTGGTTCCACTAATTTGGTAACCGGAATTGCGACTGCGTATATGGATAGCATTCCTCTTGTAGCAATTACGGCGAATGTAGCAGTTAATCTACTTGGCAGAGATTCCTTCCAGGAGATTGATATCGCCGGTGTCACGATGCCGATTACAAAGCACAATTATATTGTTAAGGATATTACTAAGCTTGCAGACACGATTCGGAAAGCCTTTAAAATCGCTAGTTCTGGAAGACCCGGCCCTGTACTTGTCGATATTACCAAGGATGTTACAGCTGCCAAAACAAAATATTCAAAAGTATCTCCGGAACCAATTCAAAGGAAGACGGACGAGATAACAGAAGGGGATCTACATCATGCTGTTGAGTTGATAAAACACGCAAAGAAACCCTTTATATTCGTCGGTGGAGGTGCTGTTATCTCTGAAGCGCACGAAGAATTAAAGGATTTTGTATTAAAGGTGGATGCACCGGTTACAGATACTTTGATGGGCAAAGGTGCTTATGACGGTACCGACCCACGCTATACCGGTATGCTCGGTATGCATGGAACGAAAGCCTCGAATTTAGGTGTTACGGAATGTGATTTATTAATTACAGTAGGTGCAAGATTTTCCGATCGTGTAACTGGCAATGCGAAGAAATTTGCTAAAAATGCTAAGATCTTGCATATCGATATTGATCCTGCTGAAATTAATAAGAATGTAACCACGTATTACAGCGTTATCGGTGATATCAGGGAAGTATTACAATTATTAAATGGGCGAATAGAACAACAAGACCATAAAGAATGGGTATCCCATATCATAGATTTAAAAGAGCAGTTCCCGTTAAAATACAACCATGATCATTTAACCGGTCCTTTCATATTAGAAAAGCTCTTTGAAGTTACCAATGGTGATGCAATCATAACGACAGAGGTTGGACAGCATCAGATGTGGTCGGCACAATTTTACAAATATAAACTTCCGAGAACCTTTATCACTTCCGGTGGTTTGGGAACTATGGGATATGGTCTTGGTGCCTGTATCGGTGCAAAGGTTGGAATGCCGGATAAAACAGTCATTAACATAGCTGGTGATGGGTGCTTCCGTATGAATATGAACGAAATTGCAACGGCAACCCGTTATGATATTCCGATTATTGAGATTATATTTAATAACCATGTACTTGGAATGGTTCGACAATGGCAAACATTATTCTACGAACAAAGGTACTCCAATACTAATTTGAGTGATAAGGTTGACTTTGTGAAAGTGGCGGAAGCTTTAGGCGCAAAGGCTTACCGTATTACTAAGAAAGAAGAAGTTGAGAGTGTACTGAAGGAAGCAATTGCATTAAATGAACCGGTAGTAATTGAGTGTATCATTGATAGTGATGATAAAGTTTGGCCAATGGTTGCTCCAGGAGCTGCAATTGAGGATGTGTTTGCGGAAGAGGACCTCAAAAAATAAAGAACATTTCTAAGAAATAAAATAATATCAACGAAATAAAGGACTTACTATGATAGGTAAGCATTTCAATGAAATAAGAACATTGTATTTTACTAAAATAAAACTAACATATAAAAGCTAGAAGTTACTATGGATGGAGTGCTATATAATGAGGTTGTCGACTATGTCATTACGAGATAGGAGGTAAACATTATTAGGCACTCTTATCCATATCATTACTATAAAAATATTGACAAAAAAATAACAGGGTTCTATAATAAGTGTAACACTTTACCATACTAAAGTTCTAAGCTGTTACATATATAATGCAAGGTGAATAAGGAGGATAAAATAGTGGGAAGAATCTATAATTTTTCGGCAGGACCGGCAATGTTACCGGAAGAGGTATTGAAAGAAGCTGCAGATGAAATGCTTGATTACAGAGGCACCGGAATGTCTGTTATGGAGATGAGTCACAGATCAAAGGCTTATGAGACGATAATTCAAGATGCAGAAAAAGATTTGAGGGATTTAATGAATATCCCAGATAATTATAAAGTACTTTTCTTACAGGGTGGAGCATCTCAGCAATTCGCCATGATACCGATGAATCTTATGAAGAGTAAGGTGGCTGATTATATTATTACCGGACAGTGGGCTAAGAAAGCTTATCAAGAAGCTAAAATCTATGGAACTGCGAATGCAATTGCTTCTTCCGCTGATAAGACATTTTCCTATATTCCAGATTGCTCCGATCTTCCGATTTCAGAGAATGCAGATTATGTGTATATATGTGAGAATAATACCATTTACGGAACCAAATATAAAAAGTTACCGAATACAAAAGGAAAGATTTTAGTATCCGATGTATCCTCCTGTTTCTTGTCCGAACCAGTGGATGTTACCAAATACGGTATCATATATGGTGGTGTTCAAAAAAATGTCGGTCCAGCTGGTGTAGTTATTGTCATAATTCGTGAGGATTTAATTACGGAAGATACGCTTCCTGGAACTCCTACGATGCTAAAATACAAGATTCATTCTGATGAAAAGTCACTGTACAATACCCCTCCGGCATATGGAATTTATATCTGCGGCAAAGTATTTAAGTGGATTAAGAATTTAGGCGGCTTAGAGGCTATGAAGGAAAGAAATGAAAAGAAGGCGGCAATCCTTTATGATTTTCTTGATCAGAGCAAGATGTTTCAAGGTACCGTTGTGAAGGAAGACCGTTCTTTGATGAATGTTCCTTTTGTTACCGGCGATGAAGAGCTGGATGCTAAGTTCGTGAAAGAAGCAAAGGCAGCAGGCTTTGAGAACCTAAAGGGACATAGAAGTGTCGGCGGCATGAGAGCGAGTATCTACAATGCTATGCCAATCGAAGGCGTAAAGAAATTAGTTGAATTCATGACGAAGTTTGAAGTAGAGAATGCCAAATAGATATGTTTGGAAGGAGAAAATGGTATGAAATATAATTGTCTTAATCCTATTGCAGAGATAGGCCTCAATATTTTCAATGAAGAATACGATAAGGTTGAGAATATCAAGGATGCTGATGTGGCATTAGTACGAAGTGCAGCAATGCATGATATGGAATTTAATGATAATTTAAAAGCGATTGCAAGAGCTGGAGCCGGAGTTAATAATATTCCTTTAGAGAAATGTGCTGAGCAAGGGATCGTAGTATTTAATACCCCCGGTGCAAATGCAAACGGTGTTAAAGAATTGGTGATAGCCGGACTTTTGTTAGCTTCTCGTGACATCATCGGTGGCGTTAACTGGGTGCAGTCAGTCAAGGACGATTCCGCTGTTGCCAAATTAGTTGAAAAAGGGAAGGCACAATTTGCCGGTAAAGAAATTCAGGGTAAGAAATTAGGAGTGATTGGGCTTGGTGCAATTGGTGTTTTGGTTGCAAATGCAGCTAATCGACTTGGTATGAAGGTTTATGGCTTTGATCCGTTCATTTCCGTAGACAGTGCTTGGAACTTATCCCGCGATATTGTGCATGTGAAGTCAAGAGAGGATATTTACAGAGAATGTGATTATATCACAGTACATACTCCACTGATTGAAGATTGTGATCCAAGTGTAAATACGAAGGAAATGATTAATACAGATACGATCAGTAAGATGAGGGAGGGCGTTGTGATTCTGAATTTCGCAAGAGATTTACTTGTGAATGATGCGGATATCGAGGTTGCCTTAGAAGCCGGTAAGGTAGCAAAATATGTTACTGATTTCCCGAATGAAAGATCAGCTCGAATTAAAAATGTAATTGCCATCCCTCATTTGGGTGCCTCAACAGAAGAGTCAGAAGATAACTGTGCCGTTATGGCAGTGAAGCAGCTGATGGATTTTATGGAGAATGGTAACATTAAGAATTCTGTTAATTATCCCAATTGTGATGCTGGCATATGTACAACGGCCGGACGTATCACGATCCTTCATAGGAACATCCCGAACATGCTGACTCAGTTTACAGGTGCGTTCTCAGCAGTTAATGTTAATATTACAGATATGGTGAATAAGAGCCGCGGTGATTATGCATATACTGTATTAGACGTAGAATCCACCAATAACGAGGAAGTTGCTGCAAAGCTTGCAACCATCAAGGGTGTATTAAAAGTTAGAATAGTAAAATAAAATTGTATGATAGTATAAGCCTTCAGGGCATAAGATAGTTGCTGTTCAATTTATTAACAGCAGATTTCTTATGTCCTAATTGGATTTCATAAGAGTAGGAGATAATAAATATGGCAACAGTAAAACCATTTTCGTGTATCAGACCACAGGCTGATGTTGCACACAGAGTAGCTGCATTACCCTATGATGTATATAACCGGATGGAAGCAAAGCAGGAGACACAAAGAGAGCCATTATCGTTTTTAAAGATTGACCGTGCAGAGACGAGCTTTCCGGACAATGTGGATACTTATGACCCCATGGTTTATACAAAAGCGAAAGAGCTTCTTCAAAGGATGATGGAGAACGGTACCTTAATTACCGATAAGACAGAGTGCTACTATATTTATGAACTTATTATGAATGGCCGATCCCAGACTGGATTAGTAGCTTGCGCTTCCATTGATGACTATTTAAATAATGTGATCAAGAAGCACGAGAATACCAGAGAAGATAAAGAAATTGACCGCATAAACCATGTGGATATCTGTAACGCTCAAACGGGTCCTATTTTCTTGGCTTATCGTGCTCATAAGGCTATTAGTGAAATTGTAGCGGAGTCAAAGAAAGAAGCTCCGGTTTATAGCTTTACCTCAGTAGATGGTATTCATCATAATGTCTGGAGAGTTACGAACGAAGGTCAGATCAGTGCGATTAAAAATGCCTTTACTGAAATTGATAGGATCTATATCGCAGACGGACATCACCGAGCTGCCTCTGCTGTTAAGGTAGGGTTAAAAAGAAGAAATGAAAATCCCAAATATACCGGAAACGAAGAGTTTAATTACTTCTTATCTGTACTTTTTCCACATGATGAGCTTATGATAATGCCTTATAATCGTTCGGTAAAAGACTTGAATGGAATGCAGAAAGAGGAGTTTATACATCAGATTGAAACCAACTTTGAAGTTGATTTTATCGGCGAAGTACCATTTTCGCCAAGTAAAAAGGCGTCCTTTGGAATGTACCTTGATGGTAACTGGTACTGCCTAAAAGCAAAAGATATCATACGAAACACGAAAGATCCGGTTGCAGTGCTCGATGTATCCCTATTGCAGGATTATCTGCTATATCCCCTCCTTAACATTGAGGATCCGAGGGTAGACCAGAGAATTGATTTTATTGGTGGAATTCGTGGGTTAAAGGAATTAGAGCGACGTGTTGCAGATGATATGACGGTCGCTTTCTCCATGTATCCAACCTCTATTGAAGAACTATTTGATGTATCGGACGCTGGTAAATTAATGCCTCCAAAGTCCACATGGTTTGAACCTAAATTAAGAAGTGGGCTATTTATTCACAAATTATCATAATATAGATTGAACAGGTAACATACTACCCTGCACCGTATTTAATGAAAATAATTGGTTAATGAAAATCTGTTTGTAGTAATTAATTTATAATAATTTCAGGAAAAACTTTGGTAAATTGTAGTAAAATGTGTTATAATGAAAGTAATTGGGATTATACAAGCTTGCGCGTATAATGCAATCGGAGTTCAAGATCATTGCACTTGTGTACTGATCAGGTAGTTAAGGTTACTCATTTTGAGTACTCACAACTTTTTATTAAAAAGGAGGTAATACATATGGCAAATTTAAGAGGAACAAAGACACTTGAGAATTTAATGAAGGTTTTTGCTGGTGAATCGCAGGCAAGAATGAGATATACTTATTTTGCATCCGTTGCCGGTAAAGAAGGTTATAAGCAGATTCAGAATATCTTTTTGGAAACCGCTGATAATGAGAAAGAACATGCAAAAGTATTTATGAAATTAGCTCTACAGCACCTAGATGGTGAGAACCCCGCACCTGTAGAAATAAATGGGGCAACCTATCCTTTTGCATTCGGAGACACAGTTGCTAATTTAAAATCTGCTGCAGCCGGAGAGCATGAAGAGGCTGAACTGGATTATCCTGCTTTTGCACAGATTGCAAAAGAAGAGGGCTTTCCCGATGTAGCATCACGTTTTCTTCAGATTGCCAAGGTAGAAAAGCATCATGAGGCAAGATATCGCAAGCTTCTTGCTAACATAGAGGATGGTACAGTATTCAAAAAAGATGGTAAAGTGTTCTGGAAATGTATCAATTGTGGTTTCGTCCATGAAGGCGACGCAGCACCGCTTTTATGCCCTGCCTGTCAACATCCACAGGAATATTTCCAATTACTTGATGATTGCTTCTAATTTAGGTATTTAAAACTAAATATTATATTTTTATAAAAATCGGCATAGGATAATTTAATCCCTATGCCGATTGTCTGCAGTGGCTGCAATGGGCACTTTATATTTATTTCACTTTCTTAATAAGTATAGATGTGATAGAATAAAGGAAATATGTTTGAGGGAGATTGATTTAGTATGGGTAATTTATTTAATATGGATAATGGCTTTTTTTCTTTTTTAAGTAAAGTTTGTGATATTTTATTTCTAAGTATAATTTGGTTAATAGTCTGTATACCGATTATAACGATTGGTCCAGCCAATACGGCTTTATATTATGTAACTGTTAAAGTGATTCGACGCGAACGTGGATATTTATTTCGTGAGTTTTTTAAATCCTTCCGATTGAACTTTAAGCGTGCAGCAATTGTTGGTGTGATTTTAACAATCATGTTTTTTGTATTAATTTTCGACCTATTAACCTCCTGGGCTACCTTAGGAAGTACCTCTACAATGGGTTCTGTATTATTTGGAGTATATGTTGCAATCACTTTTATATTAACCTGCTTTTCCATATATGCTTTCCCGGTTCTTTCAAGATTTGATATGAATATAAAGCAATTACTTAAAGCTGCTTCTTTCATGTCCATGAGACATCTTCCCTCAACGTTGGCAATGGTTATTGTTACAGTTGCTTCACTTGCAGGCGTATTACTTATACCAATCCTAATATTTATATTACCCGCAGCATCAGCCTTTATAAATTCTTTATTAATGGAAAAAGTTTTAAAGAAGTATATGCCGGAGGAGGAAGGTACTGATGAAAATATAAGTAAAGATGAATGGTATAGAGAATAATAGTATTTTATTCAATGTACAATAAATTGAATATCGGAGTACGCTTTCGATCATTTTTTATAAAAATAAAAAAAAATTGAAAAAATACTTTTCTTTTTTACGAAAACATGGTATATACTATATATAATATTTTTACGAATGGAGCAAAGGTGTTCTCAATTATTTGAGGACGCCTTTTTCATAATCATGAGAGGAGAAATGAAATGTCTGAAAAATTAACAGATCTTTTTGGAAGTGACGTTTTTAACGATGCGACGATGATAGAGCGTCTGCCTAAGAAAACCTATGCAGCTCTCAAAAAAACAATTGAGAATGGGGAAGACCTTGATCCCAATGTAGCAGAAGTTGTTGCAAATGCAATGAAGGATTGGGCTATAGAACGAGGTGCAACACATTATACGCATTGGTTTCAACCAATGACCGGGATAACAGCTGAAAAACATGATTCCTTTATAAGCCCTACAGCGGATGGCAAGATTATGATGGAATTCTCCGGTAAGGAATTAATCAAAGGTGAACCTGATGCATCTTCCTTCCCGTCTGGCGGTTTAAGAGCAACCTTTGAAGCTAGAGGTTATACAGCATGGGATTGTACTTCACCTGCTTTCTTAAGAGAGGATGCTGCTGGTGTAACGCTTTGCATTCCTACTGCTTTCTGTTCTTATACTGGTGAAGCATTGGATATGAAAACTCCTCTGTTAAGATCTATGGAAGCACTTAGCACTCAAGCGGTACGTATTGTCAAATTATTTGGTCATGATGTTAAGAGAGTGAGCGCTTCTGTTGGACCGGAGCAGGAATACTTTTTAGTTGATAAAGCAAAATATTTAAAGAGAGATGATCTCATTTTCACAGGAAGAACATTGTTTGGAACTATGCCTCCCAAAGGCCAGGAACTTGACGATCATTATTTTGGAAGTATTAAAGAAAGAGTTTCTTCTTTCATGAAGGAATTAAACACGGAATTATGGAAAATGGGTGTTACCTCAAAGACCCAGCATAATGAAGTAGCTCCTGCACAGCATGAGCTTGCTCCAATCTATGCTTCAGCTAATATAGCAACAGACCATAATCAATTAGTTATGGAGTCTATGAAAAAAGTAGCGAATCGTCATAACCTGACCTGTTTACTTCATGAGAAGCCGTTTGCAGGAGTAAATGGATCTGGTAAACATGATAACTGGTCAATGGTTACCGATACAGGTAAGAATTTATTAGAGCCTGGAAAGACACCACATGATAATGTACAGTTCTTATTAATACTTGCTGCAGTTCTTAAAGCAGTTGATATTCATTCCGATTTGCTTCGCGTATCTGCAGCTAATCCTGGTAATGATCACAGACTTGGTGCAAATGAAGCTCCTCCTGCGATTGTTTCCGTATTCCTTGGAACACAGTTGGAAGATGTACTGGCACAGCTGATTGAGACTGGTGAAGCAAAGAGCAGTAAAGATGGTGGTAAATTAAATATTGGTGTTCACACCATTCCTGAATTAAAGAAGGATGCAACTGATAGAAATCGTACTTCACCATTTGCATTTACGGGTAATAAATTTGAATTCCGTATGGTTGCATCTTCAATGTCCATCGCAACAGCAAACACAGTTCTTAACACTATAGTGGCTGATGTATTAAGCGAAATGGCAGATGAATTAGAGAATGCTTCTAACTTTGACTTAGCGGTACATGACTTAATCAAGAAAACGTTAACAGATCATCAGAGAATCGTATTCAATGGCAATGGATATTCTGAGGAATGGGTTGAGGAAGCAGCAAAAAGAGGTCTTCCGAATATTACATCCATGGTGGAAGCTATCCCTGCATTGGTTACAGATAAATCTGTTAAAATGTTTGAAAAACATCATGTATTCTCTTCAGTAGAGTTACATTCCCGTGTGGAAATCCAATATGAAGCTTATGCAAAAGCTATCAACATTGAAGCGAAAACCATGATCTCCATGGCAAGTGTAAAATATATCCCTGCAGTAATCAGTTATGCTAAAAAATTGGCAGATTCCATCAATGCAATTAAGTCTGCAGTACCAGATGCGGATGTTAGTGTACAGAGCGGTTTATTAAAAGAAATTTCATCACTTCTTGCTAAGACACAGGTTGCATTAAAGAAATTACAGGATGTAACTGCAGAAGCAGCAGAAATTTCAGATGTTCCTGAAATGGCAAAATTCTTTAAAGATGCTGTAGTTCCTGCAATGGCTGAGCTCAGAGCTCCAGTTGATGCTTTAGAGGTTAAGGTTGAGAAAGAATTATGGCCAGTGCCGACCTATGGTGATTTATTATTTGAGGTATAAATAGTTGGTTTTTCATATAAAAATAGTGTTTAATATAGGATAAATAAAACAAATATTGAGGCTACCCCGGACAGAAAAAAGAGGGGTAGCCTCTTCTATATTTCTCCCAGAATTATCACAAAGAAGAAAAATTCACTTGACATTTTACCCATTTTCCTATATATTTTGATTATCAAAATATTTGTAATACAAAACATATGCTTAGGAGTGAAGCACGTGAAAGAAAAACTTGTTGCAATTAATAAAATGCTTGTTGAAGTCTATGATGATGTTAATCATATTGAGGAATACTCAATAAAGCAGGGTAACTTCAGTGATTTATCAATTACGGAGATACATACCGTTGAGGCGGTAGGTTTATATGGGTCTAAAACAATGTCTGAGATATCGGCTTTGTTGGAGATTACGATGGGTACCTTAACCACCGCGGTCGACAAGTTGATCAAAAAAGGTTATATGGAGCGGAGCCGTAGTAATACTGACCGAAGGATTGTAAATGTTAGTCTTACCAAGAGAGGTAAGCTGGCTTATCGTATTCATGAGAAATTTCATTTGGATATGGTTCAGGCGATTATGCTGGATTTTACTCAGGAAGAGGAAGAAATATTATTAATAGCGCTCGGTAAGCTAAATAAACATTTAAAAGAAATTTACTTGGGTTCAGAAAAAATCTGACCGTTGCTTATGAAATGCTAACCAGCTATCCATCTTGTATATTTAGGAGGACTCTTTAGATGAGACATGCGACAATCATCGGCACAGGAAGTTATTTGCCGGATAATATATTAACAAATGATGATATGGCAAAGCTGGTGGAAACCAGTGATGAATGGATTGCATCCAGGACAGGTATAAAAGAAAGAAGAATTTCAAAAGGTGAAAAAACTTCTGATTTGGCTTACGAGGCTGCCCGCAAAGCTCTTCAAAATGCTAAGCTAGATGCTAAGGATTTGGATTTGATCATCTGTGCAACAATTACACCAGATTCCTTTATGCCTTCGGTATCTTGTATTGTACAGGAACGATTAGGAGCAAGTAAGGCAGCAGCCTTTGACTTAACGGCAGCTTGTACTGGGTTAATTTACGCGATGGCTACCGCCTCTGCATTTATTGAAAGCGGAATGTATCAGAACATTCTGGTAATCGGTGCAGAGACATTATCAAAAACCCTTGACTGGACAGACCGTTCCACCTGTGTTTTATTTGGAGATGGAGCAGGAGCATTGGTCATAACAGCTTCTGAACAAAAAAAGGGAATTATCTCAGTTAATTTGTTGAGTGATGGCAGTAAGCAAGAATATTTATGCCTATCTGCAATTCCCTTATCTAATCCCTTTGTTATTAAAGAAGACGGAATCTTTCAACCTACAATTTCTATGAAGGGCCAAGAAGTATTCAAGTTCGCAGTTCGAAGTATTACAGATCATATTAAGACAGTATTGCTAAAGGCAGCGATCACTGCGGAGGATATCAAATATATAGTTACTCACCAAGCAAATTATAGAATCATTGAGCATGCGGCCAAATCTTCCGGTATACCGTTAGAGAAGTTTTTTATGAATTTGGACCGATATGGGAATACTTCAGCTGCTACAATTGGAATTGCTCTTGATGAAATGGTTCAAAAAGATATGCTGCAAACAGGCGATCGTATTATTCTGGTTGGTTTTGGAGGCGGGATGACAAGTGGGGCTATTTTGGTAGAGTGGAATTAAAGATACAGGTAATGAACATCGCAAAGCAAGTTAATAAAAGATTACTTATTAAATGAAAATTCATATAAATAATCATTATAGCATGTTTTAGGGGTAATTCCCTTTGAATATAGAAACATGAACAGGGAGATTTTATTTACCCTGAAGATAAAAACAAATTATATTTTTGAAGGTTGACCCTTCAAAAGTAAAACAATTTTATAGGGATTGTATATTTCGCCCATAAGTTACAAATCACATAGTATAAGTACATTCTAGGAGGTTAAATCCTCCTGGCCAAAAACATTCTAGGAGGCAAATCCTCCTAGGCCAAAAAACATTCTAGGAGGCAAATCCTCCTAGCAAAAAAAACATTCTAGGAGGATATTAAAAATGGATTTAAACAAAATTAAAGAGTTGGTAGCAGAACAATTAGGAGTTGATGTAGCTGAGCTTACACTGGAGACTTCATTAAAAGATGATTTAAATGCAGATTCTCTAGATCTTTTTCAAATTATTATGTCCTTAGAAGAAGAATTCGGTATTGAAATTCCTACTGAGGATACAGAAAGCATCGGTACGATTGGTGACATTGAGAAATATTTAAACAACAGAACTGTAGCTGAATAATTTAAATTAAATAGGGAGGAGAAATCCTCCCTTAATAACAATGGGAGGTAAAACTCCGTAAAACATGAAGGAGAAATCCTTCGAAAACATGGAGGAGAAATCCTCCAAAGACATGGAGGATATATAAATAATGAAGTCACGTATTTGTGAATTATTGAATATAGAGTACCCTATATTCCAGGGGGCTATGGCTAGGATATCAGATGCTTCTCTTGCGGCAGCAGTGTCAGAGGCAGGTGGACTTGGAATTATTGCTGGAGGAACAGCGCCAGTTGAGGCAATCCGTGCAGAGGTTAGAAAAGCCAAGGAATTAACGAACAAGCCTTTTGGTGTTAATATTATGTTATTAAGTGAATTCGCGGATGGTATGGCGCAGATGGTTTGTGAAGAAGGTGTTAAAGTAGTCACAACTGGCGCAGGAGCACCCGGAAAATATATGGAGATGTGGAAATCACATGGTATTAAAGTGATTCCAGTAGTGCCGTCTGTAGCGATAGCAAAGAGAATGGTACGGAGCGGAGCAGATGCAGTCATTGCTGAAGGTACCGAATCCGGAGGTCATGTTGGAGAATTGACCACAATGGTTTTAGTACCACAGGTGGTTGATGCTGTTGCAGCAGAGGTCCCTGTAATTGCAGCGGGTGGAATTGGCGATGGAAGAGGTGTAGCAGCAGCTTTCATGCTAGGTGCAGATGCTGTGCAGGTTGGAACTCGTTTTCTAACAGCATTTGAGTGTACCGTTCATCAAAATTACAAGCAAAAGGTTTTGAATGCAAAAGATATTGATACGGTGGTAACCGGTCGTAGAACTGGACATCCGGTTCGAACCTTAAAAAATCAATTAACCCGTAAGTTCGTTGCATTAGAAAGTACGAATGCAACGGTTCAAGAGATTGAGCAATTAGGGGTAGGTGCACTATCGAAAGCTGTAGTTCATGGTGATATGGATAATGGCAGTGTTATGGCTGGACAAATTGCAGCTATTGTGAATAAGGAGCAAAGTTGTAAAGATATTATTACCTCTATGCTTTCGGAAGCGGAGCAATTGCTTCATAAAGATTGGAGGTAATTATGGCAAAGACGGCATTTCTATTTGCAGGTCAAGGAGCTCAGTATATTGGAATGGGGAAGGAGCTTTATGAATATTTCCCAATCTGTAAACAAACCTTTGAGGAGGCAAATGAAAGTCTTCACATGGATCTTACAAGCCTTGTATTTGAGGGAAGAAAAGAAGATCTTGATTTAACAGAGAATACACAACCCGCAGTGGTGACAATGTCAATTGCAGCATTCCGGGCATTATCTCAATATAATATCACTCCAGATGTTGTTGCTGGTTTAAGTCTGGGTGAATATTCAGCTTTAACTGCAAGTGAAGTGTTCACATTATCACAGGTAGTACCCCTGGTACGCAAAAGAGGGCGCTTTATGCAGGAGGCAGTACCGGAAGGAATCGGCAAGATGTGTGCAGTTCTTGGTTTATCTGAAGATAAGATAAGGGAAGCATGCTTGGAGGCAAAAGCCTTTGGTATTGTAGAACCGGCGAACTTTAATTGCCCGGGTCAAATTGTAATCGGTGGAGAGAGGAAAGCTGTTGATGAAGCAGCGAGGCTTGCAAAGGAAAAAGGAGCTATGAAAACGTTAGATCTTTCCGTTAGTGCACCCTTTCATACCTCCATGCTAAAACCGGCAGCCGATAAACTGAAACTAGAATTAAAGCCAATGATATTAGGTAGAATAAATACAGCGTTAATTAGTAACGTTAATGCAAGTTACATTACAAATTCAGATGAGGTTAAAGATTTATTGTATCTTCAAGTCATGAGTAGTGTATTATGGGAACAATCCATAAGAAATATGATAGATAATGGAGTACGAAATTTTGTTGAAATTGGACCAGGTAAGACCTTATCTAGTTTTGTAAAGAAAATTGATAGGGGACTTGGTATCTATAATGTAGAAGATCTGGCCTCTCTTGAGGCGACTGCCAAGGCTTTAAAGGCAGTGATATAGAAAGGAATTAGGTTGAAAAAAAGCATTTCAACCGGCAAAAGCACGATAAAGTGCTTTTTGCTTCATATTTAAGCTGCCTTACGGCAGCATGGAGGTTTATTATGCTGAATGGAAAAGTCGCAGTAATAACCGGAGCTGGAAGAGGCATAGGAAGAGCAATTGCACTTCAATTTGCAGAATACGGAGCGAAGGTAGTAATTAACTATCGTAGCAGTATTGGTCAGGTTGAGGAGCTCTTAACTACGATTAAGAATGCCGGTGGGGAAGCAATTGCTATACAGGCGGACATAAGCCGTGAAGAGGAAGCCAAGAAACTGATCGAGGAAGCAAAGAAACATTTTGGAAGACTGGATGTATTAGTGAATAATGCCGGAATAACAAAGGATAATTTGCTAATGCGCATGTCAGAGGATGATTTTAATAGTGTTATGGATATTAATTTAAAAGGAACTTTCTTATGTACAAAGCATGCAGCAACGATAATGCTAAAACAAAGAAGTGGTAAGATAATCAATATTTCCTCAGTAGTTGGACTTACCGGTAATATGGGTCAGGCAAATTATGCAGCATCAAAAGCAGGCGTAATCGGAATGACCAAAGCGGTTGCGAGAGAATTAGCTTGCCGTGGAATTACAGTAAATGCAGTAGCACCCGGCTTTATTGAGACGGATATGACAGATCAATTATCGGAGAAAGTCAAAGAAGCAACGATAGCAAGTATTCCATTAAAGAGGTATGGAGTTGCGAGTGAAGTAGCGAATGTAGTCAGCTTCTTAGCTTCTGAAGCAGCAAATTATATCACAGGTCAAGTTCTTCAAGTTGACGGCGGCCTAGTAATGTAAAATCAAGGAGGAAAACCAATATGAATCGTAGAGTTGTAGTTACGGGTATGGGCGCCATTACTCCAATCGGTAATAGCGTAGAGGAGTTTTTTGATAATGTTCAAGCTGGTAAATGTGGATTCGATTTTATTAAATGCTTCGATACAGAAAATTTCGCTGCTAAGATAGCGGCTGAAGTAAAAGACTTCGATCCAAAGAATTATATGGATGCAAAAGTAGCAAGAAGAATGGATCGTTTTTCTCAATTTGCAGTGGCTGCTGCCAAAGAAGCTGTTGAGAATTCTGGTCTGGATTTAAATACAATCGATCATGAACGCTTTGGAGTTATTGTTGGCTCCGGTATCGGGGGTATCGATCTAATTGAAAAAGAAACAAAGACGTTGATGGAAAAAGGTCCAAAACGTGTTAATCCTTTATTTATTCCAATGACGATTACAAATATGGCAGCAGGTAATATCGCTATTCAATATGGAGCCAAAGGTGTTTGTACGAATGTTGTAACGGCTTGTGCTACCGGTAATCATTGCATCGGTGAGGCGTTTCGAAGTATTAAGCATGGCTACTCAGATATCATCTTAGCTGGCGGAACCGAAGGTTCTATTACTCCACTTGCTGTTGCAGGTTTCACAGCGTTGACAGCATTATCTACCAGTACAGATCCATTAAGAGCCTCCATACCGTTTGATAAAGAGCGTGATGGCTTCGTGATGGGTGAAGGAGCTGCAATTCTTGTACTTGAGGATTATGATCATGCGCTTGCTCGTGGCGCAAAGATATATGCGGAAGTGGTTGGATATGGTGCAACTTGTGATGCATACCATATTACATCTCCGGCTCCGGAAGGAGAAGGCGGCGTAAGAGCTATGAAGCTTGCAATGCAAGAAGCAAACATTACACCGAAGGAAGTTTCCTATATCAACGCACATGGAACCAGTACCCCGACCAATGACCGCCTCGAGACAGCAGCATTGAAACAAGCGATGGGTGAGGATGCATATAAAGTTCCGATTAGTTCAACCAAATCCATGATCGGACATTTGCTCGGTGCAGCAGGAGCGGTAGAGGCTGTAATCTGTATCAAAGCGATGGAGAAGAGCTTTATCCCAGCGACGATAGGCCTAACGGTACCGGATGAAGAATGTGATTTAGATTATGTACCTAACGTTGGAAGAAATGCAAAGCTTTCTTATACAATGTCCAACTCCTTAGGGTTTGGTGGACATAACGCTACACTTATATTTAAAAACATGGAGGTATAATCGTGGATTATAAGGTAATTCTTAATTTAATGAAGGAAATGAATAATACCGATTTAACAAAAGTTGAGATTGAGGAAGAGGGAATTCGCATCTGCCTGGAAAAGACAGCTCCTGTTGTAACAATAGCACAGCCCTCCATGCCACAAGTAAGTGTTGCAGCACCAGTTATGACTGCCGCATCGGTTCAACCCCAGATTACTACACCTGGGCACGCAGGAACGAATACAAATGATGCAACAGAGAAGACAGAAGAATTTACAGGCAAGAAATTGGTATCTCCGATGGTGGGAACTTTTTATGCACAAGCATCTCCCGATAAGCCAGCCTTTGTAAAAGTAGGCGATAAGGTAAAAAAGGGTCAAACCATTTGTATTATCGAGGCTATGAAATTAATGAATGAAATTGAAAGCGAATTTGATGGCGAAATCGTAAAAGTTCTTATGAAGAATGAAGATATGGTGGAATTCGGCCAGCCGTTATTTTTAATTAAATAACAATATGTGAATTCGAGGTATCCTTGAATTTTTAAATAAAAATATAAAGTGTACTTTTACTGTGTTATTGATAGAAAGGATATCCTATGCTAAATATTGATGAGATACAAAAGATCCTGCCTCATAGGCCACCATTTTTACTTATTGACCGTATTGAGGAGTTGGTACCCGGCAAACATGCTACCGGCAGGAAATGTGTGTCGATGAATGAACCATTTTTTCAGGGACATTTTCCAGGGAAAGCGGTTATGCCAGGTGTTATTATATTAGAAGCCTTGGCTCAAACTGGAGCAATGTGTATGTTAACTGTGGAAGGAAATGAAGGAAAGATTGTATATTTTGGTGGAATGGATAAGGTTAAGTTCAAGCGTCAGGTAGTTCCTGGCGATGTACTTACCTTAGATGTTGAAATAACCAAAAGTAAAGGTAGCTTTGGCGTTGGAACTGCAGTTGCATATGTAGAGGGTCAAGTGGCGGTAGAAGCAATTCTTACCTTTGCCATCGGGAAAGAACTCTGATAATGCCAAAATGTTCTCAAAGAACTTTTGCTAAAAAGCTCTTTAAAATCGGACTATAATCAAGGAGATTGCGATGTTTAAGAAAATTTTAATAGCAAATCGTGGAGAGATTGCAGTCAGAATCATCCGTGCTTGTAAAGAAATGGGCATTGATACGGTAGCTGTTTATTCGGAAGCGGATAGAGAAGCGCTACACGTTATGCTGGCAGACGAAGCAGTATGTATCGGACCAGCAAAGTCTAAGGATAGTTATCTGAATATGCAGAACATAATTAGTGCAACGGTACTTACCGGGGCTACCGCTATTCACCCAGGTTTTGGTTTTTTATCTGAGAACAGCTCATTTGCACGTATGTGTGAGGATTGCAATATTACATTTATCGGACCGAATGCAGATACGATCGATTTACTCGGTAATAAATCGAGAGCTAGGGAAACTATGCTGAAAGCAGGTGTTCCGGTAGTACCAGGTTCGGAAGGTGAAGTTGAGACAGTAAAGGATGCTTTTGATCTGGCAAGCCAGATCGGTTATCCAGTTATGATTAAAGCCTCTGCAGGAGGTGGCGGCAAAGGTATGAGAGCCGTTTATAAAGAAGAAGATTTGGAAAATTCCTATAATTCAGCAAAAGCAGAAGCAAAAGCCGCCTTTGCTGATGATAAAGTATACATTGAGAAGTTGATAATAAATCCCAAACATATTGAATTTCAAATCTTAGCTGACAGCCATGGTAATGTTGTTCACCTCGGAGAAAGAGATTGCTCAGTACAAAGAAGAAACCAGAAGATGATGGAGGAATCACCTTCCGCTATCATGACTCCGGAGCTACGAATGAAGATGGGCACAGCGGCAGTAAAGGCGGCTGAGGCAACTGGTTATGTGAATGCAGGTACCATTGAGTTTTTATTAGATCAAACGGGTAATTATTATTTTATGGAAATGAATACCCGTATTCAAGTTGAGCATCCTGTTACTGAGATGGTTACAGGCATTGATATGATTAAAGCACAGATAAAAATAGCAAACGGTGAAGAGATGCCTTACCGTCAAAAGGACATAGAATTCAGAGGTCATGCAATTGAGTGTAGAATCAATGCAGAGGATCCTTCAAAAAACTTTATGCCTTGTCCGGGACGTGTTGAGAATGTATTATTTCCCGGAGGCTTTGGAATTCGTGTCGATAGTGCCCTCTATCCGGGCTATGTTGTTCCCTCCTGTTATGATTCCATGCTTGCTAAGGTAATTGCATATGGAAATGATAGAGAGGAAGCGCTTCAAAGAATGAAGAGAGCTTTATCTGAACTTATTATCGATGGAATTCAAACCAATGTAGAATATCAATATGAGCTTTTAGAACGCGAAGAAATAATATCTGGAAACTATAATACCGGCTTGATTGAGGGAAAGTAGAAGTATGAATAAGAATCCATTTAAATCAAAGCAATATGCCACATCAAAAATATATCGTGCCAGACCACAGGATATCGAACGGGAAGAGGAAGAGCGTCCTAACGTACCCCAAGGAATTATGACGAAATGTCCCCACTGTGGGAAAGTAATCTATACAAAGCTGCTTTTGAAGAACTTTAAAAGGTGTGATGAATGCGGTTACAATTTTAAGGTTTCTGCAAATGAGCGTTTTGCTATGATACTAGATGAGGGTGAATTATCCGAATTTGATGCACAGATGACGACGAGAGATCCACTCCAATTCCCTGGATATGGAGACAAGTTGGTAAGAACACAGACGCAGACAGGACTTGTGGATGGTGTAGTTACCGGTAGAGGAAAGATCGATGGCTTACCAGTTATGATTGGTGTTATGGATGCAGCCTTTTTCATGGGAAGTATGGGTACCGCTATCGGCGAAAAGTTGACTAGACTATTTGAACGGGCAACCAAGGAGCGACTTCCGGTGATTGTATTTACTGCGTCTGGTGGAGCTAGAATGCACGAGGGTATTTTCTCCCTAATGCAGATGGCTAAAGTGAGCGCAGCAGTTGCAAAGCATAGTGAAGCAGGACAATTATATATTACTGTACTAACCGATCCCACTACGGGTGGCGTAACCGCAAGCTTTGCTATGCTTGGCGACATTATTCTTGCTGAACCCGGTGCCTTGATAGGGTTTGCTGGTCCAAGAGTAATCGAGCAAACAATCGGACAGAAATTACCCGATGGTTTCCAACGAGCAGAATTCTTATTGGAGCATGGTTTTGTTGATCAGATCGTTCCAAGGGATCAATTAAAGCATACCTTGGGTTCCATGATTAAATTACATTCAGCAATAGATAGAGATCTCGAAGATCAGATTGAACCTTAAGGTTTGCAAATGGAGGTTAGTGTGAAGAAGGTGCATCTTCACACGTGAAAAAGCCACACAGTGCCTTTTTCATAGCTATTTAATTGCCTGCAAAGCAGGCAAATGGAGGTTAAGATGGAGATTACACCTTGGGAAAAAGTAAAATTGGCCCGAATGCCGGTTAGACCGACAAGCCTTGATTATATAGAACGTATTTTTGATAATTTTCTTGAACTACATGGAGATCGTTTTTTTGGGGACGACAGAGCAATTGTTGGTGGCATTGCTTTCTTTGGTGATATTCCGGTGACTGTTATCGCCCAACAAAAAGGTAGAAATACGAAGGAAAATATTACACGAAACTTTTCCATGCCACACCCGGAAGGCTACCGCAAAGCACTCCGTCTAATGAAACAGGCTGAAAAATTTCATCGTCCCATCATTAATTTTATAGATACTCCGGGAGCCTTTTGTGGTTTAGGAGCTGAGGAGAGAGGTCAAGGGGAGGCAATTGCAACGAACCTTGCAGAAATGATGCTTATAAAGACCCCAATCATCTCAGTGGTTATCTCAGAAGGTGGTAGCGGTGGAGCTCTTGCACTTGGTGTAGCAGATAAGGTATATATGTTAGAGCACTCAATTTATGCAATTCTATCGCCCGAGGGTTTTGCAAGCATTCTTTATAAGGATTCTACGAAAGCGGAGCAGGCAGCAAGAGATATGAAACTAACGGCTCAGGACTTGTTGAATTATGGAGTTATTGATGGGATTATCCCGGAACCGCAGGGTGGTGCTCATAATGACTTCGACCGAATGGCTCAGAACATTAGGACAGTGATTGATGCAGATCTGCAGGATTTGATGCAACAGACCACGCAGGAGATGTTGGATAAAAGGTATCATAAATTCAGAAAGATGTAAGCTGAAACTCTACTCTGGTCTACTTCTTTTATAGGATGGGTCATAATATTTTAAATAATTTAAAGAAAATCTTTTTATAAATGCTAGGAAGGACTTAAATTAATAAGTCACTCCTAGCATTTTTTGTAATTATTTATATTACTTAATGATGAACCTTAGTGAGTTTTATCATGGAGGCTATTTGTTTATGAAGCGTTTCACATACACAATGCTTGAAGTAAAAGTACCGCTGTTGTTTTCGATATAATCTCGGTACTCTTCATAATTGATATAATATTGTTTTCCCCAAGAGGAAATACGTAACATAATTCGCTCGGTTACTACATCTTTAATAAGACCGGTTACGGTAACATAATGGCCATTTACATTTTGCTTCACCATTTTATAGTAATAGGGCTTTCCTACTTCTGGGTTTTGATCAGCATTTTCTTGATAATCAATTTCTCGCCGCTCATAGAAAGGGATACCTTTCTTGCCCCAGAGCTTTGGTGTATTTGGCCCAATGGATAGGATAACCGGAATATCTTTATGAAGCATTTCTTCAATTAATTCATACATATCATAATAGGTTAAGGACCATTTCCAAGACGCATGATAATGTAGTCCGTAGGAACTGGAGTACGAATTAATTGCAGAGGCAATGGCAGGGCCTAATACAGCGATGATATGGCGGGTTTTCGTATAATTATCATGAATTGTTCGGACGTATGGATCATAATTACTATAATTCACCTTGGGTTCACCTTGAAGTGCAAGTTCAGTTATAGGTGTCTTAAGATCTTTATTTTGTAGTGCAAGATAAAGGAACATGTCTGCGGTTGCGATGGTTCCGCATCCGTAGTTGTGAAGAATATAATCCTTACTATACCAATGTTTTTCCGGAAACCACATCTGGCTGCCCCCGTAAAAGGTGTCTGCATCTTTTACTACCGGTACATAGTCCGGATTTGATAATTCAATGATATTGTTATTTTTAATCGGCACAGTAGATTCTCCCATATTTTAATGTTCTCATATCTATTTTATTCTAAATGGATCCTTATGTTGCAGATTATTTTATGGAATAAGCTCTAAAAAAGGCGAGGGAAAACCCTCGCCTATCAAACATTCTATAAGTAGAAATTTTAGTCCTCATCATCCTCAGCATCAAATTGGCTAATCTGCCTCTTTCTTGCTAACTCATCATTGTCTAGATATTCATCATAAGTAGTAATCTTGTCAATCAGATGTCCGCCAGCGATTTCCATAATACGGTTAGCTGTCGTTTGAATAAACTGATGATCGGGTGAGGTAAACAGTGCAACACCAGGGAATTTAATCAGTCCATTATTCATTGAGGTGATGGATTCCATATCCAAGTGGTTCGTAGGCTCATCTAAGATAAGAACATTTGCACCTGCAATCATCATTTTAGATAGAAGAACACGAACTCTTTCTCCACCGGAGAGAACCTTTACCTTCTTGGAACCTTCTTCGCCAGCAAATAACATTCTGCCCATGAAACCACGTACATAAGTAACATCCTTTTCAGGTGAAAATGGCATTAAGAATTCGACAATTGTTTCCTCACCAGCGAAAAGCTTTGTATTATCCTTAGGGAAATAGGATACATTCGTGGTAATACCCCATTTATAAGAACCTTCATCCGGCTCTAACTCACCGGATAAGATTTTAAATAGAACAGTGGAAGCATTCGTATTTGGACCAACAAATGCAATTTTATCTTCTTTACCAACGATGAAAGAAATTTTATCTAAGATCTTTACACCATCAATCGTCTTGGAAAGATTCTCAACAGTTAACACCTCATTACCGATCTCTCTACTAGGTCTAAAATCAATATAAGGGTACTTCCTGCTGGAAGGTCTGATATCATCTAATTCGATTTTTTCTAAGGCTTTCTTTCTAGAGGTAGCCTGTTTTGATTTGGAAGCATTCGCACTAAAGCGTTGGATAAATTCTTGTAATTCCTTTATCTTATCTTCCTTCTTCTTGTTAGCATCCTTCATCTGCTTCACCATAAGCTGACTGGACTCATACCAGAAGTCGTAGTTACCGGAATAGAGCTGAATTTTAGCATAATCAATATCAGCTATATGAGTACATACCTTATTTAAGAAATAACGATCATGGGAAACCACAATAACGGTATTCTCAAAGTTGATTAAGAACTCTTCTAACCAACGAATCGCTTCTAAATCCAAATGGTTCGTAGGCTCATCGAGTAAAAGAATATCCGGATTACCAAATAGTGCTTGAGCAAGTAAAACCTTCACCTTATCACCACCGTTTAATTCGCTCATCTTCATGGTATGAAGGTCAGTTTCAATTCCCAATCCATTTAATAAAGCAGCAGCATTAGATTCTGATTCCCAGCCATCCATTGCAGCAAATTCACCCTCAAGCTCGCTGGCACGAAGTCCGTCTGCTTCTGTAAAATCTTCCTTTGCGTAGATGATCTCTTTTTCCTTCATTATTTCGTATAGACGCTTATTACCTATAATAACAGTCTCGAGTACCTCAAAAGCATCAAATTTGAAATGGTCCTGTTGTAGGAAGGATAATCTTTGGCCCGGTGTGATGATAACATCACCCTTAGTGGGTTCTAATTGTCCGTTCAATATTTTTAAAAAGGTAGATTTGCCGGCACCATTGGCACCAATCAAACCATAGCAGTTGCCTTCCGTAAACTTAATGTTTACTTCCTCGAACAATGCACGCTTTCCTAATCTTAAAGTTATATTACTTGCCTGAATCATGAAAAACCTCCTGAATACATCCAATTTATAAACAATCGCCATTTATATTGTATCGTATATTCTTGATTTTGCAAGCAATTTTTATCATTTGATAGTGTGGAGCCTTGAAAAGACTTACATTAAGTATTTCACGGTTATAGGATTTGAAAGGATCATTTATCTGTATTGCGAGGATGAATAAGTACTGATATAATAGAAGGCTAAGTAGGATTGTTTTTACATGATGGGAATTTAAGATTTTAGGCTATGACATTCAGATTGAAAAACTAGAGAATTATGGGAGGTTACTATGCTAAACATGTTTAAAGATGATCAAGTTGTACTATTTCAAGGAGATAGCATTACTGATTGTGGGAGAGATTATTCAGACATTAAATCATTATCCGAGGGCTACCCGGGGATTATTGCTAAGATTTATGGATTGCTATTTCCTGATACGACGGTTACTTTTGTCAATAAAGGAATATCCGGTAATAGAGTGGTTGATTTATTAGCACGATATGAAGAGGACTTTAGAGCAATAAAGCCTGATTTCTTATCCATATTGATTGGTGTAAATGATACATGGAGAAGGTATGATTCAGGAAATCCCACGAGTGCAGAAGAGTTTGAGAATACATATAGAGAACTTTTGAATAAAATTAAGAAGGATATGCCAAACTGTCGAATTATGATGATTGAACCCTTCCTCTTAAATTCTTTGCCGGATCGAGCTTCCTGGAGAGAAGATCTTGACCCTAAGATCCAAGTTGTTCGTAAATTAGCGAAAGAATTTGCGGATTTTTATCTACCAATGGATGGAATACTGGCAAAAGCTGAGGTGGAGCAATATACCTGTACCCAATTAGCGGAAGATGGTGTACATCCAACTGCTCTTGGACATGGTGTGATTGCAGAGGAATATCTTAAGGCACTAAGTAAAAAATGAAATTGAAAGATATTTTTATTAAAGGAAGAATATAAAATGAGCTATCCTGATAACATTTATTAGGATAGCTCATTTGCTCAAACGCATAAAAACTCTTCACAAATAATTCACGGTTCCTTAATATCCTCTACACATTTCATGGTTATAATAAGGATATAAATTAATGAAAGAAGCCACAGCCGCAAACGTGGTCACTGGCTTCGACTACCAATAAGTAAAATTAACATAGATTTGATTTTTTCATACCCCCCCTTAAGCCGACTTGAAAAAGTTGGCTTCTCCTCTATCTATCCTTAGAAATACATTAATTTAAAATGGGAATGTGTAAAAATACACATTCCCATTTTGGTGCTATAAATTATTTAATTAATGCGATCTCATCCAAACGATCCATGATGGAGAGGTGTTGTGTACAGAGCGTCTCACACTGTCCACATTTGATGCATTCCGCTGCAAGGGAAGTTGACATACCACCCCAATGCCATATTAGACGGTTCGCAATACTGTTACCGAGAATTTTTTCATTGTAGGCATCCATAAATTTCGGAATATCGATATCTACTGGACAATGCTTACAATATCCACAGCCGGTACAGAGATTATTTAAAGCCATGCCTTTACTTTCAAATTCATTGTAAATCTCAATTGCAGGCCTCTCAGCCAAATCCTTAACAGATGTTACTGCATCATCTACATGTTCTTTTGTTGTAAAGCCACAGAGAGCAACTGAAATCTCCTTATGGGAAGCAACAAAGCGAAGGGCTGCCTGAGGAACAGTCAAATCAGTTCCCTCCGTGAGATAATTAAATACATTGGGATTATTCGGAATTACGCCTCCACCCAAGGGGTTCATTACGACGATACCCATACCATTTTTGTGGGCAGCGCTGATACCTGCCTGACGGAAGCGGTAATTAAGCGCATTGTATCCAATTAGCATACCCTTAAAAGCATTGGTTTCAATAACTGACTCCAACTGTGTTCCCTGCATATGAGAGGAAAAAGTAATATTACGAATAAGACCTTCTTCTTTTGCTTTCTCAAAGGAACTGTACATAAGATCATATTGCTTGTGGAAGGATTCCAAATCTAATAAACACCACAGATAATAAAAATCCAAGTAATCAACCTTCAAACGGGATAAGGAAGTCTCAAGTCTCCTTCGAAAATCATCAGGTGAGAATTTACCGCCATAGGAGCCCATATTAACCTTTGAGGATATGTAAAAACTATCTCTCTGTAATTGTGATAGAGCTAAACCTGTAATTTCCTCACTCTTATCATCACAATAAAAAGGAGCTGAGTCAAAGAAATTGATCCCCTTTTCATGTGCATATAAAACGATCTCGGAACATTTTGCCAGATTACCAGCTTTCACATCTGCATCATCATATCTCATAGCTCCCATACCAATAGCAGAAACCTTCATATCTGTATCGCCATATTGTTTATAATACATATCATTTGCCTCCATTTTATATTGTTAATATTGTAACTCATTGTAACTAATTTTAAAATGTCAATTTGTCTCATTCTCATGTAGTATATCATATGGATAGATGAGTGTGAATATATCTCGCAAATAAACTCGTAAATAAACTCGTAAATAAACTCGTAAATAAACTCGTAAATAAACTCGTAAATAAACTCGTAAATAAACTCGTAAATAAACTCGTAAATAAACCCGTATAATATAAAATTTATACTCATGTTAAATTGTAAGTTTCATTAGATAAAAGTATTGGTCATCAATGAAGTGATGAATTGTTATAGGAGGGTATTTACATAAATTGGAATAAAATAATAGTAATTTATATTTTAATGAATTATAATATGAGTATATTTAGGCTGTATATATTCGAAATTGAAGTATGGTAGGGGTAAAATCAAATTAACTAACTTGGTTCAAAATGATGTATAAAAGAGTGATTTAAATAGAATAAAGATCTATCGCAACATTATATGAAAGGAATCTATATGGATAATTTGATTGTTATACCACAGGTTGGTATTGGCGAAGTAAAGCTGGGGATGCACAGGGATGAAGTGCATGAGTTAGTGGGAACTAACGATACCAACATAAAAACAGATAGCATAGTTCGAGGCTGTTATTATGATTTCTGTTTTCAGATAGAATATGATAGTAACAATATAGTCAACTTTATAGAAATAATAAATAATCCAACATACAATGTTGTTTTTGAAGGAGTAGACGTTTTTAAAACAAAAGCTGAAAAATTGGTATCCTATGTTGAACAATTTTCAAAATATCTAGAAACTCCTAGTGCACAATTAGGCTCAATGTATATCTTTGAAGACATAGGGATATCGCTCTATAGATCAATTGTTTGTAAAGAAGAAACAATGAAAGAACCATGGTTTCTACAATTGAGTCAAGAACAAAAAGAAGACGAATTAAGGTTTCTTTACTTTGAAACAATTGCCATATGGTGTAAAGGGTACTACGATTCGGTAAATCTTTATATATAAGTGAATAGTATTAAAGGAGATTGATAGTAAATGGATGAGACGACAAGACTGAAATTAATGGATAAGAATGAAAAACTAATCAATATGGTAGTGGAACGTGCGAAAAGGGATTTCCCTGAGGATATCGCAATTATTGGATTGTCAGGATCCTTTAGTACGAACGATTTTCATGAAAAAAGTGATTTGGATTTAATTATTATCAATAATACGGATCGTGGTTGGGGCATATCTTCTGTCTTCATTCTTGATGACGTTGGTTATGACATCTATTGTACACCATGGGAGACACGGATTGAAGCAGAGGCAAATCTGGATAGCCCAATGATATCCTGTTTAGTTGATTTGAAGATCCTTTATTGTGCAAAATCCGAGTATCTGGACAAATTCAATTTCTACAGACAAAGAGCACTTGATGCACTTTCCAAACCGATAGGTAAAGAATGTTTGGAAAGAGCAAAAAAGTGGATTGACACTGCGAAACAGGAATATGCAAATACTTTATTATCGGAAGATAAAGGCGCGGTAAGGTATGCTTGTGGCACAGTATTATACAATTGCCTTAATGCTCTAACAAACCTGAATAACACATATATTAAACGTGGAATTAAAAGATATATGGAAGAGGTAGCAACGTACCAATACATACCGGACAATTTTGCAGATATTTATATGCTTGTGCTAGAAGCGAAGTCAATAGAAGAAATGCGAAAAGCATCCTATGAAATGCTCAAGAGTATCCTTAGTTTATATGACCGAATGTTTGTAGATTTTGTGGAACACCCATTTCCTACATACGATAATCTTTCAGGAAGCTACGAGGAATTGTGGTGTAACTGTCGTAACAAGGTTATTGCAAGTACGAATGCTAAGGATAAATCCTACGCATTTCATAGTGCCTTAGGAGCGCAGAATTATCTTGACGAGATGACCGAGGAGAGAGGAACAAGGAAGTTTGATTTAATGCAGTATTATGATTCAGATAATCTTGAACTATTCAAAGAAGAGTTTCTACGCACCATGGACGAGTATCTCGAAGAATATAATAAAGTTGGTAGGAAAGTGGTAAGATACGAGACATTTGAAGAGCTATATGAACATTATATGCATTAAGTGATCCTGTTGTCAGTGATTAGTAACGTAACGGTGGTATATAATAATTAAGTCATGACATGAATACTATAAGAAGATCGATTGAATTGAAATCTATTTCAACAGATAATCACTTGCCACATATAGTTATAATATCCATTTATTCGTATAAAATAGTTATCATGTCCTTAAGTAAAAATATTAGAAGTGCAAATCAGATAAACGTAAGAAGGAATTCACTACCTACACATAAAGTTACAGCTGAATAGGGTGCACCTCAAATTGCTTTTAAAAGGTCCCCTTAAGGCACTTAAGCTACAGAAAATGCGCCAAACCTGAAAATGGGACTTGTTTGAGTAATGGACCCCATGTAAACTACGATAAGATAGAGCTAAGCGGGGGTCCATTGCGAGTTGTCCCATTTTCAGGTTGTTCTAAGCATATTCTGTAGCTTCTAGTGCCAAGGGGTTCTTTTACCAGCAATTTGAGGTGCACCCTATTCAGCTGTAACTTTATTAAGCATACTATAAAATCCTTCTTACGTTTATCTCCACCAATTTGCAACCCAATTTACAACAATTGTTTCATTTGACTTTTAAATCCAACTTAGTTAGAATGGAACTACAAGACGGGGGGATATTATGGCAATAAACAAAGCGATGCGAATGGCACTAAAGGCATTGTCTTATACGGATTTGGACCTTAAGAAGACCTATAAGCTTCAACGCCAATTAACAAATGTAGCTCATCCTTATATAAAACCGTTATATGTAATGTGGGATCATAAAGTTTCCCTTGGAGATTATGATATTCCCGTTCGAATTTTTATGCCCTCAGAAGAAGTTGAAGTAAATAAAATCCTGATATTTTTCCATGGAGGAGGATGGGTAATCGGCAATATCGATAGCTATACCGTTGTTTGCTCCAATATGGCAAAGCAGACTGGCCATGCTGTCATATCGGTAGATTATCGCCTTGCACCGGAACATCACTTTCCTACCGCACCTGAAGATTGTTACGCCGTGGCGAGGGAATTGTTTTTGAATGCTTCCCTATTTAATGTGAAACAGGAGAATATCACTTTAATCGGAGATAGTGCAGGAGGAAATCTGGCAGCAGTTGTATCCTTAATGGCGAGAGACCGCGGTGAATTCCTGCCGACGAAGCAAATTTTATTATATCCATCAACAGCAAGTGACCATAGCGAAACTTCACCCTATCCTTCCATACGAGAGAATGGAACTGATTATTTGTTAACAACAAAACGTATTAATGATTTTATGGAATTATATAAAAGTAATGACGATGATTTACTAAATCCATATCTGGCACCGATACTATCTAAGGATTTGTCCGAGCAGCCTAAAACCATTATTATTACAGCGCAGTATGACCCGCTGAGAGATGAAGGTGAGGATTATGGGAGGAAACTTTATGAATTTGGAAATCAGGTAGAGGTATTCCGCATGAAGGATGCCTTACATGGTTTTATAACTTTGCCGAGACATTTTATTCATGTAAGACGAAGTTATGAACTAGTTAATCGATTTCTGAATAAAGAAGAAGATGTATAATAATTTTTGAAGATAGAATCGGATGAAATCGTTTGAAAGGTTAAGAATATAGAGAATCGAATTGCAAAATCTGATTTGTAAGCTACATATAAAATCAGGATGACACCGGGAAGGGGGAAATAGTGAATTTATGACAAGAAGAAAACCGATTGAATGGACAAAACTAGATAATGCTGCAAAGATTTTTCCTCCGACAACAAATGAAAAGGATGCAAAGGTATTTCGTTTTGTTTGTGAACTGAAGGAAGAAGTGAATAAGGAAATCTTGCAAAAGGCTCTTGATAAGGCCTTACTATTGTTCCCTATGTATCAATCGGTACTCCGAAGAGGCGTATTTTGGTATTATTTTGAAAGCACGGATATTAAACCGGAAGTAGTGGAAGAGTATAAACTTCCCTGCAGCATGCTTTATCGACAAAATCGTAAAAATTTATTGTTTGAGGTCTCCTATTTTAATAAGAGAATAAATCTTGAGATGTATCATGCAGTAACGGATGGAACCGGTGCTTTGGGCTTTCTAAAGACAATAATCTATTATTATATTACCATGCAGCATGACCAGGATTTTAGTAATAAATTACCGAAACTCGATTATGACGCTTCATTCTCACAGAAAATGGATGATAGCTTTTTGAAGCATTATAGTGGGGATAAAACACTGGATAAAATAAAACTTTCCAAAGCTTATCGTATTACAGGTAGGCGTTCTATCGACAACAGGCTAAAGATTATTGAAGGAGTAATGTCCGTGAAGGAAGTTCTGGAGAAGGCACATCAATATGACACTTCGCTTACTGTATATCTAACGGCTTTATTTATAAAATCGATTTCTATGGACATGCCTACACGTTATAGAAAATATCCGGTAACCTTATCAGTTCCGGTTAATTTAAGGACTTATTTCCCGTCCGTAACAGCGAGAAACTTTTTTGCCGCCGTTAATATCAGTTATCATTTTGGACAAAATTCCGATCGTTTGGAAGATATAATAAAAGGTGTTAAGGACTCCTTTGCACGAGAGTTAACGGAAGAAAAACTAAGAGGACATATGAATCGGTTATCTGCCCTTGAACATAATGCTTTCATGCGTGTTATTCCGCTGGTATTAAAGGATTACATTCTACGGTTTGCCACTTTTCTGAGTGACCGTGGAATTACTGCAACACTTTCCAATGTTGGTAAAGTGACGATTGCAAAAGAGCTGGCACCGTATATCTATATGTTTGACTGCTTTGTTAGTGCTAGAAGACCTCAAATTTGTATGTGTTCCTTTGATGATCAGCTAGTGGTAAGTTTTGTATCTCCTTTTGTAGGGACCGACATACAGAAGAACTTTTTCCGTATGCTTACGGAGGAGGGGGTCAGTATTTCAGTAGCTTCTAACAATAAGGATTTATAAAAGGAATAATAAACAAAAATTCTTGCAAATAACTCCAAAATAAAGTCCATAGTTATTACAGTTTGAACTTATTTTAGATATTGTTTATGATGCTGCTCTGTAATATTAGGCCTGAACATATGATAGGAGATGATGGAATGCAAAGTTGCGAAAATTGTAAAGTAACACTGAAAGGTAATTACCATATCTGCCCGCTCTGTGGTGGTATTATACAGGAAAGTGAAGATAAGGTGGAAGAGGTATTTCCACATATTCCTACGATTTATCAAGAATTCAATATTTTTATTCGCCTAATGATATTAATATCCATTGCTGGCATTATTATCAGTTTTGCCATTAATGCTATATTTACCAGGAACTCGGAGTGGTCCCTTCTTGTAGCAGCAAGTATTCTATGTATGTGGATAAGCTTATTCTTTATTATTCGAAAGAAGAATAACATACCTAAGACAATTCTGTGGCAGGTTGCTATTATAGGTATACTGTCAGTATTATGGGATTGGTACATGGGATGGCTTGGATGGTCAATTGATTATGTAATCCCTTCAATCTGTGTAGGAGCAATGATTGTAATGGCAATCGCCGCAAAGCTGTTGAAAATAGGTGTAAGTGATTTAATGGTATATTTGATGGTGGATGGAATCTTTGGATTTATACCAATTATATTCCTCTTATTTGGTGGTCTTACCGTAGTATTTCCTTCCGTAATTTGTGTAGCCTCAAGCGCGCTTAGTTTGTCGGCATTGATATTATTTGAAGGGGATAATATGAAAGCAGAGTTTAATAAAAGAATGCATATATAATGAAATTAAAAACAGGAAGGAATTAACTTATGAATACGTTCTATTTGAAATTGATTGCAATCATTACCATGTTGATTGATCACATTGCTGCAGTATTTGTTCCAAGTGACACATTACTTTGGCTGATAATGCGTAGTATTGGAAGATTGGCATTTCCAATCTTCGTGTTTTTAATTGTGGAAGGTTTCCATCATACGAGTGATGTGAAGAAATATCTAATGCGTTTGGGTGCTTTTGCACTGATATCGGAGATACCATTTGATCTTGCCTTTTATGGGAAGGTATTAGAAGGAACGCATCAGAATGTATTCTTTACTTTATTTTTAGGATTATTATTAATTACGTTAATGAGTTTGGTGGAGAAGAAGTTTCAAAAAAAAGTTTTTGTCAGCAATTTATTGGATGGTTTATTGACGTTAGCATTTTGTACAATTGCATTATTATTAAGAACTGATTATAACTTTGCAGGAATTCTACTAATCGTAGCCTTTTATCTGTTCCGTGGAAGTAAACCAATCATAACCTTAGCACTGGTAATCGTTACTGCAACAATTCTTGGTAGCATTAATATTCTAGCAACCTTTGCTATGATACCGATTGCCTTTTATAATGGGCAAAAGGGTAAAAATATAAAATTTGTATTTTATATTTTTTACCCTGCACATTTGATAATAATTGCGCTAATTAAAATATTTCTACTCTAGGCATTATAATTGGTTTCGCAATTTGTTACATGATTCGTAATTTGATTTTCATAACGTGTTTCTTCTCCGGTACCACGTGGCTTCTCCGGATAATAATGTTTTGAGTCAAAGTCATGAACACTCGTAAGGGATGGAAATCGATAGTAAGTTTTTTTGATAGGTTCAAAATACATGATTACAATCCTCCTGGCTGATGAGTCTTATAATAAAAATTTATGTTATTATTGTTCTTCAAAGAGCAAACTAATATACTAGGAAATAGATTGTGAATTTACAGGTTTTTCAAATTAAAATTTTAAAACCATCGGGAGAGAGACATATGATTTCACTTAATATTCCCGAAGTTAAGCCATTTATGGCCAAACTTCTGACCCAAACCACGTTTGATTTATTACTACTTAGGGAAATGGAGCTTCAAACTTTTACCAATTATACAATTACGGGACAATTTAATGAAGCTTTTTATACCAAAGAAGAGTTGGAAGAACGGGGAGATAAACGATTTATATTATGGAGTGATGTCAGGTCGATTGCTTTCTCTATGATTAAAGGGAATAAGACGCCCCTTTCTTTAAAAATAGTATTCCAGCTGCCCTTCGACCGCTGTGAAGCACTCGTAGGGCGTTCGGGAGGAAGACTTCGCATGGAAGAGGTTGGAGGTCTATACCTGAATGTGAGATTTGATAAAGGCGAACTTCATATTATAACCGGAACTGCAATTAAGACCTTTACCTTGGATAAGACCTTGGAGCAGGAGTGGGATTTAGAAGTGAAGAACCTGCTTCGTGAGCAAGGAATTATATTTGAAGAATAGAGCATTGCTTTATGAGAATTAGTAGTGCATTTATAAAAACTAATCTGTTATATAAAGGAATTAATATTGTTAGCACTCTTACTTAAAGAGTGCTAATTTTATCTTGACAATTCCAATTTACCGTATTATGATATCACTTGAAGGAAAATTTACCTACAAAGTAATGCGACAGACAGGAAGATTATGAACTGCATCGGCGTTACACAAGAATATTGAATTATGAAAAGGAGTGTTACTATGAGCACAGAACGCGGTAATTTATCAATTCATTCGGAAAACATTTTCCCAATTATCAAGAAGTGGCTTTATTCTGACCACGACATCTTCGTTCGAGAACTAATCTCTAACGGTAGTGATGCAATCACCAAACTTAAGAAGCTTGAGATTATGGGAGAGGCTAATCTCCCCGAAGAGAATCATTATGAGCTTCATGTTACTGTTAATCCGGAAGAGAAAACAATTACTTTCGCAGATAATGGTATTGGTATGACAGCGGACGAAGTGAAGGAGTATATCAACCAAATCGCTTTCTCCGGAGCTCAGAAATTCATGGAGCAATATAAGGACAAGACCAATGAAGATCAGATTATTGGACATTTTGGACTAGGCTTTTACTCTTCCTTTATGGTAGCTGGCCGTGTTGCAATTGACACGCTGTCTTGGCAGCCGGATGCAGAACCGGTTCATTGGGAGTCAGATGGCGGAACACAATATGAGATGAGCGAGGGTACGAAGAAAGAACGTGGTACTCAAATTACATTATTCTTAAATGAAGAAAGCTATGAATTCTCCAATGAATACCGTGTTAAGGAAATTATACAGAAATATTGCTCCTTTATGCCGGTAGAGATTTATTTCGCAAATGCCAATGCTCCGATTCAAGAGGAGAAGGAGGATGTGATTGATGCTTCCGTAGAGGAGGATGGCACTGTATCTGAAGAAACAGAAGTTACTGAGAAGAAGGATAATGCGCCGAAGCCGATTAATAATCCTCATCCTTTGTGGGCAAAGCATCCGAATGATTGCACGGAAGAGGAATACAAGAACTTTTATCGTGAGGTATTCCATGACTATAAGGAGCCATTATTCTGGATCCACTTAAATATGGATTATCCATTTAACCTAAAGGGCATTCTATTCTTCCCTAAGATTAATACGGAATATGATTCCTTAGAAGGTTTGATTAAGTTATACAGCAATCAGGTATTTATCGCTGACAATATTAAGGAAGTAATTCCTGAGTTCTTAATGTTATTAAAAGGCGTTATTGACTGTCCGGATCTACCACTTAACGTATCTAGAAGCGCACTACAAAATGATGGTTTTGTTAAGAAAATCTCTGACTATATCTCCAAGAAGGTAGCGGATAAGTTGTCCGGTATGTATAAGGTAGAGAGAGAAAGCTATGAGAAGTTCTGGGATGATATCAGTCCTTTCATTAAATATGGTTTCTTAAAGGATGAGAAATTCCGTGAAAAGATGAAGGATGTATTAATCTTCAAGGACTTGGAAGGTAAGTACTTAACCTTAGCGGAATACGTAGCAGCACACAAGGGAACAGAAGTTACGGATGCTGATGTAATGGATAAAAAAGAGGAACAAGCAACGGACACTAACCAGAAAGAACATGTACATGATGAGAACTGCGAAGGGGAACATAGCCATGAGCACGTACATGATGAAAACTGTGGACATGATCATGACCATAATCATGAGAATGACGAGGATGAAGTGGATGAGGATAAGAAGACCATCATCTATTATGTCACAGATGTGAAGCAGCAGAGTCAGTACATTAATATGTTCAAGGAAGCCGGCAGCGATGCATTTATCCTAACGCATAATATAGATCAACCTTTTATTACTCAACTTGAGTATCAAGATCAGACAATTAAGTTCCAGAGAATTGATGCTGACATCACAGAGAACTTCAAGGAAGAGACAAAGAAAAAGGACAAGAAGATCTTAAAGAACAATACGGATGCAATGACAACGCTGTTCCGTAAGGTTCTTGCGAAAGATAAGCTTGAAGTTAAGGTAGAGAAATTTAAGAACGAAAAGGTATCCTCCATCATGACGCTTTCTGAGGAGAATCGCAGAATGCAGGATATGATGCGCATGTACAGCATGCCTGGTATGGATGCTAGCGCATTTGGTGGTAGCGAAACCTTGGTATTAAATGCAAACAATAAACTTGTTCAATATATAATAACTAATGAAAATGCGGAACAAACTCCAATGATTTGTGAGCAGCTTTACGATTTGGCACTTCTTAGCCATAAGCCTTTAGAGCCGGAGGCAATGACCAAATTTGTCCAAAGAAGTAATGAAATTATGATGCTTTTAGCTAAATAAAATATTCGTAAAAACCGAACTAGTTCTGATAAATAAGGAAATTTAATGGTGTATCGATTTTGATGCCTGTTAGATTTCCTTATTTTTATTTTACGAAGTAAAAGAGAAAGATATTTATGTCCTGGTCAAGTGAACTTTTTATAATAATTGACCTAGAAAAAGGAAATAATTAAAGCAAAAAGCTTAATTTATGCCTCTTATTTAAATATAATTTATATAATAAATGAAAACCTCTTGATAATATTATTACTGATATGTTATTATATAGTAATAAAAACTATATAGTATGGTTCGAGTATACGTTGACGTAATTACAAATACAATATAAGTAAATAAACGGATATTATAGGTAAAATATAACAATAGAATATTAATGAATCACAAAGCAAAAAATAGTAAAACAGTTAAAATAGTTTAAACAGGAGGATGAAATATGTCATACAGAATTATAGGGGATAGCTGTACGGATTTACCAAAAGCATTAAAGGAGGATCCTCATTTCATGTTGGTACCTTTAACATTGATTGTGGATGATTTTTCGATTGTAGATGATGAGACCTTTGATCAGAAGGACTTTTTGAGCCGAGTTAAGGCTAGTCCACATAGTCCAAAATCAGCCTGTCCATCACCAGAAGATTATATGAAACACTTTGATTTTGACGGTGATATCTATGTAATAACATTATCGTCACAATTAAGCGGCTCATATAATAGTGCAGAGCTTGCTAAGAGATTATATTTGGAAGATCACCCGGATAAAAAAATTGAAATAATTGACTCTCGTTCGGCATCTGTGGCGCAGGCACTAATCGCTATGAAGATAAAAGAACTGATAGAAAATAGCCATCCCTTTGAAGCAGTTGTGGATAAAATCAATGCTTTCCGTGATGGATTGTTCACCAAGTTTGTATTAGAATCATTAGATACGTTACGTAAGAATGGGCGATTAACCGGAATACAGGCAATTATTGCAAGCGCTTTGAATATTAAACCAGTAATGGGAGCAACCGCAGAGGGAACCATCTATAAACTGGATCAAGCAAGAGGTATCGTTAAGGCGTTACTCTTAATGGTTAAAGCAATTGAGCAGGATGCTCTTAAGCCGCAGGAAAGAATACTTGGAATTTCACATTGCAATAATTATGAGAGAGCATTATTTGTTAAAGATGAGATCTTGAAGAGAATACCTTTTAAGGATTGTTTTATTGTGGATACGCAAGGAGTAAGCTCCATGTACGCGTGTGAGGGTGGTATTATTACTGCTTATTAATTGTGGATTTGTCGCCGGGCACCCCGTCTTATCCAAAAGGCAATCCCGTTTATCCTCATCGACATAATAGAAAATAATGCGAAAGCATCGTAGAAAACAGACCTTGATTGGGCATTCATCACCCCGTCGCAGGTCTGTTTTTTGACCCTAAAACATCAGAATTCGCATAAGCTTCTACAAATTAACACTAGAAAATCCAAGAAAAATCCAAGAAGAATTCCCCGAAAACAATCCTCGAGCCGCTCATATATCAGGCATTTAAAGGAATAAAGACTTCAAACTATGCGGAGATATCGAGAAAGTATGAGTGAAGGAAGGGCTTTTGGTAGCTGAGAGTTAATGGAATAAAAAGGTAGAAATTCATATTCTATGATGTTATAATTTGATTATAGATTTGATATTGCTTCGACAGGAGAAAACAATTTTATAAAACTCAGGGTCAAACAGGAATTTGTAGTGCAGACTATGTATATTTTGTGGGGGATAAAAATGCCGACTTTAAAAAAGATAAAAGACTCAATGAAAAAGCTGAAATTGAAAGAAATCAATTCATCACCACTTAATACAAACGGTGAAAAGCCTTGCAAGTTTACATTTGAAGTTCTCGATTAACATGGCATTACCAAGCATAATGCGAAGCTTTCAACTTCCAATTTGCAGGGTTTTTTGCTTGCTTTATCCAAGGAGGCGCTTAAATGAAGAAATGGGAAGAATTTATTTTTGAATTCTATGAGATGATAAGCTACGAGGAGAAATTTGTCTATCAACCTATAATCGAAGCATTGGTTGAATTGGATTATACTCCCATGAGAAAACGGACAAAAGGGTTTATTCTTTCATTTAATAACCTTGCTCATAACCGAGTATTAGCACGGTTCGGCGTCCGAGAGGGTGGTGGAAAAGCATTTTTCGGATTGCGCTTTTCGTCGTGCATTAATTACTCGGACAAATTCGCTGGTGTCATCCGTGATAGGATTTTATCAAGCAATAACCGCCTCGCAAAATGCGGGGAATGTGGTTATTGTAAGGGCGATAAATTTGTTTATACATATACGTTCCCCAACGGAGAAAGCAAAGATGCGTGCGGTGCATTTGTATTGGAAATACCCGAGGTTACGTTATCTGATGTCAACGAAATCAAAAACCTTATCAGCGAACAGCACGAATACTTTATGAAGAACGCGTTATATGTTCCAAAATAATGTTTGCACTGTGGTACGTCAATTCTTTGAAAGGAGGTTTTCCTGCGAACGGATACAATGCCTGTCGAAAGCTATTCATTACATCGAGAAAATAAGTTAAACCTGTTAACATTAGTATTTGGTTGGTAGGGTTTTCCATGTTGGAGGATAAATGAGATTGCCCTGGAGAGGATAGTAGCATTTACCCAACGACAGGATGTATCTTTGTCTATAATGAATTAGAAGTTATACTATGAACTAAATAACTAGAAAATAACGGAACTATTAGTAAATATAATTATCTTTCCATGAACAATATGGAGTTATTATGTATTGTAGTTCCGTTTCTTTGTTACATTGATATTATAATGTGAAATGTAATTATTTTCATTTCTTAGCATTATAAAATTGAAGTATTATTGGCCATTCTTCTTTATGATTTTAAAGAAAAAATTTCAAATTAGTAGTTGACTTTTTTATGCTTTTGATAGATAATAACTAATGCGGTGCTCTTCAAAAAGACGCCGATACAGTTGGATTAACAACATAATTCGCTTGTAATAAAGTAATCGAGGCGTGGCTCAGTTTGGTAGAGCGCTGCGTTCGGGACGCAGAGGCCGTGAGTTCGAATCTCGTCGCCTCGACTATAAAGAATAATGGGGATTGCCTTATTTTAAGGCTTTCCCCGTTTTTTTTTGCTGTCATATCATATTTGTACAATTCACCGTCTAAAAATTTTTAAACATCTTTTTTTGTTATGTCGTATATAAATATTTCAACTATATGCTACTTTTGTAGTGTCGATTGTAATAGCAAATATATCTTAATCTGGTCGCCTCGGACACATCGTAACGATTCCTTTCGTCGGGAATCTTTTTTTGCTATTAAACCAATCAATGTATAGATCGATGTTACTCAATGAAGAGAACGGATATGAATATCCGGTTGTAATAAATGTTGTTGACAAACATATCCATAAGTAGTAATATATTTACATGGATTACATGTGTAATCTATAAGGAGGATAATAATATGGGTAGCGCTTCAAAAATATCGGATTCCGAATGGGAAATTATGAAGATTATATGGAACAACCCTAATTGTACAGCACAGGAAGTCATTGAACAATTAAAAGATAGTCAGAAGTGGAAACCGAAAACAGTAAAAACTTTAATTAGTCGGTTAATTGATAAAAATATAATTGGATATGAACAATCCGGGAGGGAATATAAATATTATTCCTTATTAAATGAAGAAGAGTGTAGAAAAATAGAAAGTAAGTCATTTTTGCATAGAGTTTATAATGGTTCATTAAAATCCTTATTTCTTAACTTTATCGAAGAAGAAAATTTATCGAAAGAAGATATCGAGGAATTAAAGTCCATCCTAAACGAAAGGAAGTCGAAGCCATGACATTACTTTTTACGTTATTTCAGAAGATAGTTCAGCTATCATACATGGGCAGCATTATAGTGGCTTGTATTCTTTTGAGTAAGATAATAGTTAAAGACAGGATTGGAGTCAAATTTCAGTATGCACTTTGGTTTATATTAATTTTGCGATTATTGCTACCATTTGCACCATCTAGCAATATAAGTGTTTATAATTATGTACCTTCCTATGTATCAACTGATAGTAGGATGGTGAATATTCCAGCTACGTCCCCACAAATTGATGAGGGGGATACTGCTAATACTGGTGAAGTGACATTGATATCATTAGAGAAAACAGATCATAAATCACACAGTGTTATAATGTTAGTAAGAGATGCTATTCCGTTTATATGGATATTAGGTATGTGTATTATTGGTTTGGCAATGTTCATCAATAATGCGTTATTTTTGAGACGTATCAGGAAATATCCCTGTTTGAAAGACCAACATGTTTTATCTATATTGAACCATTGTAAATACCTTATGAATATACCTAAGAATATTAGTTTAGTAGAAGCCGATATCGTTAATACTCCATGCGTGTTAAGGTATATAAAACCAATCATAATCATACCTGTAAATTTTTTAGATGAATGTAACTTATTACACCTTAAGTACGTTCTTTTGCATGAATTAGCACATATAAAGAGGAAAGATATTTTTGTTAATTATCTGGTAAGCTTTTTATGTATCATTTACTGGTTCAATCCAGTGATTTGGTATGGCTTTCATAAAATGAGAGAAGATAGGGAAATATGCTGTGACTCACTTGCACTATCTGTATTAAGAGATGAAGAAGTAATAAACTATGGATTTACCATAATTAAATTAGCAGAAATTTCATCAAGGGCGCCATACTTGCCAGCAATAGCAGGTATTATAAATAATAAATCAAAAATAGAAAGGAGAATTAGAATGATCAAGATGTTCAAAAAAAGTTCGTATCGATTATCGATAATTGCGATCACTGTATTACTGATAACCGGAGTAGCATTCCTGACAGGGGCAACCAGAACAAAGGCAGACACAACAGATGAAATTATTGACGGAGTTAATTGTACCTTTGTCGATGATCAAGATGCTATTGGAAAATGGGTAACCGTTGATTTTGTAAAAAATATGGAGGATTTCACACCTGATGTAATATCATGGCAGGGAGAATTACATCTTCTAAGTATGAAGCTACTTTCTAATGGACAGATGCCTCAACCAGTTGCCGTTGATGTAACATCGGATGAAACAACTCCGGTTGATTGGCTAACATGGACGAAAGGATATATTATTCATCACAATGATAAGACCGCTGGAAAATATATGATTAAAGAGATCGACGGTTCTAAGTATATGTTTTGGGAATGGATGTCTGGAGATGTTACATTAAGAGGTATGAAGCCATATTACTATGTGCTAAAAAAAGTTGAATAAATATTATTGTATTAAAAACAGTCGACTAATAAATCTTTTATAGCCTAAAGACCAAAGTGCAAGATATCCATGAAGGTATCTTGCACTTTTTAGTGTTTGAAAATGTATTTAGGATAATGTATAATTGTTATACAATTTTATAAACATAATAGTAAACTATTGTGATTGGATTATTTGAAAATAATATTGGATACTAGGACTTCCATTTAATTTTAGATTGGGTTGCACTTTTCGTTACATTAAGGTTGATAATGTAGTAAAGCCCCTTTCTTTTAGGGATTTGTGAGACTAACGGAGGGTACGAATCCCGTCGCCTCGACTAGAAAAACTTATCAGTTTTATAACAAGACTGATAGGTTTTTATTTATTATTAATTATATTTTAAGGGATCAAACTACTTGACATTAGGTGGAATATTGGATTACTATTTGTATAATTTAAGAGGTACAATATGGATGTGTCGTTTTGAAATATGAAATGTACTCATTCACAATTATAAAGAAGTATGATTAATAAAATACTAGGTCATATTGAGGAGGACAAGGATGGAACTGATCATTAGAGCTATGGGATTGGAAGACTGGGAGGAAGTGGCTTCGATTTATAAGGAAGGAATTGAAACAAAAATCGCAACCTTTCAACAAGAAATACCTACCTACGAGGCATGGGATGAGTCTCATATTAAGTCCTGCCGTCTGGTGGCACAGGAAGATGATACGGTAATAGGATGGACAGCCCTAAGTCCAGTTAGTAGCCGCTGCGTCTATTCCGGTGTTGCTGAGGTAAGTGTCTATGTAAAAGAAAATCAGCGTGGTAAACAAGTTGGTGAGAAGCTGATGCGCGAACTAATTATAGAGGCAGAAGAGGAAGGACTTTGGACACTGCAATCCGGTATTCTTGAGATTAACAGTGCAAGTATAGCATTACATAAGAAGGTAGGCTTTCGCATGGTAGGGTATCGGGAAAGAATTGCGAAGGATCAGAATGGGGTATGGCAGAATACAGTTTTGATGGAGAGAAGAAGTTCGTTAGTTGGTATATAGGAAATTGAATATTGTATAAAGCGAAAGGCTGTTCCCCACATTTTATATTGGTTGGGTAACAGCCTATTTAATCATTTATGCTAAGGCTTCTATAAAGTTAATATATGATTACAAAGAATAGATTAGATACCTCTTATATTACCTGAGGAAGGTGACTTATTCGATGCAGTTTTTGAACGATGATCAGTATGGGTAACACTTTTATTACTAACATTATTATCTGTGGCACTACTTTTCCCTTGTTTTTTGGAGGACACGTTTTCAGTGTTATTGCTGTTATTCATAATGTAATACTCCTTTCGATAGTGGTTTTAGTAGTGTTTGTAGAAAAATAAAAAGTATACACAAATTTGAAAGTAGAACAGAGTTAAAATTTAATTAACCAATCACCCACAAATGATGAATCACATCAAAACATAACGTTATGTCATTCCGGTACCCATAAGCGTCATACCTACAATAAAATATTTTGACCATGTGCTGATCCTTAATGGACTTGACCGCATCGACTTTAAATTTAAAAATTTCACAGTTATCATCTTCAACGGAAAAATATCGTGGGATGAGATCACCTACCGTATTAAAGGCAGCTATTACAGCTACAGGATGACCTTGGGGATGTTTTATGATTGGACTATGATCAGGTTTTAAAAATGGCATATTGTGCACCTCAGAGATTAATAAGATTACTATAACAAACATATGTTTGCATTGCAATAATCAGAATATGGAATTGGTTTTGGGAAAGAGTAATTTCCAGTTTACAGGACTATTTCTAGCTCATGGAATAAGTGAATTTAGGCAGGAGAAAAGCCAACTTATTCAGTTGGCTTTAGGGGAGGGAAATTTTATGAAAAAATCTATTTAAATTTTACTTGTTAGCTTTGTGATTTGTTTATAGTTTTATTATATACGTGATATGTGTAGAAGATATAGAGAAATGGTGAACAATTAATGAAGAAGTGCGGGATAAATGAATGAATTGTAAACGATGTGAACGGTATCCGAATGAAAGCTTGGGGTAGGCTTTAATTCATTCATGTTTCTTAGAGTACTAGAAGTTTAGATGAAATTAAGCGAATTGATATATATGCTAATATGGTGTTGTTAAAAGTTGATGAATAATAGAAAATATTGTATAATGGTGTAAATGAACGATGGAGGTAAATCATGAACAGATTAATTAATTTATTGACAAAAATTTTAATGAATTTTATATGTAAAAGTATCAAGAGTTTACCGATAAATAACCCATATTTTACATTCGATATGTACAATACTGGAAATAATAGTCTTTACATATTATCTGAACATGTGAACGATGAATTATATAAATTTGAAGACAATTATATAAAGTGGCTATACCACATATGCAATAGTAAAGCTGAAACAGGAAGTTATATGAGTAATGCTATATCGGGAATATTTGTTCCTCTTATGGTGGCATATATGATGACTTTGATTACTGATAAATCTGATTATGTAATATTTATAGTAATTATTGTAATATTATTTTTAATGTTATACTTTACATACCACTCTGCTAAATCGCAATTACAGACGTCTTATTACAAATTTTATTTAGGGAAATTTAAAAATGAAGCAGATAAAAGGGGAATAGCACTATAATGTTATGATGATAATTTCCTGATTGAATCTGATGATATTTGAACCCCATCATAGTATCTATATGATTGAAACATGTTAAGATAGATTTAGAAGTAAAATTAAATAGTGAAGCATCCTTCGGGGTGCTTTTGATTCCCGATTAAGCAAACAGAACCCAAATAGAATAATCGAATAAAAATCAGACAACAATTCCTTACCTTTCTGAAACTAAAAGCTTACTGTACGTAAAATAAATAACCTACAAGCTCAAAAAAACACCCATTTCTGAGTGTTATACATTATCTCTAACCATTAATTTTTAGGATTTTCTTCAAAGCTCCCCATGAGACTCGAACTCACGACCTACGCATTACGAATGCGTTGCTCTACCAACTGAGCTAGGGAAGCATTTATTAAAATAATTATTGTAAGTCTTAGAAAAAGGCTACTCAACTATTCTATTATAAACATGACAAAAATTCAAGGACTTTTTATAATTTGTTTGAAGCAATTGTAAACATCGGATTAATATCAAATTTATATTTGAAAATTAAATGTATTTACATGATAAATTTTATATAAATCAATATAAGACCTTCCTCTCAAAAGAATCTAACCCAATATATAAAATAGACCCCTGCAATTCCGCAGGAGTCTATGATGCAAATACAAATAAACTTATCTTTCGTATGCACGATTTGCAAAAATTAACAACAAATTCTTATCTCTTCTCCCCCATAAAGCAAAGCCCAATCGCTCCAGGCCCGGAATGAGCTCCTATACTTGGGCTAACGAAATTGATAACAATTTCTTTATTCGGTAATTTCTCAAGAATTAATTCTGCCAGATAATTCGCATCGTCAATCGAATCTCCATGAACGATACAGATTACATCATCGCCATCTTTATATTTACCCATACTATCGAGCATATCATTACAAATGGTAGCCAAGGATTTCTTCCTACCCCTTGAAGTAGAGAGAGCAACAAGCTGTCCTTCGGAATTTAAGTAAAGAATGGGTTTAATATTAATCATGGAGCCGATGAATGCAGTAGTTTTTGAAATTCGTCCACCTCGGTGAAGATGGTTTAAATCGTCAACCGTAAAGCGGACACAGAAGTCCTGCTTATGTTCCTCTAACCAATTAGCGGTTTCGTCAATCGTTTTGCCTTCTTCCCGCATTCGAACAGCTTTCATGACGAACATGCCTTCACCCATGGATGCATTGAGCGTATCTATCACGATGATTTTGGCACCAGGGTTTTCCTCGCATATCTCGCGAGCACCTGTAACAACATTACTGCAGCCACCGCTTAAAGCGGAGGAAAAACTGATATGTAATATGTCAAATCCCTGATCCACGTAATCTTGGAATGTTTTACGGATTACTTCGGGATTGCTAGCCATGGTTGTCGGCATAAGACCGGTTCTCATCTTATCATAGAATTCTTTCGGAGTAAGATTAACTTCGTCTCCATAAGTAATTCCTTCTAAATCATAGTAGTGAGGTATGATACCGATTTGTTTTTCCTTGATGTAGTCTTCAAGCAAGTCGGAGTTTGAATCAGCAGTTATAACAAAATCTTTCATATCTTAGACCCTCCCAAATAGTGGTGATAATCCTATTCTACTAGAGACAACATTTTTACGCAATAGAATAATAGAAATAATGGCTGAGTATTTGTATCATACTGAATCATAAGTGGATAATTATGAAAAAAGTCCCTAATTATAGTAGATACCGTCAAGAAGATCGGCTGCTTAAGGGAATTCTAAGCAGCCGACATAAAAAATTGATATTTAGATATAAGATACTTTAGGAACATTCCCTACCTGGTAAATTTTTTCTCAAAAAACGTCAATAACTTATACAGACATGTAGCTACTACACATAGAATAACAATTGACATTATAACCCAGTCTAGTTTGAATACCTGGCTTCCATAAATAATTAAATATCCTAAGCCGGCCTTAGATGCTAAGAATTCACCTATGATTACACCCACTAAGGAAAGACCGATATTCACTTTCATCTGACTAATGATGGAAGGAATATTGGAAGGTAGGATAACCTTGAAGAGTACATCCTTCTTCTTGCCGCCCAAGGTATAAATTAACTTTATTTTGTCTTCTTCCACCGATTTGAAGTCAGAATACAAGTTTATGATGGTTCCAAATACCGCGACCGATACCGCGGCTACGATGATGGTCTTCATATTGTTGCCAAGCCATACGATAAAAACAGGCGCCAAGGCTGATTTGGGTAGGCTGTTCAGTACGATTAGATAAGGCTCCAATACCTTCGATATACTGTCGTTCCACCAAAGAATGATCGCCATTACAAGCCCGATAATGTTAACGAGAGCAAAGCTAACCAAGGTCTCAAGTAAGGTAACTCCGACGTGGTATAGGAGTTGGCCACTTACCGTCATTTCGATTATTGTTTTCCCAACCCGGGATGGGCTTGAGAACACAAAGGAGTTCAAGATACCAAGCCTTGCAGTTATTTCCCATATGGAAATAAAACTAATCAAAATAATGAATTGGTAAAAGCGAACCCAACGAAGACGTAGCAAATGTTTTCTGACATATGCTTGTTGAGCGGCGGAAATGTTTAAGCTTTCGCTTTCAACTTTTTTGCTTTTCCTGCTCATTGTGATTTAGCTCCTTCCATATCAAATTAAAATACTCTTTAAATTCAGGTGCACTTCTTGTTGTAAATGGTGTGCGGTCTTCTATAGAAGGATTAATATCAAATACATTTACTACAGTTCCCGGACGCGAGGATAATACAATGACGCGATCCGCCATACTGATTGCCTCTGAAATATCATGCGTAATTAATATTGCTGTTTTCTTCTCTTTACGAATAATACCCCAGATATCATCCGCTACTTCAAGGCGCGTTTGATAATCTAGGGCGGAGAAGGGCTCATCAAGTAGTAGAATATCCGGCTCCAAGAGTAGTGTACGAATGAGCGCTGCTCGTTGCCTCATACCACCGGATAACTCGGAGGGGTGGGAATTTCTAAAGGTTATTAAACCGTAGGTGTTCAATAGCTCATTTATTTGGACATAACTGTTATCGTACAGTTTATGCTGAATTTCCAGGCCGAGAGTAACGTTTTTTAGTGTGTTTCGCCAATCTAGAAGATGATCTTTTTGAAGCATATAGCCGATATTTTTGCCGGAGGATTTGATGTCCTTTCCATTAATATATATTAAACCACTGCTGGGTGAGAGTAGGCCGGCTATCAGAGAGAGTAGGGTAGATTTGCCGATGGTAATATAGTGGAAACTTATAATATGGGTGGTGTACTTAGGACAAGGATTAGTGCGTAAACTTTATTAAGATTTATTTGGATGTGGTATTTGTGAGGAATATAAATATAATAATGCATTTTCCTGAGGATGAGGCATCGCTCTGTTCTATTACGAACGTTACAATAGAAACCTATCTATTATCTGTTAAGAAAATACTTGATCAATCGAATCTAACTTTAAAAGAAAAGAAGGACCTGTTAAATAGGGTGACAATCAAGAATTGTTAAATGATGTAAATGTATGTAAATCGTAAGTATAATTAACGTAATTAGTTCGTATTTAATAAGAAAAACTCTGCAGTATCTTATTTATTTGTTGACAATAGAAACTTATATTGGTATATATAATGATATAAGAAAAACGTATGAAGGAACTGGACGAGCAGTTATACTCATATGGCTTAAAGTGCCATTGAGGATGGCTGCTTCTTTATCGCAGATTTATCGAAGGACACATAGGAGGAAGACCATGACGAAAACATTCAAAATCAAAGAACTGTTGCAAAAAATACAGTTTAAAAGAAAGAAAATAGGCGCACAAGTAATTCCTGACGTTCAGGAAGTGGTCGATCAAATTGATAACAAAAAAGAAGGACTTTTGAAAAAGCATTCGATTAAGTTACCAAATAAATTTTTGTCAAGAGTGTCTGGAATCCGAATTAAGTTATTAATTGCCTTTGCTATCCCGATTTTTTTAATGGCTATATTTGGGGTTGTGTCCTATAACAAATCTTCGAAAGCAATAATATCAAATTATGAGAAGATTTCGGGTGATACCTTAAATGCAGTAGAGGAATACATTTTCATGGGCGTAGATGCGGTTTCTACGAAATCCTATGAGTTGGCGGATAACAATAAAGTAAAGAGCTATTATAAAAAAGCGAAAGATATGACTACTGAGGAGAGTGAGGATGCCTTTAATGTAGTTAATGAAATAGTTAATACGGCCAAAACATCTCATTCCTTTATTTATTCAATACATACCATTGGCGAAATGGGAAATAGCATTTCAACAGTGGATAAGCTCCCACAAGATATCTATAATCAATTTCTCGCCTCTCCGGAGGGACAGATGATAGCGTCCTCTACGGAACGTTACATGTGGATTGGGAAGCATAGTTTTCTGGATGATCAATTACAAAATAAACAGACCACCTATGCTATTTCAATTGTAAGAAAAATGGCTGAAAATAATGGATTTGTTATTATCGATGTGCCGACAACTCAAATTGAAAAAGCAATTTCTCATGTGGATTTTGGTGAAGGAAGTCTGATTGGCTTTGTGACAGAGGATGGAGTTGAAACACTTTCTAATAAAGAAGAAACAAGTGTTTTCTCGGGTTTGAAATATTATCAGGAAGCTGCCGCAGGGAATGAGCCAAATGGCTTCTCCTATGAGAAATATAAAGGGGAAGACTATTTATTCCTATATAGTAAGATTGGCAGTACAGGAGCTTCCTTATGTGCATTGGTTCCGAAAGATACGATATTACAGCAAGCAGAACAATTAAAATTTTTAAGTTTAATATTTGTTACTTTAGCATGTATTTTAGCTGGTATAATAGGAACTGTAATCGCTAGTGGAATTGGCGGTGAGATTGTTAAATTATCAAAATCAATCGCTCTTGCTGCAAAAGGTGACTTAACTACCAAATTTGATACCAAGCGCAACGATGAGTTCCTTATTTTATCAAGCAGCTTAACCGATATGGTTGGAGGAATGCGAAATCTTATCGAGAAGGTGGCAACCTTTGGTACAAAGGTAAATGGTTCAGCGAATACGCTCTCCGATACATCCTCCGACATTTTGGGATCCACTAAGGATATCTCCTTGGCAATTGATGAAATTGAAAAAGGTGTTGTACAGCAGGCAAACGATACGGAACAATGTCTATTCCAGATGTCAGACTTATCAGATAAAATAAATCAGGTTTACCAGAATACCTACGAAATTGAGCAGATTGCAAAAGACACGAAATTAATCGTTGGCAACGGACTTGTTACTATGGATGAGTTAAATAATAAATCAAGTGCAACTACCGATATTACTCATGTTGTAATTAATGAGATCGAAGGATTAGAGGTTCAGACTCGCAGCATTGCAAATTTTGTTGGAGTAATCAATGATATAGCATCACAGACCAATCTTTTATCCTTAAATGCTTCGATTGAAGCAGCGAGAGCTGGAGATGCAGGACGTGGATTTGCTGTAGTAGCAGAAGAAATTCGTAAATTAGCCGACCAATCCATGAATGCATCAAATCAAATTACAGGTATCGTAAGTGCTATTCAGAATAAGACGAAGGGAACTGTGGTTTCAGCGAAGCAAGCAAAGGATATTGTGGAATCACAAATGGAGGCACTAACAAAGACCATAAGTACGTTTGAAAATATTAATGAGCATGTTGGTAGTCTTGTTAATAATCTGAATAATATTGCAGAAGGCGTGAAGGGTATTGAATCAGCGAAGGATGAGACGTTGGATGCAATCCGTAATATATCAGCAATATCTCAGCAAACAGCCACTTCCTCGGAAGAAGTAAGTGCAACAGCAAATAATCAGATAACTTCCGTAGAGTATTTAAGCCAATCAGCAGCTGAACTTGCAGAGGATTCCAAGAAACTTGAGGAAGCAATTCAAATATTTCAGATTTAATGAATAATTTAATGAGAAATTTAATGAGATAGGTTGTATTAAATATAGAACTGCTTCATGAACTTGGTAAGTGATATAATGAATAACATTAATTAAATAATTGTAATATTAGAATGGGTTCCTTATGGAATCCATTTTTTATAAAAATATATATTCAGTTTTTAACACATCAATAAGTATTAAAGAACTTTTATTACGAATTTCCTGTGAAGTACGATTACCAAAATTTCATCAGCTTTATTCATTCTTTGTATAAGATATCAATAATAATATGGTAAGATACCTATTTTATTACTTAACAAAGTTTGGAGGCAGGGATGCGGATTGCAATTTACAGCCGTAAATCAAAATGGACCGGTAAAGGGGAAAGTATAGAAAATCAATTAATCATGTGCAGAGAATATGTGATGGCAAACTTTCGGGAGGTGAAGGAAGATAGTATCTATGAATATGAGGATGAAGGTTTTTCCGGTAAAAATACACAAAGGCCGCAGTTTCAGAAAATGATCTCCGATCTGCGAAGAGAACATTATGATTATTTGGTTTGCTATAAATTAGATCGTCTGGGGAGAAATCTTACCGATCTAGTTAATTTAATAGAGGAACTGAATAAAATGGATACCTCTTTTATCAGTATCAAGGAGAAATTCGATACCTCAACACCAATAGGTAGAGCTATGATGTTCTTTACTGGAGTGTTGGCACAGATGGAGAGAGAGCAGATTGCAGAACGTGTCAGAGATAATATGCTAATGTTAGCTAGATCCGGAAGATGGCTTGGTGGAGCGACACCTCTTGGATTTCATTCAACGAAGGAGGAAGCAATAACCTTTCACAATAAGGTAAAAACGTCGTATCGACTGACCTTGTGCGAGGAGGAGCTAGAAATGGTCCGATTTATATATCGGGAGTTCTTAGAAAAACAATCCTTATCACAGCTAGATACCTATTTCATACAAAATAATATTAAGACAAGAAAGGGGAAGGAATATCAGATATCAACAATAAGAGATATCCTTACGAACCCGGTATATTGTACTGCTGATCAAGCTTCCTACGATTATCTGGTTAAACTCGGCTGCCAGGTATGTATGGAGGAAAGTGAGTTAGATGGTATCCATGGCTTGATTAGCTACGGGAAAACCTCCTCAGCAAAATATAAAAATAAACAAAATGACCCTTATGAATGGATTATTGCAGCAGCTAAACACAAAGGAATAATAGGTGGTAAGGACTGGGTAAAAGTTCAGGAGATTTTAGCTAGGAACAAGTTCAAAGGAGATAGCTTTCGCAAAGTACAAAATCCTATCTCGCTTTTATCTGGTTTGTTATATTGTAGTTGTGGGTATCCGATGAGACCCAAAAATTATCCCCTGGACCGTACAAATGAAGAGGGTGACAGAAGTTTTGCCTATTTATGTTCCCAGAAGGAGAAATCAAACCGTAAAAATTGTGATATACCAAATATTCCTGGAAATAAATTGGACCAAATGGTTTGTAAAGAGGTATTAGAATTTGTATGCCCTATTATAAATATCCCTCTAGAGCTAAAGAAAATAGGAGATTGTCTGGAATTGACTAAGAATAGTATTACCTCTGAAGCGGAGATGCTAAAACATGCGCTAAAGGAAAAGAAAAGCGGAATGAATCAATTGATTGTTAGCCTAAGTAAATCAGATGGAAATGATAACTTTGTAAAATATATTGAACAGCAGGTTAATCAACTGGATAGGGAGTGTAAGGAGATAGAAGAAAAAATAGAAAGCCTTGCAGGTAACGAAAAAGGGATTATGGAAAAAAGGATTAAGGAAAAAGAGATTATAGAAAAAGATATTACTGAAAAATGGATTATGGAAGAAGAAACTAGGAAAGAAGAAACTATGAAAGAAGAAATTTTGGTAGAAGATAGGATTGAAGAACGGATTGGTTCCTTTCGTAACGCATTTGCTTTCTTATCTCTTCCACAAAAAAGAGATTACCTTAGAGCCATAATAGAGAAGGTTGTTTGGGATGGTGAAAATGCGCATATTTATATCGGAGGTAAGAAAATATAACTTTCCACTACTTCTCCATCGCATTGCCGCAGCCGCTTGGACCGACGATTGCAACAAATTCTCCATCCTTCACATGAAAAGAAACATCGAATAGCGCCGGTGTTTCCCCTTCAAGGCTATGATAGGTATAACTGATGTGATCGATTTTTAGTAATTCGCCCATAGTATTCCTCCATATTTGGTTATACTGTATTATATGTAAGGACAAATGATAGGTTACATAGGTTCAGGTGTAGATCAATCTATAGGTCAAATAAACGTTGGATTAATTAATATAAGAATTTGGAATTATGTAATTTCAAATTGCAGAATAGTATAATTTCAAATTACATGTGTTGACTTTGAAGAGGCTGCATACTATAATATTAGTATAATCGGATGAAGAATTTGGGAGAGATCATAAGCTGTTAGAAAGACTTAAGACGCCGAAGGGGAATGCAGAAACTCTCAGGCAAAAGGACCAAATTTGGACGATACTCTGGAAAGCGATGATGCACCGACGAAGCAACCTCCGGTAGCTTGAATTTTTAAGCAGGAGAGAATCTTTCAGGTAAACCAACAGAGGCGTATTGATTTATTCAGTACGTCTTTTTTTATTGCGTAAAAATTTATTTTCCGTTATAAAATTCTAAAATAAGACGTACATATTTTACTTAACACGTATTCCTGATCTAGGAGAATGCGTGCTGAAAGGCTTTCGTGTCCATATAGAAAAGGAGACGAAAAGCAGAATAGGAGGTTAGGATGGAAAGGAAAACTCCTCTATATGATTGCCATGTGAAGGCAGGAGGAAAGTTAGTTCCCTTTGCCGGTTATCTATTGCCGGTACAATATGAGACGGGAGTAATTACAGAGCATATGGCCGTTCGAACAACAGCGGGCTTATTTGATGTATCCCACATGGGTGAAGTTGTGTTAAAAGGGAAGGATGCTTTAAAGAACGTACAACGATTAGTGAGTAACGATTGCAGCCGTATGTATGATGGTCAAGTAAAATACAGCCCGATGTGCAATGAGAATGGCGGTGTGGTGGATGATCTATTAGTTTACCGACGTAAGGAGGACGATTACCTTATCGTAATTAATGCAGCGAATCGCTTCAAGGATGTGGAATGGATGAAACAACATTTAATCGGAGAAGTTGAATTTGAAGACATATCGGATGAGGTAGCACAGCTGGCACTTCAAGGTCCACAGGCTAAGGCAATCTTAAGCAAGTTAGCGGAGGAGTCACTATTACCGGTTAAGTATTACAGCTTCTCAGAAGGTGTTATGGTTGCAGGTATCTCCTGCTTAGTGTCTAGAACAGGGTATACTGGAGAAGATGGTTATGAGTTGTATTGTGACAATGAAGATGCACCTAAGTTATGGGATTCCTTATTAGAAGCAGGCAATTACAAAGTTAATGATTTGCCGGAAGAAGGAAATACTTCGATAACTAAGGAAGAAAGTATACCTACACTCTCTATAATTCCCTGCGGTCTTGGTGCTAGAGATACGTTGCGTCTTGAAGCAGCAATGCCGTTATATGGACACGAGATGGACGATACGGTATCACCACTTGAGACAGGTTTGGGATTTGCAGTTAAGCTTGAGAAGGAGGACTTCATTGGCAAAACAGGAATGCTTGCAAAAGGCGTACCCACAAGAGCTAGAGTTGGATTAAACATCACTGGGCGAGGAATTGCAAGGGAAGCCTGCCCAGTTTATTATAATGGAGAGCAAATTGGTGCAACCACCTCGGGTACCCACTGTCCGTATCTTGGACGACCGATTGCAATGGCTTTAGTGTCAACGGAGCATAGTGCATTAGGAACCCACGTAGAAGTTGATGTAAGAGGAAGAAGAATAACTGCAGAGGTTGTGGCGTTACCCTTTTATAAAAGAACGACATAGAATAGAAGCGTAGCAATTTAAGTTCTTTTGATGTTATGAATAAAACATCTGACAAAAAGGCATTTCTATCAAGCAGAGTTCCTTAATTAGCGAAATAAAAAATATATTAAATCTTTAGGAGGCTTTTTCAATGAAAAAAGAATATGTGTTTTCCAAATCCCACGAATGGGTAAAATTTTCAAACGGAACAACAGCAAAAGTTGGTATCTCTGATTATGCACAGGGGCAGTTAGGTGATTTAGTATTTATCAATTTACCTGAGGTTGGTGATGAGTTAGTAGCAGGAGAAGAGTTTGCAGATGTTGAATCCGTTAAAGCGGTATCCAGTGTATACAGTCCGGTTACAGGTACGGTAAAGGCAGTCAATGAAGAGCTGTTGGATCATCCGGAACTCGTTAATTCAGATGCGGCTGATGCTTGGTTTGTAGAAGTGGAAGATATCCGTGATCAAGTTGAATTATTATCAGAAGAGGATTATAAAGCACAACTTTCTTAAGGGGGAAATGCAATGGGCACTTATGTACCAAATACAAGTAAGGAACAGCTGGAAATGCTTCGTGAAATTGGTGTAGAGCATACGCGTGATTTATTTAAAGCAATTCCAGATGCGGTATACCTTGATCGTCCACTAGAACTTCCGAAGGGATTATCGGAATTCGAAGTTAGGAGAAGAATGACAGAGGTTGCAGGAAAGAATAAAGTGTTCCAATCCATTTTTAGAGGATGCGGAGCCTACAATCATTTCATTCCCTCAATCGTGAAACAGATTACCTCTAAGGAAGAATTTGTAACAGCTTATACACCTTATCAGGCTGAGATTAGCCAGGGTATTTTGCAGTCCATATTTGAATATCAGACGATGATATGTGAATTAACCGGGATGGAGGTCTCCAATGCTTCCGTCTACGATGGCGCTACTGCAGCAGCAGAAGCAGTGATTATGTGTAAGGAACGTCAGAGAAAAAAGGCAATCCTTTCAGAGACTGTTCATCCGGAGATAATAGAGACAATTAAAACCTATTGTACAGGCACGGATCTTGAGATCATATTAGTTCCGGTTAAAGATGGTCTGACAGATCTTGAAAAATTAAAAGAATTAATCGATGAAGAAACAGCCTGCGTCTTAATCCAACAACCGAACTATTATGGTCAATTGGAGGATGGGGATAGTATTGGTGTAATTACAGCGAATAAGGAAGCAAAGTTTATTGTAAGCTGTAACCCTATCTCCTTAGGAATTCTAAAAACGCCGATTGAATATGGTGCAGACATTGCAGTAGGGGAAGGTCAACCCTTGGGAATGCCATTATCATTTGGTGGCCCCTATCTTGGATTTATGGCAACTACCAAGAAGCTGATCCGTAGTCTTCCTGGAAGAATCGTCGGAGAAACCACGGATAATAAAGGGCGCAGAACCTTTGTATTAACTTTACAAGCTAGAGAACAGCATATACGGAGAGAGAAGGCTTCCAGTAATATCTGCTCCAACCAAGCATTATGTGCAATGACGGCAGCAGTATACCTGGATGCATTGGGCAAGAAAGGGCTGCAGCAGGTTGCAGAGCTTTCGATGTCCAAGGCACATTATCTAGCTAGTCAGTTATGCGAATTGGACGGCTTTGATTTGGTATATGCAGGAGAATATTTTAATGAATTTGTTACTACCTGCAAGGGTAGTGTGGATAAAGTCCTAAGTAAATTAGAGGAACGTGGAATTCTTGGTGGTTATCCTCTGACTGGGGCGAATAGTGGTCACATTCTCTGGTGTGCAACAGAAATGAATACCAAGGAAGAGATTGACTCCTTAGTTAATATATTAAAGGAGGTGCAGAGCTTATGAAACTAATCTTTGAGAAAAGCACGGAGGGAAGAGGTTGTGATCTGCTTCCTTTATGTGATGTTCCGATAACGAAGCCTTCGGAGAAATTCCTTCGTAAGAAAGAACTGCATCTTCCCCAGGTATCCGAAACAGAGATCAGCAGACATTATACAGAATTAATGAAACGTACCTTTGGCATCAATAATGGCTTTTATCCACTTGGTTCCTGCACTATGAAATACAATCCTAAAATAAATGATGAAATCGCAAAGCTCCCAGGGTTTACAGAGATTCATCCTCTTCAACCACAATCTTCTATTCAGGGCTGCCTTGAGGTTATGAAGCTGGCCCAGGACAGTTTAAGTGAGATTACCGGCATGGATGCAATTGATTTCCAACCGGCAGCAGGGGCTCATGGAGAATTTACAGGGCTCAAATTAATATGGGCATACCATCAAGATCGTAAGGATTCAAAAAGAACGAAAATCATTGTTCCGGATTCTGCACATGGTACTAATCCGGCAAGTGCGGCAATGGCAGGTTTTTCTGTAATTAATGTGCCCTCCACCAAAGAGGGATATGTTGATACAGAGGAGCTTCGTAAGGTCGTTGGTGATGATACAGCAGGATTTATGTTAACGAACCCCAATACAATTGGTATGTTTGATGAGAATATTCTTGAGATAACGAAGATCATTCATGATGCCGGCGGTTTGAATTATTACGATGGTGCAAACCTCAATGCAATCATGGGTATCGCAAGACCGGGAGATATGGGATTTGATGTGGTGCATTTGAATCTTCATAAGACATTTTCCACCCCTCACGGAGGTGGAGGCCCTGGCAGTGGGCCGGTAGGCTGTAAGGAGCTTTTAGCGAAATACTTACCTTCACCTCGCATCATCTTTCATGAGGGTGCTTTTGAGCTGGAGCAAAAAAGAGAAGAGAGCATCGGTAGAGTGAAATCCTTCTATGGTAACTTTTTAGTTGTCGTAAGGGCACTTACCTATATGCTTACCCTCGGAGGCGAAGGTTTAAGGAGTGCTTCCGTAAATGCAGTACTCAATGCCAATTACATGCAGCAGCTTTTGAAGGATACCTTTGACATACCTTTTGCAGGTCCTTGCATGCATGAGTTTGTAATATCCTTAGAGAATCTGAAGAAGGAAAAGGGAGTATCCGCACTAGACTTTGCAAAAGCTTTATTAGACTATGGCATGCATCCACCAACGATGTACTTTCCTCTGATTGTTCACGAGGCTCTCATGGTAGAACCTACGGAGACAGAATCGAAGGAAACGCTTGAGGCAGCGGTGGCAGTGTATAAGGAAGTATATGAGGCGGCGATCAATAATCCGGAAGCAATGCATTTATGCCCTTTGAACACACCGGTGGGTCGCCCGGATGAAGTGGCAGCAGCAAGAAATCCTATGATAAGATATCATTTTTAATAGAAAGAGGTAGCTCTTGATTGATAAAATTAAATATATAATAACTACGGAGACGAACCCCTATAATAATCTCGCTTTGGAAGAATTTTTACTGAAGCAAGTAGGGGAACAGGAAATAATCCTGTATCTTTGGCAGAATGAAAGAACGGTGGTTATTGGTAAAAATCAGAACCCTTGGAAGGAATGCAAGGTTGCAGAACTGGAGGCCGACGGAGGAAAGCTTGTTCGTCGGTTATCCGGAGGCGGTGCAGTATTTCATGACTTGGGCAATATGAATTTTACCTTTCTAGTGTCGAAGGATAATTATAACGTTGAGAAGCAATTAGAAGTGATTGTGAAAGCGGTCAACAAGCTTGGAATACCGGCAGAAAAGTCGGGTCGAAATGATATTACCGTGGAAGGTAAGAAGTTCTCAGGGAATGCTTTTTACTCCGATGGACTTCACTCTTATCACCACGGAACCATATTGGTTAATGTGAATATGAGCATGTTATCCTTATATCTGAATGTATCAAGAGATAAACTGGTATCAAAAGGCGTTGAATCTGTGCGCTCTAGAGTTACTAATCTTACGGAATTTCGAACCGATCTGGATATTCTAAGGATGCAAGAGGAATTAATTCATGCGTTTGGTGAGGTATATGGCTTACCACCAGTGAAGCTGGAAGTATCGGATATCGATCCGATGGAATTGTCCAAATTGGAAGAGAAATTCTCTTCATGGGACTGGATCTTTGGTAAGAAGATGGAGTTTAATTACACCATAGACAAAAGGTTCGCTTGGGGAGATATTGATCTACGGTTTGTAGTGGATTCCGGTAGAATAAAAGAATGCGTAGCTTATTCCGATGCATTGGAAGTTGAGCTTTTTGATCTACTTTCGCGAGAACTGACGGGGTGTATCTTTTCTTTGGCTTCGATGGTTGAAGCGGTTGAGAATATCAATAGGATGCAAGGAAAAGAAAAGCTACAGAAGGATATGCTGGCAGATGTGATAACTTTACTGCAGGAGTTAATGAGAGGATAACAGATACGCTTTCTGATTAACTATATCAAATAAACTGGAGAGGATAGGATACATGAAGGATAGATTTGATTTAATCGTGATCGGTTCTGGCCCAGGAGGCTATGTAGCTGCAATCAAGGCAGCAAAACTAGGGATGAAGACTGCTCTGATTGAAAGCAGAGAGATCGGAGGAACCTGTTTAAATCGAGGATGTATTCCTACAAAGACCTTGATGCACAGCTCCCATCTCTATTATGAAGCGCAAAGTTTGCAGGAAATCGGGATCAGGTATGAGGGACTTCATTTTGATATGGATCAGATACAAGAACATAAGGATTCTATCGTGAATAAAATCCGACAGGGAATTGTTGCTCTTCTAGAGGCTAACAAGGTAACAATATTATATGGTACAGCTACAATCCTAGGAGAAGGCAGAATACAATTAAAGACATCAGAGAGTGAGCTGGAGCTTGAAACAGGTAAAATTTTGATTGCTACTGGCTCCAAGCCTGTAATTCCTAAAATTGAGGGTGCCAATCTTAACAATGTCATTACCAGCGATGAACTATTATCTAAGAAGGGAAATCCTTATGATAAGTTATTGATTATTGGTGGAGGCGTCATCGGAGTTGAGTTTGCAACAATATATAAGGAACTAGGCTGTGAAGTTGAAATAATCGAAGCAATGGATCGAATCTTACCCAATATGGAGAAAGAGATTTCTCAAAGCATTGCAATGAGTCTGAAGAAAAAGGGAATTGTCATCCACACCAAAGCAAAAGTAACTCGCATAACGGAAGGGGAAGGTAATACCCTCAGTTGCGAATACGAAGAAAAAGATACCTTGAAAATTACATCAGCAAATGCAGTTTTATTATCGGTAGGTCGAAGAGCCAACCTAGAGGGATTATTTGCTCCTGAGGTATTCTTAGAATTGGATGGACCCAATATAAAGGTTGATGAGAAATTTGAGACTAGTATCTCAGGAATCTATGCCATTGGTGATGCGATACGGGGAAAACAACTCGCTCATGCTGCATCCGCACAAGGAATTGTAGCAGTAGAGAAAATGTGTGGAAAAGAACCCTCCATCGATTTAAATATCATCCCCTCCTGTATTTATACACAACCGGAGGTTGCAGTTGTTGGCTTAAACGAGGAAGAGGCAGAGGAGAAGGGCTATACGGTAGCAATTGGCAAATACCCTATGCTAGGTAATAGTAAAACAATTCTTTCTATGGGAGAGAGAGGTTTTATTAAAGTGATAAGTGATGCTGGAACTGGACGCATTCTTGGAGCGCAGCTTTTATGTGACCGTGCAACTGATATGGTCAGTGAATTCACTACAGCTATCGTGAATGGACTAACAACGAAGGATTTAGCAGCAGCCATCCACCCTCATCCAACCTATAGTGAAGCGATTACGGAAGCAGTAGAAGATGTTGAGGGTATGGCAATCCATCTGATTCCGAAGAAGAAATAGTGAAAATGATTATAACTATTAACAAATAAAGTACAAACTAACAAGGACTAAATCCAGTTTATACCGGATTTAGTCCTTGTTAGTTTGTATTTTATTAAATTGACTACTCCTCAGTTTATTACTAAAGTTGCGATGCTTTATGAAAAAGTTTCATCATAATTAAAATCATTATGTCTATTTATTTTATATTGTTATATAAGGTGTTTTGATCATAAATCAAACCCCATTTATCTTCACTCATTTTAAATAATAATGTCAAATAATAATTTAATGTGTATTCATTACCCTTTGAATCAATATCTTTATAGTCCACCTTTAACAAGGCTAAGGATAATTCCTTACCTGAATCTATTTTCAGAATTTCGTAATCCATAGCCCAATCTTTATCTGAAAACCAATCCTTATGAAACTCAATAAATTTTGTCCTACCACTAATTAACACTCCATTTGGCAATATTAAAGTGACATCCTCATTATTAATAGTTGTAATGAATTGATCCAAGTCTCTATCCTTTACGGCCTTTAGGTGAATTTCTAGAACTTCCTTAAAATCCATTTTATTTTCTCCTTAATTTAAATTCTATATTTTTGATACACAATATAATACTGTTACGACTCTTTATGGATAAATGGTAACTCTAAAAAACAAAAATTCGGAACAATTGCTTATAAAGCTCAAAAGCCCCATCACTTTTCTTAACATAAATCTGATGTATTGTTCTAAACATACTACATCCTCCTAGTTTATAAACATGTTTTTTATACTACTTAACAGTTCTTTGAATTTCTCCATCTTGAAGATCAGACCCGTAAGTTGGTAATAATTCGCCCAGTTTTATAAATTAAACTATCCGCAAATTATCGAATATTTTTATAATAAAAAATTGCAATCTGCGTACGATCTCTAAGATTTAACTTCTCAAGAATGGTACTGATATTATTACGTATGGTACCTTCACTTAGATATAATATCTCAGAGATTTCTTTGTTTGATAAACCATCCGCGATTTTCATGATAATCTCTAATTCTTTATCGGTGATGCCCAATTTCTCAAGGCTTTTTGTCTCGTTTGACTTTCCTATCAGTTGGGGCAACTTTGTAACGATTTCATTACCATATACGTTTTGACCCATATAAACAGCTTTTAAAGCTGGGATAATACTTTCATAATTTTGCTTTAGCATATAACCTTTTGCACCGATATGTAGGGCTTTAATGATATAGTCATCATCCAAGAAGGTGGTAAGATAAAGAACTTTCGCTTCTGGAAATTCCAGTAGAAGTTTCTCACCGGCATCGAGCCCACTCATGATTTCCATTCGAATATCCATCAAAAGCACGTCCGGCCTTAGCTTTTGATACAACTCAATTCCTTCTTTTCCGTTATTACCTGTTCCAACAACCGTAATCTCAGGGTCGGCGGATAGGATTATCTGCAAAGAGGAGCAGACTAATTTATCATCATCAATTAATAAAACCTTCATGTAATGTTACCTCCAATATAAGCTTTTAGATTTATCATTTGTTATTGTTGTTCTTCGGAAATGTGATAAACAATTTAAATCCATTATCAGCAGATAGATTAATATTACCTCCAAAACTCTTAACGCGTTCGGAAATGTTACGAAGACCCATGCCCTCTCCAAACTCTTGCTGACTAAAGATATTGTCAAGGTTTTTTCGTATTTTTTCATTCATAGTTCCATTATCTTGGATTACCAATTGATACATGGCAGGATGTTCTCGTAATATTATGGTGACCTTGGTAGCATTGGAATGGTGGATAATATTGGACAAGGCTTCCTTCGTTATTCCAATAATACAGTGTTTTAACTGTATCTGAGGGGAAGTTTTAATATCGTATTCATAACTAATGGAGCAGAAGGTGAATTCCTTTGACAGATGTTCAATTTGGACATATAAATCAATTGATTCATCATACATATGATGAATGCTGTTACGGATTTGATCCATTCCACCGGATAAGGAATCCTTTAAAGCAGCTAAGCCATCTCGAGTAATCTCTTCCTTTGTAATTGTAAGTAGAGCACCTATCTGCAATAACGCACGAGATAGGAGATGCCCGATATTATCGTGTATCTCCTTTGAGATACGATTTCGTTCATTCAATGTAGCTAGATTTATTTCATAATCCTGATCCTTTTGAAGGCTTCGGTTTTTCTCTTCCAGTAAGAGAGACATGGCAGTGGTATTATCCCTAAGTTCATTGTATTCTGCTTTTAAAGTATTTAGGAGATCGGTTTTATATTTCAACAGATATGAAACAACCAGTAATACTATTGTCAAAGAGACCGTGATTGCAGAATATTCCGTCCTGTGATAAAGAAATAAAATCGGAACCAGTAACATACCGTTTTGATATTTTGTATGGAGAATATCATAAAGTATTAAGGGTAGAAAGAGGATAAATTCAGGTACAAACAAGCATAGGACAGCAAAAATAAGATTACCAACCATTTTCAAACGACCTTTTTCATAATAAACAAAAAGGCTGCTGATCAAGATACCTAATATGATCGGGACGATGACAAAACTGAAATTCACCTGTAATATATATAAGGTTGTACAACATAGTAATAACAATAATTTATCTGAAATTTCGCTCATGGTTACTCCTCATCAAAGGTAGATATTTTCGCAATGTCACAATAGGATAAGTATTACATGATAACCATATTATGTCAAGCCAACTATCATTCACTTTCGCTTGAAAGGATTAGGCTTGGATGCTATAATCAGTTTACGAATGTTAAGGGACATAACAAAAATTGTTATTACAATAAGGGAGATAAAAATGAGAATAATAGCAGAAGATACGATGGCTTTAGTCATTGACTTTCAAGAACGTTTAGTACCGGTTATCCATAACAGTGATGAGCTGCTTCATAATACACAAATTCTAATTAGGGGCCTTCAGACACTAGGAATTCCGATGCTAGTAACTCAACAATATACCAAGGGAATAGGGATGACAGTACCCATTCTAGCGGATACTTTTGGTGAAGCATTTAATTATGAGGATAAGATTACCTTTAGCTGTGCCGAGAATGAGATAATAATGAGAAAAATCGAAGAAACAGGTAAGAAGAATATCATTGTGTGTGGCATTGAAGCACATATTTGTGTTCTGCAGACGGTAATTGATTTAATCGCCATGGGATATAATGTGGTGATGGTGGAAAATTGCGTAGGCTCTAGAAAAGAGAGTGATCGCCAGGTGGGAATAAAACGTGCGGTTGCTGAGGGAGCAATTCTTACGACTTACGAGTCAATTTTATTCGAACTGACTAGAGTAGCCAAAACGGATGCCTTCAAGGAAATATCTAGATTAATAAAATAATATCAGTTCAGGAAGAAAATATGGAAACTTATAAAAATATGTAAAACAATAAAAAATATGTAAACCAAAAAAATGGATGTAAACCAATAAAAAATATGTAATCGAAAGATATAAACTAATAAAAGATGTAGACTGCATGTAAACCGTGTAACTACATCTTTTTTGTTGCATTGTGTCCAACAAAGCTAACTCTTACCTAGCAGAGTGCAATCTTATATAAAATAATATTTAGTATCCTCTTTTCATAATTTTTGTAGCAATGACAAATGTCACGCTAACTCATGACGCATTTCACTAGGTTTTCATTGTTAGATTTTATATAGTATAGATAAAGAAAACGATATATACGAAAATTTTAGGAGGATAATTATGATAGTAAAAGTTGAGGGATTAGTAAAACGATATGATAAATTAGTAGCACTTGATTATTTGGATCTCAATGTAGAAGAAGGAGAGATATATGGCTTATTAGGACCGAACGGCTCCGGTAAGACTACAGCAATCAATTGTATTCTTTCCTTACTCAAGTATGATAAGGGAAGTATAGAAATCTTTGAAAAACCAATGTCTCCGGTAGCCTATAGCATAAAAAAAGACATTGGCATTATCATGCAGAATGTAGCTGTATTTGAAGAATTAACGGTATATGAGAATATTTCATATTTCTGTAGTCTCTATATTAAAGATAGAGCAGAAGTGAAGCGCCTTACCAAGGAAGCAATCGAATTTGTATCCCTGGAGGAATTTCAGAAGTTCTATCCCAAAAAGTTGAGCGGGGGTTTACTACGAAGACTTAATATTGCTTGTGGTATTGTTCATAAACCGAAACTGATAATTTTAGATGAGCCAACAGTGGCAGTTGATCCTCAAAGTAGAAATAAAATATTAGAAGGCATCAAGAAATTAAATCAAGAGGGTGCTACCATAATTTATACCTCTCATTACATGGAAGAAGTCGAGCAAATCTGCACGAATATAGCAATTATCGATAAGGGAAGAGTGATCGCCAAAGGAACAAAGGATGAATTAAAAGAAATGATATCCATCGGAGAAAAAATTTCTATGGAGGTATTTAGTATTGAAGAGGAACAACTTGTTGAATTAAAAGCGTTACCTAATATTTATTCTGTTGAATACAGAGATAATTTACTGGTGATTAAGTCTGGAAGAGGAAAAAACAATCTGGTTAAAGTACTAGAATTTATGTCTGATAGAAATATCGGTTTCGGTAAGGTTATCACAGAGATGCCTACACTCAATGATGTATTCCTTGAGATTACAGGAAAAGAATTAAGAGATTAAGTGATTGAGAACGAGATAAAGAACGAGATAAAGAACAAAAAGAACAAGATAAAGAACAAGATAAAGAACAAGATAAAGAACAAGATAAAGAATGAGATAAAGAAAGAGATAAAGAAAGAGAATGGGTAATTAAAGTTATCGCATCGAAATTTTGATGTTTATATATTTATATGATTCCGAATAAAAGAACTTAGATGGAGGGTAAAATGAGTTTTCAATTGTATAAAACCAGGCTAAAATGCCTGTTTCGAAATAAAGAGGGTATGTTTTGGAGCTATTTGTTCCCGATTTTATTAGCATCTTGTTTCTTCTTTGCTTTTAATAATATGTGGAAAATAGATTCATTCAAGACTATCTCTATCGCATATGATAGTGAAAATGCCAAGGAAGATACGTTTAAGGAAGTGCTGAGTGGAGCAAAAGTATCCGACGATACACCGATGTTTAAGATTACTTATTGTGATACAACAGAGGCAAGAGAGCTTTTGGCAAATGATGAGGTCGAAGCATACATCGTCGGAAGTACCGATCCGGTCCTGTATCTTAAGAAAAATGGTTTAAATCAGACGATAATTAAATCCTTCTTAGACAGCTATCGTCAAATGTCATTTACAGTAGCTACCATACTTCAAGAGAATCCCAATGCAATACAGGAAGGCTTGATTGACGATGTAATGCATTTTGATTCCTACGTAAAAGAAGTACAGAATTCAAAAAGCCCAGATTCATTATTGATCTATTTTTATTCCCTGTTGGCATTTTCCTGTATTTTCGCAGCAAACTGGGGATTAGAAGAAGTAATTAATATTCAAGCTGATTTATCCGCTAGAGGAGCTAGAATTAGCGTTTCACCAATTCATAAAATGAAGCTGTTTATATGTAATATAGCAGCTGCTTTCACGGCACATATGGGAAGTATCCTTCTTTTATTCCTTGCTATGTATTATATCTTTAAGATTGATTTCGGCGACAACCTTTTCTTGTTATTTATTATTTGCCTGATTGGATCTCTAGCAGGTTTGGCCTTGGGTGGAACTGTTGGTATATGGGTGAGGAAAAAGGCAGAAGTAAAGGAGGCTATCCTTACCTTTATTGTATTGGGAGGAGGCTTTCTATCCGGTATGATGGTTGCTGATATGAAATATATAATTGCAAGTAAGGCTCCAATTTTGGGATATATTAATCCGGTAAATTTAGTTACAGATGCGATGTATAGCTTGTATTATTATGATACCAACGATCGTCTTTACCTGAATTTGTCTATTTTATGTATTATTACTGTTATGTTGTGTGTAGCTTCATATGTAGGAATTAGGAGGAAAAGTTATGCAAGTCTTTAAAACTTATATCAAAATATTAAGAAAGCAGTTGGTTTCCATCCTGATTTATGCAGTGATGTTTCTTTCCATTACAATAATGATTACTTCAAATATAAAGAATGAAAATACGAAATTTGAGCCGAGTAAAGTAGATATTACGGTGGTTAACGAGGATGGGGAGAGTAGTCTTATCAATGGTTTCTTAAAACACCTGGAGAACTATGTTAATTTTATTGAAATTGATGATAACGATAGCGCTAGACGTGATGCCCTCTTTTTTAGAAGAGTAGTATATATTCTAACTATTCCGGAAGGTTTTACAGATCGTTTTATGTCAGGCAATGATGTACAATTAAGTAAGCTGATGGTTCCTAATTCCGTCGAAGCGATAACGGTTGATAATGCAATTGATAATTATTTTAATACAGCTAAGGTTTATATAAAGCATGTTCCTAAGATTGATTATGAGGTATTAAATGCTTATGTAGAGCAGAATTTGAAGGAAGAAACGAAAGTATCCTTTGATGTTGCAATGGATGATGAGGTCATTGGTTCAAATAGCTTTAATAGAAATTATTTTAATTATCTGGGCTATATCATTATTTCAGCATTTATTACAGGTGTAAGCATCATAATGGTATCCTTTCATGGAATGGATATTCGTAGAAAACATTTTGCCTCACCGCTTTCCAGCCGTAGTATGAACGCACAATTGATTTTTGGAAATCTCGTGTTTGTATTCGTGTATTTACTGGTATTTATCGTCGCTGGTTACCTTCTAAATGCGGATCGGAAGTTGAATGCCAATACCATTTTAACGTGGATGAATGTGATTGCATTTGCATTAGCCGCTTTAAGTATCAGTTATTTGGTAGGTATTACTGTGAAAAGTAGAAAAGCAATCAATGCAATTTCTACCGCCTTATCCTTAAGCTTAGCTTTCATCAGTGGAATATTTGTACCACAGGAATACTTGGGAGCATCCGTATTAAAAGTTGCAAGCTTTACGCCTACCTATTGGTATGTGAAAGCAAATACTGCACTTGAGACGGTTACTTCGTCTAAATGGTCTGATATATCGGATATCATTGGGTACATGGCAATACAGATTGGATTTGCGGCAGCGATTATCTCAATCGCTTTGGTGGTTAGTAAGAGAAAGAGACAACAGGCCTTCTAGGATATTGTTTCATCAGTAATTAAATTACAAAAGAATTTAAAAAGAATTTTGATAAAGCCAAGCTTCTTAGAAAGAACTCCAAAATGAATTCCATAAGAATTTTATTTTGGAGTTCTTTCTTTATATGCTGCTACTTTGCAGTGTCATGTTTAGAAATATGAGTAAAAGGCTGTGCTGTTCCGATAATTAAGGAATGTCATCAACCATTTGTTCATTGCGAGCTTAGACAATCATAAGTTCGGAGGTATCACAAAAGTGTTTGTAATTTAGCTCCCGGATTTTCGCTAATAAATCCTCTGATATCGTATCTATTATAATAGGATTCGGTTTTGCTGTATAGAAGCCTTGGATATAATCAACACCTATGCTTATCACATATTCTAGTTCTTCATAGGATTCTATTCCCTCTGCAATAATTTTAATCTGGTTATGGTTTGCAAAGTTTACGAGGTTCGATACTAAATGCTGTTTTTTAGAATCCACATTTATATTATGTATTAAGGAATGATCGATCTTCACGAAATTAGGATTTGAAGTGAGCAATATGGAAGCGTTGGAATACCCGGCTCCGTAATCATCCAATGCAAGCTGAAAGTTGGTTTTTTGTAATCTTTTGTGGAGAAGTTTTATTCCATCATCATTAAGAAGTGTTGCTTCGGTTATCTCTATTACAATATCTTTAAATAATGATCCATATTTCTGATACAAAAGGTTGAAATCTTCATCAAACAATTGGTGACTGGAGACACTATTAATAAATAGTTTCCTGGTCTGAAAGGTATTGGAATTGTCTTTCATGATTTTTAAAGTATTATAAAAAGTATATTTCTCTATATCATAGAGACGATTTTCTTTCGCTGCTAAATCCAATATCTCAACCGGCTGCATCCCAATTACCTCAGTATTAGTTCTCATTAATGCCTCATAAGCATAAATATCACCAGTCCTTGCGTGAATGATTGGCTGAAAATGATACTCAAATAGATTTTCTTCCATTAATTTATGAAACCGTTTTATTTTATTCACAGAGGTTCCATAGTTGTTGTGAAGAAAGGATTCCTCCAGATTTTTAATTATTGATGAATTTCTTTTCGAAAACACCAAGGTATACATTAAACAGAAGATGTCAAGCAACAAGAAGCCGACCGTAAAGAGCTGGGAATATCTCATAGGTATCAGTGAGGAGATGAGAGCAAGTAATAAGATAAATAAATCTAGACAAAATAAAAGTATAATTTGCTTACCTTGTTTGCGATAAGCTTGAAAATCTTGAAATCTTTTAAGCATAGCTACTCCTATATCAATATGGTGGTTATTGGGACTGAGTCGAAACAAAGAAGTCAAAGTAGGAATTAAGTAGGTTAATTATATTATCATTAAATTCAAGATGTAATAGATTGTGTCAATAATAATATGCACAAGTATTTAAATGGGTCTTTATATAATCGATTTTAGTTTAAAAGTTTGTAGATTAATTAAACTAATTAAGTTTAAGCCAACAGTTCCACAGTATATATGTTGTAGAAAATTTTGTCAATAGAAAATTTGAGATATAATTGAACAATTGTTAAAACAGAACAAACGTTTGAAAAATAGTTGACTTTTCAACCTGATTTTGATAAAATCAAGAGAGAACAAATGTTTGATAACGGGAGAACAAACCATGGTAATTCAAGAGAATATGTCAGTGCAAAGAAAATTAGAGGTTCTTTCTGATGCAGCCAAATATGATGTGGCCTGCACCTCGAGTGGTGTTGACCGTAAGGGCAAGGGAACTGGAATGGGCAATAGTATTGCTGCTGGTATTTGCCATAGTTTTTCAGCGGATGGTAGATGTATCTCTCTTCTAAAGGTACTTTATACGAATGAATGTGTTTTTGATTGTAAGTATTGCATTAACCGCTCATCTAATGATATTGCTAGGGCATCGTTTACGCCACAGGAGATAAGTGAACTTACAATGGAATTTTATAGAAGGAATTATATAGAAGGATTATTCTTAAGCTCCGGCATTTTGATAAGTCCGAATCATACGATGGAACTTATTCTTGAGTCTTTGCGACTTTTAAGGGAGGTTCATCATTTTAATGGGTATATTCATTGCAAAGCAATTCCCGGAGCGGATCCGGCTTTAATTGAGATGCTCGGTTGGTACACTGATCGTATGAGCATTAACCTCGAACTACCGACGGCAGAGAGTCTTAAGGATTTAGCACCTCATAAAAGTCGTAAGAATATACTGAAGCCAATACGACAAATTCAACTGGGAAGGAAGAATAATCGCGATTTTTTGGGTTTACCTGATCATAAACTACAGCCTAAGAAGATAATCACAGCTCAGGATCAAGGAGATCATGATATTAAAGAGATAATAACTATGGATACCGGACTTGTGCCCCTTCAGAAAAAACCGATAATTAATCGTAATTTTGTACCGGCAGGGCAGAGCACACAGATGATAATTGGCGCTACAAAAGAAAGCGATTATCAGATTATGTCAGTTGCACAAGCCCTTTATGATAATTTTGATTTAAAAAGAGTTTTCTATTCAGCGTTTATGAATGTTAATCAAGATATAAGGCTACCTTCCACGGAGGCTGGACCACCATTACTTCGGGAACACCGACTTTATCAGGCCGATTGGCTGCTTCGTTTTTATGGTTTTCAAACAATGGAACTTCTGGATGAGAAGTATCCAAATTTTAATGTATTACTAGATCCCAAATGTGATTGGGCGCTTCGTCATCTTGAGATATTTCCTGTAGAAATTAACCGAGCAGATTATTATTCCCTGCTTCGTGTTCCTGGTATTGGTACGAATTCAGCACAGCGCATTATGATGGCGAGAAAAAGTGCAGTTTTGGATTTTAAGGATTTAAAACGCATGGGAATTGTACTAAAGAGAGCGGTGTATTTTATAACTTGTAATGGTAGGATGATGTATCCGATTAATATTGAAGAGAATTTTATTACAAGACAGTTGGTAGCACTGAAGGACCAAGTTCCCTTAGGCATAGAGAAGGATATCACGTATAAGCAATTATCTTTATTTGATGATGTAAGTTTTAAACCGGATTATCCTGTCGCTATAAAGATGGTAAATATGTAGAGCAGTATTAGGAGTTGATGATGCATGGATATGAAAAGAATATACCTTTGTGATAATAGTATTGATGGAATATTTACTGCTATCTACCTCGCATGGAGTTCAAGACTTGGGCATTCTAATATTAAAATCGAAGAAAAAAGTGAAGGAAGTAAGTATTCTAATATAGAATTGTTTGCAGAGTACATGGCAGTTGACACCGATTATACATTATCCCTTAAGGTAGCCAAGTCGATTAGGGATAAGATTTCTGAGGAAGCATATGAGATGGTTTGTAGAGTAGCACTTTCTGATCATTTAGGAAAAGCAGATTTGATCTATCGATTTTTGATTATTGGTTTTGCGATTGGAAAAAGGATAACGGAACATCTTAGTAATGAAGTGGTAAATACTATGTTTCGCGTGAACAAGAATGTGAATAACGAAGTACACCACTTGTTGGGATTTGTACGCTTTTCCGAACAAGAGAATGGATTACTGACATCGATCATACATCCCAAGAATAATGTACTTTCATTGATTACACCTCATTTTGCCGACCGGCTTCCGCAAGAGAGATTTCTCATCTATGATGGAGATCGTAATCTTGCTGCGCTTCATGTACCGGGTAGCCCATGGATATTGGCTGAGGTGCCGAATATTGATCAAGATAGAATGAAAGAAATTTCCATTCGTGAGGATGAATATCGCGATTTGTGGAAGGCTTTCTTTAATCATATTGCAATTAAAGAACGAATAAATCCCAAGCTTCAACGTAATAACTTGCCACTTCGTTTTCGTGGGGACATGACTGAGTTTAATCATTAAAATTAATTTTTAATTAATAAATTAATTTTTTGAAATATCTAGATGCAGACTTAACTAAAATTTACTTGTGCATAATTGAGTAGAACCGAGAGATACTAATCTTGTAATTAGATAAATTTTTTTAGGAGGAGTATCTATGAAAAAGAAATTAGGAATATTGATTGGAATATGCGTTTTTTCAATGTTTGTGTTTAGTGCATGTGCCGCTGATAACAATGGAACAACTGACGGTACTACAATGGTACCAACCAAAAGTGCTGCAACAGTCGCACCAACCAAAAGTGCTACCGGTACAACAATTGCACCTACCAATAATGCCGTAAACAATGGAACGACAAATGGAACAACCAACGGCACAGGTACAACAGATAATAATACTACCGGAGGAACGACTGGAGGAACTGGTGGAACAACAGGAACAGGCTCAGGTAACGGCACAGCGCAGTAATAAAATTGTTATTAAAATAGACAAGTCTGGAAAGACTTGTCTATTTTAATATATAAATTTATATTTATAATAAAAAGATAATTAAATTATTACATATACATTCAAATTTTAAAATATATATTATTTCATTGACCTTTCGTATGTCCCTTAGCACATGTCTTACAGATACCACTAATTTGAATTAAGTGTTCTTTAATTATGAAACCTTCCTCCTCCATAGCATTTTCAAGAGCATGGATAGGACAGGAGGGTAAATCGAAGACTTTCTTACAATCATCACATATGATAAAGTGTTTATGTTCATGACTGTCAGCTTTTATACGATAAAAGACCTCGTTATCATTAAGGTGATATTTATCAATCAAGTTTTGGTTTAGGAGTGAATCAATGTTACGATAAATAGTTGACTTTGCGATTTTAGGCACTTGAAGAACAACCAAAGCATAAATCTCATTAATTGACATAGGCCGGTTGGATTCTTTTAATATACTTAATATTAGTTGTTTTTGTTTTGTATTCCTTTGGCTCTCCATGCCATCCTCCTTATCAAAATCTACTTGATTTTATTTAGTTTATGTTATTGATGATACGTAATCTCATATAGATAGCAATCCCGATTATTTCTCATTGTTTTGCTAAATTGATGCATACCCACTTGTTCTGCAAGATGGATGGAACGAATATTGTTTTTATCAATTACGGCTACAATCCGGTGAATTTCTAACTCCATAAAACAATAATTTATAGTAGCAGTTACGAATTCTTTCGCATAGCCGTGTCCTTGGTAGGAATCATCTAATAAATAACCGATTTCATAAACTTCATTATCCTCAAGTATTTTTAGTTCAATACCACAGCGACCGATAAGCTGCCCGTTTTCTTTTAAGAATACACCCCAAAATCCGAAGCCGTATAAATGATACATATTATGAATATAAGCTTCTTGTTTTTCTTTCTCTACTTCTAGATCATCATTAAAATCATCTTGAAATTCCCTGATTGAGGGTTTCATGTATATGGGATAAAGATCTACGATATCCTTTGTAGTAAGTTCCCTTAGGATAAAGTGCTCGGTGGTTAGGACCGTAGCAGGCTCCATATGATCATATTGATAAACTTTATTAATAAATTCATAATCTACTTCATCAAAACCTTCCACCAAAATGGCTGCTTTTCGAAGATCTTGATTTCCAGAGTTTGGATTAACAAATCCGATACTGGTTATCCCTGCCGCCTCAGCAGCTGAAACACCATTAGAAGAATCTTCAATTACGAGACATTCGGATGGATCAACTCCAAGTCTTTTGGCAGCCTCAAGGAAGATGTCAGGTGCAGGCTTTGGATGCGCCACCATCATACCGGATATAAATCCGTCAAAATAATCTTTTATCTTAAGCGTATTCATTACTTCTTCTATTGCTGCGGTAGGTGAGGAAGAGGCAATGATTAACTTGATACCATTACCATATAAATTCTTCATCAAGTCGATAATATAAGGAATTACGATATGTCCTTCAGCCGCCAAAAGTTGATTCTTCATTTCATTATTAACTTTCAGAAGTTCTTCAGTCGTAACATTAATCTTAAAATCTTCAATCATTTTCTGACACATGTAATAAGTTGTACTTCCGATAAAACCATGTATATATTCTAAAGAAACATCCACATTATATTTTTGTAGGGCTAAAATAGCCGCTCTGGTATGCATGGGTTCACTATCGATAATCACACCATCCATATCAAATATCACTGCTTTTAACAAGTATTGACCCTCCTGATTGTTGGTAACGATGACGTAGTACATGCCATATGCATGAATGAAAGGCCATCTCTAAAGTAAATATAGTATACATCTTTTTGTACTGCCTTTCAAGCTTGCAATTCTATGTTGCAGAATGGAGTCCGTACTTGCTATAATAAATATGCAGATGCAATTGATTTGTTAAGGCAAATCAATTTTCATAAATAAAAAAAGCGGTTGTAATATACAAACCGCTAATTTCTATTTAATACTTTTTCAAAAAAGAGACCGGCGAGAAACCAAGCCGGTGCATAATCAAGCCTAACTACACCCTTGTAATTTAACTTTGCTTTGCTGTAATCCCATGGACATGCACCATATTTTTTAAGAAGTACACCAGATGTGTATTCCGCCATATAAATGAAAAATGCATAAACACCCCCTCGTAGCAGTGCATTCCGGTTTTTTAGCTTATTGCAAATAGGGGTAAGGCAAGCAGCCATTCCGTAGATGGGGAACATCCATACGGAGGTGTGACAGGAAAGTGTTTTATCTTTATGTTTTCGGAGGGAATCCAAACCCGTCCAAAAGCACTCCATACACCATCCACAAAGGCCGCAAATAAAGAAATTTTTAACGAAACATTTTTTCATGACAATAGTATCTACAGATAGACTGTTCCTATACGGAAAATGATTGCAATAACGATGGAAAGAATAACCTATTGCTAAGTTGTTAAGATAGATGAATATTAGAGTAATAAAATATAGGGACTAAGAGATAATATAATCGAGAGGAATGGATGATAAATGGAAATAGAACGCAAATACGCAATACATAATTTACCGGGAGATCTATCGCAATATCAGTATAAAAAAATTGAACAGGGGTATCTCTGTCATAATCCGATTATAAGAATTCGAAAAAGTAATGAAAATTATATACTAACGTATAAATCCAATTTTGGACTTAAGAAGCAAGTAGATGGTGGAGCAATCATTAATAATGAAGTTGAGCTTCCTTTGACGGAGGACGCATTTCTTACATTAAAGAAAAAAACTGATGGGAATATTATCCATAAAACAAGATATTTAATTCCGTTACAAGCCGGGGTGACTGCTGAACTCGATGTATTTGAAGGATTACTCACAGGGCTTATATTTGTGGAAGTAGAATTTGAGGATGAAAATGCGGCAAATGAATTTAATCCGCCTGCATGGTTTGGCAAAGAGTTATCATCTGATAAACGTTTTTCTAATTATCAGTTATCCAAGTTATCCAGTTTTGAGGAACTTGGATTATAAAGTGAAAATGGATATGAAACAATAGAATGTATATACTAATTGGTGTAAAAGTGTTAACACGGTTTTTAGAAGAGGAGGTTTTTATGCCAAAAGATAGTCAACCAGACAATAAACAGGCCAGAATGGAAAAAGCAGATGGACAAACACCCATCACGAAGGAAAATCAAAATAAAAATAAGAATGCCAAGAGGAAATCAATCAAGCAAAATGATGTTTAAGCAGGAGGAACAAGTATGGCAAAAGCAGGTATGAGAAGGCCAAATATAACAGAACCACATGGAACAGAAGGCTGGCAAAGAATGCATATTCAAAAGAATGAAGCAGAGCCTGTTCCTGAAATCCAAGGGAAAGCAAAAGCGGGTCATGAAAAGTCAAAACCCATGGATGAACCCAAATAATGAATGCTACGATAGAAGGAATAAATCAAATTTCATTTCAAGATATAACGGAGCATCTGCTTACAGAGGAAAAACCTTCAACTTATATCAACATGTTATCAAAAAGAGAGCTATTTAACGAATATCCGTTCAAAATGCTACAGATGTTGAGAAAAACGGAACAATCAGTAAAATATCATCCAGAGGGAAATGTATGGAATCATACAATGCTTGTACTCGATGAAGCGGGAAAAGTACGCAACCAAAGTAAGGATCCAAAGACTCTGATGTGGGCAGCGTTATTACATGACATTGGAAAACCCGATACTACTAGGACGCGTAGGGGCAGAATAACCTCCTATGATCATGATAAAGAAGGGGAAAAATTATGCATTGATTTTCTGCATGCATTAACAGATGATGAGGAATTTGTACAAAAAGTAGCAGCCTTAGTAAGGTACCATATGCATATGCTTTATGTTTTGAAGGAGCTTCCATATGCTGATACAAATAATATGCTTCGTAGGGTTGATATCCATGAAATTGCGCTATTATGCCGCTGTGACCGTCTTGGCAGAGCCGGTGCTGATATTGAAGCGGAAGAGGTGGAGTATAGAGAGTTCTTAACAAGGTTGGAACTGATGATGGAGCATAAATTAAAGACATAATTAATATTACGAATATCATTCTCTGCAAAATATAGGGAGGACTTTATCTTTTGATCTTTTGTATAGTTATGCAATAAGCTGTTAATTCCTGCCAGGTTTATGCATAATTACAAAAAGAAGAGGAAATAAAGTCCTTTTTTATACAATGCAGTCGAATCATTACATAATCTTGATGCAAATATATTAAATATGCCGAAATATGGTTAACCACGCTCTTTCACAAAAAAATCGCTGGATTTTTTATAGTAAGTACCGTATAATGAAAACTAATAATTCATAATTATTATAAGCAATTTTGAATATAAGGAAGAGGTTAATTGAAATGGCAGAGAGCTATATATATACCATCATGAAAAAGGAAAGTCTTGCTAATTCTATTTATCTTATGGATATAAAAGCCCCCAGAGTTGCAAAAAAATGTTTTCCGGGGCAATTTGTAATTGTTAAAATGGATGAAAAGGGAGAAAGAATTCCTTTGACGATATGTGATTATGACAGAGAAGCAGGAACGGTAACCATAGTGTTTCAAGCGCTTGGATCATCAACGCAGTTAATGGCTAGTTATGAAGAAGGAGAGGCTTTCCGAGATTTTACCGGTCCGTTAGGTCACAGATCTGAATTGATTGATTTACCCAGAGAAGAATTATCTTCGAAAAAGATTTTATTCATTGCGGGAGGTGTGGGTGCAGCACCTGTCTACCCGCAGGTAAAATGGATGAAGGAAAACGGATATGATGTGGATTGTATTATCGGTGCAAGAAATAAAGATTTAATCATTTTAGAAAATGAAATGAAGAAATGGGCAAAAGATTTATACATAACTACAGATGACGGTTCCTATGGCTTTAAAGGCAATGTAAATGATTGCATTAAGGATTTGGTGAATAATCAGGGTAAGAAGTATGATTTAATCATCGCAATCGGACCAATGATTATGATGAAATTTGTAAGTATTTTAACAAAAGAATTAGGAATTAGAACAATCGTAAGTATGAATCCTGTAATGGTAGATGGCACTGGTATGTGTGGTGCTTGCAGGTTAACAATAGGGAATGAAGTGAAGTTCGCCTGTGTAGATGGACCTGAATTTGATGGACATCTGGTGAATTTCGACGAAGCAATGAAAAGACTTCAAATGTATAAATCGGAAGAGGGTAAAATAGTACTCCGAGAAAAAGAAGGAGCTACACACCATCATCCAGGCTGTGAGTGCCATGAAGAATAAACATACTTTAATAACCAACTCTGGGAGAGGTGAAATCCTATCCCAAAAAGTATAGGAGGGAATGCCCTCCAAAACCATGGAGGGATACCTTCAAAAGGTATAGGAGAGTAAACCCACCAAGAACATGGAGGAAAATCCTCCAAGAACATGGAGGAAAATCCTCCAAAAAACATGGGAGGAAAATCCTCCAAAAAAACATGGGAGGAAAATCCTCCAAAAAAACATGGGAGGAAAATCCTCCAAAAAAACATGGGAGGAAAATCCTCCAAAAAAACATGGAGGATTGCATATAAATGGATGTTTTAAAGAAGGTCCCAGTAAGGGAACAAGATCCAAAGATTAGGGCAACCAATTTTAAAGAGGTTTGTCTTGGATATAATATGGAAGAAGCTCAAGAAGAAGCCTCACGCTGCATACAATGTAAAAATCCGAAATGTGTAGCCGGATGTCCGGTCTCCATTGATATTCCAGGATTTATTAAAGAGATTGTTAATGGAGATGTAGAAACTTCCTTCAAAGTATTAGGTAAATATTCATCACTTCCTGCTGTATGCGGTAGAGTTTGTCCGCAGGAATCACAGTGTGAGGAACGGTGTATCCGTGGTATTAAAGGTGATCCGGTCTCCATTGGAAAGTTAGAGCGTTTTGCAGCAGATTGGGCGATGGAGCATGAGATTAAGCCTGAGATGCCAAAGGAGTTTAATGGCAGGAAAGTAGCTGTAATCGGAGCAGGACCGGCGGGTCTTACCTGTGCAGGCGATCTTGCGAAATTAGGGTATGATGTAACCATATTCGAGGCATTACATGAGCCGGGTGGAGTATTGGTTTACGGAATTCCAGAATTCAGACTTCCGAAAGACGATGTTGTAAAGAAGGAAATTAATAATGTGAAGGCTCTTGGAGTAAAGATCGAGACAAATGTTGTTATTGGTAAATCAACTACAATTGATGAATTGATGGAAGAAGAAGGCTTTGAAGCAGTATTTATTGGTTCTGGAGCAGGACTTCCGAAGTTCATGGGTATTCCGGGAGAGAATGCCAATGGTGTTTTTTCAGCAAATGAATATCTTACTCGTAGTAATTTAATGAAAGCCTTTGACAACAGTTATGATACTCCAATCATTGCTGGAAAGAAGGTAGCAGTGGTTGGTGGTGGAAATGTCGCTATGGATGCTGCTCGAACAGCATTAAGACTTGGAGCAGAGGTATATATTGTTTATCGAAGAGGTGAGGAAGAACTTCCCGCAAGAATTGAAGAAGTACACCATGCGAAGGAAGAAGGAATTATTTTCAAACTTTTAACCAATCCGAAGGAAATTCTTGTGAATGAAAATGGATGGGTATCAGGAATGCTTTGTGTAGAGATGGAACTGGGGGAACCGGATGAATCAGGAAGAAGAAAGCCTGTCGAAAAGAAGGACTCCGACTTTATAATTGAACTTGACACTGTAATCATGTCCTTGGGTACAAGCCCTAATCCATTAATTTCATCAACTACTAGAGGGTTGAATACAAATAAATATAAATGTATCATAGCAGACGAAGAAACGGGCTTAACATCACGTGAAGGCGTTTTTGCTGGTGGTGACGCGGTTACGGGAGCGGCTACAGTAATACTTGCAATGGGGGCAGGGAAAGCAGCAGCAGTCGGAATTGATAATTACTTGAAATCAAAATAACTAAAGAAAATACGTTCTGGGGCGTATTGGAGGACTTATGGGATATTTTGTGATTGACCTAACAGCCGGGATCGCTATAATAGCAGCAGCTATTTTCATTGTTGTGCTGCTTATTGTTTTTGTAGTTAAATTGAGAAATGGTCAGTTTAAACAGAACCTGATGAATCAAGAATATCAAGATATGAAAGAGCGTTATCGAGAATTAGAAGATATTTATAATTCCTCACTTTCCTCCTTGAGTGACCTGACGGGTAAATATGATGAACTGAGTAAAAACAAAGAAAGCATGAAGAAACTGGCATACACGGATTATTTGACAGAGCTACCAAATCGTGCTGCTTTTACTGAAATGTTAGATAATATTATGCTGACACTCCGAAGTGAAGAGACAATAGCGATTATGGACATTGATATTGATAATTTCAAAAATATCAATGACTCACTTGGACATTCTTATGGAGATGAGCTTTTAATCGATGTAACCTATCGTTTAAAACAGGTTTTGGATGAAAATGATTACCTAGCTAGAATAGGCGGCGATGAATTTATCGTACTTACACAAAACCTTCAGGACACCGTATACTTTGAAGATAAAATCAAAAAAATAAAGAATGTATTTACGTATCCCTTTGTATTATCTACAAAAGAATATTTTGTAACGGTAAGTATTGGAGTTGCTTTTGCACCTAAGGATGGTAAAAGCTCACAATCTTTAATAAAGAATGTTGATTCTGCAATGTATGTTGCAAAAGCAAACGGTAAAAACACACATGCTTACTTTGATTATTCCTTTAACCTTAAGCTTACTGAGAAGATTGAAACTCAGTCCGAGCTAAGAAAAGCAATCGAACGTAATGAATTTGTTTTATTCTATCAAGCACAGATGGACCTGGAAACAAAACAAGTTGTAGGGTTTGAAGCACTGATACGTTGGAATCACCCAACAAAAGGTCTCGTTTTTCCGGATGAATTCATCTATCTTGCGGAAGAGACAGGATTGATTATACCAATTGGTAAATGGGTTTTACAGACTGCTTGTCAACAACTGAAACAATGGTCAGAGGAATATCCAAACATAAAGATGGCGGTAAATCTATCTGCAAGACAATTTAAAGATAGAGAAATTGTAAAACTTGTTTATGATGTTATTGAGGAAACCGGCATTAATTCAAACAATTTGGAACTGGAGATTACAGAAACCATTGCTTTGGATGATATTGAATATACGATTGCAACAATTCATGAATTAAAGAAAATAGGCGTAAAATTTTCCTTGGATGATTTCGGTACGGGGTACTCCTCCATGAATTATCTGAAGCGTCTTCCGGTAAGCAATTTAAAGATTGATAAGAGTTTTCTTGATACTGTGATGGAGGATCGATCTGATCAGAAGATTATACAGACGATTATTACACTTGCAAGAAATCTTGATTTAAATGTTATCGCGGAAGGTGTAGAGAACTTTGATCAAGAAGTTTTTCTTAAAGAAGCAAATTGTGATAAAGCGCAAGGCTTCTTATATAGCAAACCGATTCCTAAGGATTTAGCTGTTTTGTTTTTAAGAAAACAAGATGCTATATTGTAGACGATTGTGAGATAATTTGAGAAGTAGTTGATTTAAAGTATGTTAGAAATCGATGAAGGAGAGGCTAAGTGAAACAATACACCAAAAAGGTTAACATGGGATTACTGTTTGTTTTGTTTCAGGCATTTTTATATGGAGCATTTCTTACTCTGGACCTTACTGGTGGTAGCATTGATCTTTCCAAAATAATTAAATTTAGCATTATTATATTATGCTTTTGTTACGCACTTTTTAATAATATGAGTGCTGGCAGGAGCATAATTTGCTTTCCGGGTTCTCAAAATAAAGGTTTGCATTCATTCACGAAACGTAAGTCTCAGACGAAAAGCGATCATATTTCACAATGTCTTCAGGCAGCACTTTTCTTTACAGTAATCTCAGATCTTTTTATTCTTATGTTGGATTATTATTTGTATGGTGTTTTGACTTTTATCCTTGTCCAGCTATTGTATGAAATGAAGCTTATCATGGTACAGAGGGCAAAGGTAAAGGGAAGAATTGACTTAGGCGTGCTACGAGTTTTAAGTATTCGCATTGCACTTCAAGTGAGTATTGCTGGTATAGTCTGTATTATACTTCAACAGATGGGTCTGGTATTAGAGAATTTATTAATTGCAACTGTTTTCTATTTTATATGTATCTTAACGAATACAATTATTGCGATTAGAGTAGCAATTATTAACCCGAAGGCCAAAGAAAATGTTATTTTTGCTATCGGTATGTTTCTCTTTCTTCTTTGCGATATTAATGTCGGACTCTTTAACCTTTCTGGTTTTATTTCCATGCCAGAGAATCTGTATGCTCAGATTTATACTTTATCCTCAATTCTTATGTGGACATTTTACGCACCTGCGCAGGTTCTGATTGCGCTCAGCGTCAGACGGAGTTGGTAAGGCTGGCAAAATATACAAAAAAGGAGTAAAAGTTTATGTAAAAATATGGCATAAACTTCTTGCTATTGACTACCATTTTTGTTACAATAACCTACATAAAACAATCTTTTTTGATAATCTAAATCTTAATTAATCAAGGTCTCTTTATTTATATTATTCTTTAGATAACAAATCATCCAGAATTTCAATACTCCCCAATTGCAGTATACCAAGGACTCAATATACCAAGAACTCAATATACCAAGAACTCAATATACCAAGAACTCAATATACCAAGGACTCAATATACCAAGGACTCAATATACCAAGGACTCAATATACCAAGAACTCAGTATTCAAAGTTTCATTACTCCAAGGTCTTTATATATTCTAAAATAAAATCACAGTATTCCAAAATCACAGTATTTCAAAATCACATATTTTGATCTGCTTTCCATGATTTTTATATTTACTACTAGACAAGAGTCCTTCCATTTAGAAGAATTTAAATATGAACATAGATAAATGTTCTTGTTCTTTCAATAATTCTATTTATTCTAAAATCCCATTAATATAACTCAATAAATACCCTAACAAATAAATTAGTTTATTATCAATGTAAAAATAAAAAGGAGGATTTATACGAATGATGCAAGTGCTTCGAGAAACAACAACCGATTATAATTCATTTGTTAATGAGATTACCGGTAAGGTTAAGAAAATGATGGGTGAGGAGTATTCGGTGCAAATTTATAAGGTTACGAAAAACAACTCAATGGAGCTTGACAGCTTAGTTTTATTAAAGCAAGGCAAGAATTTTGCTCCCAATATTTATCTACTCCCATATTATGAAGCGTATGTAGAGGGGATAAGTATTAATGAATTGGCCCAACGATTATGTGATATCTATAAAAACTGCACAATTCCGATTGTGGCTGAGGAATTTACCTATTCCTTTGAGGAAATGAAACCATATATTATTTATCGACTTGTAAGTTTTGATAGGAATAAAAAGCTATTGGAACAAGTCCCTCATATTAAATATTTGGATCTAGCAATCACCTTTCATTGTCTTGTACGTGATGATGACGATGGAATAGGAACTATCCGTATTACCAACGAACATATGTTAAACTGGAGGACTTCACTTCAGGAATTACAGGTATTAGCAACGGGTAATACGAAGATACTATTTCCCTCTACAATAAGAAGTATGGATGAAGTAATTAAAGGAATGCTCACAGATGAGATGTTTCAAAGTGGAGATGATTTTAAAGAAGACATACTTGCGGGCATCTTAGGTGAGAAAATTAATAAGAATCAACATAAGATGTATATTCTATCAAATCTGAAAGGAATTAATGGAGCCTCCTGCCTATTATATGAAGATGTTTTGCGAGAATTCGCAAGACAAATCCAATCCGACTTTTATATACTTCCTAGCAGTATTCACGAGATCATTCTTGTTCCTTTTGACAAAACAATGAAAAAGGAGTCATTAGCCGAGATGGTGAAGGACGTAAATCGTACACAAGTTGCCAGAGAGGAAGTATTATCCGATCGTGTTTACTATTTTTCGAGGAAAAATAATGCTATAACAATGTAACAGCTAATTACAATTGGAATAAATCACCTTAATATTATAAAAAATGTCGATTTTATATATATTTCAACACATAAAATTGTATAAAATTCATTTCATGCAGAATAACTAACAAAAATTTATAAGATTTTTATAAGTTATACATATTTTATGTTTCAATATTTTTTACAATGTGTTATAATTATGAATCGACGAATATAAACATAAATTGATTCTTATCAATTTGGTTTTGTTCATGTCAAGTGAGTTGTATAATAATCAATTCATCTTGTATAAACACAAACTCAGAAAGAATTAAGGAGGACATTTCAATGGCAAGGAAAATGAAAACTATGGATGGTAATAATGCAGCGGCTCACGTGTCTTATGCGTTTACCGATGTTGCAGCGATCTATCCTATCACCCCTAGCTCAGTTATGGCCGAAGTGACTGATAAATGGTCAACAGAAGGCAGAAAAAACATATTTGGACAAGAGGTTAGGGTTGTTGAGATGCAGTCAGAAGCAGGCGCAGCTGGTACCGTTCACGGTTCTTTAGCAGCAGGTGCTTTAACAACTACTTTCACTGCATCACAAGGTTTATTACTAATGATCCCCAATATGTATAAAATCGCAGGTGAGTTACTGCCGGGCGTTATTAACGTATCAGCTCGTGCTTTAGCAAGTCATGCGTTATCAATTTTCGGTGATCACTCCGATATCTATGCATGCCGTCAAACCGGTTTTGCTTTTTTAGCAAGTAGCAATCCTCAGGAAGTTATGGACTTAGGTGCAGTAGCGCATTTGGCAGCAATCAAAGGAAGAATACCTTTCGTACATTTCTTTGACGGATTTAGAACTTCCCACGAAATTCAGAAAATTGAAGCTTGGGATTATGAAGATCTTAAGGAAATGGCTGATTTGGATGCAGTTGATGCATTCCGTCGTAACGCATTAAATCCTGAGCATCCAGTACTTAGAGGATCTGCTCAGAACCCTGACGTATTCTTCCAAGCAAGAGAAGCATGCAATACATATTATGATGCAGTTCCTGGCATCGTTGAAGAGTACATGGCAAAAGTAAATGCTAAAATTGGTACTGATTATAAATTATTCAACTATTATGGTGCAGCAGATGCAGACCAAATTATCATCGCCATGGGTTCTGTAAGCGATACAGCAGAAGAAACCATTGATTTCATGAATGCGAACGGTTCTAAGGTTGGTCTTGTAAAGGTTCGTTTATATCGTCCTTTCAGCGCAAAGCACTTGATTGAAGCTATTCCTGCAACTGTTAAAAAAATTACTGTATTAGATAGAACAAAAGAGCCAGGTTCTCTTGGCGAGCCATTGTTCTTAGATGTAGTAGCTGCTTTAAAGGATAGTGTGTTTAACAATACTCCTGTATTTAACGGCCGTTACGGTTTAGGCTCCAAGAATACAACTCCTGCACAGATTATTGCAGTATATGAGAATACAGCAAAGAAGACATTTACCATTGGTATTAATGATGATGTAACTCATTTATCCCTTGAGACAAAGGCTAGTCCTAATACAACACCGGAAGGAACTATTAGCTGTAAATTCTGGGGTCTTGGTGCAGATGGTACCGTTGGCGCTAATAAGAACTCCATTAAGATCATTGGCGATCATACAAGCATGTACGCTCAGGCTTACTTTGATTATGACTCCAAAAAATCTGGTGGTGTTACTATGTCCCACTTAAGATTTGGTAAGAAGCCGATTAAGTCTACCTACCTTATCACAGAAGCTAACTTTGTTGCCTGTCATAATCCTTCCTATGTTAGAAAATATAACATGGTTCAGGAATTAAAAGATGGCGGTACCTTCTTACTCAACTGTGGTTGGGATATGGAAGAAATCGAGAGACATTTACCAGGTCAGGTTAAGCGTTATATTGCAGAACACAACATTAAATTCTTCACCATTGATGGTATCAGCATTGGTAAGGAAATTGGCTTAGGCGGACGTATTAATACAATACTTCAGTCAGCGTTCTTTAAACTTGCTAACATTATTCCGGTTGAGGAAGCTGTTAAATACATGAAGGATGCAGCAACCTATTCCTACAGCAAGAAGGGCGAAGCAATCGTTGCTATGAATCATACAGCAATTGATCGCGGTCTTACTGGTTTGAATGAAGTTATAGTTCCTGATAGCTGGAAAAATGCTCAGGATGAAGAAATACTATTAAAAGTTAGTGAAGGAAGAAAAGAAGTTGTTGATTTCGTTAACAATATCTTAACTCCTATCAATGCACAACAAGGTAATGATTTGCCAGTATCTACATTCCTTGCAGAAGCAAATGGTACTCTTCCTCAAGGTTCTGCTGCATTTGAAAAACGTGGTATTGCAGTTGATGTTCCTACTTGGGATCTTGAAAATTGTATTCAATGTAACTTCTGTTCTTATGTATGTCCTCACGCTGTAATCCGTCCGGTTGCATTAACTGCAGATGAGTCAGCGAATGCTCCTGAGGGAATGAAAAAGACAGCTATGACTGGTGTTCCTGGAATGGAATTTGCAATGACTGTTTCCGTACTTGACTGTACCGGATGTGGATCTTGTGCGAATGTATGTCCAGGTAAGAAGGGCAATAAAGCTCTTATTATGAACCCTCTAGAATCTCAATTAGCAGAGCAGAATATCTTTGAATATGGTTTATCTTTAGAGGAGAAACCAGAAGTTGCTGAGAAGTTTAAAGATGTTTCCGTAAAAGGTAGCCAGTTCAAACAACCATTACTCGAATTCTCCGGCGCATGTGCAGGTTGTGGTGAGACTCCTTATGCTAAATTAGTTACTCAATTATTTGGTGAAAGAATGTATATTGCAAACGCTACCGGATGTTCTTCAATCTGGGGTGGTTCCATGCCTTCCACACCTTATACTGTTAATAAAAAGGGTCAAGGTCCTGCATGGGCAAACTCCTTATTTGAAGATAATGCTGAGTTTGGTTTAGGTATGTCGCTTGCGCAACAAGCATTAAGAAGTAGATTAAAAGATAAAGTTGCAGCATTAGCAGCAACAACAGATAAAGATGATGTGAAGACAACAGCAGAAAGATATCTTTCTACCTATGACAATGGCCGTGAGAATTCTGGCGCATCAAGCGCATTACTTAGAGTATTAGAATCTTGTGATGCTGCAGAAGCAAAGGATATCATTAAGGATAAGGACTTCTTATCCAAAAAATCTCAATGGATCTTTGGTGGAGACGGTTGGGCATATGATATCGGTTTCGGCGGTTTAGATCATGTAATTGCTAGTGGTCAGGATGTTAATATTTTAGTATTTGATACAGAGATTTACTCCAACACTGGCGGTCAATCTTCAAAAGCTACCAATGTCGGTGCAATTGCACAATTCGCAGCTGCTGGTAAAGAAGTAAAGAAGAAGGATTTAGCACAGATCGCAATGAGCTATGGCTATGTATATGTAGCACAAATCGCTCAGGGTGCTGATTACAACCAAACTGTAAAAGCCTTAGTAGAAGCAGAAAGCTACAATGGACCTTCCCTTGTTATAGCTTATGCTCCTTGTATCAGCCATGGAATTAAGGGTGGTATGTCGACTGCTCAAACAGAAGAGAAGAATGCAGTTACTTCAGGATATTGGAATACATTCCGTTTTGATCCTCGTATGGTTGAGGAAGGAAAGAATCCATTCCAGTTAGATAGCAAGGCTCCTACAACAAGCTATCAGGATTTCTTGAAGAACGAAGTTCGTTATAGTCAACTTAGTCGTCAGAATCCAGAAAGAGCAGAGGAATTATTTGCTCGATCAGAAAAGAATGCAATTAATAAATATGCTCACTTACAGAAATTGTCTACACTTTATGGTACTGAAAACGCATAATTAGTGATTGTAGAATTTACTTAAATTATAAATAAAACAGACTCGGTATGTTAATTATATTGAGTCTGTTTTTTTGTTGATGTTATAATCTTGGTTGAGCTTCAATAATTTCGGTCTCCGGAACTGCGATTGGAACAACATTTTTATCACCCGCCAAAAGATCTTCATTAACAGCTATTGTCGCTAAGGAGGCGGCAAGCTGTCCTAAGATAGCCGTAAGCAGGGGAAGATCATCCTTTGGTGTACACTTTGCAATGATACAAGCTAGAGTATTGACGAAAGTAATAAGTTCGCAGGAATTCATATGATTCACCTCGTTATTATATATACGAGAATTTATGAATTTTGTTACCATAGCATAACCATAATTAATTATGCAACATTACAGATAAGAATAGAGATGTATATGAGTGCAACAAAAAGGTCTGTCACAAAGTGATTCACGCCTTTTAATCAGAGGAGCGAAACACAAAGTAACAGACCTAAAAATATGCACCTGACTGGATTTGAACCGGCGACCTTTCACTTCGGAGGCGAACGCTCTATCCACTGAGCTACAAGTGCAAGTAAAAGAAAGCACATAAGAAACTGGGCTTTCTTAGACTATGTTATTATATACTATATAAATTGCAAAGTAAAGAAAGTTTTGAGCAAATTTATAACAACTCTAAGGCTTGAATGCGATACATTAAAATATTTAGTTTGGAGGAAATTCCTCAATTTCTATGCGTTTGTGTAGATATCTTTTTTTATACTTTATCCTTGCATATTTTGCAATCCGATTCACTATATTATAGTTAACTACACCACCAACTACTCCAACTACAGGAATGCCTTGTATAAATTTGGCTGTTAGTAAGGCCTCGGATAATACCTTGGAAGTAGCCGCCACCAGTTTTTCGGTATCATAATTACTATCGATGTTTTTATCTATTTTTTCACCCAATTGCTCAAGTATCTTATCAAATTCCTTTTGTTGCTCACCTTTCGTTATTGCTCCACAGATTAATAATAACATATAGTTTCGTTCCTCTGGAGCATCACATTGGTAGCCATAACTTAAGGCAACTTCATAGTTGGTTCTAAGAATTACGGAAAGAAAAAGTGGAATATCCGGTAAACCTATCCCAAGAAGTCCAAGGATACTACCCTCTAGAACGGAGAAAGTGGAATTCACCAGTTTTGATTGCTTTGATTGCTTATCGAGTCTTTTTATATGCTCTTTGCTGAATTTCTTATTAAGTGCATAATTGTTAATATCATGATTTAATTCAATTTTTTCTTTATTATAGGTTCGTTCAATATAAGGACTCCCTTTTTCGAATACTAATTGAAATCCTTTATTAATGGCTTTATCCAATACGTCTATTAACTTCTCAGGTATCTTGCTTTGGATTTTATCCATAACTGGCGAGATTTTGTCATTAATAAAAGTGTGGTCTGATTGCGTTAAAATCTTTTGCTCCTGCTTTTCCAAACGCTTTAACTGTTGGTTCAATACTTGTTCCATTCATCATCGTCCTCTCATATTAAATCTCATATTCTTATTATATGTTTTCTTTCTGTATTTGTATAATTATATTCCAATTAAAATTGGTAAAGTATAGCTAAAATGTAAATGTTACGAAATTGTTAAATAGTATTACATAAAAATGAAATATTTATGTTGCATTTTTTCCGTATTTTTGTTAAAATAGAAACAACAATTAATTAACAAAGGTACAAGGATTCGAGGAGATTAAATGAAACTTAAATATAAAAAGATTATTTTAATGACAACAATGAGCACCATGGGCATAGGATTACTAACATTATCCGTAAGCCAAGACAAATCGAAAATAGAAGGAAACTTAGGTGCTGACACTGCGATAGAAGCTAGTTTATTATCAGATGATTCCACCTCAGAGTTAAATATATTATCTAAGGAAGCTACAACAGAAGCAACTGATTTACCGACCGTAACACCGACACCGACGGATATTCCAACACCTACTGAATGGCCGGTTTATGATATTGAGAAATCAGGTACTTATCCTAAAATTGATGATCTCTTTGAGGATTATTATACGGCTAAGTACAATCGCGATGTCGACAAATTAAAAAGTATTTTAAGTGATCCTAGTAAAGCAGAGACAGAAGAGCAACTACAAAGTAAGACAGAATATATCGATGATTATCGTAACATTAAGACTTATACAAAGAAGGGTGTGGAAGAAGGCACTTATATTGTATATGTTTATCATGAAATCAAATTTACCAGTGTTAATACACCAGCACCAGGACTTGCCAAATTTTATGTTGTTACTGGAGAAGACAAGAAGCTTAAAATCTATTCCGGAGATATGGATGACGATTTAAAAGCGTACTTTGACGCCAGAAATGAAGACGAAGATGTTGTCGCTTTAATCGAAATGACCAACGAAAAAAGTGAAAAAGCAAAAGACAATGATGAAGATTTGCAAAATTTCTGGAAAAATATTGATGAGATGGCGAATAACAGTCAGGATACTAAAACAGCAGAAGGCGATTCAGCTGAATAAATAACTATTAACTCCTTATACTATGTAATACAATAGTATAAGGAGTGTTTTTATGGTAGGAAATGTAGATTTAGATTTATTGGAAAAGACATATCAAAATGCCTCCATTGGTATTACAGCGATTGAAGCTGTACTCGATAAAGCCTCAGATAAAGAATTCAGCAGTGAGTTACACAAGCAGTTAAAGGATTATCAGGAGCTGGCAGATCAATCGAAAAGCCAGTTATTAAAGAATGGTGCAGAGGTAAAGGACAAATCCTTCTATGATAAAACTATGATGAAGGGTAATGTAAAAATGAATACCTTAATCGATTCCTCGGATAGTCATATTGCACAGATGGTAATTCAAGGTAGTACAATGGGAGTAACGCAAATGACAAAGTTATTACATTCCAGTCAAGGAGCCGATGGAGTCAGTACGCAAATAGCAAAAGACTTTATTAAAAGAGAAGAAAATAACATCGAAGTTATGAAAAATTACCTGTAAGCTTGATAACCTGAACGATAACTTAAGTATTAGTGAATTTAATTGTTGTGAATGCATTTGATATGAATAAAAGGACTGCTGCTTCGACCAAATGTCGTAAACAGCAGTCTTTTCCTTAATAAACTGGGGAAAAACAAGTGGACGGATTATGCCAAATCAAGTATAATAAAACATAAATATAACAGGTTTTTGGTCGGAAAGTAGGATACTTATGGCAAAGAGAACGAAGAGATTAACCTCGCAAGGGGAAGAAAAGAATGATGGCATCAGAATAAATAAATTCTTAAGTGAAGCTGGTGTTTGCTCTAGAAGAGAGGCAGATCGATTTGTCGAAGAAGGTAAAGTGAAGATCGATGGAGCCATTGCTCAGATGGGATCAAAGGTTACAAAAGAGAATAAGGTTACCTTTTGCGATAAATTAGTAAAGAAGGAAGAAAAGTTAGTACTGATTGCCTTCAATAAACCGGAGGGTATTGTATGTACTTCAGATCATAGTGAACCAGATAATATCATTGATTACATCAGTTATGGGATGCGGATTTACCCAATCGGCAGACTGGACAAGGATTCAGAGGGCTTAATATTGCTAACGAATGATGGTGATATCGTGAATAAGATATTAAGAGCCGAGAACAAGCATGAAAAGGAATATATTGTTACTGTGAACAAGGAAATAACCCAGGAATTTACTAAGAAAATGTCAAATGGAGTACCAATTCTAGATACTGTAACAAACCCCTGTAAGGTAAATCAAATTGATAAGTTTAACTTTAATATCATTTTAACACAGGGCTTAAACAGACAAATCAGACGTATGTGCGAAAATCTGGGATATCGTGTTGTTAATTTAAAGCGTATCAGAATTATGAATATACAACTAGGGAGATTAAAGACCGGAGATTATCGAAATGTTACGGAGAAGGAAATTGAGGACTTAAACAAATTAATTCAGCAAAGAGCAAATAAATAACTGTATTTTTAACATGGACATCAGATGGAACGGTTGTGTGTTAAACTATGTATTAAGGTAAGTGTTTGAAACGAAAAGAATGATGTGAATAGAATTATGTGAATAGAATGATATGCATTGATTCAAACAAATAGTTAATTAGAGGAAAATACGATTATCTGTACAGATATAACAGAATATATAACCAAAAATAAAAAGAATATATTAAGTAAGGAAGGTACAGTGTGACTATGGATATCAAGCAGGAGATAGAAGAATTAAGAAAACAGCTGAAATACCATAATGACCGGTATTATAACCAGGATGATCCAGAGATTTCGGATTATGAATATGATCAATTATCCTTACGTCTGCGTAAATTAGAGCAGGAGCATCCGGAATTTATGAAAGCCGATTCTCCGACACAAAAGATTGGTGGTACGGTAAAAAGAGAAGCAGGAATACTAGTAAAACATAATATACCGATGCAAAGCCTCCAAGATGTATTCAATAAAGAAGAGGTATTTAGTTTTGTAGAAAAGATCCAGAAGGAACGTAGCGATACAGTATTTATTGTTGAGAAGAAGATAGATGGTCTATCAGTTTCCTTACGTTATACAGAAGGAAATCTGACCATGGGCGTTACCAGGGGTGACGGAATTAACTATGGTGAGGATGTAACAGATAATATTAAGATGATTAAAGATGTAAAGACGAAGCTAAAGGTAGCAGTTCCTTATATCGAAATCAGAGGCGAAGTTCATATGAAAAATGAAGACTTCGAAGCTGTAAATGAACGACTTGAGGCAGCAGGTAAGAAACTGTTTGCGAATCCACGTAATTGTTCAGCGGGAACTCTTCGACAACTAGATCCCCAAGTAGTCAAGGAGCGAAAACTCTCGTTATTCATATTCAATGTTCAGGAGTCCAGAGGCATATCCTTTCAGTCGCATTCGGAGAGTCTTGAGTGGTTAAAGGAGCAAGGGATTAAGGTTATAGAGGGATATCAAAAATGTAAAACAGCAGAGGAAGTATGGGATGCAATTACCGCAATTGGTGAATCCCGAGGAAATCTGCCTTATGATATTGACGGTGCTGTGGTTAAGGTTGATAACCTAGAGGATCGCGTGTATTTTGGCACTACTTCCAAGGTGCCCAAATGGGCAATTGCCTATAAATATCCACCAGAGGAAAAGGAAACCATAGTAAAAGAAATTCGTCTCACTGTTGGCAGAACAGGTAGGATAACTCCTACTGCTATCTTTGAACCTATTCGGTTATGTGGAACCAATGTTGAGAGAGCGACATTGCATAACCAGGACCGAATCAATGAACTTGATGTTCGAATCGGAGATACGATTGTAGTCAGAAAAGCAGGAGAAATTATCCCCGAGGTGTTATCTGTGGTTAAATCCAAACGTCAAGTGGATGCAGTACCCTTTCAGATATCCACCACCTGCCCTAGTTGTGGTGCTCCTACGGTTCGAGATCTTAATACAGCCGATACCAAGTGTACCAATTTGAATTGCCCGGCACAGTTAAGTCAACATATTATGAACTTTGTAGGCCGCAATGCTATGGACATCAAAGGTTTTGGTGAAGCATATGTAGAGGTGTTAATTAAAGAAGGATATTTAAAAGATATAGCAGATATTTATTATTTGAAAGATTATCGTGAGGAACTGATTGAGAAAGGGTTAATCGGGAAAGAAAAGAATACAGATAAGTTATTGAAGGCAATCGAGGATAGCAAATCAAATGATATTGACCGTTTAATTACCGGACTTGGTATAAAGAATATAGGTAGACAGGCTGGAGCGGAGTTAAAGAAGCATTTTAAGTCACTAAATGAACTAAAAGAGGCGTCCTATGAAGAGTTAGTAGCTATCAATGATGTTGGTGCTATTAGTGCGACCTCGATTGTTGACTTTTTTAATTTTGAAGAGAACCGCAACATACTGAAACGCTTAGAAATTGCAGGCATGAATTTTACCTCACTTGAGGATTTTAGTGCAAAAGATCAGCGCTTTGCAGGATTAACCTTTGTAATAACCGGAACCTTGCCATCTATGGGAAGGTCTGAGATGGAGGAGCTTGTGAAAAGTTATGGTGGTAAGGTATCCGGTAGCGTATCGAAAAACACAAATTATTTAATTGCCGGTGAAAATGCAGGAAGTAAATTAACCAAGGCTCAAGAACTTGCAATCTCAATTCTTACAGAAGATGAGATAAAGGAAATGATTCAAAAGTAAATAAATGGTTAAATTTGTGATTGTTTATTGATTTATTCAGGTAATCATGATATGATATCTACTGCTATGACAAAATTTATGAAAATGGTGATGAATTATGCCGATTAAAGTACAGAGCGATTTACCTGCTAAGAAAATTCTCGAAGATGAGAACATATTTATAATGGATGAGACCAGAGCAATGCATCAGGATATCAGACCACTGAAGATTGCCATCTTAAATTTGATGCCAATTAAGGAAGATACTGAGGTTCAATTGCTACGGAGTCTTTCGAATACACCTTTGCAGGTGGATGTTACCTTTTTGACCACAGGAACCTATGTTGGATCACACACACCCACCAGTCATTTAGACCAATTTTATGAAACCTTTGACAATATTAAAAACCGTAAATTCGATGGTTTGATTATTACAGGTGCTCCGGTAGAATTAATGGAGTTTGAAGAAGTCACTTATTGGGACGAGTTAGTGAAAATTATGGAATGGTCAAAAGCAAATGTAACCTCTACGCTTCACATTTGTTGGGGTGCTCAAGCAGGGTTGTATTATCACTACGGTATTAATAAATTGACGTTGGACAAAAAGATGTTTGGAATTTTTGAGCACAAAGTAGCACAACGTAAAAATCCTTTTGTGAGAGGCTTTGATGATATATTCTTTGCTCCTCATTCCAGATACACAACTGTATCTAGAGAGGATATTATAAATTGTAAGGACCTTACCATTCTAGCTGAATCTGACGAAGCGGGGGTATTTATCGTAGCAGCTCAGGATGAAAAACAACTATTTGTTATGGGACATCCCGAATATGACCGCATATCGCTGGACAAAGAATATAAAAGAGATGTTGCTAAAGGCCTTGATATTGATTTACCTAAGAATTATTATCCGCAGGATCAACCGGAGTATCGGCCGAATCTTGTTTGGCGGGCACATGCCAATGCGATGTATACAAATTGGCTCAATTACTACGTTTATCAAAGAACACCTTATGAACTTTAAAGAGAAAGTTGATAGGGATCACAGTAACACGGTCTTAACTATAATCATAATCAAGGTAATGGGATGTGATTTTAACATTTGAATTCAGTTTTAAGTTGGGGGACGAGTATATGAAACTGATCAATGAGTTACAGAACAAACCTACAATTTTTCTGATACTGATGATAGCAATTGTAAGTATATGTATTATTGTTGTAGTTGCCATCATGTTATTTCGTCTTGAAAATGAAAAGAGAGTTACCAGAGCGGCTCTGGAACTTAAGAAAATAACAAATAGCATTCGAGCTGGGTTAGTTCATTTTACTTTAGAGGATAATTGTAAAATTATATATGCTAGTAAGGGTTTTTATGATTTGCTAGGATATGAGAAAAATGTAGCAAATGTGGATGATAAAAAATCCTTATTAGATTTTATTGATCCAAGAGACGTTCATTTCCTTCAGAGTGTTAAGGATCAATTGAACAATGAAACGATCCGATGTGAAGTCCGAATGCAAACCCAAGATGGTAGTGCTTTATTCATGTTGATGAATGGTAATAGCACATACGGTAAAGATGGGAAAAACACCATTTCAGTGGTGTTTTTAGATATCACTGAGCAAAAGCAAATGCAGGAGATTATTCTTCTTGAGGGTGAGCGCTATCGAATAGCGACTGAACTTTCGAAGGATGTTCTATTTGAATATCACATCAAATCAGATGAGATGATTTACACCGAGAAATTCAGAGATTTATTTGGTTCAAATCCAGTGATACCTCAGTTTTACAACACCTGTGAGAAGCGCAGGGATTCAATCCACCCCGATGATTGGGGTATTTATCTGGAGTTATGCCAGGAGCTCTCGAAAGGTAAATCAATTATAGAAATAGAATTCCGAATTAAGGATCGTTTAGGAGAATATATCTGGTGTCAGCTTATGGGTAAGACCATATATGACGATGATAAGTTACCGGTTCGTGTCATAGGTAAAGTAGTTAATGTCGATATCCAAAAACGGGAACTAGAAGCATTGGAATACAAGGCGACCAGAGACCCGTTGACTGGTGTTTATAATAAAGAAGTTACAATTAAAAAAATAGATAAATTCATTAGTGGAAATAAAAATGGCATGCATATTCTGATGTTTATTGATTTTGATGATTTTAAGAGCATAAATGACAATTATGGACACCTGCTAGGAGATAAGGTCTTAATTTATGTTATAAGCCGAATTAAGGAGATCTTCTCTGAGGGTGAAATAATTGGGCGCATCGGTGGAGACGAATTTGTTGTTTTCGCCGGAAATATAACAAGTATCGATGAGGTAATGGAAAAAGCAGAGGTCTTAAAATGTGCCTTAGATACTACTTATATTGGTGAAGTAAAATCAATACCGATTTCAGGAAGCGTTGGTGTATCCATTTACCCCGAGGCAGGTTTACATTATGAGCAGCTGATGGATCGCGCTGATCAAGCCCTTTACCGAGTTAAGGAGCAGGGTAAGAATAATTATAGCTTGTATACACCGACTATCTAAAATCCTTTTTAGAGATAGCTTTTGTAATCAATAATAAACCGGTACAGATGACACATAACAAAAAACAGAAGGTCAGTAGGAATACTACCTCGTTGATGTGTGTCATCTTTTTTATGTATTCATAACTTTCCTTTAATAAATAGCCGGCAAGAGCAACGATTAAACCGGGCTTGACGATCGAATTTACCGCATCCATTGAGAATTGGACATTTCTCATAACGGCGAAAACATCAAGGCAAGTGATAATTAACTGACCAATTAATAGGGCAATTAAATACCCGGAGATACCACGTGTTGGAATTAATACTACAATTAAAAGTATTTTGCTCAACGTACCTACTACAGAGTTAATGAAGGTTACGTGTGCTTTCCCTAATCCATTTATAATACTGCTAAGGGTTGTTGTTAAATAAATAAAGGGGCAAAGCCATGCTAAGACCACAAGATATGCTCCGGCCTGTTCGTTGTGGAAAATGGTATTACCAAGATCTCTACCAAAAATAATAAATACACCAGCGCTAATAATACCGATTATAAGACTATACTTTATAGTAATAGCGGTCGTTTTCCCAATGAGTTTGTTGTTATTAACAGCTTGTGCCTCGGATACCGTTGGTAACAGGAGTACGGCTAAAGCGTTAATCAAGGCTGTCGGAAACATAATAAAAGGTATGGACATACCATTTAAAATACCATAGATAATAAGCGCTTCCTGAGTGCTAAGGCCATATCTTCGAAGCATGGTAGGTATTAATACAGCTTCAATACTATGTAATATACTAATTAATAAACGGTTTGCAGATAGGGGAACGCTTAAGCTAAGCATACTTTTGGCTATTCGTTTGCGTTTGGTGGCTTTTGCATTTGGATCTGGGCCAAGGATCAGTAATTCAGAGGGTGACTTGGTTACGAAGAGTGCGATAACATTGTATAAGCAGGAGGCAATTTCACCAATTACGATACCAAATACAGCCAATTCGATGGTTACTTTCATGCTTCCGTTTCCTGCATATAGGGCAACCATATATACGATTACAACACGGATTAACTGCTCTAATAATTGTGTAGTAGCAGGTACTCCAGCTTTTTTTAATCCATAATAATATCCGTTAATACAGGAGGTTACACCACAAAACGGAAAGGCCAGTGCAAGTAAACGTAGTGAGGAGGCACTCCGTTCCTCCATAAGAAAACGCCATGCAATAAAATCAGCGTTTATATAAACTAATACAGATAAAAGAGCGGCTAAAGTAACGGAGAGTACTAATCCGATTCGAAGAATTTTATATGCATTTTTTGGATTTCTTTTCGCTAATTCAGCAGCGACCAGTCTCGAAATTGATGTCTGTATCCCGGCTGCGAAGATGGTGAAACAAATACCAAATACCGGAAAAACCAGCTGATAAATGCCCATTAATTCAGCACCCATAGTATTTGATAGAAAGATCCTATAAAAGAAACCGATAAATCGGGTAATGAATCCGGCTATTGTTAGGATAATGGTTCCTTTTAAAATATTACTTCTTTTTATATGTCGGGCTTCTTGCATGGTTACAACTTTATTCGTCATTTTGAATGTCCTTATAAAATCTTTTCTATGTATATATATTTCTTTGGTCGAAAACTTATGTTACGGTAGAAATATATGCATTTGAAATATATTATAAATATTTTGGGAAAATTGTAGAAATAATATTGACAAGATTTAGACGAGGTGATATATTATAACCGAGTAAATTAATAGGAATTAAAATGCTAGGAATTAAAATAGTAGGAATTATATTATTAATTCTAAGTAAATCATGAAACCGGAGGATTGAATAACCGGAGGAATAAGTTGAGGTGAATGGGATGAAGTTATCTACGAAGGGTAGATACGGATTAAGAGCAGTGCTAGATCTTGCTGTTCATGCTGATGAAGAAACAGTAGCATTAAGTCAAATCGCAGAACGACAAGGGATATCCATTAACTATTTAGAACAATTAATTGCCAAACTCAAAAAAGCAGGTATAGTCAATGGTGTGCGAGGAGCGCAAGGAGGTTATATGCTTGCGGTTCCGGCAGAAAAAATATCAGTAGGTGCCATCTTAAGGGCCTTAGAAGGTGACTTAAACCCGGTAGACTGTTCTGAAGTAAACAAGGGTGAGGGTATTTGTAGTAGCTCGGATTCTTGTGTAACAAAATATGTTTGGAAGCGTATAAGTGATAGTATAAATGACGCAGTTGATGGAATTTATCTTTCCGAACTGGTAGCTGAAAGTAAAAAGGTTCAAGCTGGCATAAGTGCCACGGACACGAAAGCCAAACAAACATGTGGTAAATAAAAAGTATATTAGGAGATGACAACATGGAAAAAAAAATATATCTTGATAATGCGGCAACAACAAAAACTAGGCCGGAAGTAGTGGAAGCGATGCTACCCTACTTTACAGAGTTGTTTGGCAATCCATCCAGTGTGTATGAATATGCTACTCAGAATAAAAAAGCAGTTGATGAAGCAAGAAATAATATTGCAAAAGCAATGGGAGCTGATATTACAGAAATTTATTTTACGGGTGGCGGTACAGAAGCCGACAACTGGGCTTTAAAAGCTACAGTAGATGCCTATGCCAGTAAAGGAAATCATATCATTACCTCAAAAATAGAGCATCATGCAATCATTCATACCTGTGAATATCTTGAAAAGCATGGAGTAGAAGTAACTTATATTGATGTAGATGAAAATGGAATTCTCAAACTTGACCAGTTAGAAAAGGCAATCCGCCCATCAACGATATTGATTTCGGTTATGTTTGCAAACAACGAAATCGGAACCCTTCAACCGATTAAAGAAATAGGAGCAATAGCAAAGAAACATAATATATTATTTCACACGGATGCTGTACAGGCGTATGGTCAGCTTGAAATAGATGTAAATGAATTGAATATAGATATGCTGAGTGCTAGTGCACATAAATTGAACGGACCAAAAGGAATTGGTTTCCTTTATATCAAAAAAGGTGTTAAAATACGTTCCTTAATTCACGGCGGAGCACAGGAAAGGCAAAGAAGAGCAGGAACGGAAAATGTTCCGGGTATTGTTGGTTTTGGCAAAGCAGTCGAAATAGCGATGGCTACGATGAAGGATAGAATAGAGCATGAAATAAAGCTCCGAGATTTATTAATAAAACGAGTAATGGAAGAAATTCCATTTGTTCGAGTAAACGGAGATAAAATAAGAAGACTCCCCAACAATGTAAACTTCAGCTTCCAATTCATTGAAGGTGAGTCGCTACTAATCATGTTGGATATGAAAAATATCTGCGCTTCCAGTGGATCTGCATGTACTTCAGGATCCCTTGATCCCTCCCATGTCCTACTTGCAATCGGATTACCTCATGAGATAGCACATGGTTCCTTGAGATTAACAGTTGGCGAGGATACTACGGAGGAGGATATCAATTACACAGTTGATCAAATCAAAGAAATTGTTGATAAGCTTCGTAAAATGTCTCCACTCTATGAGGATTTCATGAAGAAAAGATAAGCCTTAAGACGATACTAACTAATATAAATTTACGATAACATTGGAGGAAAGATTATGTATACAGAGAAAGTTATGGACCATTTCACAAATCCCAGAAATGTGGGTGAAATAGAGAATGCTAGCGGCGTAGGTACAGTTGGAAATGCGAAATGTGGAGATATCATGAGAATTTATCTGGATATAGATGAAGCAGGTATAATTAATGATGTTAAATTCAAAACCTTTGGTTGTGGCGCTGCGGTAGCTACCAGCAGTATGGCGACAGAACTTGTGAAAGGTAAATCTGTTCAGGATGCATTGCAAATTACAAATAAGGCAGTTATGGAAGCACTTGATGGGCTTCCTCCGGTAAAGGTTCATTGCTCCTTATTAGCAGAAGAAGCTATTCATGCTGCACTGTGGGATTATGCAGAAAAGAAGGGCATTAATATCGTAGGTTTGGTAAAGCCAAAGTCTGATATACATGAAGATGAAGAACAAATTGAGTATTAAATAGTATCGAATGAATAAGATGCCGGGAATAACATGAGCATCTTATTTGTTAGTAATACTATTGAAATAAATGCAATTGTTACCTTGCTGTAACATGCGTTTCGAAATAGTGGAAACAAGAAGTCTTGTAAAAGCACAAGCCAAATAAATATACTAGATTTGGTAAGTATGGAGGATAACATGGAAAAAGTAGTAGTGGGAATGTCCGGAGGAGTTGATTCCTCTGTTGCGGCATACCTTTTACAAAAACAGGGATACGATGTGATGGGCATAACGATGCAGATCTGGCAGGATGAGGATGTCTGTTCCATGGAAGAAAACGGGGGCTGCTGTGGACTAAGCGCAGTTGAAGATGCCAGGAGAGTAGCAGATGTACTTAATATCCCTTACTATGTTATGAATTTTAAGAAGGAATTCAGAGAAAATGTAATTGATTATTTTGTAGCCGAATATCTGGAGGCACGAACACCAAATCCATGTATCGCATGCAACCGTTATGTTAAGTGGGAGGCATTGTTGAAGCGCTCACTGGATATAGGAGCTTCCTATATTGCAACCGGACATTATGCAAGTATAACAAAGTTGCCAAACGGCAGATTTACAATTAAAAAATCAGTTACTTTGGCTAAGGACCAGACCTATGCCTTATATAATCTGACGCAGTATCAATTAGCACATACCTTGATGCCTGTTGGTGAATACACGAAGGATGAGATCCGAATCATAGCAAATGATTTAAAGTTACCAGTAGCAAATAAGCCGGACAGTCAAGAGATTTGCTTTGTCTCTGATAATGATTATGCTGGTTTTATAACAAATTATCTTCAAGAAAATGATAAAATGAAAGATAATAATAGCTTGGCCGCAAATAAAAACCAAAAAGGTACTTACAATGGGTTGACTCCGGGTAATTATATTAATACAAATGGGGATATAATCGGTAAACACAAAGGCTTGGTTCATTATACGGTTGGACAGAGAAAAGGACTCAATTTGGCAATGGGACAACCTGTATTTGTCTTGGAATTACGTCCGGAAACCAATGAGGTAGTTATCGGAAGTGCAAATGATGTCTTCTCTGACCGCTTACTTGCAAATCGATTGAATTTTATGGCGATTGAGGATTTAGAAGGCGAGATGCAAGTAGATGCTAAAATCCGCTACAGCCATAAGGGAGCACGCTGTACGATTAAGAAGACAGCAGCAGATGAAGTACTATGTATTTTTGACGAACCGCAGCGTGCGATTACGCCAGGACAGGCAGTGGTATTTTATCAAGGCGATTATGTAATTGGTGGCGGAACGATAATAAAGTAAAACAGGCGAATTAAGATAAATAAAGACACAGGTGCGTAAGGAAGAATAATTCCAAATACACCTGTGTTTTTTATAATTCCTCATTCAACAAAACCATATGAACATGATCTTCCCATATCCCATTAATTCGTAAATATTGTTTGGCTAAGCCTTCGTTATGAAATCCTAATTTCTCAGCAACGCGTAGAGAACGGGAATTTTTAGGCATTATATTTGCTTCGATTCTATGTAAGCCATAATCTTGAAATATAATATCAATACCCCTTCGAATTGCTTCGGTGATATAACCGTGATTAATTTCTGTTTGATCCAATTTGTAACCGAGATGGCAAGACTGAAAGCATCCCATAATAATATCAGAAAAGCTAAGGGTACCAATTATTCTTTTGTCATCCTCTTTTTTATATAACCATAAGCGCAATAAGCTTTTATCATGGATTTTTTGAAAATCGTTCTCTAATAAATCTTGTTGGAACTGCTTCGTATAAAACTCATCACAACGATAAGGTTCCCATTCTTGTAAGAAATCTTTATTCCGATCAATATAATCAAGAACCGCTGCTACATCGTTTTTATCGATTACCTTTAATATAAGTCGTTCCGTTTCGTATATTCTTTGCATAACAATGAGTACCTCGTAAATTTGTAATTTGCTATATTATAGTTTCTCATAAATAGGTTTGCCTTGTACAAAGGTAGCATAATAACGAAACCCTAATCCCTTCAATAACTCTGGTACAAGATTAAAGTCATATGCCAAATGCTCGGGTTTATGTGCGTCGGAACCGATGGTGATTAATTCGCCGCCCAGTTCTTTATATCTACTAATTACCTCTGGCTTCGGATGGGCAAAGCCAAGGCCGTATTTATACCCTGCCGTATTAATTTCAATTCCCTTGCCATATGAAATAATTGTTTTTAACACTTCGTCCAGAAGCTCAGCATAATCAGAATAGGAGTAGGTTGCTTTCGTCTCTGATTGTCCGGGTACATAGCGTATGATGTAATCTAAGTGTCCGTATATATGGAAGCCTTGGAACGATTTACAGTTCTCTATTATGGACTCGAAGTATAATTGGATACCTTCTTTCTTCGTACGATTTTCCCAGTATTGCGGATAATAGGGATCGACATGATCGACCACATGGGAGGAACCGATGATAAAATCAAAGGGATATTGATTAACTAAGGAAGAAAGTTGCGTGGTTAAATGAGGCTGCAAACCAAGCTCAATCCCCATCAGAAGTTCTATCTGCTTATGGTAATGCTCCTTTAATTCCAATAATTTCTTTCCATAAACATCAACATCAAAAATAAAGTTATGATCGTTCACCTGTGGGTAATCAATATCCATGTGATCTGTAAAACATAGCTTTTTTAAACCTAATCGAATCGCTTGCTCTATCATTTGCTCCATAGGAGCTTTTGAATCACTGGAAAAGTCAGAATGAACGTGATAATCTGCTATAATCATACGTAATCTCCTTTATCATAATAATGAATTAGCATCAAATATTTATTTAAGCCACTACCTAAAGCTGATACAAAAATTATATCATGGATTGTATGGTCAGAATATCTATTGGACCTGAACAATACCAGAGATGTCCGTCGTAGAAACCAAGGAATAATTCGTATAATAAACCACAAAGCCGGGCTTTCCACCGCCAGGTTTCTTTACATTCTTCTTCAAGGTATAATCAATCTCCACCTTATCCGCATCACGTGCACTGGAATAGAATGCTGCTAATCTAGCAGCTTCCTCATAGGTCTTATCCGGTAACTCAATTCCGCCAGCTTTAACAATAACGTGGGAACCGGCTATTTTCTTAGCATGAAACCACCAATCTCCAGCCTCCGCAAATTGGAAGGTCAGTTCATCGTTTTGATAATTGTTCTTCCCAACATACATATGATAACCATCTGAGGAGATGTAATGAAAGGGTTTACTCTTAACACTTGATTTTTTAGAATTTGCTTTTCGTTCTTGCTTTGAACCACTGGTAAATTTACGTTTGATGTAACCATATTCGGTCAATTCATGTTTTAACTGGGTTAAATCATCCTCCTCTGTTGCTATATCGAGGGCTGTTTTAATCGATTCCAAATGGGTTAATTCATCTCCGGTATCTTGTACCTGAAGGGTAAGTGCATCATACGTACGTTTCAATTTGTTATACTTTTCAAAATAATGCTTCGCATTTTCCATTGGTGTAATTGTTGGGTCAAGTGGAATGCTGATTTCCTCATTATCATAATAATTGATCGTAGTCAATACTTTGGCACCTGGCACCAAACCATAACCATACGCAGTGATTAATTCCCCATAAACCTTAAACTTATCGCGTTTATCGGTATCTTTCAGTTGTTTTAACTGTAGGTCGTATTTTTTGCTAGCGCGGTCGATTGCATTAGATACAACTTTACGTAAATCAACCGACTTTTGGCGAATTCTAGTGACAGCGTTCTTCGCCGCGTAGAACTCCTCCAATAAGGAAGAAATACTTTTAAAGTCCTGAACCTCATGATTTGCATAACAAGTTAATGCAACACTAGAGAATTCAACCGGAACACCGTCAAGAGATACGATATTGGGTGTAAAAGAAGCGCTCTTGACCTGATCCATCAAGCGCTCAAAATTCTTGTATAAATGTATTCCTGCTGCTTCACTTAACGCTTCGGTTGGATCACCTGCATCGATAGAAGCGCGACAGCAGAGTTCATTTGCAAGTAGAGGGCTAAGTCCGGTTAGGCTGTTATAAAGAGCTTTTCCTATGGGCTGGGGCTTCTTGAGTACAGTTTCTTGGAAGGTTTCGTAAGTAATGGTTAGTGGATCAAATTTCTCTGTCGTTGCAGGAATAAAATATTCTCTACCGGGTAATACCTCACGGACGGAGCTTACGAATTGATTAATTCGCTTAATACTATCAATAATCGTCATATCTTCATCGCAAAAGATTATATTACTATGCTTACCCATCAATTCGATTATCAAGTACTTGATACGAAGGTCGCCCATCTCGTCTAAGTGTTCCAACTTGAAATTTATAATACGTTCCAAGCCTGGTTGCGAGATATCAAGTATTCTTGCACCATTTAGATGCTTTCTTAACAGCATACAAAAATTAGGCGCAGTCATAGGACTGGGCTTTGTATTCTCGGTTAAGTAAATGAGCGGTAATCCAGCTCCAGCTGAGAGTAACAATTTATACTGCTCTCTAATCTGCCCCTTCACGGTCAAAATTAGCTCATCCTTTTCCGGTTGAGCAATTTTATTAATCCTGCCGCCCAGCAGGGTTTCACGTAGCTCGTGTATTACATTTGCAATAACTACTCCATCGAATGCCATAACAATCTCCTTTATCAATAACGGTAATATGAAATCACCGTGAATTTGTTCTTTTATAACAGGTGAATTAACTAATCATTTTAACTAATATATTGAAAAATTATAGCACATTAGCTTATAAATGAATACCTTTTTTACTACGATTAACCATTTGAGCGCATATCATTCAGGAAGGACAAAATACATATAGACCATAATTGATAGAAGTTATATGAATCAAATGTTTAGATTAAAATTTTTTCACATACTTTCTAATTATGTACTTTCTCCATAATATCTCCACAACCAATTGATATGATAAGAAAGAAGTAGAAAAAAGGAGGATGCATATGTCTTCAAATATGATTACCAAAACAATATTGATTGATAATATGACCTGTGTCAATTGTGAGAACATAATTGAACAAGAATTGTCTCGACTAGAGGGAATAGCAAAGGTCAAAGCTAGTTATTCCGCGGGTATGGCTACCATAACTTATGATGAAAATGTAATTAATCTCGAAAAAATTGAACAAGTATTACTGGAACATGATTACTACGTGAAAAAAAGTACTTCAAAAGAATTTGCAAATGCACCGTATACGAATATTCCAAATAGTAACAGCAAAACACTTTCTTCCGGTAAAGTATATAATACTGCAACAAACAAAATTGATTTTACCAATGTGATCGCTGTAGCTATTATCATTTTTGCTCTTTATACAGTGGCAAATCGGTTTGGATTATTGAACATATTTAATACCTTTCCGGTAGCAAAGGATGGTATGGGATATGGAATGCTGTTCCTGATCGGAGTTCTTACCTCTGTTCATTGTGTAGCAATGTGTGGTGGTATTTGCCTTTCCCAATGTGTACCGAAAAATCCTACCAGCAGTGGTGGAGAAAGCAAGTTTGCAGCTATGAGACCTAGCTTATTATATAATTTAGGTCGAGTAATCTCCTATACAGCAATTGGAGCTGTTGTTGGAGCAATCGGTTCCGTAGTTAGCTTCTCAGGAACAATGAAAGGCATCGTACAGATCTTGGCTGGTGTATTCATGGTGATCATGGGATTGAATATGTTAAATATTTTCCCTTGGCTACGTAAATTCAATCCTAGAATGCCAAAAATATTCGCTAAAAAAATCTATGCACAAAGAAGTAGTAATAGCCCGCTTTACATTGGGTTGTTAAATGGGTTGATGCCCTGTGGACCTTTACAGGCGATGCAGCTGTATGCACTATCAACCGGCAGCCCGATAAAAGGTGCAGTATCAATGTTCTTATTCAGTGTAGGAACAGTACCCTTGATGTTTGCCTTTGGAGCACTCAGCTCATTCTTAAGCAAAAAATTCACCAGTAAGATGCTGACAGCCAGTGCAATCCTAGTAGTAGTGTTAGGTGTATTCATGTTCAACAATGGAATTGGTTTATCAGGAATTACCTTGCCTTCGATATCACCCATAACAAGTTCAGCGCAGACAGGTAATGTAGCAACACTCGAAGATGGTGTGCAGGTAGTTACTACAAGCCTATCCTCCGGTCGCTACGAACCAATCGTCGTTCAAAAAGGAATTCCGGTTAAGTGGACGATCCAAGCAGAGGATGGAGATATCAACGGTTGTAATAATAAAATGATTATTCAAAAGTATAACATTCAAAAACAACTTGTTGCAGGCAACAATGTAATTGAATTTACTCCAACGGATACCGGAGTAGTCCCATATAGCTGCTGGATGGGTATGATACGTAGCAAGATAACGGTGGTAGATGATCTTAAGGCAGTTGATAATAGTGTTGTGACGGATAGTAGTGGTGTCACAGAAAGCACAGGAGGATCCTGTTGCGCAGGTGGAGCAAGTACGAATTCAGCTGATACTAGTTCAAATACAAATGGAGCAGGCTCGAATACAAGCGGAGCAAGTTCAAATGCAAGCGGTTTAGATGACTACAATAACCTTCTTGATGTGCAAATACCAACCGATAACATTGCAATAGCAAAGGTTGAGGATGGTATTCAAACAGTAGATATAACTTATGATGGAAAAGGATTTTCTCCTGCAGTTGTGGTTGTACAAGGTGGATTAGAGACGACCTGGACAATTAATGGAATCAAGAAAGATATGAAAAGCAGTAATCTATTATTCCCGTATTATTCTGCACAGCTAGAAGTACTGGAAGGAAAAAATCCAATTAATTTTATTCCGGATCAAGATTTTGATTTCTATTCCGCAGATTCCGCTTACTATGGCTATGTTAAGGTAGTGGATGACATTAATAAGATTGATGTGGAAGCAATTAAAAAGGAAGTTTCAGAGTATAAACCATCGGCACAAAATAATAGTGTAAGTGGTACAGGCGGCGCATCCTGCTGTCAATAAGGATAATCATAGAAATACTGAATTGATACATTTTAAATAATTTACTAAGTTGGATATTATGATGAAAGAATAATTCAAATAAGAAAGGGAAGAGAATAAGCCATGAATAAGAATTCAAAGAACAATCCAAATATGAAAAAGATCGCACTCCTTGTAACAGCTGCAATTGCAGTGGTAGTAATTGCCTTAAGTAGTAAGTTGCAGAGTAAGGCAGATAATGAAACCGCTGGAGCTTCAGACATAACAAATACCACAGAGACATCGAGTACTACAGATACCACAGATACCACAGACACCACAGATACCGCCAGTAATCAAATTGCAGTAGTAAAAGATGATGATCTTGTTATACAAGTGAAAGACATCACGGATACAGCTACTTTTTACCCTGCTGAGATTAATGGAACAGCACTTGAGGTCATTGCAGTAAAAGCACCCGACGGTAGTATACGTACTGCCTTTAATACTTGCCAAGTATGTTACAGCTCTGGAAAGGGATATTATAAGCAAGAGGGTGATGAGTTGGTTTGCCAAAACTGTGGTAATCACTTTGGAATGGATGATGTGGAAGTCACAAAGGGAGGCTGTAATCCGGTTCCGATCACCTCGGAATTCAAAACAGTGAATGATGACACAATAACCATATCAAAAGATATTTTAACGCAAGCTTCAGCAATTTTTACAGACTGGAAAAAATAAAGTTAAGGGTAATTAAGCAGAAAGGTGAGGAGATTTAAATGGAAAAGGATTCAATAAAGATAAGCGGTATGACCTGTGCAGCCTGTGCCCAGAGAGTGCAGAAAGCAGTCAGTAAACTAGAGGGTATTGCGAATGCAAGTGTTAACTTTGCAACAGAGAAATTATCAGTAGAATATGATAATCAAATTGCTTCCGTATCAAATATAAAAGATGCAGTTGAAAAAGCAGGCTACGGAGTAATCGAAGAAAGCAAATTTAATAACGTTACAATACCAATCGGTGGAATGACTTGTGCTGCTTGTGCGCAAAGAGTAGAAAAAGCGATTGCAAAGTTGGAGGGTATCACAAAGGTATCCGTAAATTTAGCAACAGAAAAAGCAACGGTAGAATATGATTCACAGATCATCCGATTATCAGCAATTAAGCAATGTATTGAGAAAACTGGTTACAAAGCTTTGGAAATAGATAAAAATACGGTTGATGAAGATAAGCTTCGTAAGGAAAAAGAGATAAAAACACTTTGGACCAAATTCATCATTGCAACAGCCTTCGGAATTCCGTTATTATATTTTGCAATGATTCCGATGCTTTCCTGGTGGCCCTTCCCTGTACCGAAAGCGCTTAATCCAATGTTATTTCCTTTAAGATTTGCTTTACTACAGATTTCTTTGGTAACTCCTATCATTATTGCAGGATATAGGTTTTATACCGTTGGCTTTAAAGCATTATTTCAAAGAAGTCCAAATATGGATTCCCTAGTTGCAATTGGAACCTCAGCAGCAATTATCTTTAGTATTTATAATACTTACGAAATAATGAATGGTAACTTTAAGGCTGTGGAAAGCTTGTATTACGAGACAGCAGGTGTAATTATTGCCCTCATTCTACTTGGTAAATCCCTGGAAGCCGTATCAAAAGGGAAAACTTCGGAGGCGATTAAGAAGCTGATGGGTCTTGCACCAAAGACAGCCATCATAATTGAAAATGATAAGGAAGTCGAAGTTCCGATTGACGAAGTAGAAATAGGGGATATTATTTTAGTAAAGCCGGGTGAAAAAATTCCGGTGGATGGTGTTGTATTAGAAGGAAACACCTCAATTGATGAGGCAATGTTAACTGGTGAGAGTATGCCTGTTGATAAGAAAGCAGGCGACAAAGTCTTCGCTGCCAGCATTAATAAGAATGGTATGATTAAATTTAAAGCAACTAAGGTTGGAAGTGACACGGCTCTTGCACAAATTATTAAGTTAGTAGAAGATGCGCAAGGTTCGAAAGCTCCGATTGCCCAAATGGCAGATATTGTTTCAGGATATTTTGTTCCTATCGTTTGTGGACTCGCAATCCTTGCATTTTTAGCATGGTTCTTAACCGGACAATCGTTAGCTTTCTCACTTACTATATTTATCTCTGTTATCGTAATCGCCTGCCCATGTGCTCTGGGACTTGCAACACCGACTGCAATTATGGTGGGTACCGGAAAAGGAGCAGAGAACGGTATTCTTATAAAAGGTGGCGAAGCGCTTGAGACGACACACAAGATTAATACAATCGTGTTTGATAAGACAGGTACAATTACGGAAGGTAAGCCAGAGGTAACGGATATCCTCACAACTTCAGTAGTAACGCGTGAACGACTTCTTCAGATTGCCGCCTCAGGTGAAAAAGGCTCCGAGCATCCACTTGGCGAAGCAATTGTAAGAGGAGCAGAAAAAGAGAAGCTTGAATTTAAAAAGGTGGAACAATTTGAAGCAATCCCTGGTCATGGAATTGAAGTAGTTATTGATGGAATTAATGTGTTAATTGGTAATAAAAAATTAATGGATAATAGAAATATTGATTTACAGGAGTTAAAGGACAGTTCGGATATCTTAGCAGGCGAAGGAAAGACTCCGATGTATGTAGCAATGGAGAATAAACTGGCTGGAATTATCGCAGTTGCTGATGTTGTAAAAGAAAGTAGTGCGAAGGCCATTAGAAAGCTTCAGTCCATGGGCATAGAAGTAGCAATGATTACCGGAGATAATCGTAAAACTGCGGAAGCAATTGCGAAGCAGGTGGGAATTGACCGAGTCTTAGCTGAGGTACTTCCTCAGGATAAGTCCAATGAAGTTAAGAAGCTTCAAGCAGAAGGTAAGAAAGTATGTATGGTTGGCGATGGTATCAATGATGCACCGGCACTTGTGCAAGCAGACATCGGTATTGCTATTGGCTCCGGTACGGATGTAGCGATGGAATCAGCGGATATTGTTCTGATGAGAAGCGATCTTATGGATGTTCCGACAGCAATAAATCTTAGTAAGAGTACAATTCGTAATATCAAACAGAATTTGTTCTGGGCATTTGGTTACAATGTTGCCGGAATACCGATAGCCGCAGGTATCCTTCACTTATTTGGAGGACCGTTATTAAATCCGATTTTCGCTGCTGCGGCAATGGCATTCAGTTCTGTATCTGTCGTATCCAATGCATTGCGATTAAAACGATTTAAGGCATATCGATAAAAGCGCAGTAATTGCGCCGTACACCTTGATAATAGGAAAATTTATGTTCCTATTATATAAAATCTAACTTTTCAACATGCATATTGTAAATGAAGATGCAAAAACTAAGTTGATAAGCAAAGACAGTAGAATACATCAAAGAATAAAAAAGGAAGAAGGCAGGTATTTAAATGAAAAAGAAATTATTGTTATCAACATTTTCGCTATTAGCGATTGTAAGTTTAACCGCATGTAACAAGTTGGATGTAATAGGGGATCAATCAATCAAATCCTTTGAAGCAGTTCTCAATTCTACGAAAGAAGAGGTAACCGAGGATACGACCTTTGGTGGTTGGTCCTTAGCAGCACCTGATGGTGAAGCAAGATTTGTATGGAGTAAAGACTTCAGTAAAACTACTTCTAACGATGCATTCTTGGAAGTGAAAGCACAACCCTTTATTGATGCAGGTCTTGATATCAGTAAATTACCGGCTGGAATGGTTGTTGGGGATAAGATCGTAGTAGGAACCGAACTTGGAAATGATAAGCCATCTAGTAATAGCGATGCAACTCCAATAGACTCCTATAAACAAATCGTAAAGAATTATCGTGATAATATTAAATATCACACAGCACTTGATCATTATGGTGTGGATATGACCAATGGTAATATGTTCGAATGGGCGAAGGATATGGCTACGAATGACAAAGATATTGTTTTCGTATTAAATCCACAACCATTTATTGATGCGGGTGTAGATGCTTCTAAAGTGGACGGTTGGGTATTTGCTAAAGTGGATACAATGGATGAGAATGGTAAGAAAATTCAAGTTGACAAATTTTTAAAGCCTTTTGATCTAGAAAGCAAATAAAATCTGGTTGTAGCATTGATGCTTAGGGCATTCCTGTGATAAAATAGTATTACCTATTAGTAAGGGGTTGTTGCGAGTGTACTCGTAGCTCCCCTTTTTACATAATTCATGACAATAGAAAGTTTGCGATGCGTGCTTTCCGTTGTTTTATCAATTTACGGAGGCAGGAAATGAATCATATAGCAAAAAAGATACTTGTAGTGGAAGATGAAGAAAAAATAATGGAAGTTATAAAATCTTTTCTGGAAAGCAAAGACTTCCATGTTATTTCTGCAGAAGATGGAAAGAAAGCGGTAGAGTTATTTGATAAGGAGAATATCTCGTTAGTTTTACTTGATCTTATGTTGCCCAAGCTTTCAGGGGAAGAAGTTTGTAGATTAATTCGTAAAAAATCCAGAGTACCTATCATAATGCTAACGGCTAAGTCAGATGAGTCAGATATGCTTCAGGGACTTGGAATTGGTGCCGATGATTATATTACGAAGCCCTTCAGCTTAAAAGCGTTATATGCAAGGATGGAAGCGGTAATGAGAAGGTCTGCAGAGGATATGCTTCCTTTAGTCAGTAAGTATTCGTTTAATGACGGTGATTTGACTGTTGATTTTGAAAGCATGATAATTAGAAAACAATCAGAAGAAGTAAAACTGACTCCGAATGAATATAAGATTTTAGCAACGATAATAAAATATCCCAATAAGGTCTTTACCAGAGATGAATTAATTGCATCTGCTTTTGGTAATGAATTCGAAGGGTTTGATCGAACGATTGACAGTCATATTAAAAATCTCAGGCAGAAAATAGAAAGTGACCCTAAAAATCCAATCTACGTAAAAACAATTCATGGGGTCGGTTATAAATTTGGAGGTGAGTAATTGAAACATAGCTTAAAAGCAAAATTATCAGCAACGATTCTGGTTATTGTTCTTCTTACGATAGCAATAATCAGCTTTCTGGCCAACTTTTTTATTAATCGGCAATTCACTGACTATATTACCAAGCAACAGGAATTAAAAGCACAGATTATAACCTCGAGCATTAGCCAACAATATACCAAGTTTACGAATCAATGGAATTTAGATTATGTTCATGCCATCGGAATGTTCTCCCTCTATGAAGGTTATATAGTAAAAGTTTATGATAAAGATAATGTGATTTTATGGGACGCGCAATCGCATGATATGAAATTGTGTAATCAGATCATGGAGGATATTTCAAATCGCATGCGAATTGAGTATCCACAGATAGAGGGGGAATTTACCTCTACCGATTATTCACTTGAACAGAACGGAACGACAGTTGGTAAGATCAGCATCAGCTATTTCGGACCATTTTTCTTGAATGAAAATGAGTTTAAGTTTCTTCATTCACTGAATACAATTTTATTTAGTATTGGTTTTATCTCCTTAGCAGTATCAGTAATAGTCGGGCATATTCTTGCGAAGCGAATTACTCACCCAATTTTAAAGACAGTGGAAGCGACGAAGCAAATCGCGGATGGAAATTATGAGGTGCGGCTAGTAGAAGAAAGTAACACCATGGAATTAGATATGCTGGTAGGTTCCATTAATCATTTGGCTGTGTCCTTAGAGACCTTGGAGAAGTTAAGAAAACAATTAACGGAGGATGTGGCTCACGAGCTTCGGACCCCGATTACAATATTACAATCCTATATCGAAGCAATGACCGAAGGAATATGGGAAGCTTCACCCGAACGACTGCAAAGCTGTTACGAGGAAGTGATTCGTATTGGCAAATTAGTAGGTGATTTAGAAAGCCTTGCAAAGCTAGAAGGTGAGAACCTAAAATTGAATAAGACACATATGGATTTGTATCCGGTTGTTGTGAAAACAGTGGACAGTTTTGCAAGTGAGATTGAGAATAAGAAGCTGGAGGTAACAATCAAGGGATCACATCTGGAATTAATGGCTGATCAAGATCGTATCAAGCAAGTAGTAGTAAACCTTTTTTCGAATGCGATTAAGTATTCGAAGGATAACTGCAAGATATCCTTTGAATTTTTTGAAACCAAAGATTCTACAGGCTTTTTTATTAAGGATAATGGTGTGGGTATTCCAAAAGAGGAACTTCCATATATTTTTGAACGTTTTTACCGAGCGGATAAATCGCGTAACCGTTTAACTGGAGGTACCGGAATAGGTTTAACCATCGTAAAATCCATAGTGGAGGCGCATGGAGGCAGAATATCCGTGGAAAGTAATATGAATGAGGGTAGTAAATTTACTGTAACCTTACCGAAAGAATAACGATTTGAAATATGTTTTGAAAAATAAATCAGGAAAAATAAATTGATTTAAAAGTTAGGTATTTACATTGACAATTATCAATGTAATGCATATAATAACCATAAATAGATATATAGATATTTATCGATATAAATAAAATAACCATTACATTACAACAGAGGTTTGTATCATACTTAGGTAGAGAAAAGCTAGTAAATCAATTTTACTGGCTTTTTATTAACTTGGCATATTGACAATCATCTATATGATGCTATAATAAACATATAGATAAATCTCTATATCATCTTAAGATTAATATTAAAATAGAATCAATATTAAAATAGAATCAATATTAAAACAGAATCAATATTAAAATAGAATTTATATTAAAACAGAATCTTTAAAACAGGATTATTAAAACAGAATAATTAAAACAGAATTTATATTAAAAATAGGATTTATATAAAAATAGGATTTGTTCTAATTTAGTATTGATTTAGAAATTTGATAGATGGAGGAGAAAATTATGGAGAATTTAATTGATTATGCTTCGGTTTTTAAGGCCTTAGCAGATGAGACACGATTAAAAATTGTTGAGATGCTGTCCTGCGGAGAATTGTGTGCCTGTGATATCTTGGAGTCATTTCAGATAACTCAGCCTACACTTTCTTATCATATGAAAATCTTAACGGATAGCGGGATTGTTGTAAGTAGAAAAGAAGGCTCATGGGTGAGATATCATAACAATGAGGAACTTGTGTTGTCGGTTAAACTTTTCTGGAATCAGATCACGACAGATAGTGAAACTTGCATTTGTAAAACACGGAATCAAAAAATAAAATGCGATTAATGTATTCTGAATGATTAGGATATAAATAAGAAAAACAATAAGAAAAACAATAAGAAAAACGAATAAGAAAAACGAAGTAAAAAAAAGAAGTAAAAAAGAAGTAGAAAAAACGAAGTAGAAAAATGAAGAAGAAAAAAAGAAGAAGAAAAGAAGAAAAAGACAAGAACAAAAAGAAAAAAGAAAAAGAAATTAAGTCTTGTTTTAAATTTTAAAGTAGTGCGAAACAAATGCTTGATAAAAGGAGAGATGATAATGAGCAAAGAAAAGACAATAGGAATTGGATTTTTTTCGAAATACTTAACATTATGGGTAGCTATTTGTATGATTGTTGGGGTATTAATAGGTAAATTCCTACCAATGATACCTGAATTTTTTAATCGTTTTGAATATGCAAATATTTCAATACCTACCGCGATTCTTATCTGGGTTATGATATATCCAATGATGATGAAGGTGGATTTTCAAAGTATTAAAAATGTACGTAAGAACCCGAAAGGACTATATGTTACGTGGATTACGAATTGGTTGATTAAACCATTTACTATGTATGGTCTGGCTGTTCTATTTTTCTATGTAATATTTAAAGGATTAATCCCTGCTGACCTTGCGAAACAATACCTAGCAGGTGCAGTATTGCTGGGAGCAGCGCCATGTACTGCAATGGTTTTTGTATGGAGTCAATTAACAAAAGGAAATCCGGCTTATACAGTAGTTCAGGTAGCTACAAATGATTTGATTATTCTTGTTGCATTTATACCAATTGTAAAATTCTTATTAGGTGTTAGCGATGTATCGGTTCCCTGGGATACGTTAATCATGTCCGTTGTACTTTTTGTTGTTGTCCCATTGACTGGTGGAATTGTAACCAGAATGTTGATATCAAAAAGAAAAGGGTTGGACTATTTTGAAAATAAATTCTTACCTAAGTTCGATAATGCAACTACAATTGGTTTACTATTAATGCTTGTGTTACTATTCTCCTTCCAGGGTGAGGTTATATTAGGAAATCCACTACACATCCTACTAATTGCAATTCCATTAACTATTCAGACGTTTCTCATATTCTTTATTGCATATTTAGTGTCTAAACCATTAAAGCTTCCTCATACTATAGCGGCCCCTGCTGGAATGATCGGTGCCTCGAACTTCTTTGAATTAGCGGTGGCGGTCGCAATTGCCTTATTCGGTATGGATTCACCAGCAGCGCTTGCAACAACGGTGGGTGTCTTGACTGAAGTTCCGATAATGTTAATTCTGGTAAAGATAGCAAATAATACGAAGCATTGGTACCCTGAAGAATCTATTAAAAAAGTAAATTTACGAGTAGCAGAGATAAAAAAGTAGATTAAAAATAATTAAGTAAAATGTAGAAGTAAATGTAGAAGTAAATATTGAATAATACAGAAGTATATTTAAAAATAAATACAAAGTAAAAACAAAAGTAAAAACAAAAGTAAATATAAAAGAAAATAAGAATGAAAGTAAATAAGAATATACAAAAGAAATTACTGAAATAAAACAACATTAACAAGAAAATAGTAAAAAGAATGGAGATATGAATTATGATTGAGATGCAAATTTTTGAACCAGCGATGTGTTGTGATACCGGACTTTGTGGTATAGGTGTTGATCCTGAACTCCTCCGCATTTCCACCGTTTTAAATTCGTTAAATAAAAATGGAGTTACAGTAGAGAGATTTAATTTATCCAGTGCACCACAGGTTTTTGTTACCAATAAAGTAGTAAACAATTGCATTAAAGAAAAAGGCGTTGACGAATTACCACTAACTGTTTTAGACGGAGAGATAATTATTACCGGAAGATATCCAACGAATGAGGAATTTATTCAATTCCTTAACATACCTCAAAGTTTTTTGGGTGAACAAAAGATAGTACAGGAAATAACGGAAGAGTCAGATGGCTGTTGCTGCTCTGGCGGGAGCTGTTGCTAGTTCACTTCGAACGAAGGAGATTTATAATATATCGGACAGATATAGTTTGAAGGGACGGAAAGGAACATAAATTATGAATTACTTTAATCCTAAAAATATTCAACTGACAAAATACCTTTTTTATACTGGTAAAGGTGGAGTAGGTAAGACCTCCACCGCCTGCGCAACTGCTGTTACGCTTGCTGATAGCGGTAAAAAAGTATTGCTAATAAGTACCGATCCAGCTTCGAACCTCCAGGATGTATTTCAAATAGAACTAAATAATAAAGGAGTACCCATCAAAGAAGTTCCCGGTCTTGTTGTAATAAATTTAGATCCCATCGAAGCAGCAGCGGAGTATCGGGAAAGTGTTGTGGCTCCTTACCGAGGATTATTGCCCGAAACAGTGATTACAAATATGGAGGAGCAGATGTCTGGTTCCTGCACGGTTGAAATAGCAGCCTTTAATGAATTTTCTAAATTTATTACAGATGAAAAGCTTCAGAAGGATTATGATCATATCATTTTTGATACCGCTCCTACCGGTCATACGCTTCGAATGCTACAATTACCATCCGCTTGGAGTAATTTCATTAGTGAAAACACGCATGGAGCTTCCTGTTTGGGCCAGCTTTCCGGGTTGGAAGATAAAAAAGAAATATACAAAAATGCAGTGAAAACATTATCAGATGATTCGCTTACTACATTAATATTAGTATCTCGTCCTGAGGAAACACCATTAAAGGAAGCAGTGAGGGCATCAAAGGAGCTAGCAGATATTGGTGTTAAGAACCAGACAATGATAATGAATGGGGTACTAAGTTCCTATGATGACTCAGTTTCAAAAAGCCTTTATGAGAAACAGCAAAAAGCTCTAGAAGCTATACCAGAGGACTTGAAAACCAAAGTGATTTATACGGTCCCAATGAGAGCATATAACATTACAGGAATAGAGAAGGTTAGAGCATTACTAACGAAGGATAATTACGATGTTCAAAAAGAAACGCTTCATAGTGTTTCGCCTCAACAATTAAAGGATGTAATTGATGATCTTTATCAGTCAGAAAAGAAGGTTGTTTTTACTATGGGAAAAGGTGGTGTTGGAAAAACTACGATTGCTGCGGCGATTGCACTGGGATTGTCCTCAAAAGGGAAAAAGGTGCATTTGACTACAACTGATCCGGCTGCCCATTTAAAATTCGTCCTAGGTGAAGATAGTGGCATTACCATGAGCCATATAGATGAAAAGGCTGAGCTTATAAAATACCAGGAGGAGATTCTCCGAGAAGCAAGAAAAACGATGTCAGAGGATGATATCGCATATGTTGAAGAGGACCTTCGCTCGCCTTGCACTCAGGAAATAGCCGTATTTCGTGCCTTTGCAGAGGTAGTGGAAAAAGCGGAGGATCAAATAGTAGTAATTGATACAGCGCCTACTGGGCACACACTTTTACTGCTTGATTCCACGCAAAGCTATCATAGGGAGATTAAGCGCTCTCAGGGGAACATTCCAGAGTCGGTTCGAAAACTATTACCTAGACTTCGTAATGCCAAGGAGACAGAAGTAATTATTGTAACTTTAGCAGAAGCTACCCCGGTTTATGAGGCTATGCGTTTGGAAGAAGACTTAAAACGTGCAGAGATAGCAACAAAATGGTGGGTTATAAATGCATCCTTCAACCAGAGTAAAACTACCAATGCTCTGCTGTCTGCCAAGGCGAATAATGAAATCGAATGGATTAATAAGGTTGATGCTCATTCAAACGGTAATTTTGCTTTAATCCCATGGAGTGCAGGAGAAATAAAAGCAGATACATTACTTGATTTAGATATTAGATAGGAGAGTGCGATATGGATAACAAGGATAAGATAAAATTTGATCATAAGCCCAAGGTAGCATTTGTGTGTGTTCATAATTCTTGTCGCAGCCAGATGGCAGAAGCATTGGGAAAGTTACTGGCCAGTGATGTATTTGAGAGTTATTCTGCGGGGACTGAATTAAAAGACCACATCAATCCAGATGCAGTGAGGCTGATAAAAAGTATTTACGGAGTTGACATGGAAGAAACGCAGCGCAATAAACTGCTCGAAGACATTCCAAGACCAGATGTTGTGATCACAATGGGTTGTAATGTTAATTGCCCTGTAATTCCCTGCAAGCTTCGAGAGGATTGGGGCTTAGAGGATCCTAGTGGTCAAAGTGATGAAGAATTTACTAAAATAATTCAAATTATTGAAAGCAAGATATTAGAATTAAAGGATAGATTACAAGTAAACCTGTAAATGATACAGTCTCTTTTGAAATCCCGAATACGTAGGTAAGGCAATATTTGCTCTTATCCGTAGTCGGGATTTTTTACTTTTCAAGCTTCATTATAGCACCGATTATTAATTCTTCTATCCTGCTTATGTCTTTTTATGAGGCTGATGTAAGTTTTATTCATTTAAATAAATGACCAATTAAAGACCTACATACTTCCTCCATAATTAAAGATTATAATTACCGCAAATAGAATATTGAGAGGTGCACATAATGAAAATTTTATTTTATATATTAGGATTTCCAATCCACTTTTTTGGTGTGATGATAGCTATAGGAATGTTAGCCGGAATATATATATCTTACCTAGAAGCAAGTAGAAAAAAATTGGAAGTTGATAGAATACTTGATCTTGCGGTATACGGAATAATTTCAGCAGTAGTTGGAGCGAGACTATTTTATATTCTATTTTATGATTTATCCTTCTATCTTCAAAACCCGGCGGATATAATTTTGATCAATGAGGGTGGTTTATCAATACATGGAGGGATAATTGGTGCTTTCATTTTCGGTTGGCTCTATTTTAAAAAGCATAAATTAAGTTTCTTTAAATATGCAGATGCAATAGTACCAGGAATTATATTAGGTCAGGGTATAGGTAGAGTTGGCTGCGATGTGTTTGGAAAAGTTATGTCAGTAACTCTACCGTGGGGTATTGAACGACAGGGGCTGTTATTGCATCCAACTCAATTATATGAATTTGTATTGAACTATTTAGTTTTTATCATTTTATGGAGAAAGCGTGAAAGCATTCGTTATGATGGACAACTATTTATTTGGTACGTAATACTTTTTTCAATTAATAGAAGTATAGTTGAATTATACAGAAATAATCCCTCCGTTGTTGGATGGTTTTCTATATCCCACTTATTAAGTATATTTTTAATAATTACGGCAGTTATAATCATGTTTTTCTTGAAAAGGAGAAGAGGTGATGACCCAATTAATAGCGAGGCGAGTGAAAAAGTAGGAACTCATATTATGGATTGGCTAAAAGATATGATAATTATCATTGCAGTGATAACTGTATCAGTGATAATTTTCTATACAGTACAGTCGTAACGAAGAAATGCCTGTGATAGAGAGATAACATCAAGAAACATAAGAAAGTGACCTAGTGCAACATAAGAGAGTGCCCTAGTTAAAGAGTGATTGAAATCAGAAATTTTAGATAAATAGTTGTAATTCAAGAAGCTGTCACATTAGGTTGTTTACCTTTTATGACAGCATTTTTTATCAGTTATATTTCAGCATTTGGTCTCATATTAGTAAAACCAATTCTAGATACACTGGTAGCGAAATCACAGGACCAGTAGCACATGATCTTGTTGTATTTAAATAAGGGGTAATCATATAAATCATGATTCATGAGTTTACTTCTAAATATTTATTCATAATTATTATATGGCCTGCTGGTGTAATTGCTAGACAATGTTCTTGTATAACATGATATAAAGGTAAATATTTGTCTAATAAATAATTTAAAAAACAGTATTTTCTTTACACTATCTACATATGAAACGTATATTATTATGTCGAAATATAAATTTTAAGGAGGTTTTTGAATGAAAAAGAAGGGAAGTTTTTTCGGCGGACTAGTTGTTTTCTTTTTAATTATTATCATTCTTGGTGGAGTCGGATACCTGGGATATAACATTATTAAAAATGGAAATGGTGGAATGGCTAGTATGACTTCTGACAGTACATCTGGGGATACAAATAACACAGATGTATCAAATACTGACACACCCACTGATACAGCAAACTCGAATAATGATACTTCGACGAATAATGATACTACAACCGCTTCCGAAAATAGTAACAAAATCACACAGATCAATCAAGTGATGCTAAATAAGGAAATACTTGATAAAGCATCGAACACGATTAATTCATCGTTAGAACAGATGACGCTCGATCCTTATGCAGCGAAGTCAGACACGAATGCAACCACAGATATGCAGGGAATGAATGACAGTCAGCAAAACAATCCTGATACAATTGCACAAGGAAGTACAACAGTGAATATTTATACGGCACCAACTGACCAAATGACTCAGACACAGAGTATGAGTATGGGACAAACCTATGATTCTGATAAGATGCAGCAACTTCATTCCGGACTGTTCAAGGTTTCGGTAGGAATGCAATTGCTAAGTCAGCTTCAGAATAATCTTGAGAAACAAATTGAACAGGCAAGTATTGATGCAAATAGTGATTCAGAATATTTCATGAATCAGTATTATTCAACAATACAAAATAAAAATAAGCTTACCAATGCACTTACCTATATCAATGAGGCAGTTGATTTGATTAATATTAACCCATATGTAGATGCAAATGGAGTGGTATATGATTCAAGTAAAATGACTCAGCTACATGACAGCATCTATATGATTGCTCAGGGAGTAGTAGACCTGAATAAGTTAAATGATGATTTGCTAACTCAAGCAGTACACATTGGAAATTCAGCACAGAATTCATATAATCAAGAGTTAGTTGATAGCGTAAATACCAACAACAATACTATGGATATGTCCACCGGTGGCTTATTTAGTAATCTTAATCTATCATCAATTATAACTTTTGCTATGATAGCCTTTGTAGTAATTTTTATCATTGGATTACTTGGTGCTATCTTGAATCTCTTTAAGTCTAATAAAACAGGAAATGAACAGATATCGTAATTTAAACTTTAATATATTTTGAAAGGAGTGAAATAATATGTGGGAAACAATAAAAAAAGACCCGCTTATTAAGACAATTGTTATTATTCTTCTTGGTGTTCTGGCCTTTGGATTTGCTTTCAATATCATGTTTGGATCAGGAAGCAGTGGAATGGAAGAAAGTACGATGAGCATGGGTACGGGATACTCACTGAGTAATACGTTGGAGGTCATTATTGCACTACTCATTAAGCTGGCTATCATTGCTTTACTGATCGGAATCATTGTATGGATTTTTAGAGCAATAGGAAAACGAGCAGGAAATGAACAAACAGATAAATTTGCATGGATAAAGGAAGATCCTATTGTTAAAAATGCATTAATTATAATTGGTGCAGTAATAGTACTAACATTTTTACTCTCATTATTTCGAGGAGGTTCTGCTACAGGTGAAATGACAGGTGGAAATTCCTATTCATTATTTACGAATATGAGCTATGGAATCCAATCCTTCTTTTCTTTGTTATTAAAGTTATTGCTCCTACTCTCATTTTTGGGTTTAGTGTATGGTATTTATATGTATCTAAAACAAAACCATATAAGCTTAACGAATCAGAATGTAAGTAATAAAATGGATAACAATAAGAGCACAACAATATGTCCTAATTGCAATGCACAGTTAAAAGATAGCTGGAAATGTTGCCCGCACTGCGGAAGTGATAAAGGTGTTGAAGATAAAACAATATAAAAGATAATGAGGTCCGGCTTATGAATAAAATAAGATTTGATTTTGTAATACATTGGCTCTACGCAATCATATGGGCTTTACTAGCAATCAGCGGTTTTTCCATGGTAAGTGCAAAATTTGGATGGCTATTAAACTTTGACTTTACGATAGCCGATACGATCCATAGAATTAATGCAGCTGCGTTTGTAGTAATCACATTTATATCAGTTGGGTATGAAATAATACGAAAGATAAAAAAGGATGATCGTACTCAGCCATGGTTCATAATAGGAAAAAGCGGTTATCAGCTTTTTACTTTTATAGTCAGTCTTCTACTGATAATAACCGGTGTAATTATTTGGATTTGTATGGAAGTTTATAAACCAGGGGTAGCTTTTGCACTTTTAATTCATGAATATGTATCGTATGTAGCACTTGCCAGTGTTGTATGGCATATGTACAAAAAGACCCACATCTTATTGTGGCCTAAAAATAAAGCAAAGAAAGTTATGAACTAGAAGTAGAGGAGGGAGAGTATGGTACAAAAACCGTGGTTTAAAGTTTTTATCTGGTTTCTGGCAACATTTTTCTTTTTCCTTGCCTCAGGAGTAATTATATCATTATTAAAGCCTGGCCCTACGGAAAGAGAGGTCATGAGTTATATGTCGGGCATGATGGGAGCTATGGAGAGTTCAATCATGGGAGCACTGATGGACATGGAAGGAAATAGTAGTTTGAAATCAATCCTATTCTGGACAATCAGTACATTTCCCCTCATTATAATTTTCAGTGTCATTGCCGGTTTTTATCTAAGAAAGAGAAGCGGTGAGGAAAAAAATGTTTGATAAAAAGAAGCTGAATTTTTGGAGGTTAGCGGTAATATTCATGGGAGTAATCGTAATATCACTTTCTTCCTTATGGTTATCTCCGCAGGGTACGAAAGCTACAATGATGAATGTGAGTATGGGTAATATGGCTAAGGACATGCACCTGTCAAATATAACGATCTATGATTTGGTTGATAATCCAGAAACCGAAACCGAAACCGAAACACAAACAGATAAGACGGATAGCACAGAGCACCATTCAGAACCATCAGACACGAAAAGTATGGGGATAATAACTACCCTGATTATATTTAGTCTTCTACCATTACTGATCGGTGGAAGTATCATATTAGCAATAGTCTGGATAAAGTAGGTGATAAAGAAATGGATATTTTAGGTTCTATCGGACAATTATATACTTTTGTTTTATTAGTTCTTCTGTTCCTGGGATCAGGATTAGCTGTATGGGCTATGATAAATTCTATCATGAAAAACAAAGATAAGAGGAAGGTAAATTTTAATTCAAAACTTGGCAGTATAAAAAACAATAAAATAATCGGAGGTTTTCATATGAAAAATAACAATTTTATTAAATTAGCAGTATTCTCTTTTATAGGTATCATAATTAGCGCAGCAATATTAACGGCGCTTCCCAATACGAATGCGATGAACAATGCGAATAACATGAATATGCAATATGGTACAAATGGAATGTATACACAGACAAGTATGAATGGACAAGCTAATATGAATATGCAGGGTAATACATCTAGTCAATATTATGATACAAATTCAATTCAACAGCAGTTATACAATATGCAGCAACAATTAAACCAAATGCAAAGCCAGATTAATAATTCATCTAGTAATATGCAATCCCAGACCACCTCTGGAAGTAGTAATATGAACAACAGTAGTAATATGAACAACAGTAGTAATATGAACAACAGTAATTCAAATAGTAGCAGTAGTAGCATGCCGATGATGTAATCGCGATAAGTTAAATGATCGGTTAAATTAATATCGCCTAGGACGAATTTGTTTTATATCGTCCCAAGGCGATATTTGCTAATAATCAAGGTAGGGAGATTTTCATGCCTATTCGAATCGAATAGGCAACCAATTTATCTTGTTTGTAATAAGGAGGTATTCATGCTGAAAAATGTATTAATCATAGAGGATGAAGTAAAAGTTTCGGAAGTAATCAAAGCTTATCTGGAAAAGGAAGGATATCAGGTTTGGTGCGTTACGAGTGGACTAAAAGGAATTGAGTTATTCGGTAAAATTGATTTTAAACTGGTTATATTGGATTTGTTATTGCCTGACATAGACGGTGAAGAAGTGTGCAGGGTACTTAGGAAAATGTCCGATGTCTATATATTTATGTTAACTGCTAAAGTAGCACTTACAGATAAGATAGAAGGTTTAAACGCAGGAGCAGATGAATATTTAACAAAACCCTGTAGCCCAAGAGAACTTACGGCACGAGTAAATTCACTATTTCGGAGATTTGATTCTTCAGTACCAATTATTTTTATATCAAAGGATGGATTATTGACAATTGACTACAACAAAAGAGCTGTTAAATTAAAGGGACAGGAAATTCCCTTTACGCCCAATGAGTTTGATATTCTATATACCATAGCAAAAAATAAAGGACGTGTAGTTAATCGTGAACAATTGATTGAACAGGTATTCGATATTAGCTTTGAAGGCTCGGATAGAACGATTGACGTTCATATAAAGAATATTCGCAAAAAGATTGAAGAGGATACAAGGAATCCCCAATACATTTTAACTGTAAAAAAGTTTGGTTATAAGTTTGGGGGTGATGATTAATGCATACGATTAGAAAGAGATTATCCTTTATTCTGGTTTTCTGTACAATTTTATCCGTATTGTTATCTGCATTTTTTGTTAATCTGGCTGTAAATAGTACGTTCAATAAATATATCTCGGATAATCAAGAGAAAAGAAACGATCGCATTGTCCGATATTTTGAGGAAGTATATAAAAGAGATTTAAATTGGACAGCAGATTCTGGAAAAGAAATTCAACATGAAGGTTATATGAGTAAGTACTGCATAACGCTGCTCGATAAAGACAAAAAAGTAATATGGGCAATGGATACCTCTGAAATAATCGATATGAGTAATGAAAATGCTGGTAGCGAATACCGGACAGCTACCTTTAACATAACATATCAGGATACGACTGTGGGTTATGTAATAATAGGACAATATGACCCAGTTTTGGTTTCGGAACAGGACATTAATTTTAAAAATTCAATTAATAAAAATATTGCAATAAGTGTTATTATCACGATAGCATTTGCAGGTCTAATCAGTATGTATTTTTCAAAACAATTTTCGAATCCAATTAAAGCAGTATCAGAGACTTCGGTTAATTTAACTGAGGGAAATTATAAATCTAAGACCGAGACGAAGAGTAAGGTGCAGGAAATAAATAATTTGATAAACAGTATTAATACGTTAGGAGAAAGACTTGAATACCAAGATGATCTAAGAAAACGACTGGTATCTGATATATCTCATGAAATACGTACTCCTTTGAATATTTTCCAAAATAATTTGGAAGCAATGATAGATGGAGTGTTTCCAGCCACTGCAGACAGACTGGTTAACCTAAATGATGAAGTAATCCGGTTTGGCAAACTGTTGAATAACTTAGATGTTTTAAAGCAAATTGAGGAAGAAAATATAAGTTTAAATTTTGAAACTGTGGACTTGGCAGAATTGATTAAAAATGTATATGATAACTTTTCTATTCCTACCCAAAATAGAAACATTAAGCTATCACTTAATATCCTACCAAATGAGGCATATGAATTACTTGGGGATAAAGATAAGTTAAGACAAGTGTTTATTAATATTTTGTCCAACGCAGTTAAATTCACGGAGAACGAGGGTAGTATATCCGTTCACTTAGAAAGTAACAAAAATCAATTTTTAGTCATTGTGAAAGATACCGGAATAGGAATTAAGAAAGATGATTTACCATTCATTTATGAAAGGCTTTATAGAGGAGATAAAAGCCGACATCAAATTGAAGGAAGCGGTATCGGTCTCACAATTACAAAGCAAATATTAATTCGTCATTCTGCTACAATTGACGTGGAGAGTGAGGAAGGTGTTGGGACTTGTGTTACCTTACGGTTTAATAGATAGAGTTTATTTATTCATATAGTTTAGATAATGGGGGATGATTATGAAAATTCTAATAGCTGATGATGAAAAGAATATGAGATGGATCTTAGGTAAGAATCTTATAGAAGAGAATTTTACTGTTATTGAGGCCTCTGATGGAGAGGAAGCCTTTAACATGTTCTTGGATGAAGAGCCGGATATGGTTATTTTAGATTACCGTATGCCTAAGCTTGATGGAATGGAAGTGCTAAAAAGAATAAAGACGATTAATTCGAAGCTTCCGGTAATAATGATAACTGCACATGGCAGTACGGATGCAGCAGTAGAAGCTATGAAGTTAGGTGCAGTGGATTATGTATCTAAGCCTTTTGATATTGATGAATTGAAATTAACAATATTTAAAGCTTTAAATGTTGTTAAGTTATATAAAGAAATCGATTATCTAAAAGAAACTGCTGGACAGAAATTTAACGATAAAATAATTGGTAATAGTCGAAGAATGCAAGAAGTTTTTGAGATGGTTAATAAAGTTGCAGATACGAATGCATCTGTTTTAATAATTGGTGAAAGTGGTACCGGAAAAGAAGGCATTGCTGTTTCTCTACACAATAAAAGTGGCAGAAAAGATAAACCCTTTATTACTGTGAATTGTGGAGCTATACCAGAGACATTAATAGAAAGTGAATTATTCGGATACGAAAAAGGCGCTTTTACCGGTGCCAATTCCAGAAAATTAGGTAGATTTGACAGAGCACAGGGTGGTACCTTGTTTTTAGATGAAATCGGAGAAATTAGTTTACCTCTTCAGGTGAAAATTTTACGTGTTCTTCAAGAAAAAGAGTTTGAACGAGTTGGAGGTACGGAAGTAATTAAAGCCGATGTTAGAATAGTAGCTGCTACGAATAGAAATTTAGATAAAATGGTTGAAAAGGAAGAATTTCGTGAAGACCTACTCTACAGATTAAAGGTGATACCAATTAAATTACCGCCATTAAGAGAGCGAAAAGAGGATATTCCGTTATTAGTAGATTTCTTTATGGATAAATATAGTAGAGAAATTAATAAGAGTAAGCTTTATATGGAAAGAGATACGCTGGAACTATTAATGAATTATGATTTTCCAGGTAATATCAGAGAATTAGAGAATCTGATTGAGAGGCTGATGATACTTTCGTCGGGGGATAGTATAAGTCCGTCCTTGCTTCCGAAGGAATTAGTAAAAGGAGCGTATGCTGCCAAAAAAGATATGTTTATGCTACCAGAGGAAGGAATTAATTTAGAGCAAATAGAGGAAAGCTTTGTAAAGCAAGCCTTGGAATTGTCAAAAGGAAACCAAACACACGCTGCGAAGTTATTGGGATTATCTAGGCATGCGCTAATATATCGATTAGAAAAATATAAATTAAAATAATATCAAAATACTTTAATGTAGAAAATAGAAGGGCTATCTCTTGGCGCTTCTATTTTTTGAAATATAAAAAATATCAGTTCAAGGAATATTCGAATTAATAGAGCAGATATTAATCTATGTAATGATAAAATTAAATACAGGAGGAAATTATTATGGTTGCAACAATGGAAAAATCAACTAGTTCACTCATACAGAAGGGAAACCCAAATCAGACTTGTATTGATGCATGTGTGATATGTGCTCAAATATGCCAGGAATGCCTCAATATGTGTCTTCAAGAGGAAGATGTAAAAGCGAGAGTTGATTGTATTAAGACGCTTCAGGATTGTACTGAAATCTGTGTATTGACTGCCGGTTACATGTCTAGGAGTAGTGGAAATATTAAGAATATATGTAATGTATGTGCTACCATCTGCGAAAAGTGCGCAACAGAATGCGATTCCTTCCAGGATCAACACTGTCAAACTTGCGCAGGTACTTGTAATCTATGTGCAACTGAATGTAAAAGCATGGGTAATATGTAACATATAATATATTGATAAAAGAATTAATTTCATGAAAAGCTAGCCTTAACTTCTGTTTGGGCTAGCTTCTTGTGTCATAGAATGTTCTCGAAGCGTAATTCTAATGTTGCTCTATAAGCTGTTCAATTTTCTACACTGGCATGTATCGTTTTGTACGTTTATCATAGTTTTTATCAATAAGTAAAGCTTACTAAATTGAATAATACATAAAAATCATCAAAATTACACCAATTTTACTGATAATTATATTTTTAATAAGATTTTTCAAACACAAATTTATTTGGCACAGTAATTGCTATATATATTAGTACAGGGAATTTGATTGAAGGAGGTGTAATTATGAAAAAGGATTTAGCCTTAAAGGTAATTTTATTTTCTGTCTTTGGAATAGTCCTTTTATGGCTTGCAAAAGAAATACTATTCCCGGCAAATTATTTAGGTTTTCGATTTAATATCAATGGAAATTATGGAGGTGATAATATGTACATGAATGGAAATTATGGAGTTGGAACAGGAACATTTTCTGTTTTACTAGTATTCTTAATCAAATTTTTAATCGTTGTATTTGTCTTGGCATTAGTTGTAGGTTTGTTTATGGCAGCAAAAAATTATCTTTTTACGACACAAGATATCAATGCATTTAAGGGAAGTTTTACTCCGGTTGAAAAGTCAAGAAAGACCTGTGATATTTGTGGTAAGACCTTAGAGAGTGGTTGGAAGGTATGCCCTTACTGTGCAGCAGAAGTTAAAGAAAAAAGTGATTTATAAAGGAGGTAAGCAAATGAATAGAAATCCATGGTTAAAGTTAGCTGCAGTGTCTTTTACAGGAATCATAATCAGCTTTGCAATACTCTGGGGAATTCAACAATATGAAAATTACCAATATTATAATGGTAATCAAGGTTATATGAACCAATCTCAGTATGGAGTGCCACAGAATGGAATGAACTCCTATGGGATGAACGGAATGAATATGCAAGGTAGTATGAGCGCAGGCATTAATATGCAAGGAAACATGCAAGGAAACATGCAAGGAAACATGCAAGGAAACATGCAAGGAAACATGCAGGGTAACATGCAAGGTAATACAAATACGCAAAGTAATTCAAATATGCAAGGTAATATGAATAGCGCATCCAGTAATAGTCAAAGTGGTGGTATGGGAATGATGGACGACATGATGAGTATGATGGATATGGGTATGTAATTTTTCCCCCCATAGAAATTTATAAAAAACTGAAAATAATAAGAGTTATCCAGGTTTGTATTAATATTACGGCAGGGATAACTCTTATTTATGAAACTATAAATGGACAGCAAAGTTATAATGAAAATCGTAATTTATAGGTAGATAAAAACTTCATATTATCTTCATATTACAACGATATAATTAATTACATAGAAAAGATTCCAATCTGTTTTAATGTGGCTTTTTGTGATGGATATAGTAATTGTTTTGAAATAACTTGAGCTATAGGGAGGAAGAAATAATGAATAAATTAATTGGATCTTTATCAATTATTGCATTCATTGTAGTCGTATTATGTGTTATTACTTGGAATAATAATATGCAAAGGGTAATGCAAAATAATCGAAATGCAACGGATTCATATAATCAAAAAAATAATATAAATATTACTAATATGATAGAGGAAGATAATAAGACAGCCGCTGCTAAAATGTCAGATGAAACGAATATGACAGACGAAGATATTTTGACAGATGATACAAATAAGACGGATGAAACAAATATGGCTGACAATGCTCCTTCTACTATTTTACAGCCCAAAGAAGGACAACCTATTAAGGAAATTAATCTAGTAGCGATAGAAAATATAATTGAAATAAAGCAAGGTATTAATTTGCTTGTGTGGACTTATGGAGGAACAGTTCCTGGAACTGAGATTAGAGTAACCCAGGGTGATTTTGTACGGGTTCATTTGACTAATACGTTACAGGAACCTATCACAATTCACTGGCATGGTTATCCGGTGAAGTCTGAGATGGATGGCATACCAGGTTACACACAGGATGCAGTGCTACCGGGTGAAACCTTTACATACGAATTTTCTGCTGATTATGTTGGGACCTATTGGTATCACTCGCATCAGGAAAGCTCAAAGCAAGTAGATATGGGGCTTTATGGAGCATTAATTGTAGAACCTAAAATTAAAACTATTATAGATAAAGAATATACTTTAATTCTTGACGAGTGGATGGAAAATAATGAGGAAGATATGACCATGTCCATGCCTAGTGATAGTTCTGATGATACGTTGAATATGGATAATGCATCCAATGCTTCGGGAAGTATGTCTAGTGTGGATGGGAATGGACCCGAAATGGCGGAAGAAAAGATGATGAAAGAACTTTATAATATTTATACGGTAAACGGTAAATCGGGAGCGCATATTCGCCCATTAGAAGTAAATATTGGGGATGTTATAAAATTGCGCTTCATCAATGCCGGATATCGGTCTCATGGTATTCATATACCAGGACAAGTTATTAAAGTTGTTAGTTCAGATGGACAGGAGATTATGGGAGCGGATGAAATAAAAGATCAAATTATTGTAATTGCTCCAGGTGAGAGATATGATGTAGAATTTATCGTTCAATCAGAGGATAGTTTCATCATAGATTTTCATGATGAGAATCTGTTTAATGATCAGCTAAAGATTCCGGTGGTTGTTAATGGAGGAAACGGTAATATATTAAGTGAAGATAAATCGAAGGTATTATTAAAATTTGATTTATCCATCTATGGGAGTTTTAGTGAAGGGCAATTTACACTAGATCAAGAGTATGATGTAGAACAATATATTGAATTAAACTCAAAGGTAGATAATGATGCTTTAAGATATACAATAAATGGTTCAACTTTTGATGAGCTTCTTCCGATTACGATAAAAACTGGGGATTTCATAAAACTTACTTATGAAAATAAGAGTTCTGTAGATCATCCAATGCATCTTCATGGCCACTTTTTTCAAATCTTATCGAAGAATGATATACCTTTTAGCGATACCACAATAAGGAAAGATACACTTCTTATAAAATCTGGTGAAAAGTATGTGATTGCTTTTAAAGCAGATAATCCGGGTAATTGGGTACAACATTGTCATGAACTACACCATGCAGCAGCAGGAATGATGCAAAAAATAATTTATTCGGATTATAAAGCTAATTATACGCCCGATCCCAATAATATGGTGAACAAGCCTGAATGAAATATTTAAATATGATTTATCATGTATTTGGTGACTGTATAACAAGGAAAGATAATATTACATCCTTGTAAGTAAAATAAGTAAAGTTGTAGAGTATGTAAATTACGTTTAGTCATAATAAGATAAATGATATTTAAGGTGGAGGTGAGTTTTATGGATATGAGTATGAAACAAAAAATGCAACAAGAACAGAAATTGATTTTAACGACAGAAATGCAACTGTCTTTAAAACTACTCCAAATGCCTATTAATGATTTACAAGAATGTATTGAAAAGGAACTTGATGAGAATCCAATTTTAGAGATCGATGATACAATTTCTGATGATGCGACTAAAGTTGATGAAAATAAAGAGGACTTTTCAATTAAGGAAGAGATATTTGATTATAGTAGCTTCCTACAACAATCAAAATATGATGGTAATATTCAAGATGTTTCCTATATTGATAATGATGAGGATAATATTAATAATCCATTCAATTATATCTCCAAAACTACTTCACTCAAAGAATATTTAAAGGATCAGTTGATAGAAAGAAATGATAATAAAGAAATAAAAAATATAAGTGAATATCTTATAGAATGTATGAATGCCGATGGTTTCATTACGGATGATATAAAAGATATCGTTATAAATATTGCTGAGTCATATGAAAAGGTTAATTCTGCTTTAAAAATAGTACAAGATTTACAGCCGTGGGGTATTGGCGCAAAAGATTTTAAAGAGAGTTTAGTAATACAATTAAGAAAGAAAAATATCAGTGATAATAAAATTTATATAATCATTAATAATTTCTTGGATCTGTTGGCGGATAATAAGTACAAGGAATTAGCCCATATTTTAAACGTAGATATAGAAACGATAGGGCGTTATGCTGATATCATAAAATCACTGGAACCGAAACCTGCCAGGGGTTTTTATACCGGAGAAGATACAAAATATATCATTCCTGAGGCATTTATTAAGAAAATTGGTAAGGAATACTATATCATTATGAATGATGATATGCTTCCCAAGCTAAATGTAAATACGTATTATTGTGATATTATCAAAGAGGATAATAACTCAGAAGCAGTAAACTTTATCAAAGATAAGGTAAATAGTGCGTTATATCTGATTAAGGGAATTGAACAAAGACGAAATACAATCTATAGAGTTTTAGAAAAAATTATGGAATTTCAGAGAGATTATTTTGACAAAGGCGAGTTGTATTTAAAACCTATGAATATGAAAGATATATCGGTAGACTTAAACTTACATGAATCAACGGTAAGTAGAGCAATTAAGGAGAAGTATATAAGTATTCCTATGGGTACAGTCAAAATAAAGGATCTATTTACGAACGGAATATACGCGGGTGATTCTTCGGAAGATGTCTCGACTAAAACTATTAAAAATGAATTAGAAAAAATGATAAGAGAAGAAGATAAGCACCATCCACGATCGGATCAAGACCTCTGTGATATTTTAAATAGTATGAATTTAAATATATCGCGAAGAACCGTAGCTAAATATCGAGAAGAGCTAGGAATAAGGTCATCCAGTAAACGAAAACTATTTAATTAACAAACGTACAGTGATTTCAAACTTACATTAAAAAACCTATTGTACAAAAATAAACATTAAGCTGTAGAAATTTGAACAGTTATTAATAGTACTCAATATAGTATTCAAAATGTACTCAAAAGAACAAAGGCTGTTGTAAGATAATAAATTGCAGCAACCTTTGCTATTTTGGAAGAATTAATGTTCCAAATTCCTCTTGATTTTTAAATATTCTTCCTCATTAATCTCACCTTTGGCATATCGTTCCCGTAATATCTCAAGGGAACGGTCCAAGCTATATCCAGAATTACCGGAATTGTTATATTGGTTCGGTAAATTGTAGTGGGAATTATAGTGTGAATTATTGATAATATGAAATACAAACCAAATGATAAGAAATAAGGATAATAAAGGTATAAGAAACATGATATCACCTCCGTTAATGTCTCTAGGAATATTAGAAAGCAATTACTGTGCCAAAATAATTGGCATGATAATTGCTTGTATATATTAGAGTAAATTTAAAATAAAGGGGTGACAAAAATGAGCAAAAAGACATTAACAATATTAAGTATTACAGCAGGAATTGTAGTGGTTTTAGTAATTGGGTATTTGGTATATATGTATGGTATTATGCCAGCATCAAAGATGTAAGTTAGTTATTTAATTTGTATTATATTCGCAATTTAGTTATTTGGATTTAACATAGTAGTTGTTGTGATTGGGCAATATGCTCATAGAATCATAAACATATACAAAAGTGGATAATTTTGATATCCACTTTTGTATATATAATTATTCAGTACAATAGAATGTTTGATTATCAATCATCCTGTTTTACCAGGAAAAACTTAGATTAACATAAATTAAGAAATCAATAAGGCGGTGAATGAATGAATTTTAAGAAAACAATTTTATATCTTCTTTCGGGTATCTTTATACTAATATTTGTATATAATTTTGTCCTTCCCTACATGGTTACTCCAAATTATACCGGCATGGGGATGCATATGTATAGTGGGAGTTTTAATAATTCAACTTATTATTATTTTGCCAATTTGATTACTTTCTTAATCATTATTTTAGTTATTATCGTTGTAGTAATGGCATTATTTAAACTATTTATGAGTCCAACGCAAAAGAAATGTAAAAAATGTGGATTAGCAATTGATAGTGATCGTTGGCAAATATGTCCGAGATGTGGAAATAATCTTCAGGATGGGAGTGTGGATAAGAAATGACTCTTTTATTTTTGGTAGCAATTACGATAATCGTTTATTATGTTTTTATTTATAAAGAAGCTTATAAGAATATTTTTAATAATATATATGATAAAAAATGTCCGAATTGTAATAATCCTATTGAGGCAAGTTATAATGTATGCCCAGTATGTAAGGAGACATTAAAAAAGAAATGCTCTAGCTGTGGAAACATGGTAGATAAAAGCTGGAAGTATTGCCCTTATTGTAAGGTGACATTGAGAAAAAGGTGATGTGTGGAAGAAATTTAAAATTACTGAATTCTTCTGAAAGATCTCTTTCACAAAGTTACTTAAGCCGCCTTAAAGAGGCGGGATGGAGATATAAATGAAAAAAAAAGTTGCTAATATAATTTTGATTATCTTAATAATAGTAGTTATTTCGGTATTACATTATACATCGGAAGCTACTAATTCGACGTTACACCAATTTTATAAGCTTCTTTACTTTATTCCTGTAATTTTCGCAGCGATTAAGTATGGATTTCGAGGTGGTACGGCAACTGCACTTTTTATTAGTCTTATTTATTCACCTCAAAAGTTGCTGTCAATAGGGATGGGTGGGGAGGCATTAAATGAATTGATGGATATCTTTTTGTTTTTTGCTGTTGGTATTGTTACAGGTATATTAGTTGAAAAGAAAAACCTAGCTGTCAAAACGATTGATAGCCAGCTGAAAAAATATGTCATTCTTGAGAATTATACAAATTCCGTTTTAGAAAGTATTAAAATTGGTATTATTGCCATTAATAATGATTTTTATATCACATCAATTAATTCAGGAGCAAAGAACATATTGGGCGTAACAAATGATTGCATTGGCATGAACTTTGTGGAGGCCTTTTCTTGTTGTAAGGATATAGAGTCAATCATAGTTGGTGCTATGGAGGACAGTTCGACATTAGTTAATTTGGAAAGAAATCTTCTACAAGATAATAAGGAAGTTAATATAAAAATCGATACATTTCCCCTGAGTCTAGAAAATAAGAATAAGGGTTTAGTTATTATAATTGAAGATATTACAGAAATAAAGAAGATTAAAAGTCAAATGCATCGAAATGACAAATTGGCATCCGTAGGCGAGTTAGCAACAGGTATTGCTCACGAGATACGAAACCCTCTGGCAATCATAAAAATGATTGAGCAAACAATGAGCAAGGAATTAGAAAACAATAAGAGTGCTCTCGATGAACTAAAGATTATTGATGAAGAAATAGAACGGGCAAATAAGGTTATAAAATCCCTGATGGAATTTAGTAAGCCGAGTAAAAATGAAAAAGATAAATATTCCATTAATCAAATAATTGAGGATGTACTCGTAATCACAAATAAATATACAGCTCAACATAATGTTAATGTCCTTGTAAAAGAGACTGAAGTTTCTGAAGGTATATTTGACAGAGAACAACTGATACAGGTATTTATTAATCTGATATTTAATGCAGTAGATGCTATGCCTCAAGGTGGGGAAATCACTATAGCTATAACTTCGCAAAACCTTTCAGATAATAAATTAAAGATTACTTTTGAGGATACTGGACAAGGGATTGATGACTTAAATTTGAATAAAATATTTGATCCATTCTTTACAACAAAAGCCGAAGGAACAGGTCTAGGGCTTCCAATAGTGTATAGAATTATTGAGGATCACGAAGGATCAATTAATGTAAAAAGCATAGTAGGAAGAGGCACGTATTTTGAGATAATATTGCCTGGAATAAAGGATGAAAGAACTATTAATGGTAGTAATGAAGCTACTATAATATGAGAAATACAAAATCATTTTAAAACTATATTTCACATAAGAAACTTAGATAAAAGTCAATATCTTCATATATTCTCCATACTGAAACTCTATTATATAATTATAGTTTGATACAAAAAGAATTTTAATTGGAGGTTACTGTATGAATTTTAGAAGAAGTAATAAAGATAGACAAAATGGCCACGGACACAGTCCAATGAAACATATGCTCCATATGATACTCTGTTGTGGACTTCCTATTGTAATAATATTTTCATTACCATTTATAGCTAAGTTTAACCCTGTTATTGCTGGCGGTTTAGGAATTATAACACCATTTATATGCCCAATCATGATGGGTGGAATGATGCTTATGATGTTTGGCAAGAAGAAGTCAAACTGCTGTGATGAAAAGAAAACTGAGATGGATAGTAGTGAGATATCGGCGAAATTATAAGCAATTATACGTTATTTACAGAATAACTTCTGCCTCTTGTTTTTCTGGGCGGAAGTTTTTTATGTAACTAAGGAAATACAAAATTCGAAAGAGACAGGGAGTGACGTAGTGAGAAAAATATTATCTTGGTGGAAAAAATACGCATACATTGTTATGTTAATAATTATGTTAATAGGTATATTTTATCCGAAGGTCATGCTTGTGTTTATTATCTGTATGCTAGGGCCTTCACTTACTGGCTTATTTACAGGTAGATTTTGGTGCGGGAATATCTGCCCAATCGGTAATTTCTTTGATCACTTAACAATCAAAATTAGTAATGATAAAAAAGCCCCCAGTTTGTTTAAATCAAAATATATCAGAATTATATTTACAATACTTATGATGTCAATGTTTTCATTTGAAATGATTTTCGCCTTTCGTAAACCCGTAATGATGGGAATGGTATTTTATGAAATGATACTGGAAGCAATAATCATTGGTACTTTTTTATCGGTCATTTATCATTATAGAGTATGGTGCCACCTTTGTCCCATGGGAAGTACAGGAGCGTTAGTCACTCATTTGAGTAATCGAAAAAAAGTATTAAATGTATCATTACATTGCTCCGCTTGTAAAAAGTGTGAGGAAAAGTGTCCTATGGGCCTAGCACCTTATGAATATAGAGGCAAAAAACTAAGTTCCTATAATTGCATTCAATGCGGTATATGCAAAACTGATTGCACAAGTAATGCGATTAGGTAAGGGACAAGCTAAATTAGTTGGGAGCGTTAAAGATGGATATAAATGATAAGATTCGTAAAAGATACGACAGGATATCAAAGATCTATGATATTTTTGAGCAGCCGATGGAGATGATAGCGCTTAAAAAGTTTAACAGAAGAACAGTGAATAATGCTAAGATAGCAGGATTCACGAACTTAGATGTAACTGATTTAGCAGGAGATATTGTTAAAAGATTGTGATAATTAATGGTAAGTAATTTTAAAATATATACTTTAGGGAGAAGTTTCAGATTATGCTTAGCCATTTACACTATCACAATTAATTTAGGCTACCTTTATGGGTAGCTTTTTTAAATTAGTCCGGTAACTATTAAAGTTAAAATATTTAATCTATTGTAATGAAAGTTGAAAAGAATTCACCCCTTACATAGTTATAGTAGTAAAGGATGAAGGAGTTAGCAGCTTTTATGTCTATGATCTGTTAGTTGTTAATAACTTCATTATGAATTTAATAATTGGCTTACTTAATTTAATCCATTTACCCGTGTCAAATATTATAAAAAAATATTAAAGATATTATTGACATATAATATTATACGGTGTATAGTATTATCAAGATCACAATATTATTTCTTTAATAGAACTCGGAAAGGAGTTGATATTATGGTATTTAATACCGGTTCAGCATTACTCGATGCGATCGTACTTGCTGTTGTTTCTAAAGAACCGGAAGGAACCTATGGGTACAAAATAACACAGGATGTCAGACTAGCGATTGAAGTCTCTGAATCCACTTTGTATCCGGTCCTAAGAAGGCTCCAGAAGGAAGATTGCTTAGAAGTTTATGACTTGGAATTCGGGGGAAGAAACCGAAGGTATTATAAGATCACAGATAAGGGTATGGTACAACTAAGGTTATATAGCGACGAGTGGGAAAGTTATTTTAGGAAAATAAATATTATATTTGAAGGAGTGAAATAGATGACAAAGCTAGAATTCATGAAGGAACTCGAAAGCTTATTGTCCGATATCCCTTTGGAAGAAAGAGCAGGGGAAGATCACGAAGATGAAATTATGAAGGAATTAGGCTCACCCAAACGGGTTGCCTCTATCATAAAAACAGATTTAAATTCCAATGCAACCGACCGTGAAAGCAGGGGATATTTTACGGAGAACGGGTATCAGGATACGATTTATAATGAGTTTGAAATTGTAGGTGCAACAAAGGAAACGTCTGATAATTCGAATCAGAGAAACAATGCAAATCAAACAAACGCAAACAACACAGGTAATACAGATTCTAGTAGGAACCAAGGACAGAATAATAACCAAGGACAGTACATTAATCAAGGACAGTTCAATGACCAACGTGAAAACTATAACCAAAATACAGCATCAGGTGCAAACCAGAACAAGCAACAAAGCAGCCCGAATAAGAACTCAAACGCAGGTTTAATCATATTACTTATCATCTTTTCTCCAATCTGGTTTCCGTTAGCGATGTCTATCTTTGGAGTTGTCATCGGAGTTGTTGCAGCAATATTAGGACTTATCTTCGGACTTGGTGTGGCTGGAGTTGCTATGATGGCAGCAGGAATTGCCTTATTTATCGCAGGTTTAATACAGATTAGTGTTCCCTTTATTGGTTTGTTGTTATGTGGAGGCGGTTTAATTATCCTTGGGTTGGGTATGCTTTTTGTATTATTTACTGGATTTTTGTGCAAGACAGTATTACCGGCTTTCATAAAGGGTATCGTATATCTTTGCCGATTACCTTTTCAGAATAGGAGCGTGATTGCATGAAATCATTTTTTAAAGTATGGCTGAGTATTGCTTTAATAGCGATTGTATTCGGAATTGGGATACTAATTATTATTGCAGGTTCCGGAGCAACCTGGAGAGATATTCCAACCTATTCTCTAGCAGAAAGTTATGATGGTGTCAATGCTATCGATATGGAAATAGGATATGGTGATGTAAAGATTGTAACGGGTAACGAATTTTCAATTGACGCTGAGAATTTGATGGACGATAGTATGGAATCCTATGTAAGTGATGGTACCTGGACGATCAGGCAAAACGAGGATAATTTCCATGTGTTTGGTTTGAGATTTCCAGCAAAGCAGATGCTTCGTTGGAATGATAATTTAGTACCACGTATTACAATTACTATTCCGGAAGATTTTGTTGCTAAAAACTTTAACTTAAATATCAATGCAGGATCAGTTACTGCGGAGGCGATTCAGGCTGAGAATGGAGATTTTAAAGTTGATGCGGGAAAGTTGGAGATCAATCGTTTAGTCATAAACGGAAAATCACAATATAATGTGGGTGCCGGTGAGATGAGACTAAATGATATCGAAGTAAATGACATCTCAGTAGATTGCGGCGTCGGCAATATCGAAATAGATGGAACGATTAAGGGAGATAATAATATTAAATGCGGTATCGGTGAAGTTGATCTTAATTTATCTGGTGAGGAAGAGGATTATTCTTATGAAGTGAATTCCGGAATAGGGAACGTCTCGATTAATGACGATAGATATCATAATTTGTCTAACCATATCATTGATAATGAGGGAGCCGAAAATTATTTTTATTTAGACTGTGGAATTGGTAATATTATAGTTGAATTTAACTAAAAAAAATGTATGATAGATATATAGAAGGAGGTTATTTTATGGAACAGAAAAGATTATACAGATCAAGTACCAATAAAATGATTAGTGGCGTGTGTGGAGGAGTTGCAGAGTATATTAATATTGACCCTACCGTAGTTCGATTATTATGGGTTGTATTTGCTTTTTCAGGATTTGGTATACTCGCTTATATCCTTGCTGCAATTATTATGCCTTACCAATCATAGGAATTAACTTAGATTATAAATGAAGAGAGGTTACTTGGAGTTAACCCTTGCAAAGGGATATTCCAAGTAACCTCTTTATTAGTGTAAATTAGTAACTCAATATTATAGAAGTTTATTAATTATCTCAATAATTTGTGCTGCATCAAAAGGCTTCGCAAGAAATTCTTTCGCACCAAATTTCACGGCATCTACCATTTTCGACTTCTGCCCAGCAGCAGTGACCATGATAACATTTGCATTCTTATCATATACCATTATCTGTCTTAAAGCTTCCAAACCGTCCATCACTGGCATTGTTATATCCATAGTAGTAATATCAGGATGCAACTCTTTAAATTTTATGATACCATCTTCACCGTTCTCGGCTTCCCCAATAACCTCGTGACCATTTACTTCTAAAACTCCTCTTAGAATTTTACGTGATGTTTTAGAATCATCTACTAAAAGTATGCTTGCCATTCTAATATCCCTCCTAATCTATTCCAATTAAATTATCTGCTACAACAATTAAATCGGTTTGTTCTCCATTCATAAGAACCGGAACTACACAGATGTCGCCTTTTGATGTAATCTTTTTCCCTGTATAAAAAAGAGGAGGTGTCATATCAATATGGATATCTTCATGACTAAGCTTTGAAGCATATAGTCCGTTGGTACAGTTAATAAATTCACACACAGAATCGAAGGCATCTTCATCCATGTTAGTAAATTCTTCTTTTGCAAAGGGACTAGCAATTGATAATAGTTCATTTTTCTTAGCTGCCATTCCTACAAAAATCTCGTGATCACCTACCATCTTCTGAGATGCAAGAGCACCAAAAGGGTAGTCATGCACGGTGTAGGATTTTTTGATTATGATATTATTATTTACAAAGCGAACAATATTACGGATGGCTAAGCTTAGACATTCACCGCTGAAAGGGGCGTCTAAATCAACGAAAACCGGAATAATGCGATCAATATCTCCAGATTTTAAAGCATCGATATCAGAGTCAGAAAAATTATTTTCTTTCTTATACTCTTCCAAATAATTCTCAATCTCCTGAATGGTTAAGATATTATTCTCAGTAAATGCCTGTACAAATTGTAAATATGGATTTCCTTGCATGTTTAGTAAATATGTAACTTCCTCGTTAAGTAAATATCCTTTTTCAATGGCGATGTCACCGAAACGTCGATCCATTTTTTTCTGGATATCATTAATTTCCTCTGCCTGCTTTTTAGTAAGTAATTTCTCTGTTACAGCGGTTAAACCTAACTTAACACGTGTTTTTTGCTGCAACATCATTCCATCTTCAAATTGTGATTGAGAAATTTTATTCTTTTCCACTAAGTAATTTCCAAAATAAAGCCCGAACATGATATTTCTCCTTTCGTAATCCAAGATAACCCAGAGCATTCACACAATAGAGAAAAATCTGATAAATGTATCCCCCAATACATAAAATCAATACAGAAATCTCATATTAGAATGTTATACACTTAATAATATACAACATAATAATTAAAAAAAATAGACTATATTTTAAAATTATACATTTTTTTTAATAATATTCAAGATTATGTAATTTACGTTAAAACTCCTATATTTAGGGAAAAAACGTATTGTTAACTCTTTATACATGGGGACTATTTTGGGATAATTCAGGAAAATTTATTGTTATATGATGACAATCCTGCCTATCTATGATAAAGTATTGTTTGAGTTAAGATGAATTGGAGGTCAATATGAAAACAATAATCGAGTTGATTACCGAAGAAGTAATACAAGCTTTTGTACAGAAGGGCTTTGAAGAAAAATATGGTGTTGTAACCATTTCCAATCGGCCGGATCTATGTCAATATCAATGTAACGGTGCATTGGCGGCTGCAAAGCAATATAAAACAGCACCGATTAAGATAGCACAGGAGATTACAGAATCTCTGCAAAATAGTAAGTACTTCAAGGAGATTTCGGCAATTATGCCGGGATTTATTAATATTACGCTCAGTGATGAGTTTCTAGCTGATTATTTAAATCAAATGAAGGCAGCTGAGGACTTTGGTTGTGAGAAAGAGCCACATCCCAAAACGGTACTCCTTGACTACGGCGGTCCTAACATTGCCAAACCACTTCATGTAGGTCACATGCGTTCTGCCATAATCGGAGAGAGTATTAAACGTATTCTAAGATATTGTGGTAACAATGTCATTGGTGATGCGCACTTAGGTGATTGGGGTACGCAAATGGGTCTTGTAATTGCAGAGCTTAAGAGACGTAAACCGGAGCTAATCTATTTTGATGAGAACTATCAAGGTGAATATCCGTCGGAAGCTCCGTTTACGATCACGGAGTTGGAAGAAATCTATCCGGCAGCTAGTGAATATTCCAAAGAAAATCCAGAATTCAGGGAAGAAGCTAAGTATATCACATACCTGCTTCAGAATGGGCATAGAGGATATACCGCGATCTGGAACCATATGCTTGAGGTATCAGTGACTGACTTAAAGAAGATTTATGAGACCCTAAATGTTACCTTTGACCTATGGAAGAAGGAAAGCGATGCACAGCCATATATTCCGGATATGATACAGTACTTTAAGGATAATAATTTTACACGAATTAGTGAAGGTGCTTTGGTTGTGGATGTGAAGGAAGATACAGACACAAAGGAAATACCACCTTGTATGATCTTGAAAACGGATGGCGCAACCTTATATAATACAACCGATCTTGCTACAATCGTTGAGCGTATGAAATTGTTCGCTCCCAATCGCATCATTTATATTACGGATAAACGTCAGGAGCTCTATTTTGAAACGGTGTTCCGTTGTGCCAGAAAGACAAAGCTTATTCATGAGGATACCGTTCTTGACCATATCGGCTTTGGTACGATGAACGGCAAGGATGGAAAGCCTTTTAAGACCAGAGAAGGTGGAGTTATGCGCCTTGAGAATCTTATTAAGAGTGTAAATGAAGAGGTTTATCGTAAGATTATGGAGAATCGTAGTATGGAGGAGGAGGAAGCAAGAGCAATTGCCGCTCAGGTAGGTCTTGCAGCCTTGAAGTACGGTGATTTATCTAATCAGGTATCCAAAGATTATGTCTTTGATCTCGACCGATTTACTTCCTTTGAAGGGGATACAGGACCTTATGTTTTATATACAATCGTACGAATTAAGTCTATCTTGGCTAAATTCAAGGACCTGAAAAAGGATGCAGTTGAAACGCCAGTTATATTACCAACTACAAACGCAAGTGAGCAGGCTCTTATGCTTGAATTATCCAAATTTAATGAGATGATTTATGCTGCTTCTGCAGAGACAGCACCTCATCGGATTTGTGCTTATATTTATGATTTGGCCAATGCCTTCAACAGCTTTTATCATGATAATAAAATTATTACAGAGGAAGATGCTCTAAAACAATCTTCCTGGATTTCATTAATAACTTTAGTACAGGATATACTCCTGACCTGTATTGATTTACTTGGATTAGAAGCACCGGAACGTATGTAAGGTAATCAACCGAGCAGGCAAGCTCAGATGACTACACGCACGATTGGAAGAAGCAGGCAGAGGTGAGGGTATGTTTGTTAAAAGAACAGCGGAACTAAAGCTTATGGAGGAGCAATTTGCTTCACCGGAGAATAATCTAGTTATCTTGTATGGAAGAAAAGGTATGGGTAAAACTACGTTACTCACTGAATTCCTGGAGGGAAAGTCGGCAACCTTTTATTATGAAGGTACGGAGTGTGTGGATAAACTTCAACTTATTCAAATGCTTCGTAACATGGCTGAGATCCCCCAGAATTCAGAGAACCTTAATTACCCTCTTCTTTTTTCGGATTTTATTGGGAAACGCTTGGAAAAAACCATAATAGTTCTGGATGAGTTCCATTATATCATCAAAAATAGTCCGAACTTTGTTGAGGCATTGCAATTACTTCGTAATACAGAACGTCCAGTGATGTTTATTTTGTGTAGCTCTTCTATAAGATGGGCTGAAAATGAGATGATTAGCAGCTTAGGAACCTCAGCCTCTTATATTACGGCATACATGAAATTAAAGGAATTTACTTTCGTGGATTTCGTTCATCGTTTTCCCAAATCCAGTGTTGAGACTTGTATCCATATTAATGCAATTCTAGGAGGAATTCCCGAATATCTTGATGATTGGCAGGAAGGTCAATCGGTAAAGGACAACATCAAACATCTATTACTAAATAAGAACAGCAGGCTTTTTATGGCACCCCAACAATTTTTAAAGTTGGAACTTAGAGAGCCGGCTGTTTATAATACAATTCTTTTTACCTTAGCAGAGGGGAACCGCAAATTGAATGACCTTCATGCGAAAACAGGGTTCTCTAGGGCTAAAATAAGTGTATACTTAAAACATCTGATTCAACTTGATTTAGTAGAAAAGTTAGTTCCTCTGAATGCAGAAGGAAAGGAAAATGTACAAAAGGGACTTTATCGCATCAAGGATAACTTCCTTAGCTTTTGGTACCGATTTGTATTTCCGAATTTATCAGATTTAATGTTAGGAAAAGCAGATAAGGTCTATGACAATGAAGTTGCTCCTTACCTAAATAAATACATGGGGGAATACTTTGCAGATGTTTGTACTGAGTTTTTAAAGCTCATGAATTTTCATCTCAGACTTCCAGAAAAGTTTATCTGGTGGGATCGCTGGTATGGCAAAAATGGCACCATAGATATTCTTGCACTGGGCGAACATAACAAATCCCTTGTAGGTAAATGTCTTTGGGAAGAGAGAGTAACGGAGATTAGTGATTATGAGACTTTGAATTCACTGGCAAGAGAGGCAGGAATCAATCCGAATTATTGCTATTTATTCTCCAAGGGTGGTTTCACTCAGGAGCTTCGTGACTTAGTTGCTGGAAATAACAATGTCATGTTAATTGAATTGGAAGATTTGTAGGAAGAAGGTACCTTATGTATCGTTTAATATCAAAATTAGTTATTTATAAAAATCTAGGGCAAGACAGTCTCTTGTTTCAATTAGCAGATCTAATAAAGGAGTATGACGGTTATATCGATGTTATAAAAGACACGAGTAACATAAAAGACACGCGTAACTTAAAAGACTCCATTAATTTAAAATATACAGTTCCGGTAAAAGACTCCTTGCATTTGAAAGCCTCTGTTTTTGAGAAAGAGAACATTATCTCTAAAATTTATCTACTGATCAATCAATTGTTAGAATTAGCAACGGATTATGGCTTTAATAAAAACCTCTGGCATAATTACCTCGCGTTTTTACTTGCAACAGGAGAGAACCCCTTCAGTATTACCTGCGAAAAGGTTGGAGCTAAGGATGGAACGGTGAATCAATTTGCCCAAAATGATTTTAAGATATTTAAAGCCCTGTTTGATTATGACTTTAAACCCCTCGAGGAGGAACTAGGTATTAATTGCTTCTCTGTAATAAGTGATTATAAAGCAATTGAGAAAAATAGTAGCCGCTATAACAAAAATGTCAGTGATAAGGTGCAATTTCTTAGTACAAAGATAGAAAATGCAAAGGATGAGATTGAAATTTTTACCTGTGTTACGGAGTTCTACCGTGATTATGGAGTGGGAGCTTTCGGGCTTAACAAGGCCTTTCGCATAAAGAAGGAGCAGGGGCAATTGGATATCTTCCCAATAACAAATACTCAGGAGGTTCTGCTGTCTGATTTGGTTGGCTATGAAATCCAGAAGAGAAAGCTAATTGATAATACGAGGGCTTTCGTGGAAGGGAAAAAGGCAAATAATGTGCTTTTATTCGGAGACAGCGGTACCGGTAAATCAACTTCGGTAAAAGCGATTTTGAATGAATATTATCAGGATGGACTTCGGATGATAGAAATCTATAAGCATCAATTTGAGGATTTATCTGCTGTAATCGCACGGATAAAGAACCGTAATTATAAATTCATTATATACATGGATGACTTATCATTTGAAGAATTCGAGATTGAATATAAGTACCTGAAAGCAGTAATTGAAGGTGGTCTTGAGACAAAGCCGGATAATGTGCTAATCTATGCGACCTCCAATCGTAGGCATCTGATAAGAGAAACGTGGAATGATCGCTCTGATATGGAAAAATCTGAGGATCTTCATCGATCCGATACGATGCAGGAGAAGCTTTCCTTAGTAGCACGTTTCGGTATCACAATTAATTTTTCTTCACCAGCGAAGAAGGAGTTCTTAGATATAGTAAAACAATTGGCGAGACGTCAGGGTAATATTAATCTAACAGAGGAAGACCTCTGCGCAGAGGCTAATAAATGGGAATTGTCCCATGGCGGCATGTCTGGACGTACCGCACAGCAATTTGTAAATTATTTATTAGGACAAGTCGATTTATTATGAGTATAGGATTAAAATATGGAAGATTATTCTTCCAATAATACAGGGAGGATAATTCATCCTAAACAGGGAGGATAATTCCTCCTAAACAAGGAGGATACTTCCTCCAAAAACAAGGAGGAAGATAATGGAGAAGTTCAGGATATTAGTAAAAGGCGTTGTTCAATATGAGGATAAGTACCTTGTGGTTCACAAATGGTATGATGATCGTGTGTCAGAGCCATATCAATGGGAATTTATAGATGGTGTGATTGAATTCGGGGAAGGGCCTGACAAAGCCGTGTTAAGAAGCATCTTTGAGCAAACCGGATTATCTGCAACCATTGATCGAATACTCTACACCTGGTCCTTTATGACAGGTGATGTATTTAACATAGGAATCAGTTACTTATGCAGAGTATCCTTTGATGATGTAATATTGTCCGAGGACTTGGTGGACAGCCGGTGGATTATGAAATTTGAAATGGAGAATTACGTAAACAGCAAGGTATTGGAAGATGTAGAACAGGCGGAACTGTAAAGGAGAATGGCAAATGCTTACTTTAATCAAGAATGGGTATGTAATTGATCCAGCATCTAATAGGGAGGGTCTTTTTGATGTTTTAATTGATCAAGATCTAATTTGTAAGATCAATCAAAATATAGTAATCGAGGAGGTACAGCTTGAAGCGAAGAAAATGGGCAGGCAGTTCAAGCTAATCGATGCGAAGGGTAAGCATGTAATGCCCGGCTTTATTGATCTTCATGTTCATCTACGTGAACCCGGGTTTGAGTATAAGGAAACGATCGCTACGGGTGCAATGGCAGCGGCAGCAGGTGGATTTACCTCGGTTTGCCCCATGCCGAATACAAAACCATCAACCGATAATGCGGATACGGTGCGTTGGATATTAGATAAAGCGAAGAAAGAAGCTGTCATTAATATCCTTCCAGTTGGAGCTGTTACGCTTGGGCAGTTTGGGGAAGAACTTGTTGCAATTGGGGAATTAAAAGATGCCGGTGTAGTTGCACTTAGTGAAGATGGTAAATCAGTTATGGATACCGCGCTTTATGCCAAAGCAATGCAACAGGCTGCGATATATAACATTCCTATCTTTGCCCATTGTGAAGATAAAAGCCTAGCTGGGAAGGGTGTCATAAATTCAGGGAAAAAGGCAGAACAATGGAATCTGCCTGGAATAAGCAATGCCGTTGAAGACATTATAACAGCAAGGGATATTCTACTTGCGAAAGAGACGGGTGCTCAGCTTCATCTTTGCCATTGCTCTACGAAGGATAGCACAACGATGATTGCACTGGCCAAAAAGGACGGTTTAAAGGTGACGGGTGAGGTATGTCCTCATCATTTCACACTGTCGGATGAAGATATCCTAACTGACGATGCAGATTATAAGATGAATCCACCCTTGCGAAAGCCAGAGGATGTACAAGCATTAAAGGAAGCCTTAAGAGATAATATTATTGATGTAATTTCAACTGACCATGCTCCACATTCAGCAGAGGAAAAATTAAAATCTTTTACCGATGCACCTTTTGGGATAGTAGGTTCAGAGACTGCATTTGCATTAACCGTGTCAGAACTCGTGAATACCGGTTATTTAACCCTCCGACAAATGGTAGAGAAATTGAGCACAAATCCAGCAAAAATACTTGGTAGTGACCGAGGTTGTATAGAAGAAGGTCGGATAGCAGATATCGTAATTGCGGATCTAAATGCTGAGTATACCATTGATAAGAATAGATTTTATTCGAAGGGAAAGAATACACCTTTCCATGGAAGAAATGTGAAGGGACGTATTGAGTACACATTTGTATCAGGGAAAGTAGTATATAAATTCGAGAAGTAATGAAATGATTAAGAAGAACGAGGGAGATGCCTCATAGAGAAGGAGGCATTTTCTTCAAAAAACAGGAGGCAAAGCCTCCAAAAAAAGGAGGCTTTTTAATATGATTAACAAATTAGTTGAACGAATTGAGCAAATGAGTGCACCCATTGTAGTTGGTCTTGATCCTATGCTTGATTATATGCCACAACACTTACTTAACAAAGCATTTCTTGAAAAGGGAGAGAACCTCGAGGGTATTTCAGAAGCGATTTGGCAATACAATAAGGGAATTGTGGATGCTACCTATGACTTGATCCCTGCTGTTAAGCCACAGATTGCAATGTATGAGCAATTTGGTATTGAGGGTCTGAAAGCTTTTAAGAAAACGGTAGATTATTGTAAAGAAAAAGGTCTGGTGGTAATTGGTGACATAAAACGAGGCGATATCGGCTCCACCTCCGTAGCTTATGCTACTGGTCACCTTGGTAAGGTGACGATTGGAGGAAATACCTATCGTGGCTTTGATGAGGATTTCATTACGGTTAATCCTTACTTGGGCTCTGACGGCGTGCTTCCATTTATTGATGTTTGTAAGGAGGAAGACAAAGGTTTATTTATTCTTGTAAAGACCTCTAATCCCTCCAGCGGTGAATTTCAGGATCAGTTAGTAAATGGCAAGCCCTTATATGAACTCGTTGGAGAAAAGGTTGCTGAGTGGGGTGAACTGCATATGGGAACCTCGTATAGTTATATCGGTGCAGTAGTTGGTGGTACGTATCCAGAGATGGGTAAGATCTTAAGAGCACTTATGCCAAAAACCTATATCCTTGTTCCGGGTTATGGCGCGCAAGGTGGTAAGGCAGAAGATTTAGTGCATTATTTTAATAAAGATGGATTAGGAGCGATTATTAACTCTTCGAGGGGAATTATTGCTGCCTATAAACTAAAAGGTTATGAAAAATTCGGTCCGGAAGCTTACGCCGATGCTTCTCGCCAAGCAGTAATCGATATGAGGGAAGATTTAAAGAAGGCATGGGTAGCAGCAAAAAAGTAAATGTTGAGATAAAAAATTGGAAGAATTTAAGAATGGGAAGAACAAATAAAAAACAGGGGAGCATTATCAATTGATAATGTACCCCTGTTTTTGGTTTTCCTTTTTTGCTACCTGCAAACAGTTATATTAAGTTTAGCATTTTTCAGGTTCACTATATTCCACACCAAAGGTATCAACAGTAACTTTCTTCATAATTTGTGGTTCCAAGGGAGCATCGGAATAATCCGTTTTAACATCAGCAACTTTATTAACAACATCCATACCTTCGGTTACTTTACCGAAAGCTGCATAGGAACCGTCTAAATGGGGGGAATCCTTATGCATGATGAAAAACTGGGAACCTGCTGAATCTGGGCGTTGAGATCTTGCCATAGAAAGCACGCCAGCGGTATGCTTAATATTATTATCAAAGTGGTTATAAGAGAATTCACCCTTGATAGAATATCCGGGGCCGCCCATTCCGGTACCCTCCGGATCGCCGCCTTGAAGCATAAAGCCACGAATAACACGGTGAAACTTCAGACCGTCGTAGAAGCCCTTATTCACTAGGGAGATGAAATTGTTAACTGTATTGGGAGCTACATCAGGATATAATTCGATTTTGATGATATCTCCGTTTTGAAGTTCCATTGTTACGATTGGGTTTGTATTTGCCATTTTCATTCATTTCCTCTCAATTAAAGAATTTACACATTATATGCCTTAAAATGATTGCTTTTGCTGGTAAATATATCATAGTAGGGCATCTATGTCAAGGTAGAGCAAGGTAATTAGTTTTTTATCCGTATATTATTAATGATAAATTTGCTTTTTGGAAGGGTAGGCATTCTTGATAATCGATAAGTTAAATCCTGGAGCGGCACCTGATATTCGATACGAGTTGATAGAAATTTTAAGCTTTCTTTCATTAGTGCTAGCGTAATCATTTCACCTGGACAACGGGTTCCTTTATTGTAATCTCCACCACCTTGAGGAATAAAATCGAAGGGATCTTCATTGCGATCACGAAAGCGTTCCGGTTGAAATATATTAGCATCCTTCCAGGTACTTTCATCATGGTTCGTCCCGAAAATGTCTAATAGCACCAAAGTGTCTTTTTTAAAGTTATAATTATGCCAATTGAAATCATTTCGCACTCTTGCAGCCAAAAAAGGGCCGAAGGGGTAATAACGACGGATCTCCTGAATGAACATTGAGAGGTAGGTGTCATCCTTTTGTTGAAGCTTTTCCTTACATTCCGGATACGTATGCAGAGCTAAGGCTCCAAAGGTGATATAGGTAGCGATTGCTGTAATGGGTCGTAAAATATTTAATAATTCCACTGCAGCAACCTGTGTTTCAAGAAGGTTGCCGCTAAGATCACGGTGCCAAGCAATGGCATTTAAAGCAGTGTCCTTTGGCACTATAATACGTCCTGCTCTGACAGTACGAATGATATCCCCGGCCCAACATTCTGAGCGATTTCTTGCATATCTTCCCTTCCAATGTCTGGGTCCGGCGGCACCAAATGCATCAATCATAGCACTCATATCTTGTGATCTTTGCCTTATTTCCGATTTATGCAGCGGTACTCCAGCCCATTTGCAAGCTACTTGAAATAATAATTTGTTAGCTTCATCAAATAGCACCACCTTGTGCTTACCCTCCCAACGCTTGCTTTTTATCTGCCATAGGGATGTTGTAAGATTAATAATTCTATTGATTTGAGAGGGTGTCATAATGGACATAAAAAGTAACTTGCGGTGCATATGGGCAGCACCATCCAAGGTCTGGATGGCTTTTTTACCAAATAAGGTTTCTTGAATTCTCTTTGGCATCGCACCCTCTCTCGTAAACAAGTTCTGATCATAGAATAGCGTAGCGGCTTCTTTTCCACTGATACAAATTGCTTTTTGGCCCATTAAACGGATCTGAAATAAATCGGAACCATATTTGCGAATGCGATTTGGGATAAATAAATAACCTTCCATTAAAAGCAGTAGTGAACTATCTATAAATTTTTCTCTTGGTATTGTATTTGGCAATTTTCTGTTTATATCGGTTGGCTTCATATCTGTCTACTCCTTAGGATTGAATAATTAGTTACCTTTCCCTATTATTTACATGTTTTTTAAAAATATGATTTTCTTGTAATTCCTGCTTATGTTTTATATAATGTAAGTCAGCAAATATTAAATTCTCGTAAAACTATAGATTTTATTTCTCCATAATACTTAACAAAAGATAAAACACATACGAAAGGGAGTTAGGACAGATTGATGAGTGAGGTTTATACTTTTGGAATAAAATCAGGACAACCAACGGCTTTAATTAATATTACAAATGAAGTTCAGAATGTGATAAAGGACAGCGGAATAAAAGCTGGTATCTGTGTAATATTTGCTCCGCATACTTCAGCAGGGATTACACTAAATGAAAATACGGACCAAGATGTAATACGCGATTTTGTTATGGAGACAAATAAAATTGTTCCAATATCAGATGGGTATCATCATATTGAGGGAAACTCAGCGGCACATATCAAATCGAGTATCGTGGGAGTTTCACAAACGTTGATTATAGATGATGGAAGGTTACTTTTAGGAACCTGGCAGGGGATCTATTTCGCGGATTTTGATGGGCCGAGGATACGGAAGGTTTACGTGAAAATAATTGAAGGATAATTTAAAGAAGTCAGACTAAAATACGCCTTGTCCAAGACCAAGAATTAGGATATAATCGGAATGGATAAACAAAAGCAGACATTATTTATATTTCATAGGAGAAAATATATGTCAGTAGCAAGCAAAAAAAAAGCTATCATAATAGAGAATATTAAAATAGCAGAAGATATCTATAGTATGTGGATGAAGGCAGCGGATATTGCGACGTTGGCAAAGCCAGGCCAATTTGTTTCCTTGTATTGTAACGATGGTAGCAGACTTTTACCAAGGCCAATCAGTATTTGTGAGATTGATCGTGAACAGGGAAGGGTAAGATTAGTATATCGCATTGCGGGCAAAGGAACAAAGGAATTTTCCCTCTTAAATGCAGGTGACTCAGTAGAAGCAATGGGACCTTTCGGAAATGGATTTACATTAGAAGGTAAGAAAGCCCTGCTGATCGGAGGAGGAATAGGCATACCTCCTATGCTTGAGTTGGCAAAACAGTTAAACTGTGAGAAACAGATAGTGTTGGGATTTCGTGATATAACATTTTTGGAGAAGGAATTTGAACCATATGGCAAGGTCTATGTGTCCACAGAGGATGGAAGCAAGGGAACGAAGGGTAATGTTATTGATGCAATGAAAGTAAATGATCTTGAGGCAGATATCATCTTTGCCTGCGGACCTACACCAATGCTACGAGGCGTCAAGGCTTATGCACTGGATCAGGGTATTATAGCGCAACTATCCATGGAAGAGCGGATGGCTTGCGGTGTAGGAGCATGCCTTGGTTGTGTATGTAAGACGAAGGAAATTGATCATCACAGTAATGTTAAGAATAAACGAGTTTGCAAGGATGGGCCAGTATTTTACGCCAATGAGGTGGAGCTATGAATACAAGCGTAACCTTAGCTGGAATTACCTTTAAAAATCCAGTAACGACCGCATCAGGAACCTTTGGTTCCGGTATGGAGTATAGCGATTATGTAGATTTATCAAAACTTGGTGCAGTGACAACCAAGGGCGTTTCCAGTATCCCTTGGGCGGGAAATCCAACTCCAAGAGTAGCGGAAACTTATGGTGGAATGTTAAATGCTATAGGACTTCAAAATCCAGGTGCAGATGTTTTTATTCATAGAGATCTCCCGTTTTTAAGAAAACAGGACACTAAGATTATTGTTAATGTTGTTGGTAAAACCACAGAAGAATATTGCGATGTGGTGGAGCGCTTAGCAGATTGTGATGTTGATATGTTGGAAATTAACATATCCTGTCCTAATGTGAAAGAAGGCGGCATTGCTTTTGGCCAGGATCCCAGATGTATCGAAGAGATTACATCACAATTAAAAAGACGAGCCAAACAACCAATCATAATGAAGTTAAGCCCGAATGTAACTGATATTGCCGAGATGGCGAGAGCAGCAGAGGCAGGCGGTGCAGACGCACTATCCTTAATCAACACATTAACCGGTATGAAGATCGATATTTACCGAAGATCATTTCTGTTGGCGAATAAAACGGGCGGATTATCCGGTCCTGCAATCAAACCGATTGCAGTACGCATGGTATATCAAGTTGCTAATGCAGTAAAACTTCCAATCATCGGTATGGGAGGTATCACCAATGCAGAGGATGCGCTTGAATTCATTATGGCAGGTGCTAGTATGATAGCAGTGGGAACGGCTAATTTTATCAATCCTACGGCAACGGTAGAAGTTGTGGAAGGGATTGAAACATATATGAAGCAATATGGAATACAAGATATCAAAGATTTAATCGGTTGTGTAGGGTGAAGAAAGAATTCAGCTATGCTGAATTCTTGGTATATATTAAGAATGAATTCCAGTGGAAATTCATTCTTAATATTTACAGGTGTTCTGAAGCATTTATAGTCACTGTGTGGCAATGCTGGTTAGTGTGAAGAAAGAGCGTCTTTCCGGCTATTGGAGATGACACATAGCGGCATCGGGTAAGTTCGTATAATAAATCTTAAATTTTTAAGAAGTACTATTATTTAAAATAATTTGTGTTACAATGAAATCATGGCAGGAGGAAGATTATGGAACAGTATAAGAAGGAATTTATTGAATTCATGGTGGATTGTGGTGTATTGAGATTCGGTGATTTTACTACCAAAAGCGGACGTAAAACCCCCTTCTTTGTTAACACAGGCTTTTACCGAACAGGTGCGCAATTACGAAAGCTCGGTGAATATTATGCGAAGGCAATTAATGACAAATACGGGCTTGACTTCGATGTATTGTTTGGTCCTGCATATAAAGGCATCCCACTCGCTGTAGCAACAACAATGGCAATCAGTGAATTCTATCAGCAAGACATTAAATACTGCTCCAACCGAAAAGAAGTCAAAGACCACGGAGATACAGGAATACTCTTAGGCTCGCCACTTACCGATGGTGACAGGGTAATCATAATTGAGGATGTTACTACCGCAGGAACCTCAATCGGAGAGACAATGCCGATATTAGCAGCGCAAGGTGACGTTAAAGTGCTTGGCCTCGTCGTATCTGTAGATCGTATGGAGCGTGGACAAGGCAGTAAAAGTGCTCTTTCTGAAATAGAGGAAACCTATCAAATTACAACAACAGCAATCGTAACAATGCAGGAAGTTGTTGAACATTTGCATAATCAGTCTTACAAAGGGAAAATTGTAATTGATGATACATTAAAAGCAGCAATTGATGAATATTATAAGCAATATGGCGTTTAATTCAGATGCTAAAGGAGGAATTGTAAATGATGGAGAAAATCTATAACACAATGAAATCAGTCGGCGTGTGGAATCTTGTTATGGGAATTCTATTGATCGTTGCAGGAGTAGTTTCCGGAATCTTATTGATTTTAAACGGAGCAAAGCTGCTAAAGAAAAAATCCGAACTATTATTTTAATTTGAATTGTAAATATTTATCCGATGCCCCAAGATATCTGCAAAGCAGGTTGCTTGGGGCAGTTTTTTAGATTTCGTTGATTACCTTAGCATAGTCTGGTACAATATTAACGAATGACTTGAAAGGTATTTTTATAGTATAAATAAAATTAAAGTTAAAACTTAAATGATATAGAGATATGAAATTTGCAGAATAAGCATCTTTACACAGGTTATTTGAGAAGCTATAAAGCTTGTTAGAGATGCCCAAAATCGGCAGAATGGAGGTAGTAATGCATGATCTAAGCCTTTATGAAAAGAAAATAATAAATGACGAGGAATTTCCAGTCCAAATATTTAAAAATCAGATCCGAAAACCGGGAAGCTTCTATCCGGCCCATTGGCATGAGCACATAGAACTTCATTATATACTTGAGGGGAAGGGTACTATATTGTGCAATCAAAAGCCCCTTCTTGTAGAAGAAGGTAGTCTGGTAATCGTGAATAGTAATGAATTACATGAGGGGATCAGTCAATCAAAAATCTTCGATGCGGTGGTAATGATATTTGAAATGGATGCTTTCTCAAAGGAGATGGCGAACTGCAATGTGATTTTTCAATCACTCGTCGCTGGTGATACGAAAATAAAAGAACTGATTGTTTCAATCTACCAGGAAGAAATCGATAAGAAATCGGGATATAAATTGGCGATGAAAGGCAAAATATATGAATTAATAACCTACTTATTCAGGAATTATGTAGTAGAAAGCCTTTCCGATAAAGAAAGCAGCAAACGTAACCAGAATTTAATGAGGTTAAATACAGTGCTGCATCATATTCAAGGGAACTATACAGAACCAATTTCTATCCAAGAATTAGCGGAGTTGATACATTTAAGTGAATACCGCTTTTGCCACTTGTTCAAGGAGAGCATAGGACAAAGCCCATTGAATTATACAAATGAAGTCCGTTTGAAAAAAGCACATAATTTGTTGGAGCAGAAGGAAATGACGATATCCGAGGTAGCAATTGCAGTAGGTTTTCAGGATTATAATAATTTTGGCCGTTTGTTTCGCAAATATTTTGGTTATGCGCCTTCCCATGTTTGGAACTGATCACAAAATTAATACATACTCAAAAGCCTTGTTTGAAAGACTAATGGAGAAGACTGTAGGAAAGTTTGTATGTGAATGTTGGTAAGAAATAGCAAGATTATATGTGCTTTCAGCAAGATATCTATTGCTATTCCTATCATATAAATATATGATAGGAATAGAGTGAGAATAAATTCAAAATTTGTGCGGTTTGTAAAAAAATGTACATTTACTATGAGTAGGTGTGCTTGAAAGCAAAGGATGCGCTAAGCGCTCAGATAGTGAGTAAAATGAAATTTTAAGGAGGAAATAGAATGAAGTTAGGAACGTTTTCAGTTGTCTTAGGAGATATGTCTCTTGAAAATGCTTGTGAATTTTTAGCGAAAAATGGTGTTCAAATGATCGAAATCGGATGTGGCGGTTATCCTGGGAAAGCGCATTGTGATCCGGACGTTTTATTAAAGGATGAGAAGGAATTAGAGAAATTTAAGAAAATAATTAAAAAAAATAATCTTGAAATAAGTGCAATCAGCTGCCATGGGAATATGGTTCATCCTGTGAAGGAGAAAGCAGATAGTTTTGATGAGGATTTGACGAAAGCAATTCTATTAGCAGAGAAGCTTGGGGTTCCTGTAGTTAACACCTTCTCCGGTTGTCCTGGTGGAAGTCCTGAGGATAAGACACCGAACTGGGTAACCTGCTCATGGCCGGATGATTATATGCATATTTTGGATTATCAGTGGAATGAAGTATTAATTCCGTATTGGAAGAAGAAAGTTGCATTTGCAAAAGAGCATGGCATTCATAAAATTGCTCTCGAGTTACACCCAGGATTTTGTGTTTATAATACAAACACTTTATTAAAACTTCGTGAGGCAGTTGGACCTGAAATCGGTGCAAACTTTGATCCCAGCCATTTAATCTGGCAGGGTATGGATCCTTGCACTTGTATCAGAGAATTAGGCAGAGCGGGAGCACTTTTCCATTTCCATGCAAAAGATACAAAGGTGGATGCAAGAAATACCTCTGTTAATGGTGTACTTGATACAAGCCATTATGGCAACGAATCTAGCCGCTCCTGGATATTCAGAGCAGTCGGATATGGACATAGCGATGATTACTGGAAAGCAATTATTTCCGAACTTCGCATGGCTGGTTATGATTATGCAATCAGTATCGAACATGAAGACAGTTTAATGTCAGGTAATGAAGGATTATTAAAGGCAATTGGATTCTTAAAGAATGTTTTAATGTATGAAGACAAAGGAACGATGTTCTGGGCATAATATAAAAAAATAAATTAGTAAAACTAAGGAGAAGTTATGGCACAAATAGATTTTATGATTGGTATCGTAGGCTTTGGTGGAATGGGTAATTGGCATAGAGAGACCATAGCAAACATCGAAGGATTATGCGTTGCAGGAATATATGATATAGCGGAAGAAAGAAATACCTATGCAAAAGAAGTTGGAGTTCATACTTATGCGAGTCTTGAGGAATTGCTTGAGGACGAACAGATTGATATAGTACTGGTTTCTACCCCAAATGATTTGCATAAGCCGATTGCAATTCAAGCGATGCGTGCAGGCAAAAATGTGGTATCCGAAAAACCGGTAACTTTAAGTTCCTCCGATTTACAGGAAATGATACAGGTTTCAGAAGAGACAGGAAAGTTGTTTACTGTACATCAGAACCGTCGTTGGGATGAAGATTTTCTGACGATGAAGAAAATCTTTGAGGAACAGCAATTAGGTGAAGTGTGCCGTATTGAATCAAGAGTACATGGTTCTAGAGGTATCCCGGGTGACTGGAGACAAGAGAAGGAACACGGCGGCGGAATGGTATTAGACTGGGGTGTTCATTTGCTAGACCAGATTCTACTTATGATGGGTAATCAGAAGTTAAAGAATGTATATGCAACCGTAACAAATATTACAAATCAAATGGTGGATGATGGTTTTACCGCTCAACTAACATTTGAATCAGGCGTTGAGGTATTCGTTGAAGTTGGAACCAGTAATTTCATCTCATTACCAAGATGGTATATGATAGGTCAAAATGGTACAGCAATCATTGAAGACTGGAGTCTTAAAGGTCGAATTGTTCGCGCAACAGGCATAAATGAGAAGGATGTTGTTCCGGTTCGAACCGCAGCTGGCCTTACGAAAACTATGGCACCAAGAAGAGATGATACTATAATCACAGAAGAGCTTTCCATAGTAAAAAGTGATATTAGAGACTTTTACAAAAATGTAATGAAGACAATCCTAAAGGAAGAAGAACCAAAAATCAAACTTCCTGAGGTTATGCGTGTCATGAAATTAATGGAAGCTATATTTGAATCAGCGGATAAACACGAAGTAATTCATTTTGAATAAAGAGAAGATAAATCCGTTATAGCAGGAAGAGGGGAATTAATATGGGGACATTACCTGTTGCACTTCAAGTATATACCATACGAGAAGTTGCAGAAAAAGATTTTGTGAAAGCAATGCAGGATGTTAAGAAAATGGGTTATGATGGTGTGGAATTAGCGGGATTATATGGACATTCGCCGGAAGAAATTAGAGATTGCCTGAAGGAAATTGGGTTAACTCCCATTTCTGCTCACGTAGCATATCAGGAATTTGTCCGTGATTTACAGGGAACTGTAAAAAGTTATGCAACAATTGGGTGTCGTTATGTTGCAATCCCTTATTTACTTGAGGAAGATCGTTATGGAACGGAACGATTTGAGGAAATGATGAATTACATTCCAAGTATTGCAAAAGCTTGTAAAGAGGAAGGTATTACACTTCTTTATCATAACCATGATTTTGAGTTTTTAAAAACTACAGAGGGTGAATATGTATTAGATTATATGTATCAGACAATACCGGCAGATGAGCTGCAAATGGAGCTTGATACCTGTTGGGTTAAAGTAGTTGATATTAACCCAAGTGAATACATGAAAAAATATGCTGGAAGATTACCAATCGTACATCTGAAGGATTTTACCGGAGCAAGACCGATCGAGTTTCGTGCATTAGGACGGGGAGTGCAGAATTTTCCTTCCATACTTGAAGAAGCCATCCGTGGTGGCAGTGAGTGGGTGGTTGTGGAGCAGGATAGTCATACAGAGTATACAGCGCTCGAGGATGTCCAAATCAGCAGAGAATACCTTAAATCACTTGGTTGGTAAAATATTAGAAACAAAGGATTAGACAAATCAGTATGCATTATTAATATTATAATGGATTGGAAGGTATTTATATGGATAAAGTTAAAATAGGCATCGTTGGTTGTGGTGGTATTGCAAATAATAAGCATCTACCTGCGATACAAAAAAACGGAAACTATGAAATCATAGCATTTTGCGACATCATTAAAGACAGGGCAGAGGAAGCTAAGTCGAAATATGGTACAGAGGATGCAAGAGTTTATACGGACTACACAGAGCTTCTCAAAGAGAGCGAGTTGGTAGCCGTATATGTATTAACTCCGAATAAGTCCCATGCTAGCATTTCCATCGCTGCTATGAAAGCTGGAAAGCATGTTATGTGTGAGAAGCCAATGGCAAAAACTTATGAAGATGCAAAGTTAATGTTAGAGACTTCTAAGGAAACAGGAAAGTTGTTAACCATCGGCTATCAAAATAGATACCGTGCAGACTCCACCTATATGAAAAAATCCTGTGAGAATGGTGATCTTGGTGAAATTTATTATGCAAGAGCACATGCAGTAAGAAGACGTGCAGTTCCGACATGGGGCGTATTCTTAAATGAAGAGGAACAAGGTGGAGGCCCGTTAATTGATATCGGTACCCATGCTCTGGATTTAACACTCTGGATGATGAATAATTATGAACCAGAATCTGTTACAGGCTCCGTATACCGTAAATTAGCAGATCAAAAAGAGCAAGGCAATGCTTTCGGTGAATGGGATCCGGCAGAGTTTACTGTTGAAGATTCTGCTTTCGGATTTATTAAGATGAAGAATGGTGCGACCATTCATCTCGAATCAGCATGGGCATTGAATACTCTTGAAGTGGATGAAGCAAAAACAACGCTCTGTGGAACAAAAGCTGGTGCTGATATGAAAGATGGACTTCGTATTAACCGAGTGCAGTATAACAAACAGAGCGTAGAAAAACCGGATTTAAATTCTGGTGGAGTTGCATTCTTTACCGGACAGGGCGAGAAGGACTCCGATATTGAACAGAGAACCTTTTATAACGCAATTACCAAAGGAGAAGAATTAGTGGTAAAGCCGGAACAGGCATTGGTAGTTACAAGAATTCTCGAAGCAATTTATGAATCTGGTAGAACAGGTAAGACAGTATATTTTGATTAATTAAATTGTATTATTTTAGCCTTGACGAAAACCAAATTATAACATAATATAATAAAAGAAATAATTATGAGGAAGGTTTACCATGAATACAACACTTAGATGGATTAAATTTGAAGCTATTATGATCGCATTATTATCACTTAAGGGGATAAGTGCGTCCAAATATCATAGTTTCAATAAGAACCATATAAGTTGGTTGGAGTATTCCTTCTAAATCATTGATAGAATCAAGATGCGATTAGAACCCAAGGCTTATTGGCTTTGGGTTTTTTTGTGTTTAAATATTATGAAGATAATTAAGGTTAATGAGTAGTCTTTTCTCGTAGGGAATGGAACTCATAAGAAAGGTATGGATGAAAAATGATAGAATTAAATATAAATAATTTAACTAAATTTTATGGTGCCAATAAAATATTTGAAAATATATCCTTAGAAATTAAGACTGGAGAGCGAATTGGCTTAATCGGCCAGAACGGCTGCGGAAAATCGACAATTATGAAAATACTGATGGGACTTGAGGATTATCAAAGCGGTGAAATCAGTTTACGTAAAGATAATAAGGTTGGCTACTTAAATCAGATTCCGGTATATGAAGCGGAAACTACGACGATGGAGGTCATTCGAATGGCCTTTCAATCAATTTATGAACTGCGTAAGCAGATGGACGAACTCGAATTTCAGATGGGACATCTGGAAGGGAACTTACTCGAGCGAGCAGTTAGTCAATATAGCAAAGTATTGGAACAATATGAATTAGGTGGTGGCTATGAGCTTGAGATTAAAATTAATAAAGTTACCGAAGGCCTTCAAATTACAGATAACCTTAAGGAAATGTTGTTTGATCAGCTAAGCGGTGGAGAAAAGACTAGAGTAATACTTGCTAAAATTTTATTAGAGGAACCGGATATTCTTCTCCTTGATGAGCCAACGAACCATCTGGATTTGGTAACCATAGATTGGCTGGAGGGATTTTTAAAGGAATATCAGGGTGCAGCGTTGATTATATCGCATGACCGGTATTTTTTAGATAGTGTTGTTGGTAAGATAATTGAATTGGAATTTGATCATGCTGAGGTTTACCTCGGCAATTATAGCTATTTTGTAGTAGAAAAAGAAAGAAGATTTTTAATTGAGTTTAAGAACTATCAAAATCAGCAAAAGAAAATTGACCGGATGGAGCACCAGATAGAGCGATACCGCATCTGGGGTGTGATGCGTGATAGTGAAGTAATGTTTAAACGTGCAAAGGAACTGGAGAAACGTCTTGAGAAGATTGACGTGATGAAGCGCCCGGTATTGGACAAAAGAAAGATACGGTTAAATAACAATGCGATAGGCAGATCTGGGAAAATGGTTCTTGAAATAAAAAATCTAAATAAATGTTTTGGAGAAAGAATAATACTTTCGGATGTAAATATGAATATATTTTATCAGGATAGTGCTTGTATCATCGGTGAGAATGGAAGCGGTAAGACTACTATTCTGAAGATGATTCTTGGAGCATTAGAGCCGGATCAGGGGATAATCCGAATTGGTTCACAGGTTAGTATTGGATATCTACCGCAACATGTTGAGTACTTGGATGAAGACCAGACGATGCTGGAGTATTTTGCAAACCTTCACAATCTCTCGTTTGGTGCTGCCAGATCCTTGTTAGCAAAGGTATTATTTTTTAATGAAGATGTGAATAAGAAGATTAGATTCTTATCTGGTGGAGAGAAGAGCAGATTAAAATTGTGTTCCTTAACCTTCGAAGGAGTAAACTTACTTATTTTGGACGAACCCACGAATCATTTGGATGTTGATTCAAGAGAGGTACTCGAGGAGACCTTATCCGAATTTGAAGGAACCTTACTATTTGTTTCCCATGACCGATATTTTATTAATAAACTTGCTGATAAAATCATAACGATTGAGAATAAGACAACAAAACAATATGATGGAGACTATTCCTATTACCAGGAGGAGTATAAAAAGGAGCAAGAGAGACGGACTACTTTAACACTACAAGATAAATATGGTAAGAGTACAGAAAATTCCACAAAAGATACTAAAAGTATTAATCATCATCTTCTGACATCAGAAAATCCAAAAAATTCTATTACAAAGAATAAACCGTCAAGGAAGTTGGAGATGCTTGAAAAAAGTATTGAGGAGTTGGAAGAGAAAATAAAATCCTTAGAGGAAATGATGAATAAACACAACTCCGATGGAAACCGCCTTAAGGAGCTTTACGAAGAAAAAGAGCAGGTTGAAAGGCAACTTGAAACATCTTATTCAGAGTGGGAAGCCTTACAATATTAGTTTCTTATAACAAAGGATAGATTTTTTAAGCAAAAAACAGTATAATCAATATCATGCTTAAAAGTATGGAATACTTTATTGCAGTAATATGAGCGATATTTATGAAGGAAAAACGATAGAAGATATTTGTTATGAGATACAGTGAGAGACATGTTAAACGGAGGTTTCTATGAGGACACAAGATTTTTATTATGATTTACCCGAAGAACTTATTGCGCAGGATCCCTTGGAGGATCGTTCGGGCTCCAGATTATTAGTACTGGATAAGAAAACTGGTGCAATGCAACATAAAATCTTTAAACAGATTACGCAGTATTTAAGAAAAGGGGATTGCTTAGTAATCAATAATACAAAGGTAATTCCTGCAAGATTAATTGGGGAGAAGCTTCATGAGAGTAGCCGAACGGATGAGGAAGAGATCCACGGAGCAAAAATTGAACTTCTATTATTAAAGAGAAAAGAAAATGATATATGGGAGACCTTGGTGAAGCCTGGGAAGAAGGCACGACCTGGTACAAAAATAAGTTTTGGAAATGGACTACTTGTCGGTGAAATCATTGATATGACCAGTGAAGGAAACCGACTAGTTCAGTTTACCTACGAAGGGATATTCGAAGAAATATTAGATAAGCTAGGTCAGATGCCATTGCCGCCTTATATCACTCATGAATTAGCGGATAAGAACAGATATCAGACAGTATATGCCAAATACGAGGGTTCTGCAGCAGCACCAACAGCAGGACTTCATTTCACCAAGGAATTATTGGCTGAAATTGAAGCGATGGGAATTCAGATCGCAAATGTAACCCTGCATGTGGGCCTTGGAACTTTTCGCCCGGTAAAGGTGGAGAACGTATTGGAACATCATATGCATTCGGAATTCTATCAAGTTACAGAGGAAGCAGCAGCATTAATTAATGAGACAAAAAAATGTGGTGGAAGAATCATCTGTGTTGGGACGACCAGCTGTCGAACTATCGAATCAGCTGCAGATGAACAGGGTATCCTTCATGCAGGAGAAGGAGATACCACTATATTCATCTATCCCGGATATAAGTTTAAATTGCTTGATGCATTAATCACTAATTTTCATCTTCCGGAATCTACTCTGATGATGCTAGTATCGGCTCTTGCAGGGACAGAGAACATTATGGTAGCCTATGAGGAGGCGGTTAAAGAACGTTATCGGTTCTTTAGCTTTGGAGATGCAATGTTTATTCAATAATTCATAATTTGTTGGTTGAGGAATATAGTATACAATAAGGGAATCCGTAAGGGGATTCCTTTATTGTATTTTATGTACGTTGTTCTATTCAGTGGTTAAAGTTTATATTATGAATCACCAATTACCATCTAAGGCATAAATTGATAAAATAAATATTAATAAAATAAAAAATAACTATTGAAATACAAAAAATTGTGTGCTATACTCTCGTTAACTTATTAATAAGATTTAAACAAAGAAGTTAATAAAAAGCATATTTTACTCAGAAATTACCATATATAAATAATTCCGACAATGATGTCAAAGCTTTTCAAGAGCTTTGGCTTTTTTAAATTTCATAAGGAATACTGACAATGAAGTCAAAACATAGTAATCGTTTTGACTCTTTTTTATTTCATAAGAAATACCGACAATGAAGTCAAAACATAGCAATCGTTTTGGCTCCTTTTAATTTATTAAGGAATACCGACAATGAAGTCAAAACATAGCAATCGTTTTGACTCCTTTTAATTTAATAAAAAATACCGACTATGAGATCAAAACATAGCAATCGTTTTTTTCCTTCTAATTTAATAAGAAATACCGACAAAGAAGTCAAAACAGGGTAGGTGTTTTGACTTCTTTTAATTTAATAATTGATACTGACAATGTAGTCAAAACTTATCATGAGTTTTGACCTCTTCTTTTTTATTAACAGTAAGAGAATTGTCTTGCCAATGATTAATATTAATCATTCATTTACACCAGAAGACGATGGAGACAGGGTAGTAATACCTTGGCCCCATGTTTATAAGTTAAAGTGGATATTGATTTTTCTACAACAGGAACACAAAAAGAATAGGAGGTGGCAGTATGAGTAATCAAAACATTGGGAAGGGGAACAACAGAAAAAAGAAGATCATAGTCTATTTCCTTTATCTGGGCGCATTGAGCATAATATTTTCAGGGATTTTCTTTGGTGCTTATAGTGTAATAAATGACATCAGTTTACCGGTTTTTAAAACATCGGTTCCAGGAATTGTATTTGGAATGCTGGTAGCATATATGGGGATTCGGTATTACTTCATGGTTTCGGATTTTAAAATTGAGTTTCTTAAGAATGATGCAAAATTTTCTTGGAGTAATTTTAAAAAAGAAAAAAAGAAAGTTCGTGTAACAAAAAATAAATTAATAATAGGGAGGTAATAATTATGAAAAAATCAGGAAAGTTTATTGGGCTACTGGCCTTGGTAGCTGCTTTGGCTATTGGTCTTGCATTAGCGTTTTCACCAGCTGGTAATGCTGATCCAACCGGGGCATCGTATGTAGCCACAACAGGTTCTGAAACATTAAACGATGTTGCTACAACAGCAAACAAAGCCTATTATGGCGCAAATTACACCTGGATTATGATAACCGGGTTTATGGTATTCTTCTTCCAATGTGGATTTGCTATGGTTGAGACAGGGTTCTGTCGTGGTAAAAATGCCGCTCATACGATGACGATGAATTTTATGGTTTTCCTCGTAGGTGCAATCGGATATTTCATTAGCGGCTTCGCTATTCAGTTTGGTGGTTCCGGTGGAGCAGCAGGTCTTGGTTCCGGAGGTGGTGCACTTGATGCAATGCTTTCCATTCCTGGACTTGGTGGCATCATGGGTTATAAGGGTTTTATGTTATCAGGGGCTGGAATCTATGACCCAGGTATTTATGCACTTTTCTTCTTCCAAATGGTATTTATGGATACAACAGTAACGATTCCGACAGGAGCAATGGCGGAACGAGTAAAGTATTCTGCATATGTTATTATATCACTTTTCATCTCAATGTTCCTATATCCATTCTTCGGTAACTGGGTATGGGGCGGTGGTTGGCTTGCAACACTTGGAAAGAATTTTGGTTTAGGTCATGGAGTTGTTGATTTTGCAGGTTCGGCAGTTGTTCACTCAATGGGTGGTATGATGGCGCTATCAGGTGCAATCGTTCTTGGGCCAAGAATTGGTAAGTTTAAGAAAGACGGATCTACGAGAGCTTTCCCAGGACACAACATTCCGATGGCAATTGTCGGAACTATCATTTTATTCTTCTGCTGGTTCTCTTTCAATGCCGGCTCAACATTAAATGCTTCAGATTTCAGACTTTCTGTAGTTGCAACCAATACGATGATAGCCGGTGCGATCGGTGGTTTGGCAGCAATGTTCTACATGTGGATAAAATATGGCAAACCAGACCCGTCCATGACGGCAAATGGTGCTTTAGCAGGCCTAGTTGCAGTAACTGCACCTTGCGCATTCGTTAATGCAGCATCAGCATTTGTAATTGGTTTAGTTGGTGGCTTATTAGTTTGTATAGCAGTTCCGTTTGTTGAGAATAAGTTAAAGCTGGATGATCCGGTAGGTGCAATTTCCGTACACTGTATCAACGGCTTATGGGGAGTAATTGCATTAGGACTCTTTGCAGATGGTTCTTACGGTGATGGAGTTAACGGTGTTGCAGGCGGAGTTAAGGGCTTATTCTTTGGAGATGCATCCCAGTTGGTTGCGCAATTAATTGCAGTAGTTGTATTATTTGTATGGGGCTTCGGAGTTTCCTATTTATTCTTCAAGTTACTTGATAAAGTATGGGGTCTAAGAGTTGCTCCAGAGGTTGAGTTAGATGGACTTGATATTCCAGAAATGGGCGTACTAGCATATCCGGATCAGCAATTATTGAAATGCGAATTAGATTTTGACTCAGCAGATAATGCACCAATCAAACAATTAGCAAGATTTAAAAAATAATAGACTTATTTTCAATCAAAGAACCGGAAATCGAAAGGGAGGTTATGATATGAAGAAGTTAGAAATTATTATTAAGCCGGAACGTCTGGAGGATTTAAAGAAAATCCTGAATGAATGTCAAGCAAACGGACTTATGATTACCAATATCATGGGCTATGGTAAACAAAAAGGATATGTTCAGATTTACCGTGGTACAGAAAATCATGTAAATTTATTACCTAAGGTTAAGGTGGAAACGGTAGTTCTTCCGGAAGTTGCTACCAAAATCGTTGATCGAGTAGTAAAAGAGATTAATACAGGCAATTACGGAGATGGCAAGATATTCATTTATGAGGTTGAAGATGTTGTCAGAATTAGAACTGGTGAACGTGGCCACGACGCATTATAAAAAAAGAAACAGTAACAGTATAAAATATAGGAGTTGAAGATACCCTGTAAATTAGGCACTGCGAGAAGTTGTGGCTACTTTACAGGGTATCTTTACGATTCTAGGTTCCGGTTGATTTATCCCATAATTAAAAAATCTTATGTATTGTTAAGGATAGCAAAACATATTCACTACGGAAAGGAAAACGATTGATTTTATGCCATAGTATGATATGATTTAGCTTAGATAATACAATAATGGAAGGGGAGAATTGAGATGAAAAAGCTTGAAATTATTATTCGACCAGAGAGGCTAGAGGATTTAAAGCAAATTCTTGAGGAAAGTAAGGCAAATGGTCTTATGATCACGAATGTAATGGGGTATGGTAAACAAAAAGGGTATGTAAATATTTATAGAGGCACGGAATGCCATGTAAATCTGTTACCAAAGGTTAAGGTTGAAACGGTAGTGACGGCTGAGGTTGCAGAAGTTATAATTGAAAAAGTATTAAAAGAGATTAATACAGGAAATTATGGTGATGGTAAGATATTTATATACGAGGTAGAGGATGTAGTCAGAATCCGTACGGGTGAACGAGGCCGGGATGCATTATAAAATATAAATATTGGGGAGCCTGTGCCTTACGATTGGTATAAATAATAAAATCATTTTTTAATTCCGTAGAAAATCATTAACCATTCAGCGATCTTTCTAATAAGATAATAATGTATTAAAACTGAATAGAAGATTGAAATGGGAGTTGATTTTGATAATATCAGGTTAAATATTAAAAAAGAATCATATGATCTGATTGGAACAGGTTCAGGAAGGCGAGTTTTTGATTTAAATAATGGATATGTAGTTAAGATGGCTAAGAATAGAAAAGGCATAGCACAAAACAAGGTGGAGTATCAGATTTCCTCAACGGCTCATACAAAAATTTTTGCAAAAGTACTTGCGGTATCCGATGATTTTATTTATCTAATCATGGAAAAAGCTGAAAAAATAAATTACATCTCGGACGTTTGGAAGTATTATCATGTAAGAAATAACCGTGAACTTTTTCGATTAAATGAGTTTAGAAATCTTACATCAAAATATGGGTTGTTGCTTCCTGACTTATGTAGACCTTATAGTTGGGGACTAATTGGAGGAAGACCTACGATTATCGATTTCGGTTTTACGAAAGAAGTTAGAAGAAGATATTATTCGCTTTTCTGAAGGAGTTATGTAAATAGTTAATTAAAAATGAACTGTACTTTGCAATAGACTTATGAATGTAAGGTCTAATGTAAAGTGCAGTTCAAGTTGATTTACTCCATTTTTTATATAATATAATAAGGTTTGAATTTATTCCGACTTTTATTTATTCATTTTCTTTAAGATACTTCTTGCAACACTGATTCCATTTGCAGAAGCCTGTTGTAAGCCTCTTGTTACCGCTGCTCCATCACCGATTGCTCTAAGACCTTCTACACTAGTCTCAAAATCAGTATTAACAACGACTTTATTAGAGTAGAATTTAACTTCAACGCCGTATAGTAAGGTTTCGTCACTTGCAATACCTGGAGTTACTTTATCAAGAGCAAGAAGCATTTCTTTAATATCCACCATAATACGGTGAGGGAATACTAAGGATAAGTCACCGGGGATTGCATCCTTTAAGGTAGGGACTAAATTGTTTCTGCAAAGTCTTTCCTCAGTTGTTCTTCTGCCACGTTGGAAATCACCAAAGGTCTGAACTAAAATTCTACCACCACAAAGCATATTACTTAACTGTGCGATATGCTTACCATACTCAATCGGTGTATTGAAGGGTTTCGTAAAGTTTTTGGAAACAAGGATAGCAAAGTTAGTATTATTCGTTTTAAAGTCTTTCGATTTATATGCGTGTCCGTTTACAACTGCCAGGTTGTTTTCATAGTATTCAGTTGCTACTTCACCGGAAGGATTTGTACAGAAAGTACGTACCTTATCATCAAAGGTTGGTGTATAGTAAACTAATTTTGCTTCATAGAGATTTTTATTTAAAAATTCCATTACTTCGTCACGAACCTCAACACGTACGCCGATATCTACGGTTCCGACTTTTGTCTCAATCCCATGCTCTTTACAAATCTGGCTGAACCAATCAGAACCTTCGCGGCCGCAGGCAGACACAATTTCATTCGCATAGAAGGTATCTCCCTTCATAGTAATGATTCCTTTTACCTTCTTGTCTTCGATAATGATGTCCTTAACCATGGTGTTAAAGAGCATTTCAATACCGGAAGCAAGTAGATGCTCCTGCAGACGGGTATAGATTTTATAACCCTCTTCTGTTCCTAAATGACGAATTGGACATTCAATTAATTTCAAATTAGCATTAATAGCCCGTCTTCTAATCTCACGAATCTCAGCTTCTTTATCTACACCATAGATATTCGTATCAGCACCGAACTTTAAGTAGATATCATCGGATTCCTTAATTAATTCTACTGCCTTGTCATATCCTAAGATATCGGTAAGGTTACCACCAACATCGGGAGATAAGGAAAGCTTACCATCGGAAAAAGCTCCAGCGCCTGCAAAACCAGTAGTAATGGAACAGGGTTGACAACCGATACATTGTTTCGTGGTTCTCTTCGGACACATTCTCTTCTCGATTTGTCTACCCTTTTCCACCATTAATATTTTAAGATCTTTATTCTCTTTTATTAATTCATATGCACAAAAAATACCGGACGGACCGGCCCCTACTATAATAACGTCGTAATTTTGCATGTACAACACTCCTTTTGTAATAATGTAACTGGTTAAAAATTACCTCGCTAATTCTACCATAAAACATGGAGATATGCAAGACAATATACGTAGTATAAATGATTAAATATCTATTAAAATGTATAAATATGCTTATTATATAATCCCGAAATGTTTTAAAGCAAGAGCAACACCATCTTGGTCAACGTCTTCCGTGATAAAAGAGACAATACCTAGGATGTCCTTTGAGGAGTTACCCATGGCAATGCTATGCTTTGTATATTCTAGCATTGGTAGATCGTTCGCACCATCCCCAAGAGCATAAGTGTTATCATGAGAAATGTTTAAATAAGATTGAAGAAACTCAATGCCGGTTGCTTTCGAATGACCCTTTGGAATTACTTCATACAAACCATCACCACGGTTAATAAAATCGAAAATATCTTTGTATTTCTCACAGATATAAGAAGAGGCTTCCGGTAAGGTAGACCAGATACAGAACTTATCAAAAGAAATATTAGGATCATCCCAGCTCTGTACATTGAATTTATGTATATTTAACTGACGGTCATGAAGCTTTTTAATTCGAGTGCTTAAGGGCAGATTGTCGTAGTAAATAGCAGTTGAGCCCTCCAATATGGCATCAATCTGGTAGGTACGTATATCATTTATCAACATAGGTATTCTATCTTTTGGAATTGTTGATTGTAAAAGTACCTTACCTTGATAGGAAATATAGGTCCCACAACCACATACATAGCCATCGAAACCCACATCCGTAATCTCATCTTCAATTTCTGCAATTGTTCTACCGGTATTTATAAAGGCGAGATGACCATTTGCCTGTGCTTTCTTAATTGCCGCCTTTGTGCTATCTGAAATATGATAATTCCTGTGACTTAGAATAGTTCCGTCAATATCAAAGAATATAATTTTAGTATTCATTCCTTCACTCCTAATGTTTTGTCAACATATTCTAACATAAATAGACACAAAGGGAAAGTCCAAACCTACGAAGCATAATTTAATGATAAATAATACCTATTTATGCTAAAATATCTTAAGATTTTATAAACTTTTCTTGTTTATTATATTGATAAAACATATAATGGTCGATATAAATTATGGTGAAATTTAGAAAAGGAGGAAATGAAAAATTACTCGTTAAGGATAAGAAACGAGTTAGTAACTGGGAGCTCCCTCTTTGAGCATTCCGTTACTACAAATTTAAAAGTGATATGTATGATTACATGGATGTATATTCATATCCAAAACAGAAAGAGAGGATCAGAATGGATAGAATAGTGCAAACAATAGAAGATAACAAAGCGAAGAAAATTCTTAGATGGTGTATTGCCTCAATATTAGTTTTAATAATTACGTCAATTATCTTGACCCCTAAGTTAACAAATGCAGCCGAAAACAGTATATCTATAAAAGAAATAAATTACAAAAATAGTACAATTACATTACTAGTAAATGCAGGAGATACAGAGGTGTATTTTTCTGACTCCGCGAAAAAAAAGTGGGAAGTGATACCTGGTAAAATCAAAAGTGATAGAACAATAACAATGGACATTTCCTGGATTTCAACAACAAGTAATTATGTTTTGAATCTTAAGGGAAACTTATCCACAGATATCATTTCGGTTATACTTCCAAAACAAATAACGAATTTTAAAGCAAGCTATAATAAGGTAAAGGGTACCGTAACCTTTAGTGATATAGGAGATCGAACGATAGAATGGCGGAAGAAAGATAGTACAACTTGGAGTATCGTTGATACCAATACGCTTACCACAGAGCTTAGCTATTTATATACGAATGGAGCTAGTATTTATTTTCGCTTGGCACCGGTTAACGGCGTTAGTGGTTCAGATACTGGTGCTCGGGCGAGTAAGGAAGTAATGATTAGTATTCCTAAGAAATTAAGCGCTCCTTCAATATCAATCAATGGCTCTGCTTTCAGCATTCCGGTAAAAAAAGGAATGTCGTATCGTCAGGTCAATAGCAATGGATCTACCTCAGACTGGATTATTATAAATAGTACAACTAATTTGTTATTGAAGGACATTGCAGCAAGTTCATTGTATACGAGTGATACTGCCACGAGGCAGAAAGTAACCTTGCAATTTCGAACTAATGCAACCACTTCATCGCAAGTATCGAATATAACTACAGTCACAATACCGATTCAAGAAGGAAAGCCGAATGTGGATACCTATGGTATTTCCTTAGCATATACAAGTTCCTCAACATTATCTCTTCAAGTAAAGGCTGCGAGCAGTACAGTACCCTTTGAGTATACCATTATTAAAGAAGAGAGTGAATTGAATTATCAGACTGCAAAATGGACAACCATTTCTTCCAGTGCCTTACTCAGCATTAACAGTACGGTCGCGCCGAATGGTAGTCACATCTACGTTAGAAAGAAATCAATTGAGGCCACAGATACGGTTGAATTTGCACTTGCCTCTGTAGAAACCGATATCGCAGGAAGCAATGGAGTGAACTATCCGAATGCTCCAATCGTTAATGCTGTGAAAACCTTAATTACAACAGCTGGCGTATGTAGGACGGGTAACAGTGCAGGTATTTTAAGTTTCGCATTATATAGCCCAACTTCTACAACGGTAGCTTCCATTAATTTTGTTGATGCATATGGGATTGTGAAAGGGAATGTAACCTGTAACAGTTCAGTTGCTGTAAATTCAGCCAGTACCGGAGCAAGTGATAAGTACATAATTACTACAAATATAACCTCAACCTCTAATCTTGATACGATTACAGAAGAACTATTATATGCTAATATTACGCTGGCAAATTCTGATACAATTAATAGTTCAGCTACAAAAGGGATTATATTATATTTGTACCCAAATACAGTAGTTAACAATCCAAATGAGAGCGATTATTCTGCTAACTTTAAACGTGTTTATTTATCAAAGGAAGATGAGGACGCCTCCAATTTTAAATTCCAATTGGATTTTGGAACTCAAAAGGTGATTGATACCTCAGCGATTAATAGGTATACTACGACTGACATGGCAATTAGCTCAATCAAACTCAGTAAATATACATTGCTTCAAGGTACAGATTACACGATTGAATATGGAACCTATAAGGATAGTTCGAATAAAACAATCGCAACCGCTACAGTAACTGTAAATTTATCAAATTTTGAGAATTCATCTGCAATCACTGATATGGATCTAGCTTTACCACTAATTGTGAACTTAAATAATAATGAAATTCTTGATAATGATATTTATGTTACGCTAAAAAGTACCGCAAAACTTGATAATGCACCAATTGCATGGTCTATAACAGAGGGAAGCTTAAAAGAAACAAAAAGTACTACAAAAACGAATACGGATGGAAGTACTACTGTTATTACAGAAGAGGTTATTACTTATACGATAACCTTATCCCTATTTGATTCTGCGTATGGAGTTAGTGTATCCGATGTTACCTGGGGAGGCACGTCTATCTTTGGTTCGGCAACCGTTGCAGCGGGTAAAGCAACAATTTCTCTATCCAATGCCAAAATAAATAAGCTGACTACAAATTCCACAGATACGCAAAATATTATAATTAAGCTCAGCAATGGCTTTTCAATTAATACGGGCTGTAAACTAACAATAATGAATGCAACCCAGTAGCAATTGTGACTGTATTATCAATAAGGGAGGTACCTATGAAAAACAGAATAAGAACTATGATATTAATTCCCATCGTAGTATTAGTAGTCCTTTTTACCGGTCCCATGACAGCAGCCAGTGTTAGTGCGGAAGATGCAACTGCAATTTCCATCGGTAAGATAGATTATGAGAATTTAACAATGCAGGTTTATGACAATAACAACGCTATCGTCTACTATTCCACCGACCAAAGCACTTGGTTAGAAATTGAGGGACCTTACAGCAGTGCTACAAAGTCCTATACGATGGATATCTCATGGATTTCCAGTACCAGTGATGCCACACTTTATTTTAAGGGGGATATTATAAAGACGATTAAGTCTATAACACTACCTATGAAGAATTCTTCCATCAAAATAAAGTTTGATAAAGTAGAGGGTGAGTTTATCTTTACAGATGTGGAAGAAGCGGAAACGTTTCAATGGAGAAAAGTAACGGATTATAACTGGACTACTGTTGACTTTGATGAGACCTCTTCCTCTTATAAGACTTTTCTTGATACGACAGAGTTATTGCGTTCAAAGGGAGTAAAAATAATAATCCGTACTCCACAGCTTCTTGGAACAGGAATTAGTAATGTGGGGATGAGGCCAAGTAAGGAAGTAACGGTTGCAATTACAGCTCGTGTAGCGGCTCCTACGCTTAAAGTAAATATCGCAAAGTTAACAATTAATACATCTGCAGCAATGGAATATTATAATACAAAAACCTCATTATGGATTGCGTGTGACGGGGTATCATCGATTGAAGATATCGCACCAAGCACCTTATATCAAAATGGAGCGAAGAATGTAACGCTAATGATTCGCAGAGCAGAAACAGAAAAAGACACATTTTCACAAACGACATATTTAATAATACCTGGACAGACTGCTCCACCTTCGATAGGAGACAACTCCAATGAAGTTACGTATTATTATATGAATTCAAAACTGATCCTGCAATTTAATAAAGCATCTACAAGTAATATGTTTGAATATAGTATTTGCAAGCCAGATGCTACCTTTAATGAAACATTCGCTAGTTGGAAATCAGTGACTACTACGAAAGCATTAACGATATCAAAAAGTACAGCACCGGATGGATGTACTATCTATGTAAGAAGGAAAGGAACAGATGCAAATACTACGAAAAACATTGCATTTAAACTCCCTTCCGCAATAAATCATTTTACAGTAAAATACTAATATTTTAATCATTTGCTATTGGAATTTTCCTTTGACTGATTTACTATCGGTATATACTATCATATAGTATAATTAATACTTGGGGAAATTCCAATAAAGAATGATGCATTTTAAATGTTCCTGTATATAAAAAATAATAATTAAAAATTACTATGAAAACCCCGGTTACAAGAATATATGAATTAACTCACAAGATTATATGAATTAGTCCCAGTCACAAGATTATTATGAAAATACTCCTGACATAAGATTATAATGAATTAACTTCTGTCAAGATTATAATGAAATAACTCCTTGACAATCTGGAAATAGTCGATTAAGATAGGAGAAAATGATAACAACATTGAAGGTGAATGTAGTAGGATATATTTTCCCTCCAGAGAGAATGTGCCACCGGCTGAGAGCATGTTCAGGGTTCGGATATATTACGAAGTTCGGCACCGGAGTTGCCTGTAAGATATCATCCGAACTAGAGATAGGTAGACTTTCGATAGGAAGTAGCTACGTATCCTAATTCCGAGGTAGAAGATAGGCCGGATCAGTTCCGTTATGACTGTTGAGGAGCTTGCTATGCAAGCTTAAATTTGGGTGGTACCACGATGCTTTCGTCCCTTTGGAGACGAGGGCTTTTTTTGTGTTCAAAATTATTTAGGTCGCTTTTGGCGGCGGAATGGAGGAAGTTATGTTAGAAAACTTGGAACGAATTAAAGCGCAGTTTATGGCAGAGTTGAATGCTGCGGACTCAAAAGAGGAGCTGGAGCGGATCAGGGTTTCCTACCTTGGTAAGAAAGGTCTTGTTACAGACGAATTAAAGAATCTTCGTAATTTGGATGCAGAAGCAAAGAAGACAGCAGGTATGCAGGTTAATATACTAAAAGATGAGTGCGAGCAGGCAATCGTTGAATATCAGAAGACGATGGAGGAGAAGGAATATCGGAAAGAAATCGAAAATACAGAGCACTACGACTATTCTATTCCATCAGATAAACCGGTAGGCACACTTCACCCGATTACTATCGTACAGAAGCAGATTGAGGATATCTTCAAAACCATGGGTTTTATTATAGAAGATGGTTTGGAAATCCAAACTGAATTTAATAACTTTGAGGGTGTTAACATTCCCAAGAACCATCCGGCAAGAGATATGACAGATACGTATTATCTAGACAATGGTCAGCTATTAAAGACTCATACCTCTGCTGCTCAGAATACCATAATGAGAAAATATGGTGCACCAAAGCCAGGGGAACCGTTGAAAGTATTATTTCCCGGTAGATGTTTCCGTAATGAGAATATAGATGCCAGCCATGAGAATACCTTCTTCCAGTTGGAAGGTATGATGATTGGCGATGACATCTCTATTTCCAATTTAATCTATTTTATGAAGGTGCTATTAACAGAAGTGTTCCAAAGGGATGTCAAGGTGCGTCTTAGACCGGGCTTTTTCCCGTTCGTAGAGCCGGGATTTGAGCTGGATATCAACTGTGCAATCTGCGGTGGTGTAGGTTGTCCTACTTGCAAACAGTCCGGTTGGGTAGAATTACTTCCTTGCGGTATGATGCACCCGAATGTACTTCGTCTTGGCGGCATTGACCCTGATAAATATACTGGCTTTGCATTTGGTCTCGGACTTACTAGACTTGCGATGATGAAATACAATATTAAGGATATTCGTTTGTTTAATAGTGGTAATTTGAAGCAGTTAAAGCAGTTTACAGTATAGTGAGAATTGTGTGAAGAAAGAATTCGGTATAGCTGAATTTTTAGTAAATAGAAGAATGAATTCCAGTGGAAATTCATCCTTTATTGAAAGGTGTTCATCAGCATTTGTGGCCACTGGATGGCCATGCTGGGTTAGCGTTAAAGAGCACTTCGCAGGTAATTATATGCTGCAGATTGCGGCTGATAGGAGGAAATAGAATATGAATATTTCAATGAATTGGATTTCAGAATTCACGGATCTTTCCGGCGTGAATTTAAAAGAATTAATCGAACGGTTTACGTTATCTACCGCTGAGGTAGAGGAAATACATGAGTTAGGTAAAAATATCAGAGGAGTAGTTGTTGGTAAGATTATCGAGATCAACGATCATCCGAATTCAAAGAAGTTACATTTGGTAAAGGTGGATATCGGTTCTGAGATAGTAGGCTGTGTCTGCGGAGCACCGAATGTATTCGTTGGAGCAATTGTTCCCTTTGCCACTCTTGGCGGCCAAGTGGGCGATTTAGAGATTAAGGAAGCAAAGATCGCAGGTGAGACCAGCCACGGTATGTGTTGCTCCGAGAAGGAACTTGGCATCAGTGAGGATCATTCCGGTCTTATGATGTTAGATGACATTTACCCATTAGGAACCGATATCAAAACCTTTATGCAGTTAGACGATACGGTTTTTGAAGTAGATAATAAGTCTTTAACGAACCGTCCTGACTTATGGGGGCATTATGGAATTGCTCGTGAAATCGCCGTACTGACAAAGAGACCTTTAAAGCCACTTGAAGTAATTAGCACTAGTATTTATAAAGATTTGTCTCAAATAGATGTAAAAGTAGAAGACACAGAGAAAACCTTCCGTTATAGCTGTATTTCTATTTCCAACATTACTAAGAAAACCTCCCCAATCAATATGAAAATCCGTCTCAGCTATTGTGGTATGAGACCGATTAATCTACTTGCGGATTTGACAAATTATCTAATGATGGAACTTGGCCAGCCGATGCATGCGTTTGACAATGGCAAGGTATCAAAGATTAGAGTAAAAACTTATCCTGAAACAGTTAATTTTAAAACTCTGGATGGAACAGAACGTAAAGTAGATAGTGAGACCTTACTCATTTGTGATGAGAAGGAACCGGTAGCGATTGCTGGCATCATGGGTGGCGAGCTTTCGGAGATTACGAACGAAACTGATTCTGTATTACTTGAATCAGCAAACTTTGATGGTGTATCCGTTCGTAAATCTGCAACACGTCTTGGACTTCGAACGGATGCAAGTTCGAGATATGAGAAAATAATTGATCCGGAGCTTACAATTCCTGCGATAGAGCGTTTCTTAAAGCTGTTAACTGACATTGATGCGGGAGTGAAGGTAACTTCTTCCTTGACTGATTGTTATGTAAAACATTATGACACAATTAATATTGATTTTAATAAAGCTTATGTTGATAAATATACAGGTATTGACATATCCTCCAACCAAATTGAAGAGACTTTGACGGCACTTGGCTTTGGTGTTACTCGTAAAGTAGATGAGTTCAGTTTAGTTGTTCCCACTTGGAGAGCTACGAAGGATGTTACGATGAAGGCAGATATCATTGAAGAGATTACCCGTATCTATGGCTATGATAACTTTGATATCAAACCCGCGAAGAGCTTCTTAACACCCATTCGTCATAATGTGGAAAGAGATAATGAATACCGAATAAAGCAGTTATTATCCGAACGTTATGCAATGAGTGAAGTACAAAGCTATATCTGGTATGAAAGTAAGATGAATAAAGAAATTGGTATTGTAACTGAGCCTAATATACGTGTCATCAATTCCCTAACAGCGGAGAATGATACAATTCGTTCCACAATCATCCCAAGCTTACTTGGTTTTGTAGCAAAGAACGTGGATACCTATCCTGAGATGGGTATGTTTGAAATAGGTCGTGTTGCAAATGGCCTTCGTGAGGATGGTTTATGCGATGAACGCAAGAAACTTGGTATTGTTGTAGCTAGCAAGAAGCTAAGTGATAAAGAAATTTATTTTAAATGTAAGGAAGTCATTGAACAGGTTATCAGTACGGTGAAAAACAGTAATCCTACCTTTGCCGTAAAGGAAGAATTATCAAAGCATAATTATGTTCATCCGATCAACAGTGCCAGCATTCATCTAAAGGGAGAAGAAATCGGTTACTTCTCCGTACTTAATCCTAAGATTAAGAATAAGATTGATAAGAAGCTAAATGTTGCATTTGCAGAAATTGATATCGAAACCTTAGAGAAGGTTGCTACAGAAAGTTTACGATATAGTGAAGTATCCAAATATCCTGGTGTTACCATTGATTTAAGCTTATTAACGGATAAGGCACTTCGCTATGAAAGTATCGTAGCATACGTGAGGGAATACAAGTCAGAATACCTTCAGAACTTCTATTTGGTAGATATCTTTGAGGATGAGAAGCTACTACCGGGAAGAAAGAGCGTTACAGTTCGATTTGAATTTGGCTCTAAAGAAAGAACGTTAGAAGGCCAGGAGATTTCTACTATGGTGGATGAATTGCTGGGAATACTGAGTTCTAAGGGAATTGAAATTAGAAAGTAGTAATACGTTTATTTGATTGCAGTTGAATTAAGAAAATCTTAAGGTATATAAAAACTAGTCCAAGTATAAGCATTTTCTGAAAGGGTGTGGAAAATGAGTATACAGCATAAAGGGACGAAATCAATTGAGACAGTTCGATTAATACTTCGTAGGTTTGAAGCACAGGATGCAGAGGATATGTTTCAGAATTGGGCGGGGGATCTGGAGGTATGCAAATACTTATCCTGGGGCCCACATAAGGATGTTGACACATCACTCAAGCGTATTCTGAATTGGATGAGCAATTATAATTATGAGGCTTCCTATGTTTGGGCAATTGAATTAAAAAGTAATGGTATGGTAATCGGTTCCATCAGTGTTGAAATCTCAGATGAGACAACGCAGTCTTGTGAAGTAGGATATTGCATCGGGAAACCTTATTGGAGCCGGGGCATAATGACAGAGGCACTTCGTGCAATAATGCATTATCTGTTCTATGAAGTTGGCTATCAAAGTATTCGTGCAAAGCACGATACACGTAATCTAGCTTCTGGGAGAGTTATGCAGAAGGCAGGAATGCAATTCACCAAAATTGAGAAAAATGTTGGGGTGGGACGGGATGGCAGCCATTATGACTGCGCTGTGTATACGAAGTATATAACAGATGATTGAATTGATTTATCCGATTTTAGTTGAAAAAATCATTTAATTTAGTGAATATGAATCATAATGCGTCAAATTATATCTTCAGATTAATCCATTTCTGACTTTATAATTTGGCGTATTTTTCATATTAATACATTTAACGCATTTTTCACTTTCTGTAGGAGAAGGGGTTGCTTATTGGAGTAAAATAGTGGTAAAATATGGACAATAAATGGCATGAAAATAGGTATGCCTTATAGACTGTGTGAATATACAAGCCATACATTATCTTTATCTTTTTCATAACTATTTAATTACTTACTGAAGCAGGCAATGGGAGGTTAATATGAATACTATTTATTTAATATCAGGTCCTTGTGGATGTGGTAAATCAACGTTATCGAATGAACTGGCATCGATAATAGACAAATCTTTCTTAATAACAGGAGATGAGTTACACAATTTCTTTCATGGGAAAGATGATATTGCGTGGGAAGATAGACTAAAAATCACATGGCAGAATATCATTGCTATCACGCAAATTGCACTACAGAACCAATTGAATATAATCATTGATTATGTAGTAGAAGAGGAGTTGCCACAGCTAATTGAGGGATTAACTGGTTATGACTTCGAATTAAGATATATCGTATTGGTGGCTAGCGAGCAAACAATCAAGAATCGAATTACAGCTCGAGGTGATGTGGAATTAATAAATCGTGCTTTCTTCTTAAGAACTAAGCTTATGAATTCAGAGGAAAATATACCATACTTATACGATAATAATGATAAGGTATTGAAGGAAGAAACCGAGGATATCTTAAATGATACAAGATTTATCTACAGGTTTAGAGCATCACGCCTATGAAAGTCCTCTCGATATGTGACTTTGGTATGCATTTAAATTAACCTTGGATTTTATTGATAAATAAAATTGATAGGCAAAATTCAATAATTTAATTCATAAATTTAAATAGGAACTTTATATATCGATTTATAATAATGAATGAATTCTCTGGAGAGAGGATAAAAAATATGATAAAAAAGTGGGGATGGTTACCGAAGGTTATACTAATCAGTGCAGTAGCTTTATTCACTCTTCCGTGGCAACATAAAATTAATACCAATATACAAGGAATACAGAGCCGCATTGGAGACAATGCTTATTCGGAAGAAGTATCAATTACAGTAGTAGGAGTATATAAGCAATTTCTAATAAAGAAAGATACATTTGAGGGTACAATAACGATAGATAAGTATCCTTCTACGATGAATGCATCTCCAGTAAGAGCTGTATTTTATGATGGTTATTCCGATTTGGCTTATTTTGATACACGAGGTAGCATTGTTAGTTTCGTTAGTCTTGGAGGTTTTACTTGCACACCAGACTTTAGTAAATTGCTAATTATCGTAAGTGAACCAATAGAAGCAAATACGAAAAGTTGGAATAGTAAAGATGGGCTTTTTATCGCCGCTCCTGCAAAGGACCATGCCGATGCCTTAAAACTAACGAAAGAGTTATCGAAAAAGGGTGGAAGGATTTCACATATAGAGTGGAAATGAACTTCCTTCTATATACGAGTGATTAAAAAAGATTTTATTAACAAATTTATTTTCATATTATTTCAAACAAAATACTTTATGCAAGAGGTGTCCTATGGAAGACATGTATTTATTATTTATATTATTTACCCCGGTGATAATGATTGGTCTTGGAGCATCCTTATATAATTACCCTCCAAAAGATATTGAAGATTATTACGGATATCGTACGAAAAGAGCAATGAAAAGTAAAGAAACATGGAAATTTGCGCAGAAATATGCGGGTAAGATTTGGGTAATTACAGGTGTTCCTACCTTAGCAGTTTCTTTATTTGTGTTTTTATATTGTAATGCGAAGTTTGCAGCTAATATGAATAATATATTTTTATTACTTTTGGGGATACAGTTAATAATTGTTATGTTACCAATACCTCTAGTTGAGCATGCACTTAAGAAAATATTTGATGAACATGGAAAATATTTATAGGTTAGTACCTATAAATATATGCTAAAGAGGATTTCATCCTCCAAGAAGAGAAGTACACGTGTATCAAAATTACATAGACTTAGTAAAGTCATACTTAATCTCTCATAATGGTGATCGATCTCAAAAGAAAGAATACGACCCCCATTGAATTAATTCTTTTATTGGAAGCAGATTTATTAGACGATGAAGGTGCGTTGGGCATCGTATTTGATTGGCTAAGATATATTGGGTTCAAAAACAGAGGATAATTAGCGATTTCTTGGATCAATTGACATTTGAATTAAATATTGTGGATGAATGATTGATAAAGGTAGCAGCATGTGGATAATTGAGAGCAATGAAAGGATAAATTATGAGCATAAGAAATGCAGCAAAAGCCCTAATTATAAAGGACGATAAGATATTACTAAACAAATGCAAAAATTCAACAGGATACTATTTCGGTGAGATACATCCAGAAAATCTATATTATGACCTGCCTGGTGGAGGGCAAAACCAATATGAGACAATAGAGGAAGCCGTTATCAGGGAGTGCTTAGAAGAGACAGGTTATTCTGTTATTGTTAAGCGATTAGTAGCTCTTTATGAAGAAATTATGGTTGATGCAGAACTTAGTAAATTTTGTCCGGATTATGTACATAAAATATATTTTATCTTTCTATGCCATGTAGAAAGTGAGGATTTAAAATCAATAACAGAGATAGATATTGATCAAATTAGTACTGAATGGATTAATATTAAAGAAATATCAAGTATAAAACTTCATCCAAGTATCATAAAAGATAATCTGGTTTCTATATTAAATTCGGATGACCTAAAGTTCATGGGTTCAAGGAAAATATAAAAATTTTAAATAATAACGGAACTTTTAGTAATCACTATTGTAGTATTATGTTCATAATCACTACCAAATATGAAGAAAATTTTATCTATTAGGAGTAAATATCATGCCATTTCTAAAAAATAGTTTTAGTAGTTGTGAGGAATATCGATTAGGAGCAGAGAAGTATTCTAGGATAGATATCCTGTTATCGTTATTTTTATATGCAACTTTAATATTTATGTATTATGTTCTCGGGAAGATATTCATTTCTGATGGTATAACATTAACAAATGAATTGGTTTTTACTAGTACTGGAGTTGTTTCAATACTTATATTTATAATTGTTTTATTATTGTGCTTATTCAGAAAGCAAAGATTATCGTCAGTCGGTTTTTCTAGGACAAAAGCAAAAAAATCATTAAGGCTTGGGTTAGTTCTCGTAATAGGTATTGTTATACTCTTTCTAATTATAACATTTTTTCTGGGTTTTACATTACATAGTGATATCAATATGATAATTATGCAATTCTTTTATTATTTGTTCGAGATTGCCTTTGTAGAAGAACTTGTTTTTCGAGGATACATAGGAACAAGACTATATGGAGCGATAAAAAATAAAGTGATAGCGATAAGTATAACAGGACTCCTTTTTACGTTAATGCATGTACCGTTTCAAATGTTACTGGCTCATATGTCAATTATTGATTATATAGCAACCAATTGGGTGAATTTGATATTAATCTTTCTATTGCATTTTATCTTTCAAGCGATATATGCGAAATATAATAGTATTATTGCACCTACACTTTTTCATTTTGTTTGGGATTACATGCAATGGTTTATAGTATGATTTCTTGGCGATATACTTAAGGGAATATTAGCAGGAGGGGACAAAAGATGAGTTATGATGCATTAAGTAAATACCCAAATACCGAAATTGCAGAAATAGAATTAAGAATAGCAGGGGAGTTAAATCCCGGACCGTGGATTGAACATTCCATTAATACTGGGCTAGCTGCTAAGTACATTGCTAGTAAGTGTGATAATCTTGATCCTGAGAAAGCATACATATTAGGTGTTTTACATGATATTGGTCGAAGAGTTGGTATCGTGTCACAAAGACATATTATAGAGGGTTATAATTATTGTATGGGAAAGGGCTGGGAGGAGGCAGCAAGGATATGCATGACACATTCCTTTATGGTTCAGAATGTGAAAGCAGACGTCGGAGAATGGGATGTCTCGGATGACGATTATGCTTTTATTAATCAATATATTGAAACGATTACATATGATGATTACGATAGATTAATGCAACTATGTGATAGTCTAGCCACAGCGAATGGTTTCTGCCTCTTGGAGAAACGTTTCGTAGATGTTCATCGAAGATATGGTGTGAACGAATATACGATAGCCAGGTGGAATGCTGTTTTTGATATCAAAGAGTTTTTTGAAAATAAGATGGGATGCTCCGTGTATGAGGTACTCCCTAACGTAAAGGAGACTTCATTTATAGATGTTCCTTTATGGAAGGCACCGCCAAAATAATATGTGATTCTACAATAAAAAGATGAGTAAATATTGTTGGGAATAAAGATATTTATTAATTAATAATAATTGTATTCTAATGCAAGCTTAAAGCAAGTTTTCTATAATTAACTATAAACAATAGCTCGATTACAATTTTAATGGAGGTAATGATGGCAAAGATTACAAAACAAAGAAAAGTAACATATTATATTGGGGCAGGGATGATGGTATTGGGATTTATACTCTTTATTTCTGTGTTTTTTTCTGTTGCTAGTATGATGAGCAGCCCGTCACTTGATGTTGGAAGATTTCCATCCTTTAGTAACGCAATATTTGGTATGATATTAATCGTAGCTGGTGGTGTAGTAATGAATATTGGTGCAAGGGGAGCAGCAGGTTCAGGACTAATTCTTGACCCTGACCGAGCAAGAGAGGATCTGAAGCCATTTAACGAGGCCAAAGGTGGTATGATTAATGATGTCATAAGTAACATTGATGTTGTTGATAAAATAGTCAATGTTCGTGAAGAAAAAGAAATAATAAAGATTAAGTGTAGAAGTTGTGGAAGTCTTAACGATGAGGATGCGAAGTTCTGCAAAGGCTGCGGCAAAGAATTATAAGGAACAGAGTGAGGGCGATAAGATGAAAGAAACTTACAATGAGATTATTCAGATCAATTCTGTTATCCCAACAACACGAATGGTACTTCGTAAGTTTACCTCGGCTGATGTTGAAGATGTCTATGAATATGCAAGTGATCAACAGACAGTAAGATATTTAACCTGGGCGGGGATATCTGATCTGGAGGCGGCGAGGAAAGTAATTACCGATTTTTACTGTAGTGATGGTATCTATGCCATAGAGATAAAGGAGAATAAGAAATGCATCGGCTGCATAGATGTGAGAATACATCCCGAGCATGAGAAAGCCAGCTTTGGATATGTATTGAACCGTAATTATTGGAATCATGGGTATATGTCAGAGGCTTTAGAAGCCATATTAAGACTCTGTTTTGAAGAATTAGAGTTAAATCGTGTGGAAGCAACCCATTATGTTGGCAATGAAGGTTCCGGTAAAGTAATGGAGAAATGCGGTATGAGGCAAGAGGGTATCGCTTTACAGGAAGTTAAGATTAAAGGCGTATTTCAAGATGTGGTTCATTATGGCATTACGAAAGAGCAGTATTATATGACGCCAAATAAAAATTTATGATAGAGGGGATGATCATATGAATGCAAGTTGGATAATGATTTTTGGTCAATTAATTATTGTAATTCCGTTAGTCTTTATAATTGTATTAAGTATCTATGCTTTAATACTTGCAATAAAAGCTTTGAAAATCTATCTTCGTAAAAATAGTTAATTATAAATGTATCATTCTACGTCAAATTGATGCCTTTTTAAGCAATGCTTACCAAGGGTATCAATTTGGCGTTTTTTAATATGTAATAGTAGCTTTGCAAGATAAATAGTGGTAAAATTGTTATTAAAATTATAACGTGATAAGGTGCGTACTCTATATAGATTGTGGAGTTCTTATCACAAATCAACTTATGATAACTTAAGAAGTAGGATGACGGAGGAGATAAATGACTAAGCTTTGGTACGAGGAACCCGCGAAGCAATGGGAGGAAGCACTCCCAATTGGCAATGGTAGGTTGGGAGCAATGATATTTGGTGGAATAAAGGAAGAAGTACTGCAATTAAATGAAGACAGTATATGGTATGGAGCACCGGTGGACCGCAACAATCCGGATGCTCGTTCCCACTTGGAAGAAGTAAGAAAATTAATTCTCGAAGGAAAAATTCCAGAGGCAGAACGCATTTTAACCTATGCCTTCTCTGGAACTCCTGCATCACAGCGTCCATATCAGACATTAGGTAATCTTAATATACAATTTATGAATACAGATGAGACCAATTCCTATCAAAGGGAATTGGATATTTCGCAAGCACTTCATCGTGTGAATTATCACTTGCAGCAATATCCGGGATGCCAAATAACAAGGGAGACCTTTGCATCAGCGAAAGATCAGATTATCGTTATGCAATTCAATTCGGAAGCGAATAATTTATCTTTTGATGTAACTTTGAATCGAGTTATTTATTATGACCGTGCTTACGGATTTTCGAAAAATAGCATTGTAATGGACGGTAACTTAGGTGAGGGCGGCAACAGTTTTGCAGTAATGGTAAAAGCAGTAACGGATAATGGTACGGTAGAAACAATCGGTGAGCATTTACTGGTTCGAGATGCCAAATCGGTGACCTTATATGTAACAGTTATGACAAGCTTTTATTTGTATAATGCTGAGAAGGATAATTATATAACAGATAAAAAGTATACAGGTAAGAAGCAGATTGTATTAACAGATAGTTTAGCTGCAGAAGCGGATCGTATCATTAATTCGGCCATTGCGATTGGCTATGAGAGACTAAAAGATAGACACCTTCAAGATTACAAGGAATTATTCGACCGTGTAGAGCTACAATTAGAGTATAATTCGGAACTGGATAGGCTGCCAACCAATCAACGCCTAGCAAGAATTGATGAAGACCATCCGGATAACGGTTTAATGATGTTATACTATCAATTTGGAAGATATTTAATGATTTCCGGCAGCAGGCCTGGTGGATTACCTTTGAATCTACAAGGTATCTGGTGCAAAGATTATGATTCGGCTTGGGGATCAAAGTATACCATCAATATAAATACGGAAATGAATTATTGGCCGGCGGAGACTTGCAATCTTTCTGAATGCCATGAACCATTATTTGATTTAATCAAACGCATGGTGGCATCGGGAAGAGAGACTGCTGAGAAGATGTATGGCTGTAAGGGCTTTGTGGCACATCATAACACGGATATTTTTGGAGATACAGCACCCCAAGATATCTATATTCCGGCTACCTACTGGGTGATGGGAGCTGCCTGGCTATGTACCCATATTTGGGAGCATTACGTATTCACTGGAGATAATGTGTTCTTAAGGGAAAGCTATCCCATTATGAAGGAAGCGGCATTATTCTTTACAGATTTTTTGATTGAAGAGGAAGGTTACCTAGTTACTTGCCCTTCGGTATCACCAGAGAACACTTATATTCTGCCAAGTGGAGTAAGCGGCTGTGTCTGTGCGGGAGCCTCCATGGATACTCAGATTTTACGAGATTTATTTAATAACTGCATAAAAGCGTCAAGACTTCTTGGAAATACTGATTCTGATTTTGCATTAAAACTTGAGGAGCTTATGAATAAGTTTGTTCCAATTCAAGTTGGCAGACATGGACAGATTATGGAATGGCGTGAGGATTATGAAGAAGCGGAGCCAGGGCATAGACACATTTCCCAGCTATATGCACTCTATCCCTCCAACCAGATTACGGTGGATCAAACACCGGAACTGGCCGAAGCTGCGAAGGTAACTCTTCGTAGAAGATTGGCAAGCGGTGGAGGACACACCGGCTGGAGCAGAGCTTGGATTATTAATATGTACGCAAGGCTTTGGGATGAGAAGAGTGCTTATGAGCATTTAATCAAAATTCTCACGAAATCAACTCTGAATAATTTGTTTGATAATCATCCACCGTTCCAAATCGATGGAAACTTTGGCGCTACAGCAGCAATGGTAGAAATGTTGGTGCAAAGTGACGAAAATCGAATCGTATTGCTACCTGCATTACCAAAAGAGTGGAACACAGGCAGTGTGAAAGGTATATGCGTTCGTGGAGGTGCGGAGCTAACTCTTGTATGGTGTGATAGAAGCCTGAAGGAGGTCGTTCTTCAGCCAAAGAGGAGCTTTGTAACTAAACTCTGTTATGCGAGCCAGGTGAAGGAATTAAACCTGATTGCAGGCCAAATGATGATAATTAAATATGAATGATTAGTGTGCCCTATATCGATTATGCATTCAGGTGGAAACAAGTAGGCATTTGCTGATATGGATATCGTTATTTATTGGGACATCCTGTAGGAATAGAATGGTCAGTCCGTGTTACTGATAAAAAGTTAATTAAATAATTATAATTAGGGGAATACTCATTTAATATCGTATTCACTTCAAAAAATAGAATCCAAGGAGGATTATAATGTGTTAAAAGAATTTAAAAAATTTGCTTTAAAAGGTAATATGATTGATTTAGCAGTAGGTATCATTATTGGCGGTGCTTTCAGCTCCATCGTTAATTCTTTGGTAAATGATATAATAATGCCGATACTTAGTATTTTCACGAAAAATATAAATTTTACGAACTGGTTTATTGCACTTGATGGTAAAAGTTATGATACTCTGCAACTTGCTAAGGATAAAGGCGTCTCCACAATAAATTACGGTTTGTTTATTTCAGGTCTTTTGAATTTCTTAATTATGGCGTTTGTTGTATTTTTAATCGTAAAATGGATTAATAAATTAAAGAAGCCGGAACCGGTTGCTGCAGCGACGACGAAGAAATGTCCCTATTGCCTAACTGATATAAATTTGAATGCAACGAAGTGTCCTAATTGTACATCAGATATATCCGAATAATCATTTAAATGTGAAAAATCATTTAATGTAAAAAAGTATTTAATGTGAAAAAGAAAATATAAGATGATTAAATCAGAAAAAGTGGGCCTAAATAGATAGTACTGCAATTAAGTACTATTATATAAGATAATGCATGGCAAAGCATATTAACTACATTGTAAATCTGTAAAAATTCCATATACTAATTTTTATTGTTGTATGGAATTTTGTGACAGGCAAATTGACCCACTAAATTCAAACTTGTATCAAGAAGACTTAAATATCTCTGTATTAAAGTTTATGGGTGGAGAAAGAAGAAAGGGAAATCATATGAGAAATTCACTACTGGGATATCAAACTGGAGTTAATTTGGGAGGCTGGATTTCACAGTTTCAAGAAGCCAAGAAAGAACATTTTGATAGCTTTATAAAGGAAGAAGATATAAAGCAAATTGCATCATGGGGGATGGATCATATCAGACTACCGATCGATTATACAGTGATAGAAAATGATAATAATCCATTTCAATATATCGAAGAAGGCTTCGTGTATGTAGACAAATGCATCAAATGGTGTGCCGAAAATAATCTGAATATTATTTTAGACCTGCACCATACAGCAGGTTATGCATTCCATTCACTTAATGAAAATCGTTTGTTTGAGGATGAAATATTGCAACAACGTTTTATATCAATCTGGACGACATTTACGAAAAGATATAAAGAATACGGTAAAAATGTAGTATTTGAATTACTGAATGAGATTGTTGAGCCTAATTCAGATCGTTGGAATATATTATGTAAGAAAGTAATAACAGCAATACGTGAAATCGATTCAAACCGTGTGATAATTATTGGTGGTAATAACTATAATAGTGTTACTACGCTAAAGGAATTGGACCGAATGGAAGATGATAATGTTGTTTATACCTTTCATTTCTACGAACCCCATATCTTTACCCATCAAAAAGCTAGTTGGGAACCTCCGATGAAGGAATTGGAATTCGTGGTATCTTATCCCTCAGGTCAAGAGGAGTATCAGAGATACTTAAGACAATCAGAGAAATTCCAAAGACAGTTACCTTTTGAAGCGCGAATTGGCAAGGATTATATCAAAAAGTACCTGCAACCTGCTCTGGATTTTATAAAGGAACGCAATGTACCACTATATTGTGGTGAATATGGTGTAATTGAGAATGCTCCACTGGAAAGCAATCTTCGTTGGCATGAGGATTTGTGTGATTTACTTATCGAATATGGAATTGGTAGATCTGTATGGAGCTATAAATTGATGAACTTTCCTATGGTTGATATTACTTCTAAGGTTAGAGATGAGAGACTTATTAAAATTATTAGTAAAAAATAATGATTGGTATTCTGTTAGTACATAAAAATATATCATGATTAAATACATTCTGCTTTTAATGAAGAGGATACGGTAAAGGACTTTTTGATAGACCTTATACCGTATCTTCTTATCTTTTAGAATCCTACTTGTTAATTTTACCAAAATCCTAGTTTGACTCTTGTACTATATTCTTTCGCTTGATATAATAAAACATGGATTAGGATAGTGAAATCAGTGCAGAATAATTGGCATAAAATAATATAGTCAAATTAGAGTAGGAGATTAAATATGCTTCGTAGATTTTATCCTAAGCGGTTAGCGAAATCTTCATATACAATCAATTATGAGAAACTTTATAAAGAGGGTTATCGAGGAATACTGTTTGATATTGATAATACCTTAGTAGAGCATGGAGCTGATGCCAGTGAAAGAGCGATCGAGTTATTTACACGCTTAAAACAAATAGGTTTCCAAACCTGTTTGATTTCAAATAACAGTGATCAGAGAGTAAGTCGCTTCAATAAGAAAATTGGTGCAAACTATATCTATAAAGCCAATAAACCAGCAAAAAAGAATTATATAAAAGCAACGGAGATTATGGGAACTAAAATTAGTAATACAGTCTTTGTAGGGGATCAATTATTTACAGATGTATTTGGAGCTAATCGAGTTGGTATGATGACTTATTTGGTAAAACCGATCCATCCCAAGGAAGAGATTCAGATTGTATTTAAACGCAAATTAGAACGAATCGTGCTTTATTTTTATCGTAAGGATGTTGCAGCGGGGAAGATTAAGCAAGAATAGAGTGAAGGAATATGGAACCAAAGTTAAAACACAATATAATATTAGTTGGATTTATGGGCTCTGGCAAAACCAGTGTAGGTATACGCTTGGCAGAACGCTTATCTTATCGGTTTCGAGATACGGATCAGGTTTTGGAACAAAAAGCCGGTGATACCATCAATCATATATTCTCTGTCCATGGTGAAGAATATTTTCGCAACCTGGAGACGGATTTGCTAAATGAATTACGCCTGGGTATGAACCAGACAGTACTTTCTACCGGAGGCGGATTGCCACTTAGAGAACAAAATGGTAAGCTACTTAAAGAAATGGGTTATGTGGTTTACCTTAAAGCCAATAAGCAGACAACGGTGAAACGATTAAAGGGCGACACCTCAAGACCATTATTACAGGGAGAAGAGCTAGAGCAGAAGGTGGAGAAAATGTTAAACATTCGTTCGCCCATTTATGAACAAGTAGCGCATAAGATTATTGCTACGGATGATAAAACCATAAACGAAATTGTGCATTATATTATGGAGTCATATCTTAAACAAATATATTAAGATATGCGTATACCTTTTTGATGTGAGGAGGAATAGGATGAGAATTTTAGTAATCAACGGTCCGAATTTGAATTTTCTTGGAATTAGGGAAAAAGGGATCTATGGGACACAAGATTATAATTATTTATTAAATCTCCTAGAGGAGAAAGCGAAGGAACTTAATATTGTGATAGAGACTTTTCAGAGTAATTGTGAAGGGGAGATTATTGACCGCATTCAGAAGTCTTATTTTGATCAGGTTGATGGTATCGTCATTAATCCCGGAGCATATACCCATTACAGCTATGCAATTCGAGACGCGCTTGCTTCCATCACAGCACCAAAGCTTGAAGTACATATCTCAAACATTCATCAGAGAGAGGAATTCCGACATACCTCAGTGACCGCCGCAGTATGCACCGGACAGATTGCCGGACTTGGGCTACAAGGTTACATGATTGCAGTTGATGCAATCATGGCGATACTGGCAAAAGCTTAATAAGGAATTGTAAATGTATTGCAATAAGTAACAAATGGCATTACTGTAAACAGTATTAGACGTATAATCAGTAAAAGACGTATAATCAGTAAAAGGCCTATAATCATAAGAAGCATATGAAATATGCAGAAATGATATTAAAGTAAAATTATTAAGAGCAGAAAGACAGGTAGAACAAATGGACAACTTTAAAAGAGTACAAGAAGTGTTACAGAAGCTTTCTATTGGGGCAGTATTAATCTCAAATGGCGACAATATGCGTTATGTTAGTGGATTTGCAGGAGCAACAGGATACCTTTATATTTCGGAGAAGAGTCATGCAGTAATAACAGATTTTCGCTACACAATTCAAGCAGAGAATGAAGCAGAAGGTTATGAAATCATTACCATAGGCAATGGTGGATATGAGGAAGCAATCAATGACATGCTAAGAACGGAAGGGATTACTAGTCTTGGCTTTGAAGCAGAGGATATGCTTTATGCAAGTTACAACAAACTGAAGGAAAAGCTTATCGTCAAAGAACTTATCCCGCTTGGACATGAAATAACTTCGATGAGAAAGATAAAAACACCGAAAGAACTGGAATTTATCAAAAAAGCAGAAGCCATCGGAGATCAAGTATTTACTGAAATCCTTACCTTCATTAAGGTAGGGATGACAGAACTGGAAATTGCAGCTAGAATTGAATATTTACTTAAGTTAAATGGAGCTCAGGCCTCCAGTTTTCCTGCGATTGTTGCTTCAGGAATTAATTCCTCCATGCCACATGCGGTACCAACACAGAAGAAAATTGAGACAGGTGATTTCCTAACGATGGATTTTGGATGTGTGTATGAAGGATATTGTTCCGATATGACCAGAACAATTGTAATCGGAAAAGCCTCTGAGAAACAAAAAGATGTCTATAATACCGTACTTAAGGCGCAAATGGCTGCATTGGAGTTTCTAAAAGCGGGTTATCAAGGGAAAGAAGTTGATAAAGTAGCAAGAGATATCATATATAATGCAGGCTATGAAGGTTGCTTTGGTCATGGACTTGGGCATAGTGTAGGACTGCATATTCACGAAAACCCCAGATTGTCTCCGTTAGAAGAAGAGATTATTTTAGCAGGAATGACAGAAACAGTAGAGCCAGGAATATATATCAAAGGTTTTGGCGGTGTTCGTATTGAGGATTTAGTTGTAGTAACGGAGAATGGTTGCGAGAACTTTACATTCTCAGATAAAAAGCTTATTGAATTAGAGGGTTAGACAAACTTATTTGGACAAATTATAACCCAACATAAAAAAACAGTTGCAAAAAATGTCATGTTATTATAGACTAAAAAGAGTAGTCAATTTAAGGAGGATTTTTGAGTATGGTTTCAGCAGGCGATTTCAGAAACGGTATAACAATTGAAATGGACAATAACATATACCAGATTATCGAATTTCAACATGTAAAGCCGGGTAAAGGCGCAGCATTTGTAAGAACAAAATTAAAAAGTATAACGGGTAACGGAGTTATAGAAAAAACATTCCGTCCTACAGAAAAATATCCACAAGCACGTATTGACAGAAGTGATATGCAATATTTATACAGAGACGGCGATCTTTTTAACTTCATGAATACAGAAAACTATGAGCAGATGGCTATGACAGAAGAAGCAATTGGCGGTGCTCTTAAATTTGTAAAAGAGAACGAAATGGTTAAGATGCTTTCTCATAATGGAAAAGTATTTGCAATTGAGCCTCCGCTGTTCGTAGAACTTGTAATCACAGATACTGAGCCTGGCTTTAAGGGTGATACAGCACAGGGTGCTACAAAACCTGCTGTCGTTGAGACAGGTGCCACTGTATATGTTCCATTGTTCGTTGAGCAGGGCGATAAGATCAGTATTGATACTAGATCTGGCGAATATCTAAAGAGAGTGTAAGCTAGCATAAACAACATATATAGCGCAATTCATGGATAATAGGAATTTTCATGGGTTGCGCTATTTTTGTTTGTAAAAAAGTATAATTAGTAAAAATGCAAAATGAACTTGACATTTTATGCAAAGCAGACTATACTATAAATGCAAAGCGAACTATACAATAAATACAGAAGGTGAAAAATTGAAAACAAAAATTAAGCAATTAAGAAAGGAAAGAAAGCTATCACAGGAAGAATTAGCTCTGGAGGTTGGAACAACCAGACAGACGATTACTTCTATAGAAGTGGGTAAATATACTGCTTCGTTGGTACTAGCGTATAAGATTGCACATTATTTTGGATTAACAATTGAAGAAGTATTTGAATTTACAGATGTGGAGGAAGAGTGATATGGATAAGGAATTAGAAGTATTGAAAAGGATTTTGGAACAGAGGGTGAGAATATTATGCGTAGTAGTTAGCTGCATAAGTGTACTGGTGCTAGGCGTTATTGCGAATAAAGTCCATCCTTTAATTGGCGGGGAGAATTATGCAGATTTCATGTCAGGAGTTCAAGTGGGACTATTAATCGCACTTGATTTAATAATAATATCTTATATTTGTACATATAGTGTAGCTTTAAAAGATGGGAAGAAATTAAAAAAGTTATACCTTGAAGAAAATGATGAGAGAGTAAAATACATTGAGCAGATGGCGGGAAAGAGTGCTTACAAATATGTAATAATCATATTAGTGATTGCAGCTTGTATCGCTGGATATTTTAGTATTGAGGCTTTTGCGGCATTGATGGGAGCTGTCGTTATTGAGGGGATGGTTATCAGAATATTAAAGTTATACTATTCTAAAAAACTAACTGGCAATGAAGAATAGCTTTTTCAGTATCGAGTATCACGATATAAAAATAGAGCAATCCATAGAAAACTGAGTTTTTTGTGGATTGCTCTATTTTTGTGTTGTATTATTTGTCAAATAGATATGATATGAATAAAGTAACTGTATATTTGTAAATTGAGGATATCATAGCTACCTACGATCGCTCATTATTTCAGCTATCATAAATCTGCTGAAAGCGACGGCTAAATCCGAGGCATTCTCCATTTGTCGATCAGAATGATAACAATCAAGCCCTTCTTGAAGGAGGGAATGATAGTTCGAAGGAAGATTGGTCAAACCCCATTCACCACCAGCCTCCTTTGATAAAACCAGCCCATCTTTTATATAAGCTGCTACCCGACATAAATTTAATAGGATATAAAGTGGATTTTGCAAGATCTCATTCTCCGCGTCACTAATATCATTGATTATACTGTCTACATAATAAGATTTATCTATTGGTGAGAAAACCTCAGGTATGGGTTGACCATAGAGGACTCTTCCAACTGCATTTATGACTGTAAAATGAGCCGCTAAATCCGGATCCACCTTCCGGTCATCACCACACAATAATAGTGGGTCAGTCAAATACCGTTCCAGCCATCCATAGGAGAAGTGCAGTTCGTATGGAGTGGGGTATTGAAAGTGTAAGCAATATTCCTTTAATACAACGCTCATTTCTGGACCTTTCTTTGGAAACTCCGGACGTAAAGTTTCCAGACACCAAAGAAGCTTTAATTTCGTCTCTATATCTATCTTTTCGTTAATAACAACTATAAAGTCGATATCACTTTTCTCCCAGTTAAAACAACCAAAAGCGATAGAACCATGTACATAAATGCCGGTCAGATTATCACCAAGTATGTCAAGATACTGCTCTTTGATGAGCTGTAGGATTTTATTATGAGAATGAGAAAGGTTCATGCTTAAAGCGTTTTCTTCATACGACATATATTTCTATTAGCTCCTTTCAATTCGTTCCAATAATTCTTGATAGACCTCATCAATTACCTTTTCCTCTAAGGTTATATCTAAAAAATATTCAATTGCCTGTTTCGCTTGTGCTACCAACATCTCAAGACCAGTTACTGCTTTGATTCCAAGTGCTTCTGCTTGTAGTGTTAGTTTGGTTTTCAACGGGTTGAATATTACATCTACCACAGCCTCACATTTTGTAAAGGTAGTTAAATCCATAGGGGAAGCCTCCATATTAGGAAACATACCAAGGGGAGTTGTATTAATGATTACAGCTGCATCTGTATGTGTTGTATAACAGGTATCATAAGATACCGTTTGACAAATAACCTCTGCTTCAGAAGTATTCGTATTCGTCCTACTAATTACCAGAATTTCGGAAGCTCCAAGGTGTTTTAATACCGCATACACTGTTTGAGCGGTTCCACCATTACCAAGAATCAAGCATTTTCGTCCTAAAATTGTAAGGTGGTTATGCGTTAGCATATATTCGAAACCATAGAAGTCCGTATTATATCCAATATAATGACCGGATTTATTAACGATGGTATTTACGGCGCCGATTTCCTTTGCTAAGGGATGAAGTTCATCCAGATAAGGAATAACCTCCTGCTTGTAAGGTATCGTCACATTGATTGCCGTAAAGTCCTTCTTCTCCATGAAGGGGCTAAATTCTTCCCTTGTTAAGGGGATTAAATCATAAGTATAATCTGCTAGTTTTTCATGTATGATTTTTGAATAACTGTGTCCTAATTTTTCTCCAATTAAACCATATCTCATTGCACTCATCTCCTATATATTTATAAAAATTATCTACTAATAGAAATTCTATGATTAGAATAATTCATGATAACTCTTAACGTCTGTTGAAATTAACCGAAACAGATACTATTTTTATTGCTTAACTTATTAAACAGAATAATATAGGAAGTTATATTTTGCAATTCATTTCTTTCCACTAATCGGAATATTTTCATGTTGAAGGAATATATTGTTCTAAATGGAAAGTGGATAAGCCGTCAACTTCGGTATGAAAAAAGGAGGGGAAGCAGATGAATACGAAAGACGAGCTTCTTAAAATATTCTCATTGAAGCTTAGGACAATATTAACAAAATTAACTATTGATTTTAATAAATTACAGGAGATAAGACTGCGTATTAATGCTCCGCTTCTCATTATTTATGGAAATAAAGAAGTATTTGTTACTGAGGAAGCTAAATTAGTTGACAATCCTACTCAGGCGATACAAATAACAAAAAATGAAATTAGGGAAACAATGGAGTACATCAGTAATTATTCCCTTTATGCCTTTGAAGAAGAGATTCGACAGGGTTTTATTACCATTAATGGGGGACATCGTATTGGTATTGCTGGAAAAATTATCATTGAGGATGACATTATTAAGGGTATGAAGCATATCTCCTTTATTAATATTCGTCTTGCACATCAAGTAAAGGGGTGTGCAGACTCGGTCTTACCCCATCTGATCAATGAACAGACAAATGGCATTTATCATACTTTAATTATCTCGCCTCCCAGATGCGGTAAGACGACCTTACTGCGTGATATTATTCGCCAGCTTTCGAATGGTAGCTCACGTCTTGAAGGAATGTCAGTTGGTGTCGTCGATGAACGTTCTGAGATAGGGGCTTGCTACATGGGAACTCCTCAAAATGAACTTGGAATTCGCACGGATATTCTGGATTGCTGCCCAAAAGCAAAAGGGATGATGATGCTTATACGCTCCATGTCCCCGCAGATAATAGCGGTAGATGAGATTGGATCCAAGGAAGATCTTGATGCTATCGATTATGTAATTGGATGTGGCTGTAAGTTAATTGCTACGGTGCATGGAAGTTCGATAGAGGATATTAAATGCAAACCGACTTTAGGTGAACTGGTGAAGAAAAAGTTGTTTGAACGCTATGTTATTCTTAACAACATTACAGGAATCGGACATTTGGAAGAAATCTATGATTCGGATTGGAAACGACTATACTTAGCTGGAAAATAGACCATTTATGAAAGGAGGACAAACTACTATGAGTATTATAAAGATTATTGGGTGTATTCTCGTAATCGCTTCTTCAACAGGAATTGGCTTCTTCTTTAGCTGTGAGATGAGAGGTAGGATAGAGGATTTAAAGGAACTAAAAAAGCTGATTGGTCTATTACGGGGTGACATTCGCTATGCCAATACACCACTTCCGGAGGCAATAAGTTCTATCACAAGAAGGCATAGTGGAAGATTTGATGATTTTTTTAATTATGTCAGTATAAAACTGCATGAGCTTTCCGGTTTAACTTTCTCTGATATCTGGAAGGACGCTACGGAGCAACAGTTAGCGAACTCATCACTATCCAAAAAGGACAAGTTACATCTTATCCAATTCGGCGAAAATCTTGGTTATCTGGATAAGGATATGCAGATGAACACGTTGGATTTGTATATTTCACAACTTGAAGAAGAAATTTCGGAGATGACAAAGACTGTGAAGGAGAAATCCTATCTTTATAACAGTCTGGGGATTATGGCAGGTATTTTTATTACGATTATTATGATCTGATGATGAGAATTGTCTCGAGAAAAAGCATAAAACATGCTTCGAATGAATTTCGAGTTAGCTGGCGCCAATATATGCGTTTTTAGCATGATTTGTGTGCATCCGTTCGAAAGAACCATGTGATTAGCAGTCACGTACACTTTATTATAAATTCCTTGCAGCTTTATACGCAGGCAGGAGAGGCATGGGGGTAGGTATGGATTTCTATTTTATTTTACGGATCGCAGTAGTTGGAATATTAGTTTCCATATTAAATCAAATATTAAAACAATCGGGTAGGGATGAATTGGCTTTTCTGACGAGTCTGGCAGGGTTGGTGCTAGTACTGCTATGGCTATTACCTCATATCACCGAATTGTTTTTATCAATACAGCAGTTATTTAATATTGTCTAATTCATTCAGATAATTACATATTTAGGACAAGCAATGGGGGGTTATATGGTAAAAATCGCTGTCATAGGGATTGTGGCTATTATGCTCGCAATTATGTTCAAAAAAGGGAAGGAGGAATATTCTCTTTATATTAGTATTACTGCCAGTGCATTAATCCTCCTATGGGGTATCGGTAAGTTGGAGGTAATCCTGGATGCCATTGAACAGCTGCAAGGATATATCCAGATGAATAAGGCTTATGTAGGGATTTTAATCAAGATTATCGGTATTACCTATATTACCGAGATTTCCGCTTCCCTCTGTAAGGACTCGGGTTATCAAGCTATTGGAGATCAGATTGAATTGGTGGGCAAACTTACCATTCTTGCAATCAGTATGCCGATAATGCTGGCTTTGTTGGATACCATCAATGGTTTTTTGGCATTTTAGGCGTTTGTTTCAAAGGAAAAGGGGTGAAAAGGTTGAAAAGTAATCTTGTGATGCCAAATAGAAAAATGCAAATGAAGCTTCTCTTTATAATAATATTCGTGATTCTGTCAACTGTACTCAATATGAAGAACGCGCAAGCTAGTACCGGATTACCGGAGGATATCGATTATACCGAGATTCAAGAGGTGATTGATGATGTGATGGGTAAGAACAATGAGTTCAACTTTAGTTCCTATATTGGAAAGTTGGTAAATGGAGAAGAAGCATTTTCCATCTCGGCAGTAAGCAATCAGTTACTTTCGTCTATCAAAGGGGAAATCAAAGCCAATCTCGGAACATTTGTTAGTCTAATAACAATCGCCTTAATTGCGGCATTATTTACGAATTTGTCTATGGCTTTTAAGAATAACAATGTTTCAGAGACAGGGTATTACATAACCTATTTATTATTATTTGGATTATTGATTAGTTCTTTTATTATTGCTTCAAGGATTGCAGCAACAACAATAAGTTCTATTTTGGATTTTATGAAAGCGATGGTTCCCACCTATTTTATGTCAGTTGCTTTTACTTCTGGGGCCACCACTTCCCTTGTATATTATGAAGCAGCGTTGACACTTATAACAGTAGTAGATTTTCTTATCATTAAAGTTATTATCCCAATGATTAATTTCTATCTGGTAATCATGCTTGCAAATAATTTATCAAAGGAGGACATGTTGTCGCGATTAGCCGATTTATTCTCTTCTGCAATTAGTTGGCTATTAAAAAGTATGTTGGCAGCAGTAATCGGTTTTAATGCAATCCAGGGACTTATCGTTCCGGTTGCCGATCAGGTAAAACGCTCCGCTTTACTGAAAGCCTCAGAAGCTCTGCCGGGAATCGGCGATGCCTTGGGTGGGGTAACAGAGACCGTATTAGGCGCTGGAGTATTACTGAAAAATGCAATTGGAGTAGCAGGCTTAATCGCAATCTTGATAATGAGTGCTGTTCCTTTTTTAAAGTTACTTATGATAACCGTGGTCTATAAGGTTGGTTGTGCTGCTTTACAACCAATTTCAGATAAGCGTTTTATCGAATGCATCAGTGCTTCTGCCAAATCTGCAGCGATGCTATTACAGACAGTATTTGTCGGAGCAGTATTGTTCTTACTGTCTATAACAATAGTTGCGGTTACCACGGGTAGTGTGAAATAAGGCAGGTAGATTTTAATTGTCACTCGTGTTATAGGGAAGCAACCGGAAGGATAAAAATATACAAGGAGGGTAGAATGGACGAGATTTATACCTGGATTAGAAATATCGTAATTTATATGATTATGAACACCATCATTATGAATTTGCTAGGAAATAAAAGTTATAAGAAATACGTCAGTATTGTATCCGGAATGATTTTAGTCCTAATTGTTGTATCTCCTCTAATGAAATTTATGAAGCTGGATGAAAACTTGGATTATTACCTTCAAATTAATGATTTTGCAATCGAGACCTCCGACTTTAAAAACGATTTAAATCGGATGGAGGAAAAGCAAAGTGATGCAATATTTGCAGAGTATCAAGATAAGATACGATTGCAGGTAAAAAATTTACTTCTGGAGGAATCAGTACATCTGGATAGCTTTCACCTTACGATTGATAAAAATACAAAAAGTAGCACATTTGGAGAGATACTTCGAATGGATATGACTGCAAATATGGAACAAAACGAGGAGGAAGACAAGGAAGAACTTCTTCAAATCGATGAGATAGATATCGCTAGAATAGGTATGGAGGGACAGGAGGAAAAAACAACGCAAACCCTACCTTCCCCTATGGAAATTAATATAAAAAATAAACTCTCGGACTTCTATAATATCGAACAGGGTAATATAAATATTAGTATACAGGGAGGATGACATGGATAAAAAGAAAATTTCCCTGAAGGAAATTGGTCTACCAAGATTAATCATGATTTTTATGGCAGGTATTTTAATTATTTTGTTATCATTTCCAGGCATCTTTAATTCCAAAAAGTCTACGGAGGACAATAAACAGAACGCGAATACTGAGCTAGTTCAAAATGATACGAATACGACAAGCTATGATGTGAATACCTATAGAACAGAAATGGAAAATAAGCTTGAGAGTATTCTGAGAAAGGTATCCGGTATCGGGGAAGTAGAGGTAATGATAACCTTGAAAGCCTCGGAAGAAAAGGTTCCGTTAAAGGATAATCCTTCTACACAGGAAAGCTTAAATGAAGTTGACGGGGAGGGCGGAAGCAGAACAAATAGTAATGTTAAGTCGGAAGAGAGTACCGTTCTAGTACCAAACGAGGATGGGAATTCAGAGCCTTACATAATAAAAGTAATTGAACCGGAGATAGAAGGCGTCCTTGTGATCGCTGAAGGTGGAGATGATGTTTATATAAAAATGGACATTATGGAAACAGCAGAGGTATTATTTGATGTACCTGCGCATAAAGTTAAAGTAATGAAGATGAGTAAAGAGATAAAATAATCAGGAGGTCTAAAATGAAAAATATATTCAAAAAGAATCAGATCATAATTACAGCATTGGCAATTATGATTGTAATCGCCGGGTATCTAAGCTTTACCAACGATGATACACCGAAGAACGATGCTAACACGCTAGAAGCGACGAATCCGGATTCCGAAGATTATGATATATTCACGGAGCTGGAAGAGGGGACGGATGTGGCAACTGAAACCGGAACTGACGCGGACGTAACCGGAACGGAAGCTACAGATGCTGATGTTGAGACAGATACTACGGACGTAGCGACGGAAGATGCCGATGCCGATGTGACAGTTGCAGAAGATAGTGACGAAACCACTCCAGTGGCTTCGGAAGATGCTTCTGAAGAAACTGCAGATATCTCAGATGAAGATATTTTGGATACCGCACAGGATGTGGCTGATAACGGTGAATTGAATCTAGATGATGGTGTTCCAGGCGAAGCAGTTCTTGCTAATGCAGCACGTGACTCAAGTTTCTTCATTTCTACAAAAATTGAGCGCGAGCAGACCAGAGCTATGAGCAAAGATACTTTGATGGATGTAATTGGAAGCACAACAATCTCGGAAGAAGCAAAACAGGAAGCAATTGATCGCATGATCGAACTCACTGACATTGCTGAAAAAGAAAATGCAACTGAGATGTTATTAGAAGCAAAAGGTTTTGACGGAGCAGTTGTATTTATCGTTGATGGTGAAGCCGATGTAGTAGTTAATGCAGAAACACTTTCCGACCAACAACTTGCTATCATTGAATCAGTTGTTAAAGATAAGACTGATATTTCTGCAAAGCATATCACGATTAACCCAGTAGTAGTTACTGAATAAATGATTTTATTTATTTATAATTGCAAAAGTTGAGAAGTTTGGTATAATACTATATAATGTAATTAAAATATAGGGAATACCGGATAACGATAGGAACTTAGGAGGTAATCATTGTGAGTAAGGAACCGGAGATCAGAAACACATATAAGATACATGAAAATGGTAAGGTTGGAGAAGTGCAGATAGCAGATGAAGTCGTTGCAACCATCGCTGGTTTGGCGGCTACAGAAGTAAAAGGCGTATCTGCAACATCCGGTAACGTCACCAATGAACTTGCCGGTAAATTGGGAAAGAAGAACTTATCCAAAGGAGTTAAGGTTGTAGTAAACCCGGATGCAGTTTCGGTTGATATGGCACTTACCTTGGATTATGGATATGGTATCCCCGAAACAGCAAAACAAGTGCAAGAAAAGGTGAAGTTGGCGATAGAGAATATGACCGGTTTGCAGGTCAAAGAGGTTAACATC
>JAQSYO010000074.1 GCA_029256105.1 Herbinix sp.
AGCCGGTTTAATTATGTTATCAGAGTCTTATTTCACTTTCTTTGCTTCTAAGGTACCGGATCGCTTAACTGCCATGGCAAATGTAATGGGAGTTGATACCTCCTCCCTCACAAAGCAGGAACGCCCAATGTCGTTTGTGAAAGCATTGGTACAGCTTCAAAAGGATTGTGGAGTTGCAGATCTTAAGATGTCTGATTACGGTATTAAGAAGGAAGATATTCCGATGCTTGCAGAAAATGCTCGTCAGACTATGGGAGGGCTTTTCAATGTTGATCCCTATACTCTTTCTCTGGAAGAGACAATTGAAATTATGATGAACGCTTATAAATAATAATCGAAAGAGTGTTACGATCTGCATCGTAACACTCTTTTTTATAACGCGCTATTTCCACGTTCCTTAGTTCTAATTCTAATACAGTCAATTTCTTCACTGACAAATATCTTCCCATCACCAAATTCGCCAGTTTCTGCAATCGATGTTATTACATCAATCATTTCTTCTAATCTTTCATCGGGTATTACTAATTAACCTCAATGTAATCATTAATCCAAACCGGTAAAGGAAGGATATGCCATCTCCCGATGTTCTGCTAAGTCAAGTCCCAGAGCTTCTTCATTTTTCGATACTCGTATTGGTATAAATAATTTAATTACAGATAAAATTACAAAGGTAGCGATGGAAGAAAGAGCAATTGTAATTATGATACTAAGTAATCATTTCTTTTTTAATTTTTTATTAATCATTCTTCTTTAAATTTATAAAAATTTAAGGATAACATATTACGGTGTTTCAAGTATTTCCACGATATTCCTAAGGGATGTCTCATACTCATCCTCAGAGGAATTTTTAAAAATTAATAAGTCATCCACCACCTTGGGATCATCGAGCGGTGTTGGAATATTGAAGTTACAACTTGCGATATATTCGTCCCAATGTGCCAGCTTCCATGTATCACGATCCACATTACGGGCTATCATGCGTTGCTTACAGACCTCAATCGATGTTTCGACCCATATGACAACGAGTCTCGCATTCTTTTCCTTAAGTTTGTCTTTCAGATTATTGATATAATTAATATCTCGAATTTCTTCCGTGAAAGGTGCATTAATCAGCACAATATCATCATAATCCAATGCTTCTAGCGCAAGTGCAACTACAGCCTCATATTCGTAATCACGAATATGCTCCTCGAAGAACTTTGAGCTTCTGTTATAAGGTTCATCTGCAACTTTAAATATCTGCTTTGATAATATAATCAAAGTATCTTTATCCAGATATACAACATGCTTTAATGTCTTTGACAACTGTTTTGAAATATACGTCTTACCACACGCAGGTGGTGATGTCACTAAAATCAGTTTTTTCATATTTTACCTCCATAAATTCGATTAACATTCCTTGATAAGGCTAACATAAAATTCTACCGTTTTAATTAAGGTCGATATTTTAATCCTCTCATTATGACCGTGAATCATCCCTCGTTCTTCCTTCGTTAATTCCATAGCAGAAAAACGATACACATGGTCGGTAACTCTGCAATAATGCCTGGAATCACTGCAGGCCATCATCTGATAGGGAGAGACAATTGCTTCAGGCCAGGTATTATGGATTACTTTCTTTAATTTCTTCCATTCCTCACAATCAGTATCCGAAAAGATGGAAGGATTCATACCATTGACAATATTGATTTTTATTTTATCATTATTGATTACTTTAGTCAGATAATCCTGAGCCGTTTTCATCGTATCCGAACCCAGAAGACGAAGGTTTGCTCCAACCACAGCCTTAGGCGGTAGTATATTAAATGCCTTACTTCCTTCCATCCGGGTAATAGCACACGTCGTTCTCATCATTGCATTCAATTCACCACCGGAAAGCTTACAGACGAAATCAAGTACCGGTTGAAAGCACCATAAGTTAGCAAATAAGATGCGATACGCAAAGCTGGAATGCCTCCCTAAGGTATCAAACATTTCAGCCACCGGCTTTGTAAGCTGGGAACGAAATGGTTTCTTCTCTATCTCTACCATCGCCTGTGCCAGAGTCCCAACAATCGTGTGTGTTGGAGGTGTCGAAGCATGACCGCCTTGGCTATCCAGAGTAAATTCCATATTGACACTGCCCTTTTCTCCGATACCGATAAGCGCACAGGGTTTGGTTACACCTGGAAATACCTTATCCACAACAGCTCCGCCTTCATCTAACACCAAAGCAGGCTTTACTCCACGGCGTTCTAATTCCTTTACTATATCAGCACAGGAATCACCATCAATCTCTTCTTCTCCAGAGAAGGAAAAGTAAATATCCTGTTCCGGTACAAATCCGGTAGATATCAAGTATTCCGCTGCTTCCATAATTCCGCATAAGGTACCCTTTGTATCCAAAGTACCTCTGCCCCAGATCATATCATCCTCCACAGTCCCATCAAACGCCGGCTTTGCCCAACCGCTCTCCTCCACAGGAACCACATCATAATGAGCCATCAACACGGTCGGTTTTTCTTCAGACTTACCTTCCCAGCGATAGAGGATACCGCACTTTCCTACAAAATCACGCGTACATAATTTATATATATTGGGAAATCGTTCTTCCAGAAGCTGTTGAAACTTATCAAATTCCTTCCGGTCCACCAGACTTTCGTCCCGGTTAGAAATTGTCTTGCAACGGATCATATCTGACATATTCTTAATAATCTTATCACAATCTAATTGATATTGCTGCTGTGTTTCTGAAGCTACGTCTGTGGGACGAAACAGAGCCGCACGTAATAATATCACAGAAAGAAATACAAGAATTAAGAGCAAAATACATAAACAAATATATAATCCCATCGATACACCTTCTCTTATTTCTATTTGCAAGAGTATATTTCTTGTACAAGGTAGGGCTCTTGCTTAGTCTCCCTTCCCTTATCATCTTATTTACAGCATATTTTTCTTGTATAAAATTCTTGCTGCACCAATCGAGATTATAGCTCCTACAGGTACTAATATTCCGACGGAACCCGCTAGAGAAGGCACACATAAGAATAATATGATCATAAAAATCAAGGGTGCTAAAGATATCTTCCAGTTCTTACTCACATATACTACCGCTAATCCGCCAAACAGTGAGGGAAGAATATTCTCAAATGCCGGCTTTAAGGTAGGTGAATTAATGATTGGTGCCAGTTGTGCTATTAAAAGAACTCCGGCAGCAATGATTAATGTTGTAACGATGGAGGAGGTTGCAATCGCAATAGTCGAGATAACTTCCCCTTCTTCTGTCCCAGCCTTTACTTTTGCATTTTCCATTGCATTTAATGCACTTGGCACCTTTAGATTGGTAAGGTTACCGGTCACAAATCCCAAATAAGAACCGGCCGTACCTAACATGGGTGTAAAGGTAATAACCTCAATTGTTCCTACGGTCCAAAAAATTGGTGCTACACCCAATAACCCCTTCAATACCGGAGTAATTCCCGGCCATGCGTTATAATAAATACAAATCGATACCGGAACACAAAGAAACAGAACAATCGCCGTCCAAATCCATATTTGTCCATAAAAATGTGTCCTATCATCATAAGATTTCTTATTCATTTCTCGTTCTCCCTTTCTATACGATTAACGGTGTAATAACTACCGCAAAGGCCATGGCACCAAGCATGCTGATTGGCAGTGCATAGTTTTGCAGCCAATTTATCTTGCATACTTTAATCAGTAATCCACAGACAGCCATAAGTAACGCAGAAAAAAGAAGTACAAAAATCGGTATCCAGCCTGTCAGACCATTTCTTACGTTAGCAAATACCATACCGAGAAATGCGGAAATCATGCCGAGAAACATCGCTGTGATAAATAGATCTCCCCACTTACTGTCTTTATTTTTAATTGATAAAATCCCTTTCTGGATTCTCTTCAATAAGATCGGAACCAATAATATACTCGGCATAATGCCCAAGGTCATAACCCAAGCGATGGCTGTATAGGCTTTTGGGTCAGTAATAGTATCCGAAAGAGATACTTTTAATGCATTCGCTGTCGTAGTTGCAGCCGGCAATTCATATGTTATCGCTCCGATCACACTGAGGCGGATCCAAGGAAGCGGAAGACCTAAGAATTTTGATAAGGTTACCACACCCAGTAAGATGGATACTGCCGGAGCGACGGTGAATATCGTCGTAGATATCATCGTTTTTTTTACCTGCTTCATATCCATGCCGATTACTTTTGCCCTACGATATGCCCTTATTAAGAAAAATAGAGACTGCGCAATTACAAACACAATAACAATTACAGCGACCGCATACAAAAAGGCGCTATTGGGGTTAAAATTCATATTATGTTCCTCCTCTGAACGATTATGATCTACTACCAAAATATGGTCAAACTTACATTAAATATATCATTATGGAATGTCATTCGCAAGTAATAAGTAACGTATTCTAACTTTAAGATTTTATTTACCA
>JAQSYO010000075.1 GCA_029256105.1 Herbinix sp.
TTTTTCAGCACGTTCCAAAGCTGCTAAAAAATGATCATAAACATTATACCGCTTAGAACTTTCTATTACTACTGCTCCAACGCATTTTTCATAGAATTTTACAGGGCCAGCTCCTCCTATAATTGCATACTGGTATCCTTCCTCTCGCATAGCATGTAAGGAGCGTAAAAGCAGTACTTTTCCAATGCCTTTTCCCTGATACTCCTCAAGAACCTTCGTCGGTCCAAAAAAGTCCGGTGCAGTGGCATTGTAACAGGAATAACCTAATATTTCACTTCCTTTTGCTGCAATAAAGCAGGATATCGGTCTATTTGCAAAGCACACATCACATTCTCCTGCAGCATTGCGAGTAGAATGTTCTCTTACCCATTCTATTATACGAAATTTATCCGGTGCTATGGCACGAAATATTTCAATTCCTTCTTTTTTTAATCGTTCCACTTCCATATGATAATCTGCAATTTCCAATAGATTCACTAACATATCTGGCATTATCTAACGCTCCCTTTCTTAACCTGTTCTAAAGCCATAAGTGCAGCTCCGGTCACACTGTCATACATTGCTTCTTTTATCTTAAGTTTCGGTAACTTTTGTAGCAGTTGGCATACCACCTTCTCACGTATGGCCTTGTAATGTGTAAGAATTCCTCCAGTTAATGCAAGCTCACCCTCGTTTAGATTTAACTCATGTGCAACCGGTATCACAAGTTTCACAAGCTCCATGGCAGCATTGTTACCTATCATAATTCCCTGTTGATCTTCCTGGCTGATAGCTTCTATTAAAAGTGGTGCAAACGATGCAATATCCTTCTTACCGATTGCCGTATTATAGGTGTATTGAATAATATCTTCTACTGATTTTCCACCAATCTTTTCTAAGACCAAATCATATAACATACTTTTCGGGGTACGTCTGTCATAGCTTTTTACTGCGGCAGATAAAATATCCCGTCCAATGGCATATCCGCTTCCCTCATCGTCTATGATGTGCCCCCAGCCTCCTGTACGGCTTGTACGGCCTTCCAAGTTTTTTCCAAAGCAAATGGAACCTGTGCCACTGATTAGTACCATCCCATCAGCCTTTCCTAATGCACCATATAACGCCCCTTCATGGTCTCCAACAAACTTCATCTCGCAGGTAAGTCCTGTATCCTTTATTGTACCCTTCAAAAAGTTGAAGGCTTCAGGGTTACTAATTCCTGCCGTGGAAACACATAACATTTTACAGGCCTCTAATCCACCCTGTAATTTAGACATATGAGTCACTAATGTATGTATTGTCTGCTTCAGCTCTTCCTTTGACTGACTATTGAAATTAAGGCCACCCGCATGGGCACTAAGTATGACTTCCCCCTTTAAATTTCTAATTTGCATTGCTGTTTTTGTACCGCCACCATCCCAGCCTGCTACATAATATTCCATTTTACACCCGAGCCTTTCACATATTTACTGGCAATATTCCTCTCGGAATAAATTGATGCTCAAAAAGCTGGGCTATCGCCTCTAAGCTTTTTTGTGTATATTCATAAACTGCTATGCCATACACTGTCTTGGGTAGTTCTCTTAAATCATATGGATTTCTTAATGCAACAATAATTACCTTTGAATTTTTACCTGCTGCCTGTCTTATAAGCTCCAACTGCCCTTTATATAAATGTCCGTTATATGTTCCAATGACAACACAACTATGCTTCTCTGCTTCTTGCAAGGCTAATTGAACTTCTGCCTCTGTTGGGTTTGGCGCAATAAGAATAGCCTCTCCCCCAAATCTTTTTGCCAGAAACTCCGAAAAACGAATTCCATCCTCTTGTTGATTGGAAGCATTGGTTGCACGAAATAAAGGTGCTCCGATAAACAATGGATTAAGTCCCAAGTCAGGCAATGTGTCCGTTGGCATTTGAACTGGTGTTATACTCGCTTTTAATAAGTTAAATGCAAAGCTTTTGCCACTGTTCACATTAAAGTCATTGCTTGAAGGATTGAGGTTTAATATTTTTTCTTTATACTTTAATATTCTTTCTACCGAAGCATATATTTCTTCGATAGGAATTTCGTTTGATTCCAGTGCCTTAGTTAAGACGTCTGATACTTCACGGGCAACCTTTGCAGTATGAGAGATAAAAACCAAATCCACTCCTGCCTTGATTGCATGTTTCACGCCTTCCACCGTCCCGTATCTTTGTTTTATAGCACCCATTTCCATGCAATCACTAACTATTAGACCTCCAAACCCCATCTTTTCTCTTAGCAACCCTGTAATAATTGTACGAGACATGGTAGCCGGAATCTTCTCAGCTTCCAATTTCGGAAATAGTATATGTGTTGTCATCACCGCAGGAATGCCAGCCTCAATCAGTTTCTTAAAAGGAATTAACTCGCATTGTTCCAGCTCTTCTAACGTCTTTTCAATTTTTGGTAATCCTAAATGGGAATCCACATTGGTATCCCCATGACCCGGAAAATGTTTTGCACAAGCGAATACACCTCCATCCAGTAACCCTTTCATCATGGCAGCACCGAATGCCGCCACCTGTTCGGGCAAATCCCCATAACTTCTTACCCCAATTACCGGATTATCCATATTTGAATTTACATCGACGGTTGGTGCCAGATTAAAGTTAATTCCCGCATAACGAAGCTGCTCACCTGTAATCTTGCCTGCCTGATACGCATTGTCAACGTTCTTGGTAGCCGCGATTGCCATTGCTCCCGGTATATTAACTGCGTCCTGATCCAGCCTGGTCACCATGCCCCCTTCTTGATCTATGCTTATAAATGCGCTGTGTCCGGTATGCTTTCTCACCAGCTGCTGTAAATCTTGGCATAATTTTTTAACCTGTGGTATGCTTGTAATGTTATGTTTAAAAAGAATGATATTCCCAATTTTGTAATTGCATATTAGTTCCTCGAGTTCTGCATCAATTTCTGTACCCGGAAAACCAACTACCATACGTTGGCCTATCAGTTCTCTTGCTGATAAATTTTTCAAAATATACAACCTCCTCTTTTTCGTAGATAACCTGTTAAGGATGCTGCAACAGGTTATCATAATCTCAAATGCATATCCTCCTTATTCATAGATATGATACTTTTGCTTTTTACGTTTAAATTCTTCTAATTCATTCTCATTTTTTTCTAATATCTGATTGCATGACCACTCAGCAGTTTCAAAGGCATTATTTCCAGATAATAAGCTGATAAAAGGCTTACTATTTTCTTTGATTGGCTTTAGAAATTCAAAATCTTTCGGATACATATCCCGAATCGTCTCTATCACGGTAAGCCCTGTCTTATAACTTTGAAATGTATCATAGTCGGTAATATGTAAATGTACTCCATTACAAAAGATTCCATTAAACTTTGAACTTGTTGGTTTAAAGTAAGCTGGTGTAAAATCTACTCCTACTAATTTCTTTGTTCTCAGTTTGCTTACCAGTTTCTGTGCCTTAATATAAGGTGCTCCCAGTATTTCGAAGGGGCAGGAGGTTCCTCTTCCTTCGGATAGATTCGTTCCTTCTGCCAAACAAGTTCCCGGATAGAGCAAAGCTGTGTCAAACCGGGGAATTCCAAGGCTTGGCATCACCCAAATCTGACCTGTCCGATGAAACATTTCACTTCTCTTCCACCCGGAGCATGGTATCACCTCCAAGTGACAACCAATATTCTCTTCTTCGTTTACCATAAGTGCAAGTTCCCCTGCTGTTAGGCCATAACGAGTTGCAATGGGGTAAGCTCCAACAAAACTTTGATAAGCAGGTTCTAAGACATTTCCTTCTACGATTGTTCCCCCCAGCGGATCCGGACGGTCCAATACTATAAATTGCTTTCCCTCTTTCGCACAATCTTCCATAGCATAGATTAATGTTGAGATAAAGGTATAATACCGAACACCCAAATCTTGAATATCATAAACTACTACATCTACTTTGTCCAACATCTCTTTGGTAAGACGTTTCGAATCTTTTCTGTACAAGCTATAAACAGGTACACCGGTTGCTTCATCAATATAATCCTCCACCATCTGACCTGCGTCTTTATCTCCTCTTACCCCATGCTCCGGTGCAAACAGAGCTTGAAGATTATAATTTCTATCTAATATTTCAATGGTTGAATTCAATTGATTATCTACACCTGAAATTGATGTAATCAAGCCGATCCGTTTTCCTATCAAAAGCTTACTATAATTATAAATATTATCAATACCTTTTAACATGTGAGCCTCCTTCTTACTAATTCAACATGCTTGTAAGCTGAATATACATGCAGGCATAAAAATTGAGTTTGTAAAATCGGTTCGGGTCAACAATAACCAATAGTGATGAATATGGGTACATCCATATTCATCTCATCAGACTGATGGCACTTGAATCAAAATTTTATTGTATTTTCATCTTATCTACTCTTCCCCATTCACAAACAATCCTTTTGTTTTGTGTAAGAGGTTTATGTTGACAGTTTCATTGTTTTATAGTTAAATTAATTCATACATACTAATATTTTTAGTAATTTTATTTCAATGGAGGTTTTCTCACATGAAACGTATATATAAAATAACTCAAAAAAGCACCCGCTTAGCAATTGGATTAATGAGCGGTACCTGTACCGATGGAATCGATGCAGCACTTG
>JAQSYO010000011.1 GCA_029256105.1 Herbinix sp.
AACCATAGATAAATAAATGCAGTTTCTTTGAGAAAGCTGCGCGAATGCTTTGAACCATAGATAAATAAATGCAGTTTCTTTGAGAAAGCTGCGCGAATGCTTTGAACCATAGATAAATAAATGCAGTATCTTTTAGAAAACTGCGCGAGTGCTTTGAACGATAGATAAATAGATGCAGTTGCTCAGAAAAACTGTATGAATGCTTTGAACATAATAACACACAATAAATCGCTATATCAAGCTGCTTTTAAGTGGGTTTGATATAGTGATTTTTATTTGATGTCGAATCAGCGAACAATTTAATAAAAATTTATATATTTTTAATAGGAAAAAACTTCATTCTATAGTATGATTATTTTGAGGTGAATTGAATGAATCAAATAAGAAAATTTATGTATGGTAGATATGGTTTCGACCAATTTACACGGGCATTAGTTGTTATGTCTCTAATTTTATCTCTGATTTCAACATTTTTAAGATTTAATTTATTGTCCATGTTGTCTTATCTTCCCTTCGTGTATGCGTTGTTTCGCATTTTGTCCAAAAATATTGCTAAGAGAACGCAGGAGAATATGAAGTATTGCAAAATGGCCAATCAATGTAAGAAAATGTTTAATGACATTAAGTTATCTTTGGTCGGTACAAAAACACATAAATATTTTAAATGTGTACATTGTAAACAATCCATCCGCGTACCGCGTGGAAAAGGTAAGATAAGCATAACCTGTCCCAAATGTAAGACGGAATTTATAAGAAGAACCTAAATTAGATGTTTATAACTTTGCTAAGAAAAACACAAGGATCAAAAACTTGTGTTTTTACTATTATTAACGTTAAGCCGATTGTATCAGGAACAGTACCCATTGAATTAAAACTTTTATCAGCATTAAATGAAAAATCACAGATTTATTACATATACAAGCAATCGAAATCATAGTGTTAATAATATTATTAACAGAATTTTTGCCATATGTAATCTATTGTGAACCATACATGATAATGATATTAATATTATACAAACGACTATAAATACAGAAAAATGACAGTGTGAAAACTGTCATTTTTCTGTATTTATTTTACGGATTTTATAGTTTTAATATTTTTAAATAGAAGTCATAATCTAAATAATCCTAGTTGTCTTTTTTGCTTTTTGTGGTTATTAGGTATACAATTCCGAGGATTGAAAGTAATATAAATAATAAGGTGATAGGAAAAAACGAGTGGATATAAGAGACTAAAATAGTTGATGGTCCATCGGCACTACCTATAATTCCTATCGATGCTGCATCATTAAAATCTGCACTTATTATAGAAGATAAAAGTCTTGGTAGTATGAAATAAAATATTAAATTTATTATAGCCACTAAGGTACATAAAATTGTAAGAATAAAAATTATTTTCTTTTTCGTATTCATATAATTACCTCCGTAATGAAACTATCGTACTTTTCAAGTTCTCTTAATGATTTTTACTATGTAGCGAGAGGAAATACAATCTTCTCATGATTAATAGTTTTAATGTTGTTTGCAAAGCAATTACCATTATTATACAACAAATGTTTAGAAATATCACTAATATTTAAATTAATGCATTAAGATAAATTAAGATGTGTGATAGACTTAAAAATAGAATATAGAAAATAGAAAATAGAAAATAGAAAATAGAAAATAGAAAATAGAAAATAGAAAATAGAAAATAGAAAATAGAAAATAGAAAATAGAAAATGGAAGATGGAAGATAGAAGATAGAAGATAGAAAATGGAAAATAGAAGATAGAGAATAGAAGATAGAAGATAGAAGATAGAAGATAGAAAAGAAAAAGAAAAAGAAAACAAAAAATAGTAGATAGAAGATTCCATATGAAAAAATAATAAAATTTATATTTGTTCCATGAAAGTATTCAAAATAAATAAAACCATTGATCCACTCTGATTGGATTATATGATGTAACAGTAGTGCATATTTTTACATCAAAATATGAAGTACCAGTTTAAGCAATATTTTAGTATAATTATTCCATAGTAATGCAAGAATTAATTTCAAACTAGTCAAGATATTAGTATGTATTTCATAATAGAGGAGTGTATTGTAAATTAGAAGAGTTTGGTTTAATATAGTTTTATAACGTACGAATTAATTTAGCGTATTTATAATTGTCATAAATATAGAAGGCTGAAAGAGGATTCAATTATGAATAAAATAGGGTATGTAATTAATACAATGATAGAATATTATGCCGGGGACACTAGGAGGATACAACATTTCCTTAAAGTATACGGATTTTCGAAGGCAATTGGGGAACTAGAGAATTTATCTGAAGAGTTACAGGAAATCCTTGAAGTCGCTGCAGTGGTACATGATATTGGAATAAAAGTCAGCGAAGAAAAATATCATAGCAGTGCAGGCAGTTATCAACAACTGGAAGGTCCTCCAGTGGCTAGGGAGATGCTAGGAAAATTGGGATATGATATTGAATTCATTGAACGCGTATGTTATCTGATATCGCATCATCATACCTATTCCAATATCGATGGGATGGATTACCAGATCTTGGTTGAAGCAGATTTCTTGGTAAATATCAGTGAGGATAACATGGGGGATAAGGAAATTTATAGCATTAAGGAGAAGATATTCCGAACAAAGGTAGGACATGAATTTTTACACAATATGTATCAATATAGTAAATAAATTAAATGTGGTACCTTCAATAGAGTTTGAGAAGAAGGAGCGTTTCCAATAAATATTGCAACTATTGATCATTTAAATAATAGATTAGTGTTTGGTTTGAAAGGAGTATTAGATGAGTGTACGAGAGATTAGTAAAATTGTAACCGGTACGCCTCAAGTTGATGGTGCCGGTGTGAAGTTGGTACGAGTATTGGGGTATGCTAATGTCTGGGATTTTGATCCATTCTTAATGCTGGATGCTTTTGACTCTAAGGATCCCTCGGATTATATCAAAGGTTTCCCGTGGCATCCCCATCGGGGAATTGAGACAATAACCTACTTGATACATGGGGAAATTGAACATGGGGATAGTATGGGCAATAAGGGATTGATACAAGACGGTGGCTGTCAATGGATGACTGCTGGAAAAGCGATCCTACATCAAGAAATGCCACAGCCCTCGGAGCAAATGCTTGGGGTACAGGTTTGGTTGAACTTGCCCAAGAAGAATAAGATGGTGCCACCTCAGTATAGAGACCTTAGAGCGGAGTTAATTCCTGTTGTGGAAGAGGAAAATTGTAGGATTGGCATTATATCAGGTCACTATATGGGGCAAGCAGGTGCAACACAAGGAGATTATGTGAAAGCAACGTTTCTAGATGTTGACTTATCGGCAGAAAGTAAATGGAGCCTTTCAACAAATTCAGAAGAGACAGTATTTATCTATGTCGTAGATGGAGTAGGAATCTTTGGTGGGAACGAGAAGCAATTAATATCTGCCAAGAAAGCAATATTATTTGATAAAGGAGACGAATTGACGATAAGTTCGGGCAAGGAAAAGCTAAGAATGTTCGTATTCTCCGGCAAACCTTTAAGGGAAGCAATTGCTTGGGGAGGACCCATTGTTATGAATACAGATGATGAGTTAGATAAGGCGTTTAAGGAAATAAGAGAAGGTACCTTCGGTAGATAAATAGTTGCAATAGATTATCGATTGTTAGGAACCTTATAAACAAGATTAGTATTTTAATTACTTCCATAGATTATTACATCAAAATAAAAAATGCATCAAAATATAAAATACATCAAAATATAAAATGCATCAAAATATAAAATATATCAAAATATAAAATATATAAAGGCTGGGTCTACGTAAAATCGTAGACCCGGCCTTTTATTTTTGAAAATATAAAAATTTACTAATAAGCGATATCTTATCTCTTCGTTGTCCATTTCGAACAATCCCAAACTTTTGTTATAAGGTCTTCGTAGAATTCCGGCTCATGGCTAATCAATAGGATGCTTCCTTTGTAAGCTTTAAGAGCACGTTTTAATTCATCCTTGGCATCTACATCCAGATGGTTTGTAGGCTCATCCAATAGAAGAATATTAGATTCACGGTTAATTAGCTTACAGAGACGTACCTTTGCCTGTTCTCCACCACTTAACACACGTACCTGACTTTCAATGTGCTTCGTCGTAAGTCCACATTTTGCTAACGCAGAACGAATTTCATATTGAGTATAACCAGGGAACTCCTTCCAAAGCTCATCAAGGCAGGTGTTGGTATTGCCAGGAGCCATCTCCTGTTCAAAGTAACCGATACTTAGATAATCTCCTAAGGTGACTGTGCCGCTTAAGGCAGGAATTAATCCTAAGATACTTTTTAATAAGGTGGTCTTACCGATACCATTAGCACCAACTAGTACAACCTTTTCTCCACGTTCCATTGAAAGTGTTAGAGGGGAAGATAAGGGATCTTCATAACCGATGACTAAATCCTGAGTCTGGAAGATATATTTACCAGCAGCACGGGCTTCTTTGAAATTAAACTCAGGCTTCGGCTTGTCTCGCGCCAGTTCAATTACATCCATTTTATCTAATTTCTTCTGACGTGACATCGCCATATTTCTAGTCGAGACTCTTGCCTTGTTACGGGCAACAAAGTCCTCGAGCTCTACAATTTCCTTTTGCTGGCGTTTGTAGGCGGATTCAAGTTGTGTTTTTCTCATCTCATATACTTCTTGGAATTTATCATAATCACCGACATAACGGTTTAAGGCCTGATTTTCCATATGATAAATGATATTCACGACACTATTTAGGAAGGGAATATCATGAGAGATTAAGATGAAAGCATTTTCATATTCATTTAAATAACGCTTTAGCCATTCAATATGTTGAACATCAAGATAGTTGGTAGGCTCATCCAAAAGTAGTATATCAGGCTTTTCTAACAATAGCTTACCCAATAAAAGCTTTGTTCTTTGTCCACCGCTTAAGTCAGTAACATCACAGTCTAGACCGATATCATCCAAACCTAAAGCGTGGCCGATTTCCTCCACTTTGTTGTCAATAACGTAAAAATCGTGCATCATTAATAACTCTTGAATCGTACCAAGTTCATCAATCATATCCTGTAACGCATCACCTTCTGCTTCACCCATGGTGTCACAGAGGTTATTCATTTTTTCTTCTAATTCAAATAAATATGAAAATGCTGATTGGAGGACACTGCGGAGTGTCATTCCTTTTTCCAATATGGCATGCTGATCAAGATAACCAACATGTACGTGTTTCGACCACTCTACCTTTCCTTCATCGGGCATTAGTTTATCGGTAACGATATTCATAAAGGTAGATTTTCCTTCCCCATTTGCCCCAATTAAACCAATATGCTCTCCCTTTAATAAACGGAAGGATACATCATGAAAAATAGCACGGTCACCAAAACCATGACTGAGATTTGTTACGTTTAATATACTCATTTCTTATATAACTCCTTATATTATGGGATAATAGTGGCAATCCCCGATTATTAACACTGTAATTCATTATTTTACACGATATTCTACGAAATTACAATTGGAAAATCCATTACTACGAAGAAAAGAAACTAGTTCCGTTTGAAAAAAGGGGTGAAGTTAATGATTATAACAAGATTAATTGAAGAAGGATGGTTGTTTTTGCCAATTTCGGCAACAAAACGGCTAATTTCGGTATTTTTAACATAATTTGTAGATTTATACTATAATGAAAAAAGATAAGACATTTTTAACATGAAAAAACTTAAATTATATTCATATTTTTGACAATTAATATTAATAAAATACGCAGTATGAATTAAATTGGTAAATATTGACAATTTAATACAATAATATTATAATATTACATATATATTTATGAGTTATTTAGGACTTTTTTCAAATTTTTAGATTTAGAATTATTAGACAGACTGATGTGTTTCATAAAATTTTATAACGGGAACAGTATATTCACAACTCGTAAAGGCGATATCTGCGGTATCTGGACAACTATCAGTAAAGGGGCTTTTTTTCAGCGTTTACAGATATAGAATCATCGAATCCTTTTCATAGAATCGGGCTTATTTTTATGACAGTCAATACTGAAATTATGGTCAGAGATTATTTGTGACAACTTTATAATTATGGATTGTAGATTAATAGAACAGACATGAGGTAGAGACGGAGGTAGAAATCAGGTGTTTGTTAGAGAAAAGAAAAGAATAGGTGATATGCTGCTAACAGAAGGTGTCATAACCGAGAAGCAGCTAACGGATGCATTAGAAAAACAAAAGGGCACCCGACATAAAATTGGAATCACTCTGATTGAGATGGGTTATGCGACGGAAAATCAGATAGCACATACGATACAAAGGCAGATGGGCCTCGACATGGTAGAACTTTCCGCATATAAGATACCAAAAGAAATTCTAAATATGATACCGGATAGCAGTGTTCTGACAAAGCATATGATCATGCCTTTTGAATTTGATGCCTTTGATTCCAAATATCTAAGAGTGGCTATGGCTGATCCTTTCGATATTATTGCCATTGATGATATCGCAGTCGTGACTGGTATGCAGATTACACCTGTTATTGCAACACCTGCTGAAATCCTCGCTTGTATTGATAAATATTACGGAAAAGCAGCCAACCAAGCGGTAGCAGAGAAGTATTCTCATGAAAGAAATGAAGTGTCGGAAGAAAACGAAGAATTGGAAAATGAAGCAGTCGAGAATGCACCGATTGTAATTCTAATCAGAAAAATTATCGAGCAAGCAGTCCGGCAGAGAGCCAGTGATATCCATATCGAGTCTTTGGAAACTAAGATAAGGGTACGTTACCGTATTGATGGTGTACTTCAGAATGTAGGAAGCTATCAAATTAACCTGCTCTCAGCAATCATTACTAGAATTAAAATAATTGGCAGTATGGATATCTCTGAGAAGAGAAAGCCTCAAGATGGGCGTATTACTGTTCAGGTGGACAGGCAAGAGTATGATATTCGTGTATCGGTTCTGCCGACAGTATTTGGTGAGAAGGTGGTAATGCGACTTACCTCCAAACAAAATCTAACCCGTGATAAGAGACAGCTTGGTTTTTCTGAAGATGAACTACATAAGTTTAATCGTATATTTTCCAATCCGAACGGAATCATTCTAGTAACCGGGCCGACCGGTAGCGGAAAGTCTACGACTCTTTATACAGCATTAAGTGAGTTAAACTCAGAGGATGTCAATATCATAACGGTGGAAGACCCGGTAGAAGCAAACATAGATGGCATCAACCAGGTTCAGGTAAATCCCAAGGCTGACCTGACCTTTGCCTCAGCCCTACGTTCTATCCTACGTCAGGATCCGGATATTATTATGATCGGAGAAATCCGTGATGAGGAAACTGCCAGGATTGCTGTAACCGCATCGATTACCGGACATCTTGTTGTTAGTACTCTACATACCAACAGCTCAGCGGCTTCAATAAGCCGCCTCACGGATATGGGAATTGAACCCTACTTGATTGCGGATTCTGTAGTCGGAGTAATTGCCCAACGACTTGCCAGAAAGCTCTGCACCTGTAAGACGAATAGAATGCTTACGGAGCAGGAAAAGAAAATACTTGGTTTGGATTGTGACAGAGAGGTATCTATCTCTGAACCGAGAGGATGCGCAATGTGTAGCGAAACAGGTTACAGGGGAAGAATCGGAGTCTATGAGATTATGCCAATCAGTAGCAGAATACGTAATATCATAGCGATGAAGGGAAATACGGAGGATATCCAGAAGACTGCAATAAAGGATGGCCTTCTGACACTGAAGGAAGCAATGCTTCGTCATGTTCTCGGGGGCATAACCTCACTTGAAGAGATGAAAAGAATCGTATACTCCAACGAAGAAAACGATGAAATTTAATGGAGACGGCGAATAATTGTATCCGGATAAATAACTGCAAACAGATAAATTGATGATAAACAAATAAATATTGGTAAACAGATAAATACTGATAAACAAATAAATACTGGTAAACAGATAAATACTGGTAAACAGATAAATAACTACTAAACAAATAAATATCCGCAATCGAATAAACCGCAATTAAATAACGAAAAAATAACAACAAGTAGCAAATAGTAAATAATTAACATAAACAAGGAACTCGGGAAGGATGTAAAGAGAATGGAAATAGAAGAAAAAATGAAAGAGACAATTAATGATCTTTTAGCTCTAGCAACTCGTATGAATGCATCCGATTTGCATCTTACGGTTGGAGTTCCTCCGAAAGTAAGGGTCTTCGGCGACCTGAAAAGCCTTGATTTACCTGTGCTTTTACCCGCGGATGTAAAAGAACTGGCATATTCCCTTATACCACCGGCACTGGTTGCTAAATTTGAGGAAGAGGGTGAACTGGACTTCTCATATTCTATTCCAAGAGTTGGAAGGTACCGTGTCAATACATATCATCAGAGAGGTTCTGTGGCGGTTACCATACGTTTGATCGGAGAGTCAATACCGGAGCCGGAGGAATTAGGCATACCGGAAGTAGTAATAGAGCTAATACATAAAAAGCGTGGACTTGTACTGGTAACCGGACCAACTGGAAGTGGAAAATCCACTACCCTAGCGGCTCTGATAAACCGGATCAATATGCTGTACGAGTATCACATCATTACCTTGGAGGATCCTTGTGAATATCTTCATAGCCATAAAAAGTCCATAGTCAACCAGAGAGAAATAGGAACAGACACGTTAAGCTATGGAAAGGCACTGAGGGCTGCACTTCGGGAGGACCCAGATGTTATTCTTGTCGGTGAGATGAGAGATTTGGATACGATATCGACTGCAATAACAGCGGCTGAGACGGGACACCTGGTATTTTCCACCTTACATACCATTGGAGCTGCCAGTACCATCGACCGCATCATTGATGTCTTTCCACCCTACCAACAGACACAAATTAGAAGTCAGCTTGCATTGGTGCTGGAGGGGGTTATTTCTCAGCAGTTGATTCCTACCATAGGGGAAAAAGGAAGAAAAGCTGCTTTTGAGGTGATGCTTGCAACACCTGCAATCCGTAATATGATCCGAGAATCAAAGACACATCAGATCGCATCGGCGTTACAGACCAATCGGAAAGTTGGAATGCAGACCATGGATGATGCTATTTATGAATTGTATGCGAACCGCTATATTGACCGTGAGCAAGCTCTGGGCTATGCCCAAGATACGAATTCACTTTCTACAAGAATATATAGATAACAAAGCAGGAGGCTTGTGTGGGAGATTTTTCTTATATTGCAATTAATAAAGATGGTAAGGAAATTAAGGGAAGTATCCAGGCAGAAAACATAAATACTGCAAGATTCAGACTTAAGACGGATGGACTAGTACCAATAAGGCTCAAAGAACAGAGTCTACTGGACAAGGATATCAGCTTTGGCTTTAGCAAAAAGGTGAAGTCTAGGGATCTTAGCATCTTCTGTCGACAGTTTACAAGTATCCTTAATGCCGGTGTTACAGTGGTGGATGCGCTCCGTATGATGGGAGACCAGACCCCGAATAAGCCGCTCAAGAAAGCCATCATTGATACCAGGGAGCGGGTTCAGCAGGGACAGACCCTGACGGAAGCTATGATGAAAAGCCCTAAGGTGTTCCCCACCATCTTCGTGAATATGGTAGAAGCGGGAGAGGCCTCCGGTAACCTGGATATGGCGGTTAACCGAATGGGCATCCAGTTTGAGAAGTCAGCCAAATTGTCAGGACTTGTGAAGAAGGCTATGATTTATCCTGTCGTTATGTTTGTGGTAGCTGTTTTCGTTACCATCATTATGTCCGTCGTTGTAGTTCCCAAGTTTGCTTCCATGTTCGAAGAGATGGGTTCAGAGCTACCACTAGCAACTAGGATTATCGTAGGAATTAGTGATGTCTTGATCCATCGATGGTATGTAATACTGGCTATACTGGTAATGCTTATACTCTTGACTCAGGCAGTCGCTAGGACAGAAAAGGGAAAAGTATTCTTTGGAGCCCTTGCACTCAAAATACCGATATTTGGTAAGCTAAATATAAAATCATATTCGGCAAAGTTCGCCAGAACCTTAAGTACCCTAGTCTCTTCCGGTATTTCAATTACAGTGGCTATTGAGATTACCGCTAAGACGATGACCAACATACTGTTTTACCGGGCCATGCTAAAGGCCAAGGAAGAAGTGGAACAAGGCGTCCCTTTATCGGTGCCAATTCGTAAAGCACAGTTATTCCCACCCTTGGTATACAATATGTTATCTATAGGGGAAGAAACCGGTAATATAGAAGGAATGTTGGATAAGGTAGCAGAATATTTCGAGGAAGAGACGGAGCTAGCCACAGCAAGTCTAGCCGAGCTCATGCAGCCGGTTATCATCGTTGTCCTAGGAGTCATAATTGGAGGTCTGGTACTAGCAATGTATCAGCCAATGATTAGTATCTATGGAGATCTGGAGCAGATGTAGTGCTCCAGACATAATTACCAGCTGATTAAGTCTGAAGGTTCTTACTGGAGAAATGGGAGGTTGGAGAAATCAGATTTAACATAAAAAAATACAATACATATGAAGGAGATTAATTATGAAAAAATTAACAAAAAAGAACAATAAGGGTTTTACCCTGGTAGAACTTATCGTTGTAGTACTGATTATGGCTATTCTTGCTGCTGCACTTGCTCCACAGGTTATGAAATGGGTGAATAACTCCAGAAAATCTTCTGATGTTACAATGTATGAGAATATAGTTTCAGCAACTGAGTTGTCTTTATCAGATGAAGTAGTTTATAAAGCGCTGTATAATGCCAGCACAGCTGTAGTTGCAACTATAAGTATTTATGATACAGATCAAAATACCACAACTGCTGGTAACCAGTATGTGGTTGTAAGTAATACAACGCTTGAAGATAAATTAATTAAGATTATAGGCAATGATTTCATAACAACAAAACCTAAGGTTGATATTACCGACCCCTATATTATTACAATTACCAATGGAATTCTCGATAAGACTAGAACGCCTGACTCAACAATGGACTAATCCCTAAAAACATTTTGTAAAGGTACAGGTTATAAAACAATGGAAATGCTTCTAATATACCTAATAATCTTCCTATACGGAACAATCCTGGGCAGCTTTCTCAACGTCTGTATCCTGCGTATTCCCAAGGGTGAGAGCATAGTGACTGACCGGTCCCATTGCATGCAGTGTAATTACCTGTTGCGATGGTATGACTTGGTTCCACTATTTTCCTATCTACTCCTACGCGGCAAATGCAGAAAGTGCAGGAAGCCAATCTCAGTCCAGTATCCTCTAATCGAGGCCGGGAACGGTCTCTTATGGGTACTTACTTTTTGGTTTTGTTCCTTCTCTTGGGATACGGTGCTCCTATGTCTTGCAATCTCGGTGCTACTGACCCTCAGTGTAATTGATTTCAGGACTTATGAAATACCAGTAGCGCTGAACTGGTGGCTTGGCCTGTTGGCGGCGGGGAGACTACTGATGCACTTAGACAATTGGTTGTCATATGTTATAGGCACCTTTGTTGTGAGCGGCCCTCTGCTTTTGCTTTTTCTTCTTACCTCGGGCAGAGGGATTGGAGGAGGAGATATTAAGCTAATGGCTGCTGCAGGACTGCTGTTGGGCTGGAAGCTGGTGCTTCTGGCACTCTTCTTTGGCTGTTTCTATGGAAGCGTTCTTCATATTGCCCGAATGAGGATTACTAGGGAAGGACACGTACTAGCCTTTGGACCGTATCTGTCCATGGGTATAGTGACAACACTCTGGTTTGGAGAAGACCTGCTTGAATGGTACCTGACCTTGTTCCTGTGAAAGGATAATTTATATGATTTATACTAGCTATGCATAATGGTGCTACGGCTCCGTGGTGCATAGTTTCAAGGAAACATAGATACCTGCTTCTTTGAAACTGTGCATTACATAAATAAAGAAATTACATAAATAAAGAAATTATATAAATATTGAATTTACATAAATAATGAAATTAGATAATTAGAAAATATAGTAGCGTACGGAGGATATAATGACAGCCAATAGAGTTATTACAATTGAAATCAGCGATTATGGAACTAGGCTCTGCGAGCTTATATACAAGATGAAGCATCCTTACATCCATCAAAGCGTGGAATTTAAAAATCCAGTGCAGTCAGTGGAAGATGGCTTTATATTAGATCGTGTGTCATATACGGAAATGCTGAGAGAACAGCTGAGTAAGGCTAGGATCCGCAGTAAGGATGTAGTCTTCACGCTGGCAAGCAATAAAGTGCTGAACCGTGAGATCGTGATTCCAGAGATGAAAGAGAAGCTGATTGGTGAATATATCGAGAATGAGCGAGATAATTTTTTCCCAATGGATACTACGAACCATGTATTAACCTACCATATCGTGGAAGCCAAGAAGGAGGAGAAACAGCTTCGAATTATGGTGTTTGCTGCACCTTCCGTTCTCATTAATAATTATATAAACTTAGCATCAGAGATGGATTTCAAGATTGTATCCATTGATTATAATGGCAATTCTATCTATCAGTGGCTTCGGACAAACAAAAATCAAAAAATTGATCTCTATTTGCAGATGAACGAACGTAACACGATGTTCACGATTTTGGAAAATGGAGCGCTTGCACTTCAAAGAAATATGAACTTTGGTACCGACTCTTTAATCCAGAATCTGATTAATTCTGGTTATTATGGTAAATTGGATGAGGTTGCGGCTATGGTTGCCCTGACCCAAGAGGATAATTTCTTTTCGTCTTTTGCAGCGACGGAAGAGGTAAGTCAACAGGACGAGAAACAGGTGCGAGAATATGAGCTGAAGCTGAGGATGACAGAATTGTTCCGTCCCCTGGTCGGTAATATTGCAAGGGTTCTCGAATATTATAACATGAAAAACAAGGAAGCGAAGCTGAGGACCATCTATGTCGGAGGTACTGGAGTTAAAATCAATGGTCTAAAGAAGTTATTGGAAAATGAATTCAATGGTATGGAATTTGAGATGCTAATTAATCTTCCAGACCTAAATGTTGCCAAAACCAACCATTTATGTAATGTGAAAAGCAGTGTATTCACTGCCTGTATCGGAGCTGCCCAACCCAGTATTAACTTTATGAAAGTAGACGAGAAAGAAGAGCTGAAAAAGTCGGTAATCTTCAGCCTCGTTTCACTTGTTGTAATTACTCTTATCTCGGTTGTGATTGTTCTTAACGGTATCTCGGAATATCACGATGCCCTCAAAACGAGGGAGACGTTAAATACCAAGATAACGGAGATTTCCAGCATTGAAGAGCTGGAAAAGGTATATCAAGATGAAATGTTGAATCTAGAGGAAGTCACTGCGATGGATAATTCGGTGTACCGTTATAATGAAGAATGGACTCATATCATGGACTATCTGGAATCAGAGTTACCCTCCGATACCATAATCAGTTCCCTTTCTTCTTCTAACAGTGGACTAACCATGAATATTACGATGAATAGTAAAGAGGAAGCAGCTAAACTCTTGTTGCAGCTTCAGAAGATACCTTATTTTACTTCGGTATCCATCAACGGTCTGATAGAAACAACGGATCCAGAGACTGATATAAAGACGGTCTCCTTCTCTGTGGCTTGTGCTTATTATGAAGAACAGACCGATCCGGAGGAAACTCAGGAGACGATAGAAGATGAGGTGAAGCCGGAATGAAGAAGATAACACAGAGCCAATTAGAATTAATTATTTTACTTCTGATCATTACGATAGCCGCAGCCGCATATCGCTTTGGCTATACAGAATATCACACAAAGGCAGAAAGTATCAAGGTGGAGAATAGACAGTTAAATCTTCGACTAGCAGAGTTGGAGCAGAAGATGGCAAAGAAAGAGTCCATGGAGAAAGGGACGGTTGATGCCAAAGAACAGCAGGAGACTATCTATGCTAAGTATGGTACAGGTAATACTCCTCAGAAGAGCATTATGATGGTACGTGATATGGAAGAACAAACGCAGATGATTGTAAATAATATCACCTTTGCACCTGAAACTGGAATATATTTCTCCGCAAAATTGAAGGAGGATGGAACCTCAGCAGTATCCTTATATACCACACAGCTGTCCTTGAATTTTGAAACCGGATATGAGGGCCTGAAAACAGGCATGAATTTTATTAACAGCTATCCCGAGCGGATGAATGTGGAAAGCTTTAACGTTGTTTATAATCAGGAGACAGGATTGCTTAACGGTGCGATGGTATTGAATTTGTATAGCATTGTTAGAGAAAACAGTTTTTATAAAGAGCCTGATGTAAGCGGTATTGGGATTGGTGCAGACAATATATTTGGAACCTATACACCAACAGTCGATAACCCATAAGAATTACAGTGATAATTGCCGATACCGTAACACTTATCTGATGAACAGGGGGTTTACAATGTGTTATCTGAGAAGAATCAGAAAGGATAGCAAGCTTAAGAATCAGGGCATTACCCTAGTTGAAGTTATTATTACACTGCTGATTATAATGATTATATTTGTTCCCCTGCTCAGTGGTTTCACGGCTTCCTCGAAAACCAATTTGGTAACGAAGGAGAAAATGTATGCGTCCAATCTTGCAGATAATCTGATGGAGGCAGTGAAAGTCTTAGGAATTGAGGGAGTGGCTCAGCAATTTTACCAGACAGATCCCGCAGCCTTCCTACTGGGAGAGGGAACTAGTCTTATCTATGGTGAGGACCGCAGTAGTGGAGTCAGTAGCTCAATTAAGGTTGATTCCCATGGGAATAAAATATTTGACAGCTCACGCAAGACCAGTTCTTATGTCTATCAGATAAAAGGAGTGCAAGAAGGGACTGGTACTTATGATGCAACTATAACTTTTAGTTCGGCTTCCTACACCGCACCAGCTGTAGCATCGCCTTCCGTAACACCGGCTGCTCTTCCGAATGATTATCAATACGCGGATCTTTCTGCATTTAATTCTGAATCCACGGCACTGATTAATCCTAAAATCAGTGGAACGGATTATGATTATCTAGCAAAACAATATTTCAAACAGCTCCATGAGAGTTATTATTACGATATGTGGGTGGAAGCCTGTGAAGCGGTAAACAGAGCAAATGAGCCTATCTATCTAGCTTATGATCATGCCTGTGATGAAGCGATTGCGGCTGGAAATCCTATGCCGTCAATGCCTTCGGTGGCACCTTTGCCAACGCAGAAGGCCACCTTGAATGAGGCGTCATTAAATGCTCGGATTACAAAGACAACGACGCTTGAATTGTCAAAGGTAGTAGTTGACAACGTGAACAATATTCAAAAATATAATTTGAATTCCTATGTCAGCTATTCCTTTAATAATCTATTGGTTACCGATGGGATAGTGGAAGGACTATGTGCAGATCCATCCAGCTCTGTAATAATTAGAAACTATGCAGGCTATTGCGATAATGTCCAGAGTACTTTGTTAAATTCCATATTTTTAATGTATACACCGTTTATTAGTGCCTCGTATTTAACCCAGGAAAAAGTACAAATAGAAAACCAGATTTCAGAGAACTTTGATATTTATCTCGTTATACAGGCTCCGGTGTCATCAACCTTTGCGCCTAACTTAAAAGTAGAATTATCTGGTTATGATAATAAGCTTAATTTATATAGTCAAGCCCCTCTTACGGTATCGGGCAATCCAAGAAGTACCAGTAATGCTACTACAGAGGCTGACCGCCTGCTGAAGGAACTAAGCTCGGACAAGGCAAGGATTTACGAGGTAACGATTAATGTTTATGAAAGTGGATCCGGTTTCACTAATTTATTCCAGACACTATCATCTACTGTAATATCAGAATAATCCAAATAATTTTCGCCAAAGTATTTTCTGAAGGAAGGGAAACGATGAATTCGAGAACTAAGCTAAAAAACAACCAAGGCTCCACATTGCTTCTAGTAATTGTGTGCATGTTATTTGTCGGGATTATCGCTTCCTTGATTTTGGTATATACATCCGATAACCTGGAAGCTATGAAAAATGGTGCTAAGGCATCCGATAATTTTTATACCGCAGAAAATGTAGTGGATGAGGTAAAGACACAGGTAGATGAGTTGGCGGATCAAGCAGTACGTAAGGCATATACCCAGTGGCTCCAGCTTTATACGACAACTGCCTCCGACCAACAGGAGGTACTGTTTAAGAGGCTTTTCACTTCGGAATTGAAGGCATTATTGGAAACAAAGTTCCTGCCCTATTTTGCAATAGGCTCCGATCCTTCGCAGTTGCTGTACCAGTTCGATACCTCCAGTGTCACCTGGCGAAAGACGCCTTCCATATTGGTAAATACCGAAGGTACTCGACTGACTCTTAGGGATATATCCATTGCATACACGGATGCTCAGGACCTTACGTCTACAATAACAACTGACCTGATCTTTGATCTGACTTATCCGGGCTTCCAGTCAAATACCGTTCAGGGCATGAATCTGGCAGCAGCGGATTATATTATTATTTCAGATGAACAGATTACAAACGATATTTCTATAACAGGAATTATCAAAGGGAATCTTTATGGTGGAGGCTATAATCCTTCCGAGACTTTAACAAATAAATATAGTACAGAGGGAATTCTATTTGACAGCGACAGTACACTTCAGATCTATGCAGATCAACTTTTATCACGAAGTACGATCAAGCTCAAGGATAATACGAGGGTTTCTATAAAAGGAATTAACGGAGAATATGACTATAGCGGCACACTAAGCTATAATAACCTCTGGGCGAAGAATATTCTGTTAGAGGGTAGCTCTTCTATATCAAATCCGATACAGCTTCAGGTGCAGGGCAACTGCTATCTCTCAGATGACCTGACGCTGAATGCTTTGTACTCCAGATTTATCTTAAAGGGCACTTACTATGGATACAATACAAATAATGCATTTCTTGGTGCAACGGACAGCAACGGAATCAGTCTGATATCTGGCACTCCGGAGGGAAGTAGCGCCATCGTCCTAAATGCCAAAAATACAATTCTTGATTTATCCGCAGCGACAAAGATTTGGATCGCCGGAAAATCCTTTGTATCGGTGCCGTATCGTTATGGGGTGGGAACAGCTTCCGGGAATCTATCCTTTAGTCAGGGGGAATCTATCTCTTATCGGGGTTTGCAAGCCTCATATCTGGTTCCGGGTGACTGTATTAAGGGAATTGCTCATAATCCCATGACACAAGAAGAATATGCTAAGCTCAGTACGGATCCTACGAACTATAAGGTGGATATTTCCATCAGCAGAAGAAACGGTGGAATACGGCTTGAAAACTATGTAAACCGTGATAAACCCTATCGTACAGCAAAGGTTATTTATAGTGGATCTACAACCATGGTCTATCTTTATCTGAATTTTCAGAGTTCAGATAAGGCGACACAGTATTACACGGATTATATGACGACTAACAAAGAGTTAGTGGACAGCCGTATGGAGAGTTTTGAGGACGGTGCAATTCTATTTAATCCGGCAGTATTAGATAATACAGGTAATGCGATCGGATATTTGAACGGTTCCATAGCATATACCCAAGGGGAATACTCCATGAGTGCTCCTGAGATGGAGAATAAACAAATTGAACTCTCCACAAGGTATTCAGGACTGGTAACCAGCTTGAATGAAGACTATGCCGGAGCCAGTATGAATGGATTTCTTACTGATCATATCGTTAATATAAGTAAAATTACGCAGAATTCACAGGCTGTAACAGATCTGAATTACAAAGTAGGTAGTACTTCTTATTCTCTGATCACTGGAGAGGATATTAATATAAATACCAATATGGCGGGTATTATTATAGCGAAGGGCGATGTATATATTAAAAACAGTGCTTCTTTTACAGGGCTGATTATAGCCAGAGGAAAAGTAATAATCCAAGGGAATGTTAATCTTTATGCAGATCCTGCTAATATCAGTTACCTGATTCAGAATAATGAGAAAGTGTCACCGTATTTTTCTTTGGGTAATTCGAACAGTAGTGGTAATGGCAACAGTATATATGCTTCTGATTTATTTACCATTTCATATAATAACTGGCGTAAAAACTAAGGTGGGCAAGGATACAGACACTATAGTAGAAGAGGATAGGTATGGAAAGAGCATTGGGAAGTGATAAAAATAGGGGCTTTACCCTAGTCGAGCTAATTGTTGTAATACTAATTGTTGCAATTATCTCTGGAGGAACAACTGTAGGGTTTACTGTCATCAATAATAACAACGTTAAGAGCGCGGCAGAGAGATTAACCTTAACCCTTGGAAAAACAAGACAGGAAGCAATCAATAGGGTAGATGGATCTGTTTGGATGAAGCTATATCAAGACACCGAAGGTACTTATTATTCCTCAATAATATTTAGGGATGGTTCTGTTGAGAAAGTACTGTCAATACGTAAAATTGGCGGTTCCTTATTAAAACTATCGGTTAAAAAGAATGATGAAAGTATAGTTTATATCAATACCGTGGCATCAATGAATCCGGCTATCATTACAGCATCAGAAGTGCTCTTTCATTTTAAGAAAAGCACCGGCGGTATCCAAGAACCATTTAAAGATATTTATATTGAAGGCTCTGAAACCAAGGATATAATACTCATACAGGAAACAGGACGATGCTTTATAAATTGATACTATAGAGACCGGAGGAGGAAGCAATGAAGTCGGAGAAGCGATTCAATAATAAGGGTTATACTCTGGTGGAGTTAATTGTTACAATACTGATTACCGGAATGATTGTAACAATGATAATGGTTTTTATCTCGGTCTCCCGAAACAGCTTTGATGCGGTAAAAAAGGAAGCCGTTCTTCAACAGGAAGCTCAGATGGCAGGCTCTTATATAGGTGATATTGCTATTGAAGCCTCCGAATGCAGTAAGGGAAGTTTTACAATCATAAGTGATATTGGTGTTAATAATTACAAGGTATTAAATATTAAAGCACCAGATCCGGATTATGTATCAGGAACACGATATGATTATTATTTCATCATTCTCTGGGAAGAAAGTACACAGATTCTGCGCTTTTGTAAAGTAAAGGACGATGCGGTACTACAGCCAGATGGTACCTATACCATACCCGATGGGTCAAGTCTAGTCTTTGAGGCTGGAACAGATACATTGGATTATGAGGCAATGTTGTCATCTGACGGTCTTGATATTATTGGTAATCCTAAGGCATTACTTGCTAAGTATGTGACCGACATAGACGTAATCTTACCCGATTTAGCAACAAATAAAAGACTCACTCAAATCACATTTCACCTACGCTACCGAGACAAGGAATATATCTTGACGAAAAATGTAGCAGGCAGAAACTTGGATTAAGGTTGAAGGAATGAGGAAAGGACTGATATTATGAAAAATTGGAAACGGACTACAGCTGGCAGTGCGGTAGGTATCATCGCAGTTGTATTATTATCATTTGCGTGGATTTCCTGGGATATGCCTTGGGAAAAAGCCTCTGCAGGGGTTGTAAATAGTAGCGGTGTATTTACGATTCCTAGTAATACCGGTACTCTTGGAACTAATACAAATCCCTTTGTCGTTCTGGAAATCGTACCAAATGAGAATATGGCTCAATTCGGATATCTGGTCGATGGGCAGGAACCGATTGATCTATTTGCTGCCATGACTCATGAGGCCAATAATACGATTGTTACGGATGCACTTAGTAACTATATGACAGTAACACTGGTGGATAGCGATGTGATGAAACAGGAATTTATCACTGCAATTACGAATCAGGAATGGGTAAATTATTACTGGAACTATTATGTTAATGCGAATCAATATGGTTATTATGAAAAATTGACGGATAACAATGGTGATTATAATATAACGGTTAACTTAAAGACGATTAAAGACCCGGTTACCTTAATCGATAAGATAATATATGAATATAGTCTACTCTCTGTCCAAGAAGGTACGGGAAGTTACAATTGGGTTGGTTATCCTTATGAAGAAAGTAAAAATGTAACAGATACTACCAAATACAAAAATGTTGTACTGTCGGACAGTCAGTTGAATGCAAGTGCAGAAGGCTTGCAGAAAATATATGGCTTCAAGGAAAATGCGCAAGTATACAGCGCTTATGAAGGAAAAAAAATTAATAATGAATTATTTAAAAAATATGCGTTGGGACTTGCTTATAAGGATATCGATTTCGCCAAAGGAGAGGACAGTGCGGCCTACGAATTCATCGGTTGGTACCGTGAGCCGGAATGTGTAAATCCCTTTAATGAGTCGGAAAAGATTACTTCAGACATTACGCTATATGCCAAGTGGAAGACGAAATATAGCGATGCAACATCACCACTATATACAATAAACTTTGATGTTAATGCAGGAGCTGAGGAAGTGCTTCATGTACCAGATAAGATTGAATATCTTAATAAGGATGATTTTACAAAAGAACCGGACAATATTCCATTACGAAAGGGATATGTGTTTACTGGTTGGTATAAGGAAGTAGATTGTACTACTAAATATGATTTTACGAAAGCGGTTACTGCAAGTACTACTCTATATGCTGGATGGAAAGCACTTCCGGAGAAGACTTACACGATTCGTTTTAATTCGAATGCAGGCATCGGAAATGATGCGATGGTAACAAATCTGCCGGCAGCGGTTGCAAATGTACGTAGGAATGGAAGAACTTCTGATTTTACAGTAGTGGAGCCAGTAACAGTACCTAATAGGACAGGGTATCTCTTTGCTGGATGGTACTGGAACACGACTTGTACGAATCCCTTTCACTTTGATGCGTCGATTCCTGATGAGGTTATGACAGACAATATTGATCTTTATGCCCGTTGGGTTTCTTCCTCCTCATCGGTCAGCTATAAGGTTACCTTTTCCGGTAATAGACCTAAGAATGCGGTTTCTACTGTACAAGGTTTACCAAAGTCAATTACGAGTCTTACATATAATGCCTCGCTGCAGGGTATCTTCCCTGCGGATACTCCGTCGCTTCAAGGGAATATTACACAAAAACTGAAAAACTACCAGGTTAAAGTAATTACTTTGACACCACGTGATTTAAAAGATCAGACAGCGAATCTGGCACTCATTGACCGAGCGAATCTGATTATAATGAATGAGACCTGTGAAAATCAGCTGAAGACCTTCTGGTCAAGGTACCGGAATAAGGAACTCTTCTCTAAGGATGATGCTAAGTATGATATCACTGCAACGAAATTTACAGGTAATGACTTAACCTGGGCTACAACACTTCGACTCTTGAATAAACTTACCGGCGTGAATAGTACGGTTATGTGTCCGGTGATTTATGATTACAATATATATCAATCGGTAATTGAAAGTACAGATGCTACTGTTAAAAAATCGATCGGATTTTCCTCAATCTTTAGTGATTCAACGACCTTTACTATCAGTAATGTGAATGGTTATAGCAGCAATGTTTATAAGCTCTATCTGATGACACAGCAGTTGAATCCAATTACTTTATATAATGCTTATTTAAAAGACGCAGCATCAGCGAAGCTTGATACATTGGGAAACTTTTTGGGAGGAGCAAGTTGGAGTAGCGATGCGAAACGATACTGGAATAAATATACCTTGCTGCCCTATGATGTAATCCCTTCCTCCGACTGGGATATCACAGCGACTGACTTCCGCTCGAATGCTCTTGAGGTAATTGGTTTTGATCGGGATTATACCGTTTCTGCGGGACAGGGTTCGATTAATAACCGTGTATTTCTTTATCAGGGTTCTTCGAGTGTAGTTGACGGTTTTATGTCTCCACAATTACCTAGTGTGGGTGCGGAGGAACTGAATCGCTACTTTTACCCTGGTAGAGCGGATCTTCCGGAACGTTATACAACAGCGGATGGCATATATTATATGCTACATAACAGTGAACTGTATAAGAACTTTAGTAAAAATTTAAATATCATGGAAATTGAACCTTCGGATTCCTTTAAGAAAAGTAATTTTTGGTTCTGGTATATCAGCCGTTATGTACCTAACTTTACAGGCATATTCAACGTTACAATGAAGAATTCCTCCGAATTTATCGGTGATATTGATAATCTTAACAGCAAATATGATGTAATATACCTTGGAGCAGATATAAGCAGCCTTGTTACCGATCTAATGCCCAATTCGGTAACGAACAAAACAGCGGCAAAGAACGAAGTCATAACAATTCAGACAGCACAGACGATGAGTTCAAATTACCAACTGAGAACACTTACACCGCAGGTGATAACTACTTATGAGACCAGTGCTACACCACAAACCGGATATGCGACTGTTGCTGGTAGCAATAAGGCTGTGATTGCCTTTAATCAAGGAGTTCCGTATGTTATATATTCGAATATCGGTACAGATAAAAGCTGGCTAAATCTTCAGGTGTATTATAAAACAACGAGCAATGTAAATAATGCTGTTTATTCCTATAAGAATGGTAGCAACACCATATATTTTAGCGATCTATATGTTTACAGTAGCGCATATCCTCAGATCTCCTCTAAATTTCAAGTAACGAATAGTGGAGAATTTAGGAATGTAAAAAATAGCAATAGTAGAGGAGCTATCGTATTAAATGATTACTATCTAAAGACTATTAATACCACTATCTACACGGAAACCTGGGTAAATCGTAATTCCGGTACAAATGTTGTAAAAGGAGATGCAATACGTTTCACAAGCAATAGTGGTGGTACCTATAAGATAGGAGGACCTTATGCCTATGCCCATGTCGGTGTTGAGGTGACCGGCAAGAATACCCGAAGGGGAAGCTTTAATAACGTGACGGATACGATAGACCAGTATCTTTATTCAGGCAATGACTTATCCCGAGCCAAGCTTAACCATCTGCTAGAGTTTGCGAAAGCAGGTTACCCCATTATACTTAGTAGGGAGATCTTTGATAGTAGCGGGGATATCAATACCTATAGTATTGATAAAGCCTCCAATATTTACAATCTGATTCAGAAGCTTACGACCGACATACAATATACACCCTCTTGTTTCCTGGAACAGGACACACTCCGAGATGATGAATTTATTGATGCCTTGAACAATAAGAACTTTAAATTAGTGGTTCTGGAAAAACCGGTAGAATATGTTGATAAAACAAATACCGCATATCAGAGTAAGACAGAGGATAAGATCTATATCAATGGTGCAGAGGATGGAAGTGATCGTAATATTGATGAAAAGAACCTTGATTTCACAATTAAAATTGACACAGCAAACACAGGATATTATGAAGTAAGGCTTTATATTGACACGAATGCAGATGGTAAATTTAGTGAGACTGAGGAAAAGCTGGACTCCCTTGAGATAGAGAATACGCTCACCCTGAAAACCGTCAGAGTGAATCGCTTGCAAGGCGGACAGACGTATCATCTCGTAAGACAAATCAAGGATTATGTTGGAGCAATCCCATGGAAGCTTGAAATTGTTGATGGAAATAATCCACTAATCCGAGACGAAATAATTGGTCAGTGTGCGATTAAAGTAACAGCTAAGACGAAACTTAAGGTACTGCAGATTATTTCTGATGGTATCAGTAGCAGCAGCTATATGCCTACCGTTTATTTTCCTACAACGGAGGATATTGACAGAGCAAAGAGCTTGAATGGGAACAAAGATATTACGGATATTGGAGTAAATAAAGATACCTATTTTACCAATACGATTAAATTAGTTAATTCGAATACCTATATAAAGCCAGAAAGTGCTGACAATGAGGAGACTAGAACAACAAAGAAGAATATCATTGCTAATGCAGGCTGGTTCTATTATTATACGAAAATACTGAAAGAATTTGAGGTTGAATTTTATCGTCTATCCGTTACTCAATTTTCCACCCTTGCCTCCACCGGAGTAATTGCGGGGGATTCCACCAATTATCTTAAAAATGGCAAATGCACTTACTTAAAGGATAAAGGCATTAATATGCTAATTCTCGGTTATGCAGACTGTTATTCAGATATTACAAATACTAAGGCACTTCAGTTGATTGATAATTTTATTAGTGCTGGTAATACCACCTTGTTTACCCATGACACCACCTCCTTTGTAAATCTGAGCTCTAAGCCAGGAACCTTTAGTGATGTGTACTGGGGTTATAATATTAACCAATATTTTCGTAAGTTATTAGGTATGGATCGTTTTGGAGTAATGGATAATAAAGGAGTGATTGCAAATTTAACCAATGCCGCTGACAAACCGTATAAGGTCAATACCTTGCAATCGGCAAATTCCTTTTACACAGCAACTGGAACTAATGTTGGCACCCGTGCTCTGACTCAAGGTATGAGCAATGTTACAGTAGGCCAGGATGGAGCACGTGTCACCAGCGCTACCAAAGCAAATGATGGTCAGATTGTAACTTATCCCTATCTGATTCCCGACAACTTAACCGTTGCAAGTACTCATTCCCAGTATTATCAGCTGGATATGGAAGCGGATGATATTGTTGTATGGTATTGCCTTGATGGAACCAATAATTTTTATAAAACGGATAATGATGTACGAAATAATTATTATATTTATAACAGGGGGAATATCACTTATTCCGGAGTTGGTCATTCCGGAGGTCTGTCCGACAATGAGCGAATGCTGTTTGTAAACACAATGATTGCTGCCTACTCAGCAGGTACCGTTCCTTCTGAGCCGGTTATAACAAACAAGGACAAATCCTCCGAAGACAATATGACGGATTATCTCTATGTGGATTATGATGCATCTCTCAGTGTTGATGAGGCTATGCCCTTTGGTGCAGAGATTTATTCTTATATGAATGGCACGGATACTATTTATACCAAGAGAATATACTTTACCCTGAAGAACTACAGTATCATCATGAATAAAAAAATGACAATGCATTATTATCCTGTCATAACTACAACTACGCCTACAGGAACAGTAAAAAAGGTATTAACGGAGTATCCGCTTATTTTAGCTACTCATGATTATGACAGTGAAACGAATGTAGGTACAGTAGTAGCAAATGATACATTCCCATACAAACAGACCTTTAGTGACGGTACCCAGAGTTTGATTAATCTTACGGGTGGACTGGTAGAGTCTACCTATGAGTATTATGTCGATGTTCCTATTTCTGATAACTATTATAAGAATTTGATTACCGGAAATTCGGATCAATTAGAGAATTTTGCGTTGAATTCTAACAGTAAATTTGAGGTTCAATTTCAAGTTATTATGCGATATGGAAAAGAAGAAGCAGAGAATGAGCCGTTAGTTGGTATACGAAATGCAGTATTTATGAAAAGAGGTATGTTTACGTTAGATTAATAGCGGATTATGAGTATATAACAACAGAAATCGGAGACTTGGCACTGATTAGTTATACGCCGAGCTCCGATTTTTAAGATTAGAGCGGTTGTAGGTGAAATAGCTGAGTTAGGTTTCATTCTGATTTTTATTGTTCGACTTTTTGTTCATTTTGGAGGGTATATTTATTCCTGCTAGATTAATTTAACAAATAGTGTTATAATAATTTTTCGTATATGGGCATAATCAAAACGAAGGATGATGTTGTTGGAGGCATTGATGAATAAAGAAATAATAACAAAATTAACATATTTGTTTAAAAAAGTAGTGAACAGGGAAACAATAGCTTATGGTATCTCAGGTGTCCTTACCACTATTGTGAATTTTATAAGTTATGATGGTTTGTATCGGTTGGGATTACCTAATTTAACTGCCAATGCAGCTGCTTGGGTTATTGCGGTAACCTTTGCTTATATTGTAAATAAGAAAAATGTATTTTTATCAAAAAGTAATAGTTTAAAGGATGAGGTTTCTAAGTTAAGTAAATTCTTTGGAGCCAGATTAATAACCCTCGGAGTGGAACAAGCCGGAATGTACATATTTATTGACCGGTTAGGGTATCACCGTCTTTTAGTAAAAGCATGTGTAGCGGTATTTGTCATAGTATTAAACTATATATTTAGCAAGCTTTTTATCTTTAACAAGAGAAATTAGTTTTATTTTAACATGTAAAATAGATAATATGAGTAGGAGAAATTAGTTAATATCATCAAGATAAGTAATTTAGTATTAGCAAGATAGAATAGTTAATAAGGACTTGAAAAACAGGTTAATACTTACAAGAAAAATTGTTTTATATCAATAAGAAAAATTGTTTGTTCAACAAGAATATTGTTTGTATCAACAAGAAAAATTGTTTATATCAACAAGAAAAATTTTCCGAATTAACAAAAAAATTGTTTGTATCAACAAGTAAAAATTTTTAATATCAACAAAACAATGTTTTAGATTAACCGAACTAAATAATTTTCTATTATCAAGAATAAAGGTTCTCTATATGATAAGACCTGATGAGTTGTCAGATTGGCGATAAGTCATATATAATACAGGCCCGATATTTGTTATAAATATCGAGCCTATTATTATGGAGCTTAGCATTTGCAATATTATGAAATTATGATATAACTAAAGATAGTATATAACGAGTTGATTTATTTAACTTTAGAGTAATGGAGGAAACTAATATGAGCCAGACAAAGGCAATCGTTAAGATAAAAAAGGGTGAAGGAAGAAGCTTAAAAAGTGGTGGACTATGGATTTATGACAATGAGATAGATAAGATAACCGGAGAATTTGAGAATGGTGATCTGGTATATGTGCATGACTTTGATGATTTTTATCTTGGTTATGGATTTATTAATACGAATTCAAAGATAACGGTCCGAGTAATGACAAGAGTGAAAGGTCAAGAGATTGATCATAATTTTCTTGCGATGCGAGTAAAAGCAGCTTGGGATTATCGCAAGACAACGGTAGACACAGATAGTTGCCGTATCATCTTTGGTGAGGCGGATTTCCTACCTGGTTTGGTAATCGATAAATTTTCTGATATCTTAGTAGTGCAATCACTTGCACTAGGAATTGACCGAATGAAAAACGATATAATTATGATATTAAAGGAACTTCTTGCGAAGGATGGAATTAAAATTCGTGGCGTTTTTGAGCGAAGTGATGCCAAGGTTCGTAGTAATGAAGGAATGGAACGAATCAAGGGTTTTATTGGTGAACCCTTTGACACGAAAGTTGAAATTGTAGAAAACGGTGTAAAATATATGGTTGATGTTGCGGAAGGACAGAAAACAGGGTTTTTCTTAGACCAGAAGTATAACCGTGCAGCTGTTGCAAAGCTCTGTAAGGGAGCAAGGGTACTTGATTGCTTTACACATACCGGCTCCTTTGCTTTAAATGCTGGTAAAGGTGGTGCAAGAGAAGTTATTGGAGTAGATGCTTCCGAATTGGGTGTTGCTCAAGCAACTGAAAATTCTGCACTGAACGGATTATCAGATACAGTGAAGTTTATTACAGCAGATGTTTTTGATTTGCTTCCGGAATATGAGAAGTCAGGAGAACTATTTGATGTTGTTATTCTTGATCCTCCTGCTTTTACTAAATCTAAGAATTCTGTAAAGAATGCAATCAAAGGTTACCGTGAGATTAACTTAAGAGCGATGAAGCTTGTGAAGGATGGGGGGTATCTTGCTACTTGTTCCTGCTCCCATTTTATGAATCCGGATTTATTTGCAGAAACTATTGGACAGGCAGCAAAGAATGTGAAAAAGAGAATTCGTCAAGTAGAATACCGCACACAGGCGCCGGATCATCCAATCCTTTGGGCAGCAGAGGAATCCTATTATTTGAAATTCTTTATCTTTCAGGTGATTAATGAGAAGTAAAAGTTTTTAATACAGTGGAGTGAATATTATGACATACGAAGAAGCAAGAGAATTTATTAACCAATCAAATCAATATGGAAATGATCTTGGGCTAGAGAAGGTGAAAGAACTTTTAGCTAGACTTGATAATCCGCAAGATAAATTAAAGTTGATCCATGTTGCCGGAACGAATGGGAAGGGGTCTACTACTGCATTTATTACTGCAATATTATCCTCTGAAGGTTATCGTGTCGGAAGATACATTTCCCCAGCGGTATTTACTTACAGAGAAGGAATACAGATAACGAAAAGAATAGAAGAAGATTTACCGCAAGATGCGATGGAAGTAAATGAGACAATTGCACTTACAACTGATTATATAACGGAAAAAGCAATTTGTGAAGCGATTACAATCATTAAACCAATTTGCGAAGGAATGCTCAAAGAGGAATTAGCGCACCCGACTGCATTTGAGATAGAAACAGTAATGGCAATCCTATATTTCTATTGGGAGCAGGTGGATTTTGCTGTAATTGAGGTAGGCTTGGGGGGAAGATTAGATGCTACGAATGTCATGAGGCATCCAATCTGCTGTGTTATTACCTCCATTAGTATGGATCATATGCAGTATCTTGGTGACAGCCTGGAACAAATTACGATAGAAAAAGCGGGTATAATTAAGAAGGATACTCCGGTTATAACCAGTAATAAAGCGACTGAGGTTCTTCAGGTACTTGAACAAACCTGCCGGGAGGTTGGGACGTACCTTACAAATACAGAGATCGATAAGGTATCCGATATTCATTATTCACCAGAAGGAACAACATTTTGTTATCTGGAGCAGGAATATAAGATACAACTTTTAGGCAGACACCAGATAGAAAATGCCCTTCTTGCTATTTGTACAGCAAAAATGCTTCAACAATTAGGATATCTGCTAACGGAGAACTCTATAAAAAATGGCCTTACTCAGGCCAAATGGAGGGGGCGCTTTGAAATTATTGCCCGTAACCCTTATATGATAATTGATGGTGCTCATAATGAAGACGCTGCATTACAGTTGAAGAAAGCTATCCAAATGTATTTTGCAGACCGTAGGATTATCTTTATTATGGGTATTTTTGCAGACAAGAATTACCGTAAAGTACTAAAGATTACAGCACCCTTAGCGGAAGTTATTATTACTATAACCCCTAACAATAGCAGAGCCTTACCCTCTTCACTATTAGCAATAGAGGCAAAAAAATATGGTACTGGAGCTGTAATTGATGCCGGTACCATACAAAATGCAATTCAATATGCACAACAAGAAGCAGGGATTGATGATGTTATTATCGCTTTTGGTTCCCTATCTTTTCTTGGTGAGCTAAACGATATTATTGCTTCGAATCAGGATTAAGTGGACTGAAGATGCTGACATCAGGAGCACCATTTGCTGGCATAATATAAGTATTGGTGTTATCAAAATCCTTAAAAAACACATAACTGTCTGTTACATGGATTTGCTTATAATTACCGTCAAGCAAGGTTTCAGAATCCAAAGTTTCTAGATTTATTCTGCTTATACGATTATTTTTGGTATCATCAACTTGATAATAAAGATAGTCACCGGTATTCGTGACATTGTAAGTGGAGCAACGTTCATCAACTAAAAGAGTAGGATTAGAGCCGTCACTATTCATCCGGTAAATTCGATAATCTTCTTCTGGATTCATATAATAGATGTAATCGCCCATAAAGATAGGGTATGCATAGGACCCGGTGAAAACAGGATGTGTTGTAAAGCTCTCTAAATCGAGTGAATTAATATTGTGATCTTTCGCATAACCGACATAATATAAAGAAGTATCTTTGATAGTTGAAGGGATAACGGCATCCTTTAATAATAATCGTTCCAGAGAACCATCAATTTGATATTTATAAAGATAGAGACCAACTCCTACATCATAACGTTGGAAGTAAATATTGTTACCCTTCAAGGTTAAATAAGCTCCTGGGTTTCCGGTGATTGCCTTAAGGTTCGAGCCATTCTGGTTAATACGAAAAACGCCTGTGTTATAAAACATCAAAAAATTACCGGATTGATTTTCCCTAGTGTTATTAGCACGTACATAATAAATATAGTTCTCATCAACATTGATATAAACCGCTTTATCATTGGATACCTTTTTAATGTTAGAACAATCTGAATTCATTACATATAGACTACCGTCTGCCATGTCATTACTAAAATAGATTTTTCCCTCATTCTCACAAAAAAGTCCACCATTAATAATATTTCCGGTAGTATTTCCAATCTCGTCATCATTATTATAATAAGTACGACCAGAAGAATAAATTAACACGCTACCAGTAACCACCACAGTTAATATAGCTAGAATTATTAGGATACGTTTAACAGATGACAGCATAGATACCTCCACAAAATGCATTTATAGTTTAAATTTATAGTAGAAATTTAATTGGTGATTGCATATAGTCTGAATTATTTATTAAATTCATTATATATCGACAGATAAAAATATGCAATAAGTAGAAAGACTGGTATTATCCGCAGTCACTACACGAGTTGTAGCTTGCAACCATAGGTTTATGATAGTATAATGGGTCAAAAGGTTGGTAAAATAATAGGGTTACTGGAGGAAAAGGAATGGTTGATTTACAGGAGAGCAGGAAAAAAATAGATGAAGTGGACGAGAAGTTGGTAGAGCTATTTGAATACCGAATGCAGTTGGCAATGGATGTTGCTGATTATAAAAGAAGTGTCGGGAAACCTATCTATGATTCCGAAAGAGAAGAGGAAAAACTGAAGGCTCTTGCTGCTCTGACTAAGCATGAATTTAATAAAACTGCAGTAGCTGATTTATTTAAACAGATTATGTCCATGAGCCGAACATTGCAATATACGCTACTAGATAATCTGGAGAGTTTAGGATTTACATCAGTAGACAATCTAGATAGTGAGAAAACAACTAAGGTGGCTTTCTATGGAGAAAAAGGATCTTATACCGAGCAAGCAATGCTGGAGTATTTTAAATCCGGAATTACCGGGATCCCTATGGAGACCTTCGGACAGGTGATGCAGGCAATCAAAGATGGTGAGGCAACGTATGGTGTACTTCCGATTGAGAATTCTTCTACCGGAACACTGTCGGATATTTTTGATCTACTAGCAGAATATGATAATTTTATCATCGGTGAGCACTTAGTAAAAATTGAACATAACCTCTGGGGAATACCCGGAGCTAAAATATCGGATATAAAGAAAATATATTCCCATCGTCAAGGTCTACTTCAATGTTCTGAATTTTTAAAACAGCATAGTGATATCAAGCAAATAGAAGGTGGAAGTACAGCCGGTAGCGCAAGACGCATACTAGAGGAAGGCGATATAACACAGGCAGCCATCGCTAGTAAACGTGCAGGAGAATGCCATGGATTACAGTTGTTGCAGGAAGCAATTCACAATGAAGTAAACAATTCTACGCGCTTCATTATTATATCTAACCAAAAGATATATAAGAAAGAAGCAAAGCGAACAAGTATCTGCTTTGCAATGTCGAATAAAAGTGGTTCTCTATATCATATGCTTTCTCACTTTATTTATAATAATATTAATATGACTAAAATTGAATCAAGACCGATTGTAGGAAAGGCCTTTGCCTACCGTTTTTTTGTCGATATTGACGGTGGACTTGACGATCCGTCAGTCAAAAATGCGCTCCACTGTATTAAAGAGGAAGCAATCGAAATGAAAATTCTCGGTAGTTATATTCCATTATAATGATAAAAACAATAAATTTCTTCATAAATTTTTCAAAATCTAAACACAAAGTGAACATAATTTATTGATAAACTGTTCCTATCAAAAGAAGATAACAGGTTATAACCTGATACCTAAAATAATCTGGAGTACAGTTTTGAAAGGAGACTTTTATTATGAACAATGAGTATAACAATAATGAGCAGAATGAGAATTTAATCAGTAATCAAAATCCGGAGAATAATACGGATTATAATGCAAGCCAAAGTAATCAACAAAATTATAGTAGTAACTATACAGGGAATTATTATTCCTATGGAACTCCTAATCAAGCGAATACACAACCGGGAAATGATCCATATATGGTTTATCCTACTCCGCAATTAGAACAGGAGAAAAAGCCAAAAAAGAAGAGAAAAATATTTGGTGCATTTAAGCTTACCGCAGCAGCAGTTGCATTTGGTTTAATAGCTGGCGCAGTATTCCAAGGTTATTACCTTTCAGTTATACCAAAGTCTAGTGACGCAGATAATGATACACTTCAAATAGCCCAAGTAACACAAGACACCGGAGGTAAGGATACCATTATACCCACCGGTACTTCCTCAGACTCAGTAGTAACAGATGTGTCCGATGTTGTATCAAAGGTTATGCCCTCCATAGTAGCAATCAATTCTGCTGCTAATGTAACTAGCTATGATTTCTTCGGAAGAGAATATAATGAGCCGATGCAAGGTAGTGGCTCTGGCATTATCATAGGGCAGAATGGATCTGAAATCCTGATTGTAACAAATAATCACGTAATTGACGGTGCAAGTTCAATTGAAATTGTATTTGCTGATGAAACGAAAGCATCCGCTATTGTTAAGGGTGCTGAAGCAAACTCAGATTTAGCAGTGCTTTCCGTTAACTTAAAGGATTTAACAAAAGAAACCGCAGCTTCCATTAAGGTTGCAGCCTTAGGTAATTCGGATGATTTAAAAGCTGGTGAAATGGCAATTGCTATTGGTAATGCACTTGGTTATGGACAATCAGTAACCGTTGGATATATCAGTGCAGTTAACAGAGAAGTTACGATTGAAGATAAGACAATGACATTACTTCAGACAGATGCTGCGATTAACCCCGGTAATAGTGGTGGTGCATTGTTAAATTCAGCGGGTCAGGTAATTGGCATCAATTCTGTAAAGTTTGCATCACAAGAAGTAGAAGGTATGGGATATGCAATACCAATCACGAGTGCATTACCAATGATCAATGAATTAATGAACCGTGAGGTGATTGCAGATAGTGAAAAAGGTTTCCTTGGAATTGAGACTTCAACTGCACAAGAAGTAACAGAGGAATATGCAACGAGATTTAATATGCCAGTTGGCGTATATGTAAACGATATCGTAGCTGATTCACCAGCAGAAGCTGCTGGCTTAATGCAAGGCGATATCATCACTGGAGTAAATGATATAAAGATTGAAAAAATTGAAGATCTGATTAGTGCTTTGAGTTATAAAAAGGTTGGAGAAAAAATTAATCTGGTAATTCAGGAGAAAGAAAAAGGTGTTTATGTGGAAAAAACACTTGAAGTAACTCTTGGTGAACGTCAACAATAATCCTTATATATAAGAAGTAATAATGATTTGCATATACGATAGATGATAATATAAGACATAGAAAAAAGCTTAGGAAAGGGATGATCTTTTCTTAAGCTTTTTTTCTTACGATTATTAATATTATTACTATGCAAAATGTTTGAAAATGGATGGCATTATATAGAATTACTGAGGGAAAACTGATTCTCACAGAATACTAAAAATATATACATATAAAAAATATATAGATTGATAATAATATATATAATGACAGAATTGCATTGCAATAGAAGTAGGAATATTGTATATTGTATACATACGTAATCGTTATAGTTATTAGTATGTAGAGAAAACTAACAGAATCAATACTATAAAATAACATTAACATACGCAGGGTGAGGAGGAATGGACATGGTGTCTATGAAGGATATCTCAGCCGTATGTGGAGTATCAATAGCAACTGTGAGTAAGGCTTTGAATGGACATAAGGACATTGGGGAAGAGACAAGTGAGATGGTCAGAAAAGTCGCAAAGGAAATGGGATATTTTCCCAATTCATCCGCCAGGACGCTAAAAACGAGAAGAAGCAATAATCTGGGGGTTTTATTTATTGATGAAGCACATAGCGGTTTAACACATGATTATTTTGCAAAGGTATTAGAAAGCTTTAAAGTTGCTGTTGAAAAAGAAGGATACGATATTACATTTATCAGCGGAAGTAAACAAAGAAAAGATAAAATGTCATATTTAGATCATTGCCGACACAGGGGATTAGATGGTGTGGTTATTGCGTGTATTAATTATGATGAAGCTGAAGTATTAGAGTTAATACAAAGTAATTTGCCTGTTGTGACAATTGATCATTTATATAATGATAGAAGTGCTATTATATCGGATAATATTCGAGGCATGAATGAATTGGTGAAATATATTTATGAATGCGGGCACAGGAAGATAGCGTACATCCACGGAGCTGAAAGTTCTACAGTAACACGTAATCGTTTATCGAGTTTTCATAAGACAGCAAACGAGTTGGGGATTGACGTTCCGGATGAATATATAAGAGAAGCACCGTACCGTGATACCATTACTACAGAAAAGATAACGATTGAGTTAATAAGCTTACCGAACCCACCTACTTGTATTTTGTTCTCAGACGATTTCGCCAGTTTGGGCGGTATTAATGCAATCAAGAGTAGAGGACTTGTTATTCCGAGAGATATATCAATCGCTGGCTACGATGGTATCTACGTTACTAGGTTCATTTATCCACAACTCACGACGATTAATCAGGATACACAGAAATTAGGGCAGTTGGCTGCTGAGAAGCTGATTGATTTGATTGAGAGACCGAAAACAACATTAATAGAACATTTGGTAGTTCCAGGTGAATTAGAAAAAGGTGGTACGGTTGGTGTCATTAATTGAATTTTCAAACCAACGGAACGGTTAAAGATAAATAAGGTAGACTGTTGCATATAAATTGTAGCAGTCTTTTTTATATATAAAAACAATAATAATTACTATTATTATATTGATATTTTTTATAGTATAGTGTAGAATGTTGATAACACGAATACAGATATAATAGTTATCTGTATTCATGGCAAGTGAAACTGATTGCAGTTTTATCTTGTTTAATAAAAGGTATTAGGAGGGAAATTGCATGAGGTTAAATAATTTGAAAGTTAGGACACAAGTAATTTTATTGGCTGGAGTATTATTATTGGTAACGGTATTAATAGCTGGGATATCTATCGCTAATCAATCTAAGGCTACAAAAAACAATCTGATGGTATTGGAAGAAAATATCAGGACTGACTATGATAACACTGTAAGAAGCCAAGTAGAAGGAATAGTATCTTTACTAGGCGGGATCTATGCAAAACATGAAAACGGCGAATATACCTTAGAAGAAGCAAAGAAAGTAGCGGCTGACACAGTACGGGAGATACGCTATGGTGTGGATGGATATTTCTGGATAGACACCTATGAAGGTGATAACGTAGTATATGCGGGAAGTACTTCCGAGGGCACGAATCGTCTCGATATGGTTGATGAAAATGGGTTTCATATGATAGAGGCAATCATAAAAGCAGGGCAGCAGGAAGGTGGTGGTTTTACCGACTACTGGTTCCCGAGGATTAATGAGACAGAAGCTTCGCCAAAGAGGAGCTACAGCTTGGCATTTGAGCCTTTTGGGTGGGTGGTAGGTACAGGTAATTATACGGATTACATAGATAATTATATCAATTCAATCGAAGCTAAGGAAAGTAAAGTGGCCACAGATCAGATTATCAAGTTTGTAGTAATATTTGCTGTTTCTTTAATGATTGCAGTAATAATTACTATTTATCTGTCCTATAATTTAAATCATTCTTTTAAGACTTTCAGTAAATATTTTAAAAAGCTTGCTACCGGTGATTTTTCAGCACAGCTACCTAAAACTTATATAAGTAGAAAAGATGACTTCGGATTTCTTGCAAATGAAGTTGAGATTATGAAGGAATCGGTAGCACGGTTGGTTGGAAGCTCACAGAAGGCATCTGACAGTATAATCGGAGTTGTGGGACATATCAATGATAATATCAAGATATTAAATGACAACATAGAGGAGGTAGCTGCCACTTCAGAGGAACTTGCGGCTAGCATGCAAGAAACCGCTGCTTCTGCTGAAGTGATGACAACGACCTCAGCAGAAATTGAGATAGCAACCAGAACCATCGCAGAAAAATCGCAAGAAGCAGCGCTACAGGTAATTGAGATTAGTAAACGTGCTCAAAATACGAAAGAAGAGATACAGATATCCCAGGAAAAAGCAAATAACATTGGAAATGAAATCGGTAAGAAACTGGAGAAAGCACTGGAGCAGTCCAAGGTGGTATCCCAAATTAATGTATTAACACATGCAATTATGACGATTACAGCTCAGACAAACTTATTAGCGCTGAATGCGACAATTGAAGCGGCGAGAGCAGGTGAGAGCGGCAGAGGCTTTGCTGTGGTTGCTGATCAAATTCGTCTACTCGCAGATCAATCAAAAAGTGCTGTTACAAAAATACAGGAAGTAACCGGAGAAGTTACAGAAGCGATGTCAAATTTATCTGAGAGTTCGAGTGCGTTATTAAATTTTGTATCAAATGATATCTCTACCAACTTCCGCAACTTCTTAAAGGTTGCGGATGCATATAATGAGGATGCAATTTATATGGACAATCTAATTACCGATTTTAGTGCAACTTCAGAAGAGTTACTAGCTTCTATCGAAAATATCATGCTTTCAGTAAATGAAGTTGCTCAAGCAGCGACCGAGGGTGCGATGGGAACCGGAGATATTGCTGAAAAAATCTGTAATGTAACAAATATGTCGGCCGAAGTAGCAGAACTAGCAGCTCTCTCCAAGGACAGCTCTTATATATTGAAACAGGAAATATCGAATTTTGTGATAGCAAAAGAAGAAGTAGCCTTCAATGAAGCTGGGGAATTTAATCTGCAACCTCAGTGGCAAGCATAATTCTTACGAAAGTGCTGTTGGTGTCAACAAATTTGCAAAGAAAATGGATATTTTTAAAATAGAATAGGAAGATGGAAAATTAATAAAGACAGATATTAAACAATAAAAAGATATTATAAGAGATACAGTAAAGAAGATAGTAGATAGCTTCTTTATTGTATCTGTTTTTATTGTTTTCATATCGGTATGAAGGGAACCTGGATATAGTTTAATTAATAAAACTTCATAGATGTTAAATTAGTCGAAAAAACGAAACGTTAATTTTATGAAATTATGGATAAACGAACAGTATTCTGTATCAATTCGTTGCAAACAGTGAATTTTATCCATTTTAATTATGGTTTAATAGTAACTAATAGCAAATCCGGTATTGGATTACTCTCATCCCGATTTTCGCAACGCGGACATAAGACTCATGTGAAGTAGTTGAATATATTCCAATGATTACACTATGAATAAGTGCAGATGTGCAGATTGGCTTTAAGTGCCAACATATGCTATTATGGAACATATTATAAAAATATGGTAAATAATAGACAAATAAATACTTTAATGGTATTATTTATGTTAATACCACATCAGGGGTTGGGTCATATATTTTTTGTGTAATATTTTTTGTGGCAGCTGTTATTGTCTGAATCTATTATTTGCTATTAATAGACAGTCAATTAGAAGATTGCAGGTTAGCCGATTAGCAAGTAAATAATATTTGTAATATAATTTTGAAAATGCCCTCTTTATAAAGAAAAAAGTATAATCAGAAGTATGCCTATAGACTGTGGTACGCTAATATTAATTTTCCGGATTACGAAAAAAGTTGAAATGAATAAAAATGAACGGAATAAAAAATGGAGGATTTTATGTCAAAAGTAGCACTTATAATTGTAGATATGCAAAAGAATTGTAAAGAAGCCACGTCTTGTAAAGGTTCCTTTGAAAAAGCAGTAGAATACATCAATGAAATTAGTCAATATTTTCGTATGAAAAAACAGACGGTTGTAATCATACAGGATATTGAAGCAGGTGGACCTGAGACGGATGGTTTTAAGTGTGTAGACGAATTAGAAGTATCTGATCATGATATTTTTGTAAATAAAACTTATAGTAATGGTTTTTGGGAAACAGATCTGGATACTATCTTAAAACGGGAAGGTGTAGAATGTATTATAATTTGTGGGTTTGCTGTAGAACATTGTGTTCTTTTTACCTACAATGGAGCTATTGAAAGGGGATATAAAACTTTTTTACTACAAAATGGAGTCGCGGGATTTGACGATGATGAAGTTAAACGTATTCAGTTACTAAGGTCCGTTATTTGCTATGGAGCTCTTGAGTACTTTTTGTAATTAAGTGATGGAAGGAAATATATATTTATGAAATTAAAAATTATTGGTTCCGGTGGATGTGTTTGCACACCTAAACCATTATGCCAGTGTAAGGTATGTAAAGAAGCAAGGGAAAAAGGCTTCCCATACGCAAGGTGTGGTTGTAGTTTATATGTAGCAGATAGTAACTTGTTGATCGATACACCTGAGGATATTGCTTATGCACTTAATAATGCGGATATAAAAGCTGTTGACTATATTCTATATAGTCATATGGATCCTGACCATACGATGGGGATACGAATAGTAGAACAATTACGCCTTGATTGGTTGGCAAATTCAACTGGAATCAGATGTGAAAATCCGATAACAGTAGGTTCGCTTCCAACAATATTGAATGATATAAAATGCCAGGGAACGAAATACGGTTCTGCACTTGAATATTATGAGAGTATGAATTTAGTCAAATCTAAATCTTTTACAACTTTGGACATGGGTTCTATTCAATTAGATTTAGTACCGGTAGATAGCACTTGTAGCGTAACTATTTTTGTTTTTACAGAAAATGCTGCAAAAGTAATTTATGCGCCGTGTGATGTAAAACCATTTCCAGAAAATAAAATTTTTCAAAATGCGGATTGCCTAATTATTGGGAACACAATTGTAGGTGACACTCTGAAAGATGATTTTGTCCTTGAAAAAAATAATCCACTTCGAGATGAGCTCTTTGTAATGGATGAAATTGTTGAATTAAAAGAAAAATATAATATTAAGCGAGTTATTATTACTCATTTAGAAGAAGACTGGGGAAAATCCTATAATGATTATCTGACATTACAAGAGCAGTATAGTGGGATAGAGTTCGCATATGACGGATTAGGAATCGAATATATATAGATTTAAATGAACTAAATGAATTAAAGTAGTAGAGCTTTTCGATTTTAAATAATTAATATAATAAATGCCTTAACATACGAATAATCAAATTATGTTATGTATAAATCAGAATTGAGGTGAAAAATATTATGAAAGTGTATTATTCGGGGAATTTTTGGGGACATACCGCTTATGAGAGAGCATGTGATACTAATTCTCTTAATGTGTACTTTCAGTATGGAGGATACGATTGGTTCATTCCCAATATATATACTTGTTCTCAGGGTATTGTAATTGATCTCTGTCGCAATATTCCTGTTGAAGCATATGATAGTTTCAATCAAAAGTGGTCTGAAATTGATATGACAGCCTTATCTAATGAACAGCGTAGTGATGTTGAATTCAAAGACCCGATGTCCTTAAGTATATCCTTTGAAGCTGTTATCAATGATCTTGTAGCCCATAGTTATAGATGGAGTGGAATTGGTTGGCAACCATGCAGGCAGGATAATAATGAAGAGGTAGTTGAGAACTTGATGGATACTTATGGCTTAGATAGAGAAGCTACATGGTATATATATCGTCTGTCCATTCCTTGGCCAATGAAGAAAAGACAAAAGATTAAATCATTTTTACTGAAACTTTCTACTAATAAAGAATCTCATTCCTGTAATAAACATTTTACTTGTAAGCCAGATTGCGAACCATTTGATGTATGTTTTCTACATCCGACAAATGGCGAATCATATATATTACATGTATATTCATGCCTTCAAGATAAATTGCCCGAGCACATTTCATTAGATGAGGAGAATGAGTATCCGAAAAATCTATGTCACTTACAATTTAGCACTGAGCCGGTACTTCCCCCAGACCATATAGTAATGGTGCAGGACTGTGCTAAAAGTGATCGGCCTGTTATTAAAGTTGGAATTGGTGCTTCTAAATCAAAGGGTGTATGTGCTATTGGTATAATTGGTGGTGCTGATGGTCCTGTAGCCGTTTTTATAGGAAATGCAGATAAGGATAAAGTTACAATAAGAAATAGTTGCTCTTCTTTACACTTTGAACCGGTTCAGGATGTGGAATGGTTTATTAGTGTACAAATAACGCCATTTGAACCGAAGCAGATTGCTTTATTATAACTATTGATTTTGTGCAAATGCTATGGCTATTTGATATTTAAATAATAGAATAACGAATTGGTATGAATAGATAGACTAGCTTCATGGTATAGTCTATTTTTTTATTGCTTGGAAGGATGTTATAATATATTTTACTTGAACAATTAACAATAGATTCGGAACGGAATTAATAATCACTGTAGAAACTAAAATTAGTGATTATATAGCACACTAATTATCTAGTCTTGCATTTATTCAATATTTTACAGGTGCTGTTATTTACAAATAGATAAAAAATAAAGATATAAGCACAAATACAACCTCTCCATGATATATTAGTAGTGGTAAGATTTTCTAGGAGGGCTTCAATGAAGAAAAAATTGATATGTGTACTTGTTATCATAACTATGGTAGCATCCTTCATGACGGGTTGCAAGAGTAGTGGGGGACTAAAAGAAGTCACATTGAATGAGGTGGCGCATTCTATCTTTTATGCACCGATGTACGTTGCTTTCGAGAAAGGGTATTTTGAAGACGAAGGATTAAAGGTTAATCTAGTAAATGGTTTGGGAGCAGATAAAACAATGACTGCGGTATTAGCAGGAGACTGCGATATCGGTTTTATGGGAGCGGAAACTACCGTATATGTATATAATGAGGGTGCAGAGGATTATGTTGTAAACTTTGCTCAGCTTACACAAAGAGCAGGTAACTTTCTGGTTTCCAGAGATGCCAATGAGGAGTTTTCTTGGCAGAATGTTAAAGGGAAGACAATTATCGGTGGCAGACCTGGTGTTTGCCACAGCACAATGTGAATTATGAGACTATTGTGATTATATGTAATTGGGTTATTCGACTTAAGATATAAAATTTTGGGATTCGTATGTACAAGTTTTTACTACAGAATCTATTCCTAAGATTGTTTGTTTTGAGTTGACTGGAGAAGATAATTGGAGGTAATATAGCATGTCAAGAAAGACAAGAAAAAAATATTCAACCATTATTATAGTTTTTATTTTACTTAGTGTAGAGTTCATTACATACTTATTTATCTCAAATTATCCAAATATACAAGCAAAAAAATTATTGAATAAATACGGATGGGATGTATTAAGTGGTGGAAAATCTAATGAAGAAGCTGTTATTTTGAATGATGAATATTTAAAGCGTGAAATATCAGTGATGCAAATAAGCGCTGCTTCCGAAATAGGATTTAACCCAACAAATTATGAAGGTAAAACTATTGTTAAATACTACTATACATTAAAACAAATAGGCAAAAACGATCAGCTTAGAGCTGAAATATGGATGTACAAAAGAGAAATAATAAGTGCTTATATTTTACATGCTGAGAACAATGTCAGAATTAGGTTTTGGTCACTTGACACTCCTTATAAAAAGATACTTTCTGAAATAGAGTAATAGCATTGAATATATCTGTAGGCTAATTACGTATGAGAATTATCGTATTAGATAAGAAGTAAGTAATGCATTGTTTTATGCTTATCAATTAATATCCAGTACTCTGCATTAATAGTTATATTGAACCAATGCCACAACATGTGTTGGATCCATATATTCAAATTCAGTGCTTGTTATAGTCTAAACTGATTGAAATCATGTAAAATGAAAGGAATTCTATGTTAATATTAGATATTGAGTATCTATCATATATATGTCAGTTGAGTCTAACAGTAAACAATCAATTAGTTAATCATTATAACCAATATATAGAAAATAATGACGAAAATGAGAGTTTAGGCTATGATTTTAGGGATTATGAACTTAATAACTTTTTAATTAATTTAGTTGATACAGCTGAATATTGGACTGACAATGAAACGGCTAAGAACAATGATTCCTTGATATTAAGCTATTTTCGAATGACGGACTTAATACAATATATGCATAATATAAATTATTTATCGAAAAAGCATAGGACAATCCTAGAGAAGACTCTTCTGAATTATCCTCAATTAAAAGACTTTCAATTAGAAGATTCCAGATTAGTCGATTTGCATATTGATAGTAAAATACATTTTTGTAATGTGGTTCTAGAAAATGTACTTCTTTATAATGATAAAAGAATGAACAGAAGTATGCCGGTAGACAGTGGTACATTAATATTAACTTTCCAGAATACGAAAAAAGTTGAAGTAAAGGGTGAAATTACTATTGAATGTCATCAGGCTAATATTGTATATAAGTGGCATATTATGGAGATATCATATAAACATATTTGTTTTTGTTTATTAATATTAAATGGGAATAGGTGCTTTATTCTGCAAATTACATGCAGTGATATTTTAATAGAAACAAAATAATATTTTCTAACAAGTGACCAATATCAAAATAGATAACCTATCGGCAAATGGTGTGTTTAATGGAAAGGCTTATAAAGATCACACGGCGATGCAGAAGAATGCTTTACTGCCTATCATGAGATTGGGATGCTGATCCAATCATAAGCATGGTAGCAGCCTATGTTGAGGAAGAGTTGGAGCGGTATTTAGGAATGGTTTAAACTGATAAACAAGGGTTTGAAACATTCAAATACTTCTGGAGACAGTTTAGAAGGAGACAAGAATGAATATTTGTATTGAAGAAGATATATTTGGAAATATCAAAAAACACATAGTTGAAGATAAGGGCTTTTATCAGAAAAAGGAATGCGATTACAATGATAAGGGCGATTTAATTCTAGAAGTTGAATTTGATAAAAATGAAAACCTTATCCAGAAATCAATATATAATAACCAATATGATGAACATGGAAATATAATTAAAACAATAAATACGACATATAGGACATCGCAAGTAAACTAAGATAATTACTATGATAATGAGAAATTAATAAAAGTTGTTTGTAGGTATGATCCGATGGAAATTATTAGTATACAGAAATTTTTTTATGAAGATGACATTCTTGTTAAAAAAGAATTATATAAAGAGACTCCATTTGAAAATCCTACTAATATTTCATATTTTTCATATGATAGCCAAGGACAAATGAAAGAAGAAAAGATATGTTTAAGAACAGGTGAAATTTCTTATTATTTCGAATATACAGCAATAGAAAAAAATCGTTATAGAAAGAAAATGATTAACCCAGATCGGTCTAATTATCGATGGGTTTTAACAGATATAGATAATACAACCTATTATATTAGTGTATATGAAACAATGTTAACTGGTGAGCTTTTAAGAGAAGCATTAGATTTTGTTATAAATAATTATAGTAAAATAACTCAAATTCTTGTATCAGTAAATTATGCAGAGGACAAAACTAAGCTTAAAGAAATTATTGAAATAGAAAACTACTATAGAGAGAAGTATAATTTCTTAGTGTCTCGTATGCCTTAACTTAATATTAACTGCTAACAATTTTTTAAATCGTCAAAGTAACGCAATTTTGTATAATATATGAACGTAGGGGAAAAGCGGACTTTAATTGCCTGCAATTGGAATATGTGTATAAAGTCATTACAAATTTATATACTAATTGACCCTGATTTGATAAACGATGCAATATTAATTGATATTATATTATTTTTATTATTCATATAATATTATAAAATATAATGTTTAGGATATAATCATGGAGATATATGTAGTTCAACAAGGAGATAGTATTTATACAATCGCTGAAAGATTTAGTATTCCTGCCGATAAATTAGCTTATGACAATGGGTTGGCATATCCTTATAATCTAGTTATAGGGCAAGCATTAGTAATAGCATACCCAAAGCAATCACATATAGTACAAGAAGGCGATTCATTACAAAGTATAGCAGAAGCTTATAGTGTATCGCAGATGCAAATTTTAAGAAATAATTCATTTATTTCTGATAGAGGATATCTTGTTCCTGGAGAAGCGTTAGTAATTAGTTATAATACGAGTAGGAGCATCACAGTAAATGGATTTACTTATCCATATATAAAAGGTGAAACACTTATTAAGGCTCTACCAAATTTGACTTATTTAACTGTTTTCAACTACTCAATTACAGAGGAAGGCGAAATTATTGAATATTATGATGATACAGAAGTAGTGAATACGGCTAAAGAATACAGTGTTATTCCTATATTGATGGTAACTACTTTATCATCTCAAGGTCAACCAAATATTGAGATTGCATATGATGTTTTATTGAATATAGAATATCAAAATAGAAGCATTAACCAGTTCACAGATATTATGAAGCAAAAAGGTTATCAGGGTTTAAATATTGTTTTCAATTATTTGAATAAAAATAACCAATCACTTTACTTAGATTTTGCACAAAGAATATCTGAACGTTTACAACAGGAAGGGTTATTGCTTTTTATTACTATTAATTATAGCACTGAAGAAAATAATAACAGTATATCTGTTGAAGAAATTGATTACTTAACTTTAAGTATGTATGTAAAAGGATTGATATTTTTAAAGTTTGTATGGGGTACTAATTTTGGTCCTCCATCACCAGTTAGTAACATAAACAATATTAGAGCGATAATTAACTATACGACATCTACGGCGCCAGCAGATAAAATTATTATTGGTAAACCTGTTCTTGGATATGACTGGCAGTTGCCATATGTGCCTGACAGATCATATGTAGCTTCAATGTCAATTGACTCAGCATTTGAATTGGCATATCAAACTGGAGCAATTATACAACTAGATGAAGATTCTCAAACGCCGTACTTTTATTATAACCAGATCTATTTTGGAGCTCCGGTGCAGCATATTGTTTGGTTTATAGATGCAAGAAGTATAAACGCATTAATTAATGTATTACAAGAATATTCACTTAATGGAAGTGGAATATGGAATATAATGATTTATTATCCGCAACTTTGGACAGCAATAAATTCAAAATTTGATACTGTAAAACTTATCTAATAGAAGTATAAACTACTCCATTATTAATGCTATAATCAACTATCAATATTTTGTTGGTAGTTATTATTGCCATATATACTAGGGAGGATAAACAATTTTGAAATTATACAATTTACCCATTGTTATTGGCTGTATATTAGGTCATCAGAAATCAAGGGTAAGGTGTTGAATCCTTATATGGCCACCGGCAACTTCTTCTCAGTAATGCAGGAGGATATGCAGAAAAGTTCCTCCTGCTTTGGAGCGGAGATTGACAGCATATGGATAAGTAATTTTAGTAACTAATTAAGATGTTCTTAATTACATTACATGAAAACTATTATAGATGGTTAAGGAGATTGGAATAATAAGGTAGAAAAAATTAGCTATTGGTTGTATAATATGATTAATTTACTGTAGGTGGCGATTGCATATCAAGAATTTATGAAGGGAATTGATAATGATGAAAAATGAAATAGTATCAAGATTTTCATCATTATATTGGATTGGAGGGTCAACTTGTGCAGGAAAGTCGACGATTGCTAATATTCTTTCAGAAAACTATGGATTTACAGTATACCATTGCGATGAATACTTAGGAAAACATATTGAAAAATCTAATGCTGAAGAACATCCTAATCTTTATAAATTAAAAACATTAAGCTGGGGCGATATTCTTAGTATGCAAGAAGATGAATATTTAATATGGATTATGGATTTATTTTCCGAAGAATATCAAATGATACTAGAAGATTTAGATAAACAAACCAATGACAAACCAGTGCTGGTAGAAGGTATTAATCTACTTCCAAAACTCTTGAAAGATGTAATAGAGGATGGGAATAATGCAATTTGGTTAGTAGCAGATGATACATTTTATAACCTGCATCAAATGCAAAGAAAAGAACTATTTGATAGAATAAATAAATGCCCAAACCCAGAACAGGCTTTACATAATTATATGAACTTCGATTTATCCTTTGGAAAATATATTAAAAATGAAGCCATAAGGCTTGATTTGAAAGTCATGGTAATAGAAGATAATAAAGACATATTAGAAAGTGTTAAGGTAATTTCGTCGCATTTCAAACTAAATTAGTATAATGTGATTTAGAAAAACACTACATTTAAAATGCTCTTTACTTCGCAGTATGAAATTGCGAACCATAGATTTCTTTGTAATACATTGACAAAAGGAATTAAAGGAGATAAATACATGAAACAAATCGTTCTTATCCTTGCTCTAACGATGCTTCTTGTTAATTTTTCGTCGTGCTCTGATAAAGAAACAACTCCCGAAATGCCAGAAGACACAACTCTTGAGTTCTGGATTACGCAGGATGTTTCAGATGCAGATTTTTCTGATTACTATGAAATCATGGGATGGATGGGTGCCAAACAATACTACGGTTCCGGTTATCTGCCTTTATTAGATGAAGATGAATATGAAGGTGTCCCGGAATATTACGTAAAATATAAGATTACCGCATGGCCGGACTATGCAGATGGTGGTCAATATATAACTTCGATTGATTTCAACGACCCGAAAGTCACTGTATACGGATTAACTGTTGATTCATCCTATGATGAGTTTGAAAAGATATTTAGTGAAATGGGTTATGAACTTTCCAATGATAGTTCGGAAACTTTTGAGCGTTATACGGCTTCTAAGAATGGTATAAGTTTTTCCCTAGAAACTGTTGATGGGAAACAAAGTTTTTCCATCTATGCTGAGGTAACAAACAAGACAGGGATTGTTTTTTAAAGCAATGTCAAATTCAAATTTAATGTATAGATGATACGCAATCGTATTAGATTGCATATCAACAACTTGTTTAAATGATTATTTTGAAATTTGGGAAGGAGAAAATACTTTTTGAAGAAAGTAGTTATAATTAACGGTCCAATGGGTGTCGGAAAAACAACTGTCGGAAGACTACTCTGTAATAAATTAAATAGATCCGCATTTATTGACGGGGATTGGTGTTTTGATTTACATCCGTTCATCGCCAACAAAGAAACTAAGGACATGGCAATTGATAATATAGTTCATTTGATTAATAATTATATTAACTGTTCGCATTGTGATTATGTTGTATTTAATTGGGTTATGGATAAAATTGATGTATACCAAAAAATAAATAAGAATATTCAAAGCGATGATATTCATCTGTATGAGATTACATTAAATTGTACCGAAGAAGCCTTAGCTGATAGATGGCAAAAGGATATCTTGTGCGATTGGAGAATTGATGAATGGCTTAGCATTAGTAAAAAATCTTTGAGATATTTTAAAGGGTTAGACACTATTCAAATAGATACCAGTTTTAAATCAGCAATTGATGTAGCTGATAAAATATATGAAATTGTGGTCAAGTAACCTATAATACATAATTGTTAAAGAATGTGGTGCAACGATTACTTATATAATAGGAGGAGCAAAAACTGACGAGTACAGATATTGTTGGTTTGGCAATTACAATTATTGTTGGATTATTGATAATTGTTATATCTTTAGTTTTACAAACGGGGCGAGGCTCATTTCTCATTGCCGGATATAATACATTATCAAGAGAAAAAAAAGAGAAGTACAATAGTAAAAACTAGGCCGTTTCATCGGAAGAATTTTGTTTCCTATTGGTCTTTTTGCACCAATACTTGCTGTGGGTGGTATTTACGAAATTGGATGGTTACCAGCACTGTACTCCTTTGGTGTAATAGCACTTTCTGTTTTTGCTGTTATTTATTGCAATACGGGTAATCGGTTCAAAAAATGAGCATAATAAGAGGTTGCCTAACATTCTTTACAAATTACGTCGTAAATGCATGAAAATGCGAGACGTAGAATGTCTATAAAACAGGAGGTCGATATGTTGAAACCAGTGGCTACAAAAAACAAAATCCTATGGGGAGTTAGTATGATTGGATTACTTGCTATTTCATATTGGCTGTGCAGATTTGTATCCTTTGGGATACATGGTATGAAACAGTGGCCGAACCTGTTGGCAATTGTTGGCTTGATTACAGTAGTTATAGCTTCAATCGGTGGTAGACGATTACTTTCAATAGCCACTGTTGTAGGTTACATAGGTGGATTTGTAATTGGAATGATATTTAATACTGACGGTGTAGACCAAGGTGGCGGGGGAATAAATAATATTTGGAAAATATCGGGAATGGTTTTTGTTTCCACAATTTTAATTAGTATAATTTTAGAATATATTTTCAAGCAAAGAAATAAAAAAACAATGGGATAAATCTTAAGTATTTATGTCGCATTTTTTTCTATTATGACGGAACAGTTTTCAGATGCGAACTAAATTATTTTTATATAATGGGTGGAGGAAGACATGGAAAACTATATTGAAAAGATTCAAAAGTATTTAAATAATGGACGTGCTGAAGAATTGGATAATCGTATTGAAAGACTTCGAAAGTATATTGATGAAATTCTAGTAAATATGAAAGACACTCAAGAAAGAAGGTGTGGGTATCTCCATCTTTATGGAGTTTCGCAAACATGTGCTATAATAGCTCTTAAAAGAAATCAAGATGTTGAATTGGCGACCATGGTTGGTATGTTACATGATTTACATTCTTACAAAGCCATAAATACTGAAAATCATGCTGAGCACGGTGCTGTTTTGGCACGTCAAATTCTTGAGGAATTGTCATTGACAACTGAGAATGAAACAGATTTAATATGTTCAGCTATTCGCAACCATAGTTCAAAGGCGACTACTCATTCTGCATTTGATGAAGTATTAAAAGATGCAGATGTATTGCAACATTATTTATATAATCCGCTTTTTCCTGTGATGGAGCATGAAAATTGTAGGTTACAGAATTTATTAACTGAATTTGGTATTATGCGAACATTATAAGCATTATGGGAAATAGCTCGTGGTAGCGCAAGATGGTGAAAGCAATATGCTTTTCACAGTATTGGTATAATGAGTCCAGGTTTTATGTACATAAATGAATGATGTGATTACTATAGGCAAAAGATTGGATGGTGCATTTTGGAGATAAAAAGTATTTGCGAAAACAAAAAGCAGTTTCTGGATTTACTCTTGTTAGCTGATGAACAAGAATCCATGATAGATAAATATTTAGAGCGAGGGGATCTTTTTGCCTTATATGATAGCGACTTGAAAAGCGTGTGCGTAGTTACACGGGAAAGTGATGATGTATGTGAGTTAAAAAACATAGCCACTTATGAAAAATGGCATGGTAATGGGTATGGCAGCAAACTTTTGCATCACATCTTTTTACAATACAAAGGCAAGTACACGACTATGATTGTGGGAACAGGTGACAGCCCATGGATATTACGGTTTTATGAAAAAAACGGTTTTAGGATTTCGCATAGGGTTAAGAACTTTTTCATAGACAATTATGACCAGCCAATGTTTGATAATGGTATTCAATTAGTGGATATGATTTATTTGAGTAAGGCTCTATAACTTAGTCAACATTCTTACCCAAAGGCGCAGAAACGCATTATCGTAAGAATGTGAAGTGACGATTAGTTTTTTATTATTCACCCTACAACAGATACTACGAATAGAACTATTTTTCAACTTCTGTAATGAGCAAAATATGAAGTGCAATATCCCTATTTGTTACAAGGTATTGCTTCGCATTAGTTTTAAAGTGCTAATAATGAGTACTTGTAATAAGATAAGAATTAAATATTTAGGAGGCAAAATATATGAAATTTTATATTGCTTCAAAATTAGAAAATTTTGAACAGGTTCAGTATCTAAGGGACAAGCTAAAAGAACAAGGATGGACTCATACGTATGATTGGACACAACATGGTTCAGTAAAAACTGTTAGCACTGAAATACTAAAAGAAGTGGCTGAAAAAGAGTTCCAAGGGGTGACAGATGCAGATGTGGTTATTGTCTTAACACCACAGGGAAGAGGAACCCACGTAGAATTGGGTATAGCTTTAGCTTTAGGAAAAAAAGTTTTTATCTGGCATGAGAATGATAAATATTTTAAATGTACCGATGATACGTCATCCTTCTATTGGCTATCAAATGTAAAACGTTTAAATGGTACAATTGAAGACCTTATAAGGATAGTTACATTAAAAACAACTATTAGTTGATATAACAACAAATAATTGTTTGTTGAGTTTTATTCCTCCATATTTTACAATATAACTACAAGTGCTTGTAGAAAATATGTATAAGAATGGAGGAATTTTTATGATTATAAAAATAGGCGAAAAAATAAGGGAATTGCGTAAGAAAGCAGATGTAAATCAGGAAAAATTTGCAGAATATTTAGGTATTACTGCACAAGCTGTTAGTAAATGGGAAGTAGAGGGCTGTTATCCTGATATAGAGCTTCTGCCGTCAATAGCGAATTTTTTTAACATAAGCATTGACGAATTGATGTGTTTTGATATTATGAAAAATCAGGAAAAGATTGATATGATTATTAAACAAGCGGGACCCGAGAGAAGTAAAAATTGGTTCGATGGTACAAAGATTGAAATGTTTAGAAACGCCGTTCAGGAATTTCCGAATAATTACGATTTATTATACTGTCTAGCGAAAACTTTGTGTTTTACGAAAAAACCAGAAGAAGAGAAGCAAAAAAATCTGCGGGAAGCTATATCAATATGCACACGTATTTTGAGTGATTGCACGGATGACAACCTGCGATTTCGTTCGCTTCAAGTACTTGCACACGCTTATAAAGAAATTGGTGAAAAAGAAAAAGCTGTTGAAACAGCAAACAGACTGCCGCTTGCTCGTGATTCGCGAGATATGGTGCTTCCGGAAATTCTTGATGGGGAAGCGAGATCTAATCATATTGTTCAAAACATATGGCTGCTATCGGATATGTTTGAATATTTAATTGAAAATCTCGCAAACTCTAAATATAAGGATAACTCAGAAAAACGAGTAGAGCTATTTAAAAAACTCGTAAGTATTGAAGAAATATTACACGAAGATAGTGATTATATTTATGAAACTTTAAGGTTACGTGCAGTGTATTATTGGCTTAGTGAAGATTATATAAAACTGAATGATTATGACAATGCGCTTGACTGTATAGAACAATTTGCGGAGTATAGCATAAAATTTGACACTCTGCCGGAAGTATCTACGTACACTTCGGTTATTTTTCAAGGCCAAACCTGTTCGAAATATAAGGATCTTGATATAAAAACTACGGCGTCTGGCTCGAAAGAATACTTAGTATCAAGAGAAATTTTTGCACCGGTACGTGAACACATTAGATTTAGAGATGTTATTACCGAACTTGAAAAGCACATAAAATAAGCATCTTCAGAACCAAAACTACAGCAGTATATTAATAAACGGTGAAGCAAGTAATTAATAAAATAATAAATCATTGGTAAAGCCTATCAACTTTCTATACGAGGTTAATAGGCTTTTTATTGCACTAAACCTTGTATTTTTGATTGCCTATTCTTATTGCGCATGGTATTATTTGGATATAAAAGCGTTTAAAGGAATAATAAGATATATTAAATAAGTATTTTAAAGAGGCAGATATCATGGTTTTTGATACTGATAAAGTGATAGATATATTAATAATTAATATTTCAGGAATGAGTGAAGTACAATCAATAGGAATAAGTGGTAGTATAACGCCTCTTCCAAGAGCAGGAGAAGGAGATATTGATATTTTTATATATTGTGATATGATACCTAATTATGAAAAGAGACAAGCCTTACTAAATCAGATGGGTAACCAAATACAAGAAGGTAAAATAAATATTTTTGAAGGTGGACATTGGGGAATAGGGGATTTCATGCTTATAAACGGTGTTGAAACTTGGTTAATGTATTTTACAGTAACTGATACAGTAACTGATGTCGAAGCTATACTCAATGGTGAATATCCAGATAAATTGGATAATTACTACTATCCGATAGGGCGATGTGCTATGTTAAAAAATATCAATGTATTATTCGATCAATGTGATTTTTTAGATGACTTAAAAAAAAGATTATCCTATTATCCAGATAAATTAGCAAAGATACTTATACAATATCATTTGGATGAACTTAAAGATACTGAAGATTTGGAACGTGCAGTAGTCAGAAAAGATGTGCTGTTTTATCACTTTGCGATAGATATTGCTATTGATCATTTCCTTCAATCATTGTTTGCTATTAATAGAGCTTATTTTCCAAGCCGAAAAAGAACCCTTGATTTTATTAAAAACTTCAATATTAAACCTGAAGGATGTACTGAAAAATTATTACAAGTTATTAAATTAGGTGGTTTTACAGAAGGCATTGAGCAGTCTTTTGCACTATGGAGCAATATGGTTAATGAATTAATAAAACTGTATAATATTTAGTGATATTAATTCCTTGGCTTTATTGAGTTAGTATCTTGATTAATACACTGGTTACTAACGCTTAAAAAAAGGATGTGTCATTAATGAATTGGTCACGGCATGATGAAGTAAACCATATAATAGAAAAATTACTAAATGGACATCGACAAGTCTTTGGAGATAAAATGGTAGGCTTTTATTTGTATGGCTCGTTAATTTGGGGTGATTTTGACATTGTTTCCAGCGATATAGATACACTATGTGCAATAACCTCCGAGGTGACACCCGAGGAAATTGAGCGTCTTCGTATTATGCACGAAGAAATATCTAATGAAAGCCCACAGTGGAGAGGTCGTGTTGAAGTACATTATGCTTCGCTCGACGGGCTAAAGTACTTCCGCAAGTTTATATCCAAAATGGGGAATATTTCTCCCGGAGAACCGTTACATATCATTGATGCAGGGATTGAGTGGCTCGATGAGTGGTATTGTGTATAAGAATATGCCATCACGCTCTTTGGCTTTGATAAGGCGGAGGTGATACCTCACATAGAGAAATCTGAGTTCATTCAAACAATTTGCGGTTATGCACGCAGTTTTCGGAAACGCATTAAGGCTAGCGAACATTGCCGCTATAGTCAAGCTTATGCGATTCTAACTTTGTGCCGTGCGCTTTATACGTTGAAAAACGATAAGCAAGTCTCAAAACTTGCAGCAGCTCGTTGGGCTATAGATTTTCTACCAGAATATCGCAATATTATCAGCAATGCACTGATATGGCGTAACGATCGTAACTCATCTGTTCAAAATCCGTTTGAAACATATGTCCTTGCCGTGAAATTCGTAAACGATATTGTTGACCGGTTCTTCGACTTTGAGTAGAGAGATGATTGTGAATAGTATAAGTATAATACGAAAGTAATCTGGCTCATTATATTATATAAATAATTATTATGCAGTAAATCATTGAGGTGGCCAATTCTTGATGATGTCAGGGTAACGTAGTGGTAGTATCTTACTGCTTTCAATGTGTTCAAATTTTTCAAGTGTTACCTCACCAAGGGCATTCAATCTGAAAGTAATATGGTCACGTCCTACGGTAATGTGTGGTCCGATATACGGCATTGTTTCCACTTTTATTAAAAAGTAATGACGGCTTTCACCACCAATCCGCTCAATGCTCAAAACTTTATCATAATGGGGGTCTACCCCTGGAATTTCTTTAAGGTACTTACTGTAAAAATTGTCAACAGCTCTTTGTGTGTGAGTAAAAAGAAGTGAAATAATAATATCATTACACATCTTTTCTGTTGAAACTTCAGGCAGGCTGGAGTTGTTTTTTTCAATTGCTTTTACAAAGGGGACTACTTCTGCATTGGTTTTATCATATTTATAAGCGAAAGATGATATTGTCATTAATCCTATTAATATCAGTATAAAAGTCAGAACTTTTTTCAACATATCACCTCCATAATAATTGCTTTTCTACTATTTTCTCCAAAAATAAGACATATTATTACATGAGCTTTCAAGGTTAAGATTTACTTCACATTGGTTTTAAAATGTGAATCAAATAAAGAATATTAAGGGAGAGTGTTTTATGCAGAATGTTAGAATAATTAGTATACCAGAATTAAAAGTGGTAAGTTCTGGAGGAATAACGAATATGGAGGAACTTGAGAAGTTTGATAGTTGGTGGTCGGCGATAGATGTTAAGAATTATATTACACCTCGTGACTTTATGTGGTATAACGAGAAAGAAAAATATATGGAATGGGTTTTTGCTATTCCTGATAATTTAATTGATATCGGTGATTATCAATTAAAAGATTTTCCGGGCGGCCTTTATGCTGTAACAACATCCAAAGATACCGAAGAGGATTGTAATATTGCAAGAGATCAAATTCTTAAATGGATATCTGAAAGTGGCTGTTTTGAACTATCAACAAAAGAGAATGATACTACTATACGCTATACAATGAATCATGTAATAACACCAAAAATTTTTAAAGAAAAGATGGGATATCACTTAACTGATAATTTTGTACCAATTGTAGTGATGTAACTCGCTGTCTTTATATATTGTGTTGCTACTTTTACGATTAGGAACCGAATTTTATTTCATAGGGGGTATCGAAATGAAAGATAATACAAAAAACACCAAATTATCAATAATAATTTCTATATTTTCAATTATAATTTGCATAGTTGCAGTTATTATTTCTGTACTAAACCTAAGATATTCAGCTGTTAGCGGAAAAGCGACATGGAGTGCCATTGTATTATTGTGTTGTACGATTACGATTTTAAGTGCAAATTTAACAATATTTATATCAAGTTATAATAAGTACAAAAAATCTTCCAAGTGAAATATTAGGTTTTATTGATTTGCTTTATTCTTATAAAGCGTTGCAACATTATAAAAGCGAAGCAAAACCAGTATAAAAAAGGGGAAAAGAAATGCAAAATAATTTTGATATTCAAAGTAGAGTAAAGGAACAGTACATAAATTCTAGTAATCTATCAGCAAGACTAAACTTACATAGCTTCAACACAAATAAGCTTGATTGGCATGTCTGGTTTTTTGAAAAGATGGATATACCAGAGAATAGCAAGATTTTAGAATTAGGTTGTGGTAACGGAGTATTATGGCAAATAAATAAACAAGCTGTAAAAGAAAACTGGGATATAACCTTATCTGATTTTTCTGATGGGATGCTTCAGGACTCAAAGCAAAATATAAACATAGAAAAGATCAAATACGAAATAATTGATATACAAGACATTCCATATGAAGATGGTAGTTTCGATATTATCATTGCAAGGCATATGTTATATCACGTTCCTAATATTGATATAGCACTTTCTGAAGTAAAAAGAGTTCTGAAACCAAATGGGAAATTTTATGTTTCAACGAATGGAAAAGAACATATGCAAGAATTAATTGAACTCTTAAAGAAATATGATAAACATATAGATTTCGACCCTTCAAAGTTTGCCAATATATTTGGTGTTGAAAATGGCAAAGAAATGTTAAAGCAGTATTTCAACAATGTCAGTGCAGAAGATTTCGTTGGGCAAATTGTTGTTCATATGGCAGAACCAGTGGTGTCATATGTAACATCAATTATTAGTGCTAGAGAATGTTTATCTAGCGAGCAAGAACTAGAAAGCTTTTACAAATTTATAGAAAAGGAGATTGATAAAAAAGGAACATTTAGTATAACAACAAAAGCAGGTATGTTTATTGCGACAAAATTTTAATTAATTAGTACGGTAGAATTAACTAATAAGGAGGTGTCTACACTGTGAAATCAAATATTAGTTCACGTTTGATATACTTTGTGATGTCATTGATAATCATTTTTTCTTTCGTTGGTTGCGCCAAGAATTACGTAACCGATATTCAATTAACAGAATCTCCAGAAGCACCGTCTGCTATCATTACACCTGCTTCAGATAGTCTGGAATCTGCCGCTGTAGATAATAACGACATTAACCGATTGGACGACATTAATAAACTTGATCAGGTTATTTCGGTAAATGAGGTAAAACTAACGGAATTTTATTATGAAGAATATAGTACCGGAGCTGAAAACTTAGATTTACCTGAAGCAATTGATAATAAATTCAACTACAAGATAATATATAAAAGTGGTGATTACGAGGTGGCTGGTTATATATCTGCACCAGCCGACTATTTGGAGAAGAAGTACCCTATACTTATTTATAATCGCGGCGGTCACCACTACTTAGGAAAGATGTCTCCAGGTCAACTATGTCTACTTGCTGATATGGGATTTATTGCAATTGCCACTCAATATAGAGGAATTGACGACGGAACAGGCGAAGATGAGTTTGGGGGTGCCGACGTCCAGCATGTAATAAGTCTTATCGATATAGCGGAACAGTTGCCTTTCGGAAATGGAAAGATATATATGATGGGAGAATCACGCGGCGGTCTTGAAACCTATTGTGCTCTCAAGGAGGAAAATCTCGCGGGAAAGGACAGGATATCAGCGGCGGTAGTTTCGAGCGGTGTATCGGATCTCACGAAAATATATAATGTGCGTGAACTGGGGATGAAGGATGTATTGAAATTATATGTAGGTGGTACTCCTGAACAAGTACCGGAGGAATATGAGAAACGTTCGGCTGTCTGTTGGCCGGAGTTGATCAATACACCTTTGTTAATATGCCATGGCAAGACTGATGATCGTGCGCCAGTCGAACAAGCTGAAATAATTTTTGATATGCTGAAAGAACATGATAAGGATGTAGAACTTATGCTATATGACGGAGGACATGGTTTTTCGCCCGAAAGTTTCAAGTATGCATTTGAGTGGCTATCTTCTCATTAGATTATGTACTTATTATCTGCGCGTACCGCGAAAGCGTTTTAATAAAAAAGAGAAAATAAATGAAATCGATTAATGATTTCATTTGGGATCCGGATCAGGATCAAAAATGCATGTAACTCTTATATGGATAAGTATATTAGGTGGGAGAAGGTGACGTGCCGAGCAATCACTCATTATCACTACATATTTGGCGTAATTTTTCAGGGTGGAAGAATGGATACTTATATCTTTGACAGAAAATATCGAGTTATCCGATTAGAAAATAAAGCAGGGGACGGAATTACAATATTCTAGTATCATTATGAATATGATCCGACAGGAAATATGATTAGTAAAGGAGGTAAATGGAATTACAACAAGGAAGATATCACAAGTATCGATGAAAGATAAAATAGTTATAGTAATATTTGTTTTAACATTAATAGTCTCAATAATATATTGAAGGGCGGTTATCTGATAAGATAGCCGTCTTTTTATGTTGAAATAAGATTTATCGTGACAGTCAGCCAAGGTCAAAGTACTATATGAAGTCGACTTCATTTGGGAAGGACTGAACTTTAGGAGATGAGAGTAAATGAAGGTTACCGAAAGAGAAAATAAATACAGAAAACTTCATATGGCTTCTAACGAAGCCTTCAAAGGCTGTCTGCAAATGGTATCCACGGAGCGGAAAGAGTATGCAAAAGTGTATGCACTTCAAGGACAACTGAAAACAAGTTTCATAAATCAGCACTAAATAAAGAGACGATATTTTATATATATCGTAAAATTCAATTAACTCAAATATATCCTTAAGAGTGGTAAATAATTACATGCTAACTTTAAGTGAACGGTTTATACCGAATAATTTGAATTATAAGAAACATATAAGAAATAATTATAATTGACATAAAATTACAATAATGTTAAAATATTACCAAGTAAAAATCCATCCAGTTATCTATTAGGTAGGTTTATGAATTGAAAACGAATGAAATATATGGAGGAAAACGATGAGTACTGAATTGGAGGATTATATAAACAAAACAAAGCCTAGCATTGATTTGATGGATAAAGATCAATTACTTTATTTTTTAAATGGATTTTCTCATAAGCTAAAGGCTGATATTACATTTATATATAAAGAAATGACAGGTGAGATACAGCGTAAGGAATCCTACAGAAATCTTAACACTTCAAAATTAAAATGCGGTAACTTTTGTGAGGTTTATCGCGAATCTGATGTTAAGCATGCAGAGGCATGCCAAGAGTGTGATAAGAACATAGCCCTGAAATATTATCAGGGGAATAAGAATACCCCTATGCTTTATTGCTGTCATATGGGAATATGGGATATGTCATATCCTATCTACATAAAAAACAGTCTGATTGGAGTTATTTTTGTTGGTCAGATCATTGTAGATGAAGAAATGAGTATACTTCGTGAAAAGCTGTCCTCGGCTATTGGAGATGAATTTGATATTAGTTCATGTCCTACTACCGGGAATCAGATTGATTATATAATTTCCAATATAAAGAATAAGGCTATCTCTAGTAAGGAAATACTTATATATTTATTAAGTAAGGAAAATACGGAGGACGAGCTAACCTTAATATCTTATGATGATCTTCTTACTCGATTTAAGGATTTTAAGGAATTTGGCATAATGCTAATATCTTTGATTACAAAGCTTCATAAATCAACAGTATTAATCGAACAAATGAATTTGATCAATACGATATCAACCAGATTATCGGATGTCTCAACCTCTACCGATATGCGATGGGATACGATATGTGATGTTGCCAAATGCTTTCGAATTGCTGCCGAATTGGATAATTTTGATATCTATTACAGGCAAAAATCTTTCTACATACAAAAAATTGGGAACAAAGGTATCATTCCGCCTGAAAAAGCGAAACAAATTCCTCTCGATATGGCAATGGTTTTTCCCGTTGATGAGCTCGTTAAGCCTTATGATATTTCCGGGGATGATGAGTTCCTTACGGAGTATGACATTAACAGTCAGACGCTTATTTATAGAAGTGAAGTTACTGATTTTGAAAATCATAACATTTCAACACTTCTTCTTGTTAGTAGTCCAGTAGGGAAGACAGATAATAATTTTATACAAATGTTCTGCGAAATGTTGGCAGTGAGGATGAAGGTAAGTGGTATCTTTGAGCAAATGATAAAAGAGCGTGAAGTCTATACAAAGCGAGTAAGAAGGGTGACGCATTATACAAGAACAATGCTACACAATTCTCTTTCTATTATTCATAAAACATGGAAAAACAAACAAGCAAACAGTGTTATTAGAGAAGATCTTGATAATATAGAAGGGTGTATTAGGTTTGCAAAGCTAGAGATGGCGGAGCTTGATGAGCCTTCGAAAGCCAAATGGGAATATCGAGACCTTATACCGGTAATTGATAATGTAATTAATATAATGGCCTCATGGTCAGTTGAAAAAACCTGTACGATTGAATACCAGAAGCCATCCAAACCGGTAATCATTTATATGAATCCAGCTTATATTAGGATAGCATTTATAAATCTTGTTGAAAATGCACTTAAATATTCTTATGCAAAACATACGATTAAGATATATGTTACAGTTCCAGATAAATACAGAGTAATAATTAAAATAATTAATTTTGGGATAGGAATTCCGGAAGAAATGCTCGAGAAAATTAGAAAGGAAGGTCAGAGAGGAAAAATCGCTGACCTTGAGAGGAGCAATGTTATGAGAACTGGAAGCGGATACGGTCTGCCCATTGCGATTGATTTTGTCGAAGAACATAACGGCTTTCTACAGATAAAGAGCACTCCTGCCGATGATAACGTAAGAAAGCCTTACCACAGATATGTAACTACGGTTACAGTAACATTACCAATTACCATGAAAGGAAAATACCATAATGAATTATAATGGCAAATCACTAAATATACTTTTTGTGGAAAATAATATTTTACGTACGGAAAGTTTTTTGAATAGTATAAATGATATGAGAGACTCCGAAATTCTTCTAGAAGATGCAAATGTTACAATAGCAAGACATATGGAGGATGCACTGGAATGTATGGAAAAGCAGCAATATGATGTAATACTTTTAGATATCATATTGCCTATAGATCAAAAAAAACTTGATGAGCTCGAAGATTTAGAACAAGAGCGATTGTATTTGATGCAGCAGCTTCTAAAGTATTCAAGTGATGAGAAAGTTGATGAACTGACCTCTGAGATAGTTAGGCTAAGAAGAAAAATAAATGAAATTGAAGATATTATTGACAATGATATTCAAGATATTGAAGGTGGATACACTATCCTAATGAAGTACATAAATAATCATAACTTAAAGTTTTATGATCAAGTGGTGCTCTTTTTATCTGCAAGAGGCCAGTCCGAATTAAAGAATCAATGTAAGGCATTAATAAAAGATGAGCATAAATATGCCTGGTTGGTAAAACCAATAAGCGATGATGATATCATAGAAAGAATGATTAGAATATTAAAGAATATAAAATGACACAAAAATTAAAAATCAACTAAGGGCGGTGAATTTAGTGAGTAATATTGAGGAAACCACAAAAGCTCCCAACAATTACGTAGAATATTTTGATGATGAATATACAAAATTGTCTGCTGAGATTTTTAATAAAAGCATGTGTATTAATCGTTTCCTTTGGAGATGTCAGAAAATTCTATTCTCAAGCGCTGCTATTTTATACGGACGTTTTAAAGGTCAATGGGAAACTATATATCAGCTATATTATAATGAAGAAGAAATGAATGAAATGAGTGGTCGACTTCAAATACCGAATCAGAATAAACTTGAGGAAATATCAAAAATCGGTAAATGGTCTGATGAATATATAAAAATAGAGAACGAACAAAAAAAAGAGCGTTATAATCATAGTATTTTTATTCCTATCCATATTCAACATGTTTTTGAAAGCGATAAAAACAGTCTTTGTCTTTTAGCCTTTATCAAACCCACACGCGATTTAAATATAGACAATGATCTTAAAAAAATAAAATATGAAGGGTATGAATATTTTTCAAACAAGGTTTCCAATCTTGCAACACAGTGGTTTGCATGGAAGAGCTATCAGAATCAATTGTGTAATTGTTTTTCTTCACAGGTAAATAATAAAAAAATCGAGATAGATGAAATAGATAAAGAACGTGAAAAAATAACAAAGAGGCTCTATTGGCCAACACCTCTAAAAAATTATGTATACATATTAGATAGCGGGTGGAATAGACTTTCACGAAATGTAGATGAAACCAAGAACTGGTCGAAGGTGATAAGTGACACTCTTTGCCTTGACAATGAACTTACTTGTAAAAAGGAAAAGCTTCCAAATGAATTCTGTAAATATGCTATACAGAAAGATCGTGTAATCTACGAAAGACTTATATCTCTGATTCCATATTTAAAAATAAATGAATGGGATTGGTATCCGGATGAATGTAAAAAAGGATTTGATAGGTTATCAAAGCTTACCGAATGCTTTTATGAAAAGATTAATTTTGATGGTATTGAAAGGGGAAGTTTACTTTGCTTTTTTTCGTTTCAATTTTGGAAAGATTATATTAATAAGAAAGACTGGAGTACAGATGTATATAGCCGGGAAGAGCTTGGCAAATGCTTTACACATTGCATTAATATTTCCTATCAATTGTTAGCAGAAACTAGTACAAATGAAAATTATATTGATTCCCTAATATGGGGAATTTCACGTTACGGTCATGAGGTATTGGGAATTGAGACGAGATTTGATATAGCTTCCCACCTTTTATATCTTGCTAGAGGAGAAGCAGCGCTACATTCATTAAAAGCATTTTATCGAGATCACTTCTTTCATTCTATTGAGGTGTGCTTCCTTGGACACCTGTTACTGGATGTAGAATACACGCAATCTGGAAAATGTATTTGGCAATATGCGGCAGAGTATATGCATGTTGATAAAAAGGAAGATGTTTTACGGGAATGGTATGTTGCTGCTCTGTTTCATGATGTGGGTTATGCTATGGAAATATTCAATGGTGTCAGCAATTCTATGAAGTTTTTTGGGAATTCGGATCGGATAACCATCTTTAATAAAAAGCTTACGGAAGCTCTCTCTGTTTTATCCAATGAATTGGATGGTTGTTTTGAGTTCAGTAAAGCCGACAAACCTGAGAAAGATCACGGAATAATCGGAGCCGAGCATTTGAAAAGTCTAATTAATAATATCAAAAATACAAAACCGGAGGTAGAAGATTTTAACTATGCCTGTAATGCAATTGCTAATCACAACCATAGGAAGCATACGGTTACATTTTCAGAGAATCCCCTTTCATTCTTACTTGTACTTTGTGATACTTTGCAAGAGTGGAATAGATTGAGTTTTCAACACTCTACGGCTCCTTCGATTATCTTGCAGAGGTTGAATACATCTAATACCATGAATGGCTTTTCACATGGCCCATTGGAGAGAGCCTGTATTAACTTAAAGAAAGGCAATCAGGGAGAAGATTTTGTATCTCAACTTGCTACCGGAAAGCTATGTTTCACCTTGATTTATTCCAACCATATTAATAAGGAATCTGGAGTATTCAATCTATGGCTTGATAGCATTTGTAATTTACAGAGGTTAAATCTTGAAGATTTGCCTTTCATTGACATTGAAATTCAATTTATTACTCCTCACTATTCGAATAATGGTAAAACAGAATATCAAATGCACAGATTACGGGAAGTGTATTCAGAAACGCATATAAATTTTATACATGACTTTTTTCCGGAACAACCCATTAAAAACGGATGTACGAATCACGCGATTACTTATTATCCTGAAGCTGGTAATATGCCTGATGCGAATAGTGATAAGTATGTCTTATCAAAAAAAGAAGTATTAATAATAAACTTAAGAGAGTTGACTCAGGAAATGAGAATTACTGGATCAATCGATGATTTCCGTGACAAGTTAAAAAAATGGCGTAAATATAACGAAGATAGGGAATTTAAAGGCGATTATGATTCGGAGATACCAGGATAATATAGATTGAATTTATTAAGTAAAAGAATGGTTTAATATTTAGTATGAAATGCCTGCCTGACTGTAGTTACTCAAAAACACTGTTAAACAAGCATTAATAGAAATATGGTAGTTTGAACCGGTACTCCGTTTCATTCAATAATTACATACATCCGGCTGCTGCGTAACTGTAGCAGTCGGATATAATATCGATTTTCAATAAAGCACAAGATAAAGTCTGTATATTCCCCAATAGAACCAGTGCGTTTATCTATATTGTAATCTCTTGTGCTTTATTGAAAGTGGATATTATACATGAGCTGTCAGCTATAATGACGGCTCTTTTTTTTATAGGTCAAGCACATCAAGACAAGTAAATTAATTATGAGCTATATTGTACAAGGTATGAAGGAAGAATTCACAAGGTTTTTGCATATAAATTAATATAAAGTTGAGAGGAGATAAAGGAGTGGCAGGTCAAACAAGTAAGAAACCAACCTATTATCTTTGGAAAACGAAAGATACGAAGGAGGAAGAATTGGAAAACCAGAAAAAGTATTGGAGTTCACTTGGCTTTCGTGTTGTAATATTTATCGATGGAGATTGTGAGAAAGACATTAATGAAGGCATAAAAGCAGTGATACACAATCACATATTATTTTGATTATTATGAATAAATAAATCCTATAGTTACATGGAGCATTAATAGAAAATAAAATAGATAGGGTGTGTGACAGTGGTAGCAGGATATGTTCGATTATCCAGGGATGATGATAAGAAGAATTACATATCAATTGAAAATCAAAAAATGTTAATCAATCATTTTGCAGCCAATTTGGGATTAGTAATTGACCGATGGTATGAAGATGATGGAATATCAGGTTATAGTTTTAATCGATCTGGTTTTGGAACTTTATTATCGGACCTGGATAACGATATTGATGTTATAATTGCCAAGGATTTATCTCGGATTGGAAGACATAATGCGAAAGTTCTGTTGTTCCTGGATGACTTACGTGAACGTGGAAAAAGGCTTTTGATAGTAGATGATAATTATGATACGATGGAAGACGAAGATGATATAATTGGAATTAAGACTTGGTATAATGAGCGATACGTTAAGGATACTAGCAAGAAGATAAGAAGTGTCATTCGAGCACGTCAAATAGAGGGTACCTTAATGAACAATGTCCCATTTGGTTATCGAAGAAATAAAGATAACATAGACAATAAAGCTGAAATATTGATTAATGAAAATGAGGCCTTTTATGTACGAAAGGTCTTTGATTTGTATATGCAGGGTTTTGGATATCGAAGAATAGCGGTTATGCTAACAGAACAGGGTATTCCTACTCCTTCTATGGTACTGAATGAACGAAGTATCATAGAGGGGAAAACATATCGCAGAGCTATAAGTGATAAATGGTCGGATGGTATGGTATCTGATATTTTGAAGAACGACTTCTATATTGGGACACTTCGGTTAAATAAAAGGACCCGGACAACCATTAATGGTACAGATCACCGGGTACCGAAAGAGAAACAAATAGCTTTTTATAAGAAGCATGAAGCAATTATTACAGATCATACCTTTGAGCTTGTGCAAAGCATCATGCAAAAAAGGGTAAAAACAAACTATCGTGGACAGTCAAAGGAAGGCACCGTCTTTGGTAACTGCTTGTATTGTAAGGACTGTGGGAGTCGCTTAATACCTATTTTAAGGACTGGGGATACAAAACGCAGATACTATATCTGCAATACCTATAACACCAAGGGAAAACGATTTTGTGAGCATACACATCTGATCTATGAAGAAGAACTGGTGAAGGATGTTATTAAATATATCAAATTTTGCAGGGAAACCTTAAGTGAGATTATTCGAACGTACGATTTCAAAGAGCTATCGAAAGAAAGAAAAGCAATAGAAGTAAGAAAGAAGAGTATAATAGAAGCCATTGAAGTAAATAAGAAGCAGTTAAAGACTTTGCTGTCCCATAAAATAAAGGAGATTTCAACTGGAGCCGATTCTGATTTAATTAATGAAACTTATGCTGGCGTCCAATGTGACATTCTTACTCAAATCCATGGTTATGAACTGCAGTTAAAAGAGTTGGACGATACCAATATTGATACAGCTGATATACATGATAAATTAACGGCAGCACTTGATGTAATTGATCTTATTATCCAGAAGGATAATATTGATCGTAGAGATATTGAAATATTAGTAGAGAAGATTACAGTTGATAAGGAAGGCTTTCCAGATATGGAATTGAAATATGGTTTAAGCTCCTTTGTAAAATACAATCCCTCGGAAGAATTAAATAAACAGGAGCATGAGATCATTATTGCAACTTTAAAACTAATAAGGGATGAAGAGAGAGAATATACTTCAGCTAAATATTTATCTGCTCAATTGACAAAGTTAGGATATCCCAAATCAAAGAAGTCTGTTTTGCCTTATATCTCTATTATGATTGGTAAAGGTGTCCTTCGTTTGACTGAGGATAATCTGAAACCATACAAAATCCAGATGACGAAGGAAGAATTAACAGATATGATCAATAATAACATAGATACTATGTCAGCCTGGTGGTATGCCCGAGATGGTATTCGAGTACATCTTAAAGAAACAAGGGATTGATCCTAAGAAGGACTTAACAATTATTCAAAATATCGATTTTGGCTTAACTGCTCAGGCATTTTCCTCAGGGCAGGGTGACTATACTATTGAATTTGAACCGGCAGCAACGGCCTTGGAGCTAGAGGGTGTTGGTAAGGTAGTTGCATCGTTAGGTGTAGAAAGCGGTAAAGTTCCTTATACCGCATTTGCTGTGAAAAAGAGTTATCTTGAGAAGAATCAGGATGTGATCCAGAAATTCACGAATGCTGTTCAAAAAGGGCTTGATTATGTATTATCGCATACTCCGGAAGAAATTGCGAAGGTAATTCAACCACAGTTTAAAGAGACAGATAAAGATAAACTGGTTAAGATAGTTACAAGATATTATGAACAGGATACTTGGAAAGAAAATTTGATATTCGAGAAAGAAAGTATGACACTTCTTCAAGACATCTTAGAGGATGCAGGGGAATTGACAGTTCGTGCTCCTTATGAGGATATCGTAACGACGAAATTTGCTGATAAAGCATATGAGAAATAATATAAAAATAATTATTAAATAATATAGAAATTGTAAAGAAAAATAATATAGATTAAATAGAAACAAGATTTAACATCAAATCGCTCAAATTAAAATGATAAAATTAGTGAACTTTTTCATTATAAGTATTCAATTCGATTTGATACAATATTAACTTAAACATCTGATTAATTTATAAGAATTTTCATATAATTTAAAAACGAAATAACAAGAAAATTTACCTATACTCGAACAAGTGAATCAAAAACTGCTGACGTATTTTTTACGGCAGCAGTTTTTTCGTTCATTATAATTCGGAAGTGCCTGTGGATTGATCTTCCTCGGCAACATCTTCTGTGTCATCTTCGTAATCATCGAAATCATCGTCAAAATCCTCAAGATAATCTGGATTCATATACCTATATACAGCATAAGCGATTGCAGCAACAGCAGCGACAGCACCGATAATTGCAAGTACACACATTATAGTATGTCTTCTTTTTTCCATCGGATCTTTTCTGTGAACCAATTCTCCAAGTTTCATTGCGTTTAAAAGCTCATCAAATTTATTTCCCATGATAACACTTCCCTTCTTTTATTAAGTAGTATGCCACATATAGTATATCACAATACATGCTGCTTTACTATAATATTTCAAATTTAGAGATAATTTATTCAAAATTAACGACAATTAATCTATTTTTCTTAAATTTGCAAAAGAAGAAAGAAGTTTTTTGATTCCAAAGTTGGGAAAATCTACTGTTACCTCGTAATCTTTACCACCCTTTGTTATATCGGTTACAATTCCAACACCAAATTTGATGTGCTTTACGGTATCACCAACACCATAATCTAGAGTTCCCATCTTACTTCCCTCGAATTGTTTTGTTTCAGGAGAGATGAAAGGCTTATAAGTGGCCTGAGGTTGTTTATAGTTGCCGGGTTCTGGCTTGTCAAAGTTAATCTCAAATCCTTCCTCATAAGAATTGGCTTGTCCAAATTTTCTTTTTGAATCAGAGGAGAAGTCGGAATCCTTAAAGGTTATTTTACGTGGAGCAGCAGAGGCCATTTTTAACAGATAGCGCGGTATCTCACGAATGAATCGGGAGGGTTTGTTATATTGCGTCTCACCGCGGAGCATACGTTGTTTTGCAGCTGTTAAGGAAAGTAGTTTCATGGCTCTCGTTATTCCTACATAACAGAGGCGTCGTTCCTCTTCAATTTCCTCAATAGGATTATCTGCATGGATGGACATATATCCAGGAAATAAGCCTTCCTCCATTCCGCAAAGGTATACATAAGGGAACTCTAGCCCCTTAGCACTATGAAGGGTCATAAGTACAACTTTATCGGCACCCTCTTCGAGCTTATCAATACTTGCATCCAAGGGAATCTCACCTAAAAAATCGCTTAAGCTTGGTTGATCTTCTGCATTATCTACATAAAATACCAATTTACTAACAAGCTCATTAATATTACTCGTACGCTCCTGAGTCTCCTCGGTATTATCTTCTTCCAATTCCCGTAGATATCCAGTAGCATCTAGAATATCATCAATTAATTCCTTGAGGGAATATCCTTCTTGGCGTACTCTTGATTTTAGACCTTCGATAAGACTTACAAAAGGCGTTATCTTTGAGGCGGAACGTTCTAAACCGGGAATATATTGTGCACGTGTAAGAGCATCATAGAAACTCATATCATTTTTAACGGCATAATCATTTACCCGATCAACGGTTGTGAGACCGATACCACGTCTTGGAACATTAATAATTCGTTTTACAGCAATGCTGTCAAGGCCATTGTCAATTGTCCTGAGGTAAGCTAAGATATCTTTTACTTCCTTACGTGAGTAGAAAGGTGTACCACCAATCATATTATAAGGAATATTTTTTAATACTATTTTTTCTTCTAATAAACGTGACTGTGCATTGGTACGATATAGGATAGCGAAATCCTTATAACTTGCTTCCCCACTTTCCACCATGCGTTTGATCTCAGAGGTGATGTTATCGGCTTCTTCAAAATCCGTTTCAAACTGAGTGAAATGTACTGGTTCTCCTTCGTCGTTTTCCGTCCATAGAGACTTATCCTTACGTCCCTGATTGTTACAGATTACTTCGTTTGCAGCATTAAGTATACTTTTGGTGGATCGATAATTCTGCTCTAATTTAATAACATTTGTATTTTTAAATGAATTTTCAAAATTCAAGATATTATAAATATTAGCTCCACGGAATTTGTAGATGGATTGGTCATCATCACCAACAACACAGAGGTTATATTCACGTTCTCCATAATGATTAATCCCTGAAGCCAGTAAATGTATTAAGCGAAACTGTGCTGTATTAGTATCTTGATACTCATCAACCATGATGTAATGGAAACGATTCTGGAAAAAAGCCAAAGCCTCCTGATTGGTTTGAAATAGTTCAACAGTTTTATAGATTAAATCATCAAAATCCAAAGCATTGCTGGATTTCAAGCGCTTTTGATATTCTGTGTAAGCTTGTGCATAGCGAGATTGGTTGTAATCACTCTGTGAATTCAGAGCAAATTCTTCTGGAGAAATTAGTTCGTCCTTTGCTTTGGAGATCACAGACATAATACTGCGTTCGTTCGTCTTCTTGGTGTCTATATTTAAATATTTACAGACCTCACGCATTAAGGTCTTCTGATCATCAGTATCATAAATCGTAAAACTTCTAGAATACCCAATAGTATCAATAAATCGTCTTAAAATACGGACACAGGTAGAATGGAAGGTACTTACCCAGATATTTTCAGAGCCATATCCTACGATTTTATCTACTCTTTCCCGCATTTCCTTCGCTGCTTTATTCGTAAAGGTAATCGCTAGAATATTCCAGGGATTCACATTTCGTTCCTCGATAAGATAGGCAATACGATGGGTAAGCACACGGGTCTTACCCGAACCTGCACCTGCAAGAATAAGAAGTGGCCCTTTGTCATGGAGTACCGCTCGTTTTTGTTCGGGATTTAAAGTATCATAAATGCTCATATTAATTTAACCTGCCTGTCCTATGTAATCGGATGTAATCATCTGAACCTGCAATGCTTTAGCAGCAGGTGTTCGGTCTGAGTACAAACATATGTTTATTATAGCATGGCAGGGGAGGAGTTTCAATCCTACTTTTCAACATATACTATAGAAGTATTTATTTGGAGGAGCAAGATAAAAGAATTTATTTGGTGGAGCAAGAAAAAGAATTTATTTGGTGGAGCAAGCAGGTGCGTATCAAGAAAAGGGAAATTGATTTATACATTTTGTGTAAAAGTATTATTTTGAAATAAATCAAGTAAGTATAAAGTAGGAACAACATGATAAATACATGATAAATATGTATTAAATAGACAGGTTATCGCAAATTATAAATTAGTAAAAACTGTTATTCATCTATTTATTTTTGCTTTGACATCTAGTATCTAATACTATATAATGAAACGGAGGTGATTCAATTGGAGATGACAAAAGAAGAGTATATCAAGAGCCTGATTGACAGTTTAAAGGATGTCAAATACATCATGCCGGACGATATACCGAATATTGATTTATATATGGACCAGGTCACGACGTTTATGGACAAGCACTTAAAGTCCTCCAAACGTTATAGCGAGGATAAGCTTTTGACCAAGACTATGATTAATAACTATACAAAAAATGAGCTATTACCTCCACCGAATAAGAAAAAATATACGAAGGAGCATATGTTCCTTTTAATTTTTATCTACTATTTTAAAAATATATTATCAATTAATGATATACAAAACATATTTAATCCGCTAACAGAACGTTATTATGGAGAAGGTTCCAAAGTCAAGTTGGAGGATATTTATGAGGAAATCTTCCGGTTGGAAAAGGAACAAACAGATGCTTTAACCAAGGATATGATTCGAAAGATGACGAAGGCAAAGGAATCTTTCCCGGAGGTTACAGATCAAGAGGATCATGACTTTTTAACTATGTTTTCCTTTATCAGTATGCTGTGCTTTGATGTATATATGCGAAAACACATGATTGAGAAGATGATAGACCATTCCTTAATGGGTGATGGTTTTGATAAGAATAAAGAAACGGTGAAAAAATCGGAAACTAGAAAAGCTGAGACTAAGAAGACTGTCCCAAAGACTAGTAGTAAAGCACCTGTGAAAAAAGCTGGGAGTAAAGTGGATCCTGTCAATACTCCTAAAAGATAATAAATAGAACGCTAAAGTGAATAATAAAAGAACAATAAAAGAACAATAAAAGAACAATAAAAGAACAATAAAAGAACAATAAAAGAACAATAAAAGAACAATAAATAAGAGCTCATGACAGCAATTCTGTTATGAGCTCTTTCATTTTCTGGATTTACTTACTCGGTAAAGCTTCTTTCATCCTTGCAAAAACCATATCATATCCATCATTACCATAATTAAGGGAACGGTTAACGCGGCTAATCGTAGCTGTAGAAGCACCAGTCTTCTCAGCAATTTCAAGATAAGTATTATGGCTACGCAGCATACGTGCTACTTCGAATCTCTGAGATAGGGATAGTAACTCGTTTACAGTACAAATATCTTCAAAAAATATATAACACTCCTCCGAATCCTTTAAGCTTAAAATTGCTTCAAATAAATGATCAACAGCAGTTGTTCTGATGTTCTTACTCATCGGTAGGACTCCTTTCATCCGGTTGTGATTTTGTATTCACACAGTACAATTTTAACACTATAGAGTATTGAAGTAAAGAAAATTTTTATTCTGAAGATTAAAATCTATCGGAATAGTCTAGGGAATCCAATGATAAAAGGTCGACTGGTCGTAAATCCTCTGAACTCCCGATCTCGACGTCGTTCTGACCTATGACGATCATCAAATCTATGACGATCATCAAACCTATGGCGATCATCAAACCTATGACGATCATCAAACCTATGGCGATCGTCAAATTTATGGTTAAAATCAGATCTATGACGTTCATCAAACCTACGGTGATCATTAAACCTATGACGATCTTCGGACACACGACGAGGATCATCAAATACACGAGGATCATCAAACCTACGACGATTATCATATCTATGATGACGCTCATGTCTACGAAGGCTACCTTCAAAGTTATTATATCCCAATATGATCAACTCCTTTCTACTACACAATATGCTGAAGGAGAAAATTGGTGAAAGATGTAGTAAGCAGTATTTTTATAAAGATTTAACGTATGGAATATTTTAAGGGAATATTGTTCTTATATCATAATAACGGCATGGAGATTATTTTCTTTGTTATTTAGAGGCAGAAGATATATTAATTATAATTGTAGTATTCCTTTTGTGTAATTTACAACACATAGGTACATACTAATAATGAGTTAGATTACATGAAATGACTTGTAACAATACCAATGCTTGTCAAAGCTTCCGGATATCGGTGGACTGCAGCATATTGGATGTAATATTAATGTATGTGCATTCAGATGTCCATGTATTGACAATTTATGGAAAAGCCATTAATATATACATAAATGTAAATAAAAGTATAAGCAATTTAATTATGGAAATATTATTTGCTATAGTACTAATATGAGAAAGGCATCTTCATTTGACCTGGAGAGAAAGTCCTCAGAGATTAGAATATAGTATCCTTTAAGACTGGTGGAATTTACATGAGAACGCATAAGAGACGAAAAAGTCGTAATAAACAATTATTCTTTTTAATCATTGGTATTGAGATATTATTACTAGTAAGTGGATTTGCCTATGTGCAATTTCGCCCAATGGTAGTGAAAGCGGTAACCTTAGAAGCAGGTGAGAAGGCTCTAAATATCGATGAATTTTTACGATATAAAAATCGTAAAGGAAGCTTTATTACAGATGTACAGGATATGAATTTAAATATTCCTGGCACTTATAAAATAAAAATTAAAGTTGGAAATCGTATTCATACCTCCAACCTTAAAATCGTTGATACCAAAGCACCTACGGCAACTGTTGTTAATCAAATGGTTCTTAGAGAAGAATTGATTGAAGCGAGTGCTTTTGTTACTGATGTATCAGATGCCACAGATGTAACTATAGCTTACAAAAAAGAGCCTGATACTAAGCAGATAGGTGATCAAGAGGTAACAGTAGTGCTTGTTGATGCTAGTCTTAATTTTGTAGAAATGACCGCCACTCTGACCGTACTTGATATAAATAATTCGGTTTCTATTGAAGCTGGGTCAAAAATGGATCTTACCGTTGAGGATTTCGTGAATAAAGATAAATATCAGGCATCATTTGTAACAGATCTAACAACCCTTGATATTAGTAAACCGACAGTTCATCAAATTCAGATTAATGTGAATGGAAGAACGGTAACTGGCACGATTGAAGTTATAGACACGACACCACCTACAGCAACCATTAATAACCAACAAGTCTGGAAGGGTGAGAATCCCGTAGCCAATACTTTTGTAAAGGATATTAAAGATGCCTCCGAGGTAACAGTCAGCTACCAAGGAACACCTGATTTTAGTAAGCTTGGAGAACAGGAAGTGATTCTTGATCTAGTTGACAGTAGTAGTAATCATACGCAATTAAAAGCTTTGTGCACTATTAAAACGGATTCAGAGGCTCCGGTAATTATGGGAGCTGGAGATAAGACTGTTTATATTGGTGATTCTGTTTCTTATAAAAAGGGCGTTCGCGTTGAGGATAATAAGGATAAAGATCTTACTTTTACCGTTGATAGTAGCAAGGTTAATCTAAAAAAAGAGGGTAACTATACTGTGACGTATTCAGCCAAAGATAGTTCAGGTAATAAAACAACAAAAAGTATTACGATTACGGTAAAGAAATTTCTTATCTCTGAAGATAAGGTAAATGAGATGGCCGATGAAGTCCTTGCGAAAATTGTGGATTACGGTATGACGAATCGGGAAACAGCTTATGAAATATACAAATGGATCAAGCAACACATTAGTTATACTGGAACATCAGACAAGTCAGACTGGTTAGCAGAAGCGTATCGTGGAATGACAAATGGAGTTGGAGATTGCTTTACGTATTATGCTGTTGCACAAGCGCTACTTACAAGAGCAGATATCGATAATATGCGTGTTACCAGAGTTGGTGGCAGAACAAAGCATTTTTGGAATTTAATTAATTGTGGCGATGGCTGGTATCATTTTGACTCCTGCCCGAATAAGGATCATAAGCCTTCCTTTATGCTAACCGACGCTGAGGTTGCAGCGCTTACAAAGCTACGCGGTAATAATTATTACACCTTTGATAAAACGTTATATCCTGAAACACCGAAGAAATAATCAGAGTAGAGAGGGGCAGGTAGTACGAAACGATTAGGCGTTATCGGTGGTTTGGGTCCTATTGCCACTGCATATTTTTATGAATTAGTAATTCAGATGACGGCAGCTAGGTTTGATCAGGAACACATTGAAATGCTTATTTACAGTAAACCCTCGATTCCGGACAGGACGGAATATATATTGGGTAAAAGTAAGGATAATCCGGTTCATCCCATGATTGAGATTGGTAAGTTATTGGTAGATATGGGTGCAGATAACATCGCGATTCCTTGTATTACTGCTCACTATTTTCATGATATCCTTTCCAGGAATATCAAAGCCCACATTATTCATATTGTGAAAGAAACAGCGCAGCATCTGAAGGGGTGTGGAGTTCACTGTGTTGGAATCATGGCTACAGAGGGAACTATTTTCAGTCGGTTATTTCAAGTGGAGCTTGAGCAGTGCGGTATAAGTACAATAGTACCTTCTATTCTGAGACAAGGTGATGTAACAGACCTTATCTACAAGAATGTAAAGGCAAACCTACCAGTAGAGATTAATAAATTCCATATAATATCTGAGGAGTTGAAATTGGGCGGTGCAGAGGCTATCATATTAGGCTGTACGGAACTATCTTTAATCAAGAGAGATTATGCGATCGGTCCCGGATATATCGATGCTATGGAAGTGTTGGCGATGCAGTCAATCCTGCTAAGTGAGGCGAAACTGAAAGATGAGTACAAGTGCCTAATTACAAAATAATAAACAAACCAGGAAAGGCATGGAAAATGCAGAGAAATGTATTGGAATATTTGGAACAGACAGTTGCTAGGGTTCCAAGGAAAACAGCATATGCAAATGATGAAACGGGAATTACCTTTGAAGAAGTTTATCTTTACTCAAAAGCAATCGGTACATTTTTAAGGAATCAAGGGTTTGAAAGAGAACCAGTTGTTGTATTTATGGGAAAGCATCCGAGAACCATTGTAACTTTTTACGGAGTAATTTATTCCGGGAATTATTATGTACCTATTGATGAGGAGATGCCGAGACATCGTATTGAACTGATATTTGAAAGCCTTAATCCAAGAGTGATTATCTGCGATAATGAAACAAGTAAGCTTTTGGAGTCGTTTTCCTACCATGGGAAAGTATATTCTTATGAAGAAATGATACAAACATCAATTAAGGAAGAGGAGCTCACTCAGATTCGTGATCGCCAGATTGATACGGATCCGATTTATATAGTTTTCACTTCTGGTTCAACCGGAGTTCCTAAGGGAGTAGTTGCTTGCCACCGTTCCGTAATTGATTACATTGAGAACCTCTCTGAGGTACTTCAATTTAATGAAGATACCGTATTTGGTAACCAGACACCTCTTTATGTGGATGCCTGTCTAAAGGAGCTGTATCCCACTATAAAATTTGGCGCAACTGCTTATCTCGTGCCTAAGAATCTTTTCCTGTTTCCTCTAAAACTGGTGGAATTTCTTAATGAATATAAAATCAATACCGTTTGTTGGGTAGTATCTGCGTTAACGATGATATCTGCATTTGGAGCGTTGGAGAAGGAGATTCCAAAGTATCTGCATACGATAGCCTTTGGAAGTGAAGTATTTCCCATTAAGCAGTATAATCTATGGAAGAAACATCTTCCGAACACCCGATTTGTGAATTTGTACGGGCCTACTGAAGCAACCGGAATGTCCTGCTATTATGAGGTAAAAAGGGACTTTGAACTTGATGAGATGATTCCGATTGGAAGACCTTTTCACAATACCGAAATCCTCTTGTTAGATGAGGAAAATCAGATACCAAAGCAAGGAGATAATGGTGAGATATGTATTCGTGGAACCTCACTTACCTTAGGATATTATAAAAACTTTGAGAAAACAAAAGAGGTGTTTGTCCAAAACCCATTGAATAATGCTTATCCTGAGCTAATTTACCGAACTGGTGATTTGGGGAAATATAATAGTCGTGGGGAGTTGGTTTTCGTATCCCGTAAGGATAATCAGATTAAGCATATGGGGCACCGTATTGAACTGGGTGAGATAGAAATCGTAGCAAACCAGATGGAAGCGATGAAGAGTGCTTGTTGTATCTTTGATAGTGAAAAGAAAAAAATTGTACTATATTATGTTGGTGAGCTTACAACAGCACAGTTAGCGAATTATCTAAAGGAAAAGCTTCCAAGATACATGATTCCAAATGTAATAGAAGTTTTAGCAGAGATGCCTTTGACTACCAATGGAAAAATAAATAGAGTTCTTTTAAAGGAAAAATACAATAGCAAGTAGATAAGCAAGAGAAAAGGAAGTAAATAAATAAAATGTGCATAAGCACGAAGATGGAGGATTGTATGGAAATTATATTAGAAATTTTAAGTGGGTTACACCCGGAAGTGGATTTTGACGAATGTAATACATTAATCGATGATAAGATTATCGATTCCTTTGATATCGTATCAATCATATCCGATGTGAGCGATGAATTTGATATCACAATTCCGGTAGAAGAGATAGTTCCTAAGAATTTTAACTCCGCTAAATCGCTATATGCGATGGTAGAACGTTTGATGGAAGAGTAAGCGTAAATAGTTGCTTAAAGTGCGGAAGGCACGCTTTTCACATAAATGGAGGTTATATGCTTTTTACATCATATCGTTTTATCTTGTTTATTATTGCATTATTTATTGTATATTATATCATTCCTAAGAAATATCAATGGATGTTGCTACTCTTGGCAAGCTATATATTTTATAGTGTTGCCGGTCTCAGATATCTGATCTATATATTAACTACTACGCTTTCCACTTATTTTATAAGCAGAAGGTTAAATCATATTCAGGAGCTAACAGCAGCTTATCTAAAGGAGAAAAGGGAGGTTTTAACCCGCGAGGAACGTAAGGCCTACAAAGCAGTGCTAAAGTCAAAGCAGAGAAAATGGCTCGTACTTTGTCTGGTGATTAACTTCGGCATTCTTGCGGTACTTAAATATTCAAATTTTACGATTTCCAATTTGAATGGGGTATTGAAATTGTTTCACACTGTGAAACAATTGCCTCTAATTGGTTTTCTGTTACCGCTTGGTATATCCTTTTATACCTTCCAGACCATGGGTTATCTCATCGATGTATATCGGGAAAAGTATCCATATGAAAAGAATGTATTCAAACTAGCATTGTTTATATCATTTTTCCCACAGCTGATCCAAGGACCGATCAGCCGTTTTGATGATTTGAAGGAAACCTTGTTCGAGGAGCATTCTTATCAAATGAAAAAGGTATCCTTTGGATTGCAAAGAATTCTTTGGGGATACTTTAAGAAGCTTGTCATCGCGGACCGTCTATTGGTTGCTGTGAATACAATCGTTCGAGGACCAGAAGAATATCAAGGTAGTTATGTGCTGGTTGGAATGTTCTTCTATGCAATAACCCTATATGCAGATTTCACTGGTGGTATTGATATTACAATCGGTATTGCAGAGGTTATGGGAATACGAGTGAAGGAGAACTTTGAACGGCCTTATTTTTCAAAATCAATTGTTGAGTATTGGAGAAGGTGGCATATTTCTTTAAGCTCTTGGTTCAGAGAGTATATGTTCTATCCGATTTCCGTTAGTAAGTCAATGCTAAACCTAACAAGATTTTGTAAAAATAAAGTTGGAGATTGGGTAGGTAAGAGAATATCAATTTATATTGCCTCAATTATAGTTTGGTTTACGACTGGTATCTGGCATGGAGCGGCTTGGAATTTTGTTGTCTGGGGGCTTTTAAACTGTTTTTTTATCTTGGTTTCGCAGGAATGTATGCCGATGTACGCTAAATTTCATGAGCGGTTTCATGTGCAACATACGTTCTGGTATCGACTCTTTCAAGTGGGACGAACCTTTTGGTTAATGAGCTTTCTTCGAACCTTTGATTGCTACAGGGATGTTAGTACAACCTTTAAAATGTATGGCACAATTTTAACAGAGTGGAATATTACCCAATTGTTTCGCGGAGGTTTGATGCAACTGGGATTAACGATATCGGATTATGTGGTTCTAATCTTTGGGGTTACATTATTACTCCTAGTGAGTTTAATTGGTCGATCAGGAAGTGTTAGGCAAAAGCTATACGAGAGACCTGTGATGTTACGATATGCTACTTATTTTGCACTGTTTCTTGCGATTTTAATCTTGGGTGCTTATGGAGTAGGCTATGATTCCAACCAGTTTATCTATAGTCAGTTTTAATTAAAGATAACGAATTGCTGAAAAGAAAGGCTTACAATAATTATGATAAAAAAGATACTGATTCGTATTGCAGCAATATTCTTCTCAATATTGATATTATTGCTTTTACAGAAACTATTGATGCCCAAATATATGACTTCAATTCATGAAGGAAGTATGATTGAAGAATATTATAAAGATACGAAAAACCATGATGTCATATTTATTGGGGACTGTGAAGTGTTTTCTAATATTTCCCCGGTCACCTTATGGGAAAAATACGGAATTACCAGCTATATCAGGGGAAGCGCACAGCAATTGCTCTGGCATTCTTATTATTTATTGAAGGATACGCTTGCCTATGAGAAACCAAAGGTAGTAGTATTTAATGTTCTTGCAATGAAATATAATGAGCCCCAGAAGGAAGCTTATAATCGGTTAACTCTGGATGGAATGAAGCTATCGAAAACAAAGATAGATGCAATTAATGCCTCAATGATGGAGGATGAAGCATTCATTACTTACCTTTTTCCGATATTACGGTATCATTCCAGGTGGAATGAAGTTACTGGCGAGGATTTTAAATATTTGTTTCATAAAGATAAAATTTCCCATAACGGTTTTCTGATGCGGGTTGATGTGAAGCCGGTAAATGTTATTCCGAAGGGAAAGAAGTTAGCGGATTATCGCTTCGGAGAAAATAGTTATGATTATCTGAATCGCATTACAAAGCTATGCAAGGAGAATGATATTAAGCTTATATTAATCAAATCACCAAGTGTTTACCCCTATTGGTATGAGGAGTGGGATCAGCAGATGGTTCAATATGCGAAGGAAAATGACTTAACCTATATTAACTTCCTGAATTTTGTAGATGACATAGGGATTGATTATAGCCAGGATACTTATGATGGAGGTCTTCATCTGAATCTTCAGGGAGCTGAGAAATTCACAGATTATTTTGGAAAGATTTTAAGTGATACGTTTGCATTGCCAAATCATAGTCAGGATCTAGAACTAAAAAGAATATGGGATGAAAAAGTACAATTTTACTATACTATGGAGGCGGATCAGGAGAAGGAACTAAAGGAATTTGGCTATCTGAAAAGCTATGGTGCTCAAGCACAGACGATAGAGGATACCGAATAATCATTGTTTGAGTTTATTAAAGAGCATAACTTATGGATACAATAATTGAATAATAATATCATATTACTTAATTTGAAGTTCACACAGTAAATTTTGTGCTTACAGCCCATAATTTCGGGTTGTAGCAAGAATGGAGACAAAGATGAAAAAAGGAATCGTAATATTAGCAATGATGGTATTATTGGCTGGTTGTAGTAAGGAAGGAACAACTCCGAATACGAACAATACTGGTGATACAGGAACAAATACTGCAACAAATGAATCTCCCGATGCATCAGATAATAGTGCAGAAACAGTCGTTGGCTATTCCTATGAAAGTAATGGAGTTACTATCCCGATGAATGTTGATGCAGCACCTATTATAGAAGCATTAGGTGAGCCGGTAGATTACTTTGAAGCAGCCAGTTGTGCATTTCAAGGTTTGGATAAAATCTTTTATTATAATGGTTTTGAAGTAGGCACATATCCAACTGGTGATACGGATTTTGTGTCTTATGTTGATTTTTCAGATGATTCTGTAACAACGGATAAGGGGATTTACATTGGTTCCACTGCTGCTGAAGTGACTGCAGCTTATGGAGAAGATTACACTGAGCAATCAGGGTCCTATATTTATAAATTGGGTGATACCAAATTAACTTTTATCATTGAAGACGAAGCTGTTACCTCGATTACCTATGCAGCAATTGTGGAAGGCTTGAATAATTAATTAAAGACCTAATTTGGCTAATGATAACGTAGGGAGAAACAGGGATGATTATAAATATTATGGATGTACCTTATATGGTGCATCCAAATTTTATGTTTGTTTTTAGTTATATGCAGTGTTGCACTGATAAGAATGTATAACAGGTGCTTAAATGCTATCATAGATCTTTGATAGGAAGTGGATTGTTAATCATAGTAGATGTTAAATTTAATAAAGTTTATGTAAAATATATTGTAAAATAATTAGTAATATAGTAAAATAATTTACTAGAAGAGATAAAAACATGATTTCATCAGTAAAATAGGAGGAAACGTATGGTCGGTATAAAGGATGTGGCAAAACAAGCTGGAGTATCCGTTTCAACGGTTTCAAATGTTCTGAATAATAAGAAGAACGTCGGAGAAGAAACCAGGGATAGAATACATAAAATCTGTGAAGAACTGTCGTACCAGCCGAATGTTGCAGGCAAAGGTCTAAAATCGGGAAAGCCAAATACGATTTTATTCAATTTTAGTGACTTTGATCGAAGCTTTTATCTGAAAATAATTAATGGCATCAGTGACTATGTGAATGATAATGATTTTGATCTCATCATCTGTACGGATAAATCCTGCGAGAAATATATGAATAACAGTCTGACCAGCGGAAGTATCATATTGGATAAGAAGATGCAAGATGAAGTTCTGATTCGCCTTGCGAACGAAAGCTATCCCATTGTTGTCTTAGATAGAATTATTAATAACCCTTCCATAAAAAGCGTGGTAGTGAATAATTATGACCCGATGTATGATATGATTCAAGGCGTGATAGACAGGGGTTACAGACATTTTGGCTTTATTGGTGGACCGGAAGAGACGGCGGATAATAAAGAACGATATAAGGCATTTCGAGATGCTTTGGAAGCAAACCATCTGGAATTTCAACAAAAGAGTTATTTTGCGGGAAATTACCGTGAAAAAAGTGGATACTCAGCGGCTAAAATCTTGATGTTAAGCAGAGAATTGCCTGATTGTCTGGTGTGTGCGAATGATAATATGGCAATCGGAGCGATGAAAGCCTTCCGAGAAAACGGAATACGAGTTCCGGAGGATATAGCGGTCACAGGATTTGACAATTGTGATTTGGCTGAGGCTATGGGGTTGACAACCGTATCGATTCCAAATTATGAAAGAGGTTATATTGCAGCAAGATATTTGATTGAAAACATTCGTGGACAACGCAATGTCGAGACGTTTAAGATAGCAGCAAAGATCATCTTTCGAAATAGTGTAGGTATTAAAAATAACTGAAATTAGTAAAATAATAATAAAATACTGTATGATTTTAGTAAAGTCATGTGATAATCAACAAAAGTTGTAATTATCACATGACTTTTATGTTTATATAAATGTGCAAAATTCACAAAAAATACGTAGGTTTAAATGATTTGTTTAAACATTATTGACAAACGTTTTGATTCGTATTATTATTTTGGTATAACGTTTTATTAAATATTTTATAAAAGGAGAGAGAATTATGAAATTAAGAAAAATCTTGGGAGTTTTACTTACCACAACCATGATCTTTAGTGTTGCTTTAACCGGATGTGGAAAAACAGAGGAGAAAACCGAGAGTACCGATGCAAAGGTTACTCCGGCTACTACAGCAGAAGCAACAGACCCAACAGAAAAGCCAGCTCAGACAACAGAAGCAGCGAAAAAAATTATTGTATTCCAGTCAAAGGTAGAAATTAGTGATCAATTGGAGGCCTGTGCCAAAGCTTATCAGGAGGAGACTGGAGTTGAGGTGGAAGTTTGGGGAACTACCGGAGATGATTATCTACAACAACTTAAGATAAAGCTAGGTAACAATCAAGGACCAACCGTATTTTCATTAGCACCTGGATCAGAATCAACGGAATTAAAAGCATATTTGGCTGATTTAAGTGACTTATCCTTTATTGGTGATATCTCAGCTAACATGGCAAATCAAATTGATGGCAAAGTGGTTGGTATTCCATATACCATGGAAGGTTTCGGAGTTGTATATAACAAAAACCTTATTGATGCTTCGAAAGTAACCGATTATGATTCCTTCGCAGCTATGCTTGCTGAGCAAAAAGCAGCTGGAATTAATGGATTTAGTTTATCACAAGAAAGCTATTTCCTAATTGGGCATATTCTTAATACACCATTTGCATTACAAGCGGATCCGCAAGATTACATAAATAAATTAGTAGCAGGCGAAGTAACAATGCAGGATACTCCTGAATTCGTTGATTTTGCAAAATTCATGGAAGCAATCAGAGCAAACACAAGTAACCCTTTGGAAGTTAACTATGATTCACAGACAGGCGATTTTGCAACAGGTAAGACAGCTTCTATCCATCAGGGAAATTGGAGCTACGGAATGTTTACGGATTATGATGTAACCTTTGATATGGGTATGATGCCATTACCGATTAGCGGAAATGATAAGATTGCAGCTAGTGTTCCTACTTGCTGGTATGTAAATTCTCAGGCAACTGCTCCGGAAATTCAAGCGGGTAAGGATTTTATTAACTGGTTATACACAAGTGAGACAGGAAAGAAATATCTCATGGAAGAATTCGGATTTATTCCGGTATTAACTACAATGACAAGTCCGAAACTAGATCCGTTATCACAAGCTGTTTCAGAATATGCAGCAGCAGGCAAGACTATCTCTTGGCCGATGAGCTATTGGCCAGCAGGTATCGTTGATGTTTATTTAGTACCAGTTGCTCAAGAGTTCTTTACAACTGATATGACAGGAACAGAATTCTTAGAAGCGTTAACCAAAGCCTTTGTTGAGGCAGGTAAATAAATTTTGAGTATTCATAAGAAATAGAGAACAGAAGCATAGAATACAGAAATCTAACATCTTCTTAATAAGGAATTTAAGCGGTGTTAGATTTCTGCATTCCTAAATTAAAAAGGAATTGGCTATGAAGATTAACATTCTTATGGTAAAGATTATATCTTTAAAAACGAAACGGATATATAAATAACGAGGAGGTTAACCTCCTTAAGTAGTAATGGAGTTAAATCTTCCTTTATAAGTAAGGGAGACTAAACCCTCCAAAGAGTAGGAGTCTAAACCCTCCAAGAACAGGAGTCTAAACCCTCCAAAGAACAGGAGTGTTAACATGAAAAAGAGAAGAGATAGAGCTTGGTATGCTTTGTTTGTATTACCTCTGGTATTTATTTTTACAACAGTAGTTATAATACCCTTCATCATAGGAATTGGGTATTCTTTTATCTCGTGGGACGGAATGCCTTTAAATGAAAAAACGTTTGTAGGATTTGATAATTACACAAGATTGTTTACGGATGCACGATTTATAAACTCAGCAGGTCATACCATCTTGTTTACCATATTTACTGTATTACTGATTAATGTCTTAGGTTTATCCTTTGCACTTATTGTTACCGGTAAATTAAGGGTTCGTAATGTAGCCAGAACTATGTTGTTCATGCCATATCTTATCGGTGGATTGATTCTAGGTTACATATGGAAGTTCATCTTTACCGATGTATTTAAATCAATCGGTGAATTGACAGGATGGACTAGTATATTCTTTAGTTGGCTACTTAATCCCCATTATGCACTCGCAGCAATGATTATTGTTACTACTTGGCAGATGGCTGGTTATATAATGATCATCTATATCAACGGCATTCAAGCAATGCCGGAGGATGTACTTGAAGCAGCGAAGGTAGATGGCGCAGGTTTTTGGCATACCTTATTACATATTAAATTTCCATTGATTATGCCCTCCTTTACCATATGTCTTTTCTTAACGTTATCGAATTGCTTTAAGATATTTGATGTAAACTTCTCATTAACCAGTGGTGGTGGGCCTAATAATGCTACCGAGATGATGGCGATGAACATTTACAATGAGATATTCTCTTTGAGTAACTTTGGCTACGGGCAGGCAAAAGCAATTATGTTCTTTATCGTAGTTGCCATAATTACATTAATTCAGGTTTCGATTACAAAGAAGAGAGAGGTGGAGATGTAATGAAGAAGTTCATCAAACTTTTAATTGAAATCATTGCTATTGTAATTTGTGCAGTTTATCTGTTTCCAATTTATATAGTACTAACGAATTCCTTCAAAAATAGGCAGGAACTTTATGAAAATATGCTTGCTCTTCCCCATAAGATTTCCTTTGAGTATTTTACGAAGGCAATGGAGAAGATGAATTTCCTCAGATCCTTTGGCAATTCATTGCTTGTAACTGTGATATCGATTCTAATTATTGCTGTATTGGCATCTATGACAGCCTGGATGTTTGTACGATCAGATAATAAGCTTAGCAAGGTGTTATTCATGGTATTTGTGTCAACGATGATAATACCTTTTCAGACCATTATGATGCCTCTGATGCAGGTAATGGGATGGGTGAGGGAAACCATTCATCTTCCGATGTTAAATACACTAGGTGGCTTAATCTATATGAATGTCGGTTTTGGTGCCAGCATGGCTGTATTTTTATACCATGGCTTTGTGAAATCAATACCGATATCACTTGAGGAAGCAGCAACCATTGATGGCTGCAACCGTTTTAAGGTGTTCTGGAAGATTGTATTTCCCATGTTAAAACCGACAACCGTTACGGTTATGATATTGGATGTTATTTGGATTTGGAACGATTATTTGTTACCGTCCTTGGTACTATCCAGCAAAGATCTTCGTACCATTCCGCTGTCAACGGCATCCTTTTTTGGACAATTTACGATTGAGTGGAATCTAGCAATGGCAGGTTTAATGCTGACCATAATTCCAGTAATTCTGTTTTACTTAGCAGCTCAAAAGTATATTGTTAAGGGCGTAGCAGCAGGTGCAGTAAAACTGTAATCCAAATGCTATTGATTACTATAACCAAAACCATGGTACTTTTTGTTCCGCTTGCAGGTTTTGGACATCTATGGAGGAAATAATGATATTAAAGCGACCAATTTATGAAATCGAGAATATAAGTTTTGATAATAATGATTTAATGGTAAATGAGACTGTATTCCATAATGCAAACGGCTACATCGGAGTTAGATCCAATTATGAAGAGGGTTATCCGGAAGGCTTTGATACCATCCGTGGTTCTTATGTAAATGGCTTCTATGATATTGCCGACATGAGGCAGGCAGAGAAGCTGTTCGGCTTAGTGGAAGATAAACAAACCATGTTAAATGTTGCAGATTCACAGACGATTCATCTAATTATTGACGGTGAGACCTTCAGCTTATTTGAAGGCAGCGCGATATCTAGTAAGCGTTGGTTGGATATGGAACAGGGAATTACCGGACGAAGTATCGTATGGTGCTCTCCGGCAGGCAAGCAGGTGGAAATTGTAATAAAGAGAATGACCTCCTTTTATCAGTTATCTCTTTTTACAATTGAATACTCGGTAAAAGCCTTAAACTTCAAGGGAAAAATCGAATTCCTATCCTATCATTATGGTGAAGTATCCAATTATAGCAATGAAAATGATCCGAGAGTAGCAAAAGAAAGTGGAAAATATTTGATTCCGACACAAGCTTTGATAGAAGATGGAGCATCCTATCTGACCTCTCAAACCTCCAAATCAGGACTTTCCGTATGTTCTGGAGTGCAACATAAAGTATCAAAAAACAGCTCTATTAATACAAAAATCAAGGAACATAGTGCTATAACAATGATTGAAACCTTTATTGATGAAAATGAGACCCTTACATTAACCAAATATACTGTTTTCAGTGACTCAATAAGGCAGAAGGATTGCATGGCTAATGCCAAATCGGAGATGGAGAAAGCACTGGAAGTATCTATTGAAGCATTATATGAAGCGCAAAGAGAATATCTGAAGGATTACTGGGAAAATTGTCTTCTTGAAATCAAAGGTGATGATGATCTGACCGAAGCGGTGAATTACAATATGTATCAATTAATCCAATCCGTTGGAAAGGATGAATACTGTAACATAGCAGCAAAGGGGTTAAGTGGAGAAGGTTATGAAGGACATTATTTCTGGGATACGGAAATGTATATAGAACCTTTCTTCAATTTGACCGAACCTGCTATTACGAAGAACTTAATTGGCTTTCGACATAATACAATGGAGCAAGCGAGAGAAAATGCTAAAATCTTAGGACATAAAAAAGGAGTTCTATTTCCGTGGCGAACCATAATGGGTACGGAATGTTCCGGTTATTTCCCCTCAGGAACTGCAGGATACCATATTAATGGCGATATTGCTTATTCAGTTATTTCCTATTACTTAGCGACAAAGGATTTGGATTTTATAGCGGATAAGGGAGCAGAAATTATCTTCGAGACTGCCAGACTTTGGATGGATGTTGGCAATTACTATAACGGTTCCTTCCGAATTAATGAGGTAACCGGACCGGATGAATACACTTGTATGGTTAATAACAATTATTATACGAATGTATCGGCGCAATATAATCTTAGATGGGCAGTAAAGTTTTATGAACTTTTAAAGGTGGCGAATAAGGTAACAATGGTTGCAAATAGAATAGGGTTATCAGAGACTGAGATTAAGGAATTTAATGAGGCCGCAACTTGTATGTTTCTTCCGTATGATGAGTCCTTGAAGATTAATCCACAGGATGATTCGTTTCTTACGAAGAAGGTATGGGATCTTAAGAATACTCCAAAGGATCATTTCCCTCTATTGTTGCATTATCATCCACTTCATTTGTACCGACATCAGGTGTGTAAGCAGGCTGATACCGTATTAGCTCATTTTATCTTCGAAGATGCGCAGTCAATGGATACCATTCGTAATTCCTTTGCCTATTATGAGAAGGTTACAACACATGATTCATCGTTATCAACCTGTATCTTCAGCATAGTAGCTTCTAAGTTGGGCATGGAAGAGAAAGCCTATGATTATTTGGGAGACTCAGCAAAGCTAGATTTGTTTAACACCCATAAGAATACAAAGGATGGAATACATACGGCCAACATGGGTGGTAACTTTATGGCTATCGTCTATGGCTTTGCAGGCTTGAGAATTAAGGAAAATGGGATATATTTTGCACCTGCTATACCGAAGGTATGGGAGGAGTACCGTTTTCAGATTAATTATGAGGATAGTCAGATTAAGGTAGAGGTAAATGCGAAGGAAAGTATATTTACCTTAGTAAAAGGAAGCTTGAAACAAATCAAAGTATTTGGGAATGATTATGAATTACAAAACAGGATTACGATACCGAACAAACACTGATAATACCGCTGTGGGTTGGTTAGGAACGAGTCAATATATAGGGTTATAAAATGAAACAGCAGAAAGGTGTGTTCTGTATGAAATACAAAGCAATTATTTTTGATTTGGATGGAGTAATCTGCCATACCGATCATTATCACTACCTTGCATGGAAACAGCTTGCAGATAAATTAGGGGTGTATTTTGATGAAACGATTAATAACAGATTACGAGGCGTGAGCAGGATGGAGAGTCTTGAGATTATCTTGGAAAGATTGGATGGACGGGTACTTACGAAGGAAGAAAAAGTAGAATTGGCAGAGGAAAAGAACGAACGATACAAAGAACTCCTAAAAAAGATGTCACCACAGGATTTGAGCCAAGAAGTTAAGGATACGTTGGATTTTCTGAGAACCCAAGGCTTGAAGCTCGCAATCGGCTCCTCCAGCAAAAATGCACGTCTTATCTTATCACAAATAGGGTTGGAGAATTTCTTCGATGCGATTTCGGACGGCAATAATATTACCATGTCAAAGCCTCATCCGGAAGTATTCTTAAAGGCAGCAGAGTATCTTGGAATTGAGCCTAAGGATTGTATGGTGGTGGAAGATGCAAAAGCTGGAATTGAAGCAGCTACGGTAGTCGGAATGGATAGTGGTGCAATTGGTGATGCTTGTGGATATCAACTTGCTACTTATGACTTACCTAAATTTTCTTCCATTCTTTGCTTTGCCTAATCAGTAATCTGGGATTATATATTTACGACTTAAATTTACGTTTGAAAATTACAACAAAAATTGCGACTAAAAATTTACGATTAAAAATTTTCAATTAATAATTTACGATTAATAAATTACGATTAAAAATTTGCTATAATATATTTACAAAGAGAAAGACCTACTTTTTGATATCAGCAGGTCTTTCTCTTTTACCGTCTTTTTGTCTGAATATATGATAACTTTCGTATATCTGCATTCCTTATACTAAATTTTTTAGTGAATTTATTTATTGCACTATGGACTGAATTACATGAACAAAGTCATCCTGTGATATGCCTTGGGAACCACTTAATTCATAACCGATATCCTCATACATAAAAGTTGTGCAGTATGCATCAAGATCTTTGCTATAACCAATTACGATGTCTTCGCCATTGATTGTTGAGGTCTCTTCATTTTCAAGTTGATATTTTAAATCGGTCATAGGCAATGCTCCGTGTTGAAATCTTATCGATAGTGTTGCCCCCGTGCTTGGATTGCTAAAGTGATAGCCACTCATCATAAACTCACTGCCATCTTCATTATAATAAATGAAAGCATCTTCCGATTTTTCTAAACCAGTCGGTAACCATAAGTTCAAATTCATATTTGCTTGCTTAAGATAGTTATCGTAGGATATTGTTTCCGTAGTTCCGTTCTCCGGAAGTCTGATTTTAGCACTGATTGCATTCGATATGTTGTTGATATTAAGATTTTCTACGGTTTGAATATTCGCAACATCATTTCCCTTGCTTGGTGAATTATTGCCCAGACCTGGTAGAAAGGGGATCGTAGCAACAAGGGCGAAGGCGCAAACAGCTGGTGCAATATAACGCACTCTAAATATATTTTTTTTCGGTGAATTTTTCATAATTATCCTCCCATTATAAGGTATATTTGTTTTTTTTGAAATGTTTTCCCAATAATCCGGGGTGTGTTCTGATGAAGTCTTTAAGGCTTCTTTTACCTCCGCTTCAAATTTATTCATCGTATTACCTCATCTTTCATTAATTGTTGCAATTGGGCGATTGCACGTTTATATTGCCAACCTACTTTACCCAAGGTCATATTTAAGATTTGAGCAATTTCTCTAAAGGAGAGTTCTGTTAATAAATGTAATTTGATGATTTCTTGCTGTACTGAATCAAGTCGACTTAAGTAGCGTTCGATATTAATTTCATTCGTTATACTTTCTTCAAAGCCATCGATACTTAATTCAGAGAAAACAGGCTCCGTTATATCACTTATTGCTATATTTTTTCTCTTACGTAGCGTATCGACCGCTACATTATGAGTAATACTCATGATCCAAGCTTTGGGATTTTTGCCTTTTTTATAACTATCCGCGCTAGATAGTATCTTAATAAAAACATCTTGAGCAATATCTTCTGCTAATTGCCGATCTCTTGAAATGGTATAGGCATAAGAGAATACTGCCTGCCCCATAATTTCATAAATGTTTTTTAAGGCGATTGTTTCTTTGTTGGTAATACATTCTATATAATATTCTAATTGTTCCGTGATCACTTTTTTAACCTCCTTTCCTTATATACGTATGGAGAACTCTTATTGTATGGGTTTTGAAATAAATTTTCAAATTTATTATTCATTAAGTCTTAGGATTAGTAATATTCTTCGCAACTTGCAGAAAATCAATAACTGCAGTAATTTTTATTTATAAGTCTATAGGATAGGTATTTTAAGAGGTAATGAAAATTGACGATTGGAACGGATGACTTCTTATCATTTACTTAGTTTTATGGTATAATCTTCATAATATAAACACGTAATGTAACTATAGTAATGTATCAAAAACTCTCATTTAAAAGCATAAAAAGAGAGGAAGTCAGGAAGAGAAAGCGGTAGACTTTAATGGAAGGGAGATTATGATATGGAATGGCTCGAAAGAATGAATGGTGCGATTGATTATATTGAGGATAATTTAGCTGAGGAGATTGATATGAATAAAGCTGCCAAAATAGCTTGCTGCTCTGTCTTTCATTTTCAAAGGATTTTTACATTTGCCGCGGAAATGACTCCAAGTGAATATGTAAGACTTAGACGTATGACTCTTGCTGCATTTGATCTTCAGAATAGCTCCAATAAGGTAATTGATATCGCGCTTAAATATGGCTATAATTCTCCGACGGCCTTCACACGTGCATTCTTGAATGTGCATGGAATCACACCGAAAGCAGTAAGAGAGACTGGTATCTTGTTGAAGTCATTTCCTAAGATATCCTTTCAAATGTCGATTAAAGGAGGAAAAGAAATGAATTATAAGTTAGTTGAAAAACCCAGTATGAGGTTTGTAGGAAAGAAAGAAACCGTATCTAAGGTAGATGGACAGAATTTTATACGAATACCAAAGATTTGGCAGGAGTTGGGGGAGGATACGTTTAATGAGATACTCCAACTCTCTAATAATAACCCGACTGGGGTGATGGGAATTTGTGCAAACTTTATAGAAAACGCATTGGATTATTATATTGCAAGTTCCTCTAATGATAAAGTTCCTGAGAATATGGAGGAACTGGTTGTTCCCGCCGGTTTATGGGTAGTATTCCAATGTGTAGGACCTATGCCTAATGCAATGCAGGCGGTATGGAAACGAATTTATACCGAATGGTTTCCTTCCTCTGGTTATGAACATGCAGGTAGCGCAGAAATCGAATGGTATTCGGATGGAGATGGTTCGAAAGAGGATTATGTTAGTGAGATATGGATTCCCATAGTTAAAAAGTAAAATGATGTAAGTGGATCAAGATTATGAGCTTATGTTAAGTAATAATTGATAGCTTAGTCAGCCAGGAGTAAATCCAGGCTGACTTTTTTAAATCCAGAATAGTTGATAAAAATCGACGTGATTATAATATTATTTGACATAAATGAATATAATAAAAAATTGATTATATAATTTAATAAAATAACTAATTGTATTAAAAATTCATAAATGTTTTGACAAATAAGAAAATTAAGAGTATAGTCTAATTATTATAGCACTCTAATGTAGCGAGTGCTAAGACCATATCACTAAAAAAAATTAATATATTAATGATGTATTTAAGCATGGTTTAATAGAATATTCTTTTGGGAAAACTTTCGTAAAGAACATTTATAAATCAAACATAAATAATCACTGGCTTTATAAGCCAAAAAGGAGATTGAAAATGAACGAGATAACATTAGATGCAATCGAAAGAGCAGATGGAAAATTTAAAGAAAATGGTTATGTAGCAGGCATTCTTTACGGCGATGGTGTTGAGAAAGCAACAGCGGTAAAATTTGAAGAAAAATCATTAAATAGACTTCTTACCAGCCATGGAAACAGTGCTAAATTATGGATTAACATTAATAATAGCAAGAAATTTGGATTTATAAAAGAAGTACAAAGAAAACATCTTGTCAGAACTGTTACCCACGTGGATGTGCAGATTGTTTCAAAAGATCATGAAATCAAGATAGCGATTCCGATTACTTATAAGGGTGATGATGTTCTAAGAACAAAACAACTTCAATTACAAGTATATAAATCAGAAATAACTGTTTTTGGTAAGATGGCCTTGATGCCGGACGGTATCGAAGTAGATGTATCTGAGATGAACCTAAATGATACAATCACGCTCGATAAATTAGGTTTGGATAAGCTTCTAAAAATAGAAAATGAAGATGCTGTATATGGAACGATAATTAATTTAAGAGCTTTGCCTGTTGAAGAAGTTGTTGAACCTGAGAAGAAATAAAAATACAAAACTTGATAACAGAAGGATTGAACTAGGACAATAAAATCATTCTTAATTCCAATGGAACTGCGCTCTATGCTACGGAGCACAGTTCTCTTGTTTTATAGACCTGCTACGGCGGGCAGATAGGCGTTCGTGTGAAAAATCAAGATTTTTCACACGCAACTTTAAGCCTGCAGCCAAAAGTTTGTAGGTTATAAAGAAAGGTATGGGTATTTACATGAAAGCTTTATTTCTTGCTGGAGGAATGGGAACTAGATTACAACCCTTAACAGATAATTTACCGAAGCCAATGGTATCAATTTTAAACAAACCATTGCTGGAGAGAACTATGCGTAATCTAAAAAAATGTGGCATATCAGAAGTAGTGATTAGCACATGTTATCATCCGGAGTATATTGAAGAATATTTTGGAGATGGTACGAAGTTCGATTTGAAAATTAAATATATTGTTGAAGAAACTCCTATGGGTACCGGAGGTGCGATTAAAATGGCGGAAGAGTATTTTAATGAGCCCTTCCTCGTATTTAATTCAGATATATTGAGTGATATTGATATAAGTAAAATGATAGAGTTTCATCAATCTAAGAAAGCAGTCGCTAGTATAGCTGTAACAGAAGTACAGGACCCATCGATGTATGGCGTGATTGAATATGATAAAAATGGATATGCGATTACGTTTAAAGAAAAGCCGAAAGCTGGAGAATCCACATCAAAATCGATTAATGCAGGTATTTATATTTTTGAACCTTCCATTTTTGCGGAGATTGCTTCTGATCGAGCAGTTTCAATAGAAAGAGAAATATTTCCGAAACTTCTAAATAATAATCAAAAGATAAGTATTTATAAAAGTGGAAGTTATTGGATGGACATTGGTACAATTCAAAAATACAGACAGGCACATTGGGATATCATGAGTGGCAAGTGTAAGTTAGTAGATTGCGACTTTAATAGCGAAAATGTTAGTATTGGTGAAAATGTTACAATTCACCCTAGTGCTATCGTAGTTGGACCAGCATACATCGGAGATAATGCCAACATAGGAGCTAAGGTCATAATAAATCATTCTGTAATCGGAAACAATGTTTCTATCGGTGCGGAGAGCTCGATTATAGGAAGCGTTCTTTGGAATGACATAATTATCAGTAAAAAGGCTACTTTAGTAGATTCTGTTGTTACCGCAAGTAGTTTTGAAGCTGATGAAATTGTATTACTGAAAACCTTAACGATTATAGAACCGCTCAGTACAAAGAAATTATCTGATGAGGCAATCGAGAAATCAGAGCTTACAAAAATTGAATTTAGAAAGGGTGATAAAATTTGATTAGAACAAAATCATTTATCGACATTGCATTTTTAAGTACTTATCCTCCGCGTGAATGCGGTATTGCAACATTTACGGAGGATCTCATTACCACGATGGATTATAACGGAACCGTAAATACTCACGTAATCGCTATTAACAATTCAGAAGAATGTTCTTATGATAAGAAGGTCATCGCTGAAATAAGGCGAAATGAGAGAAGCGATTATACGAACCTCGCCAGGAAATTAAATACTTCTAAAATTAAACTTTTAGTGATTGAGCATGAGTATGGAATTTATGGTGGAGACCATGGTGATTATATCCTTGACTTGATTAATAACCTTGAAATACCTGTCGTAACAACACTTCATACCATATTATCGGAACCTGATCCAAAACAAAGATTAATTATAAATGAACTTGGTAAAAAGAGTGAAAAGATTATAACTATGGCGCGAAACACCAAAGAAATGCTTCAAACGATTTATGGTGTAGAGGAAGAAAAGATTGAAGTCATTCATCACGGAGTTCCAAAAAAACAATTCGAACCTAGGGAACTTCTAAAAAAGAAGTATGGCTTTATGAATAGACAGGTAATAAGTACCTTTGGATTGATCGGTCCCGGAAAAGGGATTGAACATGGGATAGAGGCTATCGCTAAGGTTGTAAAAAGTCACACTACAATTGAAAATAAAATCAAATATCACAAAGATGTACTATATTTAATTCTTGGCCAAACGCATCCAGCCTTGAAAGAGGAAGGAACGGCTTATAGAAATAAGTTGGAGGAACTTGTTAATCAACTTGATATGGGTAAAAATATAAAGTTCGTTAATCGATACCTATCAAAAGATGAAATAATTCATTATTTGCAGTTGTCAGATATCTACATGACTCCATATTTAGCGAAGGATCAAGCAGTGAGTGGTACACTTGCATACGCAGTAGGCTATGGCAAGGCAATTGTTTCAACACCTTATCTGTATGCCAAAGAAATGTTATCCGAAGGAAACGGTCTACTTGCTGAATTTAGCAACCCAGATTCCTTAGCGGTTTGCATCAAACAAATATTAGACGATCCTTTTAAGAAAGCTAAGATGGAACGAAACACATTGAAGATTGGTAGAACGATGTATTGGGATAAGGTAGTTACACAGTATACGAATGTAATTCTAAGTATCATTACTTCTAACACTGAAGTTGGTGAAGTATAATGAATGATACGGATAAGGGAATAATATTTACCAATTATCTATTTGCTCTATCTGATGATGTGGGCATCTTTCAACATAGTATATATGGAATCCCTGATCTAAGTAAAGGATATACTACAGATGATAACTCAAGAGCCTTAATTTTAGCAGTAATGCTTTTTGAACGGTTTAAGCATAGGAAATATTTAAAGCTAATCTATAAATATTTGGGTTTTATGATCTATGCACAGAACGATAATGGAAAGTTTAAGAACTTTATGAATTTCCAAAGAGAATTTCTTGAAGAGGAAGGATCCGAAGATTGTTTTGGAAGATGCTTATGGGCGTTAGGACGAACAATCTCAAGTCCCTCTATACCTACAAATATAAAAAGAAGCTGCTGGCATATGGTCAATAAAGCCATAGAGCACTGGCCAAATCTTTCGTCGCCTAGGGCAAAAGCATATTCCATCGTTGGACTAAGTTATATTGCCGAAAAACCTGAGGTATTTCCTTATATTGAACAATTAGCTATGTCCTTGGTTGATCAGTATAAGGAGCATAAGTCGGAGGATTGGCATTGGTTTGAGGATTATATAACTTATGGCAATTCCTTTTTCCCTTGGTCACTTATGAAAGCATTTGATATTCTTGGTACTATTATTTTTCTTGAAACTGCAAAGGAAAGCATGGAATTCCTTGAAAGTATTACACTGAAAGAGGATTATTTTAAACCAATTGGATGTAATGGTTGGCTTATGAAAGGGAAAGAACCGGCGGAATATGATGAACAACCGATCGAAGCATGTGAAACTTTACTTGCGTATCTGGAATTCTATGATATAACAAAAGAGAAAAAATATCTGGAGAACGCAGAAAAATGTTTTCATTGGTACAAAGGTCATAATTCGAAAGGGGTATCTTTAATAGATACTGTTACCGGTGCTATTTATGATGGTCTGAATGAGAACGGTTTGAATTTGAATCAAGGCTCAGAAAGTTTAGTTTCTTATGGAATCGCATTTATGGAATTATCAAATTACTCAAATATTGATTCTCTAATTTGAATGTGAGTAGAAGAGTGTACCGAAAATAGGAATAAATTGGAGGACAAAATGACTAAATTTCAAAAATTAGGGATCGTTATGAAACCATTAAAGGATCAATTTGGAAGCTTCGCAAGATTTAATCCCGGTGTTCTACTTAAGGATGGGATTGTTCATATGTTATATAGAGCAACAAATAGCGATATTAAGGATAACGAAAATTATATATCTTACATTGGTTATGCTAAGTTGGATACGAACACCAATATATTATATGACTCCAATGAAAGAGTCATATATCCGACACTACCGGAGGAAATAAAAGGCTGTGAAGACCCAAGAATCGTTGAATTTGAGGGAAGTTTTTATATTTTCTATACCGCCTATGATGGAATAACAGCACGGGTGGCAATTGCTCGGACTGAGGATTTTGTTGAATATAAGAAATTAGGTGTTATAAAGCATTTTACCTGGGATAAAGACGCATTTATATTCCCGGAACGAATTAATGGAATGATTGCATTCTTGCACAGAATTTCACCAAATATTCAGTTGGATTATTTTGAAAGCTTTGATGAACTTCTTTCACTGAATGCGTGGGCAGATTATGAAAACAAAATTGAAACATCTGTCATTATGAAAAGCGAGAATTTTTGGGAAAATCAAAAAATTGGTGGCAGCGTACCACCGATTAGAACAGATCAGGGATGGTTACTGTTATATCATGCTGTGGATGATAAATTTGTATATCGAGGTAGCGTTGCGCTTCTTGATCTAGAAAACCCATCTAAGGTGATTGCACGTATTCCATATCCCCTTCTTGAGCCGGAAGAAGAATATGAACTGTTTGGCGATGTTAATAATGTCGTATTTCCGGAAGGCGCTTATATTTATGAAAGAGAATTATATATCTATTATGGGGCAGCAGATAAATATATTGCGGTTGCTAAAATAGCGGTTGATGAATTACTAAGCGAATTGCGTAATTACCCTGTACATGAACATAAGTAAAAGTGATAATCTTATGCCTATTTAATAAGCAATAATCAATACCTGATTTTAAATGCACTTTGATGGTAGTCTGTTGAAATACATAACAGCTATTATGAAGGTGCATTTTTTATGGGAAGAATAGCCATAGTTGCGAAACAGATTTTAGATTCTTATAATTAGATTGAATATCCTTATATATAGATTGAAAATCCAAATAGTAGAGAGGAAGTCCAAATAATAGAGAGGAAATCCAAATAAATAGATTAGAAGTCCAAATAAATAGTTTGAAAATCCAATGATTACATTTAAAATCTAAATAAAAGATTATAGATCCTAATAAATGTATTGAAAATAATTATAAGAATAATACGTATAATAATATAATAAAATAGTAGAATTATAATAATAAAAATTATTAGAAAATTAATTGCAATAAATATATGAATAATTATTATATATATATGTTGACAAATAGTCGCAATAGGAGTATGATGAATTTATAGAAAAGAAACAGAGAGGGATATCAAGAAAATGAATATTTTGACAAAAGCAATTGCCTCAAACTCTGAAATGATTAAAAATTACAAAGCCTGTAGGGAAAAAGCAGAAGATTTCGGTAAAATATTCGTATTCAAAAATAACCAACCGGATGCAGTGCTATTTTCTATTACTGAATATGAAAGACTTTCCACAATTATAGAGTATCTTGAAAGTCTTGAAGAAGAAGACATTACAAGAGTTATAGAGTCCTTGGTAAAAGGCGAAAATGGAAAAAGACATTCAATTGTTTAGAAAGTTTTGATTTAATGTATAAGCAATAATATCCGTATGTATATAAAGTTTTAAAATTAAATATTAAATCCTTTAGGGTGGTACTCACATTTTAGAGTGCCACCCTTTTAAATACATGATTAAAGAAAGCTGAAAGGCTGCCTTTCTTTAATATAAAAAAGTGATTGTTTAGTGTAAGGAAAAGGAATTAAATTTATGGAATGAAAGAAATCCATCGTTAACAAAAAAATGCTTGAAGGATTTCAAGTAGATAAATCAGGAGGTTTTATAATGATATTGAAAGAGTTTTATGACTTTGTTATAAATAGAAAAAGAAAGAATGAAAGAGTGAAGTCAGTAAAGAAATTTGCAGTTGGAATAAGTGTTATAGGAGCGGGAATTGGTACGCTATTTACTATAAAGCAAAGTATGAGGAGAAAAGACATGGATAGAGAAGAACTTAATACGGTAGAGAAAATTAAGAATGCAGTCGAGGCTGAAAAAGAAACGATAAAGAAATCTGCAGCTAATGTTAACAATGAAATTGGTGAGGCTGCTAAAGATGTCCAAGAAATAGCAGAAAATGTGAAAGAGGATATGCAGGACGGTTTCCATAAAACGAAAAAGGATATTCACAAAACGAAAAAGAATATTCAAAAAACATTACATAATGTTTCAAAGGAACTGGATAAACTGTAAAATTGAATACGCAAATGTGATTAAATGAAAGACATATAATCGTTAAAAAAAATTCGTTATAAAAAAGGTAGGTGATTAAGCATGTTATGGTCAATAGCAATAGTTCTCATTGTATTATGGCTTCTCGGTATAGTTACAGCTTATACTCTTGGAGGATTTATACATATACTTCTTATCATTGCAATCGTTGTTGTTTTGATAAGAATAATAAAAGGGAAAAAAATCCTTTAGCAGATAACATTATCCTTATTGTTAGTAAGTGAAGTGTGTTATGTGAAAATGAGTTATGAAAATAGAAGAGAAATCAAAATAGAAGAGAAATTAAAATAGAAGAGAAATCAAAATAGAAGTGAGATCAAAATAGAAGTGTGGAGGGTATCATATGGAAAATATCATGACAGAAACAAGAAATAATGGAATACTGGAGATTGAAAAACAAAGAGATGAAGAAATGGACAAACAATTATTTGTGGATATAAAGGTCCCAACGGAAGTGGTTAAGGAAAAAACCAGCAGGTTAAAAAAGCAAAATAATAAAAGTTCACAAAGTAGGAAATACATTTATTACGCACTTGGAGTTTTAGAAGTATTCTTCGCTTTCCGGTTTATATTTAAAATTCTTGGAGCAAGTATGGAAAGTACATTTGTAACCTTCATATACTCCACCACAAATCTTTTTCTGGCTCCATTTAACGGTATATTCAGATTGGCTGTTTCAGAAGGTATAGAAACAAAATCAATATTAGAGCCAACTCTTATTATTGCGATGGTAGTTTATGCTTTAATTGCTTGGGGTATTGTAACGCTGATTGATATTATTAGTAATCATAAGGAAACCAGAAGTTTATAATGTTAGATAGAAACAATTTGAATAGTACCAGCAGAATAGTGTTGTAAGCGTTGCAACCTTGTTGATGGGAACAACTTAATGCAAAGAGAAATAATATTTATATATTAGCCTATGAGGATGGATTATACCTCGTAGGCTTTTTTACTACTTACAATTTCAGTTATTATTGAGGTTGAGATTTACAAATGATTAAAAATGTTATAATCTGGATATAAATTAGAAGAGGTTTATGATTAAATACATTGAAGGGAATGACAAAATGAAGCAAGTCAAGGCATATTATTATGAAGCATTTGCAGATCTTCGGGGTAAGGGAAATCCAGCAGGAGTGGTATTTGATGCAAACGAATTGACGGAAGATGAGATGCAGGTGATAGCTATGAAAATAGGGTTTAATGAAACAGTATTTCTATTGGATTCCGCTAAAGCGGATGTTCGATTGAGGTATTTTACACCAGGACACGAAATGAACCTATGTGGTCATGGTACAATTGCATCCATCTTTGGTCTTATGGAACGTAGTAAGACAATGGTTTCTAGAGATATTACAGTTGATACCTTAGCAGGTATCCTTCCGGTTCATTATGATCATAACCTTCAGGAAGTTCACATGGCTCAGGCACCGGCTGAGTTTATTGACTTTACTGGTAATGTTGAACGTCTTGCAGCCTCTATAGGGATCACGGCTGAAGATATCGATAATAACTATCCTATTGTTTACGGAAGTACAGGTATTTGGACATTAATTGTTCCAATTAAGACGATAGATACCTTTTTGAGAATGCATCCGGATAATAAGCAGTTTCCTGATATCTTAGCACAGCTTCCAACGGCTTCCGTGCATCCGATTTGTCTTGAAACTTATGATAAAACCTGTGATATGCATGGTAGGCATTTTTCCTCACCGCGGTCTGGGACAGTGGAGGATCCGGTTACCGGTACAGCCTCTGGGGTGATGGGAGCTTATTATATTAATTATATTAATCGCTGTACCAGGGCGGAGCTAAAAGTGGAACAAGGATATGAAATTGGAAGAAAAGGTGTTGTACGGGTATTCGTAAGTGAAAATGAAGATAAAATAGATGTCAGCATTTCCGGCAAGGCGGTATTTGTTGAGGAATTTATCATTACAATATAGGTATTCGATTAGATAAGTATAACAAGGAAAGGATACCTAAATGCCTATAAATAGATAGCTATTCTAAACATGTAGTGAAAGTTAGGTTGCATCGTTGATATCTGCTTTTTTAAGCAATAAATCGAAAAATTTATATAACGAGGTGATAGATATGTCTCAAGTAGGTACGGATTGGAATCCCCTTCAGTCAAAGCTGAAGGAGATCATTTTAAAGAAGGATAGATTTGAGGAAATGCAGCAGCATCTACATATGATGCATTCTTTGGTACATAGCTCTACCGTTTATAATGGAGATACCAATACTTATATGGATGAAATATGGAAGGACTTAGAGGATAAGGCATTTCGAACGATGCCAACAATAAAGGATGATACTGTGGCCTGGAATATCTGGCATATCACTAGAATTGAGGATTTGACCTCGAATATTTTAATCAATAATCAGAAGCAGGTGCTGGATGAGGATTGGTTAAAGAAGCTCAAGGTGACGGTAAAGGATACCGGTAATGCCATGAACGATGAGGAGATCATTAACTTTAGTGAGCAGATTGATCGAACAGCACTTTATGAATATCGAAATGCAGTTGGTCTAAGAACAAAACAAATAATTGATGGCTTGAAAGCAGAAGACATGAAACGAAAGGTAACGAAGGAAGGAATAGATCGTATTGCTTTCGAGGGTGGTGTAACACCGCAGCCCGATTCTATGTGGCTCTTGGATTTTTGGGGAAGGAAGAATGTAGCAGGCATTATTCTGATGCCAATTACTAGGCATCAGATAGTGCATTTGAATGATTGCAGAAGATTGAAGGATGTGTGTAGGAGAATTGGTTAACCGATAATATTAGCATGGCAATGAATAGGACAAAGGTTAACGGCAAAGGAAGGGAATTAGGATTGTAAGAAAAATACGAGGATGCGAAGCATATATTATGCGGCAGTATAATTAAATTATAATTGACAATACCCAATGTTGAATATATAATATAGTCAATGTTGGGTATACGCCTATAATCTGATAATATATTACGATTACAATATAGCACAGACAGATAGATGGAGGTTAATGAGTGATTAGCGCAATTATCTTATATTATTTAAATATGAAGCCGACGCATGGGTATGAGATACAGAAATTTTTGCAGGTTTCCGGAACAGACCAATGGGCGAAGACGCAGTCTGGTTCAATCTATTATGCACTAACGAAACTGGAGAAGGAAAAGCATATTAAGGTGCTTCGAGAGGAACGAACCGGTTCTAGAGTACGTAAAATTTATGAAATAACAAAGAGCGGAAGGGAAGAACTTCACCGCGAGATGGCTGAGGAATTAGATAAACCGCTATCTCCAATCGGTTCTATGAAGTTTTTTACTGAGCCGATGATAAGCACTCTGAGCAAGGATGAGATTAATCGTATCGTTAGCAACCATATAGAGAAGTTGAAGGAGCAGAGGGAATATTGGGAAAAATGGTATCAAATCAAAATTGATGATACCGCGACTAAAATTGCAAAGATTACTTTTCAGATGACGATAGAGAATATTAAATATCAGATATTATGGCATCAGGAACTCCTTGATCACCTTGAGGATTATATTAAATCCAGTAAAGGTACGGAAGAAATTATTAAAAGTTTAGATTTCGGACTGATTGAATCTGATAATACATTATCGGATGAGGAGCAGAAGCTTCAATATACAGTAAAACTAAAGAATGAGATATTAAAGGATCCACAGAATGCTTTAGTTAATCTAGATAAAATCATTGAAGAGCTACAAAGTCGGATTAAGTAATTGTTTATTGTTAATTATATAAGATCTCATTTAAGTTTTTCTGTTTTACATCAGAAAAACTTAAAAAATCGCATAATATCCAACATTGGATAGTAAAGATAAAATATATAAATTAAATTATAGTGGTTTGTTTAATGGACTTGCATAAAGGATTACATAAAGGATTACATAAAGGATTACATAAAGGATTACATAAAGGATTACATAAAGGATTACATAAAAGATTACATAAAGGATTACTTAAAGGATTACATAAGGGGATTTACTTAAAGAATTTACTTAAAGGATTTACCTAAAAAATTTACATAAAACAATTTATAAAAAAAGAAAACAGGAGGATATACCATGAATTTATTATTGCAAGTGAAAGACCTTACAAAATCTTATGGGGAGAAGCAAGTAGTACAAAAAATCAACTTTAGTATGAAGGAAGGTGAAATCCTTGGCTTTATTGGGCCAAACGGAGCAGGAAAAAGTACCACAATTAAAATGATAATTGATGTTGAGTCAAAAGAGGAGGGTGCGATCTTATTCCAAGGTATTGACACCAAGAACGCAATGAAAAACTTTAAACAAGTAATCGGTGTTGTTCCGCAAGATATTGCCGTATACGATGATTTGAGTGCCTATGATAACGTATGCTTCTTTTGCTCTCTTTACGGTTATAAGGGAATGGATTTAAAGGCTAGGGTACAGGAAGCTTTAGAATTTGTTGGTCTTTGGGAGAGAAGAAAAGAATTACCAACCAAGTTTTCTGGTGGAATGAAGCGTAGGTTAAACATCGCCTGTTCAATTGCTCATGCTCCTAAGCTACTTATTATGGATGAACCCACAGTAGGAATTGACCCACAATCCAGAAACCATATCATGGAGTCTATTAAAGCACTAAATGATCGGGGGACTTCGGTAATCTATGTCTCACATTATATGGAAGAAATCGATTCACTCTGTAATCGAATCATAATTATGGATCATGGACAGATAATTGAGGATATGGAGAAAAGCGAATTAAAAGATAAATATCGTAAGCAAGGAGTTGTAACTTTGGAGGAGATATTCTTACATCTAACGGGTACTGAGTTACGGGATGAGGAGGTATAGGAAGATTATGAGTATCTTATTGAGTTTATTCTGTTATGATATCAAACGAAGATCAAAGGATGGTTTCTTTCTTGGTTATAATATAATTTTTCCAGTCGTCATGATTCTTCTACTAGGCTATTTGTCTTCAGGCAATTACGGGAAGAATTTTACGGGATATCAATATTATGCAATTGTCATGCTTCCATTTTGTGTAGCAATGGCAATCATTACAGCCGCATATGCAGGAAAGGATGATGCATATAAGAAGACATCAGTCCGTTTTCTATTTGCGCCAGTACCCCATGCACAAATTGTACTGGCTAAATTAATCTCCTGCATTGTACTTATGAGTATTTGTAACGTCGTAGTGCTCTTATTTGTGAAGCTTCTTCTGAAGCTCCCTTTAGTTACCCAATTCTTCCCGGTATTTCTACTTTTGACGGCAGAAACCTTCTGTACCTGTGCGGTGGGCTTAATTATTGGTTTTGGGATGAAGAATTTTCTTTTGATCAAAAACATACTAAATATCCCTATCTGTCTTGCGGCGATACTCGCAGGAGCTTTTTATCCGATAGGTACCTTGAGCCCAAAGCTAGAAGTAATACTAGAACTATCACCATTAACTTGGGTAAATCGGAGTATGTTCCTTGCTATTTATGATGGTACGAGTAGCCTATTATGGAGGACATCAATGGTGTTCGTAGTGTCTGGAATTATCTTCACAATACTTGCAATTAAACTATTTAAGAAGGAGGAATTTATTCATGGGGATTTACCTGGTTATGAAAAATAATTTTAGAAGAAGCATCAACCATAAGATGCTGTTTGTAATTACACTTCTAATACCAATTATACTATGTTTGATTACAGGTTCTATAAAGCTAGGGAGAACATCGCTGCGAGTGGGAATTCTTGAAAGTAACGCAAGTGAGATACAAAGGGAGAATCAAAAGGGTTTGTATGAGATATTGAGACAATCGAAGGACATAAATTATGAAATTGCAAATAAGGGAACACTCCACACAGATCTATTGACTGGAAAGTATCATTTGATATTAGACTACCGCAACAGTATTTCCAACGATGATTTTGTACTTATAACCTATCAAAGTGAAAATAAGAAGTTAGCGATGTTGGAGATTTTTAAGGGTGCAATTAGAAAGGGGGAATACATTAATTTAAGTGGATTGTCAAAAGTAGGTATTAATGAGACGGAACGGACATTGGCACTGCTGTTAACCTTATTCATGATTTTATCTACAATCCCAACAGCAGCAATAATCAGGGATAAGCAGAGCGGAACCTATGAGCGGTATCAATTCGCAAGAAGTGGTAGTATAGGATATATACAAGGATTTATCATTCATACGTTTTTGATTGCTTTAGCGCAGGTTATTCTCTGTTTGACAGTATTGGATTTTTTACAAAAGAATTTTATGTTGTCACTGTTAACCGGAACTGTGATTGGAGTAATTATTGCGGGAATAGCTACGATGTTTTCAACCTTAATCTGTCTTGCAAGTAAGAGTGAAATGCAAGCCAATATAACAGCTTCCTCTCTGGCAGCAGTGATGTCGCTGCTAGGTGGGACATTTATTGCGATTGAATCAATGCCTCGTTTGCTTCAGGTGATAAGTCTAGTGAGCCCAATGCGTTGGATTGTGGAATTAGCCAGAATTATGTAGTTACTATTATTAAATGCAATCCTTCTATGTGGAGTAAAAATATATTTGTTTCCATTCAAGTATATAAATGCTATAATTTGGATACCGATAGCCTGCGAGGAAATCGCGGGCTATTATTGTACCTATGAATTTTTATTATGAGGATATAATAATAGATCAGAGATAGTAATTTTCGAACAGGCAATTATCACATTTAATTAATAATATACGAAAGGAGTTACAGCTCAATGAATCTCACAGAATGTTATGATAAGAATAAAGCAATATTAATTGAAGGTGCCTTAGGGGTACGTTTACGGAGTGAATATTCCCTTTACCCAGAATCAAAGGTAGCTAATGCAAGCTTTATATATCAAGATAAAGCAAAGCGTGCAATGCAGGAAATCTATAGACAATACATTGGTATTGCAGATACGTATCAGCTTCCTATTATGCTTACAACACCGACACGTAGAGCCAATAAAAGAAATGTAGCAGAATCTGAATATAGTGAGAACATCATTCAAGACAATGTAGCTTTTTTGAGAGGACTGCAAGAGGAATTCTCGGGGAATATATATGTTGGTGGTTTAATGGGCTGCAAAGGGGATGCGTATAAAGGAACTGAGGTTTTATCGATAACTGAGGCCCATGAATTCCATTCCTGGCAAGCGCAGTTATTTGGAAAGGCGAAGGCAGATTTTCTGTTTGCAGGAGTTATGCCCGTATTATCAGAAGCGATTGGTATGGCAAAAGCGATGGAAGCGTCCGGATTGCCTTATATTATAAGCTTTATGATTCGAGAAAACGGATGTCTGATTGATGGTACCTCTATCCATGATGCAATGACAGCAATTGAAGAAGCAACGAATAGAAAACCGCTTTGTTACATGACAAATTGTGTTCATCCAATTATCTTAGGAAAGGCATTAACTCATTCTTTTAATCAAACCGATTTGGTAAGAACAAGGTTTAAAGGAATACAAGCGAATGCATCGCCGTTATCTCCGGAGGAATTGGATCAATGCTGCGAACTGAAAAGTTCCAATCCGATTGACTTGGCGGAAGAAATGATAAAGCTGCGTCTGCAATACGATTTCCAAATATTTGGTGGCTGCTGTGGTACGGATCAAACACATATGGAAGAGTTAGCGAGAAGACTAAAATAAATGCCATGTAGTGTACACTTATTTTTAAACCTCACAGAAATATTATTATTTATCTTAAAATATTTATATATCTTTATTTATACTCCTTCTTACATTTATAATCAATTATGCTGTTAATAATCAAGTTAAGAGCTGAGCTATTAGCGATGGTTAATGTTACAGCATAATTCTCGTTATAAACTGATATTCCGAAGGTAGACAAAAGATCAGTTTATCATTATAATGATACGGTGAATGAATCAATTGTAGTATTGGAAGGAGGATGGGTTAAGTTACTATTTGCAAGTATTTGATAATTACCTAAAAAAGTTATTATCATAATAGGACAAGCCCATAAGAATAGATGAAAAAAGGTCAAATATATGAAGGTACTGTAAAAAGAGTAGATTTTCCCAATAAGGGAATTGTTGAAATAGAGAGTGAAAAGGCAGTAGTAAAGAACAGCATGCCTGGTCAAAAGATAAGTTTTTCCGTGAATAAAATCAGAAGTGGTAAAGCGGAGGGCAGATTACTTCAGGTTCTTGAGAAATCCCCGTTAGAAACGAGAGAAAAGGCGTGTAAAAGCTTTGGTGAATGTGGTGGCTGCAGCTATCAGACAATGTCTTATGAAAACCAGCTAGAGATGAAAAAAGAGCAGGTTAAGAGACTGATTGATCAAGTGTGTCAGGAATATAATTACGAAGGGATTCTTGGAAGTCCGATTGAATGGGGATACCGAAATAAGATGGAGTTTTCCTTCGGTGATGAAATTAAAAATGGACCACTTGCCTTAGGACTTCATAAGAAAGGTAGCTTTCACGATATTATTACTGCAGATGACTGTGCTATTGTGGATACTGACTTCAATCAAATTCTTAGTACTGTATTAGATTATGGTACAGAACTCGGAATGGATTATTTGCATAAACTTACGCATAAAGGATATCTGAGACACCTGCTTGTGAGAAAGGCAGTGAAGACAGGAGAAATTCTGGTTAATATTATTACAACTTCACAGGAGGAACTATTTCATAATCCAGATGATGATGTACAACAAGAGGACACTATAATAGATGAAAGTAATAGCAGGGATGTTTTCGCTACGCTTGCAGAGCGATTATTAGAATTACCTCTTGCAGGCTCCATTGTAGGCATTCATCATACTTATAATGACAGTCATGCGGATGTGGTGAAAAGTGACCGTACTGTCGTGCTTTTTGGTAGAGATTATATTTATGAAGAATTATTAGGCTTAAGATTTAAAATCTCAACATTTTCCTTCTTTCAGACGAACTCCTTGGGAGCAGAAGTATTGTATACAAAAGTAAGAGAATATGTTGGTGAGACAAAGGACAAGCTGATATTTGATTTATACAGTGGAACCGGAACCATCGCTCAGCTTCTTGCACCGGTTGCAGGTAAGGTGACTGGCGTTGAGATCGTAGAAGAAGCAGTAGAAGCTGCGAAAGAAAATGCCGCCTTGAATGGATTGAGTAATTGTGAGTTTATTGCTGGAGATGTATTGAAAGTAATTGATTCCTTAGCTGATAATAAACCGGATATCATTGTACTGGATCCTCCGAGAGATGGAATTCATCCCAAGGCGTTGGAAAAAATAATTGGTTTTGGTGTTGAGAAAATTGTATATATATCTTGTAAACCGACATCCTTGGTTAGGGATTTGGAGGTGCTGCAGGCTAAAGGGTATAAGGTGGAGAAGGTTTGTGCGGTGGATATGTTCCCGGAGACGGTGCATGTGGAGACGGTTTGCTTGCTATATAAGGTGAAGTAAAAATTGAATAGGTAATAAATAAGCGCACTCGTTAGCATTTCTTTATGGGTGCGTTTTACTGTAGGAATTTGAACTCATGGTTTGAAAATAATTTAAAGGAGGGTTATAATGGAAGAGGTATTCCGAATTGAATTGATTTGGATTAACATGTCCTTTTTCCGGTTCCAGACATGTTGTAAGGACAATGTGATAATACAGAGAATACCAATAATGATTTTAGTAAGACTAATCCTATCCGTTCATTATGAATTAATGGGATGATAGGATACAATAGGTTATGATAGATAGAAAATCAAGATGGAGGTGTAGGAATGAATATAGAGGCTTATGACCTTGACTCACTTAGAAAAATAGTGCGCACTCTTCAAAAAGAAAATGAAGCCTTGAAATCTCAGTTGAAAAAGGCTGATATTGCATTCGATGCTCCTAATCCATTTGAGGTGACAATAGAGAGTATTAATGAGTATGATCCTGATCAGGGAGAGCGTATTCTTGGAAGATTTATAACTGAGGATTTAGCAAAACGATATTTTGCTATGTTTTGGGGTAGAGAAGATGTTTATGCCAAAAGAGGAAAGAATGGCGGATATTTTCCGCAGTG
>JAQSYO010000003.1 GCA_029256105.1 Herbinix sp.
CAAAGCAGATGGGTAATTAATTTCATATTTTAGATAGCACTTAACCGCCGGAAATGTAGTATTTTCGGCGGTTTTCTTATGTTTTGAGGGTACCGTAAATTATCAGATATGTTCCTGTAGAGTGACCACGTGGAGGTGATAATAATGATGACGTATTGTGGTCAAGGCAACAAATAAGGCGCTTTTACCACGATATATTGTGGTTTTGAAGCTAAAAACGGGCAAAAATTAGGCATAAAAAATGCCCGATTTTTGCCCTGATTTTTAGGGAAAAAAATAGATGACATAGGGTGATTTTGCTGATAATAGCTGAAAAAAGAATTACAACTTAGTCACATCCTTCCTAATTTTGTGGGGCGGTGTCTGAAGTGTATAAAATACTTGACATCTATATCACTCTGATATAATATTGGTATATCAGAGTGATATAAGGAGGGAAATAATGAATATTTTATTTGTAAATGCAAATTTGTATGGGCATATTAACCCTACGCTTGGATTGGTTAAGAAACTAACAGAGAGAGGAAACCAGGTTAGCTATTTTTGTTCAGAACCCTTTTCGGAACAGGTAACAAAGATGGGGGCAAAATGGATTGGATTTAGTAGCAAGTTGGATCTGTTTCTGAAAGAATACCGTCCAACAGATAGGCATCCATTTTTCATGTTAATGGAATGTATGCTTTTGTATGATGAAGTGGTGCTGCCGGAGCTATTGGATATTGCGAAAGAAGATCGGTATGATATGATTATTTGTGATTCCTATTTCGGAGGAGCCTGTTTCTTAAAACAGCTGACTAAAATTCCAGTTGTGTGTTCCCACTCTTCTTTTGCTATGAGTCAAGCACCAGTACCAAAGAGGATGCTTGTGGCAGGATTTCATCCTCAATTGGATCATTGCTATCAGATATTAAAAAGAATTTGTGAAAGCTATAAAATTGAGGAGCCTTCATTAGAACAGGTTTTTACAAGCAAAGGAGATTTGAATATCGTATACACCACTCGTAATTTCAACGGAGATGATGGGGTAAACGAGCCGGATTATTTATTTGCCGGTCCGTCCATTGATCGGTTACAGGAAGCATACGATATTGATTTTTCCGTGATAGGAGACAGAAAGCTTATATATATCTCGCTTGGCAGTCTGAATACAGATTTTGTAGCCTTTTATAAGGAATGTATTGCAGCATTTTGTAATACGGATTATTATGTATGCATGTCCATCGGAAAGAAGTGTGAAGTCTCACAATTAGGAGAAATTCCACAGAATTTCTTGGTAAAGAGTTTTCTTCCGCAGCTAGAGATTTTAAAGCGGGCTGATGTATTTATTACTCATGCAGGTTTTAACAGCGTGAACGAAGCTTTATACTTTGGAGTTCCCATGCTTGCATTACCTCAGGTCAATGACCAGCATATGGTGGCCAAGTGTCTTGTTTCTATGGAACTGGGAATGACAGAAAGCATAAAGGAATTGTCGCCAGAAATATTGAAATCTAAGACGGAAACACTCATAATGGATAGAAAAATCAAGGAAAACTGCATACAAATTTCTCGGGAAATGAGGAATTTTGCTAAGCTTGAACAGACAATATGGAAACTTGAAAAATATGTTGATGCTTGGAAAGAGAGGAAATAAGAATGGCGTTAAAGAATAAATCCATGTATGCTATTTTGGGTATTTTGAATTTGTCACCAAGTACCGGTTATGACATAAAAAAGTACAGTGACAAGGTACTCTCAGGATTTTGGAATGAAAATTTCGGACATATCTATCCAACATTGAAAATGATGCTGGAGGATGGGATGATTGAAATTGTTTTCAGAGAAAAAAATGAAAAGAAAGTCCAGTATGGAATAACTGAAAAGGGAAAGCAGGAATTTGATACATGGCTTTTAGAAGAGACCATGCAACAGCCAATACGTTCTGAATTTATGCTAAAATTATTGTTTTCAAGCAGCCAGCCGAGGGAAAATGTAATCCGGATGCTAGAGAGTTATAAAGAACGCCATGAAAAGAATGTAGAGAAGTATCTTGGAATGCAAAAGGATTTGGAACAGGGCATCCAGGAAATATCAAAGGAGCGACTCAGCTTTATCAAGGCCGTTCTTAGAAGTGGGATAATATCCGGAGAGGCTGTTATCCAATGGTGTGATGAAACAATTGAAGAAATGCAGCATTCCTAAGCAAAAAACAAATTTCGGGCAGTTGCGTCATCCACATTACGAGTTATCCTCGATATGTTTCCACGAACGGACGGTTCTAGAAAATTACCGAAAAACCGGTGGATATGTTTCCTCAAACAGATGGTTCCAATGACATCAATTCTGTCCTCTCGAGCCACGTTGAAACAGTTGTGTTGCTTTCCCGGAAAGCCTAACAAGAGGGATTTGGATAGAATAGATATTTGTATAGATTAGTGGAATTAATGGAATTCCTTACTTTGCTATAATAGTGGGGTGAGGAATTTTGTACGTTTTGGCGTAAGTAGATACTTTTTACAAAGGCTACCCTGGTATGTCAATTGAAATGACAAATTCCAATTAGTAGGAGAAAGAATTGTAATAAATTTTTAAAAATAATATTAAATGAAAAATAGAGGAGGCAAATAGATGGAACAGGAAAATCATATATATATCGCGATTGATCTTAAATCTTTCTATGCCTCTGTTGAATGTGTGGAACGTGGGCTTGACCCATTATCCACAAATCTTGTAGTTGCAGATGCAAGCCGAACAGAAAAAACAATTTGTCTTGCAGTATCACCGTCATTAAAAGCGATTGGGGTTTCAGGAAGAGCAAGGTTATTCGAGGTTGTGCAGAAAGTGAAAGAAGAAAATGCAATTAGGAGGGGCAAGGCACCTAGTCATTCCTTTACTGGCTCCTCTTATATTGATACTGAATTAAAAAAATTACCTGAATTGTCACTGGATTATATCGCCGAGAATGGCAGCATACATGGAATATAGTACACGAATTTACAACATCTATTTGAAGTATGTTGCACCAGAGGATATCCATGTCTACTCTATCGATGAAGTATTTATGGACGTGACTCATTATCTGCAGATGGCGAATCTTTCAACCAGAGAACTTGCAATGAAGATGATAAGTGAGGTTTTTCAAACGATTGGAATCACGGCAACAGCGGGGATAGGTACAAACCTTTATCTATGTAAAATAGCAATGGATATAGTAGCGAAACACATACCGGCAGACAAGGATGGAGTGCGAATTGCAGAACTGGATGAAATGACATATAGACGAATTCTTTGGACTCATAAACCACTGACAGATTTCTGGCGTGTAGGCAGAGGGTATGCCAAGAAACTAGAAGAGAACGGAATGTTTACAATGGGCGATGTAGCAAGGTGTTCCATTGGAAAGAAGAATGAGTATTACAATGAAGATTTGCTTTACAAGTTATTTGGGATAAATGCAGAACTTTTAATCGACCATGCGTGGGGCTGGGAACCATGTACAATTGCAGATGTAAAGGCATATAAACCAACCACAAACAGTCTTGGTTCGGGACAAGTTCTACAGTGTCCATATAATTATGAAAAAGCAAGACTTATTGTACGTGAAATGACAGATCTTCTAGTGCTTGATTTGGTTGATAAAGGTCTTGTGACAGATCAAATGGTTCTGACAGTAGGCTATGATATTGAAAATCTAAGTAATTCAGAGATAAGAAAGAAATATCAGGGACCAATAACGACAGATCACTATGGACGTCAGGTTCCAAAACATGCACACGGAACAGTAAATCTTAGTCGACAGACATCCTCTACAAAGCTGATTATTGATGCTGTTATGGATTTATATACCCGGATTGTGGATGTGAACTTATTGGTTCGAAGAATAAATATTACAGCAAATCATGTTGTGGGTGAAAACATTGTAGCGAAAGAGGAATCTTATGAACAGCTTGATTTGTTTTCAGATTATGAAGCCAAGCAAAAGGAAAAAGAAGAAGAGGATGCTACATTGCTACGGGAAAAGAAGATGCAGCTTGCGATTCTTGATATTAAGAAAAAATATGGAAAAAATGCCATACTAAAAGGCACGAACCTGGAAGAAGGCGCTATGACTAAGGAAAGAAACAAGCAAATTGGAGGTCATAAGGCATAAGCCAGTATTGGAACACTTTTGAAGTCGTAAAAGGAGCTAGGAAATGGAAGAAGATTATAAAAACAAGCATCAGTATGATGATATCATCAACTTACAGCATCATGTCTCCAGTAATCGTGAGCATATGTCTGTACTTGACCGTGCCGCACAATTTTCTCCATGCCAGACTGACAGACCGCAGAATAGAGCTGGATGAGGCTGCAAAAACCATATTAGATGAAAAACTAAGAATTATTCAGGAGCAGATAAGCGGGCAGCAGGAGATTGAACTAGTATTTTTTCAATCGGATGAAATGAAGGTTGGTGGGTCTTATATCTCCATGATGGGTATTGTAAAGAAAATTGAAGGATATGAACGTGTTGTAGTCATGCAAGATGGAACAAGGATACCGATAGAGGAGATTGTAGATATTACAGGTGAAATGTTTCAAGCTGTGGATGATTTCTTTGCATAAAAATATAGAAAATGATAATTGGAACATTTAAAAGGAGGGTGTTAGGAAATGAGCAAATATGATTCTATATGGAAATATCTTTATAATGATGGAAATGATCATATCAATCTATCTTTTGATGAAATTCAGAAGATTATTGGATTTGAGATTGATCATTCGTTTTTGAATTATAAAAAAGAAGCTATGATATACGGATACCAAGTAGGAAAGATTTCGCTTAAAGAAAAAAATATTGTATTTACTAAAATAGATAACACAGAGAACAATGAATGATTTTCTTTCGAAAACTGGAACCTGAACCAGCTCGAATTTGACAGGTATTGAAGTCAAAGCATGTAATTAGGATTTATCATTAATATTGATGATTAATGGATTTGTTTTGTTGGTGACTCTGATTTTATTCCCATAATGAAGGATATAAGAGATATTGAAAGCCAATTAGTTTTTATTGCTGTTATAAGATATACATGAAACGCCTTTTGATGCTAACCAAATTGACATTGGAGCATGTATCGGAGCGCTTAAGAAGTGATTTCTTAGAAGTGATTTCTTATTTGATATGAAGGGTTACTTGTGATTGTTAACATCTCTTTTTTAATCCTATTTTAATTTGCCAATTCATATTGAAAGGTTTATAATATCTACAATATGGAAAATAATGTATTGGTTTTGTCATGTACTAAAAAGATGATCATGTACTATTTGTAGTTCTTAAAACCCATTTACTTTTTAATGAAAGGATTAAATATGAAAAGATTCCTAAAAGGTGCAACAAAATTTTTATTAAAAGTTCTTATTACAGTATTCGTTATTAGTGTAGTCATTTATCTTGTATCTACATACTTCGATCTTATATTATCAGAGACATTTACATATGCCGGAATTATATGTTTTGTTTGTGGTATTGTATCAATTTTAGGGAGATCAAATGTAAGTGTGGATCCCTCATATTTTCAGGCTAAAAGCCTCTCCGGTAAGTCAATGAGTCAAAATTCATTGGATGACTTTATAGCCAGAAATAAAAACTTAAATTTTCTGGGCTTTATGGTTATTGCGGGTAGCCTGCTAATCTTGATTAGTTTTATTTTAATCAATTATAAATTATAGAAATTACCTTTGAAAGAACAATGAGATTGTAAATATTTAAAGATAAAAGAATTTAATTGATGACTTTATGGATTATGATAATTTCTCAATTGATTGCATCTATTCCTGCAATTATACTATTCGTGTTTATGAGATACGCCTTATTTCTTTTAATACAAGCATTAAAATTTATATTAGAAAAAATAGTTGGCTTCACATTTTACATAATATGATATTACGCCAAATTGATTTCAGCCGAAAGTTATACTTGTCGTTGAATTCTAATTTGGCGTTTCTATAGCTTCTGATATTGCTTATTCCGATTTTGGTTTTGAATTACTAAGGAACTCAGTCCTGGATATAGGCAAAATGATATTGAAGAATGTATGCCTATTCTTAAACATATAAACTGATTTCCCATTATGTTTATTAAGCAGTCACTATCAAGATAATGCGAAATAATAATCATTTTTATAATACAGGAGGTTATAATGGATAGATTGATTACAGAGGCTTTGCGAAATCAGTTTGACTCCACGTTTCACATGGCGCGTGTTCTTGTAAAAGTTTGCCCGGAGAAAATCTGGGCTGCATCCTATAACGAGGTGCCCTTTTGGCAGCAGGTCTTTCATTATGTTTATTTTATTGATTTCTGGATGCGTGAAAGGTATGATGACAGCGAGTGGCGTACAATGATTTTTGATAATGCCTATACGACTGACTTGTATGCAGACAGCTATGAAGGATTGTTTCTCTCACAAAATAAAATGCTGGAGTATCTTGATGTTATTCAAAGAAAAACCACTTGCGTGTTTGATAATCTGAATGATGAAAAATTGAGTTCTTCTGTTTGTAACAATGATCCACAATATACATATGCGGATGTGATTGTCGGGCAAATAAGGCATATCATGTATAACATTGGCTACCTCAATGGTATTTTGCGAGAGTTGGGGCTACCGGAATCGGATTGGTATGCTTATAATGAGCCGGAAGGTTCTTAACCATATTGTACATTTTGAACCAACAGAGAAGTTAATGTGACTTTCCATATTGTAGTTTATTTAATATTAGTAAGTGAATTCCAGTACCATTAATGGGATATGGAATATCAACTGTAATAGGCTATTATATACCAATAACATGGTATGCAAAATCTATAATTAATTCGTAATGATATTAAAACAATTGCTGATTTATTAAGGAGAACAATAGGTGATGTCAGATAAAGTTGTATTAGGGATTGACGGTGGAGGAACATATACTCGCGCTGCAATTACAGATATGGATGGAAATTTGCTTTCTTATGTTGAATGGAAAGGCGGAGCTTTCATTTATAAAGATTCCAATGCAAAAGAAAACGTATTTAACGCTGTACATGTGGCTGTAAAAAAAGCAAATTGTGAGCTTAACAATATAGTCAGCGTAGTTGCAGGAGTTGCCGGATATGACAACGAAAGTGACTTGGAATGGGTACGTGAATTAACAAATATAGATGGATTAAAATGTGCATCACAGCATGTGAATGACGCTGTAATAGCGCATAAGGGTGCCTTGATTTCAAAACCTGGAATAATAGCTATTTCCGGTACGGGTTCCGTAATTTATGGTATAACAGACACAGAAAAGCATATCCGAAATTATGATTTTCATTATTATGCAGATACGGCAGCACGATGCCTTTCTTATAACAGCGTACATAAAATAATTGCAGGTGAAACAGATCAGACAGATAATGAGTTTGTGAATAAGGTATATAAGTATTTCTCAGTAAACGATTTATCCGATTTGGTGAAATTTGGGTCAGAAGGATTTATACATGACTATAAACAAAGAGACAAACTATTTGGAGATATGGCTTCTATTGTCACAGATGCTGCATTAGAAGGAAGCCATTTGGCGATAAATATTTGCAGTCAAGCAGCATCTGAATTGGTTACAGGAATCAGATTAATTGGTGCAAATTTTAAAGCAGATACTATTCCAGTCGCATTAATTGGAAGTGTAGCAAACAGTAGGTTTATAAAAAATACGATTCACAATACTTTAAGTCAAAAAAATAATAAAAAATACCTCATGAAAGAACCTGTTCTGCCTGCTGTTCTTGGTGCAATTATTTTGGCATTACAGCTTAATAAAATAGATATAAATAAACAAATTTTAAATAATTTAATTAAGAGTACTGAAATAATTACAAATCAGTGAACATCAATAAAATAGGCATTAAACTATAATGACGACTCATTTGCAATCCGCGGGAAAATTCAATAGGTGGAGCAGTTGTAACGTCCCATTTTGTTTATATGGAATTATTTGGACGATGAGGTGATTGTGATATGAACAATAGAGTTTTTAGAAAATTAGGTCTTTCGGATTTAACATTGGTAATGCAAATGGATGTAGATTTTCGTAAGGATTTTGTTTGTGAAGAAAACGTAAGGCTTTTTTTATCTAATCCTATGAATTGGATTTTTGCATGTATAGACAATAACAGGATTATAGGTTTTGCATATGGGTATGATCTGAACAGGTTAAATAATATTGGAAATATGCTATATATTCATGAAGTTGGCGTTCTTCCAGAATTTCAAAGACAAGGTATTGGTAATCAGATATTAAATAGTATTAAATCTTTATGCAGACTTACTGGAATTTGTAGATTCTTTCTTTTTACTGAAAAATCAAATCAAGCGGCTTGTGCTCTATATGAATCGGTTGGTGGAGAACCTGCTCACAACGATGATATTTCTTATTTTTTCAATAATTGTTAGGCTAAAAGAGTATATTTAAATACATTACTAAAACTTTATAACATAATAAAGGAGTTTGTAGATTTATGAGTAATGAAGCCAAAGAAATTATAGATTATATATTCCAAAGGAGAAGTATTCGCAAATACCTTGATAAAGATGTAGAAGAAGATAAATTGGTATTGTTACTAAAAGCAGCTATGGCAGCACCTACAGCTGCTAATAGGCAACCATGGGAATTTATTGTTGTAACAAATAGAGAAAAACTGTCCGAATTAAGAAGCACACTACGGGAAGGACAATATAACGCTCCGGCAGCTATAGTGGTTTGCGGCAATATGCATTTAGCTTTTTCAAATAAAGATAAAGAGATTTGGGTACAAGATTGTAGCGCAGCAATTGAGAATATGCTTATAGCTGCTACTGGAATTGGATTAGGTTCTGTATGGATTGGATTATATCCACAGCTTAATAAGTGTAAGCCTGTTTGCAAAATCTTAAATATCCCTGAGCAGGTAATTCCAATGAGTGTAGTGTATATTGGTTATCCAGATGAATATAAGGAACCAAGAACACAATATAATGAAAAAAGAATTTATTGGCAGGAATATGAACCTGCTAGAAAGCACAAATCTAGGCCAAAAAATATGAAATATTTATAAATTGATTCTTATCAACAAAACCTTCCTTTAGCAAAGTAGAATTGATATCTTTTTACAGATGAATACCATCTTTGTCTCAGCATAGTAGGTCGTCCCTTTATCAGTGGAAGACCTTCTCACTGACATCAAATCCTTCACATAAATAAAGGTATGCACTAACAATTGCTTCTGCTTGCCAATCAAATTATTAATTATAACTATTTAATTACGTCCATACATATAAATAATATTGAAGAGCGGATTTCGAAAAGAGTGATTGGTATGACATTAGAAGAAAGAGATAGAATTATCAGCAGCGATTATGCAGATCTTCTGATTACATATAGTGGTAATATGTCAGTATTTGAGAGATTCCCGGATGCTACGATTCATATCATAGATGTTTTGAATGCAATTGTACATGTTCCCGTTCAACAGATCACGAATAAAATAATTGCACAATTAGGCTATTCGGTAATGCCATCATTATTTGGACTGATAAGTCAGGCAAGTCTGGAAGCTTCAGAAATCTATAGATTACGTACTATTCCTAACTTCAACCTGAGAGGTCAAGGAGTGTTAATAGGCATTCTAGATACGGGAATCGATTATACGAATCCAATTTTTAAATACGCAGATAATACAACAAAAATAGTCTCCATTTGGGATCAAACTATCTTCAGTGAAAACTTTCCCGAGCAAACCTATTATGGCACGGAGTATACGAGGGATCAGATAAATCAGGCCTTACAAAGTGAAACACCTTTTGAACTTGTTCCCACCAGAGATGAAATTGGACATGGAACCATGCTTGCAGGTATTTCTGTTGGAAACGAAGTACCAGAAAATGATTTTTATGGTGTAGCTCCTGATGCTGAGCTGGTGGTAGTAAAGTTAAAACAAGCAAAGCCATATCTGATGGATTTTTTTGGAATACCTGAGAATGCTGTATGCTATCAAGAGAATGATATTTTATTTGCGTTGGATTATATTTACAATACTGCAGTCAGGTTAAATCGTCCGATTGCAATATGCGTTGCTTTGGGTACTTCGCAAGGAGCTCATGATGGAAGAGGTACGTTAAGCAGCTTTCTATCACGTCGATCTGAAGATGCTGGCGTCGGAGTTGTAATCGCGGCCGGTAATGAAGGTAATGCGCGCAGACATTATTTTGGAATAATTGAGTCTACAGCAATTTATGATACAGTGGAGCTTTATATCGGAGAAAACGAAGTGAATTTCTCCATGGAACTATGGGGAAATTCACCGGGCTTGTTTACAATGGATGTTAAGTCCCCTTCCGGTGAATTTGTTCCAAGAATTATTCCACGCTTAGATGAAAATATAGAAATAAGTTTTATGTTTGAACAAACAACAATATATATGGATTATCAATTAGTTGAATCTCAAAGTGGAGATCAATTGATTTTACTTCGATTTCGGGACCCGGCTCCTGGAATTTGGACATTTAATGTATATGAAAGCGGTGACCTGAACGTTGGATTTCATATTTGGTTGCCTATGGAGGGTTTTATTTCGGATCGGACTTATTTCATACGCTCGGATCCCTATACAACTATCTTATCCTTAGGCAATGGGATAGTACCTATTACCGTAACAGCATATAATTACACAAATGAAAGTCTATATTTGAATTCCAGCAGAGGTAATACAAGGATTGGAGTAATAAAACCGGAGCTTGCAGCACCGGGAATGAATATTACTAGTGCTACATTAGATGGAGGCTTTGCAGGATTTACCGGTACCAGTGCCGCTGCAGCTCATATGACAGGTGTAGTGGCGATGATGCTACAATGGGCAATCATTGAAGGAAATCTTCCAAGAATGACTACTCAAGTTATGAAGATATTTTTTATCAGAGGTGCCAGTAGGAATATGGAGATTTCATTTCCAAATAAAGATTGGGGTTATGGAATATTGGATATTTATAATGTATTTGATCGAATACGAAGAGGTTTATAAAATACAGGAAGAACGTGTAATTTATAACGATTATGGTATCAGAATATTCGAATAAATAGGAGAATTAGTGATTATGACTCAGGAAGAAAGGTATAAGATAACGAGCAATGAGTATGCAGACTTAATGGTTGAGTATAGTAATAATATGAGAGCTTTTGAAAGATATCCTGAAGCCACGGTACATATTATGACAGATCGTTATGCGATAGTATATATACCGATAGCTCAGCTGAGTGAGGAGATTATCAGTCAGTACGGATATTCATCATTACCTTCTATGTTTGGTTTGACCAGTGAGCAAAGCTTAGAAGCTTCTGGGGTGGATAGACTTAGAAGATTACCTGCTTATAACCTTAGAGGACAGGGAATTTTAGTTGGTATTATTGACACTGGAATAGATTATACCAATCCTTTATTTCGTAGAGAGGACGGTTCCAGTAAAATAGTTGCAATATGGGATCAAACTATCGATAGCGAAGATCAATACCCCTTAGGGATGTTCTATGGAACAGAGTACCTGCAGGAGCAAATTAACCTGGCTTTAAGCAATGAGAATCCATTCGCTATTCTTCCCTCGGTTGATGATAACGGACATGGAACAATGCTTGCTGGTGTTGTTGCCGGAAACGTGGATTCAGTCAATAATTTCAGCGGTGTAGTTCCGGATGCAGATTTGATTATCGTCAAACTAAAGCAGGCGAAACAAAATATAAGAGATTTTTTTTATATACCAGAGGATGCTTTTTGTTATCAAGAAAATGATATAATGTGGGCAACAAGATATATAGATAATATGTCGAAACAATTAGGGCAACCGTTATCATTATGTATAGGCCTGGGTACATCACAAGGTAGTCATGACGGTCGAGGGCATTTAAGTGGCTTATTAAGTGAAACTGGAGACTTTCCGGGGGTTGCTGTATCGGTGTCTGCAGGTAACGAAGGGAATAAGCGAAGGCATTATTTTAGTACAATCGATCCGACTATAGGATATGATACCGTAGAATTAAATGTGGGGGAAGGTGAGCATAGCTTTTCCATGGAACTATGGGGGGCAGCTCCTACGACTTATTCCATTGACATATTATCACCGTCTGGTGAATATATACCAAGACTTACGGAGAGTTTATTTTTGAATAGGAAAATAAGTTTTATATTTGAAAATACAACTGTTTTTATAGACTATGAAATGGTGGAAGCAATAACAGGGGATCAATTAATACTTATGAGATTTCAAGATCCAGCACCGGGAATTTACCGTTTTAATGTATATGGAAGGGGGGACTTAATTGGAACCTTTCATATATGGTTGCCAATGGGTGGATTTATCTCGGAGAATACATATTTTACCCAATCCAACCCTTATACTACCATAACAACACCGGGAAATGCTTTAGTTCCAATTACAGCTACAGCTTACGATGTGATAAATAGTAATTTGTATTCGGGAGCAGGTAGAGGCTTTACAAGGCTTAGCTTAGCTAAGCCGGATCTTGCAGCTCCGGGGGTGAATGTCTTGACTCCTAACTTGGAACAGGGATATTCTATGTCAACAGGAACAGGAGTCGCTGCTGCTCATGTGGCTGGTATTGCAGCGATGCTTTTAGAATGGGGAACAGTAAGGGAAGTATATCCTGGCATCGATACCGTAGAAATAAAAAAATTTTTAATTAGGGGAGCTATAAGAAGCGATATATACCAGTACCCAAACCCGGAATGGGGGTATGGTATCTTGGATATCTATAATGTTTTCGAAGTGTTGAGAGCAAATTTTCAGAGATAAAAATCAAAGCGGGCAGTGGTTACTTTCATTGCCCGCTTCCTTGTTTATGTCATATTGTTAAAAGTATTTTCTAAACATAATGCTCCATATCCAAGAGTTGGATTCGGATAGATACCTTCAATTCGCAAATGTCTTGCTCCGTTGATGAGATTGGCTTTCAGTTTTTCACCATACATATAAGTATCATTGCCATCAATAATACCCCATTCCATTAGTAATGCAGCACTTCCGGTTACAAATGGAGTTGCCATGGAGGTTCCTGACCGAATTGTGTAGCCTCCGCCTGGGGAACAGGAATTAATATCGACTCCCGGAGCAACTAGATCCGGTTTTATATCAAAGTTTCTTGTATATCCTCTCCCGGAAAATGGTGCATAGCTATCGGTATGAGCGTCGTAGGCACCCACAGAGATTGCCCGATAAGCAGTCGATGGAATGGTTAGTGTTGTAATTTCTGAAGGGGATAAGAATCTTGTTTCGGGATTTTTTATTGCACCGGAAGGTAGCCACATATCAAAATCTCCAACAACAATACGTCTTGGTACCAATTCAATTCTCCATATGCCTGAAGTGATGTACGTATTTGATGGAATAAATTCAAGGTAAATCTCCTGTTGAGGATTATAAGGGGTCGGATCTCCGTAAAACAGAAATAGTTCTGTTTGTGCTACACGAAACTGCTGCGTACCAAGAATTCTTGGTATTGGTCCAACACGGGTTCCGTCCGGTGCAATAATAGATATATCAAAATGATCAAAATAGTTTTTCCATATTTGTAGATTTAATGAAAACTCAAAGTCACTGACTGCGAACTCAATTACAGTAGTTGTTCCCATCGTCAGTATTCCTTGTGCGTGATTTCCAGTAGCACCTTCATTGCCAGTACCAATGATAATATTATTCCTCCATAAATCCGCACTATCATTGATAAAGCTTTCCAATAGCGACCTACCGCTATGGGAACCATAGCTATTTCCAAAGCTTATATTAATCACAATGGGTCGTACCAGATCGATAGCAAGTTTAATTACATAATCAATTGCTTGCATTAATTGAGGTGTTTTGGGAAAGGAATCACCAACGGAGGAGCCTAGCTTTACAATGACTAATTCACTCCTTGATGCCACACCACGGTATAATCCGTTACTTGCTCTACCATTACCAGCAGCTATTCCAGTTACGTGTGTCCCATGACCTGATAAATCAGTACTTGGAACAATCTCCATTCTTTGAGGCATGGGCAGATTTAAAGCCTCATTGATCATCTCATTTGTATATAAGGCTCCTATATAATACCCATGCGGTGGCTCACCGGTAATGGTCTGATCCCAAAGTGCTAAAATCCTTGTAGAACCATCTTCATTACGAAAATCTATGTGAGAATAATCGATTCCAGAGTCGATTACAGCAATCAGAACACCTTCTCCAAACAGATTATAATTCGCGGATTGAAGAGGGTTAATACAGGAAGCTCTTCTTCCTTCACTTACTTCATAAAATAACCGTTTCGGCTTTTCAATATATTCAATTTCCTCATACTCTGTAAGTCTGTCAATGAGATATTCTGAAATTGTTATAATTGCATAACCATTTGCAAGGATTACAATAATAGCCTGCAACTCCTCTGCGATACGATTTATATCACCATGGTATTTTACGATAAGTTCCCATTGATTTGTTTCAATATTATAACCAACATCAAGATTTATCGACCTGTCTCTGACATAATTGGGGACATCCAGAGCCAGATTAAGTTCATTATCTATAATTGAGCTGTCCATAGATTACCTTCACTTGAGAATGGTAGTTATTAAAATATATGTCAGTATAATAAAATTATTTTAAATCAAATTGATATATTTTAATAACCTATTAACCAAAGAATATAAATGCTTATCTATTAAGTTTAAGTCATATCAAAGCTATTGATACATTCTCACATTTATCACAAATGATTAATAGATAACATAAATTAATTATAAATCAATAATGAGGCTTTCATGAAAAATAATAAAATTGACCATCTAACACTTAAGTTATTAAATAGGCCACATATTTACCCTACGCAGCTTAATGTACAATCGATGGGAAGGCTACAAGTCCGATGTACATCTGTAGGTTTTGTCCCTATTTCTAATGCATTAGTACGTGTTTCATACCCAGGTGAACAAAACGCCATCATCGGAGAGTTTCGAACTGATATATCCGGATTGACAGATATTATTGAATTACCAGCACCTAATATCGATTATAGCCTGGAGATTACCGATCAACAACCCTATTCTGAATATGATATAATAGTAAGTGCTGACGGATATCAAACAGTTGTATACTCTCATGTAGAAATTTTACCCAGCGTACTAGCTACACATGAAGCTTTATTAAATCCAATTGCCGTTAGCCCATCTAGAGAAGCTTTATTTGTTATTCTACCTCATACTTTATATTATGAATATCCGCCTAAAATACCGGAGGATGAGATAAAACCAATGGGAGAACCTGGAGAGATTGTATTAAGTGAAGTAGTAATACCAGAATTTATAATTGTTCATGATGGCCCGCCAACAGATGCCTCAGCGGCTAATCATTATGTTAGATTTCGTGATTATATCAAAAATGTAGCGTCCAGCGAGATTTATGCGACTTGGCCGGAGTCTACCATCTATGCGAATGTACTTGCTATTTTATCGTTCACCTTAAACCGTGTCTATACTGAATGGTATCGTAATCAAGGTTATACATTTACCATAACTTCATCGACTGCTTATGATCATAAATGGATTAACGGGAGAAATATCTTTGAAAATATAAACTTCATAGTAGATTCCATCTTTACGAACTATTTATCGAGACCTAATGTGCGGCAGCCGATACTGACTCAATACTGTGACGGTAATCGTGTACAATGTCCGGGCTGGATGACACAATGGGGATCTAAGTTTTTAGGCGACCAAGGAAATACAGCAATACAGATATTGCAAAATTTTTATGGAAGTGATATCTACATCAATACTACACATGAAGTATCGGGTGTCCCGCAATCATGGCAGGGATCAGATCTAATAATTGGCTCACAAGGAGAGAGTGTTCGTGTGATTCAGGAACAATTGAATCGTATAGCAGAGGCTTATCCTGCCATGCCTAGAATAGCGGTTGACGGTGTATACGGTCCACAAACTGCAGAGGCGGTAAGAATATTCCAAAGAATTTTCAATCACCCTGTCACTGGTATAGTGGATTTTTCGACTTGGTATAAGATATCGCATATATATGTCGGAGTAACGAGAATCGCTGAATGATTTTAAATGCATCAATCAGAACATTTCAAGTAGGGGTGTGTTTATAGTTATAAGTTTGCAAAGGATTTGATGATAGTCCAGGTTTTACAATCCTAATTGGGCGTAGAATTAGACTAAGTTATTTGAATAATTAATAGATAATTTCATTCTAATTAAGTTACATCAGTAAAGTATTACAAAACCGCACTTTAAAGCTCATAATTAATCGATATTATTTTGTAGTCCATAGCGTATCTATAAATACACTTATTGAAAGAACGACATTTTTAATTTATAAATGTCGTTCTTTTATAGTGAAATAGTTAAGATTATAACTTAGGACAGACTTAAGTTGTGATATAAAATAATTATTAAATATCATTTATTTACATTATTGATTTATAGTCTATAATGGTATTATATGGAACAAACTGGTGTATAGGATGTGGCAGTAATTTGACAACGGAAAGACTATAACCAAAGTGGTTCAGAAAATGGAACAAACATTGCATAGGAAGAATGCCGTGATGGTCGTAGAATTACTTATATTGTTAGTCGTTTAAGAAAGGGTGAATATATGAATGCATTTCTGATAGTAATACCACTTATAATTATTAGGTTCGGACTTTTAAGCTTATTAGATAAGGAGGCGTTAAAACGTGCGGCTTCCTTCGCTCCACTGATTGGAATAGAAAAGGTGGCATACTGGTTTTATCAGATTTCAAACCTTCTAATTTTTGTATATCTGTGCTTTCTTAAGGTTACAACCAATCCATACTGGTTTTATGTAGGTTTGACGCTGTATGGATTAGGAGTCCTATTGTGCCTTGTGTCCGTACTGAATTTTGCAAAACCTGCGAAGAATGGTATCAATCTAAAAGGACTCTACCGGGTTTCCCGTAATCCGATGTATGTTGCATATTTTATTTATTTTTTAGGTTGTGTGGTGCTTACTCAATCGGTGATATTGCTTGTGATACTATTAATTTTTCAAATATCAGCGCATTGGATTATCCTATCGGAAGAAAGATGGTGTATAAAGAAATTTGGGGAAGAGTACATAAATTATAGGAATAAAGTAAGGCGTTATCTTTAGAAATTCATAAGTATATTCTTCGAATGAAGCGTCACTTGGTGTTCGGGTAATAAATACCGACTTGGACGAGTGGATAACCTACAAACAATAAAAGATAGTTCCACAGGAACAGGAGTAAGGCATGAAGATTAATAAGGATAATATAAGACATGTATTAACTGAATTACTGGAGCAAGTTTATCAACGAAATATGAATTATACGTACCCAAATAGACAGGAATAATAGGGAGAAAATGATATGCACAAAATAGATATATTAGGTTTAAATCGCTTTGAGCATCCCTCTAAAGAAAGAATAGGATGTCGTGGAATTATAATACAAAATTCACAAATACTCTTAGTTCATGAACTGAAAAATGACTTTTATATGATACCAGGAGGAGGGCATGAGCCTGGCGAAACGTTAGAAGAATGCTGCACTAGAGAATTGCAAGAAGAAACCGGATATGTTGTTAAACCCTGCAAAGAAGGTGCTTTTCTTCAACTTATTGAGTATTACGAAGAATACAAATATATAAACTATTACTTTACCTGCGAAATAATTGGTACGGCCACAAGGAATTTGACGGAGGCAGAAGCAGAGAGAAATTTAGTATCTGAGTGGGTTGATATGAAAATGGCATTAGATATATTTTCGCATCACCAGGATTATGCTTCTACCTACGAAGAAAAAAGAGGAGCATATTTGAGAGAGTATACTGCGTTGCACTCGGCGGTAAAAATGGAAATGATCAAATACATCAGTTGACCCACCTTTTAATGTAACGTAGCAATTATAAATAAAATAGAGTACGTTGGTTAAGCATTTAGTGCTGTGATACTAAATGCTTTTTTTTATATCTATTATTTTAATATAAATAAATGACTCCAAAAGAATAGAACAGACTTAAAACAAACATGGAACAAGGTGAAAACGAATAAATCAAACAAAATAAAAGCAAAAACAAACTAAAATTAGATTGAAATCCACATAAACTTATGGTATTATGAGAATAAGAAAAACTAAAATCAACTAAATAATACAACAATCATAAGAAAGTAGATAATACTAATCGAATTTATATAGATAATGGTCGATTGAATACGAGAATGAAAGGTGAAGTTTATGAAAAGATCAAAAAGAATGGAAGTGCTAGATGGACGTCCTATAAATAAAGACGGCTATATCAATGAATGGCCAGAGATGGGTTTTATTGCAATGACAAGCCCATATGATCCAAAACCTTCAATCAAAGTGAAAGACGGTGTTATTGTTGAATTAGACGGTAAGAATAGAGAAGATTTTGATTTTATTGACCAATTTATTGCAGACTTTGCTATTCGGATTGACCGTACAGTTGAGACAATGAAAATTCCGTCTCTTGAAATAGCGAGAAAAATTGTAGATATTAATGTATCAAGAAAAGAAGTACTGAAGATCGTATCTGGAATTACACCTTCCAAAATGGTAGAAGTGATTAATTATCTTAACGTTGTGGAAATGATGATGGGAATGCAGAAGATGAGAGCAAGAAAAACTCCTGCGAACCAAGCACATATCACGAACTTAAAGGATGACCCGGTACAAATTGCTGCAGATGCAGCGGAAGGTGCGCTCAGGGGGTTTCGAGAAGAAGAAACAACAGTGGGAATAGCCAGATATGCACCTTTCAATGCGATTGCTCTGCTAATTGGTTCCCAAGTAGGAAGAAGAGGGGTACTGACCCAATGTGCAGTGGAAGAAGCTACCGAACTGGAACTGGGTATCAAAGGCTTCACTACCTATGCAGAGACGATGTCCGTATATGGAACAGAAAAGGTATTTATCGATGGAGACGATACTCCATATTCGAAAGCATTTTTGAATGCAGCTTATGCGTCTAGAGGATTAAAGACAAGATTTACTTCCGGCTCCGGTTCTGAAGTATTAATGGGAAGTGCAGAACAGAAATCTATGCTATATTTAGAGACACGCTGTCTTTATGTAACCAAAGGTGCAGGATCCCAAGGAATTCAAAATGGATCAGTAAGCTGTATCGGCGTGACCGCCAGTGTTCCCTCCGGTATCAGAGAAGTAATCGGGGAGAATCTAGTTGCTGCATTGTTAGGCCTGGAATGTGCCTCCTCCAATGATCAAAGCTTCTCTAATTCTGACATGAGAAGAACTGCAAGAACGATGCTTCAGTTCCTACCGGGAACCGATTTTATCTTCTCGGGCTATGCCGCAGAACCAAATTATGATAATTTATTTGCTGGCTCCAACTTTGATGCGGAAGATTTTGACGATTATAACGTCCTACAAAGAGATATGCAGGTGGATGGCGGACTTAAGCCCGTAAAGGAAGTAGATGTAATTCGAGTTAGACATACAGCAGGAAAGGCAGTTCAAGCAGTATTTCAATATCTTGGACTAACGGAGATAACAGATGATCAAGTAGAAGCAGTTACTTATGCCCATGGAAGCAAAGATACGCTTAACAGAGATGTTACCGCTGATCTAATTGCTGTCGATGAAATGATGAAGCGTGGAATCACAGGGGTAGATATCGTAAAAGCCTTGGCAGAAACCGGTTTTAACGAGTTGGCTGAGAGTATACTGAATATGCTCAAACAAAGAGTGATTGGTGATTATATGCAAACATCAGCGATTTTAGATGAAGAGTTTAAAGTAATGTCAGGGGTCAATAAGCCAAATGACTACATGGGACCGGGAACCGGTTACCGTGTTGACGGAGAACGTTGGGACGAAATAAAAGCAATCCCTCACATTATTGATCCAGAGAACTTCTAGGAGGCAGACCGTATGGAGATAAATCAAACATTAATTGAACAGATCACCAAATTAGTAATTGAAACAGTAAAAGAACAAAGAGGCATCAATACGACCTCCCAAACCAGCAGTCCTAGAAGCGTAAAGACCTCCTATAAAGGGTACCCTATCGCCATGAAAGGATCAAATCCTAAAGAAGTGGTAATTGGCGTAGGACCTGCATTTCAAAGAGAGATTAAAAATACGATTAATGGATTAAAGCTTAGCGAAGTGATAAGTAATGTAAAAGCTGGAATTGAAGAAGAAGGAATGCGCCCAAGAGTAGTGAAGGTTCTAAAAACCTCAGACGTTTGCTTCATGGCTTTGGAAGCTGCGAAAATCAGCGGTTCCGGAATTGGAGTTGGGATTCAATCCAAAGGTACGACAGTAATACACCAAAAGGACTTATATCCACTGTCTAACTTAGAGCTGTTTCCGCAGGCACCTTTATTGACGCTGGAAACTTATCGGGCAATCGGTAAAAATGCAGCCAAATATGCAAAAGGCGAAAAGGTATCACCAATCGAAGGTCGCAATGATCCAATGGTTCGTGCCAATTACCAAGTCAAAGCAGCACTGATGCACATCAAGGAAACCGAACAAGTTGATTTAAGTATGTCAATCATTGAATGGGGGGCCGAATAATGATGAAATATCCTTTTGGTGAATATGAAAAAGATTCCATCAGATCCAAGACCGGAAAGAAACTGAGTGACATAACCTTGGACGAGATTAAACAAGGAAAGGTTACGGCGGATGACATTAAAATATCGAAGGAAATGTTATATAATCAGGGTAAGGTTGCCAAAGAGAATGATAATCCGGAACTGGCGAATAATTTTGAACGAGCTTCCGAACTAGTGGATGTGCCGGATGATGTAATCTTAGCCATGTATAATAAACTTAGACCAAACAGATCAACGAAATTAGAACTTGTCACGATGGCTAAGGAGTTAATGGAGCAATATCATGCAGTAAATTGTGCTAAGCTTGTACTGGAAGCGGCTGAAATTTATGAGAAAAGGGGAATCCTTCTTTGAAACTGATTGCAGGTGTGGATATAGGTAATTCAACAACCGAGGTTTGTATTGGCTCCGTAGGTGAGGAAGGAAGGATGAAGTTTTTATCCTCCGCTTCCAGAATAACGACCGGTACGAAAGGAACCTTGGCAAATGTTCCAGGCATTATAACAGCGCTGGAAGATGCTATGGGAAAATTGAATAAACCGGTAAGCGACCTGAGTTTAATCCGAATCAACGAGGCTACCCCTGTTATAGGTGACACAGCGATGGAGACAATCACGGAGACAATTATTACGGAATCCTCTATGATCGGACATAATCCCTCCACTCCGGCAGGAGCTGGGCAGGCAGTTGGTTCGATATTATTCATAGAACATCTGGAGGCTGGAAGACCAGAAATGCCTTATATTATTGTCGCCGGTAACTCTTATTCTTATGAAGAGATTGCCGTACAGTTAAACCGTTATGATAAGAAGTTAAACATAGTAGGAATTATTTTACAGGCAGATGAAGCAGTATTAGTCTGGAACCGCTTAGAACATAAACTTCCTGTCATTGATGAAGTCAAAAATATCAACAGAATTCCGGATGGAAAACTGGCTGCAGTTGAAGTTGCATTACCTGGTCAAACAATCCGGATGTTATCTAATCCTTATGGAATAGCAACATTGCTTCAATTATCGGCTGAGGAAACAAAATCAATTACACCGATTGCAAAAAGCCTGATTGGCAAGAGAAGTGCAGTTGTTATCAAGACGCCACATGGGAATCGAAAAGAAAATGTACTACCGGCTGGTGAGATATACATCGAGTCTGACCGGACGGAGGTAGTGAACATCGATTCAGGTGCGGATAAGATTATGGAGGTATTAAGCACAGCCGGAGAGATTAAAGATATCAGCGGTCAGGTGAACACCAATATCGGTAACATGCTGGCTAAGATTAAAATCGGAATGAGCGAGGTATCAGAAGAGGTAAGCCAAAATATTCGCATCACAGATATCCTAGCAGTGGATACGTTAGCTTCGGTACCAATATCGGGTGCATTGGCAGGTGAAACCTGTCTGGAAAAGGCGGTTGGAATCGCTGCAATGGTGAAAACGGAACAGCTTCCAATGGAAAAGATCGCTGAGGAAGTGAAAAAGCAGTTACATATTTATGTAAAAGTAGCAGGAGTCGAAGCTGTGATGGCGGCACTGGGAGCAATAACAACACCCGGAACACAACTACCTCTGGCTATTCTTGATTTAGGTGGAGGCTCTACCGATGCCGGTATTATCTTTCATGATGGACGGGTATCGGTTACACATCAGGCAGGTGCCGGTGAACTGGTATCCATGCTGATACAGACGGAACTCGGACTTGCTAACCGAATAACTGCGGAGCAAATTAAAAAATATCCTTTAGCCAAAGTAGAAAGTCTTTATCATATGCGGTTGGAAAGTGGGGAAATTCACTTTTTTGAGGAAGCAATCGATCCGAAATACTTTGGAAATGTAGTTCTTCTTCATCCGGATGGTATGATTAAGATAGAAGAAGATCTCCCATTAGAGAAGATCGCAGCAGTCCGAAGAGATGCAAAACGCAAGGTGTTTGTTAAAAATGCCATGCGAGCTCTCACAAAGGTGGCACCGGATCACAATTTGAGAAACATTCCGAATATTGTGTTAGTAGGAGGCTCAGCGGAGGATTTTGAAGTGCCGGAGATGCTAATGGAGGAGTTCGCTAACTACAGGATTGTTTGTGGGCGAGGAAATATTAGAGGTTCTCAAGGTCCAAGGAATGCAGTGGCAACCGGACTTGTATTATCCTATATCGGAGGTAATAATTAGGATGACTACTAGGCCAACAATTTTAATTTATGTTATTAATCCTAACCTCAAGCTTCTGAAGGAAGTATGTGCCGGTATTGAAGAAGAAGGTATTTATTATGAGGTTATTCACAGGGATAACGGTGAAATCAACACTTTATGCTACGAGAGTGCCAACACTTCGATATTAGGGACTGGGATTGCAATGAAAGAAACCATAATAGCACTAACTCTAAGCTCACTTCCGAAAGGAAAACAAGTATTTAAATTAGAAGATCCATCATGGAATCAGGCTAGGAACCTTGGGACCAATGCTGCAAGAGCTGTTAAAAGAAAATCCTTCAAAGAAATAGGTTGCGGAAATAAATATGATGATTAAAAGAGTTTATGAGCGAGGCTGATAATCAGAGCAGAGCTAATAAACAAATTTGATAAATAGCTGACAAATAAAACGGATAATCTTTACGGATAAATATAGCGATAAATATATGTTAAATAGAACGATAACCAGAGCCGCATAGAGTTGATAAAAGAACTTGTAACAGCGGTAATAAATTAAGTTAAATATAATACGAGAGGTGATAAACCATGAGTATATACACTAAAGCAGGCGATAAAGGAATGACAAGCTTGGCTAAAACACAAAATGTATCAAAATCAGATGATAGGATACAATTACTCGGCAGCCTAGACGAACTGACCAGCAGCCTGGGACTCGTAAAGGCTTCTGAAACCAGGGAAGAGATACGAGTTGAATTGGAACGTATCCAGAGAAATCTGATGACCATCATGGCAGGAATCGCAGATCAATTTAATAAAGAGTATAAAATGACGGAGGAAGAGACGACACATCTGGAAGATAAAATAAATCAGATGGAAGACTCTTTTCCCAGAAAAAAGGAATTTATACTTCCGGGAGAATGTATCCATTCCGCACAGATAGATGTGGCAAGAACCATTACAAGACGTTCCGAGAGGCTACTAATAACCGTTGATAAAAAGTTTATAGTAGATTCTGGATCGAAAAAATATATCAATCGCCTAGCTGATTATCTGTATATGCTCGCGCGGTATACGGACTTTTTACAAAAAAGCAGAAATCCGCAATCCATCAAAATATCGAATGGAGTGAATCAGAATATGGAAAATAATGATATTGTACAATCAGTGATAGACAAAATAGGTCTTGGCTTATTAAGAATAAACTTGAATACTTCTAAGAACTTGATTTCCAGAATAGAGGAGCAGGCTGCAAAGCTTGGATTGAATGCAGTCATAGCAATTTGTACACCGGAAGGCAACCCAGTTGCTGTTCATGTTATGGATGGAGCTTATCTTGCAAGCTTCGATATCGCCATGAAGAAAGCCTATACAAGTGTTGCTGTTAAAATGTCCACGAAAGAGCTGGGAGAACTTGCGAAGCCTGGTGGAACATTTTATGGTATTGATAAGGCTGACAATGGAAAGATTATAATATTCGGTGGAGGAATTCCACTGATGCACAAGGGTAGGATGCTAGGTGGACTTGGTATTAGTGGTGGCACTGCAGAAGAAGATGCTTCCTTAGCAGAGCTCGGATTATCTATCTTTGAAGAGATTTTATAAATTATTTAGGTTTTGTCACAACATATTGTTGATATTCAGTATGTTTTTGAGCAGAGCGTAAATACTGCTCTGCTCGAGTGAATTTTTCATTTAGGTAGCATTTATAAAATATATCGAATTAACTTTGTTTCAGGTTAATCTTGTTTAGCATTTGTTCTAATTCCAGAATATACACATCGACACTTGATTTATGTGATATATCTTTTGTTTTATTCAAATATATATATGCCTCTTGAAACTGCTCCTTTTGGTAGAAAATTTGTGCTAAATTAAGATTAAGTAAAGCAATGTCATTCTCTGTTCGTACTCCAAAATCTAATGCCTTTCTTATATGTTCCTCAGCCGCATACAAATCATTATCCTTTAACTTGATTAATCCCAATGCCCAATAATAATAACCCTTTTGTGATTTTGATAATAAATCCGGCTTTGAAATCTGTGATAATTCTTTCTTTGCCTTGGCAAAATTATTTTTTTTTATGCTTTGAAAGGCTTTCCACACAGTTCCATTTCGGAAATAACCGTAAATTATAAATAGCACAGATAAAATTAGTAGTGCTCCTTCTATGAGCATACCATAATTTATTATTATACATCCAAAAACAAAGCAAATAACTCCCATAACTATTCGTAAATTTCTTCCAAACATACTTTGGTCCTCTCGTTTCTTATTGTAATGATTATACCTTGTGTTAAGATTATACCTTGTTAAGATTATACCTTGGATATTGCTATATACCTAAATGATTGGAATAACACCGCTATATTTTTGTTTACAAATAAGTAGCACAAATAAGCAACTATTTATCTTTATTATTAGGAACGGTTCGTGTTATAATAAAATAATTAAGAATATGCGAGGAACGAGAATGAATTCAATTATTTTAAATCAATTGGAAACGATCACTCCGGAGGAGCAGGATATTCTGGATGGTAAAACGGAAATAAATAAGGATTTATACATGGATTCCGCATCTATGGTTATTGATCGTAGGAAACTGCTGGAACATGGAAAGTTGATCCAAATCCGCAAACATACTCGTTTTGTGCATTTTCCAAAGCATACCCATAATTATGTCGAAGTAATCTATGTGTGTGAAGGAAAGACCAATCATATCATCAATGGAGAAGAATTGACGCTGCAGGAGGGGGAACTGCTTTTTCTTAACCAGAATGCAACGCAGGAGATTATGCCCGCTGGAGCGAAGGATATAGCAGTTAATTTTATTATACTTCCTGAATTTTTTGATCAAGCGTTACTTATGATCGGAGATGAAGAAAATCTTATTCGTGACTTTATTATTGGATGCCTAAAGGGTGAAGAGGAACATGTAAGCTATCTGCATTTTAAGGTAGAGGAGGTGCTCCCAATTCAAAACCTGGTGGAGAATCTGATATGGACCATCTTGTATAGCCAGCAGAATAAAAGAAAAATAAATCAAAGTACCATGGGGCTACTTTTACTGCATCTGATGAATCACACAGATAAAGTAACCGTAGGTAAAAACCATAGCGAACAAGAATTATTACTGTCAGTATTGCGCTTTGTGGAAGAACATTATAAGGAAGGTAAACTCTCAGAGCTTGCTTTCGAACTCCACTATGATTTGTATAGTCTTAGTCGTATGATTAAAAAAATGACAAACAAAAACTATACTGAATTGGTACAAAATAAGAGATTAAACCAGGCGGCTTATCTTCTTGCCAATACAAAGCTTTCCGTAGCGGACATTGGACTGGCTATAGGATATGATAACCTCAGCTATTTCCATCGGATCTTCAGGGAAAAATACGGAGTCTCACCGAAAAAGTATAGAGATTACTTATAAGAAAAACCATTTAACAAAAAGCGAAGACAAAAAGCTAATATAAAAAGCTTATGTAAAAAATTTATATAAAAAGCTAAGATAAAAAAGCTAAGATAAAAAAGCTAAGATAAAAAAGCTATGATAAAAAGCTAAAGCAAAAAGCTAAAGCAAAAAGCTAAAGCAAAAAGCTAAAGCAAAAAGCTAAAGCAAAAAGGTAAAACAAAAAGCTAAAACAAAAAGGTATAAGAAAAAGCATAGACAAAAAGCAAAGAAAAAACTAATACAAAAGTCCATAACGATAAGACATATAACAATAAATATATATGAGAAATCTCATTATGATACAGGAGCATAAACATGATAAAACTGGTAGTAAGTGACCTGGATGGTACCTTGTTAAGAAAAGAGAAACAAAGATTAGAACCTGAAACATTGGAATTAATACGTTGCCTACAAGAGCAAGGAGTTATATTTGCCGCAGCAAGCGGAAGACAATATCCCAATATGTACCGTATGTTTGAGTCTGCGATTGGCAATATGTATTTTATATGTGAAAATGGCAGCTTAGTTATGCATCAGGGGAAGGTTTGCAGCAAGAAGAGTATCGATCGCAATGTAGGAATGGAACTAATTAACGATATCCTGGATACTGAGGATGCGGAGGTATTGATATCCGGAGAAACAACCTCCTATATCATTCCCAAGAAGGAAGCTTACGAAGACTTTCTGATCGATTTGGTTAAGAATAATATTACGACAATAACCGATGCAAGACAAATTCAGGAGGATTTTATTAAAATTTCTGCATTTTGGCAAGGTAATAATAATATACCGAAGGATTTAGAGGAACATCTCCGAAGAAAATATAGTGATAGACTTCAGGCAGTTGTTTCGGGAAATGAATGGTTGGATTTTATTCCATTGGATGCTGGTAAGGGCAATGCATTAACCTATTTAATGGATGACTTGGGGATTTCCAAGGAAGAAACTATGGTTTTTGGTGATAATGAAAATGACATCTCCATGCTCTTATTAACAGATAATAGTTATGTAATGAGTCATGCTTCCGATAACATTAAACAATTTGGTAAAAAGGAATGCAGGTATGTGGATGATGTACTTAAATTATTAATTGAAGAAAGTTGCATGAATTACAAATAGTTGCAAAATTGAATACATTTTATAGTAGGTATTTTCAATTGATATTTGACATATTTTACAAAGAAATTGTAAGAGGTAACTTATAACCAAAGCATTATTATGATGTAATGATAGAAGTATTTTTAATGTAATTTTAGATTAATATAATGAATAAGATCGATTGCAAATAAGGACGTTTATTTAATCAAATAGCGTCCTTATTTTTTATGCATTTTTATTATATTATATTACTATAGTAAGACAAACAATAAGGAGTGAAGGCATTATGCAAAGATATTATTTAGCTGTTGATATAGGGGCATCGAGTGGTAGACATATATTGGGTTCCATAGACAACGGTTTAATAAAACTGGAAGAGATCTATCGCTTTGAAAATGGAATGGTAAAAAAGGATGATACCCTATGCTGGGAGCTTGATAAATTATTTACAGAAATTAAAACCGGTTTAAAGAAATGTGTAGAGATTGGGAAAATACCCTCAACCATGGCGATTGATACCTGGGCGGTAGATTATGTTCTTCTTGATTCGAGGGACCAAGTGATTGGTAAAACGGTAGGATACCGTGACAAGAGAACTAAGGAAATGGATGATGAAGTTTATAAAATCATATCGGAGGAAGAGCTTTACCTGCGGACAGGGATCCAGAAGCAGTTGTTTAATTCTATTTACCAGCTGATGGCTGTTAGAATGCAGAAACCAGAGGATATGGAAAAAGCGGAAAATCTATTAATGATACCTGATTATTTTAACTTTCTGCTTACCGGCGAAAAACTCACGGAATACACCAATGCGACTACGACTCAGTTAGTAAGTCCTATCACGAAGGATTGGGATTATGAACTTATTGATAAACTTGGCTATAAGAAAGAGATATTTGGAAAGATATCGATGCCTAAGTCCTCTGTAGCACACTTCAGTAAGGATATTGTAGCAGAAATTGGGTTCGACTGTGAAGTAGTATTACCTGCAACCCATGATACGGGATCAGCGGTACTTTCCGTCCCGGCTAATGATGATGACTATCTCTATATAAGTTCGGGTACTTGGTCCTTGATGGGGATTGAGAGGATGGAAGCGGATTGCAGTCTTCAGAGTAAAAAGGCTAATTTTACGAATGAAGGCGGTATAGATTATCGGTTCCGATATCTCAAGAATATTATGGGACTTTGGATGATTCAATCGGTTCGGCATGAATTGGGAGACGCCTATTCTTTTGCTGAATTATGTACGCTTGCCACCAAAGCAGATCAATTTACATCCAGGGTGAATGTAAATGCGGAGTGCTTCTTGGCGCCGGACAATATGACGGAAGCAATTAAGCAGTATTGCAGGGATACAAATCAGGAAGAGCCAAATACGGTTGGAGAAATAGCCGCCTGCATCTATCAGAGTCTTGCGAATAGTTATGCAGACACGGTGAAAGAGATTGAAGAAATCACAGGCAGGACCTATCAGCGCATCCATATTGTGGGTGGCGGAGCAAATGCGGAATATCTTAATAAATTGACTGCAAAGTCTACTAGGAAAGACGTTTATGCAGGACCGACTGAGGCAACGGCTATCGGAAATATCTTGGCACAGATGCTAAAAGCTGGTGATTATGCAACTATTCAGGAAGCGCGACAAGCAGTATTCGATTCTTTTCCGATTATACATTACAAGCATTAAGGAATTCTATTTATAACGAAAAAGTGATCAAGAATTATTTAATAAACAGTGAATTAGAAAAAGGAGACGTTAAAATGACAACAAAACAAAGATATGAATCTGCAAAAGAAATATACAATAATATAGGGGTTGACGTAGAACAAGCACTGGAGAAGTTAAAGAACGTATCCATATCAATGCATTGCTGGCAAGGCGACGACGTTGCCGGTTTTGAGGGTAGCGGTGCCTTGTCAGGAGGTATCCAGGCGACCGGTAACTTTATGGGTAAGGCAAGAAATCCTCAAGAATTAATGGCGGATATGGATAAAGTATTTGAATTAATACCAGGTAAACACAGAATCAATCTCCATGCAAATTATGCTATCTTTGAACCAGGCGAAGAGGTTGATCGTGACCAGTTAGAGCCGAAGCATTTTGCTAAATGGGTTGCGTATGCGAAGGAAAGAGGTCTCGGAATTGATTTCAATCCTACCTATTTTTCTCACTCAAAGGCTGATGGTTTGACCTTATCGAATGCGGATGAATCCATCCGAACCTTTTGGATAAATCACGGAAAAGCTTGCTTAAGAATTTCAGAATATTTTGCGAAAGAACTTGGCACTCCTTGTTTAATGAACATCTGGATTCCGGATGGCTTCAAGGATATTCCGGCAGATCGATTAAGTCCTAGAGCAAGACTAAAGGATTCCCTCGACCAAATTTTATCCATCGGATATGATAAAAGCTTGGTTAATGTGGCAGTGGAATCAAAGGTATTCGGTATTGGTCTGGAAGCTTGTACGGTGGGTTCCCATGAATTCTATATGAACTACGCTGCAAAGAATGATATCTTATGCTTATTAGACAACGGACATTACCATCCAACAGAAGTAGTATCCGATAAAATACCTTCGATGTTGTTATTCTCCGAGAAATTGGCACTACATGTTACGAGACCGATCAGATGGGATAGTGACCACGTAGTTATATTTGATGATGAGACAAAAGAAATCGCTAAGGAAATCGTTCGATGTGATGCACTTGACCGTGTTCTAATTGGTCTGGATTTCTTTGATGCAAGCATTAACCGCATATCAGCATGGGTCGTAGGTATGAGAAATATGCAAAAAGCCCTTTTATATGCATTGCTTTCTCCGCATGCAAAATTAGCTACGCTACAAAACGATAAAAATTACACCGAACTCATGATGCTACAGGAAGAACTTAAGCTATATCCTTTCGGTGATGTATGGAATTATTTCTGTGAAATCAATAATGTTCCTCAGAAAGAAGACTGGTTTGCAGAAGTGAAAGGATATGAGAATACCGTGTTAGCAAAGAGATAGTGGTTAATGAAGGTAGAAAGTAGAGTATCCACTCGCTGTCAAGTAGACTTAGAATATGAAAAAATATAACATCTTTGTTAAGCGTCAATCGAAAGATTGACGCTTTTTCAACTTCTCCTTTATTTTGAATATACTTCCATGTTTTTTTACATTTTTATCTTTTAAATAATATAAGGTTGCGGAATTACCAATAATCTCAGTACCTGTTGACGCAATAGCCGCACTTATTACAGATCCTGTTCCTGGTACAATAATATTAAATAATTTTGATGTTTGCTGAGCAATTGTTCTAAAAGCAAATCCTCCAATTCCAACACCACCTAATCCAAACATAAATTCCAACCCACTCTTTAAATTAATTTCTCTACCACTTAAAGCCGCAATAAAAACTACAAGTAAGCCTTGAAGAAGGGATAAGATATAGATATCAGCGATTGGGATTGGTGTTACCGCAATCGCAGCAGCTATTCCTGCAAAAATATGAGTCATTCTTTTTGCTAGACGTTCTACTACTTGTAATAATCTAGCTGCTAAAAGTAAACCAATCCTTGCATCCAAATTAAGATTATTCTCTAAAATATTGATAAGTTTATCAATATTATATCTTCCATCAAATTCTATTTCTAATAAATCCTTCTCGGATTGCGTCATATACTTAAGCTCTTCTTCTGTTTTACCCCAATCTATTAAGGAGGAAACAGCAATAAAGTTATTTGCATTTATCTTGTAGTCATTGAAAATAGTTTTTGCTTGCTCAATTGCTTTTTCAATATTTTGTTTTTTTCGATCGGTATAATCTTCGGGTTTTTTAAATTGGGAGGGTTCCATTTCATCTGCTTGATTTAAAACAACAATGATCGGAAGATCATTTCCATTTCTTTTATTAAACTTTCTCTTAATAAGTTTTAAGGTTTCAATATCTTCATTAATTCTATCTCTTGATTTACAGCGTAATAAAAATAAAATTGCATCAGGACGAAAGTCTGTTATTTCATTTAATAAAATTAATTCGGCAGTATCGTTTTTTTCATCTGTAGTCATTACAGATTCACCAATTCCTCTAGTATCAAGTACTTCTAATATGGTTCTGCCCTCATCCCTATATTCAAATCTTTGAATTTGTTTGGTGCCGATTTCAACATCACTTACCTCAGCTAGATATTTATTACAAATAGCGTTTATTAAACTGCTTTTTCCTACTCCGGTCCTTCCAACCATTATGAATCTTGGAGCTCTATGCGTTTCCAAACCCTCCATTAATTCCTTTAATTCTTTATCACCAAAAATAGTATCCTTAAGTTTCTTCTTTACATTATTAGGTATTGAGTCTGGTAAGCCCTCTAAAATCTCGTCTATTTTGTAATATAGATTTTTAATTTTATCTAATCTTTTTGTTAAATTGTCTTTGTTATAATCCATATAGATACCTTGTATAATGAGAATATAGGTTAAGTCATTATACATTTTCCTTTCTAAAATTTCGATATTTTTATATTCTCGCATATGAAAATGCTGTTATATTTTAATGACAAGGGTGATAATTTATTTCCTGTATTTATCTTTTCCTCTTTTTTGATTTTAAGCAGATTTTTTCTTTCTTTGTTTTTATGTTTATCAAACTTATGGAATTGAATTGATGACATGATTTTTGAGTCTTGGTAAAAATGTGAATCATTGAACGTAAATATGTTACTAAGAATAAAAACTGTTAAATTTGGTATAACTAAAGTAACTAGTTTACTTCTAGGATATTGAAAAATTTTAAGAAGGCAGGTTGATGTATTATCTATAAACCCAGTAAAGAAATTGTAGATAAATATTAATCAATAAATTAAACTGTTGCAATATTATAGCATGAATGGTACAATAAAGTAACAACTTATTAAAATTATTAAAAAAAATATTTATTATAATACATTTTTAATAAAGATCTACATGAAAGGTAGTGATATAAATGAGATTTTTGCGTTGGCTTGGAGGAATAGTAGTGTTTTTTTGGCTACTTGGGTTTATACTAAGAATTGGTGGTGGAATGATCCACATTTTGCTTATAGTAGCAGCCATTGTATTTATTGTTGATAAGCTTTTTGGAAATAAGAATAATTCATAGATTTAATTGATATGGATTTCTTAAGATAGCAATTGATAAGCTTCTTCCATAGATTCTTTTAAGAATCTATGGAAGAAGCTTATGTTGAATTAAAGTAATAATATTGAGCTTGAAGTATGTGAATATTATTCATCGTCTAAGAATATGTCCTAGCCATAATGATATATTTTGAATATAACATGAATTATTATGAAGATATGGAAAAAATAAAAAGAAATAGAGTTACGTTATTTATTTGAAAATTAGAAAATATAAAAAGACAGACGAGGAATCAAATTGGATTCCTTGTCTGTTTTTAATTCATGACTTTAGATAATTTTAATGATGCAACTATTGCTTTATTTCAAACAGTCGGGAAGAATTTCATCCAGTGGATATAATTAAACACAAATATCGAGGAACCATTTGATATTGCAGGATTTATTAGAGTGGAATATAATTTGGGAAAAATTACAAATTTTCCAAATACGACATGGTCTTTTTATTAAAAAGGATTATCATAATAATTACAGAAAATAACAATTTATTACAAATAATAACATAGATCACCAATGCAAAAAACATTAAAATCAGGAAAAGGGAGGAAATATGAATGAACGTTGAAGCTCCGTATATTCATTTATATAAAAATTCTTTGGGATATTATTTATTCGATGTTAATACTGTTAAGGTACTGAGTATCCCTAAACATTTTTATATGGATTTTTCACATAATCCTCATAATATGCAAGAGTGGAGTAAGGAGTCTATTGCATATATGAAAGATATGAAAATTGAAGGATATTTAAGCAGTCAACGCGTAAAAAAATCAGAGCATCCACTCACGGAATTTCTAGAAGATTTAGTCAATCATAAATTATCACATATAACGTTACAAGTCACACAAAATTGCAATCTCAGATGTGAGTATTGTGTTTATTCCGGAGAATATAAAAATAGGCAGCATAGCAATGAGCGCATGGATAGTAAAATAATGAGAAATGCTGTTGATTATCTTATAAGACATTCAAGTGATTCAGACAGGATGGCAATCAGTTTTTACGGTGGAGAACCATTATTGGAATTTGATTTAATTCAAGAATGCGTGCAATATGCTAATTTGAAGGCAGAAGGAAGAATAGTGACTTTTAATTTTACTACGAATGGCACTTTACTAACAAAAGAAAAATTACAGTTTCTTGTACAGAATGATATTAGGATTACTATTAGCCTTGATGGACCGGATAATATACATGACAAACATAGAAAGTTTGCTTATACGTTAATGGGATCCTTCGAAAAAATTATTAAAAATCTAGAATATATTTATGACACATTTCCAGAATACTACAGAAACAATATACAGTTTAATACGGTATTAGATCCATTGAATCATTTTTCTATCATAAATGATTTCATACGCAACAACAAACTTTTTAATCAATCTACGTTTTCCTCCACATTAATTGATGATACGTATGCTATTAATGAAATTTCTCATGATGAGAAATTTGACGAAGAATTTCGCTATGAGCTTTTTAAATCATTCTTATGGAAAACAGGATGGCTGTCAAAGGAAGACATTTCTCCATTGTTAATTTCGTACTATCGAAGCTTAAAGAAGTTAGCAAAAATGGTTGAAACTATTAAAAGAGACAGAATTCCGGAGAAATTTCATAGAGGTGGACCGTGCGTGCCGGGGATCCAACGTCTTTTTGTCACGACAAAAGGTGAGTTGTTTCCGTGCGAAAGGGTCAGTGAGTCTTCACCCGTAGCGAGGTTGGGTGATATATCTAGTGGGATTGATATTGAAAAAGCAGTGCGTATACTCAATATCGAACAGGAGACATCTGAAATGTGTAGAAATTGCTGGGCATATTATTTTTGTACCGCATGTATAGCTAAAATGGATGACGGAACTCAGATTTCTGTTACGAAACTAAGTGAACGATGCAAAGCTATAAAGAATTCGGTAGAAAGTGAATTATCAGATTACGTTGTTATGAAAGAACTAGGATATCAATGGGAGTTGGATTCGTGAGAGGTGAAATTAATGGAAAAAGTATTAGTGTACCCGTATAACAAATCATATCAACCATATGTGTGGATTGAAGAAATAGATGGAAATAAAATGATACAATCCCTGGTTTCGCCCAACGGATGGGGGATGGAGGGTAAGGAAGTTAAAAGCGTAAGAGGAAAATATATCGTTAGTAGTAATTTTTCGTATGAACTAGAACGATGTTCGGTGGTTTGGTTTGTGGAAGATGATAATCTTCCTTTACCAGATGGATTATTGATTAGTAAAGTTAAAGAAGCAATTGAGAGCGAAAAGGACATTATTTATACTAGATATAAGGACAAGCAATTATATGATAACGTTATGAATATGATATTGAATTCTAATAAGCAACCCATTAATTGGAATAAGGTAGAAGTAAAAGAGAACTTTAATGACTTTTGCTATAATATAAAGGTTCCTATTGTGGCAATATTGGGATTAGAAGAAGGTGTCCAAAAATTTGATGTGCAGGTTGCATTATGGAGAAAATTTCAGGAATGGGGTTATCATGCAGAAGCTATATCGACTAGGTTGGATAGTGAAGTGATCGGTATAAATTCCATACCGCAGTTTATGTTTGATAATGGTATGAGTGAATCTGAAAAAATAATTCAATATAATCATTATGTAAAGCAAATTGAATTAACAAAAAAACCAGATTTATTCATTATTGGAGTGCCGGGAAGTGTAATGCCATTTGATAAAGTTAATCATAATAATTTTGGAATTATGTCGTTCTTAATATCCATGGCTGTTCCTGTAGATTATGCAATTTTATGTTCACCGTTTTATGCTGGCTCCGATTTTGATTATACTGACATAAAAAAGGATATATTCAATAAGTATGGTTTCGAGGTAGATATTTGCCATATAGCTCCTGTGACACTTGACCTTAGAAGTATTTTTGAGGATAATAAAAGACGATTTTTTTCATTACTTGACGAATATGTTCAAAAAGAATTAAGTAAAGTTGGAAAGAATGATGTGGCATTTTTATTAAATCCTGGGAATTTGGAAAAAGTAGCAAACCAAATTATAGATACACTTTCATAAGTGAAGGGAGAGATATTAGGATCAAAATGGAAAATGGAAAAATGGAAAATGAAAAAATAGTTAACGAGATTTTTATCAAAAGAATCAATATTGACTTTGAGCAAAATGAGGAATTAAAGAGTGAAAAAATATTAGGAAATAAAATTGGATGCCCAGTCAGAGAATTAGTACTAATTTTGTCCGATTTAGAGCAATGTTTCGGATCTGATATATGGAAAGACAGTATAATAAATAATCGCTTTGATACATATGCAAACATATTAGGAATTCTAGAGAAAACCGAAAATTACCAGTAAAATAACACTGGTTAATTAATTAAATAAGAAAGGAGAGAAAATATGAAAAAGCAACTTAAAAAAAGAATGGAATCTACTCAAAAATCGTTAGAATTATATGCTACATGTGTCTGTACTTGTGGTGGTTGTGCAGGGTGCGGAAGTGTACCAGCAAATGATTATGTCAATGTTTTTGACAATCGTGGCTGGAATAATAATTACTCAGATTATGTGAGAAGAAATGCTATTTAAAAGCATAAGTAGATGGCAGATTTATCTGCCATCTACTTATGTTCAATAAAAGAGCAAGTATATAGATATAGAGACAAAATTTGGGGATTATTCGGAAACAGAAAATTAATAAAAATCAAGATTGAAAATAATACTTAACTCGATTTTACTATAAATGCCAAATATAATTACACATCAATTTAAAAGAGGTATATAATAGACTGGAACAACCATTAAATATTTTGGAAGGTACTTCTTAGTGTGCGCTTTGAAGTTAATTATAAAGTGTAAATGAGCAGTTAACTCATGAAGCACAGGTGTGGTAATTGTTGTTGCCCATAATCGAAAGATGGCAATGAAAGTAAATCTAATTTTACGTCTAAAAGACGGAATATGAATGAGGTGCAGAAAAATGATTAAGAACAGTATAAAACAGATGTTACGCATGCCGGTGAAGAGTATGTCTTTTTTATCACTGATTGCCCTTTCGGCTCTACTTCTTACGCTGGGAGCTATTTTACTGATTAACAATAGCGCTGCTATTCGTTCCTATGAAGACAGCTTTATCACTATAGGAACCGTAGAACAGAAAGCATTTTCCGTTAGTCAAAGTGTAGATTGGGATGCTGAGTTGAAGGATTACCGCATGTTACAAAAATCGGAATATTCCACTCTGTTGCCGGTTTCCCTACTTTCCTTTGAAGGAGCCAATTATATTCACAAGCCTGAGAAACGTTCTTATTACGGATCCTTTGCACCGGGATATATTCTATGGAATTCTTCATTTCCACAGAACTTTCCTGTTGTGATTGCGGAGATTTCACCCATGGAAGATTGTATTCCTGATGAGTCCGTTCGAGTGAAGGTGAATAAGGTTCTCTTTGGCGACTCCTCGATAGAAGGAGTATCTCTATGGTTCTGTAACCATGATACAAAAAATCCCAAGTCTCTTGAGAAAGATAAAAGTTATGCGGTTGTCTTAACTACTCGTTACTGGGCACATGGGAAGCATTATGATGAGGTGAAGGGCCAAGAAGAGCGGACGACAGAGTATGTTCCAATTGAGGTACTAGCCACGCAATATGAGTCGAATGGTATCCAGATAAAGGATACATTGGAGGGTACGGTGGAAGAAGATTCTCCTTATTATGAGGTTACGGAAGGCTTCTATGATACGGACATTGGGAAAAGATTGTCGAACTTGGTAGTGGGATATTCCATGTTACGAGAAACTCAGCCTGTTACAGGTACTAATGCCACCATGCTATTGATGTCTTTTTACCGAGGGGATTCTTATATCAGTCAGGGAAGGGATATTACGGAGGAGGAATATGAAGCAGGGAACAAGGTATGTTTAGTGTCAAAAGAGTTCGCAGAAAACAATTCCCTTATCATTGGTGATAGTGTTAATTTGCAGCTTTACTTTACAAACAGTAAAGATTCTTCCGGTACTTTTAGTATGGAACAATGGCTTCCCGTTACAGCAACCGGAGAAGTTCTTTCTGTATTTGAAAACAGTAATTATACTATAGTTGGCATATATGACATTTCCCCCGGAGCCAGTCAGGACAGGTATAGCATTGGGGCCGATGAGGTGATCGTTCCACTTGCGGCCATAGAAAATCAAAATAGATGCAATATTATGGTGTATGGTCCTATGAAAGGTACAACCACGTCCTTTCAGATTCCAAATGGAAGCATTGAAGCATTTTTGGCTAACTGGGAGATATATGGTACTGACGAGTTAGAGATCACTTTTTATGATAAGGGTTATTCCCAACTGCAAACGGGTCTGCAAAATATGAAGCGAGTATCTCTGTTATTGTTAGGAGTGGGACTTTTCATGGTAGTCTTTCTATTATTGTTCTACAGTCATTTGTTTATTGTAAACCAGAAGGAACGAATTGCCATCGAGCGTTGTCTTGGGGTAGAAAAGAAGCAATGCAGAAGCTCCTTGCTTGCGGGAATCCTAATTTTGCTTGTAGCCGGTAGTACTCTTGGCTGTGGTTTGGGAGGTGTGTTATCACAGCATATTTCTGCCAAAACCCTGAGTCGGGTGTATTATGATGCCTCCTATAGCAGTGTGATAGAGACAGATGCAGAAGAAACAGCCAAAGAGGTAGAAAAAAGTCCAGTGGTAGTAATGATAGCTTCTTTTTCCTCCGGTATGTGTATTGTTTTGTTGGGAGTGTGGATTTCCGTAGAGAAAATCAACCGAAATCTTAAAGTGGAACCCATGCAGTTACTTAGTGAAAAAAGAAGAGGGTGAAAGTTGTCTACTTAGAGGAAAAAGAAATGGTAAGAGTCGCAGTGATTGACAATGGTATATGTGAAAAGTACATAAAGGGAAATATTACTCATTATAAGATTGAGAGAAATACTGTGGTAAAGGATATGGAACATCACACAGATCAATTAACTCATGGAACAATTTGCGCATATATAATTTCCTATATCATGGAACAAGTTGAAATTATAGATATTAATGCATTTGACGCAAGATATGGTTCTGTTGACGATGTTATTTTGGCTTTGGAGTGGTGCCGAAACAATTCGGTTTCTGTTATTAATATGAGTTTTGGCACAGTTAATTTTTGGGAATATTCAAAAATGGAATATGTAATTAAGAAGCTATCGCTAGAGAATAGATACCTTGTGTCAGCTTTCCACAATTTTAATATTAAATCCTATCCAGCTGCTTTTGAAAAAGTTTTTGGTGTACGTACAGATAAGGGAAATACATTGAAAAACGGAGATTATACTTTTTTAGCTAATCAAGGACTCAATAAGGAAAATACTCTTGTAGCACATTGGGATTTGCAGGAATGGTTAGGTGATTTGTATAAAGACAAATTCCCATATCGTTCAAGTAGTTTTTCGGTTCCAGTAATAACAGCATACATAGCTCGTTGCTTAAAAGAAAACCCCGAGGAAAAATTTGAAGGAGTATTAAAGTATTTAGAACAAAATTCAGTAAGGAAATTCTGTGATGCTGATGAGATAAATAAGGTATATACCAAATTGAAATTATCCATAGAAATACCAGTTATCGCATTTATGAGCGAGGATTCTGAAAGTGCGATAAAGCTGAAACAATTATTTGAACAGGAAGGATATGAAGTTGCTTTTGTTACCGAAGGAGAGCAAGGAGAGGAAAGTATACCACTGTATCTTTATTGTGACGCAGTAGAAGTATTAACACATGAGATTGTTGCTTCCATTGTTCATATATATAAGTCGGACATTTTAATTTTCTGTCTCCATGAGAATCGATTTAATACCTTAAAAAAGGGTACAATAGATATTGTTGTCAGGTTGGAGGCAGATACGTATAGAATAGAATATAGCCATTTATCACAATGCTGCAATACCATTATGGAAATATATGAAGGAATCCAAAATTTATTTGTATAGATAAAATGCTGGAAACATTTTAAATTTAGTTAGCATTACAGTAGAATGGAGATTATATGAATCGAAAGATAATAGGAATTTTTTTAGAGTCAATAAAGAGGTACAAATATAAACTAGCCTTAATTGTATTTACATTTGTATTGGCATCCCTCTTTAGTTTTCTGAATCCTTATATAGTAAAAAATATAATGGATCAGGGGATGGCAAATAAAGATTTTAGATACATTTGTATGCTATCACTCTTATTACTGCTAGTGTATGTATGTCAGCAGATTATCAATCTCTTCCAAGCCAAATTAAGTATAGAAGTAAAAAACCAATTTATCAATGATTTAATGGGAAAGAGTTTTGCAAAACTCATGAGACTAAAATTGGAGTATTTTAATAAGAACAATACTACGGAGATAGTAAGAAGACTATACCATGATGCTGAAATGGCAGGCTTAATAGTTGACCGTAATATGATCAGCGTTTTGAGTTATGCAGTATGTATGGTCAGCGGTTGTGTAGGTCTCATCTTATTGAATTGGAAATTATCTATACTGGTATTTCTTTTCGTTCCGATTAAATCTATAATTATCTACCATATGACAATTAGAAATGAACGGTTAGAAAGAGAAGTCATTGTTAAAACATCAGATTTCAGTTCATGGTTTGGTAATATTATAAATGGTATAAGAGAAGTAAAGTTATGGAATTTATATAGTGTCAAAGGGGAGGAGTATCGCTGTAAACAACAACAAATATTAGCAATTGATAAAAAAAGAGAAATGGTAAATACCTATAATATATGTGGAGACAGTATGGTGAATGCAATTTTAACGGTGCTTTTATATACAGGAGGAGGCTGGTTAGTAAGTAATGGGCGTTTGTCCATTGGAGGATTAGTTGCCTTTTTGGCATATAGTTTATCTGTTACTGGGCCGATCACATCCATTATGAATTTAAGGTACTTCTTTTCAAGTATAACTCCTTCTATTGAACGAATGTGCGATTTTTTTGAACTGGAAGAGGAACTGAGTGGTAACGAAATCATTGGAAATAATGAGTTTAGAAATCTCACATTAGAAAATGTTACATATGCATATGGAGAAAATAAGGTTATTAAGAATTTGAATTTGAAGATTGAGAGAGGAGATAAAATTGCCATTGTTGGCCAAAATGGCGTTGGAAAAACCACGCTAATACAATTATTGTTGGGGTTTATACGGCCAGCTGATGGAAATATCTGTATAAATGGCAAAGAGATCGGTGACATTAGATTAAATGACTATAGAGAATTATTTAGCATAGTCAGCCAAAATGTTTATATGTTTAAAGATAGTGTGATTCATAATCTTGATCTGAAAAATGAATGTGATTTAGAGGAGATTATGCTTGTATGTAAAAAGAATGGCGTTGATGATGTGATTTGTAATCTCCCCACAGGCTACCATTCTCTACTTGAGGAAAATGGGGCAAATTTGTCTGGCGGAGAGAGACAAAAATTAGCTTTGATTAGGGCAGTATTGAAAAAAGGCGAAATACTGATTATGGATGAACCTACATCCCAATATGATGCCGTATCGGCTGATACATTCATGAATAGGATCATAAATGAATATAAAGAGAAAACAATGATTATCATTACCCATGACAATAGAGTATTGGATAAAGTTGATAAAATATATACCTTAGAAAAGGGAAGACTGGCAGCTTTATCATAATCACTTGGTAGGCTTTCGTAAAATCATATTTTAGAGAAAGGAGGAAGCTATGTTTTACCTACATACCATACAATGTAACATAAAGCGAAATAGGGTTAAAAGTATCCTTACCGTGAGCATCTGTGTCATTGTGCTCCTGATGCTTAATCTGTATCTGAAAAATTTGGACAGTAGTACGTATCAACTGAAAAGTCTGCCGTCTGTTACCTCGGTGTATTGTCGGATTACCAATCTAAATGGTTCCTTAGAGGTAGGCTTGGAAATTAAGGAGGATGTGGTGGATAAATTACAGTCCAGCGATCAGGTAAAGGATGCTGCCTTTACCCTTCGACTACTGGCAGGAGAGGGAGAGTTTCCCATAGAGGAATGGAGAGAAAATCTAACTCTAATTGTGGCAGGTACCAATAGGATTACGGCAATTGCCGGACTTTCCCCGGAAAATATACACATGCAGGAGGATAAGGAAGATTTTTTTGCTTCCTCCGCACCGGTATGTCTAGTCAGTGAGTCTGTTATGGAAAAACACCAATGGAGAATAGGAGATACTATCTCTTTGAATCTATTTTACCAGTATTATGATGATAGGAACCAGCTTCATTATGAACCGTTGGAGCTGCTTCCCGTAAAAATTATTGGAACAATGGAGGCTATTAGTTCGTCTACGGGGCAGATGCCACCGAATATCCTGCTTCCGTTTGAAACCCTAAGAGAAAGCTTTCACCGCCAGCAAGCCCCGTTTTCTGCTGATTCCGCCTTTTTTTACGTAGCAGATCCCTTGAAGCTAAACGTATTTAAGGATGAGATGAGATCCTTTGGACTTATGGAAAGAACTCCTGCTGCCGATTATAATTACCAGGGGATTGCTCTTGCTGTACGTGACAGTACTTTTCGGACACTCGCTGGCCAGTTACGGCAAAGTATAGATACCCTGCAAAGTTTTTTACCGCTCATTGGCATTACCATTATTTGCATTGGTTATATCGCAAGCTTTCTTTTGATCAACAGTAGGCAAAAAGAGTTTGCGCTGATGAGGGCGTTAGGAGCCAGTAGGGGGACATGCTCCCTGGTGTTTTTAATGGAACAGCTTTTGTTGATTCTGATAGGAGAAATTATAGGCGGTGGAGGGGCATTTTTGTTATTTAATAGCATTACGGCAGTCGCCGTAGCAGGAAGCATCTTTTTAATAAGCTATCTATTAGGATGTATGGTCTCCTTATGGAGAATGGGAAGAACCAGTGTTACCGAGGCTCTTTTTAGCCGTGAGTAGAAGTAGAAGGGAAGTGGATAAGATGAAAATCGTTCAGGCAGATGAGGTTGGTTATATCTATCAGACGAAGTATCAGAAAATAGAAGCCCTAAGGAATATGACCTGTTCCTTTGAAACAGGAAAAATTTATGCCATCGTAGGTGAATCCGGTAGCGGTAAAAGTACATTTCTGTCGCTACTTGCAGGACTGGATTTACCTACCTCGGGTTCTCTTTATATCGACGGAAAGGATATACGTAACATTAACCGGGATCAATACCGTAGGGATCAGGTGGCGGTAGTCTATCAGGCTTTCCATTTGTTTCCGCTTTTGACTGCATTGGAAAATGTGGTATTTCCCATGACCTTGAAAGGGATACCAGTGAAGCAAGCAAAGTTGAGAGCAAAGGAACTTATCAAAAAAGTAGGACTGGGTGAGAAAATAGAGGAACAGTTTCCCCAGATGATGAGCGGCGGGGAACAACAGAGAGTAGCCATTGCCAGAGCCATGGCATCGGAAGGGAATATCTTACTGGCGGACGAGCCTACAGGGAATCTGGATACGAAGAATGAGGAAAATATCGTAAAGCTATTAAGGAACCTGGCTCATGAGGAGCAGTATGCGATTATTGTAGTGACACACAATCCCAAGGTTGCAATGGAAGCAGATGTGATTCTGCGAATGATGGATGGAACCTTGATCGAGATACAAGAAAATTATAAGAAATGAAAGAGTTGTCCATCGGTCCTAGCACTCAGCATTCTTATAACAGATATACGCATATTATTATATAAATAATGCAATTACATACAATCGCATATTGGCCTAGCCATCATGATATATTATAGTAAGACAATACAAAAATGGTGAACCTATGGAGCCAATCGAAAAAGAACAAACGAATACATCTTTATTTATAAAAGTAGGGATCGTTGTATTAAGTCTAATAATGATCATTGGGTTTGGTATAAAAATTCTCCCAAGTGCAATTACCGTATCCAATATAGGGAGTAAAAGAGATTTACCGATTTATTGTGTGAATACGGAGCAGAAGAAGGTTGCATTGAGCTTTGATGCTGCTTGGGGGAATGAAGACACGCAAAATATTCTTGATATTCTAGCGAAATATAATGTCAAGGTAACCTTTTTTATGACTGGTGAATGGGTTAATAAATATCCAGAGGATGTGAAAGCTATCGCAGCTGCAGGGCATGATCTTGGAAATCACAGTGAAAATCATAAACAAATGTCTCAGCTTACACAAGAACAATGTGTTGAAGAAATAATGAAAGCCCATAATCGTGTAAAAGAACTGACCGGAATAGATATGACCCTATTTCGTCCACCCTATGGAGACTATAATAATACCCTAGTTGGTGCGGCTAGAGATTGTAAGTATTATACGATACAGTGGGATGTTGATTCTCTGGACTGGAAAGATTATGGAGTTGACAGTATCACAAAGATTGTCATAGACAATAAGCATTTAGGCAATGGTTCCATTATCCTAATGCACAATGGAGCGAAGTATACCCCGGATGCTTTGGAGGCAGTGATTGTTGGATTGCAGGATAAAGGGTATGAGATTTTACCGATTTCACAGCTGATTTATACTGGACAATATACCGTTGATCATACGGGAAGACAGTTTGAGAAATAGTTAAAGCTATTTGTATTTTTTGTAACAGGAATTTATTCGAGAAAATTATTTAAGGATTATACTGAGACTAACTGGGGGTTATAAATACTCCCGGTTATGTTTTTTATATAGAACTTTAAGATTGTAAATAACGTTTTGCTGTTTAGATATCAGATAGGTTTCTATCGGGCACCAACTAATCTTCACATTTTGATATATTGAGCATTTTAAAGGGGTGATAATATGAGTTGGCTGGACACTGACAAGCATGAGAATGGTGAGCTAATAAAACCGGTGAAGTGTAAGGTTCTTAAAGTAGAGACTTTCATAACGATCTCCAATATATAACATAAATAGAATAATATGGGACAAGTTGAATATAATATAAGTATGGATATTTAGCAGATAAAGTAGGGAATACGTAATTGTTTATAGAATTTAATCAAGTAAGCATATAAAAAAATAATAACCGAGAGATGAAAGGCTGAAATAGTTCTTTATAAAAATTTTTTAATTTAAAATGATAATCCATCCTATCGGATATAGTTTGTTTCTTTATACACAATTATGAAACGATTATTGGAGGAGTATTATTTTTTATTATATTCATTTTACCTTGAAGATGAAAGCTTTTTATAAAGGGATAGGAGTGTCAACTTGACACTACCAATTTTAGCAAGGAGGTTATTATATGAAAGGGAAGAGTAGTTTAAAAAAGCTGATATCATATTTAATGATATTAGCAATGGTGCTCATTAGTTTATCAAATGCTGTACCAAAGCAGGTAAATGCAGCTGTTGATTCAAATGAATGGGCAGCAACCTACTTAAATGCAACAAAGATTTATTTACATCTTGGTAACAAAGAAACGGGTACATATAATTTTAATATTAATGAATCAGCAAAAACAAAAGGAGCAACGTATCTTTGGTATGTAAAGATGGACAAGGGTAATCCGGAGTGCGTTACTATTAATACGAGAAGCGGTGTTGTAACTGCTAATAAATTAGGAACAGCTTATATTAGATGTAAAGTGACACTAGTGGATGGTACTATCCTAAGACCTGAGGCTAAAGTTGTTGTAAGAAATAATATTACTGAGGTTGACATTAGTAATCTTCCAAAGAATAGGACGATTACAGCGGGTATCGATACAGATTTTAATAGAATTATATTAAATACAGAAGCAGGTAAAGGTAAGGCATCCTCGGGAATTACACGCTGGGAAGTCGATAGAGATACTGCTGGAGTAGAAAAAGCTACTGATACAGGGGTTGTTTCCCCTACAAAGGTAGGTGATTTCAGGATTCGAGCCGTGTCCTTCCAGAGCGTAGAAAAGTATAAGTTATGGTTAGATAATAAGATATTAAATATAAAGTACATTACAGCTACTAGCAGTTGGTATACCATTACCGTAGAAGCGCCGACGGCTTCCATAACGCCAACACCGTCACCGGAACCGACTACTGGTGGCGGAAATCCATACACACCACAACCTGTAAAAGTAAGCACTATTACGATTGCAAGTGCAGGTAATATTAATACAGTTGTAAGTGGTGGAACGTTACAACTAAATGCAATCATATCACCGGCAAATGCAGATGACCAGACTATCGTTTGGTCGGTTATTACTTTATCAGGAGGTAAAGCAACAATCAATTCCACTACAGGTTTATTGACAGCCACAGGAATTGGCACAGTTAAAGTAACTGCAACGAATGTAGCATCTGGGGTAATAGGGACGAAAGAAATTACCATAGTAGTTGATGAAGAGCCAGGAAACACAGAACTATGGACGAAGGTATGGTCCGATGAATTTGACGGGATAGGAGAAAACCTTGATACGAATGGTTTGGACCTGTCAAAATGGGGATACCAAAATGGTACCGGTGCAGAGTTTGGTCTTGATGGCTGGGGCAACAATGAACAGCAATATTATTCGAAAAACAATATAAATGTTAAGGATGGCAATCTGGTTATAACACCAAAACTTGAAACATTAGGTGGGAAAAAATATACGTCCGGAAGAATTTGGACAAGCCCCACCTTTTCTAAAAAGTATGGAAGATTTGAAGCAAGAATAAAGCTACCTGCTGGAAATGGTTTCTGGCCAGCATTTTGGATGATGCCGAAAGATGACGTATATGGCGGTTGGGCAGCATCCGGAGAAATGGATATCATGGAAGCCAAAGGGAGAATTTTACAGGAGGTTGGTGGAACTATTCACTATGGCGGTGCATGGCCGAACAATAAGTATTCAGGGGCCAGCTACAACTTTGATGAAGGACAAAGCATAACAGATTTTCATACCTATGCGGTTGAATGGGAACCTGGTGAAATAAGATGGTATGTTGACGATAAGCTATACCAGACGCAGAATAACTGGAGCACGAATGGAACGAATGGCGAAGAGAAATTAGCATTTCCGGCACCATATGATCAGCCGTTTTATATTATTCTTAATCTTGCGGTCGGTGGAAATTATGATGGAGGTCGAGAACCGGATGCATCAGTATTTGCAAGCAATCCCAAGATGGAAGTAGACTATGTCAGGGTATATGAATTAACTGGGAGACCATATAAAATTCCCGCAGACCCCCAAATTGTTACGGAACCCCTACCGGATGGTGCAAGGGTAGCTGATTCAACGGGTAATCTGGTATATGATGTAAATTATGAACAAGGAATTATTGATAACCGAGAAGGTCTGGATGCTAACTTTGGTAACGGATGGAATTTAATCTATAATGAGCAGTTCGGTGGGGTAGCTTCGGCTACAGTTGAAGCTGTTGATGAAAGAAATTATGCTAAGATTAATGTCTTAAACGTAGGAACCCAACCGTATTCCGTTCAGTTAGAACAGCATACTACATTAGGCAGAGGGCGCTGGTACGAATTTTCCTTTGATGCCAAGGCTGGTACGAGTAGAACGCTGAATGCTAAGCTTGGCGGTGGACCAGACCGGGGATGGACGGCTTATTCGGATTCCTATACGTTTGCTTTAACCAATCAATTACAATCCTATAAAAAGGTATTCCAGATGACAGCAGCTTCCGATATTAAGACCCGTATCGAATTCAACTGTGCTACTGCTTCAGGGCCGGTATGGATTGGAAATGTGAGACTTGTCGAAGTCGCACCTCCACTGGTAGAGTATAATGCATCAAAGGAGGCACTGCCAGTCAGCGGCAATCTCGTTTATAATGGAACCTTTGATAAATATACTGTGGACAGATTAGCTTACTGGAACTTAATATTAAATTCAGGAGCATCTGCATCTATGTTCGTACCGGAGGCAGCTAGAGAGTTAACGGTTAATATATTAAATCCTGGAACACAGGCTTCTGATATCACTGTTGATCAAAGAGGAATACAGTTATATCAGGATAATCAATATACATTAACCTTTAAGGCTAGATCTGCGGAGGATAGAAGCATCAGTGTTAAGCTATTAAGTAAAGATGGAACAACAACTATTGCAGAAAAGGATTTTTATCTGACAACGATGCCTGGTACTTTTGAGATGTCCTTTACAATGGCAAATTCGACTGATTTAGAATCAAAACTGTCGTTTATGTTAGGTGGCAGTAATTCTGATGTATACATCGATGATGTTAGACTGATAAAAACGACAATTGATTACACCGGAGTAATATTCTATCCGCTGAAGAACGGTTCATTTGACAATGATTACTTGTCATGGGATACAATACTTGACAGTGGTGGAGCAGCTGCATTTTCTGCAGTAAATGGAGAAGCAAAGATTGACATTACTAACTTAGGTCAAAATCCGTGGAGTGTTATGTTGCTTCAGGGAGGAATGCCTTTTACCAAGGGACTCGAATATACACTATCATTTCGAGCAAAAGCTTCTGCAAACCGTAATATGGAAGTAGTATTAGAAAATGCTTCTTATACAAGAGCGTTTGATTCAAATGCATTACAGCTTTCAACAGACTGGAAGATCTTTAACTTTACAATAAAACCATCAGTAAGTGAGAACTTAGACCTTAAATACTTGATGGGTAAGGTTGATAATACAGCAGTAGCAGGAGTGGTATTCATTGATGATGTAATACTGCAGGTGAAAAATCCTCCTGTGTTGCAGGCTCCGATGATAATTGCTGATTCTACTGATAATAATGTTGGTAATGCAGTTGATATCTCCTTCCAGGATAATGAACAGTGGAGAGCTGCAATCAAAACGGTAAAGATTAACGGTCAAACAATCGCAGCAGATAAGTATACGGTGGCAGCAGGTAATATTAATTTTGCAATAGATAATTTTACTGAAGCAAGAAATTATATTATTCTAGTACAGGCAGAAGGCTATGATGTTACGTCAGTAGTTCAGGCGGTTGGGGCAAATGATAACAAGATAATCCACAATGGAACGTTTGATATTAATACAGATGGATGGTCTACTTATATAGGTGATGATTCTAATGCTGCGATATCTTCTGTAAACGGAGAGATGAAGGCAGACTTCACAAATTATGATGGGTGGTTCAGGTGGTCAACACAAGTATATCAGGCGGGAATAAGACTGGAAGCGGGAAAAACCTATCGATTAAAATTTGATGCAAGTTCCAGCATAGCAAAGAATATCCTAGTTCAAATCGATAAGAGTTCAGTCGGAACCCATGCTGTTGCACCGGAGATTGCATTAACGACAGAAAAACAAACGTTCACATTTGAATTTACAATGGCAGAAACAGATGCAAATGCTAAGCTGAATTTCCTGCTAGGCAGCAACAATGTTCCAGGTGAAAATTTTGTACAACATAGTATTTACCTCGACAATATCAGTATAGAAGAAAAGTCGGTTAATCCACCTTCAGAAAATACTTCAATCGTTCAGAACGGAACCTTTGACGCTGATATTAATCCGTGGACTAATTGGAGTGATGGAGGTATCTCAGTTGTCGCAGTTAGTGGGGCAGCGATTATTAATCTGAATGGCTTTGGAACAGATCCCTGGTCTGTTCAGTTTACCCAGAGTGGGTTTAATTTTGAGCCAAATGTAACATATCATCTAACCTTCAGGGCGAAAGCCTCCGTTCCAAGAAGCTTTGGGTTAGACATAGAAGGAGCAGGTTACTACCGTTATATGGATAAGGGAGATAATCTGACCACTGAGATGCAGACCTATTCCTATGACTTTACAGTAACAAAGAGTGAACCTACGAAGTTAAATTTCTTCTTTGGCAAGACTGGTTCTGACATTACGGATGAAATGCGTTCAACTCCAAATACAATTTACATCGATGATGTTATCATTACAAAGGTTGTAGAAGGCGGTGGAACTACAGATCCTTCATTAATTACAGTAGAGGCTGAAAGTGCAGTAATCTTTGCGGAAGGAGCAAATCCAATCGGTGTTGTAGAAGGAACAGCTGTTAAGGCTGTTGCACCAACGTATATTGAATTTACAGTTGTCATACCGGAGGCGGGGACTTACAAAGTTACCTATACAGGAAAATGTTCACCTGCAGGTGTTTATTATGAACTTAGAGATTCTGCAGGAACACCGATTGCTGGGATTGGTGGTGGTCCAAGTGATGATTGGACGATGAATCATCATAATGCAATTTTAAGTGCAGGTACTCATACGCTAAGAGTATTTATAGCTCCGGGAGCAGGTAGTATTACATATTTAGACAATGTAATATTTGAACTGCAATAATAAACGATCCTTTTGCGTTATAATATCCTGCTGTCTTAACCAGGATCAGAGTAAACAGCGTCCCTTAACAGGATGCTGTTTACTCTTTCATATTCATAAGCATGCAAAATAGCTCACTGAATTTCATATCCAATCCTACTGCCCCTGTAAAAAAAGAATGAGTTCACACTCTGATGTGAACTCATTCTTTTTTTACCTATAATGCATAAAAAGGGAGCCTCTGCTCCATAGTTAATAAGCTATTTAACATAAGCCCCATCTTACCTAAGTGACTGTTGCTCATTTAACTATTTTGCAAATGCCCCGATAAAGATATACATTTATTTAATACGTACCGAATCTCTTTCTACTATTCTACAAGGAATATAAATGCGTTGCTGTGGAATGTTACTGTTTTCAATACGATAACGAAGTTGTGCATATGATTTTTCTGCAATTATCTTTGTATTGATGTCGATGGTGGTTAGCTTAGGGGTTGAGTTTTCAGCAAGATCCGTATTATCAAAACTAATAATGGATATATCTTCAGGAACTTTGATGTTCTCCATACTAAGTCTCTGAATCAGATAGTAAGCAGATCTGTCACAATGACATACAAAAGCTGTAGGCAATACGTCGGGCAGTACAGTGTCAAGGCCATATACACCTGTAGTATGATTGTTATTTGCTAGTTGCCAGGCAGGATTGTAATTTAGATTATAGGAAGCCAGAGCCTTCTGATATCCGAAAAAACGATCAGATATGTTGGAAGTTTGACTTGGAATACCGATAAAGCCTATATCGGTATGGCCTTTTTCGATTAGGTAATTTGTAGCGGTATATCCGTTAAAGAAATTATCTACTATTACAGTATCATAGTTTAAATCAGGTTTATTGAAGTCTATCAGTAGAATTGGTAAACCGAGTTCTCCAATGCTACAGATATATTTGTCCTTCATTTCTCCGGCAATAAATATCCCGTCACATTCATTTAAACTTGAAATATTCGGTATGGTACAATTGTTTTCATCTGTATTGCTTATTACATATAGAGTCAATACGAGACCATCTTTATGACAAGCTTTATTCAAATAGTAAAATATTGTGGTATAAAAGTTATCGTTTTCAAGAAAAAAACGTTTCGGAACAATAAATGCAAGACTATTGTTCAGAGCTTGATTTTTGTTCGTGGTTTTTAGGTATCCTAAATCTTTTGCTGTCTGGAGAATTTTCTTGCGCAATTCATCACTTACATATTGTTGATTGTTAAGAGCTTTATAAACAGTAACTTTTGAAATATTCAAGTAATCTGCTATTGTCTGCATAGATATTTTATTATTTTTCAAGATGCCTTATCTCCCTATTTTAATACTAAATTTAATGATATTTATATTATACAAGTTAGTTAACGAAAATACAATAATAAGAATTCGTTAACTAACGATAAAGCCACGTGACGAAATTTATGGACTGTATTCCGGAAGCATTATGAACTTTAACTAATAAATAAAATAAATGACATTGACATCTATTTGTTACTTGTTTATAATAATCTTATGAATAATGTTAGCTAACAAAGGAAACAAAATAAGAAACAAAATTGAATAGTTGACAAGAGGAGAAAATCAAGAATTTTGAATCGGGAAACATGTCACAGCACAATCTCTTTTGGACTTTCTCATTTACTACAAGGGTTGGCGGAGAGTTACTATTAGGCGGAGTTAGTGTGAAGAAAGAACATCTTCACACAGGAAGAACCCTGAAATGAGCACAGAGGGTGCTCATCCCAAGCTTCTTCCGGGTTTTGAGATGCCGCATAGCGGCATCCTGTAGGGTTAGTGTGGATTGGGATGAAAAGATAAGGCGGGTGAAATCCCGGTGTACAGATAATTTAGAGGTACAAGCTTGAATATAAATATCATATGATATGGGAGGTTTACTGTGAGATTGGTAGAGCAAAGAGAATTATTTAAAAAAGAAAAAAGGGTATATGAAAGTAAAAAATTAAAGTTCCTTGGTGTAGATGGATTTGATGTCTATAACTCCTCTGTCCCGTTTTGGTGGAATGGCAAGAAATATATCTATGGAAGAGTTGAGAAGCGAGAAGATTGGGCAAGATCTTGGGTGAGACTATTTGAAGAAACAGATAAGGATGAATGGACCCTAGTACAAGGTGATATGATCTACCAATTGGAAGATCCTTATATATCAATTATCAATGAGGATCTGGTGCTTGGCGGAACCCATGTAAGGAAGCGTCAAGGAATGATAGACACCTATTATGGATATTTTTATAAAGGAAAAGACATTCGTGATTTAGTTTACTTTACTACCGGACCGGATTATATGAAAGACATCCGTCTTGTAGAATTGAGTGAAAAGAGGATCGGTGTATTCACCAGACCAAGGAGTGAAGAAATCAGAGCTCTGCATGGCAGTGAGTCAATTATTGGCTTCACAATTATTAATGATATTAGTGAGCTAAATGCAGAAATCATTAATAATGCAATAAAAATTGACGGATTATTTGAAAAAGATGAATGGGGAGGGTGTAATCAGTGCTACCTTCTTGATAGTGGCAAGATAGGTGTAATTGGACATATAAGCTATAAAAAGACGGATGATGACAGCAATGGTATTCTGGTATATATGAATATATCCTTTGTGTATGATATCGAAGAGCATATGGCTTTGGATTTGAAGATTATAGGAACAAGAGACTGCTACCCGGAAGGGCCTGCGAAACGTTCCGACTTGATTGACTGTGCATTTACCTCGGGGATCGTAATGAGAGAAGACGGTAAAGTAGATTTATATAGCGGAATTGGTGATACGGAGGTGGGTCGTATCATTATAGATTATCCGTTTGAAGGATATGGAAAAATCATTTCCTGACATTTGAATTAAGTTTGGTATCATAGCAATTTCAAATCTGAATTTAAAATTCCAGCAGTAAATGAGGGTATGATATGAAAAATAAATTAATTAAGCACTACACAGTCAAATCAGAGTAAATGCAGCAATTCAATATGCGAAGCAAGATATATGGTTGTCTGAATTTCCTGATTTACTTTCATGGGGAAACCCAGATATTTGGTTGGGGCACGAGAGCATTATTGGGATAGTGGAAGCGTTGGTGGAAGTGCAGTTCCTATTAGAGTAAAGGGGGGATGGCTAAAGATATACTAAGGGGCAGCTGATACTTATATGTGTTATGCAGAGATCACACTAGAGGACATTATGACTTCATTAGGATTATGTAAAATCTTGTAGCAGTTTAATAAGTAGGAGGAGAATTATGGGAAAAAGATCCAAAAGGACAAGAGGGGTTTTCGAAGCGCTTAAAAAGGTGACTGCGTTTTTATTGGCTCTTGCACTAATATTTACAACATTGTCACCACTAACGATCACACCGGTATCTGCAGCAACTCTGTCAGATGAGGAGAGTTTGCAAATAATCAAGGATAGGATCAAAGAAGAATTTTTAGGTAGTGATACTTACCGAGTGGTCAGTGGTTCTGACATTTTCGGGTATATATCAAAGTCAATGGAGTATGCAAATTCTATTCAGCCAAACGGCAGCTGGTCGGATGTAAATTATGCTGATCGTACCAATAGTGCAAATGGTACTTTGTGGAGTCCATATCTTGCATTATACCGTATAACAGCAATGGCAATGGGATATAATCAGCAAGGTAATGAAGCATATCAAAATCCTGTCATAAAGGATGCGATAGAAAGCGCATTAACTTATTGGGACAGTGTTAAGCCTTCATCCACAAACTGGTGGGAAAATGAAATCGGGCAAGCCATGTGTATGGGTGTGACAGGTATATTTATGGAAGGCATCATAAGTAAAGAGAGTCTGGATATATGTGTTAACTACAATCAGGGCCGTCTGGATACAGTTGGTGCAAATGGTGTTTGGAGAACCCAAGATTATTTATATAAAATGCTGGTACGCAATAATTATCCTGAGATAACAAAAGGAATCTCAACCCTGGCGAAAACACTAGCAGTTGATGAAACAGGAACAGCGACTGAAGCGGTTCAAGCAGATTCAAGTTTTTACTGTCATGGTGCAAAGTTATATAGTGAAGGGTATGGAATGGCTCAGTTTAACATGGTTGCAACGTGGGTCGGGTATACCAGCGGAACTAATTTTGCTTTTTCTGAAGAAGGCTTAAAGGGATTAGAATTTTACATACTTGATGGTACCAGATGGATGATCAGAGGAGAGTTTGGGCTCCTGTACCTTGGATATCGAAGGTATAATACGATTGAAGAAGTCGGTAGCTATGCAGCCGATATTCTTCCCGGGATGATGGTAATGGCACAATATGATACCGACCCGGAACGCAGAGCCAAATACCAGAAGGTAGTTGATAACATAAAAGGCACGTCTGCAACGAACGGATTGGTTGGGAACAAACATTTCTGGAGGTCGGATTATAGCTCTCATATGCGTGATAATTTCGGAATTATGACTAAAATGAGTTCAAGCCGCATTAACGGTGGAGAATACCGTTCCACTTTCCGCCCGTCTGTAGGAAACGAAATATATTGGAATGCGGCAGGTACGACAGCAATCTTTGTAAATGGACATGAGTATACGGATTTGGTTCCTGCTTTTGATTGGTCGCATTATCCGGGTACTACTGCTCCTTATGAAAAGATGCCATACTCTTTGGAATGCAGATTTAATGCAAATTCAAGCTTTGTAGGCGGAGTATCCGATGGCATGTATGGTGCATCAGTATTTACTCAGGATATGGATAGCACTGTAGCACGTAAAGGATATTTTTACTTTGATAACGAAATGGTGGCTTTAGGTTCAGGAATATCATCAACGCGTCCTGTTGAGGTACATACCACAATTAACCAGGGAATTGCAAAGGAAAATGCATCAGTTGATGGTGTTCTGGCTCCAAAGGGTACAGCTCCGGTAACATATACGAATCCTAAATGGGCCTATAATGATCAGATCGGATATGTGTTTCCTGAGAACTCCAATGTCAGTGTCTCGAATATGGATCAGACAGCAAGTTGGTTAAACCAACCAGCACAAACAAAGCAGGCATATTCACTTTATTTTAATCACGGTATTAACCCGAATAATGCATCGTATGAGTATATTGTTGTTCCAGGAAAGACTTCAACTGAAGTTGAAGCATACTCACAAAATATCCCGGTTCAAATTTTGTCTAATACAACAAGCTTGCAGGCGGTAAGAAATGAAGGTCTAAAGCAGACTCAGATGATCTTTTACAATGCCGGAAGTCTTGAATACCGTACCGGTGCTACCATAACAGTAAATCAACCTTGTCTTGCTATTGTTGATGAGAGTTCCGGAACACCCAAGGTAACAGTAGCAAATCCTGATGTACCTGGCTTAGTAGTTGACGTGAAAATAATTGACCAAACTGCCGGTGAAACATTATATGGAAGATATAATGTTGGTAGTGGAATTCATCTGGGAGAATCGATTACACAAACTTTAACGAATGTTCCACTTACTGCTAATAATATCGGTGCAAGCTCATTTTTACCCGGATACGCTTCTTTTAATGCAGTAGATGACTCAATGGATACATCATGGCGCTCAGAACCGGACGAAAGCCAATATCTTGTCTACAATTTAGAAACTCCGAAATCTTATGTTGATAAAGTCACTATCAATTGGGGTGATAACTATGCAAAAGAATATATTGTTCAATATTCTATGGATAATGTAAATTGGACGGATGGATGTTTGCAATGGAATGGAAATGGCGGACAGGAAGTAATTGATTTACCATATGTAAAAACAAATTATATCCGTATTTTATTACTCTCAAGCAATAATAAAACTGGTTATGAGATTAAGGATTTAAAAGTAAATAATTATGTAAATAGAGCATTGTCCAAAGCTACGTCAGCAAGTGGATCAGCAAATTCAGGTCAAGTAGCACAATATGCGGTGGATGGTGAGGGGAGCTCAAGATTTGCTGCAAATAACTCAGCTACTGCTTGGTGGCAAGTTAATTTAGGACAAAAAACATCGGTTAGAACAATAAGAATCTCATGGGAAAGCACTTATGCTACTAGCTATAAGATTCAAAAGTCAGATGATGGATCTACATGGACAGACGTAAATACCTATACCTGCACGAAGCCGGGTTGGCAAGTTTTAAATATTCCTGAGGGGAGTATTAATTCACAATACATAAGATTACAATGTGTAAGTAGGGTAGGAACTTCATATGGTATGTCATTTTATGAATTGGAAGTATTTTCAGAGCCTAACATACCTGCCCCGTCACCAGATTATGGAGGAAGAACGAACTTAGCCTATAACAAAACAGTAACACTGGAGTCATATTGGACCGGTTCTGCTACTATAGAGTCAACTAAGACTACAACGATTCCTACAGATGGTAATTATGGTACAAAGGACAGTACCGGTAGAGGAACTGCAGGTACAACAACACGTAGTTTTTACGTTGATTTGGGTGAATCGAAACAAGTGAATGAAGTGAAACTTTACTGGGAAGTAAATACGGCAGATGTATATTTACAATATTCTGATGATGCAGTTAATTGGACACCTATTACTCATGTCGCAAGAGCATATAGCAAAAATAAGAAGGATGAAATAATTTTCAAACCAGTGACAGCTCGCTATATACGTGTTTATGGTGTAATTGCAGAACAATACGGGCTAGGTATCTATGAGATAGAGGCATATGGTGATTACTCGTATAAGCTGAACAATCATTATATTACATTGAATAAGGGAGAAAACCTTAATTTAAACGCAGATTTATCTCCATATGCTGCTTCAGACGTAATCGAATTTAAATCATACAATACAAATACCGTAACTGTTGCTACACCAGAAACTACAGGAACTCCTGATACTGGAGAACAAGCAACGTATTCTGCAGCGATTAATGCTGTTTCTGGAGGTACTTCCGTTATTATAGCCCGCCATTCGGCTGGTTCGGAATATGATTTATGCACAGTAAAGGTAAACACATATAAAGGTGATCTGCAGGCACTTTACGATACAGCAGTACAATTAGATCAAAATGACTATATTTCTTCTTCCTGGTCCGATTCCAATATAGATAATGCTTTGCTTAATGCCAGCAGTTTATTAAGTGATAATAATGCAACGCAACGGCAGGTTGATACAATAATACAAAACCTGCAAACATCAATGAATGCATTGGATGAAAAGGCAAATAAATCTGCTTTAATAACAGTTATTTCACAAATAAAAACATTAAAACAAGCAGATTATACACCTATAAGCTGGGAAAGTGCTGATTTTGAAAGCTTACTTACCACGGCAGATTTAGTTTACTTTAATGATAATGCCACGCAGCAAGATATAAATTCTACTATAGACGTGCTAATTGCAGCAATGAATGGGCTGGTTAAGAATCCAAGTGATGTAACTGGAGAATCAGTGGTTGCAGGCAACGGACAGCTGACCATCACCTGGGCGGATCCTACCGATGACGATTTTGATCACGTTCTTGTTACAGGAGACGGAATAGCCGTGCAGAGTGTGAATAAGGGAACACAGAGTGCGACCATCACGGGGCTGACAAACGGAACCAGCTATACAATTTTACTTCAAACAATTGATGCTACCGGCAATATATCAACAGGAGTAAGTGTAAACGGAACACCGACTGACATAATAATACCTGATACAACAGCACCTTCCGAAGTTACTGGATCAACAGTGGTTGCTGGTGATGGGGAGCTTACCTTAACATGGACAAACCCGACTGATTTAGACTTTGATCATGTTATAGTAACAGTAACTGGATCAGCAATAACGGCACAGAACTTAGACGGAGAAGTACACAGCGCAACAGTCACTGGACTTACAAATGGAACAACCTATACAATTGTTCTGCAGACAGTTGATACTACTGGCAATACATCAATCGGAGTAAGTGTAAACGGAACACCGACTGACTTAATAATACCTGATACAACAGCACCTTCCGAAGTTACTGAATCAACAGTAATAGCTGGTGATGGGCAGCTTACTGTAACATGGACAAACCCGACTGATTTAGACTTTGACCATGTTATAGTAACAGTAACTGGATCAGCAATAACAGCTCAGAACTTAGGTGGAGGAGTACACAGCGCAACAGTCACTGGACTTACAAATGGAACAACTTATACAATAGTTCTGCAGACAGTTGATACTGCTGGAAATACATCAACCGGAGTAAGTGTAAACGCAACACCAACACCTGTGCCGATAGTGACACCGGAGCCGACACCAACACCCGTGCCGACAACGACACCTGAACCGACAGCGACACCAACACCTGTAGCTGGTAACGGTTCAGAAGATACAGTTTCGATTGATTTGTCTTCAAGTAATGAAGAAGAAATTTCATTTACGGAGAAAGATTTACAGAATTTATTAGAAAATGCTAATGTTGATACAGTAAAGATGAATGTGAAGTTATCCGATGCAGCTTATGAAGATACGAATGCAAGCCTGAAACTGATTCTGAAGTCAGAGGTACTTAATTCATTAGTTTCTTCTGGAGAGAACCTTACGGTATCTTTTGTAGACCAGGAAGGAAATGAACGCTATTCATGGAACTTTAAACACGATTTATTAGCGGCTTCGAATAGTGATATGACAGATGTTGATTTATCCTTGAATGTCAGAAGTTTAAATTCTTCTGATTTAAATAATCAGTTGCAATCAGGGGAAAGTTATACCGGACTGGTAGTAGATTTCAGATATGAAGGAATTCTTCCGAGTCAGGCTAATGTAAGAGTTTATGTTGGAGATATGCCCGGCGTTGTTCCTGGAAGCAAAGTGTATCTGTATCATGTGAACCCGAAGACCGGTAAATTAGAGACTTTACCGTACAGTTCAAATTATGAGGTTGATAAGGACGGTTATATCAATTTTAACGTGATACATTGTTCTGATTACGCCGTATTGTATAAGGAGGCTGCTTCCAGCGAGATAACATCCTTAAAGGATCAGATCAGTGTCACACCTGCAATAAAGACCTTATATACTGGTGTCGGAAGTCTGTCTTCTGACTCAATTGCGATAGATCTTCCAGCTACCTTAGAGTTGATCAGTTCATTGAAGGATAAAACTTCCCAGCCTGCGATCGGAGGGGTCATAGCAGCCTATCGTTCCGGCAATACGAAAATTGCAAAGGTAGATAAAAACGGTAAAGTCAGCGCAGTAGGCGTCGGAAGTACAGATATCATCACCACGGTTACTTTATACAGCGGAAAGACTAAGACTTTCAAGACAAGCGTGACCGTAAAAGAACCTTCTATCACTATATCCGGTAAAAAAACACTGAAGGTAGGAGATGTCACTACATTTACAGCAAAGACAGAAGGGGTTGACAGTAAGAATATTATCTGGTCAACAACAAAGAAATCCATTATTGTAATTGATACTAAGACAGGCAAAGCGACAGCAAAATCCAAGGGAATTGATTATGTGGTTGCGAAAGTCGGAAATGTCAGTGTAAAAATCAAAGTAGAAGTTAAATAATTTTAGAAGATTGTACGAAAAAGCCTGTCATGTTTGTGTGACAGGCTTTTTGCCAGTACGCTCTATCGTGTGAAAAAACGAAGGATTACCATTAGGAGGACATCATGTTTGAGAAATAGTTAAAGCTATTCGTTTTATTTGCAATAGGATTTTAAGATAATATGGAAAGATTATACTGAAACTAACTGGGGCTATAGATGCACCCGGTCACATTTTGGTAAAGAATGTATATAATGTTTAAATTGAGCATTGTAAGGAACTGAAATATGATTAAGCTGGACACTGACAAGCTGACAGTAGAGTTTAGGGATGGTGTTAATCAGAGAGCACCGCTTATTCCAAGAAGATATACATTTACGCATGCGGAGAATTCACAGGATATATTCCTAGTAATAGTGAATATTCTTGCTTAGGATGCTTTACTTATGAAAGCAGATTAAGTATAATCGGTGTTAGCGGTGTCCTGATTTAGAAGGTGTCAGGAGCATTGAAAATATGGCGAGGAAAAGGTTAATACATACTTTATAGGTGACGCAAATATCATGTCAGAAAAACACAGAGCGGGAAATATCATTCAATCTTTTAACATCCTGAAGGGAAATACTCGAGTATCGGTTCTTTTTGAACCTCTGTGGGGAATTCCCTTTGTACTTTATAATTTTTACCTGAGTCTTTATATGAAAAGTCAGGGTATTACTAATCAACAGATCGGTTTACTGATTTCCATAGGGTTTGTTACAGGTACATTCTTTTCCTTATTTAGCGGCATTATTACGGATGCCCTTGGTAGAAAGAGAACAACATTAATCTTTGACTTGTTAAGTTGGCCTGTATCATTAATAATCTACTTCTTTGCCCACAATTTTTGGATGTTTGCTTTAGCTCAGATTATAAATTCCTCAGTGCGGATTGTCGCAGTATCCTGGAATCTTATGGTGATTGAAGATGCAGATAATGAACAGCGTGTGGCGGCCTTTAATCTGCTGAATATCATAACCATAGCAACAGGGATCATCACTCCTGTTTCAGGCATATTGGTAAAGCTAATGGGGGTACCTTATGCCGAAAGGATATTCCTTACCATAGCAACTATCAGTATGACAATTATGATTTTGGCAAGAAATCATTTTTATACAGAAACCCATATAGGAACGCAAATACGGGAACAGCATAGTAGGAAGCATATTCTTGATCAGTTTAAAAAGGGGTTGTATCGGGACACCTTCGCTCTTCTTAAGACGAACTCAGAATTAATCTTGATCGTATGCATTCTTGTATTATTTAATATTTATATGCTCATTGGTACCTATTCCAGTTTGTATTTTGCTCCCTATCTGACTGAAGTTCTTGGAATTGATAAGGCCTCAATTTCCATCCTTGGTGGCGTGAATTCCGGTATTATGCTGTTGATTTTTTTATTTGTAATACCTGTAATAAGTCGCTTCAATATGCTAAAAAATATGATTGCAGGATTTATCATACAGGCTATCACTGTGTTGCTTTTCACGATAATACCCTTAGGCAATCTTTCGGCTGCGATTATAAATATGATTATATTTGCAGTCGGATTCAGTGTTTCAAGACCATTTATTGATGCCCTATTTGCTAATTCAACTAATGGAACGGAAAGAGCTGGCATCTATTCACTTAGTAATACTATAATTTCAATTTTCGGTGCCATATGCGGATTGGCATCCGGTTATTTGTATAAATTGAACCCTCGGCTGCTTTATTATATCTCGTTTGGAATCTTATTAGTCTGTATGACGTTAATCTTGGTATTGTTAAGAAAAAGGACAAGCATAAAAGCGAAACCCTTAGATTTATAGCTTTATACTGGAAAAATTCCGTCATTACGATTGACCAAACGGGAATTCGGTTTGCAAAGTAAATATGGTAAAGGATTACTAATTTCCAATAATGATAGAAGAAATAGATATCTCCAATTATGAGGGTATCTATTTTTTCTAGTATCGCTAAATAAAAGTCGCTAAAATACAAACAAACTAGTTTGTGTTTATTACATTAATAAGCAAATGAATCTATAATGAAATTGTAAAAAACATATGAGCTTTGGGAGGTAGTAATATGAGTAAAAAAGTAGCGAAAATATTATCACTGTTACTGACAATTATTCTTGTTTTTACATCGGTTGTAGCATGTAGTAAGAAGGATACACCTGATGAAAATGCAATGGGGAATAATAATGAGGTAACAAAAAATGAGACAAAAAATGAGACTACAAATGAAGAAGAACAGATTACATTAACCTTCTGGCACACTTACGGTGATGGAGAAGAAGCACAATTTAATAATGTAGTTCTTCCTAAATGGGAGGCAGCACATCCTAATATCAAAATTGAAGCAGTAAGACAGGACGGCAGTCAGTATCACCAGATGATTGTAACCGCCTTCGGTACCGGACAGACACCCGATGTAGCAAGAATTGATATTGTTAATACTGCTTCCTATGCTAATCAGGGAGGACTTGTTGCTTTGAATGATTTTGAAGGTTTTGCTTCCAGTAAAGCAAATTTCCTTGATGGTCCATTATCAACAAATTTATTCAGGGGTAACTACTATGGTTTACCACTTGATACTAACTGCAAGGCAGCAGTAGTAAATAGGAATACACTTGCATCAATTGGTTTAACAGAGGCGCCTGCTACGTTTGAAGAATTTTTAACAGCAGCAGAAAAGTCAGAGGTACCATTAATCAGTGTATCTGGTGTTGGTGATTGGGACTTCTATCCATATTTCTGGTTGTTTGGTGGCACTTTAACCGACCCTGAATTTAAAAAGGCAAGTGGTTACTTAGATAGCCAGTCAAGTATCGATGCTATGAATAAGTTAGTAGAATTAAATCAGAATAAGGTTCTCACAATTAAAGAAGTAGACGGAACCGCGGATGCTTGGGATGGTATTAAAACCGGCGAATATGCAATGTTCTTTGAAGGTCCTTGGTTCTTCGGATCCTATGAGGAGAATTTAGCTCAAGGTATTGAAGCGGCTACAATCCCTACCTATAATGGAAGAAGCGCTTCTGTAGTTGGTGGTGAGAATATCGTAGTTTTTGAGGCTTCTAAGCATAAAGAGGCTTCCTACGAATTTTTAAAATTCATGACTTCCGAGGAAATACAATTAGCTATGCTTGATTGCGGACAAATCCCGGTATTAAAGAGCTTAGTTTCGAATGAAAAAGTAACTGGTAATCCTGTTTGGTCTGTTTATATGAAGCAACTTGAAACTGCAAATGCAAGAATTCCTTCCCCGAACCATACAGAAATCGGTCAGGTATGGAGTAATGCAATGACGAATATCTTTGTGAATCATACCGATGTTAAGACTGAACTTGAAAGTGCAGCAGCTCAAATAGATGGATTATTAGCAGAGTAGATAATATGGGTTGCCACAACCTGATTACACAGTAAGGTTGTGGCAACTTTATTGAAAGGGTGAGATTATGCAAAATGACATTAAGAAGCGGATGCGAAAAAAGAATAGGAAAGGAGTTATAACAGCTATTCCTTTTATCGCTCCAGGATTATTACTGGTTTGCGTTTTTGTTCTATATCCCATGTTTTTTACCTTTAGGATTGCCTTCTCCGACTACCAGATTGTAAAGAAAGAAATTACCTGGACGGGGATTGATAATTTTGTAAAAGTTTTTACCGCTCCTAGCAGCAGCTTCTGGTATGCATTTCGTAACAATTTTTTATATGCCATTATAACAACACCCTGCATCATCTTTTTGGGTATGTTCTTTGCTTATTTAATTAACAACTTAAGAAGAGGCAGAACGATTTTTAAAGTAGGCTTTTATCTTCCGGTTATCACCTCCTGGGTTATTGTTGGTTTAGTATTTCAATATCTGTTTAATAGTAGCAACCGTGGCTTGATTAATTATGTGATTGTAGATGTATTGCATCTGACTAAGGATTATATTCCGTGGTTGCTTAGAGAATGGACCGGTAATGCAGCAATTTGGATCATGGGTATCTGGAAGAATGCCGGTTGGGCTATGTTAATCTATACTGCTGCTCTCCAGGGTATTTCAAAGGAGCTTTATGAGGCGGCATCTCTCGACGGAGCCTCCTCCTGGCAAAGATTTAAAGGAATTGTGGTACCAATGGTAAAACCAACTACATATTTTGTACTTGTTAATATGGTGATTGGATCCTTTAATGTATTTTTACAGGTTATGCTTTTAACCTCAGGCAAACCAAATGGCACAACCTCGGTACTTCAATACTTACTATATGACAAGGCATTTAATCAGTTTAAGTTTGGAGAAGCATCAGCAATAGGTCTGATTACTGCAATTACTATCATTATATTAACGGTTATTTTAAATCGTGGACTTAAGTTGGATACAGTGGATAAGGAGGAAAGCGTATGAGTAAATTCAAAAGTAAAAAAGCTTCTGAACGTATCGGTCAGATCGTTCTTTGGTTTTTCCTGTTATTTGCTTTAGCGATATTTTCCGTGCCTTATCTGTTTATGATATCAAATTCTTTTGAGCAATTTAGCTTTTCCCTGCCGTATCCGCCTAGGATAATTCCAAAACAGATCATATTTGATGCTTATCAATATATTTTAAATTTGAATATCTTCACAACTGCTTTTCGTAACAGCATTATTAATACGGTTCTTACCGTAGCAATTGTATTAGTAGTTGCGACATTATCAGCATATGGCTTTGCACGTATTAAGTTTCCGGGAAGAGAAATGCTTTTTAAAATTTATCTCTTAACTTTGATGGTACCTGGATTTTTGAATATTATTCCGCAGTTTATCACTCTGGGAGCAATAAAGCTTCCTTTTCTCGGACTCTCAAATGGTATCGTTGGAACAAGACCGGGCTTAATATTGATTTATGTGGCAACCGGTATATGCGGACATACCTTTTTCTTACGTAATTTCTTCCGTGGACTGCCGGATGCCTTATCTGAGTCGGTCATTATGGATGGAGGAACACATATGACTATATTTACAAAGATTATGCTGCCATTATCAAAGCCTGCAATTGGAACGATGACGATTTTTGCGTTACAGGGGATCTGGGAAGAATATTTTACAGCGAAAGTACTTCTTGGCGCAAATGAAGCCATGATTACACTTCCGATGCTCCTGCAAAGGCTAAATGGAGAGCATGCAACCAGGTGGGAATGGGTATTTGCTGCATCTGTTGTTATTCAGATCCCGGTTATTATTTTATTCATATTATTTCAAAGGAAAACAGTAATCGGTGGGCTGTCGGAAGGCTCAGTGAAACAATAACTGTTATAGTGGAGGTATTAAGTTATGATGAAACATTTAACATATGTTGATTGCTTTCCGGATAAAGCCCAGTATATAGAGGGAGAAATAGTTAATGTCCTTCTTGAAGCGGAAGATACGGAAAATATAGTAGAAATAGTATTTACAGTGTCGGAATTAGATCAGGTCGTAGATAGAAAAATGGTGAAGCCTTCCGATCTTATGACAGGGGATATCGCATATAAAATGCCGTTTAAGTTGCCTACTGGTAATTATGGTGTCGATGTAAAAGTTAGTTATATCGATCATGTAATTGAAGTTCATACGGCTTGTGATGTGGTAGAAACGCACGACTCCATAATCCGATATGGATTTCTTGCAGATTTTTCAGAGAAGGAGAAGAAGGATTCATCTGATATTAACTTTGCGGTTAAGTTACATCTGAATGCATTACAGTTTTATGACTGGATGTATCGTCATGATAAGTTAGTTGCAGACGAAGAAGAATACTTCGAGCCATTAGGTAGAATAATCTCTTTGCAGACAATCAGAAATAAGGTAGAACTCTGTAAACAGCATGGAATCCGGCCCTTTGCCTATGGTGCAGTATATGCAGCAAGTAAGGATGCATATGCCAAGCATCCGTCTTGGGCTCTTTATAAAGAGGATGGGGGGGTTCTAAGCTTTGCTGATTGGCTTGTTTTTATGGATACCTCCAATGATGCGCCTTGGTGTAAATATATTATTGAACAGTACGCTGATACAATAAAACGTTTGGGTTTTCAAGGAATCCATATGGATACCTACGGTTTTCCGAAATATGTTTATAATGACAAAAAAGAAAGAATATCATTAGCAGAAACCTTTCCAGGAATGATAAAACTTGCTAAACAGGCAGTGAAAGCGGTTGATGACAAGGCCGGTGTGATATTTAATGCTGTAAATAATTGGCCGATTGAGTATATTGCGGCTTCGGAACAGGATGCAGCTTATATCGAAGTTTGGGCTCCCCATGTTACATACCATCATTTATATACATTGATTCGGGAGGCAAAGTATCTTGGAGCTAAGCACGTAATCCTTGCAGCCTATATGAGGCCGTTCCTGGAGGCGAAGACGGAGGAGGAAATCCTGGCAGCGGAATTATCCTTATTATTAACGAATGCAGTAATTCAAGCCTCCGGAGGTTTACAATTAGTATTTGGGGAAACGAATGCTGCCCTTAGTGACAGTTATTATGTGAATTATTCCTTATTACGGGAGGAGTTTATCTCCAAAGTAAGAGCCTATTGTGATTTTGCAGTTCGATATGGTAAACTCTTATATGATAATGCTATAATGGATATATCTATGACGGCGGCGAATGGAATTAATGAAGATATTGTCTTCACAACACCGGAATTTAGCAATATAGAGTTTACTTCAGATGGTGAGGCAGGTAAAGTCTGGACAATTATTCGAGAAGCCAAACAATATCTGACGCTGCAGCTGATTAATTTAACCAATGTAAATGATCTATGGAATCAACCGAAGTTTAATCGTCCGGAGCCGGTATCTAGTATTCGGATTGATATGCTGGTGGATACGTATATTAAGGGAGTATTCATGGCATCTCCGGATGATGAAGCCGGAGTACCAATTAAACTTGAATACGAAACAGAACATAAATCGAATGGTAAACATATTATTTTCTCCATTCCCAAACTGGATCTATGGAATTTGGTATGGGTTGAACTTTCATAAGAGCGGAGGGTTTGGATGTTATTTTCATATAATACGGATATCTTACCGAAGGTAAGAATGATAGGAAAAATTAATTATATCAACCCTTGGGTACATTTCGAAAGAATCTCGAATGAATTTATTCTATATTTTATTCGGGAGGGCGATATGTATCTGGAGGAGGACAATATCCGGTATCATTTAAGGAAAGGCGACTACTTTCTTTTAGAACCGGATTTATGCCACCGAGGTTACAAGGAAGCTCCCTGTAGCTACTATTATGTGCACTTTAAACATCCAGACCTGACTAAGGTCAGCCAAATATCAGAAAATAAAGCGATAGCAGATATCCTTGAAAAGCGAAAGGTTTCACTACTGAGCTATAACTTAGATGAGGCGGATCCGACCGATCCTTATGCTATTTTTAGCAAGAATGAAAATATTACGGACTATCAGGATTATAAAGCTATATTAAATGTGGCAGTAAGTATCTATAATCGAAGAGAAGAACATTATAAACGGTTTGCATCGGTGGAGTTTCACCGATTTTTAATGAAAATAGTACATGAATTTGTCCTTAATCATGTGACACAAGTAATGGGTGGTTCAATTAAAAAATCCATCTTGAAGGTGGATGGGATATTAAATTACCTTAACAGCAACTATATGAATAAAATAAGCAGTAATCAAATTGAAGAACTGTATGAAGTGAATTTTGATTACATTAATCGCGTGTTTTCTGAAAGAACAGGGCACACAATATTCCAATATTTAAATTCGATAAGGATAAATCATGCAAAGGAACTAATCAGTACAACAAATCTTAATTTTAACGAGATCGCTTATCTGACCGGAATTGAGGACCAGTATTATTTTTCAAAGATATTTAAGAAATATTGCGGATTAACACCTACACAGTATTATGAGAATATAAAAAGAAAATAATGAATTAGTGATGCAGAAAGAACTGAAGCGTGTTTGAAGTTAGTCAAAGAAAAAAAGAAAGAAGCAAAACTACCGATAAATAGTAATAAATGGATCGATGAAGTTTTATTTGATTGAATGATTATAGGCTATTAAGGGGTTTGGTTTTCTCACGAGAACTATGAAACAAGTATAAAATTTCGGATAAAAAGTAGGGCTGTTGCAAAACTAACTGATAGAAAATTAGTTAATTTTGTAACAGCCCCTTATTCATGATAAGTGAATTGGTTTGCCAATTCATCTTGTATTATCATTTTTTGCTTATTATGTTTTTTCTATTGAGCAATTCTATCCTACTATTATTTAACTAAAAAATAGTATTTATCAAATCGACCGGAAGAACTAGGGCGAATCTTACATAGCCTTCACCAAGAGTACCAAAGCTACTACCTGGAGTACATAGAATACCGGTTTCACAAAAAAGTTTCATGCAATAATCATTAGAATCAGCATATCCCTCGGGTATCTGTGCCCATACAAACATCGAGCCAGCTGATTTGTGCACCTTCATACCAAGTTTCTCAAGGCCATTGCAAAGTGCATCTCGCCTCTTTTCATATTCCTTGCAATTGATAGCTACACTGTCTTGTGGCCCACTCAGTGCTGCGATAGCAGCGTGCTGAACCAGATAACTGGTGCCATAATCATATTGAGAGCGAATTGTCTTAAATTTATTAATAATATCTGAATTACCCAATAGGAAGGAAATGCGGATTCCAGTAATATTATAGGTCTTTGATAGTGAATTAAATTCCACACCAACTTCTTTCGCTCCCGGAAAGCTTAAGAACGACGTTCCTTTGCCGCCATCATAAACAATTTCTGAATATGCATTGTCATGAATAATAATGATTTGATACTTATTGGCAAAGGCTATCAACTCTTCATAAAAGGTAGCAGAAGCAATAACGCCTACAGGATTTGCAGGATAGGAAACAATCATCATCTTGGCATTTGCCGCAACTTCATCAGAAATAGAGTCAAAATCCGGAAGATAATTATTTTCAGGTAGTAGATTATAATATTCGATTTTGGCACCGCATAAATAAGGACCAATTTCAAATATCGGATAGCCGGGATTGGGAACTAACACAGTATCTCCGTAATTAAGAAGTGCCAACCCAATATGAGTCATTCCTTCCTGTGTGCCATTGACGGATATTATTTCATCTGAGGTAAGATTAACCTGATACCTCCTTCTATACCAATCAATAACAGCTTCGATAAGTTCAGGAGTGTCACCAAGTGAATATTTGTAATTTTCCGGAACAAGAGCAGCTATCGATACGGCTTCCATAATATAAGAATCAGGTTCATAATCGGGGGTTCCGACGGTGAAATTATATACTGCTTTCCCAGAACGAATGCGTTCATTTTTATAATTATTTAAAATGTTAAAAATGTTATTGCCAAAGCGATTGGCTCTTTCAGAAAATTCTATGTTCATAACTACTCCTTCTATGTAAATATATTTGTTCGATTTGTATCTTCTTTTATATTTATACAATATACCAGTCAATAATAATTGTCAAAAGGTGATTATGTATTGTATCCAAAGATTCCTGCATGCTCTTTTTGTTACAATCTTTAACTCCAATAAATAAATAATGCATAAACACATGTACACTCGGTTATGTATTGTGTCTTTATTATAGCTAGAATTAAAGGGAGAGACATTAAGTCTGTTGCGGACAGTGATTCTCTGGACTAATATTTTTGGGCAAATTTCATATAATTAATCAAAAATTGATATTAATTGTAGTATATAATTGATACTTATAAATCATTGTTTCATTATTATATATTTAATATATACAAAATTTATGGTACATTACACATTTTTACATAAAGATATTACAAAATACCATTTCTATAGAATAATTTAACTGCTATGATAAGGCTAGAACCAAAAGACAAAATAATAGAAAAGGTTAGAAGAGATTACTAAATTTTTCATAACATAGCAAATTCAAAAGATAATACCTTAAAAGTTGTTGAAAATATATCCTCTACACTTGAAGAAACGACTGCGATGGCTAGTGAGAGTAAAAGAAAGAAGCCTATCATCAGCACCGTTGTCATTAGAAATACATACGGTTTCGTATTACTTAATATCAAAAGTTTAGTAATCTAATTACAAGGGAAAGGAGGCTGTAAGCGGGCTATATTGAAAGACTAGATTAGGCTGAAATATATTATTAAATAATAGGAGGGTAATTAATTGAAAAAAAGTTTAAAAAAGTATTGTTCGATTTTATTAGTTTTTGCATTCATACTTGTATTTTCATGGCCTGTGACGCCGGCATTTGCAGCAGATAACATAACAGTTGACTGTAGTAATGTGTTAAGGGGTGTAACCCATTGTGCAAGCGGCTCCTTATACGGAGTCACGGAAAGCGTGCCTGTGGATGTTGCTGGTCTAATAACTCCGCTTCATCCAAATGTATTCAGGAATCCGGCTCGTGGTGGCTCAGGCAACCAGCATCCGTTTGGTGCTGCAATCCCAACTGCCGCTAGGGTAGCTTCTACTGGAGCCAAGATCTCCGTAGATTTGGCGGATATGTTACCCGGCTGGCCGTACACATGGCCAGGTATGACAAGCTGGCTCAATCAAGTAACATCCTTTGTAAACGACAAGAAGGCCTCCGGCTTAACCAATTGGTATGGGATTGAACCATGGAACGAGCCCGACGGTACTTGGAACTCTGCCAACGGTGACTTCAACAGTACTTTGTGGAAGCAAACCTATGATAAGATTCGTTCCCTTGACCCCAGCTTTAAAATCATAGGTCCCGACTATAGCTATTACAATCATAACACGATGAGTACATTTCTGACTTACTGCAAAAATAACAATTGTCTTCCGGATATTATTAGCTGGCATGAGCTTAGTGGAATCCAAAATGTAGCTAATAATTTGAAAGACTATAGGTCGTTGGAAGCTTCTCTGGGAATAAGCGAAAGGCCGATCAGTATAAGCGAATACTGCGATGCTAACCATAATCTTGAAGGACAACCAGGATCACTTGGCGAATTTTTCGGAAAATTCGAGCGTTATAAGGTAACCAGTGCATGTATAACCTGGTGGTTTACAAATTCTTGCAGATTGGGAAGCCTTCTTGCTACGAACACTCAAAAGGGTGCAGGCTGGTATATGATGAACTGGTATGGCGAGATGACAGGCAATATGGTTAATGTCTCTGTGGCAAATGATGCTACTGCAAATATGGATGGCGCTGCTTGCGTGGATTCGACTAGCAAGTACATAAGCGTTGTTTTGGGTGGAGGAAACAGTGGTGCGGTAAACACAGTTATTAAAAATATACCTTCCTTTATCGGATCGACTGCAAAGGTTATGATTCAAAAGGTAGACTGGGTAAGTAAGGATACTGTTTGCAACGGAACAACAACAGTATCGACCTCCAACTACACCGTAACCAATGGTCAGATTACAGTACCAATGACAGGTTGTAACGCTTCTTCCGGTTACCGTATATACGTTACCCCCGGTTCCGTCAGTGGTTCAAGCTATGAGGCGGAAAGCGGAACGCTTTCCAATGGAGCTGTAATTCAAAGTGCAAGTTTTTGCTCAGGTGGAAACAAAGTTGGATACCTTGGAGGATCGTCTAACGGAACAGTAATAATTAACAATGTCAATGTTTCAACCGCAGGCACTTATTCCTTGACCATTTACTATGTTTCATCCGATAACCGTACTATCTATGTTACTCCGAACGGAGGCTCATGGTTCGGGGTGCAATGTCCGGGCTCAGGCAGTTGGAGCACCTTAAGTTCAATAACAACAAGCGTTACCTTAAATGCTGGGAATAATACCATCAAATTGGACAATGGTACCTCTGGTAATATAGGCGCACCTGATATTGATCGTATTGTCATCAATTAATTCTCGTGGACTATATTTATTTACAGGAAGACAGTGAAGTGGAAGGTTTAGCGATATATCCGGTAGTGATATATTTTGGCTCTACCTTTACAAGAGAAAATACCAAGAGTTTTTTAGCCTACACCAAGATGTTGTCTCCGTACGAGAATATTATTTATCTTCCGGATGAGTGTGTGTTATGCGTTCAAAAGAAAGATGGTTAAACCTACTTTATTGTTTTGAATTATGCTCATGAAGTAGTACAAATTACTTAAAACAGCCTATGACGGATTTGTTTACGGGACTTCAGGTAAAAGGTTCAATGGATTTAAAAGCATATGCTACTAAAGTGTTTGAAGTTGGTTGAAGATAAAAAAAGTAGGGCTGTTACAAAACTAACTGATAAACAATTAGTTTTGCAACAGCCCCTTATTCATGATAAGTGAATTGTCTTGCCAATTCATCTTGTATATTTTTCAACTTATTATTTTATTTTTTTACTTATCATCTTTTAAAGTATCATTCTTTTACTTATTATGTTTTTTCTGGAATAGTTTTTTCTTCTTCTGATTTATATTCGTGTTCGTAAAGAAATTCTCACAATTATAATATTTCTCAGAGGTAAACAAACTTTGTGGAATATTTGACGCTGGTAAACCTAAATATAAATTTGTGCTGCTGATATACATATTGATATCCCCCTTCAAAATGTGAAAATACTACAATGCTGAAATATATCTTTGTTGTACCCTTATTATAACCACAATTTGACTTTCTGTATATAATCTGATAATCTAAAAATAATAGAAAAATTGGTATTTAAAATACAAAACATATGTTTTGCAAATATAATATTAGGAGTAAGAAGGTGTATTTATGGCGATACGTTTTTGGGAGATTTATGAAGAGACTAAGGAGCAATTTCATCTGAGGATTGTAGCAGGAAAAGCTGGTATGGATACCGTTGTCAGTTGGGTACATATGTTGGAAGACGAGACCATTGTTTCAAGATTCAATGGAGAGGAACTAGCAATAACAACCGGTATGAAAGCAGGGCAGCCAAACTGGCTTTTGAATCTGGTTCAGGAGATGGCACAGGATGAATGCGCCGGAATTATTATTAATACGGGAATGTATCTGGGGGAGATTCCGCCGGAAGTAATTATGTGGTGCGAAGAACACAGATTTCCCCTGTTGGAAATGCCGTGGGAAATTTCAATCACTAGTTTAATACAAGACTATTGCATGAGAATCATCGAACAAAAACAATATGAAAAGAAGTTCAGTATTGCATTTCGGGAGGTTATCCAAGGTCATGGGAATGAAATGGAATTCAGGCAGGTGTTGGGTCAGAGATATGATATTGAAGGAACCTTTCAGATATTTTGTCTAAATGTGAAAAAAACAATTGAGGAAGAAATAAACTTAAATCAGGCAGTATTTAAGCTGGAGAATTTATTCGGTTTATGGAAAGGAAATAAAAAAATTAATATCTCCTATGGGCTAATCCGGATGGAGGATTTTATTGTACTGGTTCTCAATAATATGCAGGATAAATATTTTTTGGAATTACCGGACCTGATTTTACAAAACTTTAAATATTTTGTTAATAAGAACTCGTTCTTTCTTGGGATTGGACCAAGAATTACGCGAATTGAAAATCTGTCGGTTAGCTATAAAAGAGCAAGAACAGCGATGAAGATGGCGATGGGAACCCACAGGGCCATAATTAAATTTGATGAAATGGGTTTCTTTAAAGTTTTATTTTCTATTGATGACACAGAAATACTTTCAAACTATGCAAATGAAATATTGGGTTCGTTAGAACAATATGATAGGGAGCATAATACTAAATACGTTGAGACGCTGCACAGTTATATTAAGAATGACCGAAGCCTTATCCGAGTGGCCGAGGATACATTTACACATAGGAATACGGTGAATTATCGTATCCAGAATATCAAACGAATCATCGGCTGTGAGTTGAAGGATGTGGATGAATTGTTTCAATATCAGGTTGCTTTTTATATCAGAGATATGGAGAAGAAGTGACAATAGTATTTATCAAATCGACCGGAAGAACTAGGGCAAATCTTACATAGCCTTCGCCAAGAGTACCAAAGCTACTACCTGGAATACATAGAATACCGGTTTTACAAAAAAGTTTCATGTAATATTCATTAGAATCAGCATATCCCTTGCGTATCTGTGCCCATACAAACATCGAGCCTGCTGATTTATGCATCTTCATACCAAGCTTCTCAGGGCCAATGCAATTATATTTTTTTTAACAGAAAAAGAAGCAGTCACTGTACTAAAATCGTTTAGTATCGCAACAGCCTCCATTCAGACTCTTATGAAATATTACTATGACAATTTTATATTGGAGTAAATCTTAGCAACTTCCTTCCAGTCAACTACATTAAAAAACGCCTTTATATAATCAACACGTAGGTTCTTATATTTTAAATAATAAGCGTGTTCCCATACATCGATTCCTAGAATAGGTACCCATTCTCCTTGGCTCTCAATGATAGGATTATCTTGGTTTGGACTAGAAGAAACGTTTAAGTCTCCGTTTTTATTTGCTGATAACCATGCCCACCCGGAGCCAAATCTAGTGGCAGCAGCAGTAGATAGCTTCTCTTTTACAGCATTAAAATCTCCAAAATCATGCTCGATCTGTTTTGCTAGTTCTCCTTCAGGCTGTCCGCCTCCATTTGGCGATAGCGTTGTAAAATATAGATTATGGTTATGGAACCCACCACCATTATTTCTTATTGTAGTTTTCAGGGCTTCATCGGAAATATTAGAAAGATTTTTTAAAATATCCTCTATCGATGAACTTGATAGCTCAGGTATTTTTTCGAGCGCTGCATTTAGGTTCGCAGTATAAGCTGCATGATGCTTTGTATAATGGGTAATCATCGTTGTTTCATCAATATGAGGCTCCAGCGCATTGACATTATATTTTAATTCTATTTGTTTAAACATATAGTAATCACACTCCTTTAAAATGTATAGTTATTTAATTTTCAAATTAGATAAAATACCTATGTTAGTACCAAGTATTTATATGGATATTATCACACAATTTATAATTAAAAGCAAGTTAAAATTGAGAATATAACAATAAATAATAAATTGACAATAAATATAAACAAATATGAATTAAATACAAACAATATATATGGAATATTGAATAGATTTCTATTGTTCAAGTACTTAAACAGAGATGGAGGAGGATTCTGGAACGGAAATGAGAGTCTTTTATCCTATTAATTGGTTGAAATAAAAAATCCAGTTCCAGACGATAAAGTTCTGGAACTGGATTTTTAAATCCTAGAAGTGTTAGGGCATTTCTTTATTTGATAGCCAGCTTTTCCTATAATACTTGTCTCGATATTTTTTAGGCGATAACCCAACTTGTTTTTCAAAGGCTTTCGTAAAGTGACTCTGAGAAGAAAAAGAGAGATAGTTAGCGATATCTATTATATTATAATCTGAGTACTTTAATAAGTTTTCTGCTTTTTCTATTTTTTTTAAACGAATATAATCACTAATGGACATCCCGACCTCTTTAACAAATAATTTAGATAAATAACTTTCCGATAATACTAAATGATCGGCTAAATCTTTTAAGGTAATACGGGTATGAATATTCTTATAGATATAATCAATACACAGTACAATGTGCTTTGTAAAAGAGTTATATTTATGTAGTAATTGCATGTTCTTGGTAAAATCAAAACACATAGTCTGATGTAAATCTGAGATTTCTTCTTTACTCTGACATTTATCCACTTTTTGTATGTAAAAATCACTAAGACAGTAAGCTTTTTCAGACTCCATTCCACCATCAATACAATGTCGTGTAATCATCGAAGTGGTTACCACAAAATGGAATTTAAGGTTTTGTAAAGGATGTTCCGATAAAAGCCCCATACCCTCCGGATTAGCAAAGACATGATTGACACAATTGTTCGTAACATAAACAATATCGCCATCTTTTACTGCATTGTAAAACTGTAATTCATCTTCCAGTGGTCGGTGCGTTGTAAACTCTTCACGATGTATAAATTCAGTGTGAAACCAATCTTTAATTATATTCATATATAAACACCCCCTAAAGAATCTCATAAATATTATGACAGCAATTTTTAAAAAAAGCAATGAAATTGATATTTGTACAATCGGGGTGACACCGGAAAGCTAGGATGAGAAACGAAAGGATTATGATTTGGTGGTATTAAGCGTAAAGATATAGAAAAATATACACCGTAAATATTTATTCACCAAACGTAGAAAGAACTTATCTTTACAGATAAACGTAGAAAGAACTTATCTTTACACTTGACAAATCATTTGTAATATTATATATTTTAAATCATAGTAAAACCATATGAATAGTATATTATATAATTAATTAGGAGGAAGAAATGATGAAAAGAAAGAAAATAATGGTAGCAGTTTTAACTTTAGTATTACTTGCAGGGGTGATGAGTGGTTGTACTTCAAATAAAGTATCAGAGAGTTCTGAATCAAAAGAATTAGATATAACTCCAACAGTTACAGCAGGTGCCGTGGTAGATGATACAGAAGTAAAAGATTTACTTACACAGATTGGAGAAAGAGGAAAACTCTTAATTGGTACAGAGGGAACCTATGCACCCTATACTTATCATGATGCAACCGGTGATCTGGTAGGTTATGATGTGGAAATTGCAAGAGCAATTGCAGAAAAATTAGGTGTAGAAGCTGAGTTTGTAGAGACCAATTGGGATGCCTGCATCGCAGGTTTGGATGCTGAGCGCTATGATGTGGTTATGAATCAAGTCGGTATTACAGAGGAACGTTTGTTAAAATATGATTTCTCAACACCTTATACGGTAACAAATGCGGTATTAATTGCGGCTGAAGATAATAAGGATTTGACCTCCTTTGAAGATCTTAAGGGTAAGAAGGCAGCACAATCATTGACAAGTAATTATGCTATCTTAGCAGAAAGCTATGGTGCGGAAATAGTTAGTACGGATGGTATGTTCAGTAAGGCAATTGAACTAGTTTCCACAGGAAGAGCCGAGGCTACGATTAATGATGAAGCATCTTTCTATGACTTTTTAAAACAACAACCGGATGCGACTGTTAAGATTATAGATACGTTGGATGAAGCCAGTGAAAACGCTGTATTAATTCGAAAGGGAAATGATACCTTTGTTACGGCGGTTAATAAAGCCTTGGATGAATTATCTCAGGACGGTACTTTAGCAGAAATATCAGATAAATACTTTGGTGCTGACATTACAAAATAAAGATGGAACTTAACGAAAAGAGGAAACCAATATGCAAATTAGTGAAAGAACCATATCGATAATTATAGAATCCTTTTGGCCGATCGTTAAGGCAGGAATACAATTTACAATACCGTTAACGATAGTTTCTTTCCTGGTTGGATTAATCCTTGCTATCCTGGTTGCCGTGATTCAAGTTGCTAATATAAAAGTAGTGAAACAGATTGTTCAGGTATATGTATGGATCTTTCGTGGAACACCAATGCTGGTGCAAATCTTTATTATATTTTTTGGTTTACCAAAGATGGGGATTTTACTTAATCCATTTCCTGCAGCCGTAATTGCCTTTTCTTTAAATGTAGGAGCTTATTCATCTGAAACAATTCGTGCAGCTATTCTTTCAGTACCAAAGGGGCAATGGGAAGCTGGTTATGCCTTTGGTATGACTTTTTCACAGGTGTTTCGTAGAATTATTTTCATACAGGCAGCGAAAGTATCCGTTCCTTCCTTATCAAATTCTTTCATCGGTCTGGTAAAGGATACTTCCTTAGCAGCAACGGTTACACTCCCGGAAATGTTTATGGTAACGCAGCGAATCGTAGCATTTCGGTATGAACCACTATTACTTTATTGTGAAGTAGCTGTAATATATTTAATGCTTTGCAGTGTTTTAAATGTTTTGCAAAAATATATTGAGAGAAAACTGGTACATTAGAATAGCAAGGAGTGAGGGTGATGTTGAAAGTATCAAATATACAAAAAAGCTTTGATGACAATGAAGTATTAAAGGGTGTTACTATTGAAGTGAAAAAAGGAGATGTAGTTGCAATATTGGGACCCAGTGGTTCAGGTAAAACAACACTTCTTCGTTGCCTAAACTTCTTAGAACATGCGGAGCACGGAGAAATTCAACTGGGAGACATTATGACCAAATTCTCCACGGCCCATAAACATGACATAATCAATATAAGAAAAAGAATGAGCTTCGTATTTCAAAATTACAACTTGATCACAACAAAAACTGCATTGCAAAATGTAATGGAGCCATTAATCGTTGTTCAAAAGAAATCAAAAGTAGAAGCAAGATCAATAGCAGAAGAAGCTTTGGATAAAGTGGGTCTTACAAATCGCTACGACTTTTATCCCTCTCAATTATCCGGGGGACAACAGCAGCGAGTAGGAATAGCAAGAGCAATCGCTGTAAAACCGGATGTCATATTGTTCGACGAACCAACCTCTTCGCTGGATCCTGAATTAGTAGGAGAAGTACTTAATGTAATTAAGAAAATAGCAGAAGAGGGGACTACCATGCTGATTGTAACCCATGAACTTTCCTTTGCGCGAGAAGTAGCAAGCAAGGTGATATTTATGGATGGTGGGAAAATCGTAGAAGAAAATGAATCGAAAGAATTTTTTTTGCATCCTCAAAATGATAGAACAAAAGAATTTTTAAAATGCATTTTACCGGAATATAATTATTCAATATAGTGTCTAAGGAACCCCTTAGAAAATAGGTATCAATAAACAAGGTGTAAACTATCGTTTGTTGATACCTATTTTCTATAAACAGTGGTATTCAGGAGTTGGAATTTCTGAGTTGGTATTCAGTATTTGGTATTCAGGTGTTGGTATTTCTGAGTTGGTATTCTGATGTTGTTACTCCATGGATTGTATTAATCCAGTAGTGTATATTCGTATTATGGGGATACGATTTGCAAATAAATAGAACTTTATTTTAGAATTGTTAACATAAGACAATGTTTATAATCAAAATGCTGTATATATTTGAATAATTTGATAATATTTTGACAAATTAGTAAAAAATACAGAATAATGCAAATACAGCTTGAAAACATAGTAAAATATGTTATTATACATGTATTCAAAATATCGTGACAAAGGTAAGGTGGGATGAGAATGAAAAAGATACAAAAGAGAAAAGAAAAAGTTAACGAAAAAGCAAAAGAAATAAAAGAAGTAATCTCAGTCTTTGGGAAATTACTAGGTTCCTTCCGAGGAATTCGGATAAAGATTCTGGTTGCAATTTTCATTCCAATTCTACTATTGGGTGTTTTTGGAATTGTTTGTTACATAAAGACCTCGAATGCAATCACATCAAATTACGAGAAGAGTACTGCCGAAACAATCGATGCCGTTGGTGACTATCTTAATCTGGGTTTGGAAAGTGTTCAGAACAAGGCTATGGAAATGGTGTTTAGTAGCTCAGTTACTGGATACTATGGTAAGGCTGGTGGCGCAGATTCCTTGGAGGAGTTAAAGAATTATAATAACTTAAAGGATGAAGTGGTCGTTATACAATCGATGAATCCGTTTGTTGGTGGGTTGACTATTTTGGGAAAAAATGGACGAGATATATCTACCAGTTCATCTACTATTTTTTTAGATAATCAAATTTATATGGATTACAGCAATTCAGATGATGTGGCAATGCTTAAGGATACCAAAAGTAATGATTTATGGATGGGGCAGCATACAAAACTGGATGAAATGCTGGGTGCAAGCAAAGACAGCTATGCGATGTCTTATCTAAAAAGTATGAATTCCGGTAATGGCTATATAATCTTTGATATATCTATTGATACCATAAAGGAACGCTTATCTCAGATTGATTACGGCAAGGGAAGTATCCTTGGTTTCGTAACTGAGGATGGAAGAGAAACTTTATCCAATACGGAAGAAACAACGGTATTTTCTGGTTTGAATTATTACCAGAAGGCTGTCACAGGAGAGCAGCCAGGTGGATATTCCTACCAGGATTATAACGGAGAGGAATATCTATTTACATACAGTAAGATTGGGGAAACCGGATCTATGGTTTGTTCACTGATTCCGAAATCGACTATATTAAGACAGGCAGATAGCATTAAACAGTTGATTGTAATATTTGTATTGATTGCAATTGTATTAGCTATCATTGTTGGAACAATTATTGCAGGGGGAATTGGAAATGCGATAGCGAAATTAATAAAATACATTTCTAGAGTTTCTAAGGGTGATTTAACAGTCAGATTTGAAACAAAGCGTAAGGACGAGTTCCTAATTCTCTCAAAGAGTCTTAATGACATGATAGGGGGGATACGAACCTTAATCAGCGAGGTCGCTATGGTTGGTACAAAGGTTAACGATTCTGCTATTTTGCTTTCCTCTACGACAGAAACCATATTGGGAGATACTAAGGATATATCTTCAACCGTTGATGAAATTGAAAAGGGAGTTGTACAGCAAGCAGATGATACGCAAAGTTGTTCCGATCAGATGTCCAACCTTTCAGATAAGATTAGTCAATTATATGGAAGTGCCGATGAAATTGAGTTGATTGCTAAGGATACTAAGTTGATAGTAAGAAATGGTATTCTAATCGTCGATGAATTAAAAAATAAATCGAAAGATACCAGTGATATCACACAGGAGGTTATAAATGAAATTAAAGATTTGAAAGAGCAGTCCCAAAGCATTGGTAATTTCGTGGGAGTCATTAATGAGATAGCTTCTCAAACCAATTTATTATCTTTGAATGCTTCTATTGAAGCAGCGAGAGCAGGTCAAGCAGGTCGCGGATTTGCAGTGGTAGCCGACGAAATCCGAAAGCTCGCTGATGCTTCTGTAAAAGCAGCCAAACAGATTGAAGACATTGTAATTCATATTCAAAGTAAGACACAGAATACGGTAGTTACTGCTGGGAAGGCCGAGAATATCGTGAAATCACAGGCAGAAGCACTTCATAAAACAGTGGATCTCTTTGAAGACATTGATCAGCATGTAATTAACCTTTCAGCTAATCTTAATACCATCTCTATTGGTATAAAGGGAATAGAATCAGCCAAGGAAGATACTGTGGATGCCATCAGTAATATTTCAGCAGTATCCGAGGAGACCGCTGCTTCCGCCGAAGAAGTTAGTGCAACGGTTAATAACCAGATTCAGTCTGTAGAAAGCTTGAGCAGGTCAGCAGGTGATTTGGCAGAAGATGCGAACAGGTTACAGGAGGTAATCCAAGCTTTCCAGATATAAAAAGACGATTGGTTTATAATTTTATACCCTCCAAACAAAAGAAATAAATCCAAGTAAAACAAACTAAGATTAATTGTAATACAACGAAAAAATAAGTGGTGAAATTTTAGATAGTTTGGCTTGAAAAGGAGGTACTCTGTTTACGTTTTTTTATAGGGGTACATCCATATTTTTCACGAAACATTCTGATAAACAATTTATAATTTGTAAAACCATGGGTATCAAGAATTTGAGTTATACTGTTATTTGTATCTATAACATCCCTATAAATATGGGACATTCTTTCCTCGTTTAAGTAGTCTAGGAAAGTTGTTCCCATATTTTTTTTGAAGAAGCGGCAGAAATATTCTTGATTTAGTGAGACCAATGCTGCAGCATTCTTTAACGTGATAGGCTCTGCATAATGTTCCTTTACATAATCGATAATTAACATTAATCTTTTTCTATGGATGTCATTCTTGATTTTGACAGTGGAGCTGATATCAATTCGGCAATCCTTTACTAGTAAAAAAAGCAGATTGAATAAAACACTGGTGAATTTAAGAGGATAACCTATTTCATTAGCCTCGTAAATCTCACCCAGTTCGGAAAGAAGTTTAGTTATCTGAGCGGAGATAAAAATTTTTTTATTATTGTCGTTACAGAAATCAGGTTCAAAACGCATATAGTCAATGCCAGGTATTTTAGCTTCAAGAATAGTATATGGAATTTGAAGTAATTGAATTACAGAAGCCTCTAAGCACTTTGTCATATGAATATCTCGGGAATTAATAATAATATAATCATCTTTTGCGAGATGATACAAATTGTCATTTACCCAAACATCCATTTTACCGTACTTTATGTATAGAATTTCCAAACTATTATGCCAATGGTTTGTAATTAATAGACTATTGTCTTCATAAATTAAAAATCGTACTTGAATATCAGGTTGAATTACAACATTTTCATGTACATGATGCACCATTATAGAGGATTCCTTTCTACTTGTTAACGCATATTTCTATTATGATCAATTTATAAATCACTGAAAAATAGGAATACAACATTATTAATAATAATTTATAGTAGTAATCTTGATTAGGCTAATAAATACCTATAATTATGAAGTAAATTATCGCATGTTAATATAAATAAGTCAATATTGACCTATTATGAAGTCATTTTACGGAATAGAATTAGCATCTCCATTATGTTACACTTAGGAATAAAGGTTTATAAAAATTGGAATAGGAGAAGTCTAATGAAAACTGAAAAGATAAAAGAGTTAATAGGACAAATGACGTTAGAAGAAAAAGCATCCATTTGCTCAGGTGCTGATTTTTGGCATACGCAAGCGATTGAACGATTAAAAATCCCGGCAACCATGGTAACTGATGGGCCTCACGGATTACGGAAGCAGGCGACTCAAGGAGATCATTTGGGAATTAATGATAGTATTGAAGCTGTTTGCTTTCCAGCTGGCTGTGGAACTGCGGCATCCTTTAATCGGGATTTGTTAGAAGTTATGGGTGAGACTTTAGGCAATGAATGCCAAGCAGAAGGTGTTAGCGTAATTCTTGGACCTGCTGTTAATATCAAACGTTCTCCCCTATGTGGTCGTAATTTTGAATACTTATCAGAGGATCCTGTAGTAGCAACTGAAATGGCTGGTTCGTTGATTAAAGGAATTCAAAGTAAGAATGTCGGAACCAGTATTAAGCATTTCTTGGCCAATAATCAAGAAACACGTAGAATGTCCTCTTCTTCAGAGGTTGATGAGCGAACATTACGAGAGATATATCTTGCTGCCTTTGAAGGCGCCATAGTAAAACAAAAGCCATGGACGGTTATGTGCTCTTATAATAAGATTAATGGAGTATATGCTGCTGAGAATGATACCTATCTTACAGAGGTATTAAGGAAGGAATGGGGATTTGATGGCTATGTCATGAGTGACTGGGGTGCTGTAAATGACCGTGTTCCTGACCTTAAAGCTGGATTAGAGCTTGAAATGCCAAGTTCGAATGGAATAAATGATAAATTGATAATAGAAGCAGTCAAAAACGGTACTTTGGAAGAAAGTGTCGTTGATACTGCAGTTGCAAGAATTCTAAATATTGTATACCGTTTTGAAGAAAACAGAGACGAGTCGGCGGTATTTAACCGCGACAAAGATCATGATTTGGCTAGAAAGATTGCTCATGAGACCATCGTTCTCTTAAAAAATGATAATATTCTTCCGTTGAAGGTAACAGATAAGATAGCTTTTATCGGTGAATTTGCTTCAAAGCCACGTTATCAGGGAGGAGGCAGCTCACATATCAATAGTCATAAGGTGACTTCTGCGCTGGATGAAGTGGCAGGAATGACAAACATTATCTATGCAAAAGGCTATCGCGCGGATAAGGATGAAATAGATGAAATATTAATAAATGAAGCTGTGGAAGCTGCAAAACAGTCTAAGGTTGCAGTAATTTTCGCAGGTCTTCCCGATTCGTTTGAATCAGAAGGTTATGACAGGGAGCATATGAGAATGCCAGACTGTCAGAATGAGTTAATTGAGAGAGTCGTTGCAGTTCAGCCGAATACAGTTATTGTACTACATAACGGTTCACCAATTGAGATGCCATGGGTGAATAAGGTAAAGGGCATCCTGGAGGCATATCTTGGAGGTCAGGCAGTAGGTGGAGCAGTTGTTGATATTTTGTTTGGAAAAGTGAATCCCAGTGCAAAGCTTCCGGAGACTTTCCCTATCAAATTAGAAGATAATCCTTCCTATCTATATTACCCGGGAGAAGCAGACAAAGTGGAATACAAAGAAGGAATATTTGTCGGATATCGTTATTATGACAAGAAGAAAATGAATGTTCTATTCCCGTTTGGATATGGACTTTCCTATACAACCTTTGAATATTCTAATCTAAAATTAAGTAAGGAATTCATGAAGGATACAGATACAGTTACGGTATCCGTTGATATTAAAAATACAGGAAATAGAGCAGGTAAGGAAATTGTTCAATTATATGTAGCTGATAAAATAAGTGCAGTGATCAGACCGATCAAAGAATTAAAAGATTTTGTGAAGGTTGATTTACAACCAGAGGAGACCCAAACAGTTACTTTTGAACTTGGCAAAAGAGCATTCGCTTACTTTAACACCACAATCCATGATTGGCATGTTGAGAGTGGGGAATTTGATATTTTAATTGGTAAATCCTCTAGAGCCATTGAATTATCCAAGACAATTACGATAGAATCTACGGTAAAGCTTCCATTCACGTATACAAGAGATACAATATTTGAAGATATCTTTAAAAACGAGACCGCAAGGAAAATTGTAGAACCTTTGATGAATATGGGTATTTTCGATTCTATTAATGAAGAAGATAGTGATGCCGCAACAGCTACGATAAGTGCAAAGATGATGGAAGCTATGTTGAAATATATGCCTTTGAGAGGAATATTGAGTTTTGGAAGTGGTAAGACAGTGGAGGAATTTGATCAGATAATTGAGCGTTTGAATAAAGAAGTAAGTAATAATTAAAGAAGTAAAAATGTAATTGTCACCAGAGCGTTTTATGAGATAGTAATAACGGCAAACGAAACGTTTTATTATGAAACCAGAGCATTTCGAAATAAGGAATGCTTTGGTTTTTTAGGAAGGTATTTATACCGTATGAGGTTGACATTGTTCATAGGGTAGTGCAAAATGATAACAAAGGAGTGAACACCAATGAAGACCTCAAAGCTTACAATAAAATTAGCGATCCTATTCTATAGTCTGGTTCAAATTGGAGCCATATGTATTTCAACAATTCTTGCAAGAATTGCAGAAGTATTTCCCCAATACAGTGCCACAACAATACAATTCTTAGCAACCTGTCCGTCGATTATGATAGTAGTAATGTCCTTACTTTCGGGTAAAGTGGCACAGTACATCCCGAAGAAACTGCTGACATTACTTTCGGCTTCCATGTTTGTCGTGACAGCACTTGGTGGATTTTTCTTCCATGAATCCATCATCATATTATTTGTTTGGGAAATCATACTAGGAATGGCAATCGGTATACTTGCAACGATTGGATCCTCTCTGATTACGGATCACTTTAAAGGGGAAGAAAGAAGTAGCTTAATGGGAATCCAGAGTGCGGTGATCAGTGTCGGAGGAGTGATGCTCTCGTTACTGGGAGGATTGCTTGCAACCATTGATTGGTATTTCAATTACCTTGCGTTTTTACTGGTTATTCCGGGCTTTATTCTACTGGTTTTTGGACTTCCCTGGGACAAACCGGTTCGGTCAGCAGACCATAGGGGAATTAAGATTTCGGTTACCCCGAAGGTTGTTGCTTTATATGGAACTGTAGCGTTTCTGTTTATGCTATTCTACAATGTTATATCCACTAACCTTTCAATGCACTTAAAAGAGAATAATATCACAGGCTCGGTGAACGCTGGTGTTGCCTCCGCAGTGCTTATGCTAAGTGGTGCAGTAGCCGGATTATTATTTAAATTATTTGCCCGATTCATGGGTGAGAGAGTGATTGCGTTCGGCTTTTTCAATCTTGCTTTAGGCGCGCTTATTACTGGTTTATCAAGCAGTTATTGGCTTGTTTTGGTCGGAGTATTTATCGCGGGCTTCAGTCTGAGTATCGTTATGGCTCAGGTGGTTATTAGTATAGCAGACAAGGAAAAACCGGCGGCAGTAACTATGAGTATTGCGATGAATATAGCAATCAATAATCTTGGAGCCTTCGTATCACCTAGTTTTACGAAGATAAGTAAGGTAGTTATGGGAAATGATCAGGTTGCTCTCAGGTATCTGTTAGTCAGTATTTTGGCATTCGCAATGTCAGCGATTTGGTTTGCTGTTTTTGGAAAAAAACATACTTAATTGATTCTAATTGATATCATATAAGATAGTGAATATTAACAAAGATAGTAATTGGAGTGACGTCAGTATCTCTGAGTTCAGACAACATGTATTCAAGAAAATACATCAATCTAGTTGTTCCATCGTTATGCTTCCAACAGAAAAAATATAGTTAAAATAAGGGTGTCTTAAGTTCTAAAAAGGACTCTGTAAAACAGAAACAGTTAAAAAATGAGCAAAATACTCTTTGTTCTAACTGTCTATTTTATAGGGCCTAATTTATTACAAGAGACCCCCTTGTTATATTCCAAGACTTAGGGGGAATTATTTCGGATGCGCATGTTTACTTCGAAGGTAGAAATTGTGCACAAAATGACAATAGATCAATTGCATATGGGAAAATGTCATGAAGCGATTATGATAGTTCATTTTATACTGAAGATACATCATTGTATCATGAGTGTAAATCTTATAAAATATTTTTTAGGAGCTAATTGAGATATTGGAACTTTCATTTTGAACATTTGCATATTCGTTTGAACTGTTGTGATGCCGAATCTGATATTGTTAAGTGGAAATGCTTCTAGAAAGTAAATGATATGTAGTAAAGAATAGAACACTCACGAATGAGAACATCTAAAGGAGTAGCATAAAATGAAAAAACAAGGATTAAATCCTTATCTTCCATCATGGGAATATATTCCTGATGGTGAACCATATGTTTTTAATGAAAGAGTATATGTGTATGGCTCCCATGATCGTTTTAATGGATATGCATATTGTCTAAATGATTATGTGTGTTGGTCTGCACCAGCAGATGACATGTCAGATTGGCGTTATGAAGGGATTATCTACAAAAGAACGGATGTTGAAGGCAATGATGATTGCGATAGCTGCCTTTATGCCCCTGATGTTACGGTAGGACAGGACGGTAGATATTATTTGTTCTACGTGGATAGCAAACGCTCCATCGTATCAGTTGCTGTCTGTGAAACACCGGCAGGCAAATATAAATTCTATGGATATGTACATTACTTAGATGGAACAATTTTAGGTGAAAGAGAGGGCGACCAACCTCAATTTGATCCAGGAGTGCTCACTGAGGGAGATAGAACCTATCTATATACCGGTTTTTGTTTAAGTGGTGATAAAACAAGAAATGGAGCGATGGTAACAGTACTTGGACCAGATATGCTTACTATTATAGAAAAGCCGGTATTTGTTGCACCAAGTGAACCTTATAGCAAGGGAAGTGGTTTTGAGGGACATGAATTTTTTGAGGCACCGTCGATAAGAAAGAGGGGAGATACCTATTATTTTATCTATTCCTCAATTGTTATGCATGAATTGTGTTATGCTACAAGTAAATATCCAACAAAGGGCTTTGAATACAAAGGAGTAATTGTAAGTAATAATGATTTACACATCGCTTCCTATAAGCCTGCAGAAAAGCCAATGTTTTATGGTGGCAATAACCATGGTAGTATTGTTGAAATAAAAGGAAAATGGTATATTTTTTATCATAGACACACGAATGGAACAAACTTTAGCAGACAGGGCTGTATGGAGCAGTTAAATTTTTTGGAGGACGGAACTATTCCCCAAGTAGAAATGACCTCCTGTGGTTCAAATGACGGGCCACTAAAGGGGAAGGGTGAATATCCGGCCTATCTGGCATGTAATCTGTTCTGCAAGGATGAAGCAATTTATACAGATGGTACCGGAGCTTGGATGGATGGACAATTTCCTAAGATTACTCAAGATGGAAGAGATGGCGATGAAGAAATCGGTTATATTGCCAATATGAAGGCTTCTGCTACGGCTGGTTTCAAGTATTTTGACTGTAAAGGAATTGAGAAAATAAAAATTAAGGTACGTGGATATTGTAGTGGTGATTATGAAGTAAAAACCTCTTGGAATGGGAAAGCGCTAGGCACAATATCAGTTGGATATTCAAATGTATGGAAGGAATATTCATCGAATATAACAATTCCGGATGGTATTCAGGCATTGTACTTTACATATACCGGTCGAGGTAGTGCAAGCCTTGCTTCCTTTACCTTGGAATGAGATGATTTAAAAATCTAGGGAAAATTTGTTTTTTGAATAATCATTTTTTACTAAGCATAACGTAGTAACAACCGAATAAAAACATCCCGTATTAATCTTGAAATTAATACAGGATGTTTTTTGTGATAGGCTAAGCAAATATTCATATAATTTTTAGAATAATCAAGGATTTCGGCGGAATACGTTCTTTAATTCTATTACTACAGTTGCATTTTCAATTGTCTCTCCGGTAGTTGCCAGCCGGATCATCGGACATTATGATATTATAAGTAATTTATTTTTTATTAGTATTTAGTCTCTCTCTGTAGCTGGCAGGACTACTTCCTGTGACCTGCTTAAAGGATTTACTAAAGTGGAATGGATCCGTATAACCGACCATGTTAGCAACCATATTAATTGTCAAAGAAAAGTCCCCTAGTAATTGCTTGGCTATATTAATGCGATAATTCAAAATGTATTTCGAAGGTGTGATATTTGTATGCTTCACAAAGATTTTTGTCAAATAAGAGGGAGAAAATGCAAAATTATCTGCGATGATATTGAGATCAATTGGTTTTTGATAATTTGACTCAATATACTTTTTAATCAGAGATGCAATTTCATCGGAACTTAAGGAAGGTAGCTTCTGGGTAGAGGTAAACATTTCATGTGAGGAAAAGAAGTTAAGCTCCAAACGCTTTAAAATGCCAGTTAACTCCTCTAAATTCACTGGTTTTAAAAGATAAGCAAATACACCATATTCAATTGCTGATTGTGCATAGGCAAAATCATCATGGCCGCTTAATACTACACACTTGATGTAATTATTGTATTCTGAAATTTGCTTAATTAGTTCGATACCATCCATGACAGGCATTTGAATATCTGTAAAAATAACATTTGGTGTATGTTGCTTAATAAAACTTAAAGCATCTTCTCCATTACTTTCGATACTGATCACTTTAAAGTTCTCATTCACTAATTCAATATTTTTGGCAATATTTTTCGCTATTAATTTTTCATCTTCGACTACTACAACAGAAAAAAGTCTCTCACTCATTTATTTTTCCTCCTATTGTTAATAGAGCTCCTCCATGCGCCAAATTACTGATCCGAAATATATGACTTCCTTTATAAAGAAGTTTAAAACGTATATAGATATTCATCAGTCCCATGCCGCTAATCTCAAGATTTGGCAAAAGTCCGGTTTTATTTATTTCATTAATTTTTTCGTTTAGAATTTCAATTTCTGAATCAGCAAAGCCTGTACCATTATCAGAAATTGATAATTCCCAGTAGGAATTTGTTATTGTACCGTTAATGTTGATTTTCCAAGGTGGCTTTACAGATTTTGTTGCAAATTTTATAGAATTTTCGACAATCAGCTGTAGGCATAGCTTTGGAATTTTAATGTTTTGCATTTCATTCGGGATTGCAATCTCATAGATTATATCATCATCATAACGGGTTTTCATACATGACAAATATTCTAGGGTATGCTCAACCTCAAGTTTAAGAGGTACAAGCAACTCTTTATCGGAAGCAATATAGCGAAGAATGCTTGAAATATTTTGACACATGAGTTGTATTTCATCATCCATATGCTCATCAGCCATACATTGAATTGTGGCTAGCGAGTTATAAAGAAAATGCGGATTCATCTGCGATTGCAAGGCTAGCATACGTGACTGCATTTCCTGATTTTGTAGAGTAATCTCACGTTCCATTGATCGCTGTGCCTTTTGTTGCATCGTAACTAAGGCGGAGTAGAGTGTATTAAATTCGATGATATGGGTATCTATATCCGGAAATATGTTCTTATTGGAATTTGTCATATCCAGTTTAAAGGACTGTACCTGCCTGTAGATTTTTGTAATAGGCGTAGTTATAATGTGTGCTGCTATAAATGACAGTAAAAGCATTGCAAGAGCAATGATTAAGAGGATGATTACATTGGCTTTGATATATTCATAGATGGGCTTAAACAGGTTATTATTTTTGACTGCTATCGTAACAGTAAAACCGGTATCCTCGGAGGTTTTATAAAACATATAAGTGTTTTTGTCATATCGATCTGTGATAACCTCATCAGAATTTATCGGTTTCTCGTTAGAAGTAATAGAAGAGAAATAAGCAGAGTGGTCGGAATTTAAAAAATCCGGATATATGGAGTTACCATTCTGATCATAAATGTAAATTTCTTCGCCATAGGATTTCACAATATTTTTAATCTTTTGAGTTAAATAGGATATTGGATTTTTTACTTCTATAATTCCTTGCGGTATATTGTAGGAATTATAATACATTTCATATAGTGAAATAAAGGTTGCTCCATTTTTATAGGAATAAAAATCCTCCAGTCTTTTATCCTGATCACAACTAAGTAATCGATAATGTGAGGATGAGATAAAAGGCTTATACCAAGAAAAATCCTTTGCCGATAATTTTGAAGTAGTGGTATCTAATCCTACTCCAAAGACACCCTTATCCAGAGAATACAGATAAATCTGAACAACGGGCTGGTTTGGGCCTAATATGGTTGTCAACATATCGATGAGCTCTTTCGTGTTCTGAATATTATCATAAGCTACATCCTGATTCGTAGAAGAAACATTTTCATCAGCATTTATATAATTGGTAAAGCGTTCTTTTATCAAATTTGAGTATGCAATATTCAGTGCAACTGTATTCAGTGTATTGGCTTCTTCATCAATATAGGAGGATATCGTATTAACGTTTTGTTTCATTAACAGGAATGCATTATTCTTTATTTTTTTTGATTCTGAGATGATAGATATAGACATAAAGGTAATTAATACAACAAATAAGATATAAAAGTAAGTAAAAAACAAGGTGGATTGAATACTTGTTGATTTTTTTTGCAGCTTCATGCGGAAGACTATCCTCTCTAATGTTGAGTATATTAGGTTAAAATAATACATATGGCAAACTCAAAATATACATTCCAACGATTGGTTCCATACACTATAATAGTTACATAGCGTTGGAATGTCAATATTGTATATTTAAATGTAGGTTTATTATACATTTATTGGCATAATGCTAAAATCAATGAGGATAAGAAGGGAAGGGTATTATGAAATTGTGGAAAAAACTATTAGCTTTCGGGTTAACACTAACAATGTCAATCGTTTTAGTTGCATGTGGGGCTAAAGGGACAACGAATGAACCAACCGATACTCCGAGCAATACGGATACCAATACTGCTACGACTGCTCCAACAGCAGCACCAGAAGTGAAGGAAGATATTACAATATCATTTATGGCAAGCCAGGATTGGATTCAGGACGCTGAGTTAGAATTAGGTAAGAAATTTACGGAAGAGACAGGAATTAAAGTTGATTATCAAATAGTTCCAGCAGATCAGTATAACAGCTTGTTAATGACAAAGCTTAATACAGGTGAATGTACTGATATTTTTGCAGGACAAAGTGGTAAATTTGATATTCAGACACAATACAATGTCGAAAAGAATGCGCTTGATCTAGCAAATGAAAGCTGGGCTAAGAATGTTGATGCCTTAGCAGCAGCTGAATTAACTGTAAATGGAGCGGTATATGGACAGCCAATTCAAGATGTTTCTTCTGTTTGGGCGATTGCTTATAACAAAAAGACCTTCAGTGAACTTGGTCTTTCAATTCCAACAAATTATGCTGAGTTTAAAACCGTATGTGATGCTATCTTAGCAGCAGGAAAAACACCTGTTTATGAGGCTGTATCGGATGGCTGGCATCATGTTCTTTGGTTACCAGAAACTGCGGTCAAGGCTGAAGTAGCAGCACCTGGTCTTGTAGACAAATTAAATAATAATGAAACTAAATTTGCTGATAATGACACATTAAAATTAATCTTAACTCAGATTAAAGAAATGGCTGATTTAGGATACTGGGGTGACAACTACATGTCAAATGCATACGCGGATGCTGCAAAGAACATTGCCTCCGGTGACTATGTTATGACAGTTGCAAATCAAGGCTTTGGTGCAGAAGTAAATAAAGCTGATCCTAATTTCAGTATAGATGATATCGGATATTTTGTAATGCCTTTGGCTGACAATCAGACCTTGAATGTTAATCCATCAGGTCCTTCCAGATTTATCTTCTCTGGATCTAAAAATGTTGATGCAGCTAAGAAGTATTTGGATTACCTTGCTTCTGATGAAAGCTTGGCTTATCTGACTGAAAATGTTTCGAAATTCAATAAATTACCATATAGTAACGCACCTTCAAAGTATACAGATGCGATAAAGGAATTTTACGACAGATATACATCACAGGGTACTGTATTCCAGACTTCAGTTAAATACGTAAATCCTCAATGGATGGATATGGGTACTAATATATCTGCATTACTCTTAGGAGAAGAGACTCCAGAGGATGTTCTTACTACGATTGATAAAACAAGAGCTGATCAAGCAAAAGCGGCAAGTGATCCAGCTTGGGCTAATTAGTTAACTTGAACAATGAGGCCGTCTTTGTTATTTGAGAAGACGGTCTCATTTACTAAACAGGAGGAACAGACTATGAATAAGAAAAAAGTATACCCTATCTATTTTGTGTATGGAGCGCTCGCTTTATATACAGTATTATTCGTAATTCCAAGTATCATAGGAATAGGTTACTCATTTACAGATTGGTCAGCATATTCAGATAAGTTAAAATTTGTGGGACTAGATAATTTTAAATTAGTTTTCTCTTCGGATGAAGATTATATGGCAATTATAACGAATACTTTGAAATTTACTTTTATAACAACAATATTAAAAAATGTGTTTGGACTTTTATTAGCATTATTACTTACGAAATCAATTAAGTTCTTGAATTTTCATAGAGGAATTATGTTTATGCCATCTGTTTTATCAACCTTAATCATCGGTATGATATTTAAGTCTATTCTTGACCCGGCGGATGGTCTGTTGAATACTTTTCTTAGAGCAATAGGGTTAGGGGCTTTAGCAGGAAAATGGTTGGTTACCTCTGAATTGGCTTTTGGCTCAGTAATGGCAGTAGATATCTGGAGAGGAACAGGATATATCATGACAATCTTGATTGCTGGTATTCTTTCTATTTCAACTACATACTATGAAGCAGCCAGCATAGATGGAGCGAATGGTGTTCAAAAGTTTCGTTTTATTACCTTCCCCTTACTATTACCAACTTTGGCTACCACAACAGTACTAAATGTTATTTATGGTTTGAAGGTATTTGATATGATCTATGCCCTGACAAACGGTGGACCAGGTAAAACCACGACTGAAGTTTTATACACTGCAGTATTTAAAAAGTTTGGTACTGGCCAATATGCAGTAGGAACGGCGCTGTCATCGGTAATGTTCGTATTCATGGCTGTGATAGGAATATTTATGATAAAAATGATGACAAAGGACGAGGTGATTGAGTAATGAAGAAAAAATTATTAAAGGGATTAATTAGCAATTTGATCGCATGGATCATCTCAATTATTTCATTGGCACCGCTGCTTCTAATTTTATTTAACTCTTTAAAAACGAGCGATCAAGCATCCGATATGACGCTGAAATTACCAAGGTTCCCCATACAATGGGAAAATTTCTCAGTAGTTATTGAAAGAGGTAAGCTGTTAGCATCCTTTGTCAACAGCAGTATTTATACCATTGGAAGCGTTTTGATATGTTGTGTCTTTTCTGCTATGGCAGCGTATGTGCTATCCAGAAACCGGAATAAGTTAACTAAGTTAATTTATTTATTTATCGTACTTGGTATCACGATGCCGGTTAATTATGTGGCATTAATGAAAGTTATGCTGTTCCTAAATTTACAAAATACTCAAGTCGGAATCATATTATTATATGCAGCAATGCAAATACCTTTTTCCGTGTTTTTGCTTTACAGCTTTATAGCTAAAATCCCAGTTGAACTAGATGAAGCAGGTATTATTGATGGTTGCAGTTCCTTGCGTCTTTTTGTTACAATTGTTTTTCCGCTTTTAAAGCCGGCAATCGCGACCGTAATCGTTCTTACTTTTTTAAATAACTGGAATGAATTTATTTCACCGCTCTACTTCCTCAGCAGTTCAACGAAGTGGCCAATGACGTTATCTGTCTATAACTTCTTTGGTATGTACTTTAAAGATTGGAATTTGGTATGTGCCGATATTGTTATGACGAGTATCCCGGTTATTATTATTTATTTATTAGGTCAGAAACATATTGTATCCGGAATGACAGCAGGTGCAGTAAAAGGATAATTATATATTGAGGTTAGTTTTTCGCTGGATTTAAGATGATAGGTAGGAAGAGAAAACCAATCGGTAATTAGATTGCCATTAATATCTTAATAGAATATGATAATATACAAATATTACCGTAAGGTATCATAATGGAGGAAATAATGTTAGTTGTATATAAAAGACCGGATAAAAAAATCACAGGAGTGAATCGAGTTCAGGAGACGCTTATTTTAAATTCTGAGAATGGTATGATAAAGTTGGAACCGAGATCATCCGAGATTGTTCGAGTAATATACACCCTAAAGGAAAGGTTTTCCGAACAGGAGAAACCGGGGGTAATAGGTAAGGATGCTTATAGCGAATGGGATTATGAGGAAACTGAGCTTGAGATAAGGCTTCATACCAGTAGGCTTACACTTTTGGTGAATAAAGCTACAGCATCTATAAAGTATTATGACGGGAATGGAAAACTGCTTCTGAAGGAAAGGGATTATGAAAGTAAGAATCTGGAGGAGTTTGATTCCTTCAAGACGATAACTGACGAAAATTCCAAGATTGAGCGAGTTGTAACCCCCGATGGAATTAAGGAAGTGGTAAAGGATGCAGCGAAGGTATTTGATCAAAAGCTTTACAAAACCAGACTGTATTTAGAATGGCAGGAGGAAGAAGCTCTTTACGGTCTAGGACAACAGGAGGAAGGATATCTCAATTTACGAGGTACAACTGCCTTACTGCATCAAGCAAATAAAAAGATAGCAATACCTTTGCTGGTATCCAGTCTGGGGTATGGTATCTTAATGGATACCTATAGTCCAATGATTTTTAATGATAATAATTATGGATCTTATCTCTATACGGAAGCCGATTATGAGATGGATTTCTATTTTATCAACGGTGGTAATCTGGACGGAGTAATTCGTGGTTATCGTTATCTGACCGGTAAAGCGGTGATGTTGCCGAAGTGGGTCTTCGGCTTTGTTCAATCACAGGAACGATATGAAACTGCAAAGGAATTAAATGACGTAGTGAAAGAATATAGACAAAGAAATATCGGGCTTGATTGTATCGTACTGGACTGGTGCTCCTGGGAAGGAGATCTGTGGGGACAGAAGACTTTTGATAAGGTCAGATTTGCAGATCCAACCAGTATGATGGAGGAGGTACACGAGAACCATGCAAATCTAATGATTTCCATTTGGCCAAATATGAGCAAGGATTGTGATAATTTCAAGGAATTTGAGGAAAAGAAGCTTTTATTACAAGCAAGCAGTATCTATGATCCTTATACGGAAGAAGGAAGAAAGCTTTATTGGAAGCAGGCCAAGGAAGGCTTGTTCGATCATGGTATCGATGCGTGGTGGTGTGACTCCAGTGAACCCTTTACCCCTGAATGGAATCATGTTGGTACACCGGAACCACTAACCATGTACCAGGAGTTTTATGATACTTGCAGTCAGTATATACCGGCACAGCTTACCAATTCCTATGGCTTATATCATGCAAGGTCCATATATGAGGGGCAGCGTGAGGCGACAAGTGAAAAACGAGTAGTCAATCTTACCCGGAACGGATATACCGGACAGCAAAGATATGGAGCAATCCTTTGGTCAGGTGATATATCTGCCAATTGGACTACGATGAAAAGGCAGATTGCCGCAGGACTTAATTTCTGCGTCAGCGGTATTCCTTACTGGACACTGGATATTGGTGCGTTCTTCGTGAAGAAGGGAGTACAATGGTTCTGGGACGGTGACTATGAAAAGGGTTATGAGGATCTCGGGTATCGGGAGTTATTTACCAGATGGTTCCAGTATGGATGTTTTTTACCTGTTTTCAGAAGTCATGGTACCGATTTTAGAAGAGAGTTATGGAATTTTGGTGGTCAGGGAGATCAATTTTACGATGCTCTTTTAAAAGTTAATCATCTGAGATATCAGTTGATGCCTTATATCTATTCAACTGCAGCAAAAGTATGGAAGGATGATTACACTATGCTTCGAATGTTGGCGTTTGATTTTGCAGAGGATGCAAAAGCCATAATAATAGAGGATCAGTTCTTATTTGGCGGAAGTCTTATGGTTTGCCCGGTAACTACACCGATGTATTATGAAAAGGATTCATTGCCAATCGAAGGCGCTTCTAAATCCAGGGAAGTTTATCTTCCGAAGGGAAATGGCTGGTATGATTTCTGGACGAATCAGTTCTATGAAGGTGGACAAACTATTATAGCCGACGCACCAATTGATCTTATCCCTCTTTATGTGAAAGCAGGTAGTATTTTTCCTATGACTCAGTTTATGAAGTATGTGGATGAGATACCGGATGCTCCGATTGAGGTTCGCATCTATGCTGGTGAGGATGTTGCATTTGAGCTATATGAGGATGAAGGTAACAGTTATCGTTACGAAGAAGGATCATATGCCATTACAAAGCTTGAATGGTCAGAATTAGATCAAAAGCTTATTATTAATGAACCGATCGGAAGTTATCCAGGAATGATAAAGGATAGAGAGTATAAACTTCAGGTTATAAAACACGAATAAATTCATAATTCCTACGGTACTTCGTAATTATATTATTGGTATTTCAATATTAGTGCTACTTAAAAAGAGTCAGTGTGTTGTTTTGAACACAATGACTCTTCTTAATATGAGAAAAACAATTAATTCAATTATGAGTATGCTGTTATTAATAAGTATAGTTCATGAAGTAGACAGGAATAGGGGTAGATAACGATTAAAGCGAATTAAATTTTTTCTTAAACTTATATGGAGTACAATCAGTATATTTTTTAAAGGTATTTATAAAATGTCCTACATGTTCAAAGCCGCAGGCTAACGATACTTCAAGTGCACTGAGGTCTGTTTCCTTTAACATTTCACAGGCATAATAGATCTTCTGACGGTTGATATACTCTATAGGCGTCTTACCGGTGAGCTCTTTAAAAAAATGGGTAAAATGGGATACACTATAGCCGGACACTTGGGCAAGTTCATCTAGCGTAAGGCCTGAAAGGCAATTGGAATGGATGAATTTAATCACTTTTTCAAGCTTATCGGCTGCCTTTTTATTCTCAAAATGATCTTTCATATGAAATAAGCCAAACTCAAATATATGGGAAAAGATGATATATAATTGTGATTTAACTTTAAGCTCATAGGCAAAGGGTTTGTCTTCATAGGTATGACATAAAGATTTTATTTCTTCAATTACAACACTTTCCTTATGGTTCGATGAAAAATGATGATTAATAACATATAGGGAAGATAAGTATTTGTTACAGATATCAACATCAGAAATAAGTAAGGATGGATGGAATACGACGGCATAGAAACCAAAGTTGGAATTGTCTTCTGTGGAGATGGAATGTAGTGCATTTGCTTTCACATATGCACATTCGCCTTCCTTTAATTCAATGCTATCAACCCCAATACGAATGCAGGCACTTCCTGAAGTGATATAGATAAATTCACATTCCTCATGCCAATGATAGGAAGCAATTAAACCAGAGGTATGATAGATTTCAATAGGGAATTCTTTCGTACCATGATGTGCCTTTTCTTTTAGATCATAATTGTTCATAACGAAACTCCAATCGTATAATAGTGCAATTTATAAGCACAAATATGTAAGACTCATAGCTCGAATAGTAGTATATTTAAATTATAACATTAGAAATACAATATATAAATATTTTTTTAAAGTGATTGGAGGAATAATATTATGATCGATGAAAATAAGGGAAGCATTCTAATCTATACCAGAACACCGGTTAAAGAATGCTATTCCTCGCACCTGGCTTTCAGCGCACATCTAGCATATAGCAGTGATGGGATTACTTATGAGGCACTCAATCAAAACTATGGAATTTTGTTTGTATCAGCTACGGTTAACCCAAATAACACCTTAAACGAAAAGGGATTAAAAAAACCATATCTCTTCAATACAGCAAATGGGAACTTTGGTATTGTTGCAGTCAGAATCAATGCGGATGGCAGTGATGATAAGGAGAGTAAAGGAAGCGTTGTACTTTGGACCTCTGAGGATCTGTATCATTTTAAAGAAATAGGTCTTGTTGATTTAAAGAAAGAAACTTACGTTCAGGAGGTTACTTGTGAATTTAACTCGTCTACCGATTTATATGAAATTAATTGGAGGGATGGAGAGGGTAGTTGCTACAAAAACACATTACCTGATTTGAAGGAAGGGGGAAAGGTAGGCGATACAGAAGTTGGCTATATTAGTACGGATACTACAGAGTTGACTACTCCGGAAGGTGCTGTGAAAGGGAATGTTTTGAAGTTAGAGGAACCGTTTGCTTCAGAGCTTCTGATAAAATGGTCACCATTGAAAAACATTGCTATAAAAGTACCGGATATCATCCGGGCAACAAAGTGTAAGGAAGTAAGTGCAGTAACAGCAACAGCAGAATATAACGATGGATCCATGGCAATCAAGCAGGTTGAATGGAATACAAGCACAATCGATTTTACGAAGGCCGGCACGTATGAAATTACAGGCAAGGTAACGCAAGATGTTTATCCATTTCCATTAGCAATCGGGTATGCGGATCCAGATGTTATTCAATGGAAGGGTAAATATTATTTTATTGCTACCAATGATAACACCAATAATATTGGATTATATGTACGTGAGGCGGATACCATATTAGGCTTATTTGAAGCGGGAGTTAAGCAATATATTATCTTGGATGTGAATGAGGAGAAAGGGTTTATACAGACCTTTTGGGCACCCGAATTCCATGTAATTGATAATGAGTTGTGCATTTTATTTGCAGTCGGCGGTAGTGCCTGGGGACCTCAATCTCATATCATGAAGCTGAAAAGTAATGGTAGTGTTATAGATTCAGGTAGTTGGGAAGAGCCAATACGGGTTATAAAAAAAGACGGAGCTTATTTAACAACAGAGGGTATCACGCTTGATATGACTTATTTCGAAGCGTTTGGAACCTCCTATTTGTCCTGGTCCTATCGAATGCATACGATGGATCCGGAGGATACTGGTTCTATGATTTACATAGCAACGATTGATCCGACGAAACCTTGGCAGCTGACCTGTGAACCTGTATTACTGTCTAGACCATTCTATGGTTGGGAAAACAACGAGCACACGATTAATAATGAAGGACCTTATGCGATTGTCACTGAGGACAATGTTTTTATCACCTATTCTGGGGGTGCTGCCGGAGGATATTCCTATGTACTTGGTCTACTGACTGCTAAGAAGAGGGATAATTTACTGGAAGCAGGTAATTGGGTAAAAAATAATGCACCCGTGTTATCCTACTATTCCGTAAAGGGAGAATATGGGCCCGGCCATAATACATTTTTTAAGGATCAATATGGAAATTTGATGAATGCTTATCATGCACAGGAAGCCGTTAAAAATAGTCCGAGATGTACTGCAATTCGCAGAGTGCATTTTAATAAAGCAGGTAATCCACTATTTGACCTATCTCCTGATTGTGACTTGAATAGTGAGTTAATTATGGTAAATTCAAAAGTTGTAGTTGAACTATAAAAATGCAGTCAATCCAGTATCGAAGAGTACAAATATAAATTTGAGAGGTGAAAGAGTGAAAGAAAATCACTTTCACAATGTGAATTATAAAGTTCAATAATTCACATTTGGAAAGAACTCCAAAATGAGAATCCAAAAGTATTAAGAAAGAACATCTTAATACTTAGGAATTTCATTTTGAACTTCTTTCAGGTATTGTTTGTGCCGCCGTTGGCGGCGGAATGGAGGTAAATATGAGTGTTTTTCAAGTACAGGGAAATAAGTTAATATTCCAAAAAAGAGATGAATTAACCATCCTTGAACCGTGGGGAAAGGATAATTTAAGGTTTAAATCCTCGCCGAATGCAAGACTTACGGAAGAAAATTGGAATTTGTTGCCTCAGCTAGAGACGGAAGGTACAGTAACAATTGAGAAGGACAAGGCTACAATAACGAATGGAAAGATTTCTGCTGAAATGTTTGCAAGTGGTAAGATAATTTATTATAAGGATGGTAAGGTGATTCTTACGGAACGTTCGGAAGTGGCTTTTTTTATGAAATATAGAGATTATCGTGCTTTAGGAGGAGATAATCATCGTGCGACGGTTATTTTTGAAGCGAACGAACAGGAACATTTCTACGGACTGGGTCAAGAGCAGAATGATTGCTTTGATTTGAAGGGTTCAACCAGTCAATTAATTCATAAGAATGCCAAATCCTCGATTCCGTTTGTTTATTCTTCTATTGGTTATGGTTTTCTTTGGAATAATCCGGCCATTGGCCGTTGCGAGTTAACGAATAATCATTCCCTTTGGGAAGCTAATTCTACGAAGCAGATTGATTATGTTGTGATCGCAGGTGATACTCCAGCGGAAATTATGGAAAAATATGCCGACTTAACCGGACATGCGCCAAAATATCCTGCTTGGGCCTCGGGTTTCTGGCAATGCAAATTAAGATATGAAGATCAAGAAGAACTTCTGGAGGTTGCACGGGAATATAAAAAGCGTGGTATTCCACTAGCTGCAATTGTCATTGATTATTTCCATTGGACGGAGCAAGGGGAATGGAAGCTTGATCCAAAGTATTGGCCGGATCCTAAAAAGATGTGTGAGGAATTAGAAGAAATGGGGATTAAAACTATCATCTCTATTTGGCCAACAATAAATCCCGCTAGTGAAAACTATAGTTATATGGATGAAAGAAATATGCTGATTCGAACGGAGAGAGGTCAATATGGTATATTCTCCTTCTACGGTCAGCAAACTTATATTGATCCAAGTAATCCGGAAACCAGAGAATATGTATGGGATAGAGTAAATGAAAACTATTATAAAAACGGCATTAAGAGCTATTGGCTCGATGAGGCAGAACCGGAAATTGGCCCAGCTCATTTTGATAATATTCGTTTACATAAAGGGAATGGAGAAGAAGTAGGATTAATTTATCCATATCATTATTCTCAGCTTTTTTATGAGGGATTAAAGAAAGCAGGAGAAACTGAAATTATCTCACTTACCCGTGCAGCATGGATTGGAAGTCAGAGGTTTGGAGCCTTGGTATGGTCCGGAGACATTCCTTCCACCTTTGAATCACTTCGTATGAGCGTGAAAACAGGTTTGAACATGGCAATGTGTGGAATTCCATGGTGGAACAGTGATATTGGTGGCTTCTGGGGAGCGGACATTGAAAGTGACTATTTTAGAGAGCTGATTGTGCGATGGTTCCAGTTTGGAATATTTTGTCCGGTTACCAGACTACATGGCTCAAGAAAACGTACTCCGGATCAGTTGGAACGTAATCCCGGAGTGAAGGAACGTAGTGGTGGAGACAATGAGATATGGAGCTTTGGTGAAAAAGCATATCCTATCTTAAAAGGATTAATAGAGCTTCGGGAACGCCTTCGTCCTTATATTCATAAATATATGGAAATTGCAAGTGAGACCGGTGCTCCGGTCATGCGTCCTATGTTCTTTGATTATCCACAGGATGAGATATGTTACTCCTTAGATGATCAATATATGTTCGGTGAGGATATTCTATTTGCTCCTATCGTTAATCAAGGTTGCATTAATCGTAAAGTTTATCTTCCTGCTGGAACCTGGATCGAGGTAAATGATAAAAAGGAATATGAAGGCAGCTGTTATATAGAGCTGCATGCCGAACTAGATAAATTTATCGCTTTAGTGAAAAAGGGAAGCGATTGTATCGAGATATTTGATTAATGAAATGGTTGAAATTTAGGGCGGAACTTCCGCCCTTTTTCATTGCTTTTCTATATATTTTTGGTGATATCGGAGCGAAAACCTTCTTGGCGAGTGTTTCAAGTACTGAGAAGAGTGGATTAATTGAACTTCATCTGGAAAGTCCGGAGGGTACACTAATAGGAATACTTACGATTGCCAGTATTTTTTACCCAGCTAGTAAAAAAATAGCTTAAAAATGAAAATTAACCATTTGTTTTTAAAAGATAAATAATTACTTTGTTGATATAATTAACTTACAACGGGAGGCAATTTATTGTAGAAATATTATGTTAAAGATAAAGTAGTTTGGGCGATAAAAGATGGATAAATTAAATACAGTAAGAATGGAGAATGTAAAATTATGTACACATTGGAAGCAAAAAACTATACGAATAGCATACAAAGACTAGGTCGTACCTTAGATGGATCAAATGGTGAGCTTTATATGAACTGGACCTGCTCCGGTTTAAGATTTAATTTCAAAGGAGCCTGCCTTTTGGCAGAGCTGTCTGCATATTACGGTGAGGAATATGAGAATCCTTTCGACAGAACCACAGGTGCAAGGAAGACGTGGCCTTATATTGCAGTTTTTATAGATGATGCGGAAGAACCGGTAAGTTATTTTGAGGTAAATGGAGGACCGAAAAATTATTTGATATTTTCCAGTAAAGAAGAAGAACGTCATATAATAACTCTTCGTAAAATGACAGAGAACCCGAAAGGAAAGCTTTCTGTTAACAAATTTATAACGGATGGAATAATAGAAAAAGTGGAAGATGATCGTGAAAAGTTGATGATAGAATTTATTGGAGATTCCATTACATGTGGTTTTGGCAACCTGGCGAAGGAAAGGGATCGGTTATTTTATTCAGTGGATGAAAACGGATGGTTCTCCCATGCTGCAGTTGCTGCCAGAATACTAAAGGCTCAGTTCAGTATCATTTCTTATTCCGGTATAGCTGTATCGAAGGGATTAGGAAATATTGATTGGAAAGCACCATGTATGCCGGAATTATATCCGTATGCTGACAAGCTGTTGGAGGAAAGTCAAGGAGAGATTACTACCTTTACAGAATGGGATTTTAAACAATCCAAACCGGATGTTATCGTACTTAATCTTGGAACAAATGATGCTGCTGTTATTGAGTTCAATGGAGATATTAGTCGCGGGATTCAAAAATTTGAAGAGGATTACTATCATTTCATGAAAATGCTACGAGATAAAAATGGAGAGGAGCCATGGATTATATGTACTTTAGGCAGTATGGATTATTACTTATTTGACAATATTGCACAGGTGGTGGAACGTTTTTGCAAAGAGAACAAGGATGATAAAATAAGATGTTTTAAGTATGGTCGTATGCGACTTTTGGATGGCTATGGAGCCTGCGGTCATCCTAGTTTAAGTACCCAGATAAGAATGGGACAGGAGATAGCGGATTATATTAATGAATTAATGAATTAGTATGATCCCTAGTAAAATAAAACAAAAAGGGAAGTAATAATCATTTAGTAAATCATAAGCCTGCCGATAGTTTTAACTCGGTAGGTTTAGCTATTGTATGGCGAGAAAATAAATCACCGGCTTTGCAGGCGTTCGGGAAAAATAAGCATATTTAAAGGTATTCTTTTAGTGTTTTTATGTACAGGAACAAAACCTTAGAGTATTTAATTAAAAGTATTGCTTTAGACTTGTGGTAGAATAGTAGAAAATTCAAAAAGTATTGGGTAGAATGACTGTATTAATATTAGAAGAACAATCACTACGACATTATTAACGGAGGCAGGGATTAAAAATAATGAAGCTATATGGAAAATATTTTCGAAAATATAAAACCCCATTCTTAATTGCAATTTTATGTGTGACACTGGAAGCGTTTTGTGACTTGCTGGGGCCAACGATGATGGCTAATATCGTAAACAATGGAATTGAAAAAGGTGATTTAACAAAGGTTTATTATTGGGGTATATTAATGCTTGTGATAACTTTAATAGGAGCTTGCTTTGCTGTAATTCGAAACAACCTGGCAAGCAAAGTCTCTCAAAGAATGGGTGCTGATCTACGGGCAGACTTATTTGAGAAAATCGTGTCATTTTCAGAGGTGAATGTTGATAAAATTGATAGTGGATCCCTAATTACCAGAATGACGAATGACACTTCTCAGATTACACTATTTGTGAATGGAATTATGCGTATTTTTCTGAAGGCTCCGATCACATGTATAGGCAGTATTTTATTGGCAACAATGCTGAACTTCCGCCTCAGTCTTATTATCTATGGAGTAGTAGCAGTGGTTGCCATATTGATTTACATTAGTATGAAACTTAGTTATCCAAGATTTTATCAGCTACAAAAGGCAATGGACCAGGTCAACTCGAAGATTCAGGAGTATCTAATCGGGGTGCGTCTCGTGAAAGCCTTCGGAACCTATGGTAGTGAAATGGATAAATTTGAAGAGGCAAACCTGAATTTAATGAGGAGTGGGATATCCTCTCTTATGGTTATTACTGTAATTTCCCCAATTTTGACTCTGGTAGTCGGAGTCGGGACAGCTTTTCTCATCTACCTTGGCAGCAGGCTATTTATGATGAATTTAGCCAATACAGGAGATATAACTGCATTTACAATCTATATGGCACAGATACTATTTTCTCTGATTATGATTACGAATGTATTTAATATGTTCGTCCGTACCAAAGCCTCTACCGCTCGAATTAAAGAAATATTTGATTGTGAAGAGGACTATAAAAAAAGTAAAGAAAATACGAAGCTAAGCGGGAAAATAGTATTCGAAAATGTTACGTTTGCTTATCCAAATGGTGGCGGACTACCTGCTATCAATAATCTCTCGTTCTCTGTAAACAGCGGAGAAAGCCTTGCAATAATAGGCCCGACCGGAAGCGGCAAATCCACAATTGTCTGGCTTTTACTTCGGTTTTATGATCTGAATAGTGGTAGGATACTACTGGATCAATTTGATTTGAAAATGCTCGGAGTTGATGAACTTCGAAATAATATGGCGATTGTACCACAGAAACCAATTCTTTTCTCCGGTTCGATAGCGGATAATTTAAAATGGGGTGATAAGCGTGCCACAAGAGAAGAACTTCATCTGGCACTAAAAAGGGCACAGGCAGACTTTGTCATACAAATGCAGGAGGGAGTGGACAGTATTCTTGGCAGCGGAGGCGTTAATCTATCAGGGGGACAGAAGCAACGTATTTCAATCGCACGCGGAATACTGAAAAAGGCACCTATCTTAATTTTAGATGATGCAACCAGTGCTTTGGATGCAGTTACTGAGGCAAAAGTGCAAGAAAATCTAAAAACGAAAGAGGGTAACCAGACCATTATAACCATCACACAACGTTGTGGAACAGCTATGTTTGCTGATAAAATTCTGGTTATGGAGAATGGAAGAAAAGTGGGATTTGGAACGCATGAAGAACTGATAGTAAACTGTGAAGTTTATCAGGACATCTATCATACTCAGATTGAAAGCGGAAAAGGAGCATAACCTATGACTGAACAGTTTAGCCGACAACAACCAAAAACCCCCACATTGGGCCACCGCCCGGGGGCGGGAAGAGATCCCTTTGCTCCGGCTGCAAAACCTAAAAATGCAAAAGGAACAATGCTTCGGATTATTAAAATCTATATGCAATGGGCAAAAACCATTTTTATTGCAATTTTGCTAACCGTGATATCATCTCTTGTATCGGTGACCATTCCATATTTTGTGGGTAAAGCTTTTAATACCTTCCATATGTCGGATCGGAGTGTGGATACCGTCAAGTTGGTTTCAATTCTTGTAATTCTATTAAGTTTGTATCTTGTAAATTGGCTGCTTAGTTTTTTGAACGGTTTCATGACTTTGAGGGTATCCCAGAAACTTGTATTTACACTTCGTACGGAATTCTTTAAGAAGATGCAGAAGCTTCCGCTGAGTTTTTATGATACGCGTTCTCATGGAGATACCATGAGTAGAATTACAAACGATGTTGATAATATCAGCTCCGTTATTGCGCAGACCACAACACAGTTAATTGCCGGTATCGTAACGCTTATCGGCTCCTTGGCGATAATGCTTAGCCTGAATCTTCCACTCACCCTTTTTGTTTTATTGTGCGTTCCTTTGGTTTCATTATTAACAAAAATGATTGCATCCAAAAGCCGTGTATATTTTAAGGAACAACAAAGAAGCCTGGGAGAGCTGAATGGTGTGATTGAAGAGAATATTCTTGGTTTGAAAATGGTGAAAGCCTTTGACAGACAGGAGGAGGTTACTGCGCAATTTAAGGAGATCAATGAGCGATTATGTGAAAGTAGTAATAAAGCACAAGTTTGGTCTGGTTATATGATGCCATTAATGAATGTTATAAATAATTTCATTTTTGCTATAGTGTCGATTGTAGGTGGTATTTTATCGCTAAGCTATGGATTGTCAGTTGGAACAATTGTAAGCTTCTTAAATTATTCGAAACAATTTGCACAGCCGCTGAATTCCATCGCTGTAATGTTTAATACCATACAATCCGCACTTGCCGGGGCAGAGCGGGTTTTTGAAATATTAGATAATGAGGAAGAAGCTTCCGATCGTAGTGATGCAATTGAGATGAAAACTCCTACGGGAGATGTGTCCTTTCATAAGGTAAGCTTTTCCTATGACAAGACAAAACTTTTGCTTAAAGATGTTAGTTTTCATGTAAATCCAGGGGAGGTAATTGCTTTAGTAGGAGAAACCGGTGCAGGTAAAACAACAATTGTCAATCTGTTAACCAGATTTTATGACGCTGACAGTGGAGATATTAGGATTGACGGGGTATCGATTAACCGTATCAAACGCGATAGTCTACGTAGATGCTTCTCTGTTGTACTTCAGGATACCAGCTTATTTGGTGGCACAATCATGGATAATATCCGTTACTCGAATATTTATGCTACGGAGGAAGAAGTTGTTAGAGCAGCTAAAATAGCGCACGCCCATGATTTTATTGATAAACTACCGAAGGGTTATGTTACAAAAGTATCCTCTGCTACCGATAATTTGAGTCAGGGGCAGAAGCAGTTGATCTCAATAGCACGAGCAGTTCTTTGTGACAGCCCAATCTTAATTCTAGATGAAGCAACAAGCAGTGTAGATACTAAGACAGAGAAGGAGATTCAGAAAGCTTTAGTCAGCCTGATGAGGAACAGGACCAGCTTTTTAATTGCTCATCGTCTTTCAACCATTCGAGACGCAGACCATATTATGGTAATTGGAGATGGACAAATCCTTGAATATGGAAATCATCTAAGTTTGATGAAGGAGCAAGGGCGTTATTATGAAATGGTTATGAGTCAGATGGGAAAGATAATTGCCTCATAAGAAGGATAATATTAAGATTGCTTTTGTTTATGAATACACTGTTTAAAAAAAGAGCAAAGGATGGAACATTATGTTTTTTTGCATAATTCCATTCTTTGCTCTTTTTGCAATTTTGTATGTTCGATTTTGCTATAATTAATTGAATATATTAAAATGACAAGCGGTTGACATTTCTGAGTATCAAGGATATATTATTCATATAATAGTTAGTTATCTTCTCTAAATATAGGTATATGACAGGGAGTATATATGAAAAATAAAACCTTAACCTCAAAAGTATTTATAATATTGATAATGACGATGCTATTTTTATTATTATTACTTCTTGGTACAAGCTATATTTTTTATCAAAAATCAAAAGAAGAGTTTAAGGAAAAGAAAGAAAATGCAGTAAATATCTGTGTCCAAAGTGTAAAAGACCATTTGGATAAGGCTGAACTTCAGCTAATTGATCTGTTGCTTAATACTTTAGATGAGACGGATCTAGACAGTACAAAGGATATGACTAGGTATTGGGCGAAAAACAGACTTAACGCAACAATAAAAAATAAATTAGCTGTAAATACCGATGTTGATTGCTTCTTTGTGAAAGCAAAGGATGCGTTCATGGTAAAAGGATATAATACCTTTCTCCCGTCCATAAGCCAAAACCATATCATGAATTATCTATGGATGAACGAACAACTGGAAGCAATCAAAATAAGGAGTAGCCACTGGAAAATTATTAAAATCGATGAGGAAGCTTTCTTTTATTTAGCCTATGAAATGGGTGGTTATATGGTAGGTGCATTTATAAGAGTATCTATCTTCGATGATGCCTTAAATCTGATTATGGATGACCAGGTTATCGATAGTTATGCCTACATAGAGAATGATCAGAGAGTTTATACATATCAAACTGAGCTAAAAGAGCAGATTACAGAAGAAAATACCAATAAATATAATAATTTTGTAAATGAAAGCTTGATCATACAGGGGATGATACCTGACAGTGACATCACCTTTGTCGGTAATTTTAGAGTAAAAGTTTTAGAGCTGTTTTTAAATATCACATATATTATGATGACCGGAATTGTGTTCATATTCATGGCGATGTTGTTTGTATTAAAAAGAATCATATCGTGCTATATCATATATCCGATAAAAAAGCTTTTAAACGGAATGCAGCATGTTGCGAATGGCAAATTTGATTATCATATCATGGAAGATGCAGGAAGTCTTGAGTTCAATGAATTAAATAAATCTTTTAATCGGATGGTTAAGGAAATTGTAGACCTGCGTATCATTAAATATGAACAGCAGATAAGAGATAGCGAAAGAAGGATTAAATTACTTCGAATGCAAATAAAGCCACATTTTTATTTAAATGCAATCACTACGATTCAAAGCATGACATATCAGGACAGAGATGAAGATATACGAACCTATCTGGATGCGTTATCCGAGCATATAAGGTATATGCTTAGGGTAAACAGCAGCGAGGTGCGACTGACAGAAGAATTAACACATATTGAAAATTATCTTAAAATGCAAGAAATTAAATTTCCGAATACGGTTGCCTATTATATTGGCAGCAATAAGGAGCTTCAATATAAAGAAATTGGTCATCTAATTCTATTTACAGTGATTGAGAATGCGTTTAAATTCGCAATGAACTTATATGATACATTAATTCTTTTAATACAGTGTGAATTAGTGGTGGATAGTGATTTTCGAGGATATAGAGTAATCATTGAAGATAACGGAGTAGGCTTTTCTGAGGAACAGCTTGAGAAATTTCGAATTGGCAATGAAGTCGAAGAAAAACAGGATGGAAAGCATATTGGATTAAGTAATATCAAAAAGACACTGGAGCTTCAATATGGAAGAATGGATTTACTCAGACTGTCGAATGTAGAACCTCACGGAGCTCGAGTTGAAATATGGATACCTGATGAAAAAAATATTGTAACTGAGGGAGATCAGTATGAAAGTGCTTATTGTTGATGATGATCCAAATACCATTGAACTGCTCCAGAATACGATGAAATGGGAAGAGATGGGAGTATCAGAAGTTTTATGCTCTTATAATGGAGTGCATGCAAAGCAGATGCTTCAGAGTAAGGAGCCGGAAATAGTTCTTTGTGATATTGAAATGCCTTTGTGTAGCGGTATGGAGGTATTAAAATATATTTATGATAACGAAATTTTAGCAGAATTTATTTTCCTGACCTGTCATGACAGCTTTGAATTTGCTAAAAAAGCGATTGAATTAAATGCATTGGGATATCTAACAAAACCTTTCAAGTCGGAAGAGGTATATGCTGTCATAATGAAAGCGATTGTTAAGGTTAATAATCGAATGTCTCATAACGATTTAGTTCAGAAGGAATATCTGTGGAGGAAGAATCAGGATATTATTGGCAATAGCATATTATGGGCTATATTTCAGAAAACAATTCCCGGTGATAAAGAGAAGTTAAAGAATATCATGAATTTAAGGAATATTGATTTTGATATTAATGATAAATATTACTTAGTATATGCCGGGATTAATACAAGAAAGTTGAAGATGAGAGGTTATAAGGAATCTGATTTTTTCTATATGCTGCGTCATCTCACACTGGAGCTGATTAATAACCAGTTTGATTATAAAAGTGCAGTAGAGTATACTTTAGAACCATATAATATTTTACTGCTCGTAGTGAAAGAATCCGAGGCTACAAAGGAATTACTGATTGAGCGCTGTGAAAAACTAATTTCCGTCTCTAACTCCTATTTAGATGCTGAGGTGGTATGTATGATAGGAAATCTAATTTCATGTGAAGAATTGGCAGACATGAAAAAGGAGATGGATGTACTATTTCAACAGGAGGCTGGTTATAGCAGAAAAGTACTTTGCTACAGTGATATCAACGACTCCCTAGAGCTGGAGGCGGGCAGCATCAATTATGAAAGAATTTTAAAGTCACTGCGAAATAAGGAAAAAGTATCTTTGATCAATTATATTAGAGATTTCACGGAAGATAGCATGAAAGCCGGTACACTTAATTCCTATAAAATGAATATGATTCATCATGATTTACTTCAAATTTTTTATGGGTATCTTCAGGAGCATAATATACAAGTTGATAAACTGCTTCAGGATAAAGTTACAAGGCAGATGAATGATACTGCAGAATATTCTGTTTTTGATATGATAAAATATGTAAATTACATGTTTGACCGAATCACCGAGCTCATTATGGAAGTACAACAGACAACTACGATTGTGGAAAAGGCTAAAAAATATATCCAGCAGCATTACACAGAGGCTATTGATCGAAATGATGTGGCAAACAATGTATATCTAACGCCGAATTATCTATCTAAATTATTTAATAAGGAGACAGGAGTAACAATACGGGACTATGTTAACCAACTCAGAATTGATGAAGCAAAAAGGCTACTAAATACGACTCGGAAAGCAATCAGTACGATCGCTATGGATGTAGGCTATGAAAATATATCCTATTTTTCTACCGTATTTAAAAAGTATTGTGGTTGTAATCCGGATAACTGGAGAAAATTATAATTATAAATAAAAGAAAAGGGATTGCCGTTAACCGAGGCAATCCCTTTTCTTTCGATGTCAGGACAGACAAGGAACTAATCTGTACAGGAATAAAAACACAGAGTATTTTATTAAAAGTGTACCATTTATCATGTGCTAAAATGAAAGAAAGCAGGAAAGGGATGTTTTTTGGCTGGTTAAATAGCCAGCTTGGTGTTCCATAGTATTAGAGTCGGTTTCCCATGGAGCAAATAAATGCCAACAATCTACAATTAATGCACAATATACTAATGATAAGGGAGAACATATTATGAAAACTGATAAAGTAAAAAGTAGATTATCTATGTTTGAAAAAATTTTCACTATAAAAGTAAAGCTTACTATTTCATTTTTGATAGCAATCGCATTAATCATAATCTTGGGTATTGCATCCTATCAAAAGGCGGCAACAGCGATCAGAAAAAATTATATGGAATCGACGTGCCGTACGCTCAATATGACAGGTGAGTATATAGCATTTGGGTTAGGCTCAATTCAGGATACTGCAACTCAGCTAATCAATGACGATAATATTGTAAACTATTTTTCTAATACGTACGGGTCAGATACCTTGAAAGTTGGTAATGCAAAACAAGCGGTAAAAAAATTGCTATCCGCAAAAACGGTTACCGATGATTTTATTGAGAATATTTATCTGCTTTCCGATAAAACAGAATCGATATCTTCCAAAAAGATTATTGACAAGGGCTTATACTTGGGATTTTTGGAGACGCCTATGGGTAAGCAGTTGCAGCAAAATAAAATGGGGGTTGTTTGGAGCGGAGCAGATGCTTATTTGGATGAAAAGCTTAATACAAAAGCATCAGACTATCCCATGCGTTTTATCAGGAATATGACGGCAGCGAATGGAATTCTTCTTATTGATGTAAATGCAAAAACAGTAGCATCGATTTTAGAAAATATCAAATTTGAGAAATCTGGGATTTTGGGAATTGTTACCGGAGATGGAAAGGAAATTACAGTCAAAAATGATAAGGAAGCTGTCTTTGCAGATAAGACCTTCTATAAAGAGGCGATGAAAGCGGATGCTATAAGCGGCTCGCAATACGTGGACTATAACAAAGGAAAATACTTGTTCATGTTTGCAAAAATTGGTGATTCTGGAGCTATGGTGTGTGCGCTGGTATCCAATGGGACGATTTCAAAGCAAGCAGACGATATCAGACTATTTACGCTTATTATTGTTATTATAGCATGTATCATCGCGGTGCTTACTGGTCTTATGATTATAAGAGGTATCGATAAAACTATAAAAGATATCATTTCAGTACTGAAAAAAGCTTCGAGTGGAGATTTGACGGTTGTATTCCATTCAAAAAGAAAGGATGAATTTAAAATACTGATCAATGAGATACAAAATACCTTTACCAATATGAAGGATATCATATTCGGAGTAACATCCTTAAGCAACGGAGTCCTTACTTCCTCGAAGAGGGTCAGTGAAACCACAAAATCTTTTCAAAGATCAACAGAAAATATCTCCTTTGCGATGAGTGAGGTTGAACAAGGAGTTATGCAGCAGGCGAAAGATGCAGAGGGATGTCTTAGCGAAATGGATAATCTGTCACAGAAAATTATATTAATAAGTGACAATACAAAGGAAATCAGTAGAATAGCAGAACAAACAAAAATAAGCATTTTTGAAGGAACACAGTGTACAGAAAAACTTAACGATCAGACAACAGCTACAATTCAGATTACGACGGATATTATTAAGAAAGTGGAGCAGCAGGCTCAAAAATCATTATCAATTCGTCAAATCTCGAATGTTATCAGTGATATCGCGAATCAGATCAATCTACTTTCATTAAATGCATCTATCGAATCAGCCCGAGCCGGAGAATTTGGAAAGGGCTTCGCGGTTATAGCGAATGAAATAAGAAATCTGGCGGATCAGTCGAAAAGATCTGTAAATGACATTAAGGAAATTATCAACAATATCCAAGAGGAAGCAGATAATACAATGAAGATTGTACATAGAGCTGGGGATGTCCTACTCTTACAAGAAAATGCAGTAGTGGAGACAACGCAGTCGTATCATCATATTAACCTTAAAGTGGAACAGCTGGTCATTTATCTGAAATACATAACAGACACCATAGAAAATATTGAAGGATCAAGAGTTAGCACCTTGGGAGCTATTGAAAGCATTTCAGCGGTTCTGGAAGAGATAGCAGCATCGTCGAATACCGTTAACCAAGCTTCGAAGGAACAATTAATATCGGTAGAATTCTTAGGTGAGTCCTCGGAGGATTTATCAGATAATGCAAATAAACTATTACAAGCAGTACAAAAATTTACGGTATAACAGGAACTATTTAAAGTATTTTTTAGGTTGTTTCGCGTTCAATAAAGGAGACGGGTAATACGATATTTTTAGGGATTATGCCTTCAATTGATTGATGATAAATTCCCTCTACAGCATGAAAGCATATTTCGTTTATAGGCTGATGAATGGTAGATAGAGAGGGCGTACATAGCAGAGCTAAGTCAGTATCATCGTAACCAACCAGCTTGACTTTTTGGGGTATGTCTATATTATGTTTTCTGCAATATTGGATGATTTGAGCAGCAATAATATCATTTGAGGTAAATATGCCATCCACATGTGGGGAGGTTTCGAACAATTCCGCAACGATTTCCTGATAATCCATGGAAAAGAAGCGTTCTTCGGTGGCATCCAGAAATATTGGGGGAGAAACCTGGTTGATTAAACAGGTATCTCGAAAACCAAAGTAACGTTTATTAGCTTCAAATTCGAGATCAGAGCTGCCGCTAATATAAGCTAGAGATTTGCACTCCTTATTGATCAAATGTCGAGCTGCTAAAGTACCGCCATGATAATTGTCAGAGCAAATGGAAGGTATATTTGATGATATAATTCTGTCGATGGATATGAGTGGTGAGTCTATATTTAAGTAATCTTGCAGATTTTGAGTACGACTGGCTATGATAATACCAGCTACTTTGTTTGCTTTTAGCATACCAAAATATTCGTGTTCCTTCGTTGGTTCGTGATTAGAAATGCAAAGCAGGAGCTTGTAGCCTTTTTTTACAGCATAATATTCAGTATATTCGATAACCTGACTGTAGAAGAAATTTTTTGCAGACGGAACAATCAATCCAATAAAGTTGCTTTTCTTCTTCGTCAAAGATTGGGCTATTTCATTCGGATAGTAATCCAAATCCTTCATAGCAGCCATTACTTTCTTTCGAGTCTTTTCACTGACGTTTACGCGGTTATTAAGCATGCGTGAAATAGTGGTAACTGAAACGCCGGCACGTTCAGCAACATTAATTAAAGTAGCCATATAATCACTCCTTTCCTTTTTATTACTATATTACATTGTTTTATCGAAAGTCAATATAAGTATGAACATTGAAAAGATTTTTTGAGATTATTGTAAAAATTGAAAACAGTTTAAGAATGGGGATGAGATGAATTAAATAATGTTATCCGATTTCTAAGCATTAACTGAATGGGATTTTTCTGAGTGGTCTACGTACGATGTACATTATTGATAAGATACAATACTATATTGATTGTCTCACATAGCGATGGTAGGTATAGTATATTATAAAGAAAATTTTTATTAGTAAGAAATAGTCAGAAATAGGTTAATTGGACAGTAGGAGGTGTCACTATGATTTATCAGAACAACAAAGAGGAATTAGAGAAAGTCATAAGGGAGCGTACCTCGATCAGGCATGTCTCGAAGCATCGTAAGCCGGATGGAAGTATCGATATTGAAGGAAATCTGAAGCTTTGGAATGATTTAATGGAAAAATTTGAAAAAATTTGGCTCTGGGAAAACGGGGCTCCCGGATTTGATGATAGGGATCAAAGACAAACTCAGCCATATATGGTTTTTATACCATCAGCAGATATAAAAATAAATCGCGGGACGATTATAGTTGCACATGGAGGAGGCTTTGAAACACGGACTGGCTGTGAAGGCTTTCATGTAGCAGAATACTTTAATCGAGCAGGGTTTGCAGTAGCAATTCTTTCCTATCGTTTAAAGCCTTACAGCCGCAGAGATGCCATTGCTGATATGCACCGTGCAATTCGAATTCTTCGAGCAAGGAAAGAAGAACTTGGAATATCGGATAAAGTGGCAGTAATGGGATTTTCAGCAGGAGGAATGTTGGCAGGAAACTGTGCGACACATTTTGACTATGGTAAGAAGGATCCCGAAGATATTCTGGAATACTTTTCCTGCAGACCGGATGCAGCTGTTATAGGCTATGGGGCTATATCCTTCGCATCATTTCCGAGCGGATTTATGAAAAACCCGTTTATCGACAAAAATAAGGCAGAAGAATTGTACCTTGCTCCAGAGAAAAATATTACCATAGAGACTCCACCCTTTTTTATTTGGCAGACGAATAGCGATGATCCTAGATTTTCAATGTATCTCGCAAAGGAATTGGCTGATTTCAATATTCCCTTTGAACTTCATTGTTTTCCAAATGGGATTCACGGCTTAGCTTTAGCAGACGGTAATAATGATTTAAATGAAAAAATTCCGCACATCATGCACTGGAGCACATTATGCTCCGAATGGTTGGAGGCACTTGGCTTTTAATCGGCAAAGATATAAAGAAATTCAGTTTTGAGATACCATTGTTTGTAATAAAATTTTAACGAATAGAAGGAAAGGAATATGTGACAAAATGAAGAGAAAAAAATTTGAATGTGTTACACCGGAAAGTGTGGGAATTCCATCAGAAGCAATTGAAAGACTGTTAGACAAATTGGAGAGTGGCTTCACAGAGCCACATGGTCTTATGATTATGAGGCACGGAAAAGTTTGTGCACAAGGATGGTGGACGCCTTATGCACCTGGAATTCGTCACGGACTTCAATCACATACGAAAACTTACGCTGCTACTGCAGTTGGAATCGCCTATACGGAGGGACTTCTTCGTCTAGAGGATAGAGTTATCGATATTTTTAAAGAGGAAGCACCGGAAAATCCTTCGGAAAATCTGCAAAAATTAACGATCCGAGACGTTCTTTGCATGGGCTGTGGTATGGATACGATGCCGGCGCCTACGAAGGACTGGATTAGGGAATTCCTTGCAACACCGGTAAACCATGTTCCCGGAACTACATATATGTATAATAGTACAGGTTCAACACTACTGGGTGCAATTGTGCGTAAATTAACCGGATTAGGTCTTCATGATTATTTGAAGCCTAGGTTGTTTGATAAGATTGGAATTGATGCAGATAACCTTCGCTGGATTTATATGCCGGATGGTATGGAAGTAGGTGGAGGCGGACTTTATGCCACTACAGAGGACAATCTTCGACTGATGAAGCTATATGCAGATAATGGACTATGGGAGGGAGAACGGATACTCTCTGAGGATTATGTGAAAAAGGCTTCAACACTACAGAATGAATCAGCTACGGAGGAAGCTAATAATCCATTGGCAAAGGATAATTTCCTAGGCTATGGATTCCAGATTTGGATGTGCAAGCCAGAGGGCGTATACCGTGCTGACGGTGCCATGGGGCAGTTTACCATTGTAGTACCTGATAAAGATATGATTATTGCCATTACAGAAAATGCGTCTGGTTCTCATTGGGCACAGACAACTCTTGATACAATGTGGGAATTTCTGGATGAAATTCCAATGGAGAAAGGCCTTACTGAAAATCAAGCTGCTTCTGAAAAATTGAATCGCAGATTGAGGATGCTATCATTACCAGCACCAATATTTTCACCTTATAGTGAGTATAGTGAGAAAATTAATGGTTTAGTATATCAAGTTGGTGTAGATTCCTTCCTACTTGATAACAGTGTGGCTTCAGTTGCTGCATTTATGGGCGGAGCGGCACTTCCTAAGGGAATTGAGGAATTCAGGTTTGACTTTGGCAAGGAAGGCTGTAGCTTCAATTATCTACAGGGTGGAGAAAGTAAGAGTGTTGCTATTGGAATTGATGGAGCATACCGCTATAATAAACTTGGAAATGGCGCTGTTTCCGTTGCACTAATGTGTGGTGCCTGGACCGAAGAGCATGTGTTCCAGCTTACGATACGTTGGGTGGAAACCTGTAATCATCAGAAGATTAATTTTATGTTTCTTGAGGAGACAGTCATAATAGAAGAAGAAGGCAGCGCTTTATTTATCAGAAAAATGCCACTTATAACAGCTTTTCAAAAATAATAAAAGTATCTCCTTCGTCTCATGGAAGACGGAATTCCGTAAATGGATTTGACGCTTTATATGAAAGAGCAGTAACGGAAAGAGTAGCAACTAAAAAAGTAACAACGGAAAAAGTATTGAGAAAGTAACAACTGAAACAGCAGGAGGTAGCATGAAGAAATCTATTATAGAAAATAAAGTGATTGTTGCAATGACGAAAGCGACAGATCTTATGATCATCAGTCTATACTGGTTGATCTTGTGTATTCCTGTTATTACGATTATTCCAGCGTCCACCGCTCTCTATTATTCAGCGGTTAAGGCAGTTCGAAGAGACCGTGGCAATCTTACGACCGAATTTTTTAAAGCATTTCGATTGAATCTGAAGCAAGGTATGTTTCTGTCAGTGATCTATCTTATCCTGGTTGTTATTTTGTACACTTTTATTGATTTTGCACATGGAGTTGGAACAGATACCGGTTTAGGAAAGATTTATATCACTTTTACAATTGTAGTAGCTGTTATAACAGCAATGCTTACACTTTACCTTATTCCAGCTCTATCCAGATTCGATGTGAGCATTCCAGGTTTATTCCGATTGTCTCTTTATTTTGCTGCCAAAAATCTTTTAACCCTGCTCCCTTTAATGATTACACTAGGGACAGCAGTAGTTGCAGTCTACTGCTTTGTACCACTCCTATGTATTATACCTGGAGTATATTGTTATCTGCTCTCTTACTCGGTTGAAACAGCTTTTAAGAAGCATATACAAGAACATATAAAGCCAGAGGATCAGCAGAATGAGATGTGGTACATGGAATAAATAATTTTGGATTTACTATTATGAGCTGAATTAATAGGAAGGTTGCAGTACAGTGGTGATACATAGTCATTTATAGAAAATTAGTTGATTTTGATTAAGTAAACTAAGTTTTTGTACAAAATTGTACAAAATTAAAGTCTTAAAGTATATTTTTTAATGCACAAATTTATATCTTTGATATGATTAAGATATAAAAAGGAGGAGGTAATTCAATGAAAAAATTTAGGAAAATAATATCGGTTCTATTAACTTTAGTAATGCTCGTTTCCTTAACAGGATGTTCTGCGAAAAAGGATGGAAGCCAGTCAAACGAAACAACACCTACAAAGGCAACAGAAGCCACGACGGACAATACTACAGATGATTCATCAGCTGAAAGTACAGAGATAACTACAATTAAATTAAGTTATCCTGTAATTGTGGTGGTTCCTTCTGATGAGGGAACAAAGCTGGTTCAGGATTCAATTAACGATTATCTTGAGAAAAAAGGAGAGAATGTCAGACTTGAGTTAGAACCGGTTGATGTATCAACTTATGGGGATCAGATGGATATGGCACTTGCAAGTGGAGAAGGAGTTGATATCTATTGTCCGTTTACCGGATTAACAGCAGCGATCGCCACGAACCAGGTACTACCCTTAAACGATTATCTGAACAACGAATTGAAGGATACGGTTTCCTTGATGGGTGAGGAGTGGCTAAAGCCTTCCACCTATAATGGTAATGTTTATGCAATTCCCTGTTATAAGGGTGTAGTTCTGGAACCTTATTTTATCTGTCGTAAAGACATTGTAGATGAATTAGGTTTTGATATGGACAGTATTAAGTCGGTGAAAGACATTGAACCGTTATTGACACAGGTGAAGGCAAAATATCCGGATATGTATCCTCTGGTTCCGACTGGTGGTAGTGCAGGTGGAAATACTCTGATGGTTGATTACTCCTTAAATGGTGTACAAGGCTATCAAGTGGATAATTTTGGTTATGGCGCAAGTATTGTTGGCAGTGATATGAAAGTTCAAAACTATTATAATACAGATTTCTTTAAGGAAGCTTGCAAACTTGCATACGACTGGAATAAAAAGGGTTTAATTATGCCGGACGCATCCCTTTCTTCTGACATTTCCACAGACCTTCTTGGCTCTGAGCAGGCCTTCTCAGTAATCACAGGGTATGGATATGTTCCGGAAAGTGTTCAGGCTACTTATAAGAGCAGATGTAACGGATTTGATTTCTATGCGAAATCTCTGAATAAGACAAACCTAACATCCTCAAGCTTAAATGTTAACTGGAGTATCGCGTATACCTGTAAGAATCCACAGGCTGCAGCAAAGGCATTAAATTTGTTATATACTGACGAATTTGTTCTTAATTCCATCATATTTGGCATTGAAGGATCCGATTACGTGAAAAACGATGATGGCACGATCTCTTATCCAGAAGGGCTCGATATGAATACGGTTCCTTATACTGCAGCTCTTTCTTGTGGCATCGTTGGTAATATGTTTAAGCAATATGCATTAAGAGGTAATACAGATCCTAAGGATGTTGACTACATGTTGGAAAATAATAAAAATGCACAATATTCATCAGCCTTTGGATTTCATTTGGATGCAGCTAATATAACATCCCAATGCTCCGCTGTGGATAATGTAATACAACAGTATCAGTATTCCTTATTATGTGGTGAGGTTAACCCGGATGAAGTTATTCCACAGTTCGTTTCTGCTTTGGAATCAGCAGGTGTAAACGAAATTATTTCAGAGGCTCAGAAGCAGTTAGATACCTGGGCAACGGAAAATAAATAGTAATAGGTTTGTATCAAATCAATTCTGCATAGGGATTAACCCCAGGATTCTGGTATGAAAAAGGAAGCCTGGGGTTCTTTTTTACGATATTTATATAGATCTGCGTATATTTCGATTTTATGCTGACAATCGTGATACTTCTATGGTTGGCTCTTGAGATATTAGATTATTTATTCAATAGAAGGAGGTAATGGATGATGACATCAACCCACGGGAAAGAAGAGGTAATAGCAAAAGGGCGTTTTTCAAAGAGAAAGACGTCAAGAATTAATTACATTCCTCTCTTTTTAATGATGCTACCTGGAGTAATTTATCTTATTGCCAATAATTATATTCCAATGTTCGGCATTCTGATTGCATTTAAAAAGCTGGACTATTCTAAGGGGATTTTTCTTAGTGATTGGTGCGGATTTGATAATTTTGAGTATTTGTTTAAGACGAAAGATGCATTTATTATGATCCGTAATACAGTTGGTTATAATTTAATTTTTATAGCTTTTGGATTATTAGTTGCTTTATCTATCGCAATTATGATGACTGAGATTGGTAAAAAGAAGATAGCCAAATTTATTCAGCCGGCGATTTGTTTCCCGAACATGATTTCTATTATTATAGTCGCTTATCTGGTATACGCTTTTCTAGGAAGTAATGGTTTTATCAATAAGACCATATTGAATGGAGATGGGATTAAATGGTACAGTGAAGCGAAATATTGGCCGATTATTCTTGTTGTGGTTAACTTCTGGAAAAGCGCCGGTTATAGTTCTATTATTTATATCGCAACTATCTCAGGAATAGATCCGAGCCTTTATGAAGCAGCAAAGCTGGATGGTGCCTCTAAGATGCAACAGATTACTAAAGTTACACTGCCTATCATAAGACCGATGATCGTATTAATGCTTCTATTATCGGTAAGTAGAATTTTTAACTCGGATTTTGGTTTGTTCCTTCAAGTGCCAATGAACTCAGGTATGCTATTTTCAACGACCCAAACAATAGATACCTATGTATACCGATCATTAATGGAATTGAATAATGTAGGCATGTCCTCAGCAGCAAGTGTTTTTCAGTCTGTCATAGGCTTTGTACTTGTTATGCTGTCTAATGCTTTGGTGCGCAAGGTTGATAATGAAAGTGCATTATTCTAGGAGGGATGAAAGATGAAGAATAAAATGATAAACTCTGAAAAAAGATTTCAAAATATTTCTCTTTTTATAATGCTTATAATCACAGTCTTTTGCATTATGCCGTTTGTACTTATGATTGCGGCCTCGATTACAGAGGAGAATGTATTAATTAAAGAGGGTTACAAATTCTGGCCCTCTAAAATAGACTTTGGGGCATATCACTACCTTTGGGCGAAACGCGAAACTATCTTTGGTGCCTATGGTATTTCTATCTTTGTTACTGCTGTTGGAACCTTTGTTAATGTGATATTAACTTCATTATTTGCTTATCCCTTGTCAAGGCCGGATTTTAAATATAGAAATTTCTTTGCTTTTTTTATCTTTTTTACCATGCTTTTTAATGGTGGTATGACTGCCTCATATATCGTTTGGACACAAATTTTCCATATTAAGAACACCATATGGGGACTTCTCATTCCTAATTATCTGATGGGTGCTTTTAATGTTTTATTAGTTCGAAATTATTATATTGCGAGTATTCCTGATTCTATCGTAGAAGCAGCTCGGGTAGACGGAGCAAAGGAACTTAGTATTTACACTTTAATTATTCTTCCTTTATCGAAGCCAGTTATAATAACGATATCTTTGTTTTCTGGTATGGCATATTGGAATGATTGGACGAACGGCTTGTATTACATTACAAATACGAAACTGTATAGTATTAATGTATATTTGAATCGATTAATGAATAATATAGCCTTTTTAAAAAGTTCCTCTTCGCTTACGGAAGGATCAAATCTGGTCGGTTTGGATCTCCCGAGCGTTGGAATACGTATGGCAATTGCTGTTATAGCAATGCTACCAGTTCTTATTATTTTTCCAATGATTCAAGCACAGTTAATCAAAGGGGTAGTAATTGGAGGAGTGAAAGGATAATCATATATTTGGATCTTTTAAACTAGTAGCTAAGGCCATGCAATGAGTAGAAATTATGATATAAGCACAGAAATGTGATAGGTTAAGATTAGTTAGGTTCTTTGATATAGAAACAAAATAATTCAAGGCATGCATTTAAAGATACATGCCTTTTCGGAGGATAACCTATTATATGACATAACAACTAGAAAAGGAGGATTTTCTGTGAGTGAAGTAAACGAATGTGAAACAAAAAATGTTCTAAAGAATAATCAAAAGATGATATCAATAGGAACATCCTGGGTTCCTGAAAACATAGAGGATACAGAGAGTATACCAAAAGGGGATATGCCGGGGGATAAAATTCAGATTAGCCCTGATCATATAAGGAAAGCGCAAATGATTTTTCCTAAATTATTAGAAACGCTTGTACCGGTATTGAATGAACACCCATATCAAAGAGCTGTAATTGCTGTCTGTGGAGGTTCCGGGGTAGGGAAATCAGAGATAGCGTCCTTGCTTTCCTATTATCTGAATCAGTTGAATATTGGAAGCTATACCCTATCCGGTGACAACTACCCTCATCGAGTGCCAAAATATAATGATGCCGAGCGATTACGAGTTTTTAGACAAAGTGGAATAAGGGGGCTTATTTCCCACGGTCAATATAGTGTTGAGCGAAAGGAAATACTCAAAGAACTACAAGATAACGGCAATGATTCCAACTCGAGCTATGCAAAAGAGTATCCATGGCTTTCCATCTACCAGAGTGCAGGCCGATACGGTCTTGGAAATTATCTTGGTACGAGGAAGGAAATTGATTTTAATGAGTTAACAGGTATCATATCACAATTTAAAAATGGAAACGATAGAATATTTTTAAAGAGAATGGGAAGAGCTGATTCGGAATTATGGTATGATGCTGTTGACTTCAATGACAAAAAGATAATAATAATTGAATGGACACATGGAAATAGCCATAATCTTCAAGGTGTGGATATTCCGATTCTGTTGAACAGCACTCCTCAGGAAACTCTGGAACATCGCAGAGCACGTAATAGGGATGGCGGAACAGACAGTCCTTTTACAACCATGGTGCTTGGCATTGAGCAGGATATGCTTGTATCACAGGCTTCCAAAGCAAAGCTAATTGTAGCAAAGAGTGGTGAATTATTATCTTACAGTGATTATTGCAGGATAATGTTACAGGAAAAGTGTTAAAAGGAATGGAGACAGTAATGAAAGAACAAGGAAAAGTCATTTTAAAATCCGGTCCCATGTTGAATTCATACCCCGATAGTATGGGTGGAAACTTGGGAGCTATTATCAAACTATTACAAACTCCTGAGTTCGAGAAGGTATTTCAATCCTTTTATATTCTTCCAAGTATTTTTAATACAGATTTGGACCGTGGATTTTCAGTGATCGATTATGAATTGAATGATCTATATGCCACTTTGGAGGATTTGAAGGAACTTAAGGAAATGAATATTGCACTCAAATTTGATTTCATCCTAAACCATGCATCCGTACTTTCAAATCAATTTCAAGATATCTTGAAAAATGGAGAATGTTCAAAATATAAAGATTTTTTTATTAACTGGAATATATTTTGGGATGGATATGGAGAGATGACTGAGGATGGCTATATTCAGCCTCAAGAAGAGCGAATCAAAAATATGTTTTTCAGAAAGCCTGGTCTGCCAATACTTGATGTACGTATGCCGGATGGGAAAGAAGTGCCATATTGGAATACATTTTATCAAGAAGTTAAATACAACAAAATCAGCACACAGGAACTTATGAAATCAATGGATGTCCAGTATGGTACTGCTGATAGACTGGTTCAAATTGTTAATGAAGCCTTGAGTAAAGGTAAAAAACCGGTGGAGATTGATTTTGGAAGGTTTGAACAGTATAGTAAAAACGTTATTGAATTGATGGAATCTAAACGGGAGTATTTGGGCCAAATGGACTTGAATATTAAATCTCCACTCGTATGGGAATTTTACGAGAATACGCTGAAAAGACTTAAGGAGTACGGTGTGGAAATCGTAAGGCTTGATGCCTTTGCCTATGCACCAAAGGAGCCCGGTGAGAAAAACTTTCTGAATGAACCTGGAACCTGGGATTTACTTGATCGTGTGAAAACTTTAGCAGATCAATATGATTTAACACTTTTACCTGAAATACATTCTAAATATGAAGAAAAAATTCACGAAAAACTTGCTGAAAAAGGATATATGACCTATGATTTTTTTCTACCTGGTTTGATCATTGATGCATTGGAGCATAATTCGAATAAATATTTAATTAAATGGATAAATGACTTGCAAGAAAAAGGCATCATGGTAGTAAATATGCTTGGTTGTCATGATGGCATCCCGCTGCTGGATTTAAATGGATTATTACCGGATGAAGAGATTGACGATTTAATTAAAACAGTTGTTAACCGAGGTGGTTATGTAAAAGATCTGCACGGGAAGAAAAATATGTATTATCAGGTAAATTCCACTTATTATAGCGCATTAGGGGAAGATGATAGAAAACTCCTAATTGCAAGAGCACTTCAGATATTTATGCCAGGAAAACCACAGGTATGGTATCTGGATTTATTAGCGGGGAAGAATGATTATGACGCTGTGAAGAGAGCAGGAGAGGGTGGACATAAGGAAATCAACCGAACTAACCTGACCTTGGAGAAGGTTCAGGATGAACTCAAACGGGAGGTTGTTCATCAGCAGCTCGCTCTTCTAAAATTTAGAAATGTTTGTCCTGCTTTTGGATTTGATGCAAAATTGCAGGTCAGTAAAACAGCACCCCATATCTTAAAACTAAGATGGGAAAATAGGGGAGTTAGTACAACATTAGAAGCAAATCTAGAAAATTGTTGCTTTAAGATATCAGTAAGGGATAAAGAGGTGGTAACGAAAATTTTTATCCAAGATTGAAAAACTGTCTCTTGTTATGTTCAAGTAAGTGGACTTAAGAGCTACCATTGAATTTAAGTCCACTTATTTACTATCTCCACGAGTATTTTCAATCCTACATTCTTCAATTTCAATCGATAGTTGTAGCCAATAGTTGTAGCTTTTCGAGATTGTCAAATGAAAGTACTATACCATCTACTCAGTTCTTATCCAAACTGACATCTCACCACAGGTTCTATTAGCCCAAGCATAATACGGTATCCAAGTCAATTCTTTTGCTGTAAAAGTATCCTCGGTATAAAAACGATATAAAGTGTTATCCTCCCAGCCGTTATTGTCTAATATCATTCCATTTGAACTTAATTTAACGATACCACCAAGCAAATCCTTTTCATAATGACATGTAAATTGTGAGTCTTTTGGTAATCGGATTTGTTGCAGTTGGGCTCCGTTGTCTTCTTGCTCTAAGCAATAAACGATTGGACCGCGCATGACAGCAACTTTACCTATATTTGAGCGTACCCTAGGATTGGAGCTGATAACCTGTACGGGCATTTCAAAATGTAGTTTAATAAGATCTCCAGCCTCCCATTTGCCTTGTATATAGAGATAACCATCTTTAAGAATATTTTCATCTGGTACAATCGGTACGTCATTTTTCCAAACAGTATATTTTCTGCACCAACCTGGAATTCGAAAAGCTAGACTACCTTCCATTGCTTCGACAGGCGACACTTCTACGGAGATGTCACCATCCCAAGGGTAATTAGAGGTCATGTTAATCGTTGTTTCTATTCCATTTAGTTCGAGCTTACTTTCATTTCCTATATACAAGTGTAGGAACAACGTATCCTCATTTTTCGTATAGATATAATTAGAAAGAGAAGTAACTGTGCGAGCTAAGTTTGGAGGGCAACAAGCGCAACCAAACCATTTTTGACGTTCCGGTTTTACATGCCTTCTTAATTGATCCTTTTCGCAGGCTTCTGGTAGTACTTCCAAGGGATTGACGTAAAAGAATTTAGTTCCGTCCAGAGATATACCACTTATGATTCCATTATATAATGCTTTTTCCATTACATCCGCATATTCACTCTTTGGAGAGATTTGAAGCATTCTGTGTGCAAAGAATACCAAACCAATCGAAGCACAAGTTTCACCATAAACGGTATCATTGGGTAAATCATAATCAAAGGTAAACGATTCACCATAGGACGAAGAGCCGATGCTACCAGTGATATACATACGCTTATGGACCATATTATCCCAAATTCTTTGGCAGGATTGATACAACCCATCATCTCCTGTCTCACGAACAACATCGGCCATTCCGGAATATAGATATACTGCCCGGACTGCATGTCCTTCAGCCTTATCCTGCTCTCTAACCGGTAATCCGGCTTGGTAATATTGTAACTTAAAGTAGCTATCCTTCCAATGGGGATCCGTATTATTTGCCTTCGCTTCTTCATCAAAATAAAGCGGACTTTGGCCCCTTTGATCGATAAAATACTTTGCAAGCTTTCGATGCTTTTCCTCTTTTGTAATTTCGTACAATTTCATTAAGGCCATTTCGAGAACTTCATGTCCGGGATAGCCCTTTTTCTTTCCCTCTTCTGGACCAAATACCTGGTCAATATGGTCTACAAATCGGATTGTAGCATCTAGAAGCTTTCGCTTTCCGGTTGCATGATAGTAGGCAACCGCAGCTTCAAGCATATGTCCGGCACAATACATCTCATGGTTATTCGTAACATTCGTCCATCGATCTTCCAGACCATTAATAATGTAATAGGTATCCAGATAACCATCTTCCTGCTGCGCACTTACAATCAAATCAATAGCTTCATCCACGGTTTGCTCTAATGTACTCTCTGGATACCATACAAGGGAGAAAGCGGCTGCTTCAATCCATTTAGCTAGATCGCTGTCTTGGAAAACGAACCCTTCAAATTTACCTTCCTTTAATCCCGCAGCAATCTTAAAGTTATTAATGCAATGGCTAGGCTCCGCACCAGGAACGCGGTCATTGAGTGCCTCCCATTGGTAAGGAATTATCTTTGTTCGAGCCAATTCCCTATAACAACTCCAAAAAGTATCCTTGATGGATATCTGATTCATGGGAACCGTTTTTGTATATTTTTCTTCGTTCATAATGAAACCTCCTACATAGTTATAAGTGTTTAAATCATATAGACAATGAAAGACATTTGTTTTACAATATGTTTATATGATAATAATGTTAAAGGAATTATACAACTATTAATTCAATATAAAAGGTGGTTAAAACATATATGAGATATTATATAGCTGACGCTTCTTTTCCACTCGAATATATCTCCAGTGGAAATCTCCTGAGTAAACAAGACTTTCTTCATCCCAAACGTATTCTGGATACCTGTGTTTTGATATTGGTGAAAGAAGGGATATTATTCATTACCCAAGCGGGAGTAAATTATGAGGTACATCCAAATCAATACATATTTTTATATGCCAATGAAGAGCATTATGGGTTTTCGCAATCTCCAGGTAAATTATCCTATCTCTGGGCTCATTTTGCATTGCCTGAAAAGGCGATGATGTTACAGAAGGAACAATTGCTATTCAAAGATATTGGCTCAGGGGAATTAATGGAGGGTATTCCTAAGGACATTTACATTATGCCTGAACATGGGGACATATCGCTTGTCAGAAAAGTTCCTCTCTTATTTAATCAACTACTAGATTTAGCAAAACATGATCAGATTTACTCCAAATATATAACAAACTATGCGGTCAGCTTATTGGTCATGGAAATTTCCCAGGAATTCTATGATAAGTATAATAAAGATAATCAAAATCTCCCAACTGGTGTTTCTAAAATAATGGAATGGATTCGTTCAAACTATTTTCTACCACTTACAGTAGCATCGATTGCGAATGAATTTGGATATAACCCGGATTATTTATCTACCTTATTTAAAAAATCTACCAATAATACTTTGATCAATTATATTAATAAAACACGGGTAGATACAGCCAAATCGTTAATTGTTACCTATGATATTTCAGTAAAAGAAGCTGCCTATTCCTGTGGCTTCACGGATGAAAAATATTTTATGAAAACCTTTAAAAAATTTGAGAATATGACTCCTTCTCAATATAAAAAAGCATTTATTCACAAGACGATAAATAACTAAATTAAAAAGCGTAATTTAACGTCGGGAATCAAAGATAAACGGGGGGAATATATAAAAATGGGAAAGAAGCTGGTAAGTAAAAAAAGTTTTAAGTATCGCCTGATTGTCTACTTTTGCTGGATTTCAATCATTCCTATTATTGTGATGATTATCGTTTCCTATTACAATATAGCAACCATGGTACAAAGCAATGTAGATGAACTGACTGATATTAATCTTGCGCAGACGGATAAAAATATTACTACAGTATTGTCCTCGTATGAAGATTTGCTATATCAGATGTATACCGATGATGATATGGTTGCATTAGTGGATAAGATTAACGCAGGTGACAATATTGAAGTAAGTAGGAACCAATTAAGAAGAACACTGAGAGGACTTGCCAGTGTAAAGCCATACATTCAATGTATTACCATTATTACGGACAATGGGAGTATGGTATTTTATGATAAATTAGCAACTTCGACAACGAATATCGAATGGATCAACAATTATGGTATGGCATCGAACGAATTGTATGAACAGATTGCTTCTACAAATCAGACGGACATCCTATCGACCAAATATGCAGCCGATTTTTCTGCACAGCCTTATTATTTATTTCATATGACGCATCGAATGATAGACTATAAAAATATTAACAAGAAAAATGGCGTTGTTATTTTAAGCATTGATGAGAGAATGCTTAATGAAATCTGTAATCCTGAGACTGTGGATGGGGAAAATGAAAAACGAAGCAATCTAAATATTATCGTAGACGATTTGGGAGCAGTTATTTCCTTTATCAATTCTGATGAAATTGGTAGGAATGTGATAAGTATCGCTTCAACACAAAACAAACAGGAAGATGCTTATATACAGATGGCAAAGGACAGCGGTTTGCTAACAGGTGAATATCTCAAAGTATATAGTACCTATGATGAAGAGCTCAAATGGCATTTTATAAATGTGTCGGATCAAAGCAGAATTATTGATCAAATGATGAATCAGCAGAAGGGAGCAATCCTATTAATTGTTATTTCAGTATTTGCACTGATTATCATCATTATTTTCATCACGAATCATATGACAGGATCGATTGGACAGATTGTAAGGGCTATGAAGGTAGCCGAAAAAGGAGAACTGTCGGTACGAGTACAAATTGATGAAAAAATGCCAATTGAAATCGAAATCATAGCAGATCAGTTTAATCATATGGTGACAAAGTTAAATGACTCAATAGAAAAAGAGAAGACAGCAACAGTAAAACAGAAGAATGCCGAAATCTCGGCCTTGGAAGCACAAATCAATCCTCATTTTTTATATAATACACTAGATACCATTAACTGGATGGCAATTGATAAGGATCAATATGAAATCAGTAATGCCATCAATTCGTTAGCAAAGATTTTGCGATATGGAGTAGACAAAAGCAATAGTATCGTTGAAATAAAACAGGAAGTTGAGTGGTTGAGACAATATGTATTTTTACAGCAAACAAGGTTAAAAAACACTTTTGAATGTTTCATTCATGTGGATCCCAATGCACTAACCTTTCATATTCACAAACTGCTGTTGCAACCCTTTGTAGAAAATGCTATTTTACACGGGTTTGATGGAGTGAATGAAAAACATGAATTGGAGATTACTATAGGGGAAGAAGCCGAGACAATTAATATAAGAATATCTGATAATGGGAAAGGTATGACGGAGCAGATGCTCCAACAAATTAATCAGGGCTCATTTGAAAGTAAGGAAGAAAGAAATCATATAGGAATAAGTAATGCGATTGGAAGATTTCATATGTATTATGGGACTCAAGCAAAAGTAAAAATCGAAAGTAAATTAGGAGAAGGTACTAACATTTATTTGGAAATTCCCAAACTATAAAATGTGTTAAGGGTGAGTGCAGATGAAAATAGTAATTGTAGAAGATGAGATAAGGATTCGGGAAGGCATTATCAATCTAATTAAAAAGATAAAAGAAGAATATGAAGTAGTGGGTGAAGCAGAAAATGGGGTAGAGGGATTACGATTGGTGAAGGAAACAAAACCCGACTTAATCATAACTGATATCAAAATGCTTGATATGGATGGACTTGAGATGCTTAGAATATTAAAAGAAGAGAAATTCTCAATAAAAGCGATTGTTCTGAGTGCATATTCAGAATTCTCTTATGCGCAACAAGCCATTAAGCTCGGCATCAGCGAATATCTGCTAAAACCTATTGCAGTTGGTGAATTGACACAATCTTTGAAAAATATTGAAATACAACTTGAGCAAGAGCGAAGCCAACAAGGAAAGCACCTTGAAGTATTGCAAACACTTGATAATGTGTTTTATGGCATATTACTTGGTGGTATCACCGTGGATAAAGAACTAACTCAGTTTTTAGAAAGAACTTATCAATTGGATGATAGCAGCAACTTTATTATGCTACCGATTTTTCTAGGGGATTATTATGAACAGAATCATAAAAAAATGAGTAGAGTATTGCATTCTGTTTTGCGAGAGCAAGATAATCAAGAATATCGATTACTAGAGATACCACAAAATAAGATATTATTACTTGTTATTTTTTCTTATAGGGATGAGCATGCTTTAAAGCGATGGTTTCAAAACAACGTGTTACTTCAATTGAAGAATGAAAAGTCGTACCAAGCGTGTTTTGGATGGAGCAGTTTTCAAGGGATTTCAATGATGAAAAATAGGCTTAATATACTCCTTAAGCACATGGACTGGAGCATTACCTTGGGAGATGATGTAATCATTTCATATCCCCAAGTGACTCAAATACAGACCAAATTGTTATCTTATCCGATTGATATCGAAAATCAGATGAGAGTTGCACTGTGTGCATTAGATAGAAAAAGAATTGAGAAAATCATTCATAATTTTTGCTTCTCGTTTAAAGATGGAAATTTGTATTCACCAAAGGAGATAAAAGAATCTTATGTACGTTTTTTATGGTCAATGATTAATGTGGTAAAAGAAATTAATTTTACCCAATACAAAAGTTTTGAACAACAGATATTCTTGGAAAGAATTATGTCTGCAATGACATACATAGAATTAGAACATACCTTGAAGGAGTTCGTAACGCTACTTTCGAAGGATATGACAGAAGAGAAATTAAATGGTCTTACCATTCAAAGGGCAAAGAGCTTGGTCCACGAATTTTATAATCAGGGAATTACATTAGATGAGATTGCACTTAAATTGAACATTACACCAGAGTATCTTGGTACCCAATTTCATAAAGAAGTAGGTGTTAATTTTGGAACCTATATTAAGAATTTTCGAATTAAAAAAGCAAAGGAAATGTTAATTGGTACACATCTGAAGCTGTATGAAATAGCAGAAAAGGTAGGATACAGTGATTCTAAATATTTTAGTCAAGTTTTTAAAGAATGTACGGGACAATTGCCAACTGAATATAGAATGATGAATCATTAAAATATTGACCTTAGCTTTACCATCCTTTTATAGTTTTTTTGAGTTTTTATAAATGAAAGCGTGTAATATAATAAATTCAGCATTAAAGAAGATTATCTACTTACACAGAAAGTCGTGTAAGAAAAAAAGGAGGAAGAGCAATGAAGAAGTTTATTTCTATTTTATTAACGTTTGTTCTTGTAGCTACGATGTTGGTTGGATGCGGGGGGAAACCATCTACCAATGACACAACAGCAAAAAATACCGTGACAAAAGCTGCCGATACAAAAGACGCTGCGACCGAAGATGCAGCAGCCGAAACAGTAGCTACAGAGAAAAAAGATATAGTTCTGTGGTATTATTGGGAAAATGAAAACCATCAAAAATTGTTAGATGGAATTATTCAAGACTTCAACGGTTCTCAAGAAGCTGTATCAGTGTCAGCAAAATATGTCCCTTTTGCAGATTTTAAAAAACAATTGTCAATCGGTGCATCCGCATCAGAACTACCCGATATTGTTATAATTGATAATCCGGATCACGCAGCTTATGCAGAAATGGGAATATTTGCAGATATCACTGGCAAAGTTGATGTCAGCCAATATTATGACGGTCCGATTGCTTCCTGTACCCTGGATGGCAAACTGTATGGAGTTCCTTTTGGAAGCAACTGCCTAGCACTTTTTTATAATGAGGATATGTTAGCAGCAGCCGGATGTGAAGTTCCGACTACTTGGGAGGAGTTGGCAACCGTAGCAAAAGCGACAACAAAAGGTAATGTAAGTGGTTTCGCTTTTTCCGCACTTCAAAATGAAGAAGGAACCTTTAACTTCCTGCCTTGGATGAATGCAGCAGGAACAACGGCCTATGAAATTAATAATGAAGCAGGTATTAAATCACTTAAATTTATTGGCGATATGGTAAAAGACGGGGCTATGATTAAAGAAGCAATTAACTGGACCCAGGGCGATACCATGAACCAGTTTATATCAGGAAATCTTGCTATGATGATCAATGGAACTTGGCAAGTACCTACAATGCGTGAACAGGTACCGGATCTTAACTGGAATGTAGCAATGATTCCTACCGGTGCAAAAGATGCATCAGGACTTGGCGGAGAAAACTTTGCTATCATAGATAATGATAAGGTAGATGCATCCTTAGCATTTATTACATATGCAACTAGTGCAGAAAAAGTTAAGAGCTATATTGATGGATTTGGATATATTGCTTCCCGTAAAGATGTTGCTGAAACTCAATATCAGGGTGATGAAGTTATGCAGCTTTTCATAAAAGAACTTCAGTATGCAGTAGCCAGAGGGCCTCATGCAAGTTGGCCGGAAATCTCTGATGCAATTTCTTTAGCTTTTAATGAAGTAATCACCGAAACAAGTACACCAGAAGACGCTGCAGCCAAAGCTCAGGCAACAATTGACGCCGTTCTGGCACAATAAAGAATGGTGATATTTAAAAACAAATAAAAATAAGTATAGAAAAATGGGTGGGAGTACACGATTTTTCGTGCACTCCTATCTATTATCCAGACATACGATATACTTCATGCTTTTCATATTTCAGGAGGTGGTTTTGTGAAGCGGATTAAAAGATATTTTAAGTATGACAATGTTGGTTTTTTGTATGTCCTTCCCGCTATGATTTATATGATGATATTTGTTGGTTATCCTATCATCAGTAACTTTATATTAAGCTTTCAAAATGTTACAGTTAAAACTTTAAATGATGCAGTAAAGCCCTTTGTTATGTTCGATAATTATGTGAAATTATTTCAAGATTCAGTACTTCAAAAATCAGTAGTAAACACACTTTTATTTACGGTTATGTCTTTGGTTTTCCAATTCGTTTTTGGCTTTGCATTAGCACTGTTTTTTAATAAAAAATTCTCGATTTCGAAGCCAATCAGAGGGTTACTCATGATCCCGTGGATGATTCCGATGACCATAACTGCTCTTATGTTTAAATTTATGTTTAGTTCAAATGTGGGAATTATTAATCAGGCCTTACAAACGCTTCATTTGATTGCTTCACCGATTGACTGGCTTATATCACCTAATTCGGCTATGTTTGCTCTGATTTTCACCAATATATGGGTTGGTATTCCGTTTAATATGATATTACTTTCCTCCGGACTTACGCTGATACCGACGGAATTATATGAAAGTGCTTCCATTGATGGGGCGGGTAAAGTACAGACTTTTTTAAAAATAACATTACCTTTAATAAAGCCAACCATACAATCTGTACTAATCCTTGGATTTATCTATACATTTAAGGTGTTTGATTTAGTATATGTTATGACAAACGGAGGACCGGTTAATTCCACTCATTTATTGTCTACCTACTCCTATAAATTATCCTTTAGTCTGTTTAAATATAGTCAAGGAGCTACCGTAGCCAATATACTATTTATCATCTTGTTCTTTGTAAGTTTGATTTATTTGAAATTTGTATATCATGATGAGGAGGATGCTTAATGAATTCAGAACAAAAATTACACGGTAAACTAAATGTAATCTTATGCATCTTAGCGCTGATTTTAACGTTGGTATTATTATTTCCTCTGTTTTGGATTTTTGTAACATCAATAAAGACGGAACAGGAAATATTTCAATTTCCACCGACTTTGTTTCCGAATAAGATGAATTTTACATCTTATGCAGCACAGCTTGAAAATGGTGACTTTAACATGTTTCGGTCATTTGCTAACAGTATGTTTATTTCTTTAAGCTGCATGCTGATTGCGGTAGTACTTTCGGTCCCTGCCTCCTATGGACTGGCAAGATATCGGTTTAAAGGGAAAAAGATATGTACCTTAGGCTTTTTAGTAACACAGATGCTTCCTGTTTCCGTTATATTAACCCCTATGTTTATGATGTTTCGGAATATGCACTTAATAAACCATCCATTAACTGCAATATTAGCGGATGCAACGATTGGAATCCCATTTTCGATTTTAATCTTAAAGAATTATTTTGCTTCCATACCAAAAGATCTGGAAGAGGCTTCTTATATTGATGGCTGTAACCGTTTTACGGCATTTATCAGAATATTGATACCAATTGCTTTTCCAGGAGTTATTGTGTGCGCAATCTTCTCATTTCTATATGCTTGGGGTGATTTAACCTATGGAATGACTTTTATACAAGACCAAGTAAATCGGCCAATCACAGCTGGAATATTCAATTTCATGGGACAGTATGGAACGAAATGGAGCTATTTAACAGCATTTGCTGTGGTGACCATTATACCAGTAGCGATTATTTTCATTTTTATGCAGAAATATATCATTAGCGGATTAACAAGTGGAGCCGTGAAAGGATAAGTTGAAGTACAATTGGTATGTCGTTTACATTAGTAGCGTACGTGAGGTTTCATAAGGGGGTAGCTAGTATTCCTGGCAATCAATAAGACGGAAAAATCAATTGCATTAATTAGTTTATTTGTTATACTATAGTTAAGCAAAATTTATGTATATTCATTCTCAAGAGCAATACCTATGGGAAAGAAACAGCAGTAGGAAATGATAGAAGGGTAAGAGAGATATCATTGGGAGCAAGTAAAATCAGAGGAGGATATTAAGAAACAATCCAATACATAAAATATAATTGACAGTGAGGTACTTCAGTTATGAAAGAGCTAAAAGGGAAAAGCGTTATTATCAATGAGCACGAATTGATGCGTAGGGAAAAGTCAAACAGAGAATATCTAATGAAATTATCCAATGATAATCTTCTTATCAATTATAAATTGGAAGCAGGAAGATATTCTGGTAGAGGTCTTACAGAGGATGCACATAATGGATGGGAGTCTCCTGTCTGCCAACTTCGTGGACATTTTCTGGGGCACTGGTTATCGGCTGCGGCAATGCATTATGAAAAAACGGGTGATAGAGAACTAATTGCGAAGGCAGAAGTCATTATTGATGAGCTGGAGGAATGTCAGAAGGACAACGGAGGCCAGTGGGTAGGGCCGATTCCTGAAAAATATCTATATTGGATCGCGAATGGAAAAGCAGTCTGGGCACCACAGTATAATATTCATAAGATTTTTATGGGATTGGTGGACATGTTTCTATATGCAGGTAATCAAAAGGCACTTGATGTGGCAGATCATTTTGCTGACTGGTTTGTTGAATGGAGTGGTAAATATTCCAGGGCTAAGTTTGATGACATACTGGATGTGGAGACAGGAGGAATGCTTGAAGTCTGGGCAGAGTTGCTTAAGAGTACAGGTAAGGAAAAGTACAATTTACTCCTAGAGCGTTATTACCGCAGCAGACTTTTTCAACCCTTGTTGGATGGGAAAGATCCACTTACCAATATGCATGCCAATACAACCATACCGGAAGTACTTGGCTGTGCCAGAGCTTATGAGGTAACAGGAGAAGAAAAATGGATGGAGATTGTGAAAGCATATTGGAATTGTGCCGTGACAGAGCGAGGCAGTCTAGCGACCGGTGGTCAGACAGCAGGTGAAGTTTGGATGCCAAAAATGAAGATGAAGGACCGTTTCGGGGACAAAAACCAGGAACACTGTACGGTATATAACATGATGCGTGTGGCAGAATTTTTATTTCGTCATACAGGAGACCCTACATATCTGCAATATATGGAATATAATCTTTATAATGGTATCATGGCGCAAGCATATTACCAAGAATATCACTTAACCGGTAATAAACATAACAATAAGGAAACCGGGTTATTGACTTATTTTCTACCGATGAAGGCAGGATTACATAAGGACTGGAGTGGAGAGACTGATAGCTTTTTCTGTTGTCACGGAACCATGGTTCAGGCGAATGCAGCATTTAATAGAAATATTTATTACCAAGACAAGAACGACATCTATATCTGCCAGTATTTTAATTCTGAGCTGAAGGCAACAATTGATGGAGTTGAAATTGGAATAATTCAAAGACAGGATAATATGAGCGGAAGCATGATGGATTCCTCTAATACTGCCGGAGTTCATGGTGTAAACGATATTACGTCACTTCATGAAAATATGCCGCAATACCGAAAGTATGATTATGTGGTACATTTAACTTCACAGAAGGAATTTGCGATAGATTTTCGAATTCCGGACTGGATTATGTCAGAAGCTATAATCTATGTAAATGGTACAATTCATGGTAAATCAACCGATAGCAGTATGTTTTATAAAATACTTCGTGAATGGACTGAGGGCGACAGTGTTACTATCATATTGCCGATCGGAATCCGTTTTTTACCACTTCCGGAGGATGAGAACCTGGGAGCATTCCGTTATGGACCTGAGGTTCTGGCAGGTATTTGTGAAGAAGAGAGAATACTTATTGTAGAAAAAGGTGATGTTGCCCTCGAAGTGACGATGGAAAATGAACGTGAGTGGGGTAGTTGGCGCTACTTCTTTAAGACTGTGAACCAGAATCCGGCTATTCAACTTAGAAGAATCCGAGACATTGGATATGAACCATTTCAGGTATATTTTAGGGTTAAGAGAATACAAGCTGAAGCAAAGTAAATGCATCACTGTATCGTTTATTAGAGGAAGGGATAAGGATACGAATCATGAAACCGGCTCAATACTATATCAACGAAGATCTGATCTGTATAGATAATGGGTATAAGCCCCCCAATTTGCACAAATGGGGTCCGGGTGAACGTGATATTTATGCTCTGCATTACGTTATAAACGGAAAAGGTTATTTTAAATCGAATAATGTTACGTATACTCTATGTGCTGGTGAAAGTTTTATTATTTTTCCTCATATGGAGGTTAATTATTATCCGGATTCTCAAAATCCATGGGAATATATTTGGATTGATTTTAAAGGTGACGAGGCTATACACCTGTTGTCAATGACGGAACTAACATATCATACCCCAGTAGTTGGTGTATCACCGGAAAATCTGGAGCCGTTATTCCAAAGTATCGTAGTGGAGGGGCATAAACCCTTCGAAAAAGAGCGATCCATTGCAAAACTGCGCCTATTGCTGTCATATTACATGGAGTATTATCCCAAAGCAGATACCATTCCCAAGGCAGATTATGTAGTATCAGCTAAGGAATTTATCGAAAACAACTATTGGAAGTCCACACTGACAGTCTCGGATATAGCTGATTTTGTCAAAATTGAGAGGACCTATTTGTTCCGATTATTCAAAGAAGCAACCGGCATGTCAATCATAACCTATCTTACCTCCTTTCGGATTCGACGTGCATGTACCTTGTTAAAATCCTCGGAATTATCAATAAAAGCAGTTGCCTGCTCTGTAGGCTATGAGGACCAGCTGTACTTTTCAAAAGTGTTTAAGAAGGTAACCTCATATACTCCGTCGGAATATAGTAGGAAGAAAAAGCACCTTTCCGGGTTATTAGATAAAGTCCGTTGATTCATTAAAAAAGGAACTGTCAAAATGCAATTTTGACAGTTCCTTAACAATAATATTAGCGAAACAAGGTACAATTACCTGATTCTCTGAAGTATCTAATCCGTTCCTCAATCGGTCCACGTCCGCATTTTAACTTTGCGCCAAGGCAATCTATGCATAAAAAGTCTTCTGCATTTCTCGATACCAGTTTTAGATAAATAGCGATAGCGTCACCTGTCAGAGGTGAGTTGCATTCTCGGCATGTTTTATTGTTCCCCATTTAGTTCACGAGCTTTGCACGAACAATCACGCAGTCATGTGACGGTACTACAGGAGCATATCGTTCTTTGAAAACTCCTATTTCCTTATGTTCCCAACAGTCATACATGGATAAGGATATTCCAGAAGCATAAGGAAGACCTATGTCCCAAAACTGTAAAGATAATTCTCTTTGCGTATCACTCAGATTAAAAAAGCCGATAATAATATCTCCATCCGTTAGTACTTTTACCAACATAAATACATCCTCGGTATGAAACCACTGCGGTTCCGGTTTAATGCGATACGCTCCGCGGCATTCTATATCCTGATTTATTTCAATAATATCACGATTCATCAGAATATCCTTCGTAGCCTGGTTAGCGTTTCTGATATCACAGCCGATCATAAGTGGGGATCCCATTATGCTCCATAGAGAAAAATGTGATTTATATTCGTTGTCACTGCAACCGCCTATTTTGCTTCCAATAAAATCACTATTACTTCCGCCATACATCCCTACGACCAACATATCCATATCGTTATGACAAAAGGAACCCGTATAACATTCCTTATCAAGCTGTGATAATGTTAAACTCTTGATGGAATCCCAATTGTCCTGGATATCACCTGTGGAGCGGTACAAATGCGCACCTGATTCTCGAATCCATTGGTATACATTATCCTCGCCCCAATTGCAAGCAGAAAACAAGATATCTCGCCCACAGTTTTTAAGTGCCAGACTCATTCTCTTATATAGTAATTCCCCTGAAATGTTCCTTGGTTTAAAGCAGTAGTCATACTTTAAATAGTCCACACCCCATTCTGCAAAAAGCTTCGCATCTTGAAATTCGTGTTCAAAGCTTCCCGGATATCCAGCACAGGTATGAGTTCCTGCACAAGAATACATTCCAAACTTCAGCCCCTTCGCATGAATATAATCGGCCAGTGCCTTCATCCCACTTGGAAATTTCTCGGGATCTGCGATAAGATTTCCATCCTTGTCTCTTTGCTTTAAACTCCAGCAGTCATCAATAACGATATATTCATAACCGGCATCCTTATAACCCTCGGTAAGAAATGTATCCGCAACATTACGGATAAGTTGTTCGTTAATATCCCAAGTAAATGTGTTCCATGAATTCCACCCCATGGCAGGTGTTATGCCCAACTGGTTTTTCTCCATACTAGTCTCCATTCGAAAATATATTTGTGAATTCCATACAGTAACACTGAATTCCGGTTAACAACATATAGTATAAATGTTGTATCATAATAAAATTTAAACATATATCATTGCTTTTACATATAGTTTTACGTTGCTTTTATATGAAAATTTATTGTATAAGAGTATGTTAAATACTCAACGGATAATTATAATTTAGCAATAAGGAATTTTACGACGAAAGTCAAGAAGCTGCTCGATATTGTGATGGAATTTGTTGTAGTTCAGATAAAGATTCAATATGGAATCACCTCATTAATAAAAAAGACTCAAAAATAAAAGATGTAAGAGCTTTTATAATATCGAATGAAACAACATCATAAAACTCTTACATCTTTACTTTTCTTTCAAATCAAGCATACAGGTAAGAAGGTATTCATAATAAGCATATTGTAAGCAATATTCTTTTATTGAAGTACTACACCTTTTTTTAAGATAATATTAGCGTAGATAGCAGCTTCTCCCGTCATAATTACTACGGTTGATTTTTCCTTCGTCTTTTCGTAAAATTTCCATTTGTCTATTTCTTCAAAACAATCAGCACCTCTATGATCATACTTTGCTACAATTTCCTTGTAAGTATCCCAAATTGGAGTTTTTGCAGTATCTCCTTGTACAACACCCATAAGGGTAACTGGCTTTTCTACATAAGTATCGAGTGGAAACACCTGAAGAATAGCATCTAAAATTTCAGGTACACCATGTCCGTCCATGCGAATAACTTTACTACCATAGGTATGCCCCGGAAAGTTTCCGTCTCCAATCGTAAGCTCATCTGTGTGACCCATTTCACATAATACCTTTAATAGTTCTGGGGATAAAATTGGCGGTATTCCCTTTAACATAATAATAATCCTCCGAATACAAATTCAGAAACGGAAACGTTTCTGTTATAGAATATAATATAAGCAATAAGTAAGTATGTCAATATGAAACTATAATAGGGTAATATCAAAAGAATGTATTGCTGATTGATTTGGTGGTAGGATGGTAACCCCTCTTTTTTCTTCAAATATATCTGATTCATCATTACAGGTGGAAATTCCGGACCAAGGCTCCAAAGCGACAAAGGGTCCGTTATTTGGACTAGACCAAAGAATAAAATAAGGAAAATCTGCAAAATCCATCTTGATTCCTTTTCCTGTTACCGGATTTCTAAGCTTCACCGAACGTGATTCTAATTGATCGAAAATCAATGCATCCACGTTGAAATAGCTGTGTTTTAGTGGAAGAGCCGCTTCATTATCTAGAACGGAAAGGCGGTTATTCAAATTCACTAAGCCGGTAGAGGGTATTGATTCAGGACATGCAGCAACTTCTGGCATCTCAAATTCGAGAACATAATCGTCAAAGTTTTCACCAGGTAGAAGTGGACAATTAAAACCGGGGTGCCCTCCAATAAAATATGGCATTGGAATAGAATTGCGGTTATATACCTGATAGGAAGTAGTAATTGTTTTCTCAATTAGGGTGTAAGTTATCTGCAACTCAAAGTCAAATGGATAACTGGATTTTAATTCTTCATTGGAACAAATGGAAAAGCTGATAGAATTTGTCGTTTGTCCAAGATATGAAAATTCTAATTTTCTTACGAGTCCATGGCGTTCCATAAAACAAGTCATCCCATCTCCGATGGTGGCTTTTTTGTCGCGCAGACTCCCACAGATGGGAAACATAACAGGCGCTTGTCCGGACCAATAGGCTGCATCACCTTGCCATAGATATTCTATTTTGTCTACATCTTTAATCGAAACGATTCCGGCGCCTTTCGTATCAAACTTTACCACAACCTGATTATTTTCTAGTAAATATTGCATTGTATCCACCTCAGTCTTTTAGATTATTATTTATTGTTTCTTATGTAACTATTGAGTTTCCTTGAAAGATTCGTTAGAATTTCGAGTTAGTTAGCACCGAAATCTGCGTTTCATAGCATGTTTTTTAGAGGATAGTTCAGAGGAACCTCTAGGAATAATAGTCCTTTTTATAATAGTAACTTTCTATTTGTTAGTCAATAGAGAAGTTAATGAATAAATAATTTTGTTTTATAATTGACAAGAATGATAAATTATATTATTATTTAATTATGAAACAGAAACGTTTCGGATATGTTAAAGGAGGAAAATAATATGCCATTGGTTACATCAGAAAAGATGCTATTAGATGCTCAAAAGGGTGGATATGCGGTTGGAGCATTTAATGTCGAGAATATGGAGATGGTGAAAGCGGTAATAGCAGCGGCACAGGAGTTAAATGCTCCCGTTATGCTTCAGACGACACCTTCTACCGTCAAATACGGTACTTTGGAGACATTTGCTGCAATTGTAACTGCAGAAGCGAAGAAAGCAACGATTTCGGTAGCCTTACACCTGGATCATGGCAGCAGTTTCGATCTTGCGGTGAGTGCCATCAAGGAAGGCTATACTTCAATCATGATTGATGGATCACATGAAACCTTTGAGGAAAATATTAAGCTTAGTAAAAAAGTAGTGGAAGCAGCAAAACCATATAACATACCTGTAGAAGCGGAGCTTGGTAAAGTTGGCGGTAAGGAAGATGATTTAGTCGCAGTTGCGGATACCAATACTGATCCGATGGAAGCGAAAGAATTTGTAGAAAGAACCGGAATTACTTCACTTGCAGTGGCAATTGGTACTGCTCATGGTTTTTATAATGGTATTCCGGTACTTGATAAAGCAAGACTTTCTGAAATCAAAAAGGTAGTATCGATTCCACTGGTATTACACGGTGCTTCCGGTTTAAGTGATGAAGATGTAAAGGACTGCGTAAGCCGGGGAATTTGTAAAGTGAATTTTGCTACTGAACTCCGAGTTGCTTATACGGACGGAATGAAAGAAGTGCTAAAAGAAAAGCCGGATACCTTTGATCCAAAAACGTTAGGAAAAGCAGGTATGGACAAGGTGAAAGAATTAGTTAAAAACCGTATTTTAGTTTGCGGATGTGATAATAAAGTGTTAAAATAATCAAAAATCATTTAATTATTTTAATGAAGGCGGGTTGAATCATATTGGCATCTACAATTAAAGATATAGCAAAGCTAACAGGACTGGGGCTCGCAACAATTTCCTCTTATATAAACGGTGGCAACGTTCGCGAAGGAAACAGAGAAAAAATAGAAGCAGCAATTAAGGATTTAAATTTTGAGGTGAATGAGGTAGCCCGTGGTCTAAAAACCAACAAGACGAAAACCATAGGGGTAGTGATTCCGGAATTAAATAATAATTTCTGTACTGAAATTATTACTGCCATGGAGGATATTTTACGAAATCATGGCTATGCAACCATTGTTTGCGATTGTAGGACGAACAAGGAGTTAGAGAAAAATGCTGTTGATTTTCTATATCGGAAAAGAGTGGATGGAATTATAAATATGCCGGTTAATTCGGATGGTTCCCATTTAAGCAGCTTTTACAAGGCAAAAAAACCGATTGTAATGATTGACCGCAAAATAAATGGAATTGACTGTGACTATGTTTTGGTAGATAATCTAACCGCTGTAAAGAATGCAATACAGAAATTAATTGATAATGGGCATACAAGAATTGGCATGATTGGCGGACCTGAGGATATATTTACAGCACAGGAAAGAATGCTTGGATATAAGCTTGCCTTAATGGAAGCGGGAATTGTTCCGGAAGAAAGACTGTTTGAACATGGAGATTATACCATTAACGGCGGAGTTAGGTGCTTGGAAAGTCTGGTTAAAAGTAACAAAGACATGACGGCAGTATTTGTGGCGAATTATGAAATGACCATGGGGGCTTTGATAGGGATGAATGAACTGGGTGTCAAAATTCCAGAAGAGCTTTCCGTTATCGGTTTTGATAATGCAGAATTTGCAAGAGCATGTAAACCGAGGCTAACGATTGTAACACAACCACTAGAGGAAATTGGAAAGAAAGTTGCTGAATTAATTTTAAAACGAATTGAAGAAAATGAATGTGGAAATGAACGGGATTATCAAATATTAAAATTACAGACAAAGATCCTGGAAGGCAATTCTATAAGAAAATTGTAAGAGTATAGGTTTTGGTGGATGAAAACTTATTAAAGTAAAAGCGAAACGTTACGCTTTTAGATTGTTATTATCTCTAGGAAGAACAAGGAATGGTACTATTGTGCAAACTTCGTAGTTCTTCCAAGGTTTAAGTTGTCTCGAAGAGGCATCATGGAGGGTCGCGTGAAAAAATATTTACTTGGAATTGATATTGGAACAAGTGCTTGCAAGGTAGCAATTTTTAATCGGCAGGGTGAAGTTATCGCCAGTCAAATGGGGGATTATCAGGTTTACTACCCCAAACCCGGATATGTGGAACAAAACCCGGAGGAGTGGTGGGAAGCAATATATAAGACCATTAATGCCACCCTACTAAAAGCAGGTATTGATAATGAGGATATTGCCGGGATTGGAGTCGATGGCCAGAGCTGGTCTGCAATCGCAATTGATGAAAACGGAAAAGTGCTGACGAACACACCAATATGGATGGATACTAGAGCAAATGATATATGCGGACGCTTAAACAAGGAGATTGGAGAGGATGCAATTTTTAATCTGGCAGGAAATTCCCTTCAAGCCTCCTATACCACAGCTAAAATATTATGGTATAAGGAAAATCTACCACAGGTTTATGAAAGCATTTACAAAATATTACAGTCAAACAGCTTTATTGTTTACCGCCTAACGGAGGTGCTAAGTCAAGACAAATCTCAAGGCTATGGATTACACTGTTTTGATATGCGTGCCGGAACATGGGACGAAAAAATGTGTAAACGTCTTGGAATTCCTTTGGATTTTCTTCCGGATATCTACGACTGTCATCAGGTTGTTGGTTATGTTACGGAAAAAGCAGCAAAGCTGAGTGGTCTGGCAGTAGGAACACCGGTTGTTGCAGGAGGACTAGATGCAGCATGTGGAACACTTGGAGCTGGAGTTATTCATCCCTATGAAACACAGGAACAAGGTGGTCAAGCAGGAGGAATGAGCATCTGTCTGGAGGAATACAGTGCTGACCCCAGACTTATTCTTAGCTTTCATGTAGTGCCAAATCAATGGCTATTGCAGGGTGGCACTACAGGCGGTGGAGGAGTCATGCGGTGGTTTGAAAAAGAATTTGCTGACTTTGAAAGAGAAGAAGGACAACGTACCGGAAAGTCATCGCTGGAGCTTTTGAACGAAATAGCCGGTAAAGTTAACGCTGGTAGTGATGGCATGATTTTCTTACCCTATATGGCGGGCGAAAGATCACCAATCTGGGATGTCCATGCAAAGGGAGTATATTATGGACTGGACTACAGCAAGACCAAAGGACATTTTGTAAGAGCAGCAATGGAAGGAGTAGCTTTTTCCTTAAAACATAATTTAGATGTTGCTGCTACTGCTGGAGCACATATAAATGAATTACGAGCTATGGGTGGATCAGCGAATTCTTTGTTATGGACACAGATAAAATCGGATGTTACAGGAAAGCCGATTGCCGTTCCTTCCTCTGATACAGCGACAACGCTTGGAGCAGTGATTTTAGCTGGTGTTGGTGTTGGGATGTATCGTGATTTTGAGGAAGCAGTGGAAATGACAGTAAAGGTTAGAAGATACCATGTCCCCAATATGGAAAATCATGAAATTTATAAGGAAAATTATAAATTGTACTTAGATTTATATAAGAATTTACAAAATGTAAGTAAGGAGAATTGTCTTATATGAAAGCAGCAGTGGTCTGTGCAAATGAAGATGTACAATATTTAGAGTATAATGAACCGGTAACAACACCGGGTACAGTTAAAGTGAAGGTAAAGGTTTCCGGTATCTGCGGTTCTGATATTCCAAGAGTATTAGAAAATGGTGTTCATTTTTATCCCATTGTATTAGGACATGAATTTTCCGGTGAAGTTGTAGAAATTGGAGAAGGTGTTACAAGAGTACAGGTAGGAGATAGAGTATCCGGGGCCCCTCTGCTTCCTTGTTTGACCTGCGAAGACTGCCAGAATGGCAACTATTCTCTCTGCAAGCATTACAGTTTTATTGGTTCCAGAGAGCAGGGGAGCAATGCAGACTATGTAGTAATACCAGAAAGAAATGCAGTGGTATTTGATAAAAGCATTTCCTATGAACAAGGTGCAATGTTTGAGCCTTCCACTGTAGCACTCCATGGACTCCTACAAAATGATTATCAAGGCGGGAAATGCGTGGCAATCTTAGGCGGTGGAACCATCGGCTTATTCACGATGCAGTGGGCTAAAATCTTCGGTTCTAAGAAGGTGGTAGTATTTGATATTAACGACGAAAGACTTGAGCTTGCAAAACGCCTAGGCGCAGATGAAGTTGTAAATACAAAGGAAGAGGGTTTCCTGGAAAAAGCAATGGAGTATACCGCTGGAAAGGGTTATGACTTTGTGTTTGAAACAGCAGGAGCGGCACCTACCATGTATATGGCGTTTGAATTGGCTGCAAATAAATCCCATGTATGCTTTATTGGTACTCCACATGTTAAACTGGAGTTCACACAGAAAATGTGGGAAAACATGAACCGCAAAGAGTTTAAGCTTACTGGTTCCTGGATGTCCTATAGTGCTCCATTTCCGGGAAAAGAATGGGAGTTAACGGCACATTATTATGCAACCGGACAATTGAAGTTTGATTCGGGTTTAATCGCAATGAAGTACCCAATGAGTAAAGCACAGGAGGCATTCCAGCTATTTAAGATACCAGGTGCTGTAAACGGTAAAATCTTGCTGGTAAATGAAGACTAGCAGGAAAGGAAAAAAGATATGATTTTAACAGTTACATTAAATGCAGCGATTGACAAAAGATATGTTGTGGAGAATTTTCAATCCGGCGGTGTAAACAGAGTAAAAGAATGTAGCTATTCCGCAGGAGGAAAAGGACTGAATGTATCCCGAGCTGCAACCATTGCAGGGGAAGAGGTTACTGCGACTGGGTTTGTTGGGGGTCATGCTGGTAATTATATCGTAGAAGTATTGGAAGGACAGAAGATTAAAAGTGACTTCGTTCATATTAAAGGCGAAAGTAGATCTTGCATTAATATTTACGATGAAACAAACCATATACAGACAGAATTCCTAGAGCCAGGCGCATTAGTCACTGAGGCTGATAAGGAAGATATGCTAATAAAGTATATGAAATTAGTTGAAGTGTGTTCCGTGGTTGTTATTTCGGGAAGTGTTCCCAGAGGCATGGATGGCAGCTTATACAAAGATATGATTATGATTGCAAAACAGTATAACAAGAAGGTGCTTCTAGATACCAGCGGTAAATTATTGGAGGAAGCGATTGAAGCAAGACCTACCATGATTAAACCGAATATAGACGAGATCAGAGCACTTACCGGTAAGGATATTAATTGTCAGGAAGATATAGTCAAAGCAGCCGTTACTCTTCAAAAAACGGGGATAGAGACAGTCGTTATATCCTGTGGCTCTGAGGGCTCCTATATTGCCTGTGAGGAAGGTGTTTATCGAGCAGTTGTACCAAAGCTCGTGGCTGTTAATACCGTAGGTTGCGGTGATTCTATGATTGCAGGCTTTGCAGTTGGATTTTCACGCGGTATATCAATGGTGGATACCATTAAGCTTGCAAGCTCTATTTCTGCAGCGAATGCGTTACGTATTGAAACCGGATTTTTTATCATGAAAGATATGCAGCAACTATTACCACAGATTGTGGTAGAGAAAATTATATAAAACTACTATATCAAATTTAAACATTGAAAAGGAGATTATAATATGACAACATTTATTGATCCAAAATCTGTACCACAGAGAAAACTATATACAGGTGATACGATGCCTGGTATTGGAATGGGAACCTTCGGTTCTGACCGTTTCACCCCGGAGCAGGTTTCCGCTGCTGTAGCAGGTGCAATTGAATCCGGATATCGTCTGTTTGACTGTGCAGCAGTGTATGGAAATGAAGATCAGATCGGCAAAGTATTTCGGGAGGCATTTGATAAGGGCACGGTTAAAAGAGAAGAGTTATTCATTACGACAAAAGTATGGAATAATATGCATGGTGCTGGAGACGTTCTTGTGTCCTGTGCGAAGAGTTTAAAAGATTTGCAATTGGATTATATTGATTTGTTCTTTGTACATTGGCCATTTGCTAACTATCATGCGCCGGGCTGCAGCGTGGATTCCCGTAATCCGGATTCAAGACCATTTAATGTAGAGAAGTTTATTCAGACCTGGAGACAATGTGAAAGATTAGTGGAAGCTGGCCTTGTAAAACATATCGGTATGTCAAATATGACCATAGCAAAATTAGAAGCAGTTCTTCCTCTTTGTAAAATTAGACCAGTAGCAATTGAAATGGAGTTGCATCCTTGCTTCCAACAGCCGGAATTATTTGATTATTGTCTTACACACGAAATTCAACCAATCGGTTTTTGTCCGATCGGTTCTCCAACCAGACCGGATCGAGATAAAACGCCGGATGATATCGCTGATATTCAAGTACCGGAATTGGTTGAAATTGCGAAAGCACATAATATACACCCTGCTGTTGTCTGCTTAAAATGGGCTGTACAGCGAGGACAGGTTCCAATTCCATTTTCCGTTCATGAAATTGAGTATGTAAGTAACTTAAAGTGTACTACAGAAGATCCACTTAGCGACAAGGAAATGGAAATACTAAAGTCGATTGATAAAAATAATCGATTAATTAAAGGTCAGGTATTCTTGTGGGAAGGTGCAAAGGACTGGGAAGACCTCTGGGATTTGGACGGTAGCATTACGAAATAATTCCTGTTATAAATTGCTAAATATCACCAAAGAGAAGCATTTAAAAATATGTTAAAGAATAATTGCGTATTATGATACAAATTACTATTTTGGAATAGTGGTTTTAGCATTAATGTGTTATTATATTACTAGAATAATTCATAGGTGTTTTGTTATGGGAGGACTACTTTTATTGCTTTTCGCAATTGAAATATGATAGGACTTTTCGTAATGATGCTATAACCTGTATTTTAATAAGAGTAATTATATATTAGCATGGAGGTAAATGATGAATCATATAAGATACGTGGAATATGATGCTTCTCATTCGGAAAATTTCGAATTTGATATCCCAGAAGGGCATGATTGCTGGCTCCTTTTATTAACTCAGACACCAGCAATATTTCTGGTTGATGATAATTATATAGAATATCCTGCGAATTGTGCAGTACTATTCAGGCCAAACCAGAAAATTTATTATCGTGCATGCGTGGATAAGTATGTAAATGATTGGATTCGATTTGATACGGATGAAGCTTATGTTACTACCTCTCCAATAACAAATGGGGTTCCGTTCATTATTCATGATCCATCTTATTGCCATACATTATATCAATTACTTGTGACAGAACATATTTTGAACAATAATTATAAAGATATCTCTATTGATAATTTATTAAGAGTGTTATTCAATAAGCTATTAGAGTCATATAATTACAAGAGTATATCTATCTTATTTAAAAACCTCAACGAATTAAAGATGGAGATATACCATAATCCTAATAAGGAGTGGACTGTAGCCAAAATGGCGGAAAAACTCAATATCAGTGCGGGCTATCTTGAGGATATCTATAAAAATACCTTCGGTATTACCTGTATTGAGGATGTCATTAACAGTCGTATTAATCTTGCCAAAAAATATTTATTATATGATCATTACTCAATAGCGGAAATTGCTACTTTGTGTGGATATCATAATATGGAACATTTCTTCCGGCAATTTAAGAAAATAACTGGATCAACGCCTAATTCTTTCCGAAATAGTCCTTACCAAAAATAATAGTCCGGAGTATTTTGAAAATATACTTAAAATAAGTGAATTTAATATAGGTTTTTAGCTTTTATCAAGGTGTAAATACCCCTAGGGATTTACACCTTTTTTTGTTGTTATTAATTAAAGTTATGAAAGAAATTATTGGAAACTGATAATAGATCATATTAATATGAATAAATGTCATTTATCGATTAGAATAGTTCATTTTGTGCTGAGTATATGTCATTGTTTCATAAGAATATATAATTTATAATGGATTTATTGAACATATTGTACAATTATTATGTAAGTTTTACATAATTGATTAGTAATATGTTTAAATTATGATCAAATTAAAGCGAAAAATTTAACACTTTTCATTTAGTTAAAACAGGAGGACAAAATGAAGCAGGATATAACGTTATGTCTACCAAATGGTGATTATTATAAACATTGGGAAAAAGAACAAAAATATGACAGAGAACTACATGTGTCTTGTAATCATTTTAATGCATCCGATGATAATGACGGAACCCCGGAGCGTCCTTTCAAAACAATTAATGCAGCGGCAGTAATTGCTGAGCCTGGTACTCGGGTATGGATTCATGGTGGAGAATATCGGGAATGCGTTCACCCTGCAAGAGGTGGCGATGATCCTGATAAGATGATTTGTTATGAAGCTTATGATAATGAGCAAGTAATTATTAAAGCCTCCATTATAACGAAGAATTTTATGAAAAGTGAGGGGTGGAATTTAATACGTTACACCCCAGGAAGTAAGCTTGAGGGTAAGGATACACAAATTTGGGAAATTAAACTCGATCAGAATGAGTTTCGTGGATATAACCCTTTTTGTGCTGTCAATATCCTGCATGATCGGTTATTTATTGAATATGACAAAACAGATATGACCACCTATCTAAATCGTCGCGGAATGGTTTTTTGTGATGGAAAACCGTTGCTTCAGGTAGCGCTTTATAATCAGCTTTCAGATCATCCGGGTTCCTATTGGGTGGAGGCAAATGGACAATCCGTACATATTAGATTAGAAAATGATGATGATCCCTTGAAGCATGTCATTGAATTGACCTGCCGGGAACAATGCTTTGCACCTGAAATCCCATTCTTATCGTATATCAAGGTAAAGGGCTTGACCTGCGCACATGCGGCTACAGGTGCTCCGGTACCGCAAAGAGGTTCAATATCTTGCTATCGGGGTCATCATTGGATTATTGAAGATTGTATGATAGATTGGTCGAATGGGGTCGGAATTGATATTGGCAATGAATGCTGGCATCACTCGATTATTGATAATCAAATTGTCGGATCTACAGTGATAAGACGCTGTAAGATTTATAATGTGGGTGTCTGCGGAATTGCTGGAATGTTTGCGAAAGAGTTATTAATTGAAGATAATCTGATACAGGGTACCGGATGGCAGAAGATGGAATTATCTTGGGAAGCAGGGGGGATAAAAGTACACGCCTGCACCAATAGTATAATTCGTCGCAATATATTTACTAAGACACTTAGGGCAGATCATCTCTGGATGGATATGGTGAATGAGAACAACCGTATAACGCAGAATCTTTTCCTTGATGGAATCCAGCAAAGAGAAGCTATTTTTATAGAATGTAGTAGAGATGATATAAACCTAATTGATAATAATATTTTTTGGAATATAGAAGGACGTTTTGATCCATCCAAAATAACAGAGGGAATTGGTTCTGCTGGATGGTATAAAATGGAAGAAGAGAATGTAGTGAATGGCTACGCCATATATGGAGAAGGAACAGACCATATTCATATAATTAACAATTTTATAGGGAAGTGTCGAAGCGCCGGCTATTATGCTAAGACTGTAGCTTTCCGTATTATTGGTAACACGAGGGGTGGGACAGCACGGGACACAAAAATATGGAATAATATTTTCTACGATTGTGAAGAAGCAGCTATAAAAATGCCGACTGAACATAACGAATCAGAAGGAAATATGTTTGTGAATATGCCGGGCGGATATCTCAGAATTCTTTATCCGACACCTGAGGCATGTTTAGATTTGAAGGCATGGCAAGAGTTTTACGGATTTGATAAACAAGGGCAGGAAGCAAAATTTGATATCAATATTGATACTGAAAACTTTACAATGGTAATTCAAAGAATGGATGATTTGCCAACATTATATCCTCGATATTCCGATAAACACAGATTCATTAGGAAGACGGAAGATATCAGGAAGGTAGCTATAAAGCCAATTGTACCAAACGATTTCTATGGCAATGTTGTAGAAGAGGAGCTACGTTTACCGGGACCATTTACAAGGCTAGTAGAAAATCAAATAATCTCCATAGATCCACGTAGGTTGTAGAATTTTGAAAACGATTAAAGTATTAGATATATTAAATTATTGAGAGTGAATTTATTTATATATGTTTAGTGAACTATTCCCAATAAAGGAGAATGTGTAATGAAGGTTTTTCAAAATAAAAAGAAAATGAGAGCATACAGGGAATTTTTGTATATACTACCGTTTATAATTTTGATTGCTATTTTTGCTTATTACCCGCTTTACGGGTGGACTTATGCTTTTTTCGATTATAGACCACCGAAGCCGATGACCATGGATGATTTTGTGGGATTTAAATGGATTAAATCATTGGTGGAAAATCCAGTAAAAACGAAAATGATATTAAATGTAATAAAAAACACTTTTGCCATGAGTGGACTGACGATATTGTTCTCGTGGTTACCAATGATTTTTGCTGTTTTCCTTAATGAAATCAAATGTGTACCGTTCAGAAAAGTAGTACAGACGGTAACTACAATTCCAAACTTCATCAGCTGGGTTTTGGTATACTCCATCGCGTATAATATATTCAATAGTACAGGTATGGTTAATCATCTTCTGACTTCCATGGGATTAATAGCAAAACCTATCTTGTTCCTACAGGCTTCCGAACATGTCTGGATTACGCAATGGCTTTGGCTCACATGGAAAAATCTTGGTTGGGCAGCCATCATGTACATAGCAGCCATATCAAGTATTGATGAAGAACTCTTTGAAGCTGCTAGAGTGGATGGTGCGAGAAGGATGCAAATGATTCGATTTATTACCATCCCAAGCATATTACCTACATATTTTGTTCTATTGATGTTAAGTATCGCTAGTTTCCTTTCGAACGGTATGGAGCAATATTATGTGTTCCAGAATGCTTTTAATAAAGAGTCAATTCAAGTATTGGATTTGTATGTTTTTAATCTGGCAATGGGAAGTGGTAGTTATTCAGTTTCTACAGCTCTAAGTATGCTTAAGAGTCTCATCAGTGTAGTGCTGCTGTGCATTGCGAATGGAATTTCAAAACTGGTAAGAGGAGAAAGCTTTTTATAGAAGCGGAGGTGGTGGAATGAATAAAAAAAGAAGAAAAATATATCAAAAAAGAAGTATTGGAGATAGTTTAATCAGCGTAATAACATATGTTGCATTTGCAATATTCGCTTTTGTTTGCATTTACCCATTTTATTATATATTTATCAATACAATCAGTTCGAATGAGCTAAGTGAACGTGGATTAATTATATTTTGGCCTCAACAAATTCATATTCAGAATTATATCGAAGCATTAAAGATAAAAGGTTTGATGAATGCTGCTATGGTATCTGTTGGTAGAACAGTAATAGGTACATTCCTCACAGTTATAGCTGCTGCCTTCCTGGGGTACATGTTCACTCGCGAAAGTATGTGGCGTAGAAAACTCTGGTATCGTTTTGTAATTATTACAATGTACTTTAATGCTGGTGTTATTCCCTGGTACCTGACAATGCGTAATCTTCATCTGACAAATAATTTCTGGGGATATATTTTACCGGCTATTGTATCACCGTTTTATATTATTCTGACAAAGACCTTTGTGGAATCTATTCCAAAAGAACTTCAACAGGCGGCTGAAATTGACGGTGCAGGTACGTTAAAGATATTTTTCCGAATCATAATGCCAGTTATCAAACCGATCATGGCGACAGTAGCTATCTTTACAGCGGTAGGGCAATGGAACGCCTTTCAAGATACACTTTTACTTATGACAGATACCAAGTTGTATAGTTTACAATTCATATTGTACCAGTATATAAATCAGGCAAACTCATTAAGAATGCTTGCAAATTCTTCCAGCGGTGCCGGTATGGCACAAAGCCTGGCTACCGTACAGACAGCCACTTCGATACGAATGACGGTAACAATTATTGTAGTAGCGCCTATCTTACTAATTTATCCGATTTTCCAGAAATATTTTGTAAAAGGTATCATGATTGGTGCTGTGAAAGGTTAAGAAATAAGAAGATGAGTCAACATCTTTTTATGATAAAAATAAGAGAATGGAGGGTATTTTATGAGAAAAAGAAAGATTATTTCATTAATGATGGTGGTAGTATTAATGCTTTCACTAATTCTTACCGGATGTTCCGACAAAAAGGATGACAGCAAGGATCAAACCGGAAGCACAGACACAAAGGCAACACAGGCACCTGCTAGTAGCGATGGTGACGCAACTACGGACGATTCAGCTACCGTAAGCAGGGATCCAATGACGATTGAGGTTTATGATGTTGCAGCTAATTACCAGGGAATTCAGGGTGGTTGGTTTGGAAAAATCGTTAAGGATAAGTTCAATCTCGAGTTGAATATTATTGCACCACAGGTATCCGGAGATGGGAATGCTCTTTACCAGACACGTACTTCAGCTGGTAATTTGGGAGATATTATTCTGTTGGATAATTCAGATCTTCAGGATTGTATTACAGCAGGATTAATCAAGGATATTACTAGTGACATTCAAAACAGTACCAATTTAAAACTGTATTATGATCAGTATAAAGTTTATAACACTGGAATGGAAGGAAATGCTGATGGCAAAATATATGGTTTACCTTGCCAGATAACAAATACATCTCCTACTACCTATTCAGAAACCGAAGTTTATTCAAGTCCTATGTTCCCCTGGGATTATTACTCAGAACTGGGTAATCCTGAAATGAAGAATTTAGATGACTTGTTGAATGTAATGGAACAGATTCAAAAGGCACATCCTACGAATGCTGCTGGAGATCCGAACTATTGTCTTTCTTTATGGGCAGACTGGGATAAAGGCGGAACTCAAATTAGTATAGAGACAGCAACTCAGCTTACAAAGTGGTATGGTTATGAAGTAAATGGTTCTATCCTTCTTGGTACAAACGGAGACATGAAGGAGCTTACGGATGATGCTGGAGCATACTACAAGATGTTAAAATTCTTCTATGATGCAAATCAAAGAGGTCTTGTTGATCCTGACTCCGGTACTCAAGATTGGGAAACTGCATGTACAAAGATGAAAAACAAACAGGTGTTATTAATGTGGTATAGCTGGCAGAGAGGCTTCTGGAACACCCCGGATCGTGCAAATGAGAGAGATGCTTATATCTACGCACCGGTTGCTGATATGAACTTCTACCAGACTTCGGATTATTACTACGGAGACGGTCGAGCATTTGCAGTGGGTTCCCAGGTGGATGATGCTAAAAAAGCCAGAGTTATGGAATTCTTAGACTGGTTAATCAGCCCTGAAGGTCTTAATTATTTACATGCCGGTCTGGAAGGTTATTGCTATACTGTAAATGAAGATGGAACCTACACTATGACAGAGGACGGTTTATATGCGCTGATGGAAAATAGAGAAGTTCCTGCAGAATTTGGCGGCGGCGGATATAATGATGGTTTGTCTAAGATTAATCAGTGGCCTATGCATGCAGTATCTAAAAATCCTTTAACAGGAGAAACCTATGTTTATAACTACTGGAAATCATATTTAGAGGCTAACAAAACGACCATGACGAAGGAATGGAGTGCGAAGTACGGTGCAGCTAACCAGGTAGAGTTTCTGATTAATAAAGGACAGTTGAATGTAGTTCCTAGTGTTAATATTATTCTGCCAAGTGATACTACTGATATTGGATTAATCCGCAGTCAATGTGCTGAGTTGATTTGTGATACTTCTTGGAGAATGATTTTTGCAAGCAGCGCTGATGAGTTTAATCAGATGTGGTCAGAGATGAAGACTCAGCTTGAAGGATTAGGCTGGAAAGACTTAGTTGCATTTGATACTGCAAAGTTCCAGAAGGTAGTCGATGCAAGAAATGCAGCAAAGGGTCAATAATAGCAGAATAGTTAATACGTCAAACAATTAGTGATTATTTTTATTTGAATATATTCTTTGGTATTTGTGTATGAAATGTACTTATGAAAAGTTCCATATATGATTCGAAAGTATCATATATGGAACTTTTTACAGTATATAAATGATGGCATAGCTACAATCAAGGTTAGAATGGATATCACCGGAAAGTAATACATAATAAAAAGCAATCAGATTACCAACATTAAGTAAAAAATGGTATGGATAGAAATGGAGGAATTTATGAGCAGTATAAATATAAAAACTACCGAAAGACGTTTTCCTGTCGCTAAAAATTTATATGGCATATTTTTTGAGGATATCAACAGGGCGGGGGATGGTGGTCTTTATCCGGAGATGCTACGCAACAGATCATTTGAAGATTCAATTCCTCCTAAAGAATGTACTACCGAAGGTGATGATGATTATGCTATTGTTACACCATCAGGTTGGAGAGATGAATTTAATCATGGAGAAGGGTTGTCTAGATGGATTCGTGATAATGAGATTGCATTTACTCCGATACCTGCATGGTATTGTGAAAATTCCAACATAAAATTGGATAGAGAAGATACCTTAAATAATAAACGAAGCACTGCTCTTTCCGTGGAGTTTCATCCGCAAGGCTTTATTTATAATACAGGATTTGTTGGAATTCCTCAAAAAGAAGGCGAGAAATATAATTTTTATATGTTTGCCAAGGTTGAGGAGCCTACAGAAGTAATTCTTTCTATAGAAGAAGATGGAGTTAGATTATGTGAGAGTGTAATGAACCTATATGGAAACGGTTTTGTTCGTTATGATACAGAGTTTACCGCAATTAGGACTACGGGAAATGCAATATTTGTTATGACTTGTCCGAATGGAGGTAAAATTAAACTTGGATTTACATCTTTGATGCCGGCGGATACCTATAATGGACATGGCTTAAGAAGAGATTTGGTAGAGAAGCTTCGTGACATGCACCCGACATTTTTACGCTTCCCCGGTGGATGTATTGTAGAAGGATTTACTCCATCAACAGCGATGCGATTCAAAAATATCATTGGACCCGTCTGGGAGAGACCGGGGCACTTACTGATGTGGCATTACCGGACATCAAATGGGCTTGGTTATCATGAATATCTACAGTTATGTGAAGACCTTATGCTCGAGCCACTCTATGTATTTAACTGTGGCATGACCTGTCAAGCACGTAATTCAGTGCTTATGGAGGGCCAAGAGCTGGAGGAGATGATACAGGATACACTAGATGCAATTGAATATGCAATAGCACCTGCTGACAGTAAGTGGGGTAAAATACGCGCAGATATGGGACATCCGGAACCATATAAGATGAATTATGTTGAAATTGGTAATGAGAACTGGGGTCCGGATTATGAAGAAAGATATCTAAAATGTTATAAAATTATTAAGGAAAAATATCCATGGATGATATTTGTGGCGAATCATCATGTTGAAGAAAAAGGATTTCCAGTTGATATTGTGGATGAACACTATTATGACAGCGTGGAGTATTTTGCTGAAAACATAGGCTTTTACGATAATTATGACAGGAAAGGTCCAAATATATTTTTAGGAGAACTTGCGGTACTTCGCGGCCCAGTGGGACAACTTTATGCAGCCATAGGTGAAGCGATGTTCTTGATTGGAATGGAACGTAACCAAGATATTGTTAGTCTAGCGTCCTATGCTCCATTATTGGAGAACTATCATTACTATGCATGGTATCCCAATCTATTAATTTTTGATAATTTAAGAAGTTATTGTATCCCTACGTATTATGCATGGAAACTATTTGGCGGCAACCGTGGAAACTATGTTGTTTTATCACAGGATGAGACCGGAGTTTTATATCGCCCTGTAAAAGGTATGGCCTCACTGATTGGACCTGCAGGGGTTAAGTATCGGAAAGCAACATGGAATGGCAATCCTGTAAAAGCAACACATGAGGTTATGGGACATGAAGTGGTTTTAGAGGAAGGCTATGGCATAACGGAACCGGATGAAGAACAGAAGAAAGAGAGTTCTACAATGGGCGTAAAACCGGATGAAATTCTGGTTGTATTTGGAGATAATGAAGAGGAAACGGAAGGAACTTTTGAAATTGAGATATTCGCAGAAGAAGGTCGTGAAATTGGAATTGGAGTATATAGTTCCCGAATATCCAAAGAAATGTATATGAATGATGAAACGCACCCCCCCAGAGAATGGAATGCGGGAATTGTGCGTCCTTTTCAATGGAGAATTAAGGGAGGTAAGAGTACTTTTCAAGAGAAGCATTATCCAGAACCCATAGCATTAACATCGGAGGCATCTGTAAAGCTAACCATGGGTGCATATAATAAATTCAAATATGTAGTAACAGGTAAAAAAATGAGTCTTTCTATAAATGATGTATTAGTACAGGAAGCCTCAGTACCAAGCTTCCCAGCCATGGCAGCTGTTGTATGCGATACAGAGCAGGAAGTAATCGTAAAAATCGTTAATATGAGCCCTGATCCGGATGATATCAATATCAGTCTTGACTGTGATGTTGAGAATGAATATAAAGTTAATAGGTTGACCGGTGGAAAATATGACGAAAACACAATTGATAATCCAACTAAGGTACAAGATATCGAAGTTAAGTCAAGTGGTGCGTCTAAGCAGTTTGTATATCGAGCACCAGCATATTCCTTAAATATAATTCACTTAAATAAGAAAGAGGCAATCAATAAACAGAATAATTTGTAACCATCCCTCGGTTGAAGTGTTTATGAGTTGTAGTATTGGTTTATTTAATTATGCAGTGAAGAAAACAGGATGACCAGACAAAATCCACATTCGATATTACTTCAAATATTGTTGTTGAAATTGACTGAAAAATCCATGCTTTTTATGTTATAATTAATATCATAAATTAATATCAAATCAAACAAATTTACTCTCACTGAATGCATCAATTGAAGCAGCAAGAGCTGGAGAGATATAAAAGTATTTAAACCAGTTAGGTTCAGTAGAGCAACCTCATCAATCTTTGACCTATTCAACTGATAAGTCGGAGAAATTGTATCAAGAGACTCAGAGATTTATTTTATTAAAATCAGTATAAGAAATTATAGGAGGATTGGATATGGCAGAGAAAAATAGATACAAGATTAATCGTAATGACAGTGAGGTATTTAATAATAATGCTACCTTCTGTATAGGGACAGGTCGTATGAATCTGGCTTTGAGACAGGAATATCATAATCAATTAAAAAAGGTACAGGAGGATATCAATTTTTCTCATATCCGTGGACATGGATTGTTCTGTGATGATATGGCAATTTACCATACATATGAAGAAAATGGTGTAGAGAAGGTAGAGTACAATTTTACTTATGTTGACATGGTGTTTGATGATTATCAATCTATGGGGCTTAAGCCTTTTGTAGAATTAGGGTTTATGCCTGAAAAATTAGCATCCGGAAGGCAAACAGTGTTCTATTGGAAGGGTAACGTTACACCACCAACAGACTATGATAAATGGGCTGACCTGGTATCAGCAACAATTCAGCATTGGATTAGCCGCTACGGAAGAGAAGAGGTTATTACCTGGCCTTTTGAGGTTTGGAATGAACCGAACCTTCCCGGTTTTTGGAAAGGTGCAGATATGGAGGAGTATTTCAAGCTTTACGAAGTAACAAGCAAAGCGGTGAAAAACTGCGATCCTCGTATTCGTGTAGGTGGACCTGCAATTTGTGGAGTTGATGATGAGCGCTGGTTGAGATGTTTCCTTGAATTTTGTTCAAAGAATAAAACTCCTTTGGATTTTGTAACAAGACATGCTTATGCAACAGAAGCACCGGATAATATGGGTCATTATGCATATCAAAAACTAAGAACACCGGAAGCATTTATGGAAGAGTTAAGGGTGAGCCGCCGGATAATTGATCGTTTTCCTGAGTATGTAGGCATGGAGATGCACATTACAGAATTTAATACCTCTTATACTCCCCTCAATCCAATCCACGATACCAATCTTAATGCTGCCTATGTGGCGCGATTACTTAGTGAAATGGGAGATATTTGTGCCTCCTATTCCTATTGGACCTTTGGTGATGTTTTTGAGGAAGCAGGGGTTGCATTTACACCCTTCTCCGGCTGTTTTGGATTATTAGCGAATGGAATGATTCCGAAACCAACCTATTGGACCTACTCGTTCTTTAAAAATTTGGGTTCAAATGCAATCGCACGTGAGGAGCATTTTGTTATAACGAAAGAGGATGATAATAATATTCACGGTGTTGCTTGGAATCCAGTGGAGGAAGGTGGTAGTGCCAACCTTACATTGAATTTCGCAATAGATTTAGATAATGGCGAATATGTAATGATTATAAGGAATGTGGATGAAGAAACCTGTAATCCCTTAAAGAATTGGATTGATATGGGATCACCGTCATCCCCTTCAAAAGAACAAGTGATCTTATTGCAGGAGTGCGCTCAACCGCAAATTAGAACAAAGCGGATCGAGGTTACAAATAACACAACGGATTTTGAAATAACATTGTCAGCTAACGCAATTTGCAATTTTGAAATTAAACGCATTTACCCCATACTAGATAGAGGATATCAACCGGAGCGTATCCAAGGAGCGAGATAATCAATATAGACCATACGCAGTTTGTTGTTTTGAATAGGCGAATGCATAGGGCATTGATAAGCTAAGGTGTACTCTTAACTTGTTAATGCCTTTAATTAATTTGATGGTAGTATGAGATAAAATCAAAATGTAAATAAGTTTTCACGTGTAATGATGAATGCAGTATTTACTGGGGGGCATGCGTTTTTAAATATTTATATTTATTAATGAATTTATCGCAATTATTTCTAAATTAGTTAGAAAAAAATAGGAAGGTGAATTATGAAGAGTAACGATGTAATGGCGATACCTGCAAATTATATGCAAGGAATTAGTAGGGAACTACAAGGATCTCTAGAAGAGGTTGAGTACTGTGTTCAAAACTATATTAACCGGTCAAGGCAGCTTGTAACTGATCAAGAGATTAGTTCAGAGGAAGCAGGTAGAGAAACAATTCCTGGTGCTACTATCACAAAGAAATGCAATATTTACTTACCAAAAGGTTATGATAAAAAAGATATGAATACTAAGTATAATGTGTTATATCTACTACATGGAGTAGGCGGAACCCGAAATGAATGGTTGGACGGAAGTGGAACAGCAGATGGGAATTATATCCTATGCAATATTTTTGACAACCTTATTGCAAATGGCGATATAGAGCCTCTAATTATCGTAATACCGGAAGGTAGAAGTGCATATGACTGGATGGACAGCTCTTTTAACTCCCAAGGAACGAATCTATTGGGTTTTTACTATTTCGACTATGAACTACGATATGATTTGATCCCGTTCATCGAATCAGAATATCATACCCATGCTGATATAAAGGACAAAACTACGGAGGGGGTAACATTTAATCGACTGCATAGAGCAATTGCTGGACTTTCCATGGGTGGAATGCAGACATTGAACTTAATTCTAGGCGGCTATAGATGTGACTCTGCTGAATATACAAGTGCTACGAGCGACTGGAAAAATGGATTGGTTTTCACAGTACCCGTACCTGGTATGGAAGATTTGTTTGCCTATGTAGGGGCCTTTTCCAATGCTCCGACATCAAGCGACGGAAAGAGACTTGGTGTAAGTGTGGCATCAAGCAAAAATAAGCTTAATCTTCTATATATCACCTGTGGGGATGCGGATGATGTAGCATATCAAGCTGGCTTTGTAAAAGCAGTGGATGGATTAGCAGAGGCTGCCGGAGATCATCTATTACATTATTATAAGGTGCTAATGAAAGACAAAGGACATGATTTTAACGTATGGAACAATGGTGCTTTTAATTTTGGCCGATTATCCTTTCGGGAGGAGGAAGATAATTTTCCCAAGCATGAGATTAATGTGTTGCTCGATTAAAATGAAATGTCTTACCCTATGTACAGGTTCACTTGGTGCGGATAGTAACAATGACATACCTGACATTATAAGTGTGCTGGGTGCTAATTATCTGTTAGGCCTTTGGGAAGCTATACATAAAAGTTCAAGAAAGTAGATTTCATTGGATAATTGCTTCCCAATAAATATATAGATTTCCAACACTGCCACGAAGGTAACAGCGAAGCGTCTATCAAAGGATAGGCGCTTCGTTTTTATAAAAAAGGTTAACCTTGATAATCAATAACATCCAGCCATTTATTTAAAAATTCGACTTCTGCTTCACTGGCAGTGGTAAGCTGCTGCGCAGCAACAATAGGAAACCATTGTTGAACGTATTTTAGGGAAGTGTTACTCTTTTGACAGAAAAGTTTTAAATATGCATCTGCTAAATCCGGAAAATACAGCGACAGCTTTAAATACGTAGTAGCTACATCAGCGCTTGCGTTGCCTTGTGTGGCATGGGACCAGTCTAATATATAAGCCCCGGTATCATTGATAATAATATTAGAAGGAAGAAAGTCACCGTGGCAAACTTTGGTATGCTTTGGCATACTGTCTAACTGCGTTAATAATTCGTATTTAGTCGTATCATTCAAATCCTTTACACTTTGTATTTTACGAACTAATTTATCTTTGAGTTTGTTTAATAAAGGTGCCGTCTTGGAATGCATATCGATTTGTAAATCAACAAATAATTCCAGAAGTTCGGAAGCCTTTTCTGGATTCTCTTTCAGTTTTTGCTCAAGAGTCTGCCCAGGTATATAATCCATACTAATGCTCCATTGACCTTCAATATTACTAACGGAACGAATATTAGGAATTTTCAAACCTGTTTCTTCTACGAGAGCTTGGTTTAGAGCTTCGTTTAATATAGATGATTTAGGGTGATTTTTGTTAAATACTTTTACGACCATATCTTCATGATGATAGATTGTTTTATTATTTTTTGCTGCTAAAACTTGTTCCAGATTCATAATGTTATCCCCTTTCAAAATCAGTCAAGTATTGTGTTAACCTTATTTTACCATCACACACAGAAAAAGTATATGGATATTCCAAAATATTTCAAGAATTTTAATGGAATTTGTTGAAAGTGTACAAAATTGGCATATAACATATATTGAAAGTTCTTATATCATAGCTATATTACGAGTGACATGAGTATAACGAAATTTCCTGCAAGAGCCAGAAGTGAATCTGAACAATTTGCAGATGTTGTAGAAAGTATAGTTTTAATGCAATGGAGAAGATGTAATTATATATTGATAAAGTTGAAAGTAGAAGAGTTGAAAGAAGAGTTGAAAGTAGAAGAGTTGAAAAATAGAAAAATAGAAAAATAGAAAAATAGAAAAGTAGAAAAGTTGAAAATTAGAAAATTAGAAAATTAGAAAATTAGAAAATTAGAAAATTAGAAAATTAGAAAAGTTGAAAAGTTGAAAAGTTGAAAAGTAGATCAGTAGATCAGTAGATCAGTAGAATAGTAGAGAAGTTGAAAAGTAAAAGAGGACATCCTCGCAAACTACACGTTAAAACGTGGAGTTTAGGAGGATACCCTCTCTAATATTATGTTATATGTTGTTATTTGCCATAGTAAACACTAAGATATATTTCTTTTAATTCACTCATTAACGGATATCTAGGATTTGCTCCGGTGCATTGATCATCAAAAGCCTGTTCCACCATTTCGTCAAGAGATTCTAGGAATACTTTTTCATCGATACCATACTCTTTGATAGATTTTTTGATGCCAACGCTTTCTTTTAAAGAGCCAATTGCATCGATGAATTTATTGAAGGTATCCATATCATCTTTTCCGTTTATTCCAATAAAGTTAGCGCATTCTACATATCTCTCCAAAGTATGAGGATATTCGTATTGAGAGAAAGCACCCATCTTAGTGGGACGTTCGGAGATGTTGAATTTCATTACTTCTTCAATTATTAGGGCATTAGCAACGCCATGAGGAAGATGATGGAAAGCTCCTAATTTGTGGGCCATAGAATGACAAATTCCAAGAAAAGCGTTGGCAAATGCCATACCAGCTATCGTGGAAGCGTTAGCCATTTTTTCTCTAGCTTTTATGTTGGTGCCATCAATATAAGCTGTAGGTAAGTATTGAAAAATATTTTTTAGAGCTTTTAATGCAAGACCATCCGTATAATCAGTAGCTAACATGGAAGCATAAGCTTCTAATGCATGAGTCATTGCATCGATACCGGAGGCACTGGTTAAGCCTTTTGGCTGACTCATCATATTATCAGTATCAATGATAGCCATGTTTGGAAGTAATTCGTAATCCGCTAATGGATATTTAACTCCTGTAGTTTCATCGGTAATAACAGCAAAAGGAGTAACCTCGGAACCGGTACCAGAAGATGTAGGAATTGCAACGAAGTATGCTTTTTCGCCCATTTTAGGGAAAGTATATACTCGCTTGCGGATATCCATAAAACGCATTGCCATGTCTAAGAAGTCAGCTTCCGGGTGTTCGTACATTACCCACATGATTTTTGCAGCATCCATAGCAGAACCACCACCTAAAGCGATAATTACGTCTGGCTCGAAAGAACGCATTGCGTTAGCTCCCTCTTTCGCACAAGCAAGGGTTGGATCTGGAGCTACATCATAAAAGCAAGTGTGCGTAATTCCCATGGAATCTAATTTATCTGTGATTGGTTTAACATATCCGTTTTTATAAAGGAAGGAGTCAGTTACGATGAAGGCCTTTTTCTTACTCATAACAGTTCCAAGTTCATCAAGAGCAACCGGCATAGAGCCTTTTTTAAAGTAAATTTTTTGTGGAACTCTAAACCAAAGCATATTTTCTCTCCTCTCGGCAACCGTTTTAATATTAATTAAATGTTGCACACCAACATTTTCAGAAACTGAGTTACCGCCCCAAGAACCGCAGCCTAATGTTAAGGATGGTGCTAATTTAAAGTTATAAAGGTCACCAATACCGCCGTGAGCAGCGGGAGTATTTACTAGGATACGGCAAGTTTTCATTGCACTAGCATGCTTTGCCATTTTTTCCTTTTCGTTAGTATTGATATATAAAGAAGCAGTATGGCCATAACCACCGTCAGCAATTAAATGTTCTGACTTTTCAATCGCTTCATCATACGTTTTCGCTTTGTATAATGCTAAAACCGGAGATAATTTTTCATGAGCGAATTCTTCTGAGATATCTACGCTTTCTACTTCACCGATTAGGATTTTAGTATCCATAGGAACTTCTACACCGGCTAGTTTTGCGATGGTATAAGCTGATTGACCAACGATTTTAGCATTTAAAGCACCATTGATAATAATGGTTTTTCTAACTTTTTCGATTTCATCAGGTTTTAAGAAATAACATCCACGAAATGCGAATTCTTTCCTAACTTCTTCATAAACACCTTCTAATGCAGTAACAGATTGTTCAGAAGCACAAATCATACCATTATCAAATGTTTTGGATAAAATGATAGAGCTGACTGCCATTTTAATATCTGCAGTATCATCAATGATTACTGGAGTATTGCCGGCACCGACACCTATGGCAGGCTTTCCGGAGGAATATGCGGATTTTACCATACCAGGGCCACCAGTTGCTAAAATAATGTCAGCATTTTTCATAACTTCGTTCGTTAATTCCAAGGAAGGAACATCAATCCAACCTATAATACCTTCCGGAGCACCGGCAGCAACGGCAGCGTCCAATACGACTTTCGCAGCAGCTATTGTACAATTTTTTGCACGGGGATGTGGAGATATAATGATTGCATTTCTAGTTTTTAACGAAATTAAAGTTTTAAATATAGCGGTTGATGTTGGGTTAGTTGTAGGAATAACAGCAGCAATGATACCGATCGGGTCTGCTATTTTCTTGATTCCATAAGTCGCATCTTCTTCAATCACACCGCAGGTTTTGGTATCTTTGTATGCATTGTAGATATATTCAGCTGCATAATGGTTTTTGATTACTTTATCTTCTATGATTCCCATTCCTGTTTCCTGTACTGCCATTTTTGCAAGCGGAATTCTTTGTTTATTCGCAGCGACTGAAGCAGCGAAGAAGATTTTGTCTACTTGTTCTTGAGAATAAGTTGCAAATATTCTTTGTGCCTCTCGCATTTTTTCCAATTTTGATAGAAGAGCAGCAACTGTATCGATTACAGTTGTTTGCATTTCGGTTTCGTTACGTTCTGCAATATCTTTTTTAGCCATAATAATTACCTCCACTAGATTGAAAATCAATTGTTAATAATTTAACAATGCCATTCTATAACATTGTTAAATTATTGTCAATATAAAATATAAAAATAATATTATTTTTTTGGTAGAGAAAAATTCAACTATTATTGAATATTAATACAAAGACAATTTATTCCGTAAATACTAGGATCAAGGGACTGCAATGTTTGTATACTGGGTTTTAGCCATAACAAAATATATTTATGGCTTACAGCATGCGATTGGAACAAGTTTGATTACATTGGAAATTAGTTATATATAAATCTTAAATAGATAAAAGGCTTCCATCCAATAAGATGCAAGCCCTCAATTATATGCATATTATAATAAATTTCTTTATAGGACAAAAAATATTCAAAGTTCAAATAGGTGAATAGCCTCTTATTAGATCTATTGTGAAAAGAAGGCTTCGGTAGCGGAATAACCTTGATAATATAAGGAACGATATCGCTTATCATTCGGATGAATATTAAAGTCAATTGGGGAGATATCCATGGGATATATATTAATTGATCTAATTCTATCCATGGGGCTGCTATAATATGCTTCTTGCTGGATGCGGTTGTAGGAGTGGATAAGGCTCCAGATATATTCGAGTAGATTATCAATAGTTAAATATGGATTTTTACTCATAAAACGAGCACCAAGAGTATCCATATTGACGCCGCGCAGTAGATTGGGATTATATCTTAAGGAATCAAAAAGTTTTATGGGGTAATTATTCATTACACCACCGTCGCAGTACACATTAGTTAATGCATTACCGGTAATCTCAGATTGATTCACTTTTATGGCTTCAAAAAACAAGGGAATTGACATAGATATCCTTACAGCATTTGCCACCTCCATTGTCGGTGTTGTTTCATAGGAAAAAACATTGCTACTTCCGGTTGTTAGATTGGTTCCTATGATAAATAAATCATAGAAGGAACGGTTGTCTTTATGTAAGGACGGAGTTTTAAAATCCTGAAAGGTATACGGCGGCCGTTTGCTTGGGTTGAATTGATTTGCAATAACCTTTTTAAGCCATTCATAAAAATATTCAGAAGAGAACCAGCCATAGCTTGTAACGAGCCGATAAAGGCAGTTTATATCGCCGAAAAACGGTTCTATACTATTCTTAACCTCTGTTGGAAGTGGTAAAGGGTTATTGTCATATTCACCTTCATAAGGGACTTTCGAATAGTCAAGGGAGTCTGCAATGATCTTGATATCTTCAAAGGGAAGATGAAAACTGGTTATGCAAGCGGCTATTGCTCCGGCAGAAGTTCCGGCAGTTCTTTTTACATTTTTCATTAAATCATTCTGGAACAGATAATCTAGGACACCTAAATATGCAATTCCCAATACTCCACCGCCTTCGAATACCAGATTACTGATATCATTAACCATTACCCCACCTCACTCTTATAACTAAATCTTAATAGGCAGATAGACATAATCTATCATTAAGTGACCATCTACTTTATAGGATGGTTTCTTCTAAAGATATGATGTCGATGTAAATAAGATGTTAATGTTATTCATTATATGGAATATGATTACTTAACAGTTATGCGGAAACTACAACTTAATAGGAGGTATTAATTTTCATTTGTAAATTTAGATGTTTTGAATAAGCCTATACATTGGAAGGTAGTCTTTAACCTTTCCTGAAGGATTGACATTTGGTACATCTTGCATTCTCCTATTGATAAAAGCTTACAGCAAAGATATAATAAATCTATCCGAGAAATTAGGTAAAGCATACATAGTATATCATTTTACAAAAACAAACAAAAAGGAGTATGCTATGAACGAGTATTTTATGAAGAAAGCCATTGAGTTAGCTGCTAACGGAGCTGGATTTGTAAATCCTGATCCGCTTTCCGGTGCAGTAATCGTAAAAGAAAATAGAATAATCGGTGAAGGGTATTATAAATCTTATGGAGCAATACCTGCAGAAACTGAGGCTATATTTAGTGCCTCCGGCGATTTAGTAGGAGCAGAGTTGTACTTAACAATCGAACCGTTTCGTGCAGAGCAAGAGGAATATGAGTTTTGCAGGCTGCTAAAGGAGAAAGGTATAAAAAAGCTTTACATTGGAATGCTGGATCCTAACCCTAGTAAAAAGGGTAATTTAATATCGGAACTTGAGAAAATGGATATTAGTTATGAGTTAGGCCTCCTGAGAGATGAGTGTGAGGAATTGAATGAAATCTATGCTTATTATATTCAAAATAAATTACCCTATGTTATTGTAAAATGGGCTATGACACTGGATGGAAAGCTAGCAACGAAAACGGGTGATTCAAAATGGATTAGTTCAGATGAAAGCTTAAAATTCGTTCATCAATTAAGGCAAAGAGTTGGAGCAATCTTAGTAGGAGAAAATACAGTTAAAATAGATGATCCAAGGCTCACAACCAGATTAGATGGAGTAACTATCTCAAATCCACTTAGAGTAATCATTTCAAAGTATGGCGATATTCCCTTAAATTCAAAAGTGCTTCAGGTGGATGACAATACAAAGACTCTGATTATTGCCTCAGAATTTATATCAAAGGATAAGGAAGATGCTCTTTTACAAACAGGAGTAGAAATTGCTAAGCTAAGAGAAACAAATAACCACATTGAATTCAAAGATATAATGGCTTTATTAGGAAGTATGGAAATTGATTCATTATACATAGAAGGTGGAAGTTCGATACTAGCATCTGCATTTGAAAGTGGATGCATTCATAAGGTATACACTACGATTGCGCCTAAGATTATTGGAGGCAGTAATGCAGTTACTCCGGTTGGCGGTAATGGGATTGAATTAATGAGAAATGCAATTGTATTAAAAAGGGTTTCTCATGAGATTGTTGGACCGGATGTTATTGTAAAGGGATACATTTATTAAAAATACGTTTGGAATAAAATAAAAATACTTACAAAGATTATGGAGGAAAGAACGATGCTTGATAAGATTGATAAAGTAATTAAAGATGTAATAAAAGGTAAAATAGTTATAATTGTAGATGACGAGCTTGCAGAAAGTGGAGGGGTCTTTTTCATGGCTTCTGAACTTGCTACTAAGGAAAACACAAATTATATGATGAAATATGGAACGGGATTTACTTACATTTCACTTCCAGAGGAAAAGACAGAAACGATTACGTTATCCCAAACAAATCATTTTAGTAAACAAAGTATCTCAGATACTTATGATTTATCGGTGGATTATATCAATGCCGGAACAGGGATAACTGCAGAAGATAGAACATTAACAATAAAAAAAATATTGGAAGAACAAATGAATTACAACAATTTTAAAACACCAGGTCATGTTTTTATCATGAAATCAGCCAACGGTGGTGTATTAAAAAAAGCGGGGAATGCAGAGGCTGCATCGGATCTAGCTTCTATTTCCGGATACTATCCATCGGGAGTTATATCGGAAATCTTAAATGAAGATGGCGAAGTAGCAAATGCGGAGCAGATTTTCCAGTTTGCCTTAAAAGAAAATATAAAGGTTGTTACGATAGAAACAATAATCTCATATCGCAGGGAAAAAGACTGTTATGTTTTTCAAGAGGCAGAAGCTAATCTTCCGACCGAGTATGGTGAGTTTCGTATGGTCGGATTTGTAAATAAATTAAATGGAGAGCACCATGTTGCGTTAGTTCATGGGACAATCGATGTGAATGATGAAGTGTTGGTAAGAGTTCATTCGGAATGCCTCACCGGAGATGCGTTTCATTCTTTAAAGTGCGATTGCGGTGAGCAATTGGCGGCGGCATTGATGAATATAGAAAAGGAAGGAAAAGGTGTTTTGCTTTATCTGAGGCAGGAAGGTCGTGGTATTGGACTAATTAATAAGATTAAAGCTTATAAGCTACAAGAGCAGGGGATGGATACGGAAGAAGCAAATATCGCTTTGGGTTTTCCCGCCGATATGAGAGATTATGGTATTGGTGCTCAGATATTAAGTGAGTTGAATATTAGAAAAATAAGGCTCATGACGAATAATCCCAAGAAAATCATCGGACTCAAAGGTCACGGTATAGAAATAATTGAAAGAGTTCCTTTAATTATGGATACAAATATTTATAATAAAAGATACTTTGAAACTAAGAAAGAGAAGATGGGACATTTATATTAAATATAATTAGATAATAGATGGAATGTTAAAAGAATATGGGAGGTATTTTATGGACAAGATCTATGTACAAATGTATTCCTTTGGAAGCTTTTCGCCAGCAGAAAATGAGAAGAATTTTGCTGATGCAGCAAAGCTAGGATTTAATGGGGTGGAGTTGTTTGGCCCTAATTTTGCTATGCAACCGCTACAGCTTGTAGAAACTCTTAAAAAAAATGGGCTGGAAGCGATTTCTCTGCACGCTTCAACAGACATGATTGAAGGAATGATACCATTTGCAGAAGCTTTGGAGATGCGCTTTATGGGAATTGGAATGCATTATATTCCTGATGTTGCAGCAGCGATGCAATATGCTGAGAGGCTAAATCAAATCGGTGAAGTATGTGCAAAACATGGAATTATGTTGACCTACCACAACCACACCCAGGAATTTTTAGCGTGTGAAGGGAAAACCATACTAGATATCATAGCAGATAATACAAATCCAGCTTTTGTAGGGATTGAATTGGATGCGGGCTGGTGCGCGGCAGCAGGAGTGGATCCAATTGCATTTATAAATAAGCATGCGGGCAGAGTGAAATTAATTCATCTGAAAGAGAGTAAAGAAGTAATTGGAGTTCAACCACCTATGAATCCTGCAGATATGCAAATTGATGAAACCGGTAGACCAAAATTCACAGAGAAGCAACTCAAAGAAATGGAATTCATGAAAAGTATCAATTGTCCGGCAGGGGAAGGAATTGTAGATTGGACTAAGCTAAAAGAAGCTGCGGATGCACAGGGTTGCGAGGCATATATCGTAGAACGTGAACTTACTTATGCAAATGAGAGATATGACTGCTTGGAAACAGATATTGAATATTATAAAAATAATTTGTAAAAAAATTAAAAATTAAATAGAATTTTGAATGTCTAGAAGATAATTAAAATTCGAGTAGATCAATGAAGGAGCCAACAGTGAAACAATGTTGGCTCCTTTTTATAGTAGTGATAATTCAAACAACTAGTCGGATGCAATCCATCACTAGAACTTTGCCGGAATACTCTGAATCATTCCAATACTTAAATTTAATTATCAATTTTCAAATTGGTTAAAAATATGAGGTTACCCCTTGACTTTCATTAGTAAGACTTGGCTTGATGATTGATAACGAATAAAAGTTATCAATCGCTTAAGATAGAAATAATATTTAGTTAATAAAAGTTAATTAAATGATAAAAATGATAAAAAACTCAAGGTGAAAATATTTAACTTGAATTATCGTAATATAATTCAAAATGTCGAAAAAATTAAAAATAGTAACAATAAATAGTATAATATTAATATAAATATCTAAGAGTTTTGACAAATTCATAGAAAATGTAAAATAATATGATAAAAATATTAAAACTATATTGCAATTTTTTGATAATAGTGTTAATTTATGTAAGTAAATTAATATGACAAAATATTAAACCGGGGGTAACATTTGTGAACAAAATTTTGGTAGGATGTAGAAATTGGATTATGATTAGAAAATTAAAATCTAGCAAAAAAGAAGAAAAAAATACGAATTCAATCGTTTGGTATCGTAGGATAAGCCTTCGATTGATCATGTCATTTATGATACCAATTGCTTTTGTTGTCATTATTGGCCTAGTTTCCTATGACAAGGCGTCTAAGGCAATTGTTGCTAATTATAAGCAATCAAGTCAACAAGCAATTGAAATGTCAAGCGAATATATCCGTTTTGGTATGGATGCAACACAAGCTACTGCGATTGAGTATATTATGGATAAAAATGTTCAGAGTTTTTTCTCTGGCTTTCTAGACCCAGATACCATGGGCTATTCGTCTGCCTTCACTGATATTAGAAGCTCCTTATTAACGAAACAGGCTTCTGATCAATTTCTGAGTAATATACATATAATTTCATCAAAGGTTAATCTGACAGCCTCTACAATAAAAAATCCAAAAAACAATCTTTATCAAAAATATATTGAATCTGAGGTTGGTAAAATATCAGCAGAAAAACCTACAGCAAAATATTGGGTAGGTATCGATAAAAATTTTGACGAAATGATAGGATTACCAACATCGGATTATGCTATAAGATATGTGACTGGTTTTAGTACAGGAAAGGCTTTAATGATGCTCGATATCAGTACTTCGGCCATTCAAGAAATCATAGATCGTTTGGATTTTGGAGCTGGAAGTATCATTGGTTTTGTAACGAAGGATGGAAGAGAAATATACAATTCCTCGTATGAGCATAAAGCGGATCAATTATTCACAACCCAAGATTTTTATAAGGATTCTAATGACTTGAAAGCTGGCAGCGGGAGTATGGACGTAAAATTTAACGGTAAAGATTATCTATATCTGTATTCAAAAGTTGGAGATACAGGTGTTATGATATGTTCATTAATTCCGGAAGCGACGCTGATTCAACAAGTGAGCAGTATTAAAAATGTTACATTATTACTTGTAATTTTATCTTGTATTATTGCTGTAGCGATCGGAGTCTATATTTCTACCGGTATTCAGAATACCATTCGATATATTGTAAACGAATTAGAAAAAGTATCGAAAGGAAATCTTACTATTAAGCTTAGAACAAAAAGAAAAGATGAGTTTTTATTATTAGCAGGTGGGGTGAATAATACAATTGAAAATATGAGGGGATTGATAGAGAAGGTATTGGATCAGAGCTCTTCTGTTACGGCCTCTTCAACTCAAGTAAAAGATTCCTCTGAGGTGTTTTCCCAAGCTACGAAGAATATTATTGATTCAATTAAAGAAATTAAATCTGGAGTGGATCAACAGGCGGAAGAATCTGAAAACTGTCTCTTGCAGATGGATGACTTATCAGAGAAGATAGAGATAGTAACGGGTAAAACAAATGAGATTAGTGGAATAGCCAATAAAACAAAGCAAAGCATTGATCATGGGGTTGGATCAATGAAAACCTTGAATACAAAAGCACAGTTAACAACGCAGATTACAGCAAGGATTATTAATAATATTGAAACATTACAGGAAAAATCAATAACGATTAATAAAATAGTAGGAACTATTAATGAAATAGCAGATCAAACAAATCTATTATCGTTAAATGCTTCCATTGAAGCAGCAAGGGCAGGTGAAGCTGGAAGAGGCTTTAGTGTAGTTGCGCTAGAAATCAGAAAACTCGCAGATCAATCTATGCAAGCAGTGCATGAAATAGAAAAGCTTATAAATGATATACAGCAGCAAACCAAGGAAGCAGTGTTAACGGCGAAAGAAGCAAACAGTGTAGTAAAAGAACAGGAAGAGGCGGTTAATAATACAGAGGATTCCTTTGAGGATATTAATAATCATGTTGAGAAATTAATCGATAATGTAGGATTGATATTTAGCAGTATCCAAGTAATAGCTACAGCTAGAGTCGGTACCTTAGCAGCAATTGAAAATATATCAGCAGTATCCCAACAGACTGCTGCTGCAACATTATCTGTTTCCGATATAACAAATCGACAATTGGACGCGATACATACGTTAAATGATTTATCACTAGAATTAGATAAAAATGCAAGTGAATTGGGGCAAGCTGTTGATAAATTCATAGTAGAGTAAAAGAGATATGAGCCTTGACTCAGTAGCAAATAATGCTGTGGAGTCAAGGCTCTGTTATGTTCAGCAGTCTCCTAGCCTATGATGAGTAGGATCTCATAGTGGTAATTTAAATTCACTTTATGTTTATGAAACTTAACTTAATAACTGTAAAATTCCTTCCGGCTGCTTAATCGCTTGTGCGATCATCGCCTGAGAGGCTTGCTGTAATATATTGTACTTCGAGTAGTTTACCATCTCCTCAGCGATAGCAACATCTCATATCCTGGATTTAGCCTTTGAATAAAAAACGAGTATTCCTTATCTAGTATAGATTTAAAAATATTTTAAGTAGGGTATTTATTATTGATTAAGTATCTGATATAATGTGTATCAGTGATATAGGATGTATCAGTATAATAAAAAGCAGTGGGAGATGTATAAATGAAAGTTAATCAGAATATGCCGGATACTTTGTATATTAGAGTTCGTAATGAAATATTGAAAATGATAATAGAACGTAATATTGGAGCCAATGAATTATTACCTTCGGAAGGTGAAATAGCGGAGCTATGTGGTGTCAGTAAGATGACGAGTAAACTGGCTCTCAATTCACTTGTTGATGAACAGATCGTATATAGAATACCTAGAAGAGGTAGTTTTCTTAAGGATGTTGATATTAATAAGATTAGAAGTATGGTGGACACCAAAAATAATTCTACCATTGCGATTGGAAAGACGAACTTCTTAGCCTTGATTATTCCAAAACTAGATTCTTATATCAGTAATATTGTGAAAGGAATTGAGAAGGCAGCTAAGGATAATAATTTTCATGTGGTTGTTAAATTCTCAAATGGCATGAGTGAACAAGAAGAACAAATCCTCTCAGAATTATCAAAAATATCGGAAATAAAAGGAGTTATTCTATTTCCTGGCGATAACAATACTTGTGGTATTGAATTGCTACAGTATAAAGTAAGAAATTATCCACTTGTGATGATTGACCGTGTGTTTAAAGAAATTGAGTTTGATAGTATATATCACGATCATTTTCAAGGAGCCAAGGATGCAGTTAACTATCTACTCGATAAAGGACATAGTAAAATCGGATTTATTTCAAAAAGTATTTCAAATGTTACGAGTCGTGAAGAACGATATCAAGGTTATATCAGTGCCATGATGGAATCTAATAAACGGGTGAAAAGTGAATATGTTCAAATCGACGATGAATTAATAAGCAGTGAGGCACTAAGATCTTATTTAACGAAAAATGATACGATATCAGCTGTATTTTGTGCAGATGATTATATTGCCACTAATATGTATTATGCTGCTGAGTGGCTGGGCAAAAAAATCCCGGAAGATTTATCTATCATAGGTTTTACAGATAATGAAATCCTGGAATTTCTTCCATTAAAAATGACGACAGTCAGACAACCGGTAGAGGAATTATGCACGAAGGCAGTTGAAATATTGATCAATAAAATAACAGATAGTGATGCATCTACCCAAACTATTAAAATTAAAACAGAAGTAATTGAGCGTTCCAGTGTTGCTCCTTTCATTAGCAGTAATTAGTAAAAATGAATAAAGGTCTCCTATGGAGACTTTATTTTTTTGTAAATTTGATGAAAACGTATTGACAAATCAACTGATATGTATTAGTATCAATATATCAAGTGATATTAAGTATATCAAGAATATCAAGACGAAAAATACTATTTAAGTAATACTACAAGTAATACTACAAGTAATATTTCAAGTAATACTACAAGTAATACTTCAAGTAATACTTCAAGTAATACTACAAGTATTACAACAATTAAAACAACAAGTAAAACAACAAGTGAAACAACAAAAGTAACATGAATGAAAGTAACAAAGGAACAAAATATCAATGAAATGAAATTACGACAACATAATTTCACATTACAATAATCTCAGTAGGGAGCTAATCACAAATGCCATATCCTATTAACGAAATTAAACCTAATTTACGCAATACTTTGAATGCAATTGAAGCCTCCATCTATAAAAGCATTAAGCCCTTACGGGTCACGATATGGAAAACCTCAGAACCTGTTTCTTTTGAAGAACGTACAAAAGGGGAAGAGAAAGAGGTCTCAATCGGAGATAGCTGGGGAGAAATATGGGACTGCGCGTGGTTTCATTTTGAAGGTGAAGTACCAAATGTTTTGAACGGGAAAAAAGTAGTTCTATTAATTGATATCAGTGGTGAAGCCTGCTTATTTGATTCAGAAGGCTGTCCTATTCAAGGATTAACGAATGTATCCTCTGAATTTGATCTAAGTCTCGGAAAACCTGGTAAGAGGGTTGTAGAAATATCAAACAATGCCCGTGGCGGTGAAACAATTGATATATGGGCAGACGCAGGTTGTAATGATTTATTTGGAAAGTACCAAGATCATGGTTGTATAAAAGAAGCCCATATTGCTTCCTGTAATGAAGCAATGAGACAGTTATATTATGATTTTGAAGTACTACACGAGCTCATGAATAATTTATCTGAAAATAGTGCAAGAGCGCAGAGTATTATGTATTCCCTAAATAGAGCTTCCTTAGAACTGAACGAATTCAATGAGGAGGAAGCAATTCGCGCTAGAAATATTATTGCCGTTGAGTTAAACAAAAAAGGTGGAGATCCATCCTTGAGGCTCAGTGCAGTTGGTCATGCACATATTGATTTGGCATGGTTATGGCCAATTCGAGAGACAAAAAGAAAAGCAGCAAGAACCCTCTCTACTGCACTTATGATGCTGGAGAGATATCCGGATTATGTATTTGGTGCAAGCCAACCTCAGCTTTATTCCTGGGTGAAGGAAAGTTATCCTGCGCTTTATAAAAAAATTACTGCAAGAATTGCAGAGGGTAGATGGGAAGCACAGGGTGGTATGTGGGTTGAAGCAGATACCAATATTTCTGGTGGAGAAGCACTTGTTCGTCAAATTTTATATGGTAAAAGGTTCTTTCAAAAAGAGTTTCAAAAGGATATGAAATCTTTATGGCTCCCGGATGTATTCGGTTATTCCGGGGCACTGCCTCAAATATTGAAAAAATCAGGAATTGATTACTTTATGACCATAAAGCTTTCATGGAGTGTACATAATAAATTTCCACATCACACGTTTGTATGGACGGGCATTGACGGTAGTGAAATCTTGGCTCACATGCCTCCGGAAGGAACCTATAATTCAGCAGCCTCACCTTCCTCTATTCGAAAAGCGGAAAATGAGTATCTTGATAAAGGGATAGCACAGGACTGCTTGATGTTATTTGGAATTGGTGATGGTGGCGGTGGACCAGGGGAAGAGCATCTGGAACGACTTACAAGAGAGAAGAATTTAGAGGGATTAATTCCGGTCACTCAAGAAACCAGTATTCAGTTTTTTGACCGATTAAAATCTAATCAAGTTGATTATAAAACTTGGCAGGGTGAACTGTACTTAGAGAAACATCAAGGGACACTTACGTCGCAAGCCAAGAGCAAACGTTATAATCGGAAATTAGAAATTGCATTAAGAGAGTTGGAATTTATAGCGGTATTAGCAAAATTACAAGGTGGCTATGAATATCCATCGGCTCAAATCGAAGCATTATGGAAAGAAATATTGCTTTATCAATTTCATGATATTCTTCCTGGCTCCTCAATTCGAAGAGTATATGAGGAGTCCATAGAGAGATATGGTGTTATAACACAGGAAGTAAAGAAGCTTACCTTACAAGCTTATGAGGTACTTACACAGAACAATTCAATCGTATTCAATACTCTATCCTGGAATAGGGAAGAATGGCTTAAGCTTGAGGAAAACTGGATCAAAGTAGCGGTACCTTCTATGGGGTATGCAGCGTTTGGAAAGCAAACATTATTGAATTGGATCTCATCTTCAAATTATCCGAGTGCTGATATCAATAAATTGGAGAATGAATATCTCTTATTAAAGTTTAATTCAGATGGCTCCATTAAGTCTATTTATGATAAAGAACTTGATAGAGAAGTTATATCGCCTGGGCAAGTAGGAAATCAATTGAAGGTTTACCATGACCAAGGGGATGCTTGGGATTTCTCAATACAATACAATCAAAGACCATCAATGGAGTTTATACTGACATCAACTCAGGCTAGTGTAGATGGGCCAAAAGCTGAAGTCCTGCAGATATATACCTATGGTAATTCGCAACTTGAGCAAAGGATTGTTTTGATGAGTAATAGTCGTAGAGTGGATTTTATTACTAAGGTACAATGGCAGGAAAGTCAGAAGATGTTAAGAACCTCATTTCCAATCAATGTATTAGCTTTAGAAGCAACCTGTGATATACAATTTGGATGCGTTAACAGACCAACGCATATCAATACTGGTTTTGATATGGCAAAACAGGAAGTATGTGCACATAAATGGGTGGATATATCGGAACCTGAATACGGAGTAGCGTTACTTAATGATTGCAAGTATGGATATAATGTTGACAAAAATGTAATTGATTTGAATTTATTAAGAAGTCCGAGGTATCCGGATGAAACAGCAGATCAAGGAGAACAGGAATTTACATATAGCATCTATCCTCATCGTGGTAATCATATGGCGGGGAAGGTAAATCAAGTAGCTTATGAACTTAATATGCCACTGGTGGTTCGGCAATCCGGTAGTGAGAATAATCAAGTGAATAAATCGATGGCCTTTCTTCATTTGGACCGTGAGAATGTCATCATAGAAACAATTAAAAAAGCGGAGGACAGTGAGGAAATCATCGTAAGGTTATATGAATGCTATGGTACCTCATGCTCTGCTAAATTGATAATGGGAATAAATCCAATTGCAGTAAAGTTAGTAGATCTAATGGAAAAAGAGGTAGATGAAATTGAAATATTAAAAATGAAGCAGAAAGATGCTTCTATTGAACTTCATTTTAAACCATTTGAGATTTTAACTTTAAAAATACAATTATAATATCGGATGGATATTTGTCGATTGGTGCACATTGGCAAATTGATATAGTCTTTCATGCTCTTACTAATTGGGAGGTGGTTCAGAACTTACCTTGGATAGTATAAAGATTTTAAGTGGGGATTGCGATACAAACTAAAAATAGTTAGGAAAAGGAGAGTAAGGAAAATTATGAAAAAATTTATTGCGTTACTGCTCGCTTGTGTTATGGTATTTTCATTCTCAGGTTGTGCAAAAGAACAAACAAATGACGAAACAAACGCGCCGGCAACGGAGGGAGCAGCAAAAACAGATGCGGAAACTCCAAAAGAGGAGCCTTCCACTGAAAAGATTCATTTGGTTGCACCTAAGTTAGGCTTTACCGAAGAGCAAATAAAGTTAGAAAAAGAGAATGCAGAAGCAAAAGGAGAAGATTTATCCTGGAGTGCTAAATACTATATTGGTGTTACAGAAAAAATTGCGAACGATTATCCTAATTATGATATGGAATATGTAGATTGGGGTTGGGCAGAAACTTTGGATCAAAAACAACGTGCTTCCATCCTATCCGGTGATGTGCCAAGCTTAGTTGCCGGAGAAACCTTTATGCCGGTCTATGCAGCTTCCGGTATGCTTGATCCACTTCCCCAAGATATCGTAGATATGGTTAATCCATCCTTCCTTATTAAAAATCCGGAGGGTGTACCGGTTGCGGTAGCTTACAAATCTTCTATATTTATGTTATTCTATAATAAAACGTTAATGAAAAATGCTGGACTTGACCCGGAAAGCCCTCCGAAGACTTGGGAGGAATGGAAAGAGATGTCCAGAATAATAACAGAAAAAGGTGAAGGTAAAGTATTTGGTGGTGGTGTTCCCTCCTTCCCTCATGCAGGTGGTTCCCTTCGTGCAACACCATTCTTCCGTCAAATGGGAGTGGACTTTGGTGGAGGAACAACGGTTAGTCTTACAGATCCTAAAATGATAGAAACACTTCAGTTTATTCGTGATATGAATGCATACCTACCTGCAGGACTTGGTAATAGTGCAGATGAAGGTCCATTATGGACAGAGTTTCAAGAGAATGAAACCGTTGCATTTGCTGTTAATGGCTCTTGGCAACAAGCTGGACTTGAAGCAAATGGTGTTGACTGGGGTGTAACTGAACTTCCTCTTCCCGAGGGTGGCGTTACAGGCAATTGCATGGTTGGTGCAGTATATGTAGGTGTACCAACACAAGCAGAGAATAAGGAAGATTGCTTTAATTTAATTCGTGTATTACTTGATACAGAACTTCAGAAGAACGTTGTATATGAGACAGTACCTTCTCCTCTTAATATTTACATTGATAGCGATGCTGAATATGCAGATAATAAGACCTTAAAGGTTGCAACAGAAGCCTTAAAGAACGGTACCTACGCAGGTTTAACTACATTTGATAAAAACGATGCACAGATATGGGAAATTATTAATACAAAGGTTCTTGCTAGAACGACCATGACGAATGATTCTATTGAAGACATTTGCTCAGAAGCGCAATCGGAGATTGAAAACTTATTAAAATAATATTGGTTAGGAACAGTGGGTGGGGTATACCCCTCCCACTGTTATTCATGATAGTAAATGCTTTGTCTCTCTAACAAAAAGAATAAAATGGATACTAATTATTATGGGGGTATTTTAATGAATTCAATCTATACTAAAAAGCGTATCGTAACGAGGAAACAGCGAGAAGCCCGTAGAGCCTATGCTATTATCATACCGATATTTACCTACATAGCAATTTGGAGTCTGATCCCTTTGCTGATCGGATTATTTCTTGGCTTTACAAGTTTTGATGTAATAAATGGCTTCCCTAAGTGGGTTGGTTTAGACAACTTTAAGACCTTCTTTGGTACAAAGGATTATCCAACGCTGTTATTTCGGCAATTGTGGATGGGTGGTTTATGTCTTGTTGCAAATACGATACTTTCTTTTATCTTAGCATTAGGCCTGAATGTTAAACACCCTTTTAGAGGATTTTTCCGTACAGCTGTGTACGTTCCAACAATTGCAGCAGCTTCAGTAACTTCTGCTGTTTTTCTAGCACTACTAAATCCCTTCAATGGAGGGCTAAACAAATTTCTTATGACCATCGGTCATGAGCCTATTATTTGGAGTTATAGTCAATTTTGGATGGTGTTTTGGGTTATTATTTTCTATGTGTGGCGCTCTATTGGGCCTTCAGCTATTATTTGGTTGGGCGGTCTTCAGTCAATTGACACTACGTTATATGAAGCGGCAAAGGTAGATGGTGCTAATAAATTGCAACAAATTAAGTATATTACAATTCCTGGATTACGTTTTATCGCGATTTATATCGTATTAACAGGTCTTATCGGAGCAATGCAGATGTATGATGTGATTATGCTCTTAACCCACGGAAATCCATATGGAAAGACAGATGTTTTAATGTATCGGATTTATCGCGATGGTGTAATAAGCTTTAATATGGGAATGGCAGGTGCTGCATCAACAATTTTAGGATTTGTAACAATCTTCTTTGCGTTTATATCTTATAAATCCATAATGAGAGGTGAAGATAAATGACAAAAACCTGGCGTACAATAGGAAAGTTAATTTGGTTATTATTAATGTTTGCTATTATAATACCAATGCTTTATCCATTTATATATTCTGTATTTGGTGCTCTCAATAATCGGTATGAATTTGGTAATTTGGGTTCGTTATTACCGATTCCCAGTAAATTAGAGTTTGGTAATTTCTCCTATGCCTTTAGTAAAACAGGATTAAGACCATTGATAAATACAGTTATTCGTACCACTTGGTACACTGGTATGAATGTATTTATAGCAGTATTATTAGGATATGTTATGGCACGTTATAATTTTAAGGGTAAGAAATTCTTTTTTTCAGTGATCATATGCTCACAGGTTATTCCGAGTGTTATGACCTTAATTCCATCATTTCTAATGCTGTCTAAAATACCTTTTGTGGGTGGAAATAACTGGATGGGTTTAGGCGGCCACGGTTTGATCAATGATCCAATGGCCCTATATCTACCAATGGGTTGGGGTACTTTATTATGGGTGTTTCTATTTGCCCAGTCCATGAAATCTCTTCCGAAAGACTTCGAGGAAGCAGCTGATATAGACGGTTGTGGCTTTTGGGCTACGATACTTCGTATTGTTATGCCAATGCAAAAGCCAATCATTGCAGTTATTGCAGCGAATACTGCTTTAAACACCTGGAACGATTGGATTACCCCATTTATGTATATCAATAAAATTAAAGATTCAACGCTTCCTGCTTATATTGGTATGTTAACGACCCAATTACAAGAGATGAGTGGTGCAAGAGATTATCCAAGAGTGTTTGGTTTGGCTTGTGTAGCGATTATCCCACCTTTTCTCATTTTTATTTTCCTTCAAAAATATATTATACAAGGCATTGCCTCTTCCGGTGTAAAAGGATAAGGAGTGTAGGGCTTAATCATAATTTTAAACAAAATATCTATCCGATAAGATAGATTTTTTTGTTATGGAGCAAATTATATGACAACAGGTAAAATTTTTAATATCCAGCGTTTTTCGGTACAGGATGGACCGGGTGTTCGCACGACTGTCTTTTTTAAAGGGTGCAATCTCAAGTGTAAATGGTGTCATAATCCGGAGTCAATCAGCTTTAAAAATCAAATCGAGTTATATAAGGAACGTTGTATTGGATGTGGCAAATGCTATGTTATTTGCCCTCAGGGTGCTCATTCTATGGAGGAACACGCCGGTCATAGAATTGATAGAGATAAATGTATCGGGTGCTTTCAATGTGCCGAAAACTGTTTTGCAGAAGCCTTAGTAGGTGTTGGTTCCAGTGTTAGCGTCGAAAAGCTAATGGAGGCGATAGTAACGGATGAACTCTATTATAAAAACTCTGGTGGAGGTGTGACCTTCTCCGGTGGGGAGTGTATGTTACAAGCTGATTTTCTGAAGGAACTATTAATCGCTTGTAAGCAACGTAAGCTACATACTGCAATTGATACAGCAGGTGCAGTTCCTTGGACACAGTTTGAGAAAGTGCTGGACTGGACAGATCTATACTTGTATGATCTGAAAGCGGTTGATTCTAAAGTTCATAAACAGCTGACGGGAGTGGATAACACATTAATTATTGAGAACCTAATCAAATTAACGAGATTAGGTAAAGAAATTGTGATCCGAATTCCCTATATTATTGGATTAAATGATATGGAGTTAGAAGGCATGAGTAATCTGTTACAAGGACTTACGGTCGCAAGAGTAGAGGTTTTAGGCTACCATAAGCTGGGGGACAGTAAATATCACGCTCTTGAAATGGAAAATCAAACAATGGATTTAGCGATTCCCTCCGAGGAGAGAATTATAGCAGCGGTAGAGTATCTCAAGAAAAAAGGGATTAACGCTATAAAAAAATAGATAGGAACTTGATTCAAAAATAAGGAACAATTAAAAATGGATAAAAAATATACAATGAAATAAATAAGAAGTATATAAATTAATAAGAAGATAAAGAAATTGAGAAGTAATAAGGAAATTAAGAAGTAATAAGGAAATTGAGAAGTAATAAGGAAAAAGGAAGTAATAAGGAAATTAATAAGTAATAAGGAAAAAGGAAGTAATAAGGAAATAAGAAGTAATAAGGAAATAAGAAGTAATAAGGAAATAAGAAGTAATAAGGAAATAAGAAGTATTAAGGTAATAAGAAGTAATAAAGAAATATAAGTGAAAGAAATAAAAAATGATAAAGTATTTAGAAAAAGAGAATGAAATAATAATAAAATATTTAGTGAAATAAAGACAAAAAACAGTGTAATCGAATAGGAGGTATTCCGTGTTGAATACAGAAAAAGTAGTATTATCACCACTTTATCAAAAGAGGTTTCAGGGCCTCCATGATGATAAGTTACTGATTAACGATGCCAAAATTAATAAACTAGGAAGTATTGATATAGACGACCATGGGTTTATTTTATTCCCCGACTTCAAATTCGAACCAAAGGTAAATCATAAAGACGGGTATGTATATGGAGCATTGGCTATCGGTGAGAATTTTAGGACTTTCTTAAATCAGATACCAAGTTATATTAATAAAAATAGTGCACTTGCAACCTGTTGGATTGGTCCTCTGCATAATTATATGAAGGTTGGAATAATACCGGAAGATCGACTTCCCCAATTAGAAGAGATTTGGAAGGAATACAAAATACTTCAAAGTGGATTTGGTGGCATGAATCACCTTGGACCTGATATTAAGATAGGTTTAGAGTTGGGATGGGGAGGTTTACTGAAAAAGGTAAGGAACTTTAGGACTTTTAATCATCCTGCAGATACTAGTTTTTATGATGGTGAGGAGCAGCTGTTATTAGGGATACAAGAATGGATCGCAAACCATGCAAAACTGGCAAGAACGTTAGCAGAAGCAGAAGAGGAGGAGATCCTTCGAGAAAACTATATGGAAATAGCTTTGATGAATGAATGGCTTACTGAAAATCCACCTCGAACCCTACGAGAAGCATGTCAATTCATTGCTCATTTTCAAGCGGTAGACAGAACCTACTTTGGGGGTGGTGCACTTAGCCAGCTCGATGAGGTATTAAGACCGTTTTATGAGAAGGATGTTAGTGAGGGAATCGTAACAGATGAGCAAGCAGCTTGGTATATTGCAAGCTTATTTTTTAATGATACACATTATTCTCAAATAGCTGGATTAACAACAGATGGAAGTGGTGATTTGACAAGTAGAATGTCCTTTCTTATTCTTGATGCAATGCATTATCTACACATACCAATTAATCTTGCTCTTCGTGTACATGATCAGGTGAATGAGGAGTTACTTCGCAGGAGCTTAGCATATACGTTGGAAGATGGCTCGGGTGTGGACTATTCCTTAAACATTGGCTGCGAGGAGGGTTATGCAAAGAATGGATTTCCAGTAGAGCTGGGTAGGTTGAGAGCAAAGGTTGGCTGTAATTGGACCGCATTACCTGGTACGGAATATCCGCTTCAAGATGTTACACGTTGTAATATGGCCTCTGCCCTCGTGCACGCAATAGAAGATTTGAAAGCTTCAAGAGAGAGAACACTTGAACTGTTGTGGGATAGATTTACCTACCATATTAGGATTATGCTTGATAGTATAAAGAAAGGTTATGATCATCACTATGAGGTTGTATCAAGAAATACACCTGAGCTTGTATTAAATCTGTTTATGCATGGACCAATCGAACGAGGTTTGAATGCCGCTGAGGGTGGTGTGGATAATATGAGCTTTTGTATCGATGGGATTGCACTTGCAACCGTTGCTGATTCCTTTGCGGCGATTGAACAGCGACTTGTGCTTGAGCAAAGACTGACCTGGGAGCAGTTATTTGATGCCTTAGGGAATAACTTTAAAGATGCGGAGTCAATTCGGTTAATGATGAAAAATGTGAAACGCTTTGGATCTCCAGATTCTCTTGCTGAAAAATGGGCACTTAAAATAAGAGATTATTTCGTTGATTATGCCAAAATATCGACTCCATTACATAACCTTAGAATAATTCCAGGTATGTTTTCTCATGGAGATGTATTCATGTATGGAAAAACAATTCCTGCTACACCAAATGGAAGATTTGATAAAGATCCGATCTCTCATTCCAATGAGCCAGATCCGGGTTTTGCAAGAGGGATTGACTCCTTCTCACCTTCCCTGAAGGCGACTGCAGTTGCAAAAGTACAGCCTGGATTAGGAAATTCTGCGCCTTTGCATCTTGATATAGACAAGGATATGTTAGGGAGTGAGGATGGTATTGATGCGCTTATTGCGCTCATTCATACGCACAATCATATGGGTGGAACCTTAATTAATTTAAACTGCCTAACAAAAAAAATGCTACTGGAAGCTCATGAGGACCCAAGTAAATATCCGGATTTGGTTGTTCGTGTGACAGGATATTCCGCTTTCTTTGCAACCTTATCGAAAACATATCGGCAGCAGATCGTGGATCGCTTTTTATCATGATAAAAATTTATGCTATTGGCTCCTGATTGGCTAACATACGACGATACTTACCTGGAGTGATGCCTTCTGATTTTTTAAATAATTTTGTAAAGTAATACACATCATGGATCCCTACTTCATTTGCTAACTGCTCCAACGTCTGATCGGAGGTTAACAACAACTTTTTTGCATGTTGCATGCGTAACTCTAATAAATAGCCATTCATTGATAGGCCAGTTACTTCCTTAAATAAAGCCCCAAAATATTTCGGAGATAATCCGCAATACTTCGACATATTGGCTGTATTTAAATCATTGGCGGAATGAACCTTCATATATTCGATGGCATGTTGTATGGTTTTAATATGATAATGGTCCTTTTGTGCACCAGTTGAAGTGAATCTATCGTATAGAATCGAGGCTATAATACCTAGAAATAGCGACTTAACCATTAATTTCGAAGTAATATCAGGCTGGTGGGATACGAAATACATTTCCTTAAACATTGGTTGTAGCTTATCCAAGTTTACATTATGGATTAGAGTCGGAAAGTAAAATTCAGAAACAGCATAATCGGGGCGTTGTTTTAATTTTTCAATAAAGTTGATTTCCTCGGAAGAAAAAGTTCCATTGAGATAATATTTTTCAGCAGTAAAATCAAATTTTTCGTCGGGGGTTACCCAGTCAAAATGCACACAATGGACATGTATTGATTTGTTCTCATCAAGAATCATCTGGTTTCTGACATTGGGCTTGATATAGAATAAATCACCTTTTTTTATATTGTATTGAATACCCGCCAAGATCATTCTTGCTTCACCATTAAGGCATAGAATAAACTCATGATCATAGATAATGCGGTTTGCATGAATTTGTGGTCCCCGGAATACCTCATCATTTACATAACGGATATAGGGTGATATTTGCTTCATATCGATAAGAACGGAATCACTCATAAAACACCTCCAAAAATCATCTGCCCAAATTACAAAAATTGTTCGGATATACATTGTTTCCCTTATTTAAATAGATTATAATGACGTAAAACTTAAGCCTATTATACAATTTATTTAAATGGGACGCAATATATAAGGAGTGTATATCTTATGAAAAGAGAATTTGATAAAGAATTTCAAAATCCCGGTTCTGAGTTTCGTGGAGCACCGTTTTGGGCATGGAATTGTAAATTGGATCAACAGCAGCTATTGGAACAGATTGATTATTTTAAAGAAATGGGAATGGGCGGGTTCCATATTCATTGTCGTATCGGATTGAATACTCCATATATGGGAGATGAATTTCTAACGATCGTAAAAGCATGTGTTGAAAAAGCGAAAAAATATGGAATGCTTGCTTGGCTTTATGATGAAGATCGGTGGCCATCGGGTTTTGGCGGTGGACTTGTTACCAAGGAGGAAGAGTATAGGAGCAGAGTAATCGTTTTTTCGCCAGTTAATAAGAATTTAATGAATCAAGAAGAAAAAGATGTTAGAGCTGGCGCCGATCTAAATATATCTTCGAATGGGAATGGAAAGTTATTAGCGAGATATGAGATTACCTTAAAGGATGGGTTATTGGCTCATTACCATCGCCTTGAAGAGGGAGAAGACGGGGAAAATATTTGGTATGCATATTTAGAAGTAGCACAATCAGATCCTTGGTATAATAACCAAACCTATGTTGATACCTTAAATCCAAAGGCAATCAACCGTTTTATAGAGACGACCCATGAGAAGTATGCGGAAGTGGTTGGCGAATATTTTGGCACGACTATTCCTGCAATCTTTACCGATGAACCTCAATTTACAAGACGAAATACACTGGGCTATGCGGATGAGAAAAAGGATATTATTTTACCTTATACCGATGATTTTAAGGAAAGCTATAGTAAATTGTACGGAGAAGAATTTTTTGATATTCTACCTGAATTGATTTGGGAGCTACCAAATAATAAAGTGTCCGCCTCACGATATCATTATCATGATCATCTCGCAGAGCGCTTTGCAAGTGCTTTTGCGGATACTCTGGGGAACTGGTGCAAACAGCATAATATCATGCTTACAGGACATATGATGGAGGAACCCACACTACATTCACAGACCTGCGCAATCGGGGAAGCGATGCGTTCCTATCGGAGCTTTGAGCAACCGGGAATTGATATGTTATGTGATTGGAGAGAATATACGACAGCAAAACAAGCACAAAGTGCGGCGCGCCAATTTGGTTGCAAGGGAACTACAAGTGAATTGTATGGCGTGACAAATTGGGATTTTGATTTTAGAGGTCATAAGCTTCAAGGAGACTGGCAGGCTGCACTTGGTGTAGTTACAAGAGTACATCATTTGGCGTGGGTAAGTATGGAAGGAGAAGCGAAGCGCGATTATCCTGCTTCCATCTTCTATCAATCTCCTTGGTATAAGGAATATTCCCTGATTGAAAATCATTTTGCTAGAGTTAATCTGGCGATGACGGAAGGAAAACCTTGTGTAAAGGTAGGTGTCATCCATCCGATTGAGAGTTATTGGCTTGCCTTTGGTCCGGAAGAACAAACCGCAACGCTTCGTAAACATTTGGAACAAAACTTTGACTCAATTGTTCAGTGGCTTTTGTTTGGCTTTATTGATTTTGATTTTATTGCAGAATCACTTCTTGCAGAACAAAGTGAGGTAGTGGAAAGTAAACTCTTTGCCGTTGGTGAATGCGCTTATGAGATTGTTATTGTTCCCGAGTGTAAGACGATCAGGCGCACTACTTTAGAACGCTTAACATCCTTTGTTGCGGGTGGAGGTAAGGTTATTTTTATGGGGGATGTTCCTTCTCATATAGATGCACTACCATCAATTGAGGTAGCAGAGCTTTCAAGGTTGTGTGAAAGTATTCCCTTTAGTCAGTCTGATTTAATGGACAAAATGGAGACCGTACGTACTGTTGATATATGGCATTCAAACGGAGTCAGAGCAGACAATTACATCTACCAAATGCGTGATTGTGGTAATGAAAAGTGGTTATTTATCGCAAATGGCAAAGAAGTACTAACACCGGATGTTACTAATCCTGAAATGATAAAAATCATAATTGGCGGTAATTATACCGTTCAGTTATATGATACTTTAAATGGGACAGCTGAAGTACTACCAACTAAATTCATGAGTGGAAAAACAGAAATCACCTATACTTTTTATCCCCATGATAGCCTTCTACTTCATTACTCTTTACAAGATTCATTCATAGCTGAAGTGACTGAGGAGATTAAATCTGTTGAAGCTTCAAAAGTTTTTGAAGAGATACAAGCTGTGACAGAGAAAAGAGTTATTGAGGAGAAAAGAGTTGTTGAGGAAATAAGAGCTGTTGAGGAGATAAAAGCAGATGAGCAGCTAAGAGCTTATAAAGATATAATAACAGTTGAAGGTAAGAAGGAGTATATTCCTTCTCAAGTTGTGCGAGGAGCTTATCCTATTTCTTTATCTGAACCCAATGTGTTACTTTTGGATCAAGCGGAATATGCACTCAATGACGAAAACTGGCAGGCATTAGAGGAAGTGTTAAGAATAGAAAATATTTTACGTGGAAAGTTGAACTATCCGTTGAAGCTGGATGCCTATGCGCAGCCCTGGACGAATGAAAAGAGTGCATCAAGTCAGGAACATCAGTTAAAATTAAAGTATGTTATTTCTTCTAAAATTAATATAATAGGAGCTAAATTAGCGCTTGAAGGTCCCGATAAGGTGAGAATAACTTTAAATGGTGTATATGTTTCGAATGAATCCGATGGATGGTATACCGATCAATGCATTCGAACGATTCCCATGCCTCTCATACCGGCAGGAGATAATATACTAGAGCTTACAATGAACTATAACCATGAGACAAATCTGGAGTGGGCGTATCTCTTGGGAGACTTTGGAGTTGAGGTCCACGGAGATCGTGCAACTATTACTGAGCCGGTAAGAAATCTTTCGTTTGGCGATTGGACGCATCAGGGATTAGCCTTTTATGGTGGTAACGTGACTTATCATTGTGAAGTGGCTTTGGAAAAAGGCGATTATGAACTGGAAATTAGTAAATACAGAGCACCATTATTATCGGTAAAGGTGAACGGAGAAGAAAAAGGTAAAATCATTTTCGCTCCATATAAACTGCCTTTGGGCGATCTGATTGGGCTTACTACAATTGATATTACGGTGTTTGGAAGTAGAATTAACACCTTTGGTGCATTACATAATTGTGACGATAGCTGTGTTTGGCATGGTCCTTCCGCATGGCGTACGGAAGGTATGAGCTATAGCTATGAATATCAATTAAAAAAATGTGGAATTTTAGCCGCACCACGTCTTAATATATTAAATAAATAGAAAAAAAGAAATAGAGTTTGAAATTGTATTAGAAATAAAAAATAAGTAGAAAAAGCTTGAGTACGTAGTGGAACTGCTCTCTGTCAACATACGGGGACTATTCCATTACTTGCTCAAGCTTTCTTCTATTTGTTTAGTCGGGTAGATCTGTTAACATGCTAATTTATAATCGAATATTTCGCATAACAATAAATTAGCAGACGAACAGAGAAAGTTATCAATCAGGTTGATAGGTCTGTTATTTATTTATCATTGGAACTGATCGATCAGACATAGGGGCTGTTTAAATAAATCCAACTTGACAAACAAGTAAAATAGTTTATAATTAGGTTAACCGATTAACAGGAATTTGAACCATATAAATTATAATCGGTTGTCTAATGTAGAAACAACAAATTACTACAAATAATTTAAAATTATGATATAAATTATATCATATTGATTTGATATAATTTTATAATAAGCTATGAATTTAACTATCAATTAGCTGCAAATCGGCTATAAGTAAGCAGCAGCATTATAATATCTAATCTATTATTTTAAAAAATATATAGGAATAAGCAATCAAAAGGTTAACCGATTAAATAACTTGAATATTACATAGTTGGAGGTAATGAGATGGGAAAGATAGCGGACAAATATTATTTAGTGGATCCCTGGTCCATTGTTGAGGAAAAATTTGAACCGACACATAGTCATATTAGTGAATCGGTTTTTTCACTTGGTAATGAATACATGGGGGTTCGAGGTTATTTTGAGGAAGGGTATAGTGGGGAAAGACATGTTGGGAGTTACTTTAATGGCTTTTATGAGGAAACTGATCTGTTTCATCCTGCAAGATATAAAGGATTTGTTGACATTTCAAGAGACATGACGAATACGGTCGATTGGCTCTATACCAGATTATTACTAGATGGAGAACAGCTGGACTTGGCAAAATGTAAATATGATGAATTTACCCGGAGGTTAGATCTCAAAACAGGTATTCTAACAAGGTCATTTATTTGGATCACGGCCACGGGAAAGAGAATAAAGGTGACCTTTGAACGTTTATTAAGTATGAAGATAAACCACATTGGAGGTCAAAGAATTGAACTAGAAGCAATAAACTTTTCAGGTTCAATAAAGGTACTTTCAGGACTCGATTTTTCACCCCATGCTCCGTATTTTACCGAAAGTAATTGGGATTGCCTTACAAGAGAAAAACATGAATCAACCTACGCAATACTAGGTCAAACCAAGAAAAGCAGGTTAAGATTGTTTTCTAGCTTTCGAATAAACAATAACAAAAAACAGAAGGAAGAAATGATTCTAGAAGATAAACTTATCGGCAGTTCGTTCCTTTTGGATTTGGAGGAAGGTAAAAAAATATCCTTTGATAAAATTGCAGTGAATTATGCTGCTAAAAAGAAGGAAGATAACCAGTCGATATGGGAGAAAGGAATGAATTTAGCCAATCAGTATAAAGATGTTACTTATGATCAAGTTCGATTTGAAAATCAGGAATATTGGAATAAAATGTGGAGTACTTCAGACATAGTGATTGAGGGAGATCCGGAAAACCAACAAGGAATAAGGTATTGCATCTTCCAGCTTCACCAGACTTATCATGGTTCTGATGCAAGTTTGAATATTGGTGCAAAAGGGCTTTCAGGTGAAGCATATGGTGGTAAAGCCTTTTGGGATACCGAAGCGTATTGCCTACAATTTTATATATTTAATAATCCAGAGGCAGCGAAAAAGCTTCTATGTTATCGGTATAACTTATTACCGGAAGCAAAGGAAAGAGCAAAAGAATTGGATTGCGAAGGAGCTTGCTATCCGATATCAACAATAGATGGTATTGAAACCTGTGGTGCATGGCAGCATTCAAGCCTTCAAATTCATGTGAGTGGTGCAATTGCATATGGCATATGGAATTACGATAGGTTATGTCAGGATAAAGAATTTTTATATAGTATGGGTATCGAGATGCTAATAGAGATTAGCAGGTTTTACAAGAGTAGGGTTCAACAGGATCCCTTGACTGGCGAATATGGTTATTATGGCGTTATGGGAGTTGATGAATTCCATATGATGGTTAATAATAATTGTTTTACAAATTATCTTGCCAAAAAAGCAATGTCATTTACAGTAGATGTGATAAATGCCATGAAACTTTCTTGTGTGACTGAATTAAAGTCCCTCATGATTAATATGAATTTTACGCAGGACGAAGTAGAACAATTTAAGTATATAGCAGATAACATGTGTGTACCTCAGAAGGAAAATGGTATTTACGAACAGCATGATGGTTTTTTTGCGTTACCTCATATCGATGTAAATTCGATTCCTATTGAAGAGTTTCCATTATATAATCATTGGTCCTATGACAGAATTTATAGAACGGATATGATTAAACAAGCAGATGTTTTAATGATGCTTTTTATGTATAGTGGTGATTTTTCCAACGAAATAAAATTAATTAATTATGATTATTATGAACCTAGATGTATTCATGAATCATCTTTATCACCTTCGGTTCATTCCATTGTTGCAGCTGAAGTAGGGAAACATAAGGAAGCATATGAATTTTTCCGATTTGCCACAAGATTGGACCTCGATAATTATAATCGTAATACGAAGGAAGGATTACATATGACCTCTATTGCAGCAGCATGGATGAATATCGTCTATGGATTTGGCGGTATGCGTACGGATGGGGAAATGTTGAGCTTTAATCCAACCATTCCAAGTGAATGGCAATCCTTCCGTTTCTTCCTTACCTATCAACAGGAATTGTTACAAATTGAGGTGAATCAAGAGAAGGTATGCTTTCAGGTAGCGGGAGAAAAAAATCTTTCACTTTGTATATATGGAAATAGATACCTCGTTGATAAGAATGGAATTTGCATTAATATCCCTGAAGAATACTTAGCTAATAAATAAAGTCACAGCAAATTAAGAATTTTTGGAGGTTTAAAATGGCGAAAGCTTATATAAATGATGGCATTATCGGTAACTCCCGAATGTTGGGATGTTTGACTAGGGAAGGAGAACTTCACAGACTATTTTGGCCCAATATCGATCATATGCAACACATTGATAAGTTTGAGGTTGGTGTTATTGCCGGTGACGATAATACAGGGGCTCTTTTCTTAACAAATCAAGAATTCAGAATAAATCAATTTTATAGTAAAGGTACAAATGTATTAAATACCATGTATTCAAATGACGAAATTGGGCTCAAAATTCTGCAATCGGATTTCTGTCTGATCGGGAAGGATATCCTGATACGACAATATGAGATTGAAAATACATATGAGAAGGAACAAGTAGTAAGGTGGATACTTCATTCTTCCAGCGTCTCATCAACATCAAATTTTACCGGATCATTAATCAACTTTGATCAGGAGGCTTTAATCCATTATCAAAGGGATCAATATATGTCAATTTCATCTGACATGGATATCGAGAGCTTTCAGTTAGGAGGAGATATTCAAGCTTCCTTAAAAAAAGGTAAACTCCAAAACTCAGATAGTGTCTTAATGGTATCAGAAGGAGCACTTTCATGGAACTTAGGCAATATTGAAGCAAAAGGGAAAAAAAGCATAACGATACAAATATGCTTTGCTCATAATTATAAAAAATTAGAAGAAGTACTTACTGAAGCACGTAAAGCAGAGGGGAAAATTCTGTATCAGCAAACGAAGGATTATTGGCTGGAGTATAGTAAGAGGTGTGGTGTAGATAGATCGAAAAACCAGCAATATAACGATCTTTATGAACGAACCTTATTAGTATTTAAGCTTATGTATGATGAAAAGTGTGGGGGATTGATGGCCGCTCCTGAAGTTGACGAAGAAATGGAGAAATGTGGACGATATGCCTATTGTTGGGGACGGGATGCTGCCTTTATTGCAGATGCGTTAGATCAGTGCGGACTAGAGGAAGAGGTGGAGCAATTCTTTTATTATGCAAAGTCGATACAGGAAGAAAACGGTAGTTGGTTTCAACGCTATTGCATGGACGGCAATCTCGCACCCTCCTGGGGACTACAAATTGATGAAACAGGGTCTCTTCTATACGGTATGTGGAAGCATTACGATAGAACCAATAATATAACATTTCTTAAGAACATATGGGAAAATGTTAAACTTGGTGCGGATTTCTTGATCAATTTTATGGATCCTGAAACCGGTTTGACCAAAGCAAGTCATGATTTGTGGGAGGAACGATGGGGGGAACATACTTATTCTGCGGCAGCAGTTTATGCGGGATTAAGATCAAGTATTAAAATTGCAAAATGTCTAGAGGTTTCCGATGAGATTAGTAATCGATGGGAGACTACTGCAATCCGGTTAAAAGCTGCCATTGAAAATGAGCTATGGGAGGAAGATCATAATTGTTTCTTAAGAGGAATTCGAACGCAATTATACCCTGCTCAGAAGATGAAGGATTTGGAATGTAGGTTGGTTCCGGCAAACTCCAAAGGAGCGATGAAGGAAGTAGTTTGTAAAGATTATATAGTTGATGTAAGCTTAATCGGATTATCCGTTCCGTTTGGTGTGTTGGAAGCAAGTGATTATCGGATGATAGCAACAGTTAAGAAGATAGAAGACATTCTGACGGTAGAGAAAGTTGGAGGCATCAAACGCTATGAGGATGATGAGTATATCGGTGGTAACCCATGGATTTTGACCACATTGTGGCTTGCCCTATACCATATAAAAAATAAAGATTTTAATAAGGCGCTACTATATTTTGACTGGGCAGTAAAGGGTAGGACAGAACTGGATTTATTGCCGGAACAGATTTCAAAAGAAACAGGAGAACCCATATGGATTGTTCCCTTAACCTGGTCTCATGCAATGTATGCTTTAGTATATCATGAATTACGGAAAGAAAATATAATCTAATTTCATAGTAAGGAGAGCTTGTTAATCCACGTGTGGAAAAGAGGTGATACGAAAAGATGAATGAAAAGGTAACAATGAAGGATGTCGCAAGACGTGCAGGAGTCTCTGCTGCAACGGTCTCCAATGTTCTTAATAATGTTGGTAACAGGGCAAATGAGTTAACACAGCGAAAAGTCCTAAAAGCCGCCAAGGAATTAAACTATCAAATGGATATGACAGCTCGTTTTTTATCTACTGGGAAATCCAATTTAATCGGTATCTTCTTACCTGAAGTTTATGAGATAGGACAACCCAGTTCTGTATTAAAGGATAACCCATTCTTTAGTGAAATTATAAGTGGTATTGAATATGTGGCTAGGATGAATGGCTATGATATCGTTGTTTCCTGTATTAAAGAATCCGGACATGTGAAAGAGTTAGTTTCTAAAAGAACACTGGATGGAATTGCGGTACTTGGTAATTTTAAAGCTGAGTTTTGGGAGGAGTTAAGGGCACTGGAGATTCCTAAAGTTCTGATCGATTCTTATCAATTTGATGAACAGGAATATTCGAATGTAGGTATTGATGATGAACAAGGCGCCTATCTTGCCACCAAGCATTTAATAACTATGAATCACAAAGAGATTGCACTTGTCACCGGTAAAATAGAGGAATCTGAGGTTAATTATTACCGTTATTTAGGTTTTCAAAGAGCGATAGTGGAAGAAAATTTATCTCTGGAAAAATGCCCGGTTGTATACACGGATGTTAATTTCAAGGGAGGTGTAGCCGCTGCTCATTCTATTTTATATTCTCATTCCAATGTGACGGCAGCTTTTGCCGTAGCTGACATCTTAGCCTTAGGGATTATTAAACTATATAACCAAATAGGGAAAGCAATTCCAAAAGATTTATCCTTAATTGGATTTGATGATTTGAGCATTTGCCAATATACCTTTCCGGGGTTAACCACAATAAGGCAGGATATCAATAAAAAAGGAATGGAGGTGGCCAATATACTCATTCATAGAATAAACGGTGATACGGATAACTGCAATATCCAATTACCGGTGGAGCTTGTACTAAGGCAGACAGTATTATTAAAGCAAGAGGAATAAAATGCTGTAACGGTTAACTTTTGAAAGGCCGCCATGATTGACTTAGTACCACTACATGCGTATAATATTAACTAATAAGTGTATTATTAGGTATTATTGAATGATACATAATTTTCGATGGAATTTATAAAAGATGGGGTGAGTATGGTATGGCAAAAGTGACCATGAAGGATGTTGCTAAACGTGCGGGTGTTTCTGTTGCAACAGTTTCAAATGTTCTTAACAACATTGATAACAAATCAAATGAGGTAACGCAAAAAAAAGTATTAAAAGCGGTAAAAGAACTTAATTATCAAATGGATATGACAGCAAGATCGTTATCCATGGGTAAATCAAATCTCCTTGGAATTTTTCTTCCGGAAGTATTTTATTTAGATCGACCGAGTTCCGTATTGAAGGATAATCCATTCTTTAGTGAAATCGTCAGTGGTATTGAATATGAAGCAAGAATGCAGGGTTATGATGTTATGATAACCTGCGTAAAATCGGATACTCACGTGAAGGATTTGGTGAATAAAAGAATGCTTGATGGTGTTGCAATCTTAGGAATGCATGACGAAGAATTTTGGGAGGGTATTAAAAATATTCCGGTACCAATCGTGCTTATCGATTCCTATTGTTATGATAAGTATGGGTTCTGCAATGTTGGAACGGAGGATGAGCAGGGAGCTTATTTGGCCACGAAACATCTCTTGACCTTAAATCATACGAATATTGCTTTTGTAACAGATAATTCTCATGTATCAGAAGTAAATTATCAAAGACATCAGGGCTATCTAAGGGCAATCAAGGAAAGTGGCTTAAACGAAGAGCAATGCCCCGTGATCGAAGCGGATTTGAATTTTAAAGGTGGAATCATGGCTGGACATAAGCTGTTAAATTCTTATGCTCATATTACCGCAGCCTTTGTAGTTGCTGATATTATGGCCTTAGGAATTATCAAATTAATGAATCAGATTGGGAAATCAATACCAAAGGATCTATCAATTATTGGTTTTGACGATCTTAGCGTCTGCGAGTATAGTTTTCCGGGCTTAACGACCATAAGACAGGACATCTATCGAAAGGGAATCGAGGTTGCAAAACTCCTAATTAATAAGATTAATGGGAAGGATGGTAACACAGGAATAATACTGCCGGTGGAATTAATCTTAAGAGAAACCACTATTCCGCTTACAGATTAAAGGTAGAAAAACAAATGAAGTTCTTGTTTGTAATTCATTATTTTATAGCTTTGTAATTGAATCATTCGATAAGGTAAGGGTGTATAAACTAGCATAGAAGAAAGAGTAAAGTGGTAATAAAAGTTAACCGATTTAACAATGGAAATACTTCCCTGTTTTATGCGATATAAAAGCGTATAAAAGAGTTGAAAGCTGCCATTAACCGATTTAATAATTGTTAAAAATGTACAACTATTTGCTAAGGATAAATTGTCATTAAAAGTTAATGAAAAGGTTGAAAAATAATGCATATATCAGTATTGACAGATGAATTTATATGTAGTAAAATGAACTTAGTTAACCGGTTAAATTGAACCGGATTATTTATAGGAATACAGTTAACCGATTAACCATTAAAATCGGTACATAACGGGTTAACCAGCAATTACAATTTATAATGATTATAGGAGGAAAGTGTATGAGGTATTTAAAAAGACTTTTGGTTATTGTAATGGTGTTTACAATGGTAACAATGAGTTTTGCAGGCTGTGCAAAAAAGAGTGGGGATGATACGAGCACAACAGAAGGAACGGATACTCCTGCTGCAACAACAGAAACAGTAACGACAGCACCTGAGGCCACAACACCTGCTGTACAGGACGTTGCATTAAAGGTATGGGCACCTGAGGAAGAGCAGGAGATTTTAGTTCAGATGTGTGATGCATTTGCAGAAAATCATCCTGAGTATAATATTACGTTTGAATATGCTATCATGGGAGTAGACGATTCAATTACGGAATTAAAGAAAGATGCTACTGTAGCAGCGGATGTATTCATGTATCCCTCCGGCGGAATCGCGGAATTGGTGGAAGCAGGACTTATCTATCCAATCACAGTAAACGCAGATCAAGTAATTGCAAGTAATGGTGCAGGTGCAATTAAATCTTGTACACTTGATGATACCTTATATGGTATTCCAGTAACTCCAAATTCATGGTTTATGTACTACAATAAGAGTATGTATACAGAAGATGAAGTGAAATCTCTTGAAACAATGCTGGCTAAAGATTTAGGCAGTGACGTGAAGAATTTCTCTTGTGATATAGACAATAGCTGGTACATGTCGGCCTTCTTCTATGCACCGGGCGGAACCTTATTTGGTAAAAATGGTGATGATCCTACACAGTGTTCCTGGAATGATGCAACCGGTTATCAAGTTGGACAATACTTAATTAACCTTGTAAATAGTCCGAACTATGTTGAGGATGCAGATGGTTTGGCTGGTTCTCTTATGGCTGAAGGTAAGCTTGCAGCGCTTTGCTCAGGTACTTGGTCAGCAGATTCAATAAAAGAAGCATTGGGTGATAATTATGCAGCATGCAAACTTCCTACCATCAATGTGGGAGGAACAGATTATCAATTAAGTAACTTTGCTGATTTCAAAGCATTTGGTGTAAATACGAATACCTTAGCACCGAAGCCTGCAATGGAACTTGCTGAATGGCTTGGCGGAGAGGAAAGTCAATTAATTCGTTTTGAGACCAATAATACTCCTCCGACTATTTTATCCTTAATTGAAAATCCACAAGTTGCAGCGAGTCAAGAAGTTGCTGCATTAAGTTCACAGACGAATTTTTCAACACCGAATCCAACTACCTCTAAGTTAAATGATTACTGGACACCTGCGGCAGCATTTGGTGCAGGAGTTGTGAATGGTGATATAACAGAAGCAAACTTGCAAGAGAGTCTTGATGCGATGGTAAATAGCTTCTTGGCAACATTAGCTAATTAATTTATATAATATAAATCATATGAGTATGGGGTGAGCTTATGCTTCACCCCATACTTAAATTAAGCAGGAGGTATGAAAATGAGAAAAGATAGAACCGACCCATTAAAAGGTAAATGGGAAAGCCCTTGGAAGAAATTATTGAACGGGCTGAAATGGTATGGAACAACATTTCATGAAGGTAATCTATTAACAAAAATATCTTTTTTCATAATAGGACTAGCAAATATCTGCAGGGGGCAGATTGTAAAGGGTTTATTGTTTTTATTGCTTGAACTTAGCTTTATTGGATATTTCATCCTTTATGGATTTACGAATATTCAGAATTTGATTACCTTGGGGACACAGGAGCAAAGCAAAGTATTTAATAAGGAAACTGGTATTTTTGTTTTTACAAAGGGCGATAATTCCATGTTTATGCTTTTATCAGGTGTTACAACATTATTTATTATTGCCTTTTTTGTTGTTGTATGGAGTTCAAGCATTCGATCAGCCATTGCAACTCAGCGCTTAAAAGAAGCGGGAAAGAAGATACCAAGAATAGTAGATGATATCATTTCACTATTTGATTCAAATATACATAAATTACTTTTGTTCCTGCCGATTACAGGATTAATTCTATTTACCGTAGTACCGCTTGTTTATATGATACTTATGGCCTTCACGAGTTATAATCAGACACACCAGCCTCCGGGGCACTTATTTGAGTGGATAGGAATAGATAATTTTAAATTAATGTTATTATCAAAGGATACAATTGCACATACGTTTTGGCCTGTACTTGGCTGGACGATGATTTGGGCTGTTTTTTCTACATTTTCCTGCTATTTCCTAGGAATGTTATTAGCGATATTAATCAATATGAAGGGAATTCGATTTAAGGGGTTCTGGAGAACGATTTTTGTTTTAACGATGGCGGTTCCTGCATTTGTTTCCTTATTGGTACTTCGAATTGCGTTACAACCGCAGGGAGCTTTGAATGTCGCATTACAGGAGTTAGGGTTTATCTCACATAGTTTACCTTTCTTTACGAATGTAGTATGGGCCAGAGTAACCGTAATTATTGTCAATCTGTGGATTGGTATTCCTTCGAGTATGCTGATCACTACAGGTATTTTAATGAATATACCGAGCGATTTATATGAAAGCGCAAAAATTGATGGCGCAGGTCCAGTTAAATCGTTTTTGAAAATAACCATGCCATATATGTTTTTTGTAACAACACCGTACTTAATTACAAACTTTATTTTTAATACTAATAACTTTAATGCCATTTATTTCTTAACAGGCGGTGGTCCAGTTACTCTAGATTATTTCAAAGGTGCAGGAAAGACGGACTTGCTTGTTACCTGGTTGTATAGTTTAACGGTGAATAGTAGCGATTATTGTTATGCCGCAACGATTGGAATTATGATCTTTGCTATCTCAGCAACATTATCACTCATTGTTTACCGAAGATCTTCAGCATATAAGAATGAGGAGGGATTTCAATAATGAAAAGGAATATGAATGGAGTAAATGCAAAGTTCGTCAATTGTTTACTGGCTTCCGGAATCCTTCTTATCATCAGTTTGTTTTTGCCCTTTCTTTCCGTGAAAAGTGAAAAGGTAAGCATATCTGGGATGAAACTATTGCTTCATATAGTTCAAGGTGTAAGTGACCAAGGTCTCAGTACGCGTTTGAACTTAATTGCGATATTAATTGGATTACCCTGCTTGCTAATCGTTTTAATGATACCAAGTGTCCTAATGGTAAGAAAAAAGGCAACCATCCATTATTCTATAATTTCCTTTGTTGTTAGCGCTATCTGCTCTGTGTTTATTCTTTTTATAGCGAAAAGGACGATTGATGGTGCACAGATATTATCAAAAGGATTTTTAATTCGTAATCTTGGAGTAGGTTATTGGGCTTATTTGATTATTGCCTTTATTGGTCTGACGGTGTCCATGAAAGCGGCAAGAATAAATCCGGGATATATAGTATTAACGATTCTGTCAATTGTCTGGATATTGCCAATTGCTTGGATCGTTATGATTTCGTTCCGTCAGGAAAGCGGTTCTTACACTTCCTATTTCTGGCCTAAGAATTTTACAATGGATAACTATAAAATCTTACTAACGGATACTAGCCAGTTCTTTTTTGCCAGATGGTTTACGAACACCTTATTTGTAGCAATCTGCTCCTGTGCAATCTCTACCGTCATCGTGTTAGCAACTGCATTTGTATTATCTAGGTTACGATTTAAGGGTAGGAAATCATTAATGAACTTCGCATTGATTTTAGGTATGTTTCCAGGCTTCATGTCCATGATAGCAGTATATTACATCCTAAAAGGGCTGGGATTAACACAATCTCTCATCGCTCTAATTATGGTATATTCGGGCGGAAGTGCACTTGGTTATTATATCGTTAAGGGCTTCTTTGACACGATACCAAAAGCGCTGGATGAAGCAGCTATCATCGACGGTGCTACGAAATGGCATGTTTTTACTAAAATTACAATACCGTTATCAAAACCAGTGATTATTTACACAATGTTAATCGCATTTATATCACCATGGGGTGACTTTATCTTTGCAAGAGTCATCATGGGTGATAATTATAAAAATTACACTGTTGCACTTGGCTTATATACAATGTTGGATAGAGCAAATATTGCCACCTGGTATACAAGATTTGCAGCAGGGTCCGTGTTAGTTTCAATACCAATCGCCATTTTGTTTGTTTCCTTGCAAAAGTATTATGTAGAAGGATTGTCTGGATCTGTAAAAGGTTAACAAAGACAGAGGCTTCATGATCAGAAGAGTAAAGGTACTTATAGTTATAACTTTAGCTATAGTTTAATTTGCATGTCAACATTTAGACAAAGGGGAATAAGCATGAAGAGTAAATTTAAATGGCTACTTATGGCATTACTTACCGTAGGAATGATACTTTATATCGTACCGAATATATCATTAGCCGAGACAACAGGGGAGATATACTATATAAAAAACAATTATACACCTGGTGCTTATCTATACGAAGCAGAGGGCATATTAAGATACGGTATTCCCGTAGAGAACGATGCTAGTTTTCAATGGATTATAGAAGATAATGGTTCCTTCAAGACGATAAAAAACGCTGCAACGAAGCACTATATTACCTTGGAGGGTCATGGGGATGCTACGGTCGAAGGAAATTGGGGTGAGGTAGTGCAATGTCTCACTTGGGCAGACAATAAGGATACCTTTCTATGGGATTTTGCGATAACAGAAGAACAAAACTTATTATCAGCCAGTACCAGCTATGCCGGTTTTGCTCTTCACCTAGAAAATGTGACAAATGGACAGGTATCCGGTCAAAAGATAAGCGGTGACCAATTAAATTGGGGTAACATGAAGTGGGATTTTGTCTCGGAGGATAAGGTTAATTTTACAACCTTGCTTCGTAATGGATTTTGTATTCAGAATACAGAAGATGGTACCTATCTCAGAGTAGACAAGGGGATACTTACCCATGGAATACCTGACGGACCGGATAATGCTTATATTTGGGAGATTGAGCAGCAGGCGGATGGAAGTAAAGCAATCAAGAATAAACTTACTTCACAATATATATCGATGAGTAATTATGACGAGACTACATTTTCCTTAAGTTTAGAGGACTATGCGATAGCTGACAATAAACTTTTCTGGAATTTTCAAATATCAAAAGCGGTTACAATTCTTTCAATGAGTAAGGATTATAAAGGCTATGGTCTTTACCTTGAACTTGCTTCAAATGATAAGGTAAAGTGTAATGATATTTTATCCGAGAGCAAGAAATTGACGGACGGAATGAAATGGAACTTCTATCCCTCAGGAGATATTGCTGAAGTAGCTGGTTCTCTTATCTTAGATTCGGGTGTATATAATCTCAAGAATAGCTACTACTCCTTATATCTAATCGAAGACAATGGCGTTGCTGTATATGGCAATGCGAAGACGACAGATATCAATGCCCAGTGGGAAATCATATATGATGCTGAGGTTGGAAAGACAGCGATTAAGAATAAGGGAACCGGGGATTATCTTTATGTAATGGGTGATTCTCAGAAGCTGATATGTGATAATAAGGAAAATTATTATTGGAATATGAAACGCCATACCAATGAGCTTTACCCGAATGCGGTTTTATTCCAGGATTCTATCTATTCAGATAGTTACTTACATATGGAGAGCTTAAATGGTTTCCTTGAAGACTCAAATGCTGTGCAGCCTACTTGGGGAACGCCACACTGGGATCCGATAAAATGTGAGGTAACAGGAAGTGACGTTTCTGCGAGTGAAGTGGCAAAAGAGATTGTTCCAGTTGATTATATCAGGTTGCAAAGCAGTGCAGAAGCAAACAAATATTTGTATGAAAATACCTCTGGCGCTCTCACTTACAAGGAATGTGGAGCAGCGGATGCAAGATCACATTGGAAATTGATAGAAAGTGGTACATCTGGTGCCTATAAGATACAGAATAGAGAGACAGGAGATTATATAACCAATAAAGGGAATGGTACTCTTCGCTGTCTGGCAGAAGACCAAGCAATTGCAGAGGGTAGCTTGTGGGAAGTATCAGAGGGGAATGCTACAAATAAGCTTTTGCTAAATAATGCATATGCAGAGATGAAGTCCTATCTACGTCCGTATTTAAATATCCAAAAGCATTCTGGATTTGCACAAAGCAATCTTGTCTCTACAGAGGAAGAAACAACTCAGTGGATTTATGAGGTAGCACAGGAGAAAACGACTTCTACTTCGGATGCGGAGCTGGTTTCGGTACCGTTAAATGTTTTTCCAGATACAAACATTTATCAGATAGTATATAATGGTAAGCAGCTTGATAATCTTTATAAATTAGAGTATTACGGTAGTAAAGTCCGTATTATCGATATCAAAACAAATCAATATTTATATTATGAAGATGGATGGAAACTAAAATCTTTAAAGGTCCTGGAGGATATAACGGTACAATGGTCCATCAACACAAAAGCTGGCGTAACTATTTTGACGAATGGGGAGATAAAGCTTCAACCCGTAGCAATAGCATCGGATTCAATCTATACTGCTGAACGGGTTTACCTATCTGGTGATAAAAGTATTTATGCGGTATCTGTAGATCAAGCAGGTACTTATCAGGTTGGTATCGAATCTTCCGATAAGAAGGCATCAATTGAAGTAGGTGTAAATGGTACGATACAAGGTATTTTAGCCTTACCATCAAAGGAGGGTATCAGTCTTTCTCTGAATAAGGGTATTAATACGATTTCCTTAACCGGTAGTACTGAAGTTTCCAAACTTACGATATATAAAAGCAGGAATAAAAATTACCGTGGTGCTTCTGTACTTTATACGGAATATCAAGCAGAGGATTGTAATACAAATGGTACCATTTTAGATGAGGATAGAACTTACCATGCGATTTCAAGTGAAGCGGCAGGAAGATTGGCAGTCAATCTGGAAGGTACTGGACAATATATCAAAGTAACCTTAGCAAAGCCTGCTAATTCCTTGATTATTCGTTATTGTATACCGGATAGTTCGGAGGGAATAGGGCAGGATCAGACGCTTAATCTATACATTGATGGTAAGAAAAATAAAAGCATCGAGCTTACATCAAGATACAGTTGGGTATATGGTGGTTATCCCTGGACGAACAATCCTGCTGACGGACAAGCGCATCACTTCTTTGATGAGACCAGCGTTTTACTGGATCAGACGTATCCTGTAGGAACCGTAATCAAGCTTCAGAAGGATGCGGCGAATCATGGGGAATATTATATTATTGATAAAGTAGACCTGGAAGAGCTTCCAACTGCTGCTCCAAAACCGCAAAATGGATTATCCATCCTTGATTTTGGAGCAATTGCGGATGATGGTCGAGATGATTCAAAAGCCTTTTATGAATGTATGACCTCAGCTGTAAACCAAGGTAAGGAAGTATGGATTCCAGTAGGCAGATTTGATATTAGCACACCGACCAGTGATTATGATGCAGGTGACCAACAGGATAAAAACAGGGGCATCGTTATATCAGAGGATAATATAGTAATCCGAGGAGCAGGTATGTGGTATTCCATATTACAGGGTGATTATGCTGCATTTTTTGTGAAAGCAAGTAACATTGCTTTCTATGATTTCTCTCTAAGGGGAACTGCGGTTGCGAGACGGGATTCTATTGATCCTTCTGCAATAGAAACGGATTATAATACTCCGGTTATGAAAAATATGACGGTTCAAAATGTATGGATCGAACATTATAAAACAGGGATATGGACACATAACATGAACGGCTTGCATATCGTTGGATGCCGTATCCGTGATACCTTTGCAGATGGTATGAATCTACGTAAGGGAACCTCAAATGCTGTTGTAGAACAGTGCGATGTCCGTAACACTGGGGACGATGCGATAGCTCTCTGGTCCTCAGAGGCAAGTGATACCAAGGTAAGCATACGATTTAATACAGTAGGATTACAGTGGCTCGCCAATAACATTGCAGTATATGGTGGAACAGATATTGAAATTACGGATAATCTCCTGAGAGATACGGTCGTCAATGGTGCAGGGATAAATATCAGTACAAATTTTGACCCGAAACCCTTCATGGGCAACATAACGGTGGCCCGCAATACCTTAGAACGTTGTGGCAGTCAGGATGGTAATAATAATCAAAATGATGGAGCAATTTGGTTTAATACGGTTCAAGGAAATGATAATCATGCACAGATAATAGTAAAGGATAATGTAATATTAGATAGTACTTACCAAGGAATATCATTTTCAAACAGAGGGACAATCGATAATGTTGTACTAGAAGGCAATGTAATTGATGTATGCGGTTCTTACGGAATTGATATAATAAAAGGAGCGAAGGGCGGCATAAAAGGGAAAAATAATCTTATACAAAACATGATGCTAGGGGATATAAATAATAACGCATTAAATTCATTTGTGATCACAACAGAAGTAACAGAAGGAGTTAAACATAATAGTAAAAATCCAAATAATAAGCCTTTTATTATCATAGGAGTATTTGTATTTGTTGGTATCATTCCATTTATGCTACGAATGATTGCGAAAAAGGAGAGGTTAAAATAATCGACACTTTGCAGTGTGAGCTTACCTGAAAGTTCACTAGTTAAATTATTTCAAATCTTAGGATTGATAAAAGTTATAGGATCAATTTATAGAGTTAATCGTATAGAAAAGACAGTAGGCGATCCTCCCTACCTACTGTCTTTTTTGCATATCTTTATTTTATACTAGTGGTGCTGGACTCGATGGTTACTGGTTAAGCAGCAAATAGCCATGAGATTTTTATTAATTGTTTTGATGTTTTCCAGAGAAGACAGGAAGACTCAGGTACTAATGCTAATTGCGATGATGTTGAATTCTTAGTAGATATCTTTGCTTGCCAATTTATAATCGGATAATGAAAGTTTTCTGATTATATCAATATGATAAGGACATTTCGACATGCATATTCCACACTTTGTACAACTGTCCGCTTTTATCTCTAACTTAGCATATTGTGCTATAGCCATATCTTTATTACCGAACCAAAAACGTAATCGTTCTTTTAAGGCGTACTCAGCGGCATTGGTAATTATACCGTCAGCCATCTGCCGATCGAAATACCCTTCGTACTTGAAAATTTGAGTGATAGGAACCTGCTCCGGGCAGGGAAGACACTGGTCACACTGGCGACAGACATAACTGCCTAATTCAGTTGCATTTTTATAAATGTTATCTATTTCCTCAAAGTTCATTGGGGTAAATTCCTCAGCGAAAGCCAAATCTGATTCTAAAATATCACGATTATTAATTCCTGCAACTACGATGGAGACAGGCTGACTGAAGGCATAACGAAATGCTTCTGGAGCAGATTGCCATAATAGACCATCCGCAACTGGCTTCATAAGAATAACAGCAGTTCCATTTTCTCTTGCTAAGGGTAACAGCTCTGTTTGTATTTCAGGAAAATTAAAATGGTCATAATAATTGATAGTCGTCATGACAGCATCAAAGGGATATTCCTTTAAAGCTCTTATTAATACATCTGGCTGCCCATGCATTGAGATTCCAATATGATTTATTTTACCCTCGCTCTTTGCTTGAAGGGCTCCCTCAAGAGCACCACCAGGAGCAAGAATTTGATCAAGCTCTGTCATGGTACCAACTGCGTGCATGATGAGAAGATCAACATAATCAGTTTTTAAGTTCTTTAAACTATTCTCGAGGGATTCCAAACATTTTGTTTTTGTTCGTTCACCTGTTTTCGTAGCTAATATGTATTCCTTACGCCTATGTGAAACACAATGACCAATTTTACGCTCGGATTCACCGTTACCGTAGCTTGCAGCTGTTTCAATATAATTTCCACCGGCATCTAAATAACGGTTTAGCAGATACTCTGCTTCTGCTACCGGTATTTCAAGTAAATGAAAACCACCAAAACCTAGTATTGATGTATCCAAACCGGTACGACCAAATGCTCTTTTCTCCATAATTACCTCCTTTATGAGAATACTCACTAACGATAGATTAACATATTTGCAAATTTAGTACAAGAATACAATACTTCGAATAAATGGCTTCGAATAAATAGCTTCGAATAAATAGCTTCGAACTAATTGGCTTAGAATAGATGGATTAGAATAGATGGATTAGAATAAAAAATTTATAATAAATAATTTGCCATTTATCTCAAAAAATATGGATTCAATTTTTAAGATTTAGTTGTTGAAGAGAGTACTAAATACCGAAAACTACTTCTAACCATATTCTAACAAGAGTGGTTATTACAGTAAACAATGGAAAGAACGATATAAAATTATGCAATATTTATATAATTATCTAATTTGGTTTTAATATTATGTGGTTATAGACTAATAATTAGCGTCCAATTGTGATAAATAGTATAAAAGAATATATTATTTTTGTTTTTGCCATAAAAAATCATACATAAATCACAATTATATTATAAAAAGGCTTGCTATTTACAAATACAATAAGTCTTTATCATAGTATAATTAAAATAACAGTTATTCCATTTCATACCAAATGTGAGCATACTTAATTATATTATGGCATGCATTTTGCTAAGTCACGAGATCAGAGGACAAGTATTTAACCCGAATAGGGGTGTTATCGTCTTACCGAGGAAAGAAGAGAGGCATCTTTCACTATCTTATTGTATTAAAAATATATTAAAAAAGAACATATAGATAAGTCTGGAGGAACAGGAAATGAGTGAAATTGGAGTAGATATTCAAAAAACACAAAGAATAGTGGCTGATAAGAAAGCATCGAGGATTAGTGAGAGAATAAAGGATGAGGATACCTTTAAAAGGTCGTTTCGTAATATTCCTCTATTTAAACCTGCAGCAACGATACGCTTTCGATTAATCGCTTCCTTTATGGTTCCAATTGCGTTCATTATATTACTAGGAATTGTATCCTATCAGAAGGCAGCGAATAGTATTATAAGTAATTATGAAACTGCAACTGTTCAAGCGATTAATATGGCAGGTGAATATATGCGTTTCGGTTTCGAAGCGGTAGAGGCATCCGCTGTTCAATATATGGAGGATGATTCTGTTTCAAAATATTTTTTGAATATGTATAAAAATGATGCCATGGAATATAGCAATAAACAACGCACTATCACAAACTTATTACGTGCTAAAAAAGCTACTGATGATTTTGTTGAAGAAATTTATCTCATTTCTGATCAGGTTACTCCGATTTCTACGGTATCCGGATTAAATGATAAAATTTATGGAAGCTTTGTTGAAACAGAATTAGGTACATACCTTAAAAAAAATCCGACACAAAAGGTTTGGGTAGGTAATAATGAATATTTGGATACGAAATTAGGAACCACTGTATCGGATTATTCTTTACGTTTTGTAAGAAATTTTACGAATGCGGAGGCAATTCTCGTAATTGATGTTAGTACTGATACAGTGAATTCAATTCTTGATAATCTTAATTTTGATCAATCAGGTTTACTTGGAATTGTTACGGAGGATGGAAAAGAAATATCATTAGTGAATCAGGGAGAAGAAATATTTTTTGATGAAACTTTTTATCAGAGTGCAGTACTTGCTGAGGGTGAAACAGGTTCAGATTATGTAAATTATAAGGGTCAAGACTATTTATTTATGTACTCCAAGATTGGTACTACGGGAGCATTAATTTGTGCACTGATACCGAAGGAAGCGATTACAAAGCAAGCGGATGACATTAAACAAGTTACATTTGTAATAGTAATTATTGCATGTATCATAGCAGTATTAACCGGCATAGGTATATCTACAGGTATTGATAAGACGATAAAAGGGATTATTGCTGGACTTAAGAAAGCAGCAAAAGGCGACCTGACCGTTGCCTTTAACTCCAAGCGAAAAGATGAATTCCATATATTAATTAATGAAATACAAAATACCTTTATTAATATGAAGGAGTTAATCCAGCAGGTGAAAGAGCTGAGTGGGGAGGTATCAGTATCTACCGTCAATGTATCTAAAACCTCAGAGATGTTTTTGAAATCTACGGAAGGTATTTCTACAGCGATGTTTGAGATAGAACAGGGTATATCTCAACAGGCAAAGGACGCTGAAGAATGTCTAATACAGATGGATCATTTATCTCAAAAGATCGTATTAGTATGTGATAATACTTTAGAAATCACGCAAATTGCTGATAACACGAGGCAGAGTATCAAGGAAGGAACGGTTGTTACAGAGGTACTTAATTATCAGACAGCAACCACCACCCAGATAACAACAAGCATTATTAATGAGATTGAAAAGTTGTCGGAGAAATCATTATCCATTAGTAAGATTATTAATGTTATTAATGAGATTTCAAATCAAACCAATTTACTTTCCTTAAACGCTTCCATTGAAGCCGCGAGAGCTGGTGAATACGGGAAAGGCTTTGCAGTTGTTGCTAGTGAAATCAGAAAACTAGCAGAACAGTCACAAGGATCGGTAAATGATATTAAGAAAATTATTGGTAGTATTCAAGACGATACGCGAAGTGTTGTAATAATTGCCAAGCAAGCAGAAGATGTATTACGCTTACAAGAAAATGCCGTAAAAAATACAACTGCCTCCTATCATAATATCAATGAGAGCGTTGCACATCTGATGACATATTTAAATTATATTACGGAAAATGTAGCAAATATTGAGGAGGCAAGAATAGGTACACTGGGCGCAATTGAAAATATATCAGCTGTATTAGAAGAAATCGCGGCCTCAACTAACACGGTGAACCAAACTTCAAAGGAACAATTATCCTCTGTTGAAACATTAAATAAGTCTGCAGGAAATCTGAATGAGAATGCAAATAATTTAGTAAAGGCTGTCCAAAAGTTTCAAGTATAATAGAGAAAACGCCATGTAGTTTAAAAATATGCATGGCGTTTTTAACAGCTGAAAAATCCATAGTTATGCTAACCAATTTGTAGTCAATATTGATTGATATAAAAAACTGGAAAAACTATATTAGAACATATATTGACTGTTAACAGTATATGGAATAAGATAAATGAAAGAGTTAAGGTTGAAAAGATTTATTAAATAATAAGCATTAAAATGAAAGAAAGTATTTGGTTGGAACTAAAAGGTCAAGGTTGTAATAAAGTAAAAAGTATAAGTTATTGAAAGTTCGCAGTAACTTTCAATAAAAGGCGCTACTTATGCGCTGTGCAAACTACCTTAAGTGGAAAGAGGGACTTTATGGCTAAAAGAATGTTGGATTGTGTAGCTTCTGATTTTGCTAACTTTACAAAAACGGATTATCTTTCTTCGATATTTGGGAGTGAAGGAAGGGTTATTGCCTGCGAATGTATTGGGATAACTATGCCTATGCTGGTAGATGTGACGAATGCTGAGTTTGTAGCTTCTATGGGCGCTGATATTATTCTTCTTAATATGTTTGATGTTACGAAGCCGGTTATTCAAGGATTAACAACAACGGAACCATCAGAAACAATACGAGAACTGAAGCAGCTGACGGGAAGAATGATTGGCATGAACTTGGAACCGGTTGAAGAAGGAATATCATCGGAGAATGATACTACCATGTGGGCTATATCAAAAGGAAGAATGGCTACAGTAGAGAATGCGAAAGCTGCTTACGAAATGGGTATAAACATGATATTACTAACAGGGAACCCAGGGAATGGAATCAGCAACAAAGCAATCGTGGCTTCCTTAACAGCAATTAGTCAGGAACTAGGAGACAAGATAATTCTTGCAGCAGGGAAGATGCATGCAGCCGGTATTCTTTCAGAGAGTGCACAAAATATTATTACAAAAGAAGATATCAAGGAATTTGTGGATGCAGGTGCTGACATTATATTATTTCCTGCCCCTGGAACAGTACCTGGAATTACGATGGATTATATCAGGGAATTAGTCTCTTATGCACATTCTCTTGGAGCCTTAACAATAACAGCAATCGGAACCTCCCAGGAAGGTGCAGATACTGCTACGATTAAGCAGATTGCTCTGATGTGCAAGATGACGGGAACGGATATTCACCATATTGGAGATACCGGTTATCCAGGTATGGCATTACCGGAGAATATTATGGCTTATTCTATTGCAATCCGTGGAGTACGACATACCTATCATAGGATTGCAGCGTCTATAAATCGTTAAAAAGGAGTTTGAAATCCGTAGCAGTAATTACAATATTATCTTAGTTAAGGTTGGATACGGTTGGATTTCCTTGTTTTAGAGATAACATATGTTTGTATTGAATATCTTACTAATTTATTCTATAATTAATCCAGAAAATGGTTATATTAACTTAAAATAAGAATGAAAATACGATATTATTACAAAAGGTGATTAATTCTATGCTTAAGATAGCAATCTGTGATGACGAAGTAAAAGAACTAAATCGAACAAACAAAATGTGCAATGACTTCAAAGATTTTCATTCAGAATATGATTTTAAGATAAGTTCATTTCTATCTACGGGTAAGTTAAAATCCCATATTGAGCAACAGGAGCGATTTGATATCCTTCTGTTGGATATTTATATGCCCAATATGACAGGAATAGAATTGGCTCGATTCTTAAGGGGGAGAAGTGATGAATGTCAAATTATATTTCTCACTACCTCTATCTCTCATGCAGTAGAAGCGTTTTCTCTACATGTAACGCATTATCTGGTGAAACCGTTTACGGTAGATCAATTTAAAGATGCGATGACAAAAGCAATTAACGCTATTGAAAAATCTAAAAAGACACACCTGACATTGAAAATACCTGGTGGGGTACAAAGAATTAATTTGGCCGATTTCATTTATGCGGAAACCGATAATCATATACAACATATCCACCTAGTGAAGGGTAAATGTCTTCAAGTTCGTATTACCTCGATAGAGTTATTTGCTATGCTCGCTTACGATAACCGTTACTTCAAATGTGGTAGTACTTATATTATCAATTTTGATAAAGTCGAAGAGGTAACCTCACATTACATAAGGATTGAAAACGAGATTAGTCTTCCTATGTTGCGGCGACAATACAAAGAGCTGCTTGAGCGATACACCAGTTATTTGTTGGAGGGCAATTAACCATGAATTGTTCTACTTTTTTTATGCCCATCATTACGCTGATCACAGCGCAAATCACTGTCTTAGATCTGGCGCAGTTTCGTTTTGGATCAAAAAAGCTGTTCACTATTCTTAGCTTAGAGCTTGTAATACAAACAGCGGCCAGTAGTTCACTACTGCTATTCTTTGGTTATGACCAATATGCAAAATGGTTTTTTGTGACAATGGATATTCCTGCATTTCTTACGTTTTTTTATATTTCCAAGCGACGTGATTTAAGGGATTGGTTTACTATTCTAATCACTATTTTTTTGAATTTTTCCATCTCAATTCCATCAATGTGGTTTTCACTGCGCCTCGGAGGTGGATATTTATGGTATAATCTTTTCCGACTTATGATTTTTGCTATCTTATTTTTCTTTTTACATACCGTTGTGCGTAAGCGATATATGCAGGTACAAAAAGAGATAGAAAAGGGCTGGGGAGTGTTCAGTATACTTCCGGTGATGGGAATCCTCACACTTTGTTATAAATATCTGCAGTTTAGCAAAAATGGAGATTTCTCTAATATTCTATTGACTTGTATCATAACCGTATTAATCATGGCGACTGTTTTCCTAGTATTCAATTATGTATTTAACCAACTTCACGAAAAGTTCTTGATTCAGGAGGAGAAGCGTATCCTCTCAATGCAGAACAAGGCGCAACGAGATCAGTTTGAACAGCAAAAGGAAATGGCCGAAAAAACAAATCGTCGCTGGCATGATTTACGCCATAACACGCAGGAATTGATTGAACTATTGGAGACGGGTAATGTAGATATTGCATTATCTTATTTGAAAGAACAGCGAGGTATGGCCGAAGTTCCAAAAGTGAATTATTGTCTTCATCAGGCGGTTAACAGTATCTTATGTCTTTGGGCAGAACGGTCAAGAAAGGCCGATATCGCAATTGAGATAAATGCTGATGTACCGGAAAAATTGGAAATTGAGGCAATGGAGTTATCGGCACTATTCGCCAATGCTTTTGAAAATGCATATAATAGTTGCCAAAGGCTCCCGAAATATACACAAAAGTTTATTAAGGTAGAAGCACATTATAACGGAAAGCGCCTGGCAATAGGCTTTATGAATTCTTGCGATGATGATATCCGGTTTGAAGATGGTATGCCAGTTTCTTCAAAGAAAAGTGGTGGAATTGGCACTCGTAGCATTGCCTATACCATTCGTCGATTTCGTGGTACCTTATATTTTGGGGCAAAGGATAAGGTATTCACCGCTAGATTTGTCCTTAATATCTAAATATAATAATACAATATTTCTAGCAATCCTTGTTAGTTTGAACGCATAATAAGGATTGTATTTTTTACTCAATTATGCCAAAATACGACCAATTATTCCAAAAATATTGCGTTTCTTTTTCCTAATGAAGTATATTGAAAATAACAATTAGATAATATGTCATTCTTTTAAAGGAGCGGATTTTTATGGTATCAATTTCTAAGAAAGATAGAACGGCAGATGTAGAAGCCAATCGTAGCAAGTGTCTAGAGATCATTGTAAAATCTACGGACTATTGCTTGTATTTTAAGAGGCACCCATATACAATTTTATGGCGGAAAGAGTGTTGGACATGCAACTTCAGCGACTTTGGAATTGAAACAGGAATTCCTTTGGAGACAGGTAGGTGTATGTACCGGTTTCAAAGTAATAGATAATTATTAATCATACCTTTCACTATATCATAGAAACCATCGGAGCATATTATCTAAATTGATAATATGCTCATTTCATGTGCATAAAATGAATATACTGAAATATAGTCATGTGTCTTTTCTATAAAAACAAATGTATTCGTGAAAGGAACAATTGTTGACAAGTGAATGAGTAAATGTTATAATTTACCAAAATATGGAAATTATGAATAAGCGAGGGTTATTATGATTAAGAAAGAGCTACTAAGAATCAGCAATCTTGTAACATCGTTTCGAATTAACGACCAATATTATGCAGCAGTAGATGATGTTTCAATTAGTGTAAAGGAAAACGAAGTTTTTGCTATTGTGGGTGAATCAGGGTGCGGAAAAAGTGCACTTGCACTCTCCATTATGAATTTACATAACAAATCCTATACAGAGGTAAAAGGGAATATTTACTTTAAAGATAAGGATTTATTGTCCTTGAATGTTAACGAACTCAATAAAATAAGGGGCAAGGATATTGGAATGATCTTTCAAGATCCGCTTACTGCTTTGAATCCTCTAATGAAAATAGGTGCACAGATTGAAGAAACTCTTACTTTTCATACTTCGTTAAGTAAGAAGGAAAAGCAAAAACGTGCCATGCAATTGTTAAATGATGTAGGCATTCAATCACCGAAACTGACTTATGAGCAGTTCCCGCACGAGCTATCCGGCGGTATGAGGCAACGTGCGATGATCGCCATAGCATTATCTTGTAAGCCTTCTTTGGTAATTGCAGATGAGCCTACCACAGCGCTAGATGTAACGATTCAAGCTCAAATATTAGATCTTTTAAAGAAGCTACAAAAAGAGATTAAATCAGGCATTATATTAATCACTCATGATTTGGGTGTTGTTGCAGAAATGTCGGATCGGGTGGCTGTCATGTATGCCGGACAGATCGTAGAGACAGCGGATACCTATGAATTGTTTTCAAATCCAATTCATCCCTACACGCGTTCTCTATTTGCATCGGTTCCGGGTATTTCCTCAAGAAATAACGAAGAGGAACCATTGCACGTAATTCAGGGTATGGTTCCATCTTTGCTAAAAATGAAACGCGATGGATGTCGTTTTTCACCTCGTATTCCGTGGATTACTGCTTCCAGTCATGAAGAAAATCCGAAGTATCACGAAGTGAAACCAGGGCATATGGTCTTATGCACCTGTTATAGAGATTTTCATTTTTATGAAAGAAAGGGGATGTAAGCATGGCACTTCTTGAGGTAAATAATTTAAATGTGTATTATCCAATCAGGGGTGGTATCTTAGGTGGTATTCAAGGATATGTAAAGGCAGTGGATGGTGTGTCCTTTCGCATAGAAGAGGGCGAAACCATGGGATTGGTTGGTGAATCTGGCTCCGGTAAAAGTACAACAGGGAAGGCTATTATTGGCCTTGCCAAAATTACCGGTGGGCAGATCCTTTTCAATAAAGAAGATATTACAGAATACATTGGCAAAAATCATTCTCCTTATCGTAAAAGTGTACAGATGATTTTTCAGGATTCCTATTCTTCCTTAAATCCTAAGAAAAGAGTATTAGATATCATAGCGGAACCACTTCGTAATTTTGAAAAACTAACGAATGCGGAAGAAAGAAAACGAGTGGATGAATTATTAGATATCGTTGGCCTTACCCCGGATACAGCTGTTAAATATCCCCATGAATTTTCTGGTGGACAACGGCAACGAATTGGAATTGCAAGAGCGATGGCTTTAAATCCAAGATTGATTATTGCTGATGAACCGGTCTCTGCTTTGGATTTATCAGTGCAGGCGCAAGTTTTAAATTTTATGAAGGATATCCAGAAGCGATTTAAACTCACTTATTTATTTATCAGTCATGATCTTGGTGTAGTGGAGCATATGTGTTCCACTATTGCAATTATGCATAAAGGGCGCTTTGTAGAGGCGGGCAAGAAAGAGAACATTTACCGAGATCCGAAGCATATTTATACCAAACGCCTAATTGCTGCAATTCCGGATATTAATCCTCGCAGGCGAGAAGAAACACAAGTATTTCGTGATAAAATCGCGGAGGAATACATACAAAAATATAACGAGTATTATAATGCAAATGATCAGGTATATGATTTGAAGAAAATAAGCGACAATCATTATGTTGCTTTACCATAGAAAGAGGGAAGCGCGAAGAAAAGCATCATTTTTGGGAATTATTTATACCGCCGCAAACGGTGGAATGGAGGTATACAAGAATGTGGAAAACAATAGTAAGAAGATTATTGATACTAATCCCACAAGTGTTTTTACTTAGCTTATTGGTGTTTTTACTTGCTAATTTTATGCCTGGAGATGCATTGACAGGTAAAATAGATCCAAATACAACACCTGTTAGGCTGGAAGAATTACGTCAAAAATGGGGCTTCTATGACCCGTGGTATGTGAAATATGGCAGATGGGCAACCAATGCGTTACAAGGAGATCTTGGAGAAAGTACGGCCTATAAATTACCGGTAACAGAATTGATTGGCCAACGTGCAGCCAATACCTTCTGGCTTGCTTTGGTGACAACGATTCTAAATTATATCATAGGTATAACCTTGGGAATTTTATCAGGACGCTATAGCGAAAAATTTATAGATAAAGCAGTTGTCTTTTATACCTTTATTGCACTGGCGATGCCCTCCATTATCTTTGGATTAATAAATATTTTTATTTTTGTTTTTAAGCTGAAATGGTTTCCGATGGGAGGTACGGTAGATGTGAAGTATACGATCGGAACGCTTTCTTATTACCTAGATAAAATTTATCATATGATTTTACCTGCTATGACAGGTGCTTTATTATACACAGTGGGTACGATACAATTCCTTCGTAGTGAAATCATTGACTTTAAGAACTCAGATTTTGTGGTCACTGCACGTTCCAAAGGAGTTCCGGAGAAAAAAGTTTATTCCCGTCATATCTTTCGAAATGCTTTGCTTCCGGTAGCCTCTTCTATGGGATACGATATCACATTCTTACTCGGAGGTTCGATCTTTATAGAAAATGTGTTTTCCTATCCGGGTATGGGCAGACTCTTTTTGGAGTCAATACAGAGAAGGGATTACGCGGTAGTAAACGCTTTAATTATTTTATTTGCAGTGTTAACTGTGATTGGAACTCTATTATCCGATATTATTATGTCCATTGTTGACCCGAGAATTAGAATAAAATAAGAAGGGAGTGTTGACAACTTGAGTAATATAAATATGAAAGTTCTAAGTCCGACAACGGATAGTATCTCTGACTCCTCCAGCCAACCCCCTTCCTTTGGAAAACTGGTTTGGAAGGAAATTAAGCATGATAAATATGCTTTGATATCATTCTTAATACTAATGGCAATTTTGGTTACGGTATTTATAGGAGCATCGTTTATCGATTCCTCCACCACGACGAAGGTAAATTTGGCACTGATCAATAAGGCACCTTCTGCAAAGTTTATGCTTGGAACCGATGGTTCGGGACGCGATATGTTGACACAATTATTGCTTGGAGCTAGAAATTCCTTTTTAATCGCCTTTGGTGTAACTATATTATGTGGCATTATTGGAATATTTGTAGGCCTATCGTCCGGTTATTTTGGTGGAAGAGTGGATAATGTTATCATGCGTATTTTGGACTTTTATGCTATGTTGCCACGATTAATGTTCATTATCGTAATTATATCGATTATACCCAAGTATAACGTTTTCACCTTTGTTATGGTAATGACAGTATTTGGGTGGCTTGGTGATGCAAGACTAACTCGTGCCAAAACCTTACAGCAGAGCAATTTGGACTATGTAAAAGCATCGAAAACTTTGGGTACAAATAATTTTATCATTATGTTTCGAGAAGTACTTCCCAATATCGGCTCCTTAATTATCGTAAACCTTACTCTAAACCTAGCAGCCAATATGGGCTTGGAGACAGGATTGACCTTTTTGGGATTTGGATTACCCTTTAGTACTCCGAGTCTAGGTACCTTAATCAGTTATGCATCTGTACCAGAAAACATGCAAAACAGACCGTGGCAATGGTTACCGGCATCGTTACTCATCGTAGTAATGATGTTATGTATAAATTTTGTCGGGCAAGCAGTCAAACGTGCTGCAGATGCCAAGCAAAGGGTAGCATAAAAATAAAAAAGAAAAGGAGAGATTGAATGAAGAAATTATTAGCAGTGCTACTATCAGTTATACTGATAGCCTCAGTTTTTAGCGCATGCGCAAAGGACGAGGAAACAAATGCCACACCGGAACCTACTGCTTCAGCTGGTGAAGTTACAAAAGAACCTGCAGCTACAGATGCAGCAGAACCAACAGAAGTACCGGAAACTACGACAGATGCCGCAAATCAAACAGCTTCCCAATTTCCCGTAGCAGTAGTCAATGATAATCAAAGTATTGAGGGTGGAATCCTAAAGGTAGCTTTGGTTACCGATTCCGCTTTTGCAGGAGTTTTAAATCCATGCTTTTATGAAGACAATTATGATTCTCAGATACTGGGGTGGTTTACAGAGCCCATTATCAGTTATGATGAGAACTTTGTAGCTGATCAGGATGGAGTGGCTACTTACGAATATGACGCAACAGCAAAGACAATTACCCTTCATATGAGGGAAGGTGTAAAATGGCATGATGGAGAACCGGTAACCTTAGACGATTTAGTGTATGCCTATGAAGTGATCTGCCATAAGGATTATCAAGGCTTACGTTATTCTGAATCAGAAATGAATGTTGTTGGTGTAGAAGAATATCATAATGGTACCGCAGATACCATATCCGGGCTTGAGTTATCCGCTGATAAAATGACCCTCACCATTCATTTCAAGGATTTCTACCCATCCATTTTAGTAGGTGGTTTCTGGACAGCACCGATACCGAGACATTATTATGAGGGGATTCCTATAAATGAAATGGCTGCCGATGAAAAAACTCGTGCAACTCCAATCGGCTTTGGACCTTTTAAGATTAAGAATGTTGTACCCGGAGAATCTGTTGAATTTGAGCGCTATGATGATTACTGGATGGGTAAACCAAAGCTTGACGGAGTAACTGTTACCGTTGTTAATCCTGAGCTTGTACCAACGGCTATGCAGGAGGGCAGATTTGATGTAGCTACCTTCAGTGTTCAGCAATATCCTAACTATAAAAATCCTACCAATTATCAATACATAGGAGAAGTTCAGACTGTATTCAGTTATACCGGCTTTAAGCTTGGTAAATGGGATGCAGAGAAGAATGAGAACATCTATGATGCCAATACAAAGATGGCGAATGTAAAGCTACGTCAGGCAATTGGTTATGCAGTTGACAATGCCACCTTAGGGGAAACCTTCTACAATGGCTTACGTTTTCTTGCAACAACCGTAATTACACCGAGACATAGCGCGTATCAGAATAAAGAGATGACAGGATTTGTTTATGATCCAGAGAAGGCAAAGCAGCTTTTGGACGAAGCAGGCTATAAGGATGTGGATGGAGATGGGTTCCGTGAAGATCCAAATGGAGAGCAATTCACAATTACATGGGCAACCATGGAGGGTGAAAATGCTGAAACCTATGCGCAATTTAAGATGCAATGCTGGGCTGAAGTTGGTTTGCGAGTAGAATTATTCAATGGACGACTAACTGAATTTAACGCCTTCTATGAAGCTGTAGAAATGGATGATCCTGCGATTGATATGTATGATGGTGCTTGGCAAACCGGATATGATCCAAATCCGGATGCATTATGGGGACGTTTATCCTCTGCGAACTATACAAGATATACCAGTGATACCTTTGATGCCATAACAGATGATATCTCCTCTGATAAAGCTTGGGATAATGCATTCTTAGCTCAGAGATATAAAGATTGGCAGCAGGCTTTCTTTGATGAAGCACCGGCTATTCCAACTCTTTGGAGAGTTGCAATTGATGCTGTTAATAACCGTGTAAAAAATTATGAACTTACAGCTTCCGATATTAAGCTGACGGCACACTTAATCGAATTAACCGCAGAAGAGCCGATGAAATAGGTATTGGCGCAAGGCTAGTGAATGGTTCTGATAATAGGTTATTATGATATAAATAATGAACAAGATGGTTTGCACCTGAATAGCAGATGCAAGCCATCTTTATTATTTCAAAGGCTTTAAATTTGATTATGAAGTGTTCTTATTAATTTAATATCACTCTTAATAAATAAGATAAAATATTCATTTAGTTACCTACTTTATATCTGAATTCGATTCCTACCCGCTTTTTTTGCTTGATACAATAACGTATCGGCTCTATTAATAAAAGATTTTGCATTTTCTATTTGATATTGAGCAAGTCCGATACTTATTGTTACCTTGTGATTATCTAAATTAAAATCATAGTCTTGAATACTTAATCTTATTGTTTCGGCTATTTTATAAGCCTCCTCTAAGGATGCATTCGGCAGAATTACAATAAACTCTTCCCCACCATATCTTCCTGCAAGGTCAAGGTCTCTTATATTAATTTTTAATATTTCGGAAATTTTAACTAAAACCATGTCTCCAACCTGATGACCAAATTTATCATTTACATGCTTGAAGAAATCAATATCCGCCATCATTAAACATAAATTGTTTTTTTCCTTATTGGCTTCATAAATCGTTAAATCTAGTAATTCATTTATATGCTGATGATTATATAAATTTGTTAGACTATCTCTTATGGATCTTTCTCGTAAGAGAGTGTTAGTTTTTAATAATTCAAAATTGATTTTTTCAATCTCATCCTTACTGTTTTTAAATTCTTCCTGCGCTCTTTTTCTGTCTGTAATATCTCTTGATACAAAAATCATACCAAAGGGAATTTCTGCTTTATCTCGTAAAATGGATCCGTTTATTTCTACGTCCAATAGAACACCATCTTCTTTTATTAGCGTATATTCAACAGGGCTAAGGTCATTGAAAAACATTTTTTCCATATTCAATTTAAAGCGTTCAAGATCGTTTTCACCTATTATAGATAAAAAATTACTTGGGGCATATTTGTTTTTTGGGTCATAGCCCAAGATAGTAATACTCTGATTACAAAAAGTGATATTGCCTTGTAAATCTGTTACAGTTACTAAATCAGGAATTGAATTCATTAATTTTTGTAACATTTCTTCCGACTTTGCAATATTTTGTTGAAGTTTTCTTTGCTCCGTCGTATCGGACAAACAAGCCAATATAACTTCCTGCTCATTATAGGTGGTGTTAACAACATTTAATAAACCTGAAAATACAGTAGAATCGATTTTTCTAAAATCAATTTCTTTTTCCTTTATCATTTGTCCATCTTTTAATTGCTGAATAATTTTCATTCTATCACTGCGATTTAAATAAAAATCAGCAACAGATTTACCGATTACATCCGTTCGAGGCATATTAAAAAGTTCTTCCATCTTACTATTAATATATATAATTTCATCATCTTGGATACTTGTTAATGAAATAGCGAAGGGCATCATTTCAATCATCGTTCTAAAAAGCTCTTCACTTTTGAAAAGCTTTTCGGATGTAACTTTATGATTGATAATCTCAGCCTGAAGATTATTTATTAAAGTTATATCTTGTCCTATGATGAGTATACCAAGTAAAATATGCCTTTTATTATCCATTAGTGGGTTTATCGTAATATCAAACGGAATCGAAATTCCTTCCTTTGTTGAAATGTAAATATGTTCTAGCTTTATTGTTTCAGTTACCAATTGACAACGATCAATCAGCTTTGTAAAAGTTTCTTCCTTGATGATATTCGTTATAGATACATCGATAAGCTCTTTGTCCCTATACCCTAATAAATCAAAAACTTTTTTATTAATTCTTGTTATAGTTCCATTAACATCAATTAAAAAAGTTACATCCATGATTTCATTAAATAACTCTGTTGTAATTAAAGAACTTGGTATTTGCATAAATTGATATGTTTTAATAGCATAGTAAACTCCCCATAACATAATAAGGGAATAGATTTGTCCCATGAGGGGTATAAAATTAATCCCCACAATAGGTAATAATGTTTGGGTGATGAGGTTAAGCACAAAGGGGGTAATACTTGATAAAGCGATAATGAAAGATTGGTGCTTTTGGTTACTATTTTTCGATTTTCTACCCCAATTATATATCAGCAATATACTTAAGAGTAAATAAGAGAAATTATAAATAAAATCTCCATTATAAAAAAATATACTAATGTATTCATTTGTATTAATAGTGGGTCCAAATAGAAAAACACACATTAGTAGAAATAGTAGCGAAGGTATTAATACAATAACTTTTATAATGAAATACTTTATAAGTCTGTTATTTGTTAGTGTCAAAACAAAATACAAGGTCAGGGCGGGAAAGGTACACCATCCGATAGCAGAAAGTTTATTCCAAAAGGAATATACAAAGGGATTCTCCGCGGTATACGTAAAAGAAAAGGCAAAGGACCAAATCGCCATGGATATATTCATAATAAGGAAAATACCGCATGCTTTTGACTTTTTATTTAAATGATAGGCATTAAAGCCAACGTAAAGATATAATATAGTTGCTAAAATTGAAATTGTAGAAAAAAATTTCATCATAAATTTCACCTCTACGATGTGTTTATTTGTAAAACAATTATATAGTCACAATATGTCAAATTATAAACAATTTTCTATATGATTGCAATCCATATGATATAAATAAATAGAAATGTATTGAAAAAGCTACATTTATGAAAAGAGGATGATTTATCCAGATAAAATCAACTAAATCGTCAAATGAGATTGAAACTAATCCGAATTTATATTATTATGTTTATAGGATTTAATTAATAAATAATGGAAGCAAATGTAATTACGATAAACATATAAGGAAGTAAACAATATGATAAACTGGAATGATAATTTTTCAGTAAACAATACTGAAATAGACGATCAACATAAGGAACTAATTTCAATAATCGAAGAAGTGGTCTTAGTAGTACATACAAAAGATTATAATTTTATCAAAATAACTGAGATCGTTGCTAAACTGGAGGAATATATAAAGGTTCATTTAGAATATGAAGAAAATCTTATGGTAAAGTATTCGTACCCGTTTTTAGAGTTTCATGTCAAGGACCATAACGAATTAAGATATCGTACTCAAAACATAAAAGTATTTGATGTGAATAAATTGGATGAATTTTATACAGATACCTTGATTTATTTAGTAGATTGGTTAACTAGACATATCATGCAGGTCGATAAGCAATTAGGAGAATTCTTGCTTGAGATTGATGTAAAACAATGTAAGGATAAAGAATAAACGGAAGTGAGAAGAAAAGTAATTAAAATGAATAACTGGGATTGTACCAAGCATGGTACAATCCCAGTTATTCATTTTAATATGTAACGCAGCTACATATGAGATATGATTGTGATATAAATACCCGTCAGTATTGCTGTTGTGATTACTCCGCAAATGTTAGCACTAAGAGCATATTCCAAAACAAAGCTCATTTTATTAACCTTTGAAACTTCTTTTTGGGAAACCTTTGCAGTAGTTGGTACACAGGAAACACCGGCAATACCAACAACCGGATTGAAATTTCCCTTGGTAAAGAAATATACGAGATACCCACCAATTATTCCACCAATACCGGAAAGAAGAAGAGCAAGCATACCCAAAAGTAATAAGAGTAGAATTTTAGGATTAAGTATTGTCTGTGCATCACATAATACACCTAACATTAATCCAAGGAAGAAGGTTGCTCCATAAAGAAATACATCTTCTATTAGTTTTGCATATTTGTCAAGGCCTGATTCGCGGATTGCGATACCAATGAAAAAGCTTAAAAACAAAGGTGCTGCAACAGGGAACAAAAGGCAAAGTAGAACATTTGCTATAACTGCAAAAATAAGTTTTTCTTTTGAAGATATTTTGCTAATGTTTTTATTTTTATTTATTATGACTTTACCGCGAAGACTTTTAGGGATCATTAATCTTATAAGGAATGGATAGCCGCCATAGGTTAAGCTTAAATAAAGATATGCAACAATTGTAATAGGTACAAATAAATCCTTCGCGAGTGTTAAAGATGTGAAGAGAACCATAGGTCCATCAGCGCCACCGATAATTGAAACAGCGGCAGCCTCTCCATTTGTTAAGCCTAATAATCTGGCAATCGGGAATGTTGCTACTGTTCCAAGCTCAGCACACATAGCGATAAACATACCAATAAAAGGATGTGCGAGCACCATTCCAATATCGCAAATTACACCGATGCCCATAAATACCAAACAAGCGATAAGACCATTACTAAAGGTAAAGGTATAAATCGGTTGTAGAAAATCTATCTGCATAATATTCATCAGCTTGTCAGTATCTGTGACCATAGGGTCAATAAAGAGATTTCCTACTTGAGTTGCACTCATAAATAATACACCGGCATTAACGGCGGACATACCAAATCCCATTGGAATCATAATCAATGGTTCTAACACACTTTTTGCTCCGAGATATACGAGCAGGATACCAAGAAATATAAGTAAAATTCGGAATATTACTATTTTGGGATCCTGAATAAACATAGTTCCAATTCCTTGAAATAAATCTAAAATATTAATAATAACCACCTGTCTTTCTTAAGAGTAATTTGTTATAATAATGTAAGGAAATATTTATAATTCGATTGATTCCTTAGAAAAGTATTTAATCGCAACTAATAAAAGTTTAACAATTAATGCAATACACATAGAAATTATGAATCCAAGTCCAAAAACTTTTAAAGGTATTAGGATTGCATCTGTCATAATATTTCACCTCCTGCGCTTTTGTTAAAATTTTAACTCATTATATATCATACAGGAGTTGATGGTGTTTGGCGAATATATATAGTAAATGTGACAGATAAACAAGAATATAACTTTTACATAATTTTACTTAAGGAGAAACTATGGATCTTCATTATTTAGAGATATTTAACACAGTTGCTAAGCACTCCAGTTTTAAAAAAGCATCAGAAATTCTCCACATCAGTCAACCTGCGTTATCGATACAAGTCAAGAAACTTGAAAATCAAATAGATTTAAAATTATTTTATAAAATAGGTAACAAGATGTATTTGAGTGAAAGTGGCCTTATGCTCTATAACTACACGCAAAAGATATTTTCATTGGTGGATGAAATGGAAAACAATATTATGAGCCAGAACGAATTTGTTGGAGGAACTATAAATCTTGGAGGAAGTAATACCCCGGGTACTTATATACTTCCCACTGTGATTGGTGAAATGAAAAAACTTTATCCTTCCGTAACAATTAACCTTCATATTGCAAACACTTCAGAAATTACAACTCTGATAGATAATGGCACGCTTGATATTGCAGTCAATGGAGGAAATGGGAATTATAGTAATCATATTTTTATGGAAAAATTATTTGATGATAAACTGGTTATAGTGGCTTCCCCTAAGAATAAATTATGTGAAAAAGAAGGAATTGATATTGAGGATTTATCTGATGAAAGCTTTGTGGTTCATGAGAAAACGTCTCAACTATATACTTGTTTTAAAATATTTACTGAGGAATATAATATACCTGAAAATATTTGCATGTATTTAGGAAGTATTGATTCGATCAAGCATGCTGTTATTGCAAGTCTTGGGATTTCAATAATGCCATATTATGCTGTGAAATTTGAGATAGAAATGGGCTTACTCAAGGAATTGAATATAGGACGAGGGGTATTTCATTATCCCTATAATCTTATCTATAATACAAATAAGAATATTTCATTAACTACACAGAAATTTATTGAAATACTGAAAAAGGTATGTAGAAATTAATTTAATTTTTTATTTGAATTAAAATAGGTAATGCGGTTAAGCAGTAGATTTTTATCAATAAATAATGTGTGAAAAAAGGTTTGTATCTGTAGAGATGCAAACCTTTTAAAATACATAAGCATAATTTAAATAAGTTATTTAAAAGATACTTAACAAATAAATTATTAGGTATCTCTCTTTGACAGAATAGAAAAGAACTATTAAGATAGAGATATAAGCTAACCTATGAAGGAAGAGTTCACAACAATCACATAAGGGAAATGAGACGATGAGATGATAAAGAAACAAATAAATACAGGAATCCTGGAGTTGGATATACATGGAATGACAAAATATCAGGCTAAAATATATATTGATAGTGAATTGAAGAAAGCGAAAGGAAATCTTTATCGCATCAGAGTCATTCATGGGTATCATAATGGTACAGAGCTAAAAGAAATGGTGTATATAACCTATCGTAACCATCCTCGTGTTATTAGAGTAGAGAACGGTTTAAATCAGGGAATAACAGAATTAGTAATCAGAGAGCTATAACTATTATATCACATGCCGATGCACAAAAGGGAGGTAGCAATGAAAAGAACGAAATTACGTTATGGAATGGTCGGGGGCGATTTGCATGCATTTATTGGCCGCGTACACAGACAAGCTATAGCGATTGAAGAGACAGCGGTACTTACAGCGGGATGCTTCAGTTCCCATGTTGATAAGAACCAAGAATGTGCCAGATTTTATGGACTTGCTTCGGACCGAATTTATAAGGATTATCATGAAATGGCTCAAATGGAATCAAGTAAGGAAGATAAGATTGACTTTGTAACAATCGTTACACCGAATGTTACACATTACGATATTGCGAAGACATTTTTAGAACATGGTATCCATGTAGTATGTGAAAAGCCATTGTGCTTTACACTTCAACAGGCAGTGGAACTGGAGAGATTGGCAAAAGAAAAGGACTTATTCTTTGCAGTTACCTATGCTTATACCGGATATGCGATGGTAAAACAGGCTAAGAAATTGATTGACGATGGATATATCGGTAAGATTGTGAATATAAATGCAGAGTACTTGCAGGAGTGGTTGATTGATGATATCGGTAACGGTGATGAAAGTACGACGAAGTTGTCCGTTTGGAGAAAGGAACCAAAGCTAGCAGGTATTTCTAATTGTGTAGGAGATATCGGTACGCACATCGAGAACACGGTTGCTTATATTACTGGGTTGAAATTAATAAAAGTTGCAGCAGTACTCGATACCTTTGAAAAAGAACTGGATTTGAATGCAAATATATTGGTCGAATTTGATAATGGAGCACACGGCGTATTTGCGTGTTCTCAGGTATGCGCAGGTCATGCAAATGGATTGGTAATCCGAATCTTTGGTTCGGAGGGAGCGATTGAATGGAAACAAGAAGATCCGAACTATCTTTATGTTACAAAGAAAGGCCAACCAATGCAGATTTATAATAGAGGCATGAGTTATATTGGTGGTCGTGCTGCATTATTAAATCACATACCTTCCGGCCATCCGGAAGGATTGTTGATCGCATTCGCAAATGTTTATCATGCAGTTATTCAAGTAATTCTAAAGAAAGAAAATGGTGAGATAATTCCAATGGAGGAACTGGATTTTCCCAGTGTCTCAGCCGGGGTTGATGGTGTAAAATTCATTTATGCGGTTGTAGAAAGCAATAAGAACAATTCTGCTTGGACAGAGGTTTAAATAGGAAGGGGTTGCATCACATAGCAGGATGCAGCCCCTTTTTCTTGATTTGAAGAAGGATACATATAAAACCTGATTTTGTCATAGGCGGGAATAAATAGGCTGCAGTATGGAATATATTTGTGATATGATACAAGTTTTTACAATAAAAATGAATATCAGTTTATCAACCAATTAGTCCATGAAAGAGGATAATGAATAATGAATAAAAGAAAGACAATTGCCACTTTGATAGTCGTCCTAATGGCTTTAACCTTGTTTTTTATCTGGTATAATTTCAAAGAAAAAGTTGCAGTGTCCACAACGACAACATCGAATAAAGATCTTATAGTTTATCTGATAACAATGGATAAAATGGATCAACACTGGTATTCCATTAATCAAGGAGCAGCTGACATGGCTGATTTGTTGGGTATCACATATATATGGGATGCACCGGAAACCAAAGATGTAACAAAACAAGTGGAAATTCTGAATAAAGCGGTGAACGAGGGTGCAGATGTTATCATGCTCGCGGTAACCGACCCAATAATGATCTCAAGTGCAGTAGAAGATGCAAAAGCGCGAGGCGTAAAAATCATATATGTTGATTCACCGGCCTATGAAGAAGTGGTAATTACATTGGCTACAGATAATTATAGTGCAGGTGTTTCCGCAGGAGAAACTATGATTGCAGAGTTAGCTGAATTCGGAATAAATAGTGGTTCTATCGGAATCGTAGGTGTAAATACGGTAACAGATTCCACGATTAAACGAGAAAATGGTTTCCGTGAGGCAATTGAAAGTGATGGAAGATTTACTTTACTTGGCACAGAATATGGTAATGGTGATCCGGTCGCTTCCGAAGAGCTGGCAGCCAATTTTATTAACAATAACATGGATCTAGTGGGGTTATTCGGAACAAATGAAGGGTCTACTGTAGGTGTGGGTAATGCCATCAAGGCAAATAATCCTAAAATAATAGGGATAGGATTTGATAAATCAGGTGCAATTTTAAATTTAATCAGGGAAGGCAGCCTAAAAGCATCGTTAGCTCAGAATCCGTACACTATGGGTTATCTGGGTATGGCGGAGGCCTTTGCAGCGTGGAAAGATTATGATACAGGACCACCTGAAATCAATACTGGGGTATCGGTATTGAGAAGATGATATTAAGATAAAAATTAATCGATTACACCATCAAATATAACCTATTATATAAATTTGAAATATTTATTGGTTTCAAAAATGGCTTACATCGTGGTGATGGTGATGTAGGCCATTTCCGATTTACTTGAGTTTATATGTTGCAGATAAGTTTTATACAAACAAATCCTTTAAACGAGTCCAAAAGTTTTCTTTTTTTGTTTGAACAGCTTCTTTCATAGGAACCTCCGGTTTCTTTATATTATCTGTCTTCATTACAAACTGAACCGATTTAATTTTCATGTTTTGCGTGGAGACAAAGGAGTTAGGAGAATAGTCGGAGGTATCATAATCAGCCATGAGGTCATCGATTGCGACATCGATTTCTCCGGGCATATCCTCAGTCTGATCTTTTAATTCATTTGAACCGTCACTTAGTTGACTTATACCGGAATATAGATCATCGGTACTGTCCGCTAATTCGGTAATACCTGCATCTAACTTATTGTAAGAGGCTGCGAGTTGTGAGACACCTCCGGTATAACTTGAAAGTCCTGTATGAAATTTAGTATAGTTATCGGATAGTAACCCAATACCTGAGGAGAGCTGTGCGATAGAGGATGCCAAATCTGAGTTCTCAAGTGAAGTTGCTAATTGGGTTCCAATTGAATTTAAGGAAGAGGAAATCGTATTCAAGGAGGATGCCATTGTTGCCAAATTTGGTGCAACAGCGGTAAAGGCGGGGGAAACCATCTGATAAGTAGCTTTCACTGTACGTGCAGCATTATAGGATTCTAATAGCTGATTAAGAGCAGTAGAATTAGGATTATTCTTACTCAATTGCTGCAAGTCATCGCTTGAAATCTCTTTATCCGGAATTGCTTCAATAGCAGAGGATAGGGAAGTATATGCGGCAGTAAATCCGGTGCCAAGTTCTGTAAGACCGCCAGATATTTCTTCTATGCCGGATGCTAATTTAGAGAGTCCGGAAGGTAATTCACTTAATGCTGTTAAGTCGTTACCACCGGTAGCTACATTTAATGTTGTTGATAGAGAGGATAGTGCAGCTGATATTGAACCGGAGGCACCGATTAATTCCTTTGATTTATTATCAAGCTTATCGATTCCAGAATCAAATTTAGCGGAACCATTTTTTAAACCTGCTACACCGATATTCAGCTCAGACACCCCATTTTTAAGGGTGGACATACCATCGCTCAATTGTTTGATTGCACCGCTAAGCAAACTTAAATTGTCGGATAACTCGGAGGTGTCAGGTATATTGATATTCATGGAAAAGGGTACGGCTGAAAGCTGGATACCCTCCATCTCAAAATCAATGATATCCGCGCTGATAGAGATATTACCTTCGTTCGAGGGCATTACGGTGTAGGTAATCAACTTATTGGATCCCGCATTCGCCAGAGTTGCTCCAGCTGCAATGATATTATTACATCGATTGGTGTCTAAGGTAACGGAAATCTGTAACAAGTAGTTATCGAAGAAGGAAGGGTCTACTTCTTGATTTTGTTTTGTTGTTATTACAATTACTACATGACCACTTTTCCCAGCAAGATTCTCTGTTGATATTTTCGAACCGTCAAGAGTATATTCGATATTGATATCCCACGGTAAAGATGTGCTTTTCATATTACCCTGGTAATAAAATCTTCCAGGTAATGCATTTACTGATACCGTATCGTTATCATTCGCCAAATTAGCAGTTGAAGTAAGATTTTCTATGGAAGAATAGGAACCATAATCGTTAATTATGCCTTCCTTTGTGACATTTAGAATATTAACTGCATACATTTGATTTACATTACCGGTAGAGGCCAGGTTAGCATATATGACTTCTTCCTTAGATACAAATTCTCCAACGGTACTTACTTTGTTCTTTGACGCATCTGATTGAGCAGATATCACAACAGTTTGCGAAGGTGTAATTATGATTACTGCAATTAATAACAATGCACTAAATAAGCATATGCTCTTTTTTATTTTATTCATATATTATTTCTCCTTATAAAAATTTGCATGAAGCGTTGTCTTTTTGACAACAGGATCAAATAAAAGTAACAACTGAGGAAGGACACATACAACCATGGCCATTGATAATAGGGTGCCTCTCCCAAGTAGCATGCCAAGCTCCGAAACAATTGGATTAGAGGAGGTTAATCCAAGACAAAAGCCGGCAGAAGATAATATGACAGCCGATATGAGGATTGAGTGAAAGGTCTCGCCCAATGTAGTTTTTATGGCTTCCTTTTTAGTAGTATGCTGACGGTTTAGCTTGTAGTGATCAGTTAGCAAGATAGCATAATCCACAGTAGCGCCAAGTTGTACAGTGTTGATGACAAGATAACCGATGTAACATAAGGAGTTACCTAAAAAATATGGCGTTGAGAGATTAATCCAAATCGCTGTTTCAATTGTAATGAGTAGTAAAATCGGTATAGATATCGAGCGAAAGGTAAACAACAATACAAGTGCAATTGCAAGAATTGCAATGAAATTCACCTTACTTGTATCAGCAGATACCACATTTTTCATATCATAGAGCGTAACACTTTGCCCACAGGAGTATACCGTATCACCGTAGTATTCTTTCGCACTACTTTGTACCTGTTCCACTAGGGTAAAGGCAATATCACCCTCCTCCTTTGTGTCAGTGTAGAGAATAATACGGCAATAATTCTCGGAGTAGAATTGGTTCGTTATCGTTGTATCTAGAAAATCCTCGGGAATTGTCGCATCAACCATCGAAGTATAAGAAATAACTTGATTTACATGCTCAAGCTTTTGAAGCTCTTCACACAATAATTGTTCTTTTGCAGCCTCGCCCTTTGGAACAAGTAGTACAATGGCGGTAGAGGTCCCAAATTTATCACTAATTTTTATCTCATCCTGGCCACTTCTACTATTAGAGGAGATAGATCCGGTACCATATAAGAAGTCAGTCTTGCTTTGTGCTAAAAAGCTAGGAAGAATGATAATAGCGATAAGAACAAGTGCCGGAATCTTTAGTTTAATAATATATTTTCCAATATGTTTAAAGCTCGGAATAATTTCCTTATGTCGTGTGCGGTCAATCCATTTATAGCAAAAAAGTGTAAGTGCTGGTAAGAATACCATGACAGAAATAAAGCTGAGAAGGATACCTTTGACTAAGTTAAGCCCTAAGTCCGCTCCAATACCAAACTTCATGAACATAAGCGCCAAAAAGCCGAATAAAGTTGTTGCTGCACTGGCTATAATTGCTGGAAACGCACGCCGCATAGCTAGCTGCATTGCTTCTTTTACATCATCGGTCTTCTTACGATAATTTTCAAAGCTATGGAGTAAGAAAATTGCATAATCTAAGGATACTGCCATCTGAAGAATTGGACTTATGGACTGTGTCATAAAGGAAACTTCACCAAATATAATATTACTTCCCATATTAAGTAGAACAGAAATCCCGATTGTTGTTAAAAAGAAAAGTGGCTCTATCCAAGAACTTGTGGATAGAAGTAGAATAAGAAGAATCACGGGGACAAGGATTAAAAATGCGCCGAAGGATTCGGAGGCTGACATTTTTTGAGCCGTGGCCATATTAACCGCATTACCGGCAAGTGAATTATCCTTACCAATCAATTCATAGATGGCATCGCTAGTTGCCACTTCCTTGCCTTCAGATATCGTAATGGAAAGTAATGCAGCGCGATCCTTATAATAAGCATTTATAGTATCTGGATCAGCCATTTCGATCGGTTCCTTTAGATTGATAACATCATCAAGCCAAATTACTTCGGTTACTCCATCGATAGCCTTTAACTTTTCTTTGTATTCTAAAGCCTCCTGCAACGATACATTGTTTAGCATAACCCTTGCATTGGGGACCACCTGTGCAAATTCTTCATCCATAACCTTAAGTGCAATCGTTGATTGCGCGTCTGCTGGTAAATAGTCTACCATATTATAATTGACAGATACCTGAGGCAATAGAAAAATGCTTAAGACGGTCGCCACAATAAAGATTGTCACTACGATTTTCTTATGGTTCGTTATTAATTTTGGTATATGTATCAAATGACCACCTCCTATTTTGGTAAACAAGCTGTTGATTTTTAATCACATTAATAGGATAATAATATAATGTGGAGATTGCAACAATCAGATTTTTTGTATCTGTGTTTTAATTAACACTTATGCACTAAATTGTATATTATCTTAAACTATGAAATCTGAAATTTTTATAAACCCAATATAGAAAGGGAAACGATATGAAAGACGATAAAACAAATCGAAAAGTGAAATACACAAAAATGGTTTTAAAAGAAAGTTTAATAAAACTACTACAAAAGAAGGCAATCTCTAGAATTACAATTACGGAACTTTGTGAGGAAGCGGATGTGAATAGAGCTACCTTTTACAAGCATTATACGGATCAATTTGACTTATTAAAACGTATTGAGCAAGAACTGGTAGAGGATATAAATAAATATCTGGATAACTTCCCATTTAATGAAAATGAATCGGAATCCCTTCAAATGATGGAAAAGTTATTCGATTATATCAAGGAGAATGGGGATATGTGCGCAGTTTTATTAAGCGAAAGTGGGGATAGAAACTTCCAAAAGGATGTCTTGCTGATCGTGGAAAGGAAGTGTATCGCAGAATGGACTATGAAAAAATCTGTGAATAAAGAGGTAGCAGAGTATCTATACTCTTATGCAACCAATGGGAGCATCGGAATTATCTTAAAATGGTTTGAAGACGGAATGCAGCGATCAACACATGAGATGGCAGAAATGGTAATTGGGCTTACAAATCAGGGGCTTTCTGCCTTTGTGTAATGAATACCTTGACAATAAGCCTTCCTATGTTATATGATGAAATGGTTTTATTAACAGTTTGGAGGATTTACTTTGAGTAATTATGCTAACGAAATTAAAAGACGACGGACATTTGCAATTATATCCCATCCGGATGCCGGCAAGACAACATTAACTGAGAAGCTTCTACTTTATGGAGGAGCAATTAATCTTGCAGGTTCTGTAAAGGGTAAAAAGACAGAAAGACACGCAGTTTCGGACTGGATGGAGATTGAAAAGCAGCGTGGTATCTCAGTAACTTCTTCTGTTATGCAGTTTGATTATGAGGATTATTGTATAAATATATTGGATACACCTGGACATCAGGACTTCTCCGAGGATACTTATCGTACCTTAATGGCAGCAGATTCCGCTGTCATGGTAATCGATGCCTCTAAGGGTGTTGAGAATCAGACAAAGAAGTTATTTAAGGTTTGCGTTATGCGTGGTATACCGATCTTTACTTTTATTAATAAGTTGGACCGGGAAGCAAAAAACACCTTTGAATTATTAGATGAAATTGAGACAGTACTTGGCATTCGTACCTGTCCGATGAACTGGCCTATCGGCTCTGGTAAGAATTTTAAAGGGGTATATGATAGAGATAGCAAGCATATTACACGATTTTATGCTGCCAATAATGGACAAAAAGAAGTGGAAAACATTGAAGTGGAGCTAGGGGACTCTCGCCTGGATGCTTTGATTGGAAAAGACAACCACGATATTTTGACCGAAGAAATAGAGCTTATCGATGGTGCAAGCAGCGAATTCGATATTGATAAAGTGCTTCATGGACAACTAACACCAGTATTCTTTGGATCTGCCTTGACGAATTTTGGTGTGGAAACGTTCCTAAAGCGTTATTTGTCCATGACTTCCTCACCACTCCCGAGAGAGTCTACCGAGGGCATAATTGATCCGATTGAGAATGAATTTTCTGCTTTTGTATTTAAAATACAAGCAAATATGAACAAAGCACATAGAGACAGAATTGCTTTTATGAGAATTTGCTCTGGAAAGTTTACAGCTGGAATGGAAGTAAGACATGTGCAAGGCAATAAGACAATACGCCTTTCCCAACCGCAGCAGTTAATGGCCCAGGAGAGAAAGATAATAGAAGAAGCATATGCAGGAGATATTATAGGTGTGTTTGATCCGGGTATTTTCTCTATCGGTGATACACTTTGTATGACGGATCATAAATTTGCTTACGAGGGTATTCCTACCTTTTCCCCAGAGCATTTTGCAAAAGTACGACAGGTGGATACCATGAAAAGAAAGCAGTTTCTAAAGGGAATTTCACAGATTGCACAAGAAGGTGCAATTCAGATATTTCAAGAGTATAACACCGGTATGGAAGAAATAATCGTTGGTGTAGTTGGAACCCTTCAATTCGATGTATTAAAGTTCCGTCTGGAAGCAGAATATGGCGTAGAAGTTCGATTAGAACCTATGGCTTACGAGCACATCAGATGGATTGAGAATAGGGATATGGATGTCAGTAAATTAGGTGTTTCCTCGGATACAAAGAAGGTGAAGGACTTAAAGGGCAATCCGTTGTTACTTTTTGTTCATAGCTGGAGCATTCAAACGGCTTTGGATCGTAATAAAGGGTTGATATTATCAGAGTTTGGAAAATAACAATTTAAGATTTAAATTCGTACGTTTTTCAATGTAAAATATAGAGATAAGAAGAAATATTGCCGCGGGAATTTCTCCGCGGCAATATTTTTTGCATTGATAGTCTTTACTAACATTCCCATTATTCCTGCCATTTTATTATTGGTTTGACGTTTCAGACACTAAATAAGCGACAAGAATGTATCGCTGGGGTGCTGAACCAATGTATACAAAAGGATAGCAGGTACTGACCGTCAGAGTTGCCTTTGGCTTAGGAACAATAACAGTACGGTCCTCTTTATCTACAATTCGAACTTTGCTGACTTTATATTCGAACTCGCCGGCAGAGGTTCTTACGATTAATAAATCACCTTCTCCTACCTCTCCGAGTTTTCGAAAAACAGTATCACGATGACCGGCTAGGACACAATTATCATTTTCACCTGGAAGAACACTACCCGAATAATGACCTACACCTTTATCCAGCTCCTCCTCATTTGATCCTTCATAAATGGGAAGAGTAACATCAAGTTTCGGTATATATATTTCACCGATATTTTCTCCGGTTTCCGGACGTGCCGGATATAATTCTGTTTCAAGGTCCTTTTTAGGAGAGAATTCTTTTGTATCGGATAGAAGCTTCTGCAAAATTTTCGAGTAATCGGTTTCTGAACTAGTAATATTTGCGGAAGTAACATCCTCAGCCTGTATCAAAGTGGCTGCCTGCTGACCTGCAAAGTATCCCTTCGAAAACTTATATAGATTTGTAAATCCAAATACGAATCCAAATAAAATTACAGCTATAGCAACAAACTGCAAAAGTAAAAACTTCTTTTTTTTATATCGATTATTTTTTGATAAGTTCACTCTTAACATTCCTTACCTTTCGGTACATCATGATACCACCAAATGCTATGAAAAGTCCCAATAATATATTAAAACTAAAATTAGAAGCAGTCTTTGGCAATTTGCCGCCACTCACAGTTTTCACTTCGTTTGATACCTGTTTAACAGGGTTTATTACAGCAGGCAAATCAACAGCTTCAATAACATCGTCTGTTTCTTCAATTAAGCCACCCATCGAATCGATAAAATCACTAGTAATCACGAAGTCTGCTAAGAAAAGAGAATTTTCACCGTATATACTTACTTTAAGATTAGCATCCTCTAAATCCTTTAAATTAATTAGATCCAACATGGATAACTGTTTTTCTGAACCATCCTTGATAAGACTGAATTTTATATCTAATTTTAAGATAGAAATGGCATCATTCATAATTGTTAAGAATTCATTCGTCTGTTCCTCTGTGAGTGTATCCGTAAGCGGTACGTCCTCTAATGCTAATAAGCGTTCGCCGATTGCTTCATACCGTTCTAGTATGGCAGGGTCGGAGAAATACTCTTCTAAGGACATAAAATAATCGGATATCGTTTGCAACTCGTTATCAGTAATACCGATTTGTTCTAAGAAAGACTTTAGTGTTTCTTCATCGAAGATAGGGTTTTCCTCATCGAAAGACCAAATCACTTCTTCAATATCGTCTACAAAGATATAGTCGTTGATCGTCTTCCCATTATCCTTTATTAACTGAAGCAAGGTTTGTTCATCGAGTTCATAGGTTTCGTAAATAAGCTTTAAGTTACTTAAGTCAGGTTTAATTACTTCACCTAAATAATCACTTAAGTCTTCGACAGTTTCAAAATCCTCGAGATTTGTATCGTAGGTAAGTAAAGTAGCCTCAAGTGTTTCCTTTGTTACCTCAAAGCCTCGTTCGATGCTGATTTTTGCTAAATAATCCACAAGATTTTGGTCAAAATTAGGATCACGTTCAAATACATCCGTTTCTTCTGTATAGAAAAATACTGCCAGATCGAGATCACTGAGAAAGGTATAATCGGTTAATTCCTCACCATTATCTGCCAACAATTGTTGAAGTGTTACCTCATCCAATTCGTAGGTTTCAAACAGTGTATTCAGGTTGCTTAAATCTGCTTTGATGACTTCACCAAATCCACTTTTTAGTTCTTCGATTGATTCGTAATCGTCAAGATTGAGTTCATAGGTGGCAAGGGAAGCTTCAAGATCCCCCTTCGTTACTTCAAAACCTCGCTCAGCACTAATCTCGGCTAAGTATTGTGTAAGTTGTTGCTCAAAATCTGCGTTTTGAGCTGCCATTGCTACCTTCGGAAACATTCCGACGAGCAATGATAATGTAAGTATAATTACCCCCAGCTTTTTCATGTGTTACTCCTTATGATTTAATATTTTTATAAATAAAATCGCTACCAGTTTATCTGGTTTGCATCGTAATTATATAATGGTAGGGAATGATTTACTATACGTGAAAGAATGTAAGATATGTAAATCATTGGACTTCGACTATCACTGCAAACACTATGAATGGGATAAGATTTTAGTGGTAATTATAACCTCCATTTGATATAATAATAATGTAGAGATGAAACACAATGCTCACTAGTGAAAGGAGTGAATAACTATGAAGGTAATGAACATTACTAATATTGAAGCTTTTTTTAAGGTAATAGATTTATGCCAGGGTAAGGTAGAATTGGTAACAAATGAAGGTGACAGATTAAATCTGAAATCTAAGCTTTCACAATATGTTGCGTTAGCTAACGTGTTTTCAGACGGAAAAATTGATGAATTAGAACTTATTGCGTATGAACAGGAAGATGTTAATCGATTAATTAATTTTATGTATAATGGTTTATAGGTGTTAGGCAGAGTACAGAGATAGTAAATCAAATACTAAAGTAATTAGAGCTTATTCAAAGGCGTCGATATTGAGCCCTTGATAAGCTCTTTTTTTGTGTCTATAAATAGCATTTGATTAACTAATTGATTAAATATAAAAGCAAGTATATAATATAAATGTAAAAATTTACTATTTTAATATAGCATATAGAAAATATTTTAGTTTCATTGATCCTAATTTATTTTAATAATTATACGCCCGGAAAGGCTTGGTGCAGATTATGTATAAAGTACTGATTGCAGATGACGAGGTTAAGGTGTGTAAGTTAATAAATCATTTAATTGAATGGGAAGAATATGGGTTGGAAGTGACAGCTATGGTTAACGACGGAGTTTCAGCACTTCAATATATTAAAGAAGCGAGGCCGGATATCGTAATAACTGACATTCGAATGCCTGGATATGATGGAATAGAGTTAATACGATTAGCAAAAGAATTTGATCCGGAGATTAATTTTATTATAGTTAGTGGATATCGTCATTTTGATTATGCTCATAATGCTATCAAGTATGGTGTAGAGGATTATCTGTTAAAACCTTTAAAAAAGTCGGAGATGATTAGTACCCTGACAAAGATGATTGGAAAGAAAGAACAAGCAGCACTCGGACGGAATGAAAAGGCGGATATGAAGAGAAGAATTAACCTTGATGAGAAGATACTTAAGCAAACATTTCTTGATAAGCTACTCACAGATCCAACTTTGTTGGAGAATATAACAAGAGAGGAACTTAATCATGAATTCCATTGTAATTTTATTGAAGGTTTATATCAGGGTATCGTTGTGAAACCTGATTTAGTAACCATACAGGAAGAGGAACGATCATATGGGTTGTTAATGGATAAAGCGAAAGATATTACACAAAAACAGTTAGGGGAGTATTTCCATGAAGTTATTATAACTTTAACAAAAGAAGGAATTATATGTCTGGTGAATGATTCCTTTGCAAATATGCAAAATATCCGACGACAATTAAAGTTGCTGAGAAGTGATATTCTTCGGATGAGAGATGTTTTTACTAATGTCCGTATCACCATAGGCATGGGAGAAGCAGTAATGAAGGAAAAAGATATTATGGATACTCTAAAAGGAGCTAGGTCAACAATCCTAAATCGTTTAATACAAGGTACAGGTCATATATTGACCACTGCGAATAATCAAAAAGAAAAACGCTTACCCTATGACATACTGGAGCATGATTTTCGCAATAAATTTCTAAATTATATTGAAACATTAAATAGTGATGGTATGTTACACCTAATGAATGAAACAAAAGAAAAAATAACAAAGTATAAGTATATCGATGGGGAATTAATACTTGATGTATGCAGAGAAATCTATGATATCTTTATCTTTGGAATGGGATTTCTAACCGCAAAGGATTTAAGAAAAAAAGAGGAATTTGAAAGGCGATTTTTTAGATGTTACTCTTTAGCGGGTGCATTTGATCAATTGACGGAGGAAATCGTCACGCAATTAGAGCAGTTGAACCAAGACAAAAAATTAGCCGATAAAAAACCAATCCGTTTGGCGAAGCAATACATGAAAGAAAAATATACACAGCCGATTACCTTGGAAGAGGTGAGCAACCAAATTGGATTTAATCCAACTTATTTTTCCTCTCTCTTCAAAAAGGAGACCGGACAAAATTTCTTGGAATACTTAACGGACACTAGAATCCAGGCGGCAAAGCAATTACTGGCGGATACGAACCGATCGGTTATTCAAGTATCAGAAGAAGTAGGTTACATAGATATCAAGCACTTTACTAAGTTATTTAAAAAGGCGACAGGCTTGACACCTTCCGAGTACAGAAAATTATATTATTAAAGGGAGGGGATAGCAGATGAAACACGATAAGCCATTAGCACAGAGATGCGCAAATTTGATCTTTACCTTATTTATTATTGCAGGCTTTGAAGCAATTGCACTAGTATATTCACGTAACATAACTTGGGAGCCTCTTATCCGTTACTGGTATCTTGTTTGGGTGATAATACTTGCTATCATCATTTGTTTATTAGCATCTGGGTACTATTATATTATAATACCCTTTCGTAGGATTCAAAAAATTTTACGGTTATTTAATCAAGGACAAACAAACGAGCAGTTGTTTCAGATGAAGGATACCTTCTGCAAAGAACTGCCGATTACGATGAATCGCATCAGTGATATGTTGGACAAACAGACAGCGATAAAGATGTCGAAGAAGCAGGCAGAATATCTTGCATTACAGAATCAAATCAGTCCACATTTTCTTTATAATACCTTAGAAGCCATTCGTGGTGATGCTCTTGATGTGGGAATGTATAACATCGCTGAGACTACAGAAGCCTTAGCAACGTTCTTTCGGTATACGATCACAGAGGTAGAGAATTTGGTGACCTTGGAGGATGAACTTGAGAATGTTGAGAATTATTTTATCATCCAACGTTATCGATTTGGTGAGAAGTTGAATATGGAAATAAGGACCGGCGAAGATATCGGAGTATTGCAATCGCAACTTCCCAAGTTAACACTACAGCCGATCATTGAAAATGCAGTTTTTCACGGCCTGGAGTGTAAAAGAGGGGAAGGGACAATCCGAATCAATGTAGAGACGACAAAGGCAAAACTATTGATTAGTATTGTAGACGATGGGGTTGGCATCGAAGAAAATCAACTGGAGAAAATCAATCAAAGGTTAAATCATATCGAAGTTAATTATATGAACGATGATAAAGAAGAACGACGAGGCGGCATCGCCTTAAGTAATGTAAGCAGCCGTATAAAATTATTATTCGGTGAGGAATATGGTTTGCATATCTACAGTAATAAAAATATTGGTACCAATGTTCGAATTACCTTGCCTCTCTTAGTGGAGGAGAAATGATACGGAGATAATCGATGCTAGAGGAATTACTACGAATAGAGAATGGTATCGTGGAAAAGAATGGCCAGGAATTAATCAAAGGCCTCCATCTACAGGCCTATAAGGGTGAGATTCTGGGTCTGATATCAGATAATATTAGGGAAAAACAATGCATCCTCGATGTACTGAACGGAACGGTTAATCTGGATTACGGTAGTGTCTCCTTCGAAGAAAATCAGATTCAGGATTATGAAGTGTCGCAGGTGCTAAAAAATAAAATTGCAGTGATAGAGAGCAAGAGCAAACTCGTAAACAATCTCAGTGTTGCTGAGAATATATTTGTAGTACGAGGTGGGTTTAAAAAATACTTTATTAATAAAAGGCTATTGTATCGTCAGGCGGGCGGGTTATTGTCAGAATTTAAACTGGAAATCCATCCAGAATCCTATGCAGGTAGGTTAACACCGCTTGAGCGATGTATGGTGGAATTAGTAAAGGCGTATGCTACCGGTCACCGCCTTATTGTTTGCTGTGATTTTACAAGCTTCTTAAGTAGTACGGAAGTGAAGAAGGCTTTCATTAGTATTCTCTGGCTTAAGAAAAAAGGAGTGGGATTCATCTTTATCGAGAACCATGATAATGTACTTTTTGACTATTCAGATCGTGTAGCAGTGATACATAATGGAAAGACCGTTCGAATTTTTGATGGGGAAGATACCGATAAAGATACGGTATATACCTTGCTTATGGGGGAGTCAGATGATCAACAGCAAGAACGAGAAGGTAACTATGTTCCCAGCCCCATAAATCAGTCACCGGTGGTATTTGAGATAGACCGGCTTTCTTCGATAGGTTTATCGAACCTATCGTTTCAACTACATGAAGGTGAGATACTTAATATTTTATATCAGGAGGAAGAGTGCTGCAATGAGCTGTTGGGGTTAATGAAGGGGGAGAGCAAAAACTTCTCTGGTTTAATGAAATTAGAAAATAAACAGTATAACCCACTCGGCTTATGGGATGCAATTAAGAAGGGAGTATGTTTTATCGAGGAAGATCCTATCACTAAAATGTTGTTTTTTGACATGAGCGTTGTGGATAACCTATGCTTTACAATGTCGAACAAGGTGAAGGGATTTTGGTTTCATCGGAAATACCGCAAAAGTATTATAAAGTTTATGGAAGATATTTTTAACAATGAAATACTTATGACACCGATGTCAGAACTAGAACCTGTAACGTTACAAAAGCTTGCTTATAGTAAATGGCTCTTATATATGCCGAAGGTCGTAGTATGTAAGAAACCATTCTCTGCCGTGGATGTTCATATGAGACAGGTTACGGAACAATTGATTAATACTTATACCAAGAAAGGGATAACGGTCCTTATTCTTACCTCTAATATTTCGGAGGCTCATACAATGGGAGAATGTGTATTGCATCTGAAAGGTGGTTCCATCAAGGAAGAAAGTCAATGAATTATTGTAGGAAAGTACATATATATGTTATGAAATGGGGGCAAATCTGATGGAATTAACCAATACCCAAAGATTGCCCCCCTCTTTCTGAAGATAGACAGTTGTTGAATATGGATATATTTGGTAGTGTAATGGTAGAGTTTATATCTACAACAAGATCCAGTATGGAAAGGAGAAAACCGATGGGGGAGTATATCGTTGAGCTTACGCATATCTCGAAAGAATTTCCCGGTGTTAAGGCATTAGATGATGTCTGTTTTTATCTAAAACCAGGTGAAGTGCATGCCCTATTAGGGGAGAACGGAGCTGGAAAATCAACTTTAATGAAAATTTTATGTGGTATTTATGAGAGAGATAGCGGAGATTTTATGGTAGATGGAGCATTAATCCATACGCTTTCTCCTAAGATAGCTCAAGAGCTTGGAATAGCGATTATTCACCAGGAACTTAATATGTGTTCCCATCTGACCGTTGCAGAAAATATATTTTTAGCGAGAGAAGAGCTCAGCTTTGGATTTATTAAACAAAAATCTATCAATGAGAAGGCAAGAGAAGTACTAAATAAATTAAAGCTTGATATTGACCCAATGACAATTGTAGGAAAGCTGCCTGTCTCCAAGCAGCAGATGGTAGAGATCGCAAAGGCATTATCAACGAATGCTAGAATATTAATTATGGACGAACCTACTTCCGCATTGACGGACCATGAAATTAAGGAGTTATTTCGAATCATTCGAAAATTAAGAGCGGAAGGAAAAGCAATTGTATACATATCACATCGATTGGAAGAATTAAAAGAAATAACAGACCGATTAACAATATTAAGAGATGGTAAATTTGTAACAACCATGAATTATGCTAACACCTCGGTTACGGAAATTATATCGTATATGGTTGGTAGAGAAATTAAGGAAAAGTACCCTCGTGTGGATAAGGTAAAAGGCAAGAGGTTATTAGAAGTAAAAAATCTAAATGCAGGTATGGTTCGGGATGTAAACTTTGAACTGTATGAGGGCGAAATCATAGGGTTTGCAGGTTTAATGGGTGCGGGCAGAACAGAACTGGTAAGAGCACTATTTGGCGCAGATTATATTGATAGCGGAGAGATCTTACTGGAGGGTAAAAAATTAGAAATAAAATCACCCATGGATGCGATCAGAGAGGGTATTGTGTGTGCTCCGGAGGACCGAAAGAAGGAAGGTCTATGTACCGAGCTGACGATTCGTGAGAATATTGGTTTAGCTAATCTGGATCGGATCTGCAATAAAATAGGTATTGTAAATGGTAAAAAAGAAGAAGAATTAACAAAAAGAGCAGTAAAAGATTTAAAAATAAAAACACCATCCCTATCCCAGGAGGTTAAAAACCTCTCCGGAGGTAATCAGCAAAAAGTCGTAGTCGGAAAATGGTTGGTTCGAAAAGCGAGAATTGTTATCTTTGATGAACCAACCAGAGGAATAGATGTTGCTGCTAAGGTAGAAATATATAACTTGATGAACAAGTTAAAAGAGGAGGGAATTGGAGTTATCTTTGTCTCCTCTGAACTTCCCGAGATATTAGGGATGAGCGATAAAATCATAGTTATGTGTGATGGTAGAATTACCGGTAGCTTGAAGGTGGAAGATGCGACTCAAGATAAAATATTAGGCTTAGCAACCAAGTATCAAACTAAAAAGGAGGCAGCAGAGCATGGAAGAAAATAAACACTCAATCCTGCGAAGGTTCCTATCCATACGTGGTATGGGGCAGGTAATATCCGTAACCGTAGCACTTATCATTATGGTTATTATATTTGGAATCATTAATCCCTTGTTCTTCTCCGGCAATAATTCGGCTAATTTGCTACGTCAGGTGGCACCGATTTTAATTATAGGAATTGGACAGTCGTTTGTACTTATTACGGGTGGTATTGATTTATCCATCGGTTCTGTGGCAGGTATGTCCTGCATGATGTCGGCAACCTTGATGACGGCAGGGAGATTAAGTCCAATCCCTGCAATTCTCATCACACTGTTGTGTTGCTGTGGAATTGGATTAATCAATGGTATCTTGATTTCTAAAGCAAAGCTTCCAGCATTTATCGCAACCTTAGGCACGATGATTATTGCCAGAGGAATTGCACAGCTAGTCAATGGGAATATGAATACCGACAGCATTAATTCAGAGATATTCCGAGATATTTTTTATTATGGTTCTTTCCTTGGCATCTATAATCCGATTTGGATTGCAATCATATTATTTCTCGTTTTTGCAGTCATTTTAGCAAAGACCAGAACCGGCCGACATACCTATGCCATCGGCAGTAATTACGAAGCAGCCAAATTATCCGGTGTGAATGCGGTCCTAGCGCAGACAAAGGTATATGTCTTTTCCGCATTTCTGGCTTGTGTAGTCGGCTTTATCTTGACTGCGCAGAGTGGAATGGGAAGTATGGATGCTGGAAATGGATATGAATTAAATGCTGTAGCTGCCTCTGTCATCGGTGGGGTCAGTACGATGGGCGGCCAAGGAATGCTGTTTGGAACGGTTATCGGTGCGTTTATCTGGGGTGTATTAAATAATGGTCTGCAATTTGCGGGTGCGCCATTAGCGTTCCGTAATCTGGTAATTGGTGTAGTAGTTATCATATCCGTACTAATTGACCGTGTTGCTAGGGGTAATCTCAGAGGGAAGAAGCTTTTTGGAACAAAAAAATAAGTTGTATATCTACCGCAAAAGCGGTTTTGATATAAAAGAATATTAATATATGAGGAGGATTTGGTATGAAAATGAGAAAGTTGATTGCTTTCCTGCTTGTCATGACAATGGCGGCTACATTATTTATTACTGGCTGCAGCAAGGACGATGCAGCATCTACATCGGGGTCAAACAGTAATTTTAAAGTATACTTGATCACCATGGATAAGATGGACCAACACTGGGTATCCGTAGATAAAGGGGCAGCGGATATGGCTAAGATAGCAGGAATTGCCTACAAATGGGATGCTCCTGATAAAAAGGACAATGCAAAGCAGATTGAATGTGTTAATAATGCCGTTGCTGATGGCGCAAATCTTATTCTTCTGGCAGCAAATGATCCAGTCGCAATTTCCACAGCAGTAGCGGATGCAAAGGCAAAGGGAGTTAAAATTATCTATGTTGACTCACCGGCAAACGAAGCAGCGATTGCAACGTTATCAACAGACAACACGGGTGCAGGTAAAACAGCAGGTGAAACTTTGTTGAAAGAGTTAGATGCAGCCGGTAAAACCAGTGGTACGATTGGAATCATTGGTGTTAATACAGCAACCAATTCTACTATGAGTAGAGAAGCAGGTTTCCGTGGAGCAATTGAAGCAGATGGAAGATTTACCTTATTAACCTCGGAATACAAAGATGGTGATGCAGCAGCTTCCCAAGAATCTGCAGCAGGATTTATTACTGGCAATGCTGATCTAGTTGGTCTGTTTGGAACAAATGAAGGTTCAACCGTAGGCGTTGGTAACGCAATAAAAGCAAATAATGGTGGTGTAATTGGTGTTGGATTTGATAAGTCTGATGCTATCCAGGATTTATTAAATGATGGAAGTTTAAAGGCAGCTATGGCTCAGAACCCTTATACTATGGGATATCTTGGAATGGCTCAAGCTGTGGCAGCATTAAATGGTTATAGCACTGGTCCGGCAACCATTGATACCGGTGTTGCTGTACTTGCGAAAAAGTAGTTCTCTCCTTTTTAATTAGTGTAGGCTTGTATCTTAGTATGAACTGCTCGTTGTCAATTGGACAGTGAGCAGTTTAACCTAAGATACAAGCCTTTTTGCTACTATTTTAAAAGTTGCTCAATTTAGAAGGATATTATAAGGCTATATTTATATATAAACGAAAGTATAACCACTAAACAAAAACCCCATATCATTGTAACATCGGACAATATTAAGGAAATATTGAACGATTAAACTGCTAGTTTGTTTCTCTTCCCATCCCTATTTATGTATATTATTTGAATGAATGTTATAACTATGGATATAGTAATTACGATTACAGACATATGGATATAGGCAGCTTTCAATCCTAAGGCATCGACTAAAAACCCTCCGACTATGTTACCAACAATACTACCGATGCCAGTTTGAATGATTGCTAAGGTACTCTGTCCTTGCGATTGATTTTCAGGTTTTACATTCCTACTGATAAAAACAGCACAACTATAATAAATTGTCATATAAGTTACACCATGGAACATCTGTGATAAAACCATAAAACTAACATTCCCGCCGGTAACGGTAAAAATTCGTAATCCAACTAGAAGACTGGAAATAATTATAAGCTTCATCGTACTGATTTTCTTTAGTAGTTTATTGATCAAAAATAAAATTGGTATTTCACTAAAGGCAGCGACACTATTAATAAGACCAATGGTACCCTCTCCTAAGCCAATATGAACCATGTATACACCTAAGAAACTATAATTAAAGCTAAGGCCCACCTGACTAATAAATGCAAAGGCTAATACAAATATGACTTGCTTTGATTCAAAGATTTTTAAGAAGCTCAACCAATCTTTTTTCTTCGATTTAGGAAAAATAGTGTCGCTTACTTTTAAATTATCATCCTTTACATCTTTTGGTAGTCTGCGAACAAACACAAATAATAACGTATACCCCACAAATCCCAGTGTGAATTGAAGCGGTGGGTTTTGTTTTACGATAGCTCCTGCGATAATAACCACGATTGCATAACCGACGGTTCCACCCAATCGTATCTTTGAAAAATCAAGTCGATGCTTATGTGCACTTCGTAGGATAATCGCATCACTTAATGGAACGATGGAAGTATTGAATATGGATAATAATAAGGTTGCTATGAAAAACGTAAGAAAGGAACGTCCAATATAAAAACTGAACATGGAAAAGGCACTGCCTAATACCACAAGGGATAAGATGTCCTTTTTCCTACCACTTTTATCACTGAGAACTGCCCAAAGAGGTTGAACCATAATTGCAATCACCGGACCGATAGTAAGTAGAATTCCAATTTCCACAGCCTTAATACCTGCTTTGGTAAAATAGGAACTTAAAAATGGTGTATAAAGAGAGAAGGATATATAGACAAAGGCATTAATCAAGAACAAATTAATGGCGATTTTATTCTCTGTTAACTTTCTCATAAATCCAGGATCACCTCGCAATCATAGTAATATATTAATTCAGAATTTGGTATATGTGTTATGTTTTAACTTATTGCATTAGCGCAGTGTTGTTATTATAACATGATAATATGGGAATATCTACATAAATAAATTGACGAAAAGTACCACGAAAAGAACCATAAAATATATAAAAACCCTGACCCAATTAACGTTTTAGGCGGATTTTTTTAGGTGTTATAAGTTTTATAAAAAAGCAGTGTGATGTTCTTTGCTTTATGGTAAAATAGAATTCAGATTACGTCAGATTACGTTTACTTCAGAATCAGGAGAATAGATATGAATTATCAATTATTATTTAAAACAGCTATGTTAGCCGGTGAAATTATGTCGCAAAGCGGTGCCGAAACCTTTCGTGTGGAGGATACTATGATTCGAATATTAAAATCCTCTAATTTTCAATCTGTTGATGTATATGCCACAACGACCGGTATTGTAGCAACTTTATCTGATCCAACAATAGAACCTATTACAGGTGTCAAGCGAATCAGTGACCGAGCGAATAATTTAAGCAGGATTAATGATGTTAATCAAATATCTCGAAATATATGCGATGATTGTATGCCAGTGGAAGAGGCTTATGAAAAGTTATTAGCTATTCGTAATTTTAAACCTTATTCTAAAATAACGATAGCAATTGCTACAGTTGTTGCAACCGCAGGCTCTGCAGGTTTGTTTGGTGGTACGTTTATTGATTGTTTTATAGCAGCTTTCAATGGACTATTAATCGTTTTAATCAGCAGATTATCCTACAATCGAATTGATAGCGTTTTCATGATTGATGTTGCGAAAAGTTTTCTGGTAGCATTTGTGACAATGTTAAGTGCAAATCTTTTCCACTATACTCACACGGAAATCATTATTATCGGATCTATTATGCCCTTGGTTCCAGGAATTCCAATCACAAATGCGATTCGGGATACATTACAAGGAAATTACATGTCAGGGACTGCAAGGGCAACGGAAGCGTTTGTGATCTCGCTTGGGATAGCTTTTGGAGTGGGTACTGGTTTGGGATTATTTAATTTAATAGGAAGGATGTAATTATCATGATTATACAAGGTATAAGCGCATTTTTTGCGACCGCTGCATTTTCTGTAATATTTTTTATTCCAAAGAAATATATTATTCATGCCGGGATAGCTGGTAGCTTCGGTTGGTTTATTTACTTAATTCTGATGAAACTTCAAGGTGAAAAAGTATTGGCCACGTTTGTTGCTACCTTAATTGTGGCTTTGACCGCGCATATACTTGCTCGAATTTATAAGACACCTGTTACCATGTTTTTAATTCCAGGAGTAATTCCACTTGTACCTGGTGCAGGTATGTATCATATTGTACAAAGTATTCTTGATAATACAGTGGACCGTACCTCCTATTACTTTTTTGAAACTTTACAAATGGCAGGAGCAATCGCCTTGGGTATTTTTATTATTGATACCTTTTTTAAAAGGGTGAAGAAAAATGTTATTTACCAAGATAAGAATGTCGTATAACAGATAACAAAGTATCCATTGAGTGATTATAATAACTACATTAACCGAATAAAATAATAAATTAGGGCTTGCATCTTGATGGATGCAGGCTTTTTGCATTCTATAGGATCTGCAATCAAATTATCACTTATCAATTTTGTCAGCTACATATAATCAATTCTAATTAAAGAAAAGACAGAATAGACAGCAATGATAGTAAAGACAAGTTAAGAAAAAAATGGAAAGGTATTGACAATTTTAAATATGTGTTATAATATCAATTCATTAATCATAGTATACATACTATAATAGTATGGAATATAAGAGAGGAGCGAATTCCATATGCAACAAATAATAGATTACTTCATAACAAATAAGAATGATTATTTGGAATTAGTAATTCAGCATATTGATATTAGTTTGACTTCAATTATTTTTGCTATGATAATTGCGATTCCTTTGGGAATTTTCGGTACACGATGTTGGGGCTTATATAAATTCATCAAAGGTGCATTTGGCACCCTGAGAATTATACCAAGTTTGGCTATTCTAGTCCTTTGCATTCCGATTATGGGTACGGGAATGAAACCGGCGGTAACCGCTTTAACTATTCTAGCGATACCACCGATTTTAATTAACACAGCTTTAGCTTTTCGTACTTTACCGGAACCGGTGCTTGAGACTGCTTTTGGTATGGGTATGGGAAAATGGAGGACTTTTTTTACGGTAAAGCTCCCTTTAGCATTTCCATTAATCTTTACCGGAATTAAGACAGCCGTAGTTGAAGTAATAGCAAGTGCGACACTTGCGGCTTACATCGGTGCTGGAGGGCTTGGAAGTCTTATATTCACGGGACTTGGACTGATGAGAACAGATTTATTAATCATAGGAGGTGCTTCGGTGGGAATGCTTTCCTTATTTTCAGGATATTTGCTTAATGTATTGGATCACCGAATTAGTAAATATAAAAATGTTAAGGTTTCGAAGTCAGGGAACAAAGTATGAAAAAGATTATCTTCAGACTTAAAATTGAAAGCCCAACAAAAGTGGGCAGATGGGAGAATTAAATGAAAAAATCAACTCTAAGAAAGTTATCAATCGTAGTATCACTTATATTAGTCGTAGCATCTATTACAGGATGTGCTAAAAAATCGGAGGATGTAAGCTCCGATAAGAAATCATTGATTAAGATAGGTTCGAAGGATTTCACAGAAAATTTAATATTGGCAGAAATTTATGCACTAGCGCTTGAAGATAAAGGGTATGAAGTAGAACGAGTATTTAATGTTGCAAGCGCAGTAGTACATACGACGCTAGTAAGTGGTGATATTGATCTTTATCCGGAATATACAGGAACTGGATTACTATCCGTATTGAAGTTGCCTTTAGAAACTGATCCACAGAAGGTATATGATACTGTTAAAGCAGAATACGAAAAACAATTCGATTTGGTATGGTTAGATTATGCACAGGCAAATGACGGTCAGGGACTTGTAATTACAACAGCAGCTTCCGAGCAATATGGGATTAAGACCTTATCAGATTTACAGAAGAATGCAGATAAATTAAGATTTGCTTCCCAAGGTGAATTTGATGTCAGAGAAGATGGTATCCCTGCTTTGGTTGCAAAATATGGTGCTTTTAACTGGGCATCTTCTAAGGTATACGACAATGGACTGAAATACGAAGTGTTAAAAAATGGTGAAGCAGATGTTGCTGTAGCATACACAACAGAAGGTCAGTTAGTGGATGACACGTTTACCTTATTGGAAGATGATAAATATGTTTGGCCTCCCTACAACATCGCACCAATTATTCGTAAAGCAGTTTTAGATAAAAATCCGGATATTGCTGAAATTCTCAATGCGATCAACGCAAATATCGATACAAAGACGATAACTTCCTTAAATGCAAAGGTTGATGTGGATAAAAAAGAATATGAAGAAGTAGCAAAGGAATATTATGAGTCAATCAAATAAAGTAATCACATTTATACAGAGGTTTCAAGTGCCGGAGGTTGGTTATCAATACCTGGATCGCATGTTTACAGTGGAAGAGATTGAATTTGTAAGTGGGAATGAAAAAGACATTTTTACCATAGACGATATAGCAAGGTCCGGTGTAATTGATGCTGAGCAATTCCTAAAGAATAGCTATCGCAGAGGAATCATATCCGTTGTAGATCTAGAAAAAGGTAGTTATAAAATATCTAATTTTTATGGCAGATTGGACATTTTTTCAATTTCTGAAACGGATACCTATAAGAAATTCCCTTTAGAGGCTAGAGATTCCCTTGATGAGTGGTACTTTGAAGCTTATTATAAAGGATTAAATCAAAATCCGGAGGTTCGACCAACAGACGATGAGATATTACCATTGGAGGAGGTACTTTCCTTTATTGATGGGCAGGAAAGACCGGTATATCTTAATTACTGCGATTGCAGAAGTCTTCGGGGAGATTGTGGATTATCGACTAAAACCTGCATCACTTATAGAGATGGAATCAATTCCTTTGCTCATCGTGGGCTATCAGAGAAAATTGATAAGGAGAAGGCAAAGGAAATTGTAATTAAGGCAGATAAAATTGGTCTTATGCATACAGTTAATCCTAATGGAATTTGTAATTGCTGTGACGATTGCTGTTATCTATTTCGAGGACAGAACAGAAGAGGTAGTAGTGGCTTTTGGCCGAAAACGGACAATATAATTGAACTAGATACCTCCAAATGTATTAAATGTGGAAAATGCGTAAAAAGATGTCATTTTGAAGTATTTCAAAAAGGATACAAAATACTTGTGCATGAGACAAAATGCGTAGGCTGCGGAATTTGTGTGCAGAGTTGTCCTGCTGGAGCTTTAAAGCTGAAAGGAAGATAGATTATGAGTGTTGCTGCTGAGTTTCTTAATATAAATAAACGGTTTCCGGGTTCAAACTATAATGCACTTGAGGATGTGAGTCTAAGCATCAACGAAGGTGAATTAATTACAATTCTAGGAACTTCTGGATGTGGAAAAACCACCTTGTTAAAAATGGTGAACCGCATATTTGAGCCGGATAGTGGCGAAATCAGATTATTTGGTAGAGACATCAAAGAGATGGATCCAATTAAGCTAAGAAGAGGCATCGGTTATGTAATTCAGCAGGTAGGTCTGTTCCCTCATATGACAATTTATAATAATATCGCAACGGTTCCTAAAATTCTCGGTTGGGATAAGAAACAGATTGAAGTCCGTGTAGAGGAGTTGTTTCAATTGATCAATCTGGATTCGAATGAATTTAAATCCAGATATCCTGCACAGCTATCAGGAGGACAGCAACAAAGAATTGGGCTTGCCAGAGCCTTGGCAGCGGACCCTGCTTTGATGTTGCTAGATGAACCCTTTGGAGCAATCGATGCCATTAACCGTGAAAATCTCCAGGATGAACTTTTACGAATACATGAGAAATCAAAGAAGACATTTTTGTTTGTAACTCATGATATTAATGAAGCATTTAAATTAGGAACCAGAGTATTGATTATGGATAAAGGGCAGGTAAAACAATTCGGGACTCCAAGTGAGATATTAAAAAATCCAGCTGATGAATTTGTTAAGGCGTTGATAAAATCAGCGGAAAAACAATATCTCGTGCAGGAGGGAGGAGGGATTTAATGCTTTCCTATTTTGCAAAGTATCATGACAAATTATTCACTGCGCTATCCCAACATCTGGCGATTGTAGGAATTACGTTATTAATTTCCGTAATTCTGGCATTTGTAATTACGTTATTTGTTATGAAGTCTGAGACCATATCAAATATCATAACTCAAATATTTAGTATCATTTATTCAATTCCTAGTCTTGCACTTTTTTCGTTACTTATCCCAGTCATGGGGATAGGAAGAAAGACTGCTATTGTAGTATTAGTATTATACAATCAGTTTTTACTGCTTCGCAATAACCTCGCAGGCTTGAAAAGTGTTGACCCTGCGGTGATTGAAGCGGCAATGGGAATGGGAATGAATGAGTGGCAGATATTATATAAAGTGAAATTACCACTGGCTTTGCCTGTGATTATGGCAGGAATCCATTTGGCAGTTATCTCAACGATTGGAATTGCAACGATTGCGGCAACCATTCATGCAGGAGGGTTAGGAACGATATTATTTGACGGACTTCGAACGATGAATACCAATAAAATAATCTGGGGAACCATCTTCTGTGCAGGCATCGCTTGGGTAGCAGATTTATTGCTGAGAATACTTGAGAAAATATTATACAAAAAGGCGGGATTTAAAAATGAGTTATGAAGCATATAAAGACAATACACTTGGTTTCACAACACGTCAGCTGCATGCAGGATATAATCCTGCAGATCATTATCGTTCAAAAGCGGTTCCGATCTATCAGACGGCTGCCTTTGAGCTCGGAGACTTTGACCGCTGTACAAGACTATTCGAATATTCTGAGGAGGGCCATTCCTATGTCAGATTTTCTAATCCGACGAATGATGTCTTAGAGAAAAGAATAGCATCCTTAGAAGGGGGAAGTGCAGCACTGTCATTAAGCTCCGGTATGGCAGCAATTTCAAATACCTTTTTAAATATTGCCAGAGCAGGAGATGAAATCGTTGCAGTACAGACCTTATATGGAGGAAGTACAACCCTACTCAATAAAATTCTGCCCGAATATGGAATCCAAGGACGCTTTGTTGAAGATGAAAATGATATTGAGTCCTACAAAAAAGTTATTAATGAGAAAACAAAAGCAATCTATATTGAAAGCCTTGGAAATCCCGGAATGAATATAGTTGATATCGAGGCAATTGCAAATCTAGCACATGAGAATGGCATACCGCTAATTATTGATAATACGTTCGCAACGCCTTACTTGTTAAGAGCTTTTGATTATGGAGCTGACATTATCTGTTATTCTGCAACGAAATATTTATCGGGTCACGGAACAATCATTGTTGGCCTAGTGGTTGAAAAAGGTGGCTTTAATTGGTTTAACGGAAAATTTCCGCAGTTCGAGTCCTTTTACGAGGAATACAAAAATTCCATCGGCGAAGAGGAGTTAAACAAATCGATCTTTACAAAACGACTGCGTATTCGATATTTGACAGATTTAGGCTCGCATTTAAGCCCAACCAGCGCTTTTTATCTACTTCAAGGTATGGAAACACTCTCCCTTCGAATGGACCGTCATACTTCAAATGCACAAAAGATTGCGGAATTTCTGAGCAATCACCCTCAGATTTTAGAAGTATCTTATCCGGGGCTGGATAGCAGTCCTTATCATACACTAGCGAAAAAGTATTTTCCGAAAGGACCAGGAGCGATAATGTCAATTCGACTAAAGGGTGGCTTGGACGCAGCGAAGAGAGTTATAGAAAATGTTAGGGTTTTTGATTATATGGTAAATGTAGGAGATGCGAAATCCCTGATTGTGCATTCCGCTACCTCGACCCACTTTGGACAGACGGCGGAGGAGAGAGAAAAGCCAGGAGTTTATGAGGATACCTTGCGATTGTCCATAGGTATTGAAGATGCAGAGGATTTAATTGCAGATTTAAAACAAGCGTTGGAAGCTATATAATACCGAAAAATAGTTAGAAAAGTAATATAAATTAGAGTAGTTAAGTATGGAATAAACAATAGAATATGGATCATGAACCGATAGATCATGAACCGATAGATCATACATAATTGTTATAATAATCGTTATGGTAAAGGTATCAAAAGTATGAAATAAGAGTTGAAATATTTTCGGCTCTTTTTTTACGTCTACTTATATAATGATACTTTTTGCAAAGGACCATAGAGGGATGTTGAAATTTATTGTACAAAAACAGGATAAAAAAGTACATTTCATTATTTTCCCATTCGCTTTATAATAAAGATAATTTATGAAAACGTTTTAGGAGGTAATGAGTGTAATGATTAATATCGCAATAATAGGAACTGGTAACATCTCACCATTCCATATCAAAGGGTATCTGGAATTCCCTAACCGCTGTAAAATAGTTGCACTGGTGGATATATACCCAGAGAAAGCGAAGGCAAAAGCAGAAGAATACGGGTTAAAGGATGCACAAATATATAGCTCTTATCAAGAACTACTAACCAGGAAGGACATCGACTTAGTCAGCGTGTGTACGCCGCCCTATTTGCATGCGCAGATTAGCATTGACTGCATGAAGGCAGGAAAGAACGTATTGTGTGAAAAGCCGATGGCCTCGTCATTGGAAGAATGTGATGCAATGCTTCTTATGGCAAAAGAAACGGGGAGGACTTTGGGGATTGTTGCTCAGAATCGGTTCAGTACTTCGTTTATGAATCTAAAGAAGACCTTAGATGCTGACTTGATTGGTAACGTTGTCTGGGCAGATATCGATTCACATTGGTGGAGAGGCACCAGTTATTACGATCTATGGTGGCGTGGAACGTGGGAGAAGGAATCCGGCGGATGTACCCTAAATCATGCAGTACATCATATTGATTTGCTGAATTGGATGATGGGTGGCGTACCCAAGAAGGTGAATGCTGTACTTGGTAATGTGGCTCATAATAATTCCGAGGTGGAGGATGTCTCTGTTGCAGTACTAAAATACGAGAGTGGCGCAATGGCTAGATTAACCAGCTCCTTAGTACATCACGGTGAAAATCAGAAAATAGAATTCCAAGGCTCGAAAGCACGTATTGCCGCACCCTGGAAGGTAACTGCTTCCAAAGCTAAGGAAAATGGATTTCCGGAGAAGAACGCAGAATTAGAAGAACAATTGACACAATATTATGAAACACTTCCGAACCTTGCGAAGGAAGGGCATACCGGTGAAATAGATAATGTATTATCTGCACTCGAGCAGGGTATAGATCCTCTTATAACCGGTCACAGCGGAAGAAATACCATCGAATTAATTACAGCCATTTATAAATCCGGTTTCGAAGAAAGAATGGTGGAACTACCTATATCGAAGGAAGATCCTTGGTATACGGTAGAGGGTATTATGAAGAATGTTAAGCCCTTTTATCAAAAGACAACCTTCCTAGAGAATGTTACGGATCAGAAGATTACGGTAGGTAGTGACTTCAAATGAAAGAAACTGATATAAGAAGTTATCGGATGTAGAAGTATATAAGTGTGCTATAATTTATTAATAGTTTTAATAATTATGTATTAATAGGGATAAAACATATTAGGAGGAACGTTTATGAATAAAAGTGATGGAATGAATTATGCTCCCAAGGGAAAGCCCGCACCGGTAGTAAAACCTGGAGAATTTTCTTTTGCAGCAATTGCCTTGGATCACGGACATATCTATGGTATGTGCAACGGGTTAACAGAAGCGGGAGCAACACTTAAATGGGTATATGATCCCGATCCAATGAAAGTAGAAAAATTTTGTGAAGCATTTCCTGAGGTAAGGGTTGCTTCAAGCGAAGAAGAAATCTTGCAAGACGAAGAAGTTAAATTGGTAGCAGGAGCAGCAGTAACCTCCTTACGATGTGCCTTGGGACTTCGTGTTATGAAGGCAGGGAAGGATTATTTCACAGATAAAGCGCCTTTAACTACCTTAGAACAGTTGGCTATGGCGAAAGAGATGGTTAAGACAACTGGGATGAAATACATGGTTTATTATAGTGAACGGCTTCATGTGGAGAGTGCAATCTACGCGGGATATTTAATTGAAGAGGGTGCGATTGGACGTGTCATTCAGGTGCTTGGACTTGGTCCTCACAGACTTAACGCAGCCTCCAGACCGGATTGGTTCTTTGAGAAGGAGAATTACGGTGGAATTTTATGTGATATCGGTAGTCATCAGATAGAACAGTTTCTTTATTACGGTGGTGTGAAGGAAGGGGAGGTTGTTAGAAGCCAGGTTGGTAATTATAATCATCCGAACTATCCGGAATTAGATGACTTTGGCGATTGCAACATTGTTGGAGATAATGGAACCACTAATTATTTTCGTGTCGATTGGTTCACACCCGATGGACTTTCTACCTGGGGTGATGGAAGAACGATAATTCTTGGTACAGAAGGCTATATTGAACTTAGAAAATATGTTAATGTCGGAACTTCAACGGAGCCGAACCACGTATTTCTTGTTAACGGGCAAGGAGAACAACATTATGAAGTGTCAGGTAAGGTTGGATATCCGTTCTTTGGACAACTTATCTTAGACTGTATCTACCGAACTGAGAATGCGATGACACAAGAGCATGCCTTTAAAGCAGCGGAGCTATCCGTAAAGGCTCAGCTGCTCGCAGTGGAGTTGACTGAGAAAAGGGTATAGCTCGAACCATTATGTAAATAGATTACATAATGGTGATAGTTTCATCTCATCTGTTTTCGATACTCCGTAGGAGTAAGCCCCACTTCTCTTTTAAACTGGCGCATAAAATGCTCCTCATTCTCATAACCACACATAGCTGCAATCTCTCTTACAGTACCACCGGTGGCAGCTAATGAAGTCCTTGCATATTGAATCTTGCAGGCGATTACATCAGCAATACAGGTAGTGCCAAAGGTTTGCTTATACAGTCGCTGAAAATGAGATGGACTTAGATTTACCTGATGGGCTAATCGTTCTACCGTCCATTTTTCCTCCGGATGTCGGTAAATAAGGGATCTCAGATTAAGCAGAGTATCATAATAACCATAAAGAATCGTATCCTTAGGTTTATAAGCAACAAGCTCATTGATTTTTACGAAGAGGAGCTTTAGCAAGAGATCCATTGATTCATATCGATTCGAATTGTTGGAGATGTACTCTAAATATATTTCTTTGATTATTTTATTCAGCTGTTTGGATGATGGTAGCACCAATAGAGTATTGAGAGGTAGATTTCTTAAGTCTCGTTCTCCTTCCACATCGAAATGGATAAAATCATTGGTATAACTTCCCCCGTGAGCAAAGTATTGCTGCGGGGTTCCTTTACTAAACACAATAACAGAGTTTTTCTCGGCATAAATCTCTTTCCCTTCAATTACAAAGACTGCGGGGGTTTTCAGATTTAAGAACAAATAATCATTTGATCCAATTGGTCGGTTGATTGAAAATTGGTTGCTATGAGTGTAGTTTAATCCAATTTTATTTATCTTCATGTTATCCTCCAAAAAGTACGATATATCAGTCTCAAAACATCATATATCATTGCAGAATCAATTGTCAATATGATATCGTAAAAGCACGAATTATCATACTTATAATTATAGAAGGGAAGAGAAAATTGAAGGCAAAATTAATACTAAATAAAGATTTTACTGTAGGTGAAGTTGATGAGAGGCTATTTGGCTCCTTCATCGAGCACCTTGGAAGAGCAGTATACAACGGAATATATGAGCCGACCCATCCTACTGCAGATGATCAAGGCTTTCGTAAGGATGTCATGGAACTTGTGAATAAATTGAATGTACCGATTGTACGTTATCCGGGAGGAAATTTTGTATCAGGTTACAATTGGGAGGATGGTATTGGTGATAAAAGCAAACGTCCCGTACGTCCGGAATTGGCATGGCATGTAATTGAATCAAATGAGATCGGAATTGATGAATTTCAAGAATGGGCAAAGCGTGCAAACAGTAAAGTAATGCAAGCAGTTAATTTAGGAACCAGAGGACCGGAGGAAGCACGCAATCTGTTGGAATATTGCAATTTCCCCAAGGGAACCCATTACAGTGACATGCGACGTGCAAATGGTTTTGAAGAACCCTTTGGTATAAAGGTCTGGTGTTTAGGTAATGAGATGGATGGATCCTGGCAGATTGGTTCAAAGACAGCAGAAGAGTACGGAAGAATTGCATGCGAAACAGCAAAAATCATGAGAGAGCTTGACCCCACCATTGAATTAGTTGCTTGTGGAAGCTCTGGACTTGGAATGCCTACCTTTGGTAAGTGGGAAGCTACTGTATTGGAGCATACATATAATTATGTGGATTATATCTCACTACACAATTATTATGGAAATCGTGATAACGACACAGCCGCATTTCTTGCATGCTCTTTGGATATGGATAAATTCATTAAATCAGTGGCAGCTATTTGCGATTATGTAAAAGCAGTGAAGCATTCCGATAAAACCATTAATCTTTCCTTTGATGAGTGGAATGTTTGGTTCCATAGTAATGATGCTGATAGTAAGCTGGAACCTTGGCAGACTGCACCACACCAGTTAGAGGATATTTATAATTTTGAGGACGCACTAGTAGTAGGTTGTTTACTCATTACGTTACTTAAGAATTGCGATCGTGTGAAGATGGCTTGTCTGGCACAGCTCGTGAATGTTATCGCACCGATTATGACTGATAATGGTGGTATCTCCTGGGCACAGACGATTTTCTACCCCTTCATGCATGCTTCTAATTTTGGTAGAGGTGTAGCATTATCACCGGTTGTAAATTGTGAGAAGTATAGCACGAAAAATATTAAGGATATTCCATTCCTTGAAGCAATCGGTATTATGAATGAAGAGAAGAAGGAACTAACAGTATTCGCAGTAAACCGTTCCTTAGAAGATAGCATAGATCTTGAAGTCGATCTACGGGACTTCGAAGATGCGAAGCTACTGGAGCATCTTGTGCTGGAACATTCGGATATGAAAGCTACGAATACATCTGAAAATCCGAATAATGTAGTTCCTCATAATAATGGCGTAACAAGTATATCCACGACTTCAGCTATTGCAACTCTAAATAAGCATTCTTGGAATGTGATTCGTTTTCGAGTTTAATAACGTATTAATCGTGCCTCGAGCAGTGAATGTATATTAAAATAATTAGGATTAAAAGAAGAGAAATACAATTATAGATAAAATTATTGTAAATTCCATTATATGAAAATTCGCCTCCAAAAGTAGAGTAAGCTCTTACATTTGGAGGCATTTTATTTAAAAATTTAAATATATTATGGTACAGCTATTAGAATATAATCCCTTGTATTCTTAAATAAGAAAGATTACATACTATTCGTATAGTTTCGTGTCGAAATATCTTATTATAACAATTTTTTAATCTAATATTAATTTCAGATGTATTGTATTTTTTTACAAAAAGAGTATATTTGTATTGTACTTAAAATTTATTCAAGAAAGAAGTGGGAGATTTATGGATTCATTAGTAATGGGGTTGCTAATAGCAGCCGGAGTTATCGTTGTATTATACTTCCTGATTTTCGTAATCTTAGGGTTGAGGGTTATTTCCTCAGATCAAGTAGCAGTAGTCGAAAAGTGGTGGAGTTTTAGAGGATCCTTGAAGGATTCAATTATTGCTTTAAAAGGCGAAGCAGGTTATTCACCTAATTTATTGCGTGGTGGTATTCATTTTAGATCCGCTTTGATGTATAAAATTCACAAATATCCATTGATTACGATTCCACAGGGCCAGATTTCTTATATCTTTGCCCGCGACGGTAAACCGTTGGCACCGACTCAGACATTAGGTGCTGTAATTCCTGAAGCAAATAATTTTCAAGATGTAACTGGATTTTTACAGAACGGTGGACAAAGGGGACCTCAAAGAGGTATTTTGAGAGAAGGTACTTATGCAATTAACTTGGCGCAATTTATAGTCATTACTCCAAGTGATATTAAAGCTATATTTAACAGTTCGAAAAATGAAAGATTAGAACTGGTCAGCATGCAGAAAACTCTTCTTGAAAGAAATGCGTTTAGTCCAGTAATTATCATGGGCAATAACGGCGGCGAAGCTAGTGATGTTATGGGTATTGTTACAGTACATGATGGATTATCACTGCAGGATGGAGAGATTATTGCTCCCTATGTCGGTGAAGAACATGCAAGCTTCCAGGACCCAGAAAAGTTTTTACAGATAAATGGTAGACGTGGTAAACAAATCCAGGTGTTAACTGATGGTACATACTATATCAATCGGTTGTTTGCAACTGTTGAATACAGACCGAAAACAGTAGTACCGATCGGGTTTGTCGGAGTAGTTGTATCCTTCTTTGGTAAAGAGGGTGTGGACACGACAGGAAGTGAATATAAGCATGGCGAATTAGTTGGGCAAGGCTGTAAAGGTGTACTTGAGAAACCTTTAATGCCTGGTAAATATGCATTTAATACAGATGCAGGAAAGGTTGTATTGGTTCCGACGACCAACATTATCTTAAAATGGAACAGAGGTGAGATTGGCTCTCATAAATATGATGAAAACCTAACCGAAGTTGATATTATTACGAAGGATGCCTTTGAACCATCTTTACCGCTATCCGTAGTTATGCACATTGATTACAAGCAGGCACCTTGGGTAATCCAACGCTTCGGTGACATTAATATGTTAGTTAATCAATCCCTAGATCCTCTCGTAAGCGCATATTTTAAAGATGTTGCACAGACGAAGACCTTAATCGAACTGATTCAGGAACGTAGCGAAATACGTGAGAGAGCAGTGGGCGAGATGAAGGAGAAATTCCAAAAATATAATCTTCAATTAGAAGAAGTCTTAATTGGAACACCAAAATCTCCAGTTGAGGATGTTCAAATTGAGAATATTCTTACTCAATTACGTGAAAGACAGATTGCAGAAGAAAAGAAAGTAACTTACCAGAAGCAACAATCTGCAGCAGAGAGTGAAAAATCCTTGCGTGAAGCAGAGGCAGTTGCTCAACAACAAAGCTTCTTAACTAAATCTAAAATTCAAATTGAGATTGAACGAAACAGTGGTGCTGCTTTAGCTAGTAAGGCAGAACAGGAAGCAAATCAGATTGTTGCTCTTGCAAAGGCTAATTCTGCTAGAATTACCTTAGAGGGTGAAGCAGAGGCTTCGAAGGAATCCAATGTCGGCTTGGCGAAAGCGCGTGCAATTGATGCACAGGTTAAGGCTTATGGCGGAGCAGAGTATCGTGTAATCCAAGAAGTAACGGATAAATTATCAGATGCGATCAAGAATTCCAAGGTAGATATTGTACCCAAGACCGTTGTAAATATGGGCGGCAACGGTAACAATGATAATGGGAATGGTAGCAGTACAATCATGGATACTCTTCTTAAATTTATTACCTTAGATAAATTAGGTGTTTCCTTGGATAACAGCTCAGATAGTCCCGTAGAGTTGAAAGCACCAGTAAAAGAAACTATACCACAAGTTGAAGTTCAATAATCTAGATAAGTGTTGATAAAGTAAGAACCAAGCACAAAGATGGAATGCAATTATTTACATTCCATTGTGTGCTTGGTTCTTTTTATAATAAAAAATAAGGTAAGTTGCTCCTTCAGCAATCTACCTTATTTGTATTCTAAGATTTCTTCTCTTTTTGATTTTCCGACTTTTTCCCTGGAAGGTGAAGAATAGATATTGGTTTTTTTTCGTAATTGTTCACCTTGTTTCTTGGCGATGTATTTGCCTAAACTATTGTTCTTCTCATTAAATTTACAACCATATAGATAGGCTCCAAGATTGCTAAGAAATTCTTTTCTCACAATAACACCGGATAGATTTATTGATATATTGTTATCTTTTAGCTTCAATCGAATTATACGATCAACATCAATATCTTCTTTTGTAATAAAACCTACACCAGTCTCACTAATATCCTTAACTAAGACGGAGAGAGCAGCAGGACCAGACGCGGTGTTGACATATAGTGGCATATCTTCCCCGATATACATGCGGAAAGCATCCCTTCGGTTATAGGGTACACCTTCTCCATATAAATCTATTTTATGATAGATTGCTCCATCATATTTAACAAGCTTTACTGATACATTTTCCCAGATATATAATTTTCCTTCTAATTTATACATAAAATTAATTTGATATTTTTCCGAGAAACCAATGGTTTGTTCATTGACTTTGATGCTTGTAATTAGAACTGAGTTATTCTTGATTAGGATAATCTCACTGTTAAAATTCATGCTTTTGCCATTACACTTAACCTCGACCTCCATGGCTCCACCAATCGATAGTTCATCAACTTGCACTCTTGCACCCCCTCAGATAAATTTACTATTTTTACTATATAATAAATTGGTATAAATTACAACCCAGAATATGGTGTAAAATGGTACGATTATGCAATAAGGCCAATCCTAGCCCAGAATATGGTTTTAGGTGGTACGATTATGCAACAAGACCAATCCAAGCCCTATATATATTGACATGGTTCAAATTGATTGTATAATTAAGGTAATAAACGACTAAGGCGAAATTACCTATGATAAATAATATGTTGCTAATAATCGATAAAGGGAGAGGTAATAATCATGAATATTAACTTTTTTATGCCGACGAAAGTAATCATGACGGATAATTGTATACATAAGAATGCTTTTCTATTTAAGGAATTTGGACAAAAAGCACTTATTGTTACAGGCTCGAATTCGGCCAAAATCAATGGAGCCTTGCAGGATATCACGGAAGCTTTGTCTGCGATGGAAATTCAATATTCTATATTTGATAAGGTAATGAGTAATCCTACAATTGCATGTGTTTATGAAGGAGCTGAATTCGCTAAGGAGCAAAAGGTTGATTTTGTGATAGGTATCGGTGGAGGTTCTCCAATGGATGCAGCAAAAGCAATTGCATTACTTTCCGTACAAGAAGTAAAGGAAGAAGAACTATTCTCCGGCATATATGAAAATAAGGCATTACCGATCATAGTTGTTCCAACAACTGCGGGTACCGGCTCAGAGGTTACGCAGAATTCTGTATTAAGCAATGATAGAATGCAAACAAAAATGAGTATTTCAACACCTATTCTTTACCCAAGGCTAGCATTATTAGATGCAAAATACATGATGAATTTACCCTTAGAAGTAACAATCAATACAGCGCTTGATGCCTTGTCCCATGCGATTGAAGGGATGTTGTCCGTTCGTTCGACACTGCTGAGCAATTATTTTGCAGTCGAAAGCATGAAAAGGATCACACAATGCCTACGTTATCTAACTCCGGGTAAAACGAAGAATTCCGCTAGCCCATTATTTCTTGATGTGAGAGAAAAATTATTGTATGGCTCTATGCTGGCTGGTGTCGTCATTGCACATACAGGAACTACAGCTGTTCATTCCATGGGATATAGCTTGACTTATTTTAAAAATATCGATCATGGAAGGGCAAATGCATTACTACTACCGAGTTTCTTGAGATTTACCGCAAAAAGTGATGCCGAAACCGTAAAGAAAATTCTTACAGCGATGGAACTCAATTCAGCGGATGAATTTGAAGCATTATTTTTAAGTTTACTTGGGGAACATGAACAAATAACGGAGAAAGAAATCGAACGTTATACAGGAATTACACTTCAATCTAAGAATATCTCAAATTCCAAAGTTATCCCAAGTAAAGAGGATATTGTAAGTATTTATTCTCGAAGTTTGCAAATAGTATAAATAGAAAAGCTTGTATGTTCTGTCGTACATGTCTTGTGAATAAAATGGAATTACCTGTAAATTGCTTGGTAACATTTTTGAAGCAATATTTTATATTGACAAACCGGCTGCCCTACTGTTATTATCGTAGTTAATATGGGCGAAGGAGTTTCCGTAAAATGGATACTTTGCCCCTTTTTTTATACAAGAAACCGATCAATAATTTATATAATAAAGTGTAAGGAGTGGTGAAAATGAAGCATTATACAAGGAAAGACATCATTAGAATGGTGGAAGAAGATGACGTTGAATTTATTCGTTTGCAATTTACCGATATGTTCGGTAATTTGAAAAATGTGGCTATAACGACGAACCAGTTAGAAAGAGCTTTAAACAATCAATGTATGTTTGATGGTTCCTCTATCGAGGGATTTGTTCGAATTGAGGAATCTGATATGTATTTGTACCCGGATTTAGACACTTACGTGACATTTCCCTGGAGACCGCAACAGGGTAAAGTTGCACGTTTAATTTGTGACGTTTATACAATAGAAGGTAAACCCTTTGAAGGGGATCCAAGATATATCCTTAGGAAGACAATAAAGGAAGCAGCTGATATGGGCTATACTTTTGATGTAGGGCCAGAGTTGGAATTTTTCTTATTCCATATGGAGGAAAATGGACAACCCACAACAGATACCCATGAAAGAGCAGGGTATTTTGATTTGGGACCGCTTGATTTTGGAGAAAATGCAAGACGTGATATGGTACTGACGTTGGAGGATATGGATATTTCGGTAGAGGCGTCTCATCATGAAGTTGCACCTGCACAACATGAAATTGATATAAAATATGATGATGCCTTAACGACAGCAGATAATATTATGACCTTTAAACTAGTTGCCCGCACCATTGCAAAACGCCACGGACTTCATGCAACCTTTATGCCGAAGCCCAAATACGGTGTGGATGGTTCCGGTATGCATGTAAATATGTCATTGAAGAAAGATGGAAAGAATATATTTGACGATCCAAACGGTAAATTAGGTTTGAGTCAAGAGGCTTATTATTTTATGGCAGGAATTATGAAGCACATGGAGAGCATGACTGCTATCACAAATCCCATTGTGAATTCCTATAAAAGATTGGTTCCGAATTATGAGGCACCGGTTTACATTGCATGGTCCGCTTCCAACCGTAGTCCGCTTGTTCGTATCCCGGCAGGTAGAGGAACCTCTACCAGAATAGAACTAAGATGTCCTGATCCTTCGGCGAATCCTTATTTGACTTTAGCTGTCTGCCTTGCTGCAGGTTTGGATGGAATTAAGAATCAACTGACTCCACAGGACAGTGTCGACAAGAATATATTTGTTTTATCTGATGCAGAAAGAGAAGCTTTAGGAGTTCGAAGACTTCCTGCCAACCTATGTGAAGCAGTTGCAGATCTTGAAAATAGTGAATTTATGAAAAATGTACTTGGAGATCATATTAGTAATAAATATATCGAAGCAAAAAAAGTTGAGTGGGAAGATTATCGCACTCAGGTTACGAAGTGGGAGTTAGACCAGTATTTATATCGTATTTAATCTGTATCATCTCAGGCAATAAAATAAAATAAGAGCGGAGGTGAACAGATGTGTTTAGTGTAATAGTTGGATTCCCCAAGATAGAAGATGCGAATAATATTAAGAATTTACTGATTAGAAATGGATATAGTGCCAGTGAGTCCTGCTCGTTAGGTTCACAGGTTATCAGCCTGGCGAATGATTTAGATGAGGGAATTGTAATTTGTGGCTATCGATTTTCTGACATGCATTTCAGCGAATTGAACAATTATTTACCCAAGGGATTTGAAATGTTATTAGTGGCATCACCTGAAAAACTGGAATATTGCCAGGATAATAATATCGTCTGTTTACAAATGCCGATAAAGACACATGATTTATTGAACACAGTACAGATGATGTCATATCAATACCAACGCAGGAAGAAAAAAGATAAGGAAAAGCCTAAGGCAAGATCCGAGGAGGAAAAGGAATTAATCCGTAAAGCAAAACTTGTGTTGATGGATCGAAACAATATGACAGAAGAGGAAGCACATCGTTATCTACAGAAAACCAGTATGGACAGTGGTACAAATCTAGTGGAAATGTCAGAAATGGTGCTCAAAATGTTTTATCAATAGATGTTATTCATAAGTATGAAGCTACATTATTAAAATCTTTTTCCATATAATAATATCACTTCCATGTTTATGAAAAGAAGTCTTTACCGGCAGGAATGTTTTTGTTATAATAGCAATCATTGAAAGATGTGTTCATAGAAAGGGTTGGTACCTCGTATGAAATTCACAAAAATGCAGGGCTGTGGTAATGATTATGTTTATGTTGATTGTACGAAAAATGTAATAGATCGTATTCCAGAGACAGCGATTAAAGTTAGTGACAGACATTTTGGTATTGGAGCGGATGGCCTAATACTGATTAGAACTTCAGAAACAGCAGATTTTATGATGGATATGTATAATAATGACGGTTCCAAAGGCAAGATGTGTGGCAATGGAATCAGATGTGTTGCTAAGTACGTATATGACAATGGAATGACGGATAAAAAGCAACTTCGGATTGAAACCTTGAGTGGCATTAAGGAACTGGACTTAACCATAGAGAATGGTAAAGTAACCTATGTTACCGTCAATATGGGAGCACCGATTACAAAACCCTCCCTAATCCCTGTGATATCAGATAAGGAGATTTTGATAAAGGAACCCATCACCATTGGAGACCAAGTATATGATATAACCTGTGTGTCCATGGGTAATCCTCACGCAATTGTATTTGTTGAGGACACCAACGCAGTTCCAATTGAAACACTAGGACCTAAATTTGATTTTCATAAAATATTTCCGGAACGAGTAAACACTGAATTTGTACAGGTTGTGGATCGCAATCATATTCAGATGCGTGTCTGGGAACGTGGTTCTGGGGAGACCTTAGCCTGTGGAACCGGATCCTGTGCCAGTGTAATCGCATGTATCTTGAATGGATTTACAGAGAATGAAGTTACGGTATCCTTACTAGGTGGGGAACTGAAGATCCGCTATGAGGAAGAACAGAATACTGTTTTTATGACAGGACCGGCAGTGACGGTATTTAATGGGGAAATTGAAATTTAATGCGGTAATATACCCGTTAAATACAGGAGGTTGTTCATCAGCATTTGCTGCCATTAGATGGCCATGTTGGGTTAGTGTGAAAAATCATGATTTTTTGCACACAAATAGTACCTACGGCCTAAAGTTTAAAGGTTGTAAAAATAGGTTTGGAGACTTATATGGAAAGGTTTGGTTTTGACTATGTTTAAAATTAATGAGAATTATATGAAATTACCAGGGAGTTACTTGTTCTCTACGATTGGAAAGAAGGTAAAGGAATTTACCGAGGCAAATCCAGATAGTAAAATCATCCGTTTAGGTATTGGAGATGTTACTCTGCCATTAGCACCTGCCGTTATAACTGCGCTTCATAAGGGTGTGGACGATATGGCAAATAAGGAAACCTTTAAAGGATATGCACCTGATCTTGGCTATGATTTCTTACGTCAGTTGATTGCTGAACATGATTTTAAATCCCGTGGTGTTACGATTGCGACGGACGAAATCTTTATAAGCGATGGTGCAAAGAGTGATTCCAGTAATATTCAAGAGATCTTTGATGTAAGTAATAAAATTGCAGTATGTGATCCAGTATATCCGGTCTATGTTGATTCCAATGTTATGGCTGGAAGAACCGGGGAATATCTTGTTGATACAGGCAAGTGGACCAATGTAATCTACATGCCTTGTACGAAGGAGAATGACTTTGCTCCAGAGCTCCCAACGGAAGTTCCGGATCTGATTTATCTCTGCTTTCCCAATAATCCTACTGGCTCAACTATAACAAAGGATGCCTTACAAAAATGGGTTGATTATGCGAACAAAGTTGGAGCAGTCATTATCTATGATGCCGCTTATGAAGCATATATTTCGGAAGATAATGTTCCTCATACCATCTATGAATGCGAGGGAGCTAAGACTTGTGCAATTGAAATTCGAAGCTTCTCCAAGAATGCAGGCTTTACAGGAACAAGACTTGGATTTACTGTTATTCCAAAGGAATTAAAGTGTGGTGATGTGCTTCTGAACAGCCTATGGGCAAGACGACATGGTACCAAATTTAATGGAGCTCCTTATATTACACAGCTTGCAGGGGCTGCGGTATACACGGAAGAGGGTAAGAAGCAGACAAGGGAACAGATTGCTTATTATATGAACAATGCAAAGGTTATTCGCGAAGGTCTTATAGCTGCAGGCTATAGTGTATCCGGTGGTGTAAATGCACCTTATATTTGGCTTGAAACACCAAAGGGTATGACCTCTTGGGAATTCTTTGATCATTTGTTGAATAAGGCTAATGTAGTTGGAACACCAGGATCAGGCTTTGGACCGAGTGGTGAGGGATATTTTAGATTGACTGCATTTGGTACGTATGAGAATACGTTAGAAGCAATTGAGAGAATTAAGAGGCTATAAGAGGAAATACTTGATTAAATAATCTTTTATATCAGGTAAAATATATTTAAAAAGCTGTCACAGGTGTAAAATACCATGCGACAGCTTTTATTAGAAAACAAACTGTAATATTATAATGCAAGAACTCTTATCGTAGACAAAAAAGTAGCAGGCTTTTCATATGAAAGCCTACTACTTTTTTTGCGTACATGCGCAACATGCTATTACACCCATTGGAATTTACTCATGTTTTTATGCATTGTTATGCTTCACATTATTTTAGTAATCGACATATTATGTAATTGGGTGAGGTTTCATTATCACCTATATTGTTCGTTATTTGAGGTGCAAGAGCGAAAGGAATTTTGAAAATACAAAATTTCTCTGAGGAACTTCAATAGGAATACAGTAAATAAAAGTTTTTGACGGCAGTTGCGCCGCATAGGAGGAAAATAAATGAAGAAAGCATTAATAACAGGTATTACAGGGCAAGACGGATCATATCTGGCTGAGCTTTTACTAGATAAAGGATATGAGGTTCATGGGATTATTCGTAGAAGTAGTTCCTTAAATACTCAGAGAATTGATCATTTGTCTGAAGGAAAATATAGTGATGAGGAACGGTTTTTTTTACATTTCGGAGATTTAAGTGATGCAAGTAATTTATATAAACTAATTTATAAGATCGAACCAAGTGAAATTTATAATCTTGGTGCTCAAAGCCACGTAAAGGTTTCTTTTGATGTGCCGGAGTTCACTTCAGATGTAAATGCTTTAGGTACTTTAAGACTTCTTGAAACCATAAAAGAAGTAAATCCTAAAATTAAATTTTACCAAGCTTCTTCTAGTGAATTATTCGGAAAAGTAAAAGAAACTCCACAGAGCGAAAATACACCATTCTACCCAAGAAGTCCATATGCAGTGGCGAAGCTTTATGCCTATTGGATTACGGTAAACTATAGAGAAGCATATGATTTATATGCTTGCAATGGTATTTTATTCAACCATGAGTCTCCAAGAAGGGGTAAAACTTTCGTGACTAGAAAAATTACAACAGGCATCAGCAATATATTAAGTGGGAAGCAAGATAAAATCATTTTAGGTAACATAGATGCGAAAAGAGACTGGGGTTTTGCTGGAGATTATGTAGAAGCAATGTGGCTCATGCTCCAACAAAGAGAACCTGATGATATTGTAATAGCAACGGGGGAAACACATACGGTTAGGGAATTCTGTGAGCTTGCCTTTAAAAATGTGGGAGTACATTTGGTGTGGGAAGGAAAAGGCGAAAATGAAAAGGGTATTGATAGTAAAACAGGAAAAGAACTAATAAGTATCAGTAGTAAATATTTTAGACCAACTGAAGTTGACCTTCTACTTGGAGATTCCTCTAAAGCACGTAATAAGTTGGATTGGAAACCAAAAGTTTCTTTTGAACAGCTCGTAGCAATGATGGTAGAGAGCGATGTGAAAAATTTGAATAATGAAAATCTAATATAAAAAGGTGGATATTGAATGGAAAAGGATAGCAAAATTTATGTAGCTGGTCATACTGGCATGGTTGGATCTGCAATCACCAGAGACTTGCGAAGGAAAGGATATCATAATATTATTGTAAGAACTCATACACAGCTTGATTTGACGGACCAAGCTGCAGTACAAGAATTCTTTGAGACAGAAAAACCCGAATATGTCTTTCTTGCAGCAGCAAAAGTGGGTGGGATAATCTCAAATAAAACATATCCTGCTGATTATATTATGCAAAATCTTCTTATCGAATGTAATGTGATAAAAAGCTCTTTTGTAAATAAAGTAAAGAAGCTTATGGTTTTAGGAAGTTCCTGCATTTATCCAAAGATATGCCCGCAACCCATCAAAGAGGAATATCTCTTAACTGCTCCACTGGAATCTTCAAATGAAGCATATGCTCTCGCAAAAATAGCAGGAATTAAAATGTGCCAGCATTATAATATACAATATGGTACAAAGTTTATCACACTTATGCCATCCAGTATTTATGGAATTAACGATAACTTTGATATTAATAATTCACATGTCATTCCAGCAATGATAGTAAAAATGCATACTGCAAAAATAACAAATCAGCCATTTGTTGAGTTGTGGGGTACTGGAACACCACTTCGTGAATTTCTTTATGTTGATGATCTTGCCGATGCTTGCGTCTTTTTGATGAAAAGCTATGAAGAAAATCAACATATAAATGTTGGCTCTGGAGAAGAAATTACGATAAAAGATCTTGCGGAAATAATTAAGAAAATAGTAGATTATCAAGGCGATGTTATATTTGATTCAACAAAACCGGATGGAACACCAAGAAAGGTGTTGGATATCGCCAAATTAGAAAGTATGGGATGGAAACCAATGGTTAACTTTGAGGACGGGATAAAAAGAGCTTATAATGATTATTTAAGTAAAGTTTAAGATGAAAACAGCGAAATGCAAATAGTAAGTCAAGAGAACTCTTGTAACGGGAGCTATTTACTCTTGCCTTTCTATTTGCTTTTTTACGGTCTCTTTTTCTAAGTCCAATATAAGTATAGTTTATAAAATACAGGAACTAATTATATTCTTTTACATAAATTAAACTATGTCATGGAAGTTTGCTGAAAGAAGTCGTAGAAGATTTTATTTATTAGTGCCGTCTGTGACTATATAAGGTAATAAATTTTGGAGGTTAAATTTAATGGACAAATATGCAGTTATAATGGCAGGCGGTGTAGGTTCGAGACTTTGGCCATTATCAAGAGAGGCAAAGCCAAAACAATTCATAAGTGCAGACGATGATAAATGCATGTTGATACAAACAATTGAACGAATATGTGAAGTCGTACCCGCTGAAAAATGTTTTATTATAACAAATAAGAACCTTCATGATATAACACTAGATACAATCAAGGGGTTTCTACCTAGTTCAAATATAATATTAGAACCAACCAGAAAAAATACTGCGACCTGCATTGCTTATGCTTCCGTATTTTTAAAGCATAAGATTGGTTCTGGCATCTTGAGCTTTATACCTGCAGATGGTTATGTTAAGGATAACACCAATTATAGAAAAGCATTAGAGAATGCTTACTTAGCAGCGGAAATCACAAACAATATAGTTACCATTGGAATAAATCCAACCTATCCTGCAACTGAATATGGATATATTCATGCTGACTTTTCAACTTGTAATGAAAATTTCACTCATGTTATTAATTTTTATGAAAAACCGGAATTGGAGAATGCAAAATTATATTTAGATTCAGGAGAATATCTTTGGAATAGTGGAATAGTACTCGGAGACATGAATGTGATCATCGATAATATAAAGCGATATCTTCCCGATCATTTTAACAAATTGTCAGAAGCAATAGTTCATCTAGACAATCAAGATTATGATGTAATTATTGAAAAAGCATATGAAGAGGTGCAAAACATCTCCTTTGATAAAGGAGTTCTTGAAAATAGCAAGCAAATATATACCGTAAAAGGTTTTTTTGACTGGGATGATATTGGAAGTCTTGATTCTTTTTCAAAAACACTTAGTAAAGATTCAAGTGGTAATTCAATTAGAGGGAAGCATTTCGGATTAGAAACAAGTGATTCGGTGATATATAGTGACGATGTCCTTATTGCAACAATTGGTATTAATAATATGATAATAGCAAGCACGAAAGATGCAATTATCATCTGTCCAAGGGATAGAGCCCAGGAAATAAAATCGCTAGTAGAAAAACTGAAGCAAAATGGATATGAATATTTTATTTAATCTTAGTGGATGGTTAACACACTCTTTCTATTCTATTTCATAGTATAACATTATATGCCAATTTAGCGGAGGTGATATTTATAATGCCAGAGGATAAATATTTGCTTATAAAGGCAATAAGTCATGATATATGGAAAAATGTGAATCATTTGATGGAACTTTTACTGGTTGCCGAACTCACAGGACGAAAACCGGTTGTTTATTGGGGGACGAATTGTTTATACAAGGAAGTAATCCACAATAATGCATTTGACTTATATTTTGAATCAATTTCACCTTATACCATTTATGATGTAATAAGTATTGGATTTACTTACTTCCCACCTATGTGGAAATATGATAACCTAACTTCGGATGATCCTGACAAGGCTAAGCGAATGTACCGTAATATCGGAGATATCATGGGAAGTGACGCAAATGTTGTGGTCAGCGACTCAAATATATATGTATCCCGTGTTATTCCTTTCATAACGAAGAACCATCCTGCCTACGGAATGACACCTCAGCAAATTTACCGGTATCTTTTTAACAAGTACCTTAAATTAAAGCCGGATATAGATAAAGAAATACAACAGTTCTATGATAAAAACTTTAAAAATGCTGGTCACGTACTGGCTGTTCATATGCCTGGAGATTTTACGCTGGATATATATCCACAAATTCAGGAGTATAACAATTTAATGCTTTATCATCCGAGAAATCTTAACTCACTTACGCACCCTAAAAAACTCAAAGATAGAACGGACAATTTTCTTGTAGATGATACCATATATCTTCATGAAATAGTACGTCTACTTAAGGTGACGCAGCAGGGGGATCCTTATAAGTTATTTCATCCGGAAATACGCAGTATTTTAGGTAAGTTTAATATTGATAAAATATTTCTTATTACCGACCGTGAAGATATATTGGAAGAGTATTCAAAATTATACGGTTCAATGCTGGTTTATACCAAATGCGAACGGGTTCCTAAAAATGATGCTCACAAGGTTGAACATCTGGAAAACCATCTGAACAAGAGAAGTAAAGGCATCGAAATCCTTAAAGACACATATCTTGCAGCTAAATGCGACTTTTTTCTTGGTTACGGGTTTTCAAATCTGTCTCATGGAGTGACACATTTAAAGGATTGGTCAGATACAAATATTAAGCTTACCTATTGGATGTATGAAAAATTATACAATTTTTCGTATGGGTTAAGAAAAACTGGGCGAAATGCACCGGAAGAAGCGGATGGTAAATACCGTCTGATGACTAAAATAGTCGGAAACTCTATGAAAAGAGTACGAAGAGTTTTCAAATAATGAAATTATTCGGAGGTGTTAAATAAGAATGTCGAATGCTAGATTTCTTCTCATTAAGGCTTGGGGATGGGGATTCTGGGCAGATATGGATCATTTGATTGGGCAGCTTTTAGTAGCCGAGCTTACCAATCGGATCCCTGTGGTTAGTTGGGGAACCAATAGCTTATATAGCGATACCATTACTAGTAATGCTTTTGAGTTATATTATGAACCTGTTTCTGGTTACACCCTTCGTGATGTGGCGAGACCGGAATTTACTTTTTATCCACCCATATGGAATTATAAAAATATAATGATAGAAGATCTCGATAAGACTACGTATACCTACCGTAATCTTGGAGATATGATGAATAGTAATGCAAACGTGGTAGTAAGTGATGTCCATTATTTCGCACGTCCCCTTATGGAGTACATTAAAAATGACCATTGGACATATGGTCTGACTCCACTCCAGATATACCGGCAACTAATCGAGAAATATCTTAAGCTTAAACCAGATATTATTATGAAAATAGATGATTTTTATAACACTTACCTTAAGAATAGCAGTCCGATATTGGGTGTGCATGTACGTGGTACGGATAAAATTATCGAAGTTGCAAATTTACCGGCTTTGAATAAAAGATATCATAAAGTAATCAAGAATTATCTGGCACAGTATGATTTGAAGAAAATATTGATGATTACGGATAGTAAGGAAATTTTAGATGAATACAAACAATTATATGGATCCATGATTGTCGCCACGGACTGTAACAGGAGTCTTACTAACTCTGTCCATACAGCAACACAGGTCGACAATTATATAAATAGAAGAAGCAAAGGTGTAGAAGTCCTAATGGACACATATCTGGCTGCAAAATGTGAGTTTTTTATCGGTAACGGTTACTCAAATGTGTCATATTCTGTTAACAGGTTAAAGGATTGGCCGAATTGCCATATTACACTTTTTTATAATACCTTAAAGGAAGAACGAAAAATATCTAAAAAACGATCCAAAGTAGAATTAATCAGAAGAAGAAACGCAGAGATAGAACACAGATTGAATTACCCGGAATTATATGGAGGTGTCTAGAAACTATGCCAAAAGAGCGTTATTTACTAATTAAGTCCTGGGGTTACAGCCTGTGGGCAGATGTAGAACATGTAATGGGTCAAATTCTCGTAGCAGAATTGACGGGTAGGATTCCCGTTATTTACTGGGGGATGAACAGTATGTACAGTGAAGCCTTGAATACAAATTCCTTTGAATTATTCTTTGAACCGATATCATCCTATACAATTAATGATGTAGTTCATCCCGACTTTACTTATTATCCACCAGTATGGAACTTTAGCAATGTCATGATTGATGATCCTGATAAACTGAAATGGAAATACCGAGATTTAGTTAGCATGATGAGTAGTAATGCTGATGTGGTAGTTAGCGATGTATATTATCATATGAGTGCTATTATTCCTTGGATAAAACCGTCACATCCCATGTATGGTATTTCTGCTCATCAAATATACAGACAATTATACCAATATTATTTAATCCCTAGACCCGAGGTAAAAAGAAAAATAAATGAATTTATTAACTCCAATACAAATTTTAGAGATGAAAAACCGATTGTTGGAGCGCATGTAAGAGGGAATGCACTAGTACACGAAATAAACCAGCTGTACAGCGCGAATAACTTCTATACTCCCAATATTTGGCAATTCTTTAATAAATATAATGCGAGACACTTGTTTTTAATTACTGATTCCAAACGTATTGAAAAGGAATATATGAAACTATATGGTTCAAATGATATATTAATTGTCAGCGACAGCAAGAAAAAGCCTTTCCAAGGCCCGGTTCGCCAATGTAATACAAACTATCCAAACAAAAGGCATAAAGGGGCTGAGTTGATAAAAGATACTTTTGAGGTCATCAAAGATACTTATTTAGCAGCCGAGTGCGATTTCTTTATTGGCAACGGTTATTCTTGCTTATCCAATACGGTACTCCGATTGAAGGATTGGCCTGAGACCAATATTAAACTTCTTTATTAAAATAGGGGGAGTAGGAGGATGGAGTATGAGTAAATATACTGACATTATTATGAAAAATGCTGCAACTATTCTAAAAAGTATTGATCTAAGTGAACTTGAGGAGAAAACAATTCTATTGACGGGAGCTTCGGGCTTGTTAGGAGTGCATTTTTTGGCATGTCTAAAACTGGCAAGAGATAGGATGAATAAGCCGTTCAAGATAATTAGTGTAGTCAATAGAGACCCCCTTCCTTATGTACGGGAACTTCTTGATTATCAGGAAGCAGAGATTATTCAGGGAGATTTAACTGATATCGATTTTTGTAGAAACCTCCCTCAAGCAGATTACATTATACACACTGCGAGTTATGGACAACCGATTCGCTTTATGGAAAATCCACTTAAGACGTTGAAGCTTAACACTTTGGCAACCTATATTCTTTTTGAAAAATTACTGCCGGAAGGGAAATTTTTATTTATCAGTACCAGTGAATTATATATCGGACTTTCGAATCCACCCTATAAGGAAACAGAAATCGGAACAACAAACACGAACCATCCGAGGGCATGTTATATTGAATCAAAGCGCTGTGGGGAAGCCATTGTAAACGTATACCGTGAAAAAGGAGTAAATGCAAAGTCTGTCAGATTAGCATCCACTTATGGTCCTGGTACAAGACAGGATGATAAGAGGGTCATAAGTTCTTTTATTCAAAAGGCTTTCCGTAGTGAAATTAAACTTATGGATCAAGGTAAAGCGGTGCGGGCATATTGCTATGTGACTGATGCAGTGGAAATAATGTGGAAAATACTATTAGAAGGTACAGAGCCGATTTATAATGTCGGCGGGGTATTCAAAAATACGATTGCAGAATTAGCACTTACCACCGGTACACTAATGAATGTACCTGTTGTATTCCCTGATACTCCCTGCGAAGTACAAGGATCACCGGAGGAGGCATGGTTGGATATGACAAAAGTTCAAAAAGAATTCGGGAAAACGGAATATGTAACATTAGAGGACGGACTTCTACAAACCATTGAATGGTATAGTCTGCTTCAAAATACTAATATTTAGTTCCGGAATATAAAAATCTGACAGTTAAGTCACAATAAAAATGAAGGAGAGGGTCAAATGGGTTTTATTCATAATTATAAGGAAAAAAAGCAGCAAGTAAAAGAAAAAAAGCTTATTTATAATGATACACTAAAAAGTGGTGGTTTAACGATTGCATATGACGAAGGAAAATATTTGGGCGGTCATCCTGATATTATAGGTGAAAAAGAGGGGGATATTACAGTAAAAAGTACCGGTGTATTCTTTAATGATACTCAAAATTTTAATTTTATTTTTTTCCCAATCGAAAAGCTCCTTAAGTCTGAATTCTTGACAGGAGAACAAATCTCAAAAAATGAAGCTTTCTCAAGAATCCTTGCTTTTAGTGGTTTTTCGTTTGCCTTCAAAAGGAAAACAAGAGAAAAGCATATGTATCTAACAATTAATTATTTGTTAAATGACGTTGAATGCCAAGTGCTTTTTGAAACAAAATCGGCCAATAGATTAGCAAGTGCAATAGCAAAGATTGTACAAGAATACGTAACAAATAATAAGGTGGATACCCGTTTATCCGTATACGCGCGTATGAAAGAATTATCGGAATTAAAAGCTCTGGGTATCTTAACTGAGGAGGATTTTAATGAAAAGAAGAGAGAATTACTTTCTAAAATATAATATCCTGTCCAAATTTAGCAAATTTTAAAAGCTGGTATAATTTATATTTTACCGAATATGTTTTTATTAGAAATCATATTTTAAGGAGATATAAAATGAATTATACTCCCAAAGATTTAGAAGGTATTATATTCAAGAGAGAAATTTTATATGGATATAATAGAGAACAAGTTAATAAATTACTTATTAAAATTTGTGAAGATTATGATACACTAAAAAAAGAAAACGAGGAATTACAAAAAAATATTACTATAATGGATGAGAACGTACATCATTATAAAACTATAGAGGAATCTCTTCAACATACATTAATTCTGGCTCAGCGTACAAGTGATACGATTAAAAACAATGCTTACGAAAAAGCGAATAATATAATTAAAGAAGCCGAAGTGAGTGCACAAAAGATTATTAACGAAGCAAATCAAAAAGTAGCAAATATAAGTATGGATTATGAAGCAACGAAAAAAAGTGTTAGTGTTTTTAAACTAAAATCAAATGCACTTTTAATGTCAATGATGGAAATTCTAAAGGACCCTTTTGAGGAAATGAGTGAATAAAACATCAACAAGACATCATTAAAAACATCATTAAAAACATCAACAAAAACATCATTAAAATCATCAACAAAAGTATATTATACTGAGCGATTTTTAGTGATTGATCTCCTAGAACAAATTTATTATTGTTGAGTTAGCACTGCCATAGACTGGTGGTGCTTTTATTATAGGGACAATCCCGAGTTAAGTAATTTAAGGAGCTATACAAAAGATTAATATAAGGAGCTGTATAAAAGAGCATAAAAGAAGAGCTTAAAAAAGAGAGCTATATAAAGGAGTAATATAATGGAGCTATAAAAGAAGTTATATAATGAGTTATGTAACGATAAGACAAAGTTATAAAATACTCTTGACAAAACATAAATGGTATATTATTATTTAATCACAGACACCCCCCAGGGGTGGGGTACAAAAAGGAGCGATAAAATGAACCAGAAGTTTAATATCACAGGTATGACTTGCTCCGCTTGTTCTGCCAATGTGGAGAAGAGTGTAAGGAAATTGGAAGGTGTTCAATCCATTAATGTCAATCTGCTAACTAACAGTATGAGTGTTGAATTTGATGAAGCCCTTTTAGATACACATAAAATTAATGAAGCCGTGAAAGGCGCCGGCTATGGTATATCGGAGTTTATCCATAGTTCTGCAAAACAGACTGAGATGATAAATCCAGTGAAACAGGAGCTTAAGGAGATGGAAAAACGAATTATTATTTCCTTCCTATTCTTAATACCAGTACTGTATTTGGCTATGGGCCATATGCTAAAGCTTCCACTACCGGAGGGGTTTATGAATATGGCAAATGCAATTTCATTTGCTCTTACTCAGCTGTTACTAACGGTGCCGATTGTTTATGTAAACAGGAAATATTATCAAATAGGTTTTAAGTCATTGTTTCACGGTTCTGCGAATATGGACTCCTTGATTGCAATCGGATCGGCAGCAGCAGTAATCTATGGATTATTTGCAATTTACCGGATCGGCTATGGTCTCGGGCATGAGAACATGGAGATCGTAATGTATTATATGAATGACCTATACTTCGAATCAGCAGCGACTATATTGACTTTGATTACATTAGGTAAATATCTCGAGGCAAGATCCAAAGGCAAGACCTCGGAGGCAATTTCTAAACTGATGAACTTAGCACCCAAGACGGCAACGGTAATCAGGGATGGGACTGAGGTTGAAATATCAGTAGAAGAAGTTGTAATCAATGATGTGGTATTGGTCAGACCCGGTCAGAGTATACCGGTGGATGGTGTGATTATAGAAGGAAGCTCAGCTGTCGATCAAGCTGCTATAACAGGGGAAAGCATTCCGGTTGAAAAGCGAGTTGGTGATAAGGTAATTGCAGCCACAATTAACAAAACAGGATTTTTTAAGTTCCGAACAGAAAAGGTTGGAGATAATACAACCATAGCTCAAATTATTCAATTGGTTGAGGAAGCAAGTTCCTCGAAAGCACCAATTTCTAAGTTGGCTGATAAGATTAGTGGGATTTTTGTTCCAGTAGTTACCATTATTGCACTACTATCAGTATTCGTTTGGTTACTCTTAGGTCAATCATTTGAATTTGCTTTATCCATTGGAATAGCAGTATTAGTGATCTCATGTCCTTGCGCTTTGGGTCTGGCAACTCCGGTTGCAATCATGGTAGGTACCGGAAAAGGAGCTCAAAACGGGATTTTGGTGAAATCCGCAGAAGCACTGGAAATTCTGCATTCTATAAAAACTGTAATACTGGATAAGACCGGTACCATTACCGAAGGAAAACCAAAGGTTACTGATATCGTGACTACGAACGGTACCAGCAGACATTTTTTGTTGGAGATAGCGGCATCTATGGAAAAGCCCTCAGAGCATCCACTTTCTGAAGCGATTGTTGTGGAAGCAGTGGCAGCAGGTGTTCCGATACAAAACATTGTTGAATTTCAAGCAATTTCAGGTCGTGGTATTATATCGAAGATGAACGGGAAAAATTATATTGCAGGTAATTTAGCTTTCATGAAGGAAAATAAAATTAATACGAATGAATTTGAACAGCAATCAGATATTTTCGCAGAAGAAGGAAAGACTCCGTTATATTTTGCGGAGGAGGAACACTTACTTGGTATCATTGCGGTTGCAGATGTTGTCAAATCTTCCAGCCTTCAGGCAATCAAAGATTTCAAAGCTATGGGAATAGACGTTGTGATGTTAACCGGAGATAATCAAAAGACCGCCGAAGCTATTCGCAAGCAATTGAATATCGATAAAGTCATTGCTGAAGTTCTTCCTCAGGATAAGGAAAGGGAAATTCGCAAACTACAAGAAAGTGGTCGGAAAGTGGCTATGGTAGGAGATGGTATTAATGATGCCCCTGCACTTGCAAGAGCGGATGTCGGCATCGCAATAGGAGCTGGAACTGATATTGCGATTGAATCTGCAGATGTAGTACTAATGAAAAGCAATCTCCAGGATGCAGTTACAGCGCTTCAACTCAGTAAGGCGACGATTAAGAATATTAAGGAGAATCTTTTCTGGGCTTTCTTTTATAATATATTAGGAATTCCTCTGGCAGCAGGTGTATTCTATATCACTCTAGGATGGAAGCTAAGTCCGATGTTCGGTGCTGCAGCAATGAGTTTAAGCTCAGTTTTTGTTGTAATGAATGCGTTAAGGTTGCGATTTTTTAAACCTAGGGTCGCAAGTTAATAAATAAAACATAAGTAATAGAACAAAAAATAGATAAATTAATTAAATTAAAGGAGATAATAATTATGAAGAAAATTATTGAAATTAACGGTATGACTTGTGGGCATTGCCAGGCAAGAGTTGAAAAAGCATTAAATGCAATCGATGGTGTTGATGCCAAGGTTGAACTGAAAAAGAACCGGGCAGTTGTAAATCTAACGAAAGATGTGAAGGACCAAATATTGAAAGATACTGTAATAGAAGCAGGATATGAGGTAGTATCCATTGCGGAGAAGAAGGGTTTGTTCTCCTAATATGTAATTATGAGTAAAAATCATGGAGGAGGGAAAGAGTTGGGTCTTTTAGGGTATAACCTACTCTTTCCTGATTATTTTATAGGAGGTTTTCATGAAGGCGGATAAGGAAAAGGTAAGTCGATTGTTAAGAACAGCGAAAGGGCAAATCGAAGGAATTTTGAATATGATTGAAGAAGACCGCTATTGCATCGATATTTCCAATCAGATCATTGCGACGGAAGCAATCCTTCATAAGGTCAATCGGGAGGTGCTTCATGCTCATATTGATATGTGTGTTAAGGAAGCAATTGAAAACGGTACTACGGAAGAAAAACTACAAGAAATTAGAAGTATCGTGGATAAACTCACAAAGTAAAGACATGGAAAAAACTTGAAAAGTTCTATAAAAGCCGAATAATAGGTTAAAACGTGGCTGTTTAAAGTGTTAACGCTTTATTGAGGTAATACATTATTTGGACATAAAAAAAGATTGACAAACGTAACTATTTTTAGCTATAATAAGTTTCATAATATATGTATAAGACAATGTGGTCGAAAAATAATATTAATTTTTCGGACTGCATTTTTTTATTTATGTTAGTGTAAATAATTGTCTTATCATCGAGATAAAAGGAGGAAATTTATGAAAAAAGTTAGTAAACTGATCGTAGTAATGTTTGCAGTGTTAATGATGTTTTCCCTAACTGCATGTAGCAGTAAGGATACAGATAAAGATACTGCACCAGATACTACAAAAGATGCAGAAACAGATGCAGGAACAGATACAGCAACCGACGATACAGCGGAACCCACAGGAGGCAACATCTTAAATGTACATTTTGATGTCGAGGTAGCTTCCATGGATCCTCAAATCGCAACAGATGGTACTTCCTTTGAAGTATTGGCAGCAGTGACAGAAGGTTTATATTCTATCGATGCTGCAGGTACACCAATTATGGCAATGGCAGAAGCTGTTGATAAAAGTGCAGACGGCTTAACCTATACTTTTACACTGAAAGATGCTCAGTGGTCCAATGGTACACCTGTTACTTCCAAAGATTTCTTATTTGCTTGGAAACGTTTAGTTGATCCCGCAGTTGCAAGTGAATATTCTTTTATTGCTGATATAGCTGGAATTAAGAACGCAGCTAAAATTACAGCAGGCGAAGTAGCAGTTGATCAATTAGGTGTAACTGCACCGGATGACAAGACATTAGTAGTTCAGTTAGATGTACCGGTTCCATTCTTTGAATCATTAATGGCATTTCCTTCTTTCTTACCTGTAAATGAAGCCTTCTTTACAGCAGCAGGAGATACATATGGTACTTCCCCTGAGACGATCTTAAGCAATGGACCTTTTACTATTACTGCTTATGAACCGGCTGCTACTACAATTACATTAGCAAAGAGCACAACCTATTGGGATGCTGCTAAAGTTGCTTTAGATGGTATTCAATATCAAGTAATCAAAGATTCTCAGCAAGCTATGTTATCCTACCAAAATGGTGATTTGGATGTAGCTACTTTATCCGGTGAGCAAGTAGAGCAATTCCAGGCTGACCCTGAGTTTCACAACATTATGGCAGGTTACTTATGGTATGTAACACCAAACCAAAAAGTTGCTGGTATTGAGAATGTGAATCTTCGTAAAGCACTTGCACTTTCTTACGATAAAGCGGCTATTGCGAACAATATCTTAAAAGATGGATCTATTGTAGCAGACTTTGCTGTTCCTACCCTTTTAGCTGTTGGTCCTGACGGAAAAGATTTCCGTGCAACAACAGGCACTTATCTTACTACCGATAAAGCGAAAGCATTAGAATATTGGGAAAAAGCAAAAGCTGAATTAGGTGTTAGCGAACTCAAATATACATTGATCGTTGAAGATACTGAATCTGCAATCAATGTAGCACAGTTTATCCAGTCTGAAATTCAAACTACATTACCTGGAATTACAATTGAACTTCAATCTATGCCAAAGAAAAATCGTGTAGAAAGAATTCAAGCAGGTGAATATGAACTTTGCTTAACACGTTGGGGACCTGATTATGCAGATCCTATGACCTACTTAGATATGTGGACCTCGGACAGCCCGAACAACTATGGCCTATGGTCAAATGCAGAATATGATGCTCTTATTGAATCTGCTAAAAAAGGTGAGTTAGCTCTTGACCTTACAGCTAGATGGGAAGCTCTTAAGAAAGCAGAAACTATGGTTATGGATGAAGCGGTTATCTTCCCTGTATATCAAAAGGGTGATGCTGTTATGATTAAAGCCGGTGTTGAGGGAATTGAATTCCACTCCGTTGGTATTAACAGAATTTACAAGGATGCAAAGAAGAATTAATTAAAGAAATAAAATCTTATAGTTAAAAAATGACGCTGTCAAGCGTGTTAGGCACTAATGACAGCGTCATTCTTCATGACAAATTATGTTTTATTGGGATAATATAACTATGTAATATAGTAAGGAGTGTGGGTTCGTGAAAAAGTATATCATCAAGAGAATAATAATATCGGTTGTAACCCTATTGGTTATATTATTAATTTTATTTTTAATGCTAGAATTGATGCCCGGATCGCCTTTTAATGATGAAAAATTAACTGATGCACAAAGGGCAATCATCAGTGCGAAATATGGTCTTGATCAACCAATAGGAATTCGTTTTTTGCACTATATTAAGGCAATGCTCTCAGGAGACTTTGGGGTTTCCTACACAATATCGAAAAATACGCCAATTACTACATTGCTTCAATCCAGACTGCCTATATCACTTCGTATCGGAGGTCAGGCAATATTAATTGGAACAGTGGTAGGATTAGCTTTAGGTATAATTGCAGCAATCAAACATAACACCATTTACGATACAATCACAACCGTCATATCAGTTTTAGGAGTAAGTCTTCCGTCCTACGTGTTTGCTATGGCTTTAATTTACACAATGGGATTTCAATTAAAATGGTTTCCACTTTTATATCAGGTGGAAGCACCGATGTATTCTTCCATAATGCCAACTGTTTCTCTATGTATGTTTACGGTTGCAACGGTTGCCAGATTTACAAGGACTGAGATGTTGGAAGTATTAGGCTCGGATTACATGCTTTTGGCAGAAAGTAAAGGAATTAATAGTTTTCAATTGATCTTCAAACATGCCCTTAGAAATGCATTGATTCCAATTATCACAGTATTAGCTCCTCTTGTTGTTGGTTTAATGACAGGAAGCTTAGTAATTGAAAAATTATTCTCCATCCCAGGTATAGGAAGCTTGTTAGTTACTGCAATACAATCAAATGATTATAATGTAGTAGTTGCACTAACCTTTATCTATAGTTTAATGTATATCGGAATTATGCTTGTAGTTGATATACTTTACGGAGTAATTGATCCTAGAATCAGACTTGCAAAGGGGGATAAAAATGACTAATACAGAGATGGATTTTTCACCAGAGGATTTTCAACTGGTTGGAGATGAAAAGATATTACAGATTGACGAAACCTTTGCTGGTCAGTCATATTGGAAGGATATTAGATCTAGATTTGCTCAGAATAAGGGTGCAATTGCCGGAATAATATGTATATTAATCGTAATAATAATGGCAATTATTGGACCGACATTAACGGGACATACGTATTCCGAGCAAGTTATAACACACCAGAATTTGGCGCCTAGAGTAAAAGGGTTAGAAAATATAGGTATATTTGATGGCTCAGAGAAAATGCATACTTCAACAGGCACAGTAGAGCAAAACAAATATGTATCGAAAGATTCTTCTGTTAAGACGGGTCTGGAAGATGTTTATTATTGGTTTGGAACCGACGTACTTGGCCGTGATATTTTTACCAGAACGTGGACTGGAACTAGAATTTCTCTTTATATTGCCCTAGTTGCAGTTATTGTTGATATGTGTTTTGGTATGGTATATGGCTTGATTTCTGGTTATTTTGGTGGCAAAGTGGATATGGTCTTGCAAAGATTTTCGGAAATCTTAAACGGTATACCAACCTTGGTTATTGTAACTCTTTTGATATTGGTGTTTAAGCCGGGATTAGTTACGATTACGTTAGCTCTGGCACTTACCGGCTGGATTGGAATGAGTAAGATTGCAAGAGCGCAGGTATTAAAACTGAAGGAACAGGAATTTATTTTGGCTTCAAAAACCTTAGGAGCAAAAAACTTCTTTATTATTTTTAAAGAGATTTTACCTAATATTTTTGGACAATTAATCGTTATGTCCATGTTTTCTATACCAAATGCGATCTTTACAGAAGCATTTCTCGCTTTTATTGGCTTAGGCGTGCCGCAACCGTTGGCATCTCTTGGTTCTTTAATCAGTGATGCATTTAAATCATTTACGACACATCCTTATATGATTATTTTTCCGGTTATTGTGTTAGCAGCAATTATGTTAAGTTTTAACTTGGTGGCAGATGGACTTCGGGATGCTTTTGATCCTAAGATGAAAGAAATGTAGGAGGGAACGATGGAGAAAACAAAAATATTATCAGTTAAAGATCTATCCATATCCTTTCAGACCTCTGCAGGTGTAGTTAATGTAATTCGTGGGATGAACCTTACACTTTATAAAGGGGAAACTGTTGCTATCGTAGGAGAGAGTGGAAGTGGTAAATCCGTTACTGTTAAGGCTATTATGGGTATATTAAGTAATAATGGAAAGATTAACAGTGGAAGTATTGATTTTACCTATAACGATGGTAAGGAAGAAGTAAAACAAGATCTGTTAAAGTTCTCGAAAAGTGAGATGAGAAGACAAATTAATGGAAAACGAATTGCGATGGTATTTCAAGATCCAATGACTTCCCTAAACCCAACAATGACCATTGGAGCTCAGATTATAGAGGGAATGATTTATCATTATAAAACGCATAAAGCAGAGGCACATCAGAAGGCTATTAAACTACTTGAGCTGGTGGGGATTACGGATCCGGAAAAACGGATGAAGAATTACCCTCATCAATTATCCGGAGGTATGCGACAAAGAGTCGTAATAGCAATAGCACTTGCTTGTGATCCCGAGTTATTGATTTGTGATGAACCTACAACCGCCTTGGATGTAACAATTCAAGCTAAAATATTAGAACTTATTAAGGATATTCAACAAAAAAGAGGTATCTCAGTTATTTATATTACGCATGATTTAGGCGTAGTTGCTAAGGTGGCGGATTATGTTGCGGTTATGTATGCTGGAAAAGTAATTGAAAAAGGAACGACCGACGAAATATTCTATAATCCGAAGCATCCCTATACTTGGGGTCTATTGTCCGCAATGCCGGATCTTAGCAGCAATGACGATAAACTTTATACAATACCGGGAAGCCCGCCAAATTTACTGCATCAGGTACCGGGAGATTCCTTTGCACCCCGTAATATCTATGCAATGAACATTGACTTAAAAAAAGAACCACCGATGTTCAAAATTTCGGATACCCACTATGCAGCTACTTGGCTTTTACATGAGAATGCTCCCAAAGTAGAGATGCCGGAAGAACTTCAAAAACGAATAAATCTAATGTTAAAAGAGGAACAACCTACGAAAACAACAGAGGAAAAAACTTCAAAAACAGTGAAGACAACGCCTTCTGATGGAAGGGAGGTTGAATAGTATGGAAAATAAAAAGCCCTTATTGGAAGTTAATGATTTAAAACAACATTTTCGTATAAACAGAAAGTTCACAGTAAAAGCCGTGGATGGAGTAACCTTTAAGATATATCCGGGCGAAACCTATGGACTTGTAGGAGAATCCGGAAGTGGTAAATCAACGATAGGCCGTTCTATTATTCGTTTGTATGAACCAACCTCAGGTGACGTGATTTTTAATGGAACCAATATCTCGGGTAAGCTTACCGAGAAGGCAACCAGTCATCTACGTACAAAAATGCAGATGATATTTCAAGATCCCATGGCTTGCTTGAACCCCAGGAAAAAGGTAATTGATATCATTGCACAAGGTTTGGATATTCATCATCTGTATCAATCACAAGAAGAGAGAAGACAAAAAGTATTCCAAATTCTTGATATGGTCGGGTTGGCTAGTGAGCATGCCGATCGCTACCCACATCAATTCTCAGGTGGTCAGAGACAACGTATTGGTATCGCAAGAGCATTGATTATGAACCCGGATTTAATTATTGCAGATGAAGCAATCAGTGCCTTAGATGTATCAATTCAAGCGCAGGTAGTAAACTTAATGAAGGATATTCAGAAGAAGACGAATACAGCATATCTCTTTATTGCACATGATCTTTCCATGGTTAAATATATTTCGGATCGAATCGGAGTGCTCCATTTGGGACATTTAGTAGAAACCGGAACGAAGGACGAGATATTTTTTAATCCCATTCATCCTTATACAAAGTCACTACTTTCCGCAATTCCTCAACCAAATCCGATTGCTGAAAAGAAACGTATCGCAGCTAATTATGATTATGCAACCAGTGGTATCGATTATCATAAGGGCAGTAATCAACATGTTGAAGGTCAGCATTATGTATTGGCAACGAAGGAAGAATTGGAACGTTGGACGGTATTAGGCTAAAGAATAATTACAAAAGAATAATTACAAAAGATAAATACAAAAGATAATTACAAAAGAATAATTACAAAAGAATAATTAAAAATGATAGTTACCATATTATAATTACTAAAAAGTAATATATAAATAGTAAGTTATAATGAGCAGAGTAATTAAGAACAAATAATGAGTTGTAAATAGAGAAATATAAATAGAGTAATATAATTAAAGGTAACCTATACCCTGTAAACGAAACACAGCATACTGTGTCGGTTTACAGAGTAAAGGTTACCTTTTTATGTTATCTAATAGTATGGTAAGTTGAAATTGTTAATTCCTTATTTAATTTTTTAGCCGACACCCGTGTAATGTACAGTCCTACTAGGATTTCTACCATTAACAGGCAAAGATTTAATGTAAAGGAAGCATTCGATTATGCTGTGATAGTTGTCCAACAATCCAACCTGCTAGAATACTGATTAATAAAATCATCGCAGTTTTATATCGTCTAAAGATAATACTCCATGCTTTTCGAAGAAGTTTAGAGTATCTGGAACAAACAATACAGATTGATATATTTTTCCTTAAATGCTATACTAATGGACAAAGATGTAAAGTAGGAGGGACAGTTTTTGCTATATCCGAAAAGTTTAGAAAAGGGTAATAAAGTAGGGGTTACAGCGACCTCAGATGGCTTCGTAACACCAACAGATTTAGTTCGTTTGGAAAGTGGTGTTAAACATTTTAATGATATGGGATATCCGATAGTTGTGACGGACAATGTCAGAACCAGTTGCAAAGGAAGAAGCTCGGACGGTCCTACGAGAGCTAGGGAATTGATGGAGCTAATTACTGATACGAATATAGGCACTATTTTTACTGCATGTGGTGGAGATTATTTGGTGGAAATGCTCCCTTATATAAATTTCGACTTAATCAAAGCCAATCCAAAATGGATTCAGGGTTTTTCAGATACGACAGTTCTTGTCTTTCCTATAACGACTAATCTAGATATTGCTACGTTATATGGGAACAATTTTAGTACTTTTGGAATGGGACAATGGCATAGCTCTTTGATTGATAATCTTAAAATTTTAGAAGGACAAGATATTAGACAGGATAGTTATGAACAGTTTCAGGATGGCTATATAGATAGAATTACAGGTTATGAAGAGTTTAAACTAGAGAAGGATGTCGAGTGGGTCAATTTATATCCTACAACCTGGAAACCTGAATCAGAGTTGGTTATCACCGGACGAGCTCTTGGTGGAAACTTAGATTCCCTGCTTACCCTGGTAGGAACTAGATTTGATAAAACAAAAGAATTTATTGAACGTTATCAAGAGGATAAAATTCTATGGTTTTTAGAAAGCTATGATCTCGGTAGTGAAGCTTTGGTTAGAGGATTGTGGCAGTTAAGAGAGGCGGGTTGGTTCGAACATGCTTCTGGTTTTGTCTTTGGAAGGCCAGCTATGTATAAGACTTATTCGGACACCACATATGAGGAAGCGGTAGTATCGGTATTAGGGAAACTTAATTTACCAATCATTTTAGAAGCAGATATCGGACATAAGCCACCACAATTTACGATGATTAACGGTGCAATCGCTACAATTCACAGCTACGGAGGAAAAGGTAATATAACTTTTGAAAGAAGGTAAATTGGGGGATGGAGAAGGAACATTGCAATAATAAAGGGAATAACGATATCAAATATAATATGGGGAATGTTGATGTCACAGGATCAGAATTAATTACAAAGAAGGAGTCTATTAAGGCAGAAGATAACAATCACAAAGTTGTTAATAAGGAACTTGTTAATAAGGAACTTAATGAAATGCCACCGGTCTTGAAGACTACGTCTCAAGTGCTAACCAAATCCATCAACGATTTTCTCGTTAGCAAATGGAACAATAATGTTCGTGTTTCCAGAAATAACCTGATGCATCCGGCATTGTTTTTTTTTGGAGCAATCCTTTTCTTTGAACTAATTTTACATGTATTTATCTATGAAAGTATCGATATTAAAATCATCTATCCTATTTTATTTGCTATTCCATTTAGTGCTTTGCTTACCTTGCTCACAGGGTTGTTTCGATCGACTGGCAATAAAATCACCATGTGGCTTCTTACTTTATTGATAGGTTTTGTATTTCAGACGCAGTTAGTTTATTATTCAGTGTTTAAAGTATTCTTCTCCTTTCAGACAATAGGCATGGCAGGAGATGCAATATCGGAATTCGGAAATGATATATTGACTGCAATCAGGGCCAATATTGTTGGTTTGCTCCTGTTATTTCCTCCATTATTAATTTTAATTTTTGGTTTGAACAATCATATCGATTATGAGAGAAGGAACCTAAAGGGGCAGAGCTTTTTATTAGGAGGCTTTACTATATTTCATATCGTTGCAATAATAGGTTTGTTTCTTTTTGGTAAGGGGGATTATACACCATATGATTTGTATTTTAACTCGAAAGTGCATGATTTGTGCGGCAAGCAATTAGGCATTACTACAATGACAAGGATTGATGTTAGGGCTTTAATTTTTGGTAAGGAGAATTTGGTTCTAGCAGAAACAATGAATATTATGATTGATTCAGACATTGGCCCAGATATAAATTCGGATATAGATCCAGATATAGATTCAGAGATAAAGCCTACCGTAACATCCATACCGACATCTACACCGAGTACAATTCCTAATATTGCATCACCAAAGCCCAATAGCACTCCAACACTGACATTAACGCCGACACCTAATCCAATCGACACTACTCCGAATGTGATGAACATTGACTTTAATGCTTTAGCACAAAAGGAGACGGATGATACAATTCGAACCTTACATAAGTATTTTGCCTCTGTAACGCCAACAAATAAAAATAAATATACCGGTAAATTTAAAGGGTATAACCTTATTATGATAACAGCAGAGGGCTTCTCCCCTTATGCGATTAATAAAGATAAAACACCAACCTTATACCGATTGGTTAGGGAAGGTTTTGTATTTAATAATTTTTACACAGCCCTTTGGCAGACTAGTACCAGTGACGGAGAATATGTGGATATGACCGGATTAATCCCGGTAGGAACAAGGAGTATGTACCATGGTAGAACGAACTATTGGCCATTTGCTCTTGGCAATCAATTTAACCTACTCGGAGTTAAAAGTAAGGCATACCACAACCACACCTATACCTACTACCAGAGAAATGAGACGCATCCGAATCTTGGATATGATTTTGTGGCAAAGGGAAATGGATTGGTTTTAGAGCATCCAAATGCTTGGCCGGCTTCCGATCTTGAATTAATTAATGCCTCCGTGAATGAATATATCAATGAGGAGCAATTTCATGTTTATTATCTCACGGTCAGTGGTCATATGAATTATACCTTTGAGGGTAATAGTATGTCTTATAAGAATAGAGACCTTGTAAAGGATCTGCCCTATTCCTCTGATGCGAGGGCGTATATTGCCTGTCAGATGGAACTAGATAAGGCGCTCGAACAATTGTTAGCAAAGCTAGAGGAGGCAGGTGTAGCAGACCGTACCGTAATTGCACTTAGTGCAGATCATTATCCTTATGGCTGGGAGAAAGAGAAGTTGGATGAGCTAGCAGGCCATGAGGTAGATCCGAATTTCGAGATATACCGGAATCAATTTATCCTTTGGAATGCCGGTATGGAAGAAAGTATTGTAATCGATGAGCCTTGTTCCAGCCTCGATATATTACCTACACTTTCCAACCTGTTCGGTTTAGAGTATGATTCAAGACTACTGATGGGGCAAGATATCTTGTCAGATGCAGCCCCGCTCGTCCTTTTATCCAATCATAGCTTTATCACAGATAAAGTGATGTACAATTCAGAAACAGGGGAAACTACGTTGCTTGCCCAAGAAGCACTTCCTAAGAATTATATCAGTAATATGAACAAGGTGGTTAAGAATAAGTTTATAGTATCTCAAAGCATTTTGGATAAGGATTATTACCGATATGTATTTCCAGAGGGCACAAAATAAATATTAAATAATAGAGTGCACGAAACTGAAAATGGGTAAAGGTTGAGGCAGAAGGAAGAAGCAGAAGAAGCAGAAGGAGCAGTAAGAGGGGAACTTCCTTGAATCGGAGTAGGATTTAGAATATGTATTAAAATTATGAATTCTCAAGAAGTACACTTCGGAGATGAACGGTAAAATATCTAAGATTTGAAATTAGTATTTGAAATTATAATATTTACACTTGATTTTACAAATACTATGTGCTAATATAAGTCATCATCAAGGGTGCTGTATATACAATGCCTTTGTATTTTTAAACAATAGGAAATCGGCTAAGATAGAGACTTTGTTCTTCCCAATAATCGAACGACAGGAATGGTGAGTCACCGACTGAGAGCACACCTACGATGATAAGAAGAATACGGAACACTCTGGAGCCCGCGAATTGAACAATTAGTAGGTTCGTGCGTGACACGCGTTAAGTGTAGGAAAGCGGAGAGCTAAGCTCTCAATGCGGGTGGTACCGCGGGAATTCGACTTCTCGTCCCGAAGAATGCATGATATTTGATTTGATTTACAAATTGAATTCAGGAAGCATTCTTCGGGGCTTTTTTTGTATATAAAAATACTCGAACGAATGCACGTTATTTTAAAAGTAAGAAATTCACTTAGTCAGTCGAACGAAGTGAAAGATTAGTATAGGAGGAGAAATGCTCCTATAATCAAGGAGGATAATACCTCTTAAATATCAAGGAGGATATTTCCTCCTAAAAACAAGGAGGAATCTACAATGGAGTTTATAACAGGTATTAAGAAAAAAGACACCAGTGAAATAAGCGATATTTTAGTAAATGGTTTATCAGGGACTGTGAAAATCAACGGCTTCATTCACACCATCCGTGATATGGGTGAAGTTGCTTTTGTTGTTTTAAGAAAACGAGAAGGTCTTGTTCAATGTGTTTATGAAGAAGGTGTGACAGGCTGTCAATTAAAAGAGCTTAAAGAAGGAATGACTGTTGAAGCAGAAGGATTTCTTCATGAAGAAGAAAGAGCACCACAGGGGTTTGAAGTTCGATTGTCAAAGATTACAATTTTAACTTCACCAAAGGAAGGCTCGATGATGCCGCTTCCGATTTCCAAATGGAAGATGAAAACTTCCTTAGAGACCAAGCTTGCTTATCGTCCGGTAGCTTTAAGAAACATTAGAGAAAGAGCGATTTTTAAAATACAGGAGGGAATTGTAAGAGGCTTCCGTGATTTCCTATATTCACAAAGCTTTACCGAAATCCGTACCCCTAAGATCGTTGCTGGTAATGCAGAAGGTGGAGCGAACGTATTTAAATTGGAGTACTTCGGTAGTAAAGCATTCTTAGCTCAGAGTCCTCAATTTTATAAGCAGACTATGGTAGGTGTATATGATAGAGTATTTGAAGCTGCCCCGGTATTCCGTGCGGAAAAGCACAACACCACAAGACATTTGAATGAATATACCAGTTTGGATTTTGAGATGGGATATATTAGTGGCTTTGAGGACATTATGGCTATGGAGATGGAAATGCTTCGCTATGTGTTTGCTTTATTAAAAGAAAAGTATGCAAAGGAATTACTTCTTTTAGAAATTAAGTTACCAGATATGAGCAAAATTCCTACGGTACGATTTGATGAAGCAAAACAATTAGTAGCTGAAAAATACAGCCGTAAAATTAAAAACCCTTATGATCTGGAACCAGAGGAAGAAGTATTGATTGGTAAATACTTTAAAGAGGAATTTGGCAGTGATTTTGTATTTGTAACGCACTATCCTTCTAAGAAAAGACCTTTTTATGCAATGGATGATCCCACTGATACTAAATTTACATTAAGCTTCGATTTACTCTTTAAGGGTATGGAGATTACAACAGGTGGACAAAGAATTCATGATTATGAAGCACAGGTTGCTAAAATGATGGCCAGAGGAATGAACCCTGATGAATTTACCAACTTTCTTATGATCCACAAACACGGAATGCCACCACATGGCGGATTGGGTATCGGCTTAGAACGACTTACGATGAAGCTTTTAGATGAACAAAATGTAAGAGAAACTACCCTATTCCCGAGAGATTTATCAAGATTAGAACCATAATAGAAAGGTAGGTAACGCCATGACAATAACAGAAGAAACAATTAAATATGTTGCGTCCCTAGCAAAGCTTAATGTTTCCGAAGAGGAAAAGAAGAAGATTGCAGAAGACCTTGATCATATTTTAGATTATATTGAGACAATGAACGAGCTGGATACGGAGGGAGTAGAGCCTATGTCCCATGTCCTTCCGGTAAAGAATGTATTTCGTGAGGATGTGGTTGTTAATCAAAACAACCGTGAGGAATTAATTAAAAATGCACCGAAGCAGAAGGATGGTTGTTTTGCAGTTCCCAAGACCGTAGAATAGTTTGTAAAAGCAATTGCAAAAAACGCAATTCTTAGAGTAATTCTATACGTGCGAAAGCACATAGATGGAGGTAAAAATGAAGAATATCACAACATTATCTGCCTTAGAACTTGGCAAGATGATAAAAAATAAAGAAATATCAGTTGCCGATGCCGTAAAAGCTCAGCTTGAAGTTATCAAACAAAGAGATCCCGCCTATCATTGCTATATTACCGTCTTGGAAGAGGAAGCTTATGCTCAGGCAGCACTGGTACAGCAAAGTATTGATGCAGGAGAACTAAATAACGCACCACTTGCAGGTGTACCCATGGCTATCAAGGACAATATCTGTACCAAAGGTATAAAGACGACCTGTGCTTCAAAAATATTATATAATTTTGAACCCACCTACGATGCGACCGTAATAGAGAAGTTAAAAGCAGCGGGAGTAATCATCCTTGGTAAGACCAATATGGATGAGTTTGCTATGGGTAGTACTACTGAAACTTCACATTTTGGTGAGACTAAGAATCCTTGGAATACATCTCATGTGCCAGGGGGTTCCAGTGGTGGTTCAGCGGCAGCGGTAGCAGCGGAGGAAGCCTTCCTTGCATTGGGTTCCGATACCGGTGGTTCAATACGCCAGCCAGCAAGCTATTGTGGTGTAACCGGAATTAAACCTACTTATGGTACTGTTTCCCGTTATGGATTAATAGCCTATGCCTCATCTCTAGATCAGATTGGTACGTTCGGTAGAAATGTATCCGATTGTGCAGCAGCACTTGAAATAATCTCCGGTCATGATGCAAAGGATTCGACCTCTGTGGAAGAGACTAGTTATCAATATACGCAGGCTCTTGTCGATGATGTAAAAGGAATGCGCATTGGTATACCGAAGGATTATCTTGGAGCAGGAATTGAAGAGGATGTCAAAGCAAGCATCTTAAAAGCTGCAGAAGTATTTAAGAGTAAAGGTGCAATTGTAGAAGAATTTGAGCTTCACAGTGTAGATTTTGCAGTGCCCTCCTATTATGTAGTTGCATGTGCAGAAGCAAGTTCCAATTTATCGAGATTTGATGGTGTAAAATATGGCTATCGTACACCGGATTTTGATGGTCTGCAGGACGTCTATAAGAAGTCAAGAACGGAAGGCTTTGGTAATGAAGTTAAACGAAGAATGATGATTGGCGCCTTTGTATTAAGCTCCGGTTATTACGATGCATTTTATAATAAAGCGTTAAAGGTAAGAGCAATAATCAATGAGGGCTTTCAGAAGGCCTTTGAGAAATACGATATCATACTCGGACCAACCGCACCTGAGACCGCTCCTGGCCTTGGAGAAAGTTTATCCGATCCCTTAAAGATGTATCTATCTGATATCTACACCGTATCGGTTAATTTGGCTGGACTTCCGGCCGTTAGTCTTCCTTGTGGTAAGGATTCAAAAGGTTTACCGATTGGCTTGCAATTAATCGGAAAGCATTTTGGGGAAAAGGATATCATCCGTGCTGCATATAGCTTTGAACAAGCTACCGAATACGAGAGACCAACAACACTAACAACAGAAGTAAGAAAGGAGGCATAAAGCATGAAATCATACGAAACAGTCATTGGCTTGGAAGTTCATGTTGAGCTTGCCACCAAATCAAAAATCTTCTGTGGTTGTACTACACAATTCGGTGGTGAGCCGAATACGCATTGTTGTCCGGTTTGTACCGGTATGCCGGGAACCCTTCCGGTATTGAACAAACAAGTTGTTGAATTTGCTATGGCAGCAGGTCTTGCATTGAACTGCTCTATCACTCAGAAATGCAAATTTGACCGTAAGAATTACTTCTATCCAGATCTTCCTAAGGCATATCAGGTTTCACAACTTTATCTTCCAATCTGTAGGGATGGTGGTATCGAGATCGAGACTGAATCAGGAAAGAAAACGGTCAGAATACATGAAATTCATATGGAAGAAGATGCCGGTAAATTAGTTCACGATCCTTGGGAGGATTGTACCTTAGTAGATTACAACCGTTGTGGTGTTCCTTTGATAGAAATTGTCAGTGAACCGGATATGCGTTCCGCAGCAGAGGTTATTGCTTATTTAGAGAAGCTAAGATTAATCCTTCAATATCTAGGTGTATCCGACTGCAAGATGCAGGAGGGATCCCTTCGTGCCGATATCAACCTGTCCATTATGGAAGTGGGGGCGAAGGAATTTGGTACCAGAACTGAAATGAAGAACATGAACTCCTTTAAGGCAATCGCAAGAGCAATTGAAGGTGAGAGAAAACGTCAGATTGAATTGCTCGAGTATGGTAAGAAGGTTACACAAGAGACCAGACGTTGGGATGATAATAAGGATACCAGCTTTGCGATGCGTTCTAAAGAAGATGCACAGGATTATCGGTATTTCCCAGAACCAGATCTTCCACCGATTGAGATCGGTGATGAATGGTTACTTACCATCAAATCAAGGCAACCAGAGCTACGTGCTGAGAAGATGCTCCGCTATGAGAAGGAATTTGATATTCCGTCCTATGATGCCGCAATCATTACCGGCTCCAAACATTTGGCCGATCTTTTTGAGGAGACGGTTACGTTATGCGGTAAACCCAAGGAAGTTTCTAATTGGTTGATGGTGGAGACGATGCGTTTACTTAAGGAACTGGAAATGGAAGCAGAGGAGATAACCTTTACTCCGGTACAGCTTTCCACCTTAATACAGATGGTTGATGGCAATAAGATTAATCGTACTGTTGCAAAGGAAGTATTTGAGAAGATATTCAAGGATAATGTAGATCCACAGGAATATGTGGAAATGCATAGTCTTGGAATGGTATCGGATGACGGACTTCTTCGCTCGACGATAGAACGGATGATTTCTGAAAGTCCACAATCTGTTGCAGATTATAAGAGTGGTAAGACGAAAGCGATGGGCTTCATCGTTGGTCAAACGATGAAAGAGATGAAGGGAAAAGCGGATCCCGGTATTATAAATCAAATTGCTAAGGAGATACTGGATTCCTTATAAGATAAATTTTGACTTTTCATAACTCTGTATTGTATATCTTTTCTTTATAAGTTATAATTAGGTATGATTTTTTCAAATCATATAATTCATAATAATGGAGGTGTTGCAATGGAAGATAGAAGAAAAGCGAAAAGAATGCCAGTTACACTCTCACTCGATATTATTAATCTATATAAACAAGATAATGTTCAGGTTGGTAATTTAAATGCTCCGATAGATGTTATCAATATCTCTAAGTCTGGCATCGGCTTCCGCTCGGAAAGCATACTACCGTTGGGTTATTACTTTAATGCTAATATAAATTTAAGTAATGATGATACCCTTCATTGTGTAGTTGAAATAGTCAGATGCCAACCTGATGGCAATGAGAATATATACGGCTGTGAGTTTGTCGGAATGGCGACTGTGTTGTCTTATATTTTTGATGAGTATGATAAAAGACTCTCTGAAGAATAATTTAAATAATAATTAAAGATGTTGTATATGCAAAAAGCATAACAACATCTTTTTTGATTTAGTATTATTATCTTATGTACGGATATCAAAGGTATAGCGCTGTATGTAGTTATCCTGTGAACTTTGTTCTATGAAATCTTTACTGAAATCCGGTTTTACATAGGAAGTCACTAATTCGGCATGAAGGTTATAACCTTTCTCGCGCAGAGCCTCTTGTAGAGAAGGTAAATTTTTATTAATCAGTTGCACTGAGGCCTTATCATCAAGATAAAATTTTGCTTGAATTAGATTATGGTTCATTTGAATATGGATGTTAAGTGGACCGAGGTTTGTCATATCCAGATGAAGAAGTACACTAAGGTTTTCCTCATTTCCCTGAGGAGCTTTTTTTCTTTTAAATACGTATAAGTCGCTATGAACATCCCGCTCTTTAAATTGAACCGGGAGCTGAAGATAGGTAAATATTTCGTTAAGATCCTTCATAAAGTGGAGATTTTCCTGCATGTTTTTTACAGGCTCGTGGATACGTAAGGATTCTGCGGTTATTTTATCTGTTTTGTCTAATGCACTTAATTTCTCCAAATCCTCTTGTAGATTTTGATATAAATCTGATACGGAGGTTTTTTTAGCTAGATTTTCGGGAGTTATTGTCCATTTTTGATGGAAGGCATCTTCCAAGAGTTTTAAATATTCTGGGGATTGAATTAGTCTGTTAGCAACAACATTCTCAGTACCTTTAAGATTTTCATTTATATAAGTGAGAGTATCTTGAACAGATACAGTTCCGTCTGTGATATGACTTTTTATATTCCCCATATCAGGGAAGTCCTTCATGAAATCCAAAAGTGCAAATCTTTCCTCGGAAGGAAGAAGCGACGCTAAATAAGCAGGATTATCCTGCGTAAGTGAGAATTGTTCTAATAAAGTCTGTACAATTGTGGGAATTGAATTATCAGACTTCCCTTGAACAATGGTTTCCATTATTGCAGAAGGAGATAAATGCTCTGAGTTTTCAAAGTATAGCGTTGTTATCATCTTTACAGCAGCTTCCATTGATAATGTACCCTTTACGAGCTTTTGGAAAATATCCGAGGGGATACCAGTAGTAGATGAAGAGCTGTCCGTAATTCTTTGCTCAAGTATAGTACTGAGTTGGGTAAGTTCTGTCTCCCCTAAGTAATTGCTTATGGGTAGGGAGGAAGTATCTGCTATAGCTGTTTTATCCGAAATGTTATATAATATATCTATTAGTTTGTTGTTAAGTTGAACTGCGTTCGTTGACTGTTTTGTCGTATTAGGGAGGGTGGATGACGGAATAGGCTGGTTAAGAGTTACATCACTCTGAGGAGTACGTAAATCCGTCATGATATTTGTGAGTTCGGATGCAGGTTGTCTCAATAATTCAACCAAGGTTTTCGTTATTTTATGAATGTCATTCAATAATTGATTTGCTCCATTTTGATACGCTTCAAATTGCTTAATATTTAATGAAGTCAATGGAATATTATTTTTATACATCAACACCAAAGTAAGCGGCGAAGCCTCACGGTTCGTATGGGATAGCTTTATCAAAGTCTGTAGAGTTTGCTTATCAATTGGCATTCTGTGGTTTAATAACTCTTCTACGATAGCTCTGTTGCGATCGGTCATAGGGAGATTGGAGGCGGTTAATGCCTTTTGAATGGTTACATCACTAGCCGCTGTTGTTTCATTCGGAATATATTTTAATACAAGTCGATCTGCAGTATCCTCCGTCACTTGAAATTGTGCCTCCTGTCCGATGGATAGTGGGACTTCACCGGTTAACTTTGCGGTAATTACTTGTTTACCAGGTTCTATTTGAATACGAACTTCATTATAACGATGATCGATAATCTCACCTCTGATTGTCTGTCCCTCCTTCAAATCCAACTGTTTAAGGGATGTTGTTGACACGGAAGAAGTTTCTTTCAGTTTTGTGGATTCAGTTGGGGACTTTATATCCGAAGTGGAACGAGGCGTTACTGATTTGTTCGTTTTAAATTTTGAGAGCGAGGATTGATTAATATCCATTTGAAAACCCCTTTCCATATATGAGTATTTCTACTTATTATATCGACGGTATAGGGAAATTAGTTTATGTTAATAAAAAATAAATAACAACTTAATATAATAAAGTTTAAAAGCCCAAATACCTTATATAATTAGGTTTAAAAGATTAATTATTTAGAAAATTAATAAAACGCTAAAAATATGTCAATATTACACTTGCATTTTGTATCATTTTATTATATAATCATCGCAATAAAACGAGGGCGTTTTTAGACTTATCTTATGAGAAGTCTAGAGGCGCTTTTTATATTCAATTAGAAGATTTAGTTAATTTATTTCATTATTATAGAGAAGAAAGAGGAGTGCTTATGAAGGAAAACATGAGAGAGGAAATAACACAGGTTGCCCAAGGCCTTTATGATCCAAGATTTGAACATGATAATTGCGGTATTGGTGCGGTAGTTCACATGAAAGGATTAAAAACCCATGAAACGGTTGAAAATGCCCTTAAAATTGTAGAAAATTTGGAGCATCGTGCAGGTAAGGACGCAAATGGTCAAACCGGAGATGGTGTAGGAATTCTTCTTCAGATATCCCATAAGTTTTTTTCTAAGGTGGTAAAACCGTTGGGAATTGATGTTGGAGCGGAACGTGATTACGGAGTGGGTATGTTTTTCTTCCCGCAAGATGAATTAAGCCGTAATCAGGCTAAGAAGATGTTTGAAATTGTTGTAGAAAAGGAAGGCCTTAAATTTCTAGGGTGGAGAGAAGTCCCAACTACGCCACAGACATTAGGAGAACGAGCAATTGCTTGCATGCCTTCCATTATGCAGTGCTTTATTAAAAGACCGGCAAATGTTGCCAAGGGTCTTGATTTTGATAGAAAGCTTTATATTGCAAGAAGAATCTTCGAACAAAGCAATGATGATACCTATGTAGTTTCCTTATCCAGTCGTACGATTGTGTACAAAGGTATGTTCTTAGTAAAACAATTACGCCTCTTCTTTGAAGATTTACAAGATGAAAGTTATGAGAGTGCAATTGCTATTGTTCACTCCAGATTTTCTACCAATACAAACCCCAGCTGGCAGAGAGCCCACCCGAATCGTATTATTGTTCATAATGGTGAAATCAATACCATAAGGGGTAATGCAGATAAGATGTTAGCACGTGAAGAGACCATGGAGTCCGAGCATTTAAAAGGTGAACTTCACAAGGTACTTCCCGTAGTCAATATCGAAGGTTCTGACTCTGCTATGCTTGATAATACCTTAGAGTTCTTGGTAATGAGTGGTATGGATCTGCCTCATGCAGTTATGATTACCATACCGGAGCCTTGGAGCAACGACTCTGCTATCAGTAGGGAGAAGAGCGATTTCTATCAGTATTATGCAACGATGATGGAGCCTTGGGATGGTCCTGCCTCCATTCTTTTCTCTGACGGTGATATGATGGGAGCTGTTCTAGATCGTAACGGTCTGAGACCTTCTCGCTATTATATTACGAACGATGATTACCTTATTCTTTCCTCGGAGGTAGGTGTACTTGATATCCCTGCAGAGAAGATTATTCGAAAAGAACGACTTCGTCCCGGTAAAATGCTTTTAGTAGACACCATCAAAGGTTGTTTAATTGATGATGAGGATTTAAAAAATGATTATGCAAGTCGTCGTCCTTATGGCGAATGGTTGGACTCTAATCTTGTAAAGTTAAAGGATCTGCATATTCCGAATAAGAAGGTAGTGGAATATAGCACAGAAGAACTTGCAAGACTGCAGAAGGCCTTTGGTTATACCTACGAGGATTATAAGACTACGATACTACCAATGGCAAATAGTGGTATGGAAGCAACAGCAGCGATGGGCGCTGACTCACCTATTCCGGTATTGTCAAGGAATAATCCTCCGTTATTTAATTACTTTAAGCAGTTATTTGCACAGGTAACAAATCCTCCAATTGATGCAATAAGGGAAGAAATAGTAACTGCAACCTCCGTTTATATTGGGGAAGACGGCAACCTTCTGGAAGAGAAGGCTGAGAATTGCAAGGTTCTTAAGATTAACAATCCGATTTTAACAAATACCGATTTATTGAAGATTAAGACCATGAAGAAACCGGGATTTAAGGTTGAAGTAATTCCGATGATTTATTATAAGAACACTTCTCTTGAGAAAGCAATTGATCATCTTTGTGTGGAAGCAGACCGTTCCTATAAAGAGGGTGCCAATATACTTATCCTGTCCGATCGTGGCGTGGATGAAAACCATGTGGCTATCCCATCTTTATTGGCAGTTTCAGCGCTTCAACAACATTTGGTTCGGACAAAGAAGAGAACGGCATTAGCCATGATCGTAGAAAGTGCTGAACCAAGAGATGTTCATCATTTCGCTTGTTTATTGGGATATGGTGCATGTGCGGTTAACCCGTATTTGGCACAGGAGACCATTCGACAATTAATCAATGATAATATGCTGGATAAGGATTATTATGCAGCAGTAGATGATTATAACAAATCCGTATTAAAAGGTATTGTTAAAATTGCTTCCAAAATGGGTATCTCCACAATCCAGTCCTACCAAGGCTCCAAGATATTTGAAGCAATTGGTATCTGCAAGGAAGTAATTGATAAGTATTTCACTGGTACCGTAAGCCGTGTAGGAGGAATTTCGATTAAGGAAATGGAACATCAGGTGGATGAGTTGCATTCCAAAGCGTTTGATCCCTTAGGATTGAATTTGGATTTAACCATGGATAGTGATGGTTCCCATAAGCTTCGCAGTGGGAAAGAAGAGCATCTATATAATCCGAAGACCATTCATTTACTACAGCAGTCAACGCGAACTGGTAGTTATGAAATGTTCAAGGAGTACTCCAAAGAAGTTACTACAGAACAGGAAAAGATAAATTTAAGGGGACTATTAGAGATTGACTATCCGGAGAAGGGTATCTCCATTGACGAAGTAGAAAGTGTTGATGCCATAGTGAAAAGATTTAAGACAGGTGCAATGTCTTATGGCTCAATTTCAAAGGAAGCTCATGAGGCGATGGCAATTGCTATGAATCGTCTTGGCGGAAAATCCAACAGTGGTGAAGGTGGCGAGAGCCAAGATCGCTTAAAGGTTGGAGAAGACGGAGTGAATCGATGCTCAGCAATTAAGCAGGTTGCTTCCGGTAGATTTGGTGTAACTAGCGAATATTTAGTTAGTGCAAAAGAAATTCAGATAAAGATGGCACAGGGTGCAAAGCCTGGTGAAGGTGGTCAGTTACCTGCAGAAAAGGTATATCCTTGGATTGCAAAGACCAGACATTCCACACCTGGCGTGGGACTTATTTCTCCCCCACCCCATCACGATATCTATTCTATTGAAGATCTTGCACAATTGATCTTTGATCTTAAAAATGCAAATAAGAGTGCAAGAATATCAGTGAAATTAGTATCCGAAGCAGGTGTTGGTACGATAGCAGCAGGTGTAGCAAAGGCAGGAGCAGGAGTAATCTTAATCTCAGGTTACGATGGTGGAACCGGTGCAGCCCCCAGAACCTCTATATATAATGCAGGATTACCGTGGGAATTAGGCTTAGCAGAGACACACCAAACTCTAATCATGAACGGACTCCGTACAAAGGTAGTGATTGAGACCGATGGTAAATTAATGACTGGCCGTGATGTAATCATAGCAGCGTTATTAGGAGCGGAGGAATTTGGTTTTGCAACTGCTCCACTGGTAACCTTAGGCTGTGTTATGATGAGAGTATGTAACCTGGATACCTGTCCGGTAGGCGTCGCTACACAAAATCCGGAGCTTCGTAAGAATTTCAAGGGGAAACCGGAATATGTTGAGAACTTCATGCGTTTTGTGGCAGAAGAGCTTCGTGAATATATGGCAAAACTCGGTTTTAAGACAGTGGATGAATTAGTTGGCCGCACGGATTTACTGAAGGTGAAAGCTTCCTGCAAGAATGATCCAAGAGCAAAAACCGTTGATTTAAATGCCGTACTTAATAATCCATTTATTGAAAAAGGCGAAGGAGCTCATTTCAATCCAAATCAAATTTATGATTTTGAATTAGAAAATACGATAGATGAGAAAATTTTACTTAAGAAATTTAAATTGTCAGAAAAACATTCACAAAAAGCGAAACTTCAAGTGTCCAATACGGATCGAACCTTTGGAACAATCTTAGGATCTGAGATTACAAAGAAGCACGGAGTCAATCTAAAAGAAGATACTTATGTGATTGAAGCACAGGGAAGTGGTGGACAGAGTTTTGGAGCATTTATTCCAAAAGGCCTTACCATTGAGCTCGAGGGTGATAGTAATGATTACTTTGGTAAAGGTTTATCCGGTGGAAAACTGGTAGCCTTCCCGCCAAAATCCAGTAGCTTTAAAGCAGAAGAGAATATCATCATCGGTAATGTTGCACTTTATGGAGCAACCAGCGGAAAAACCTTTATCAATGGTATTGCGGGCGAACGATTCTGCGTACGTAACTCAGGCGCTTTGGCAGTAGTAGAAGGTGTTGGAGATCATGGTTGTGAATATATGACTGGCGGTAGGGTTGCAGTACTTGGTAAGACCGGGAAGAATTTTGCTGCAGGTATGAGTGGTGGTATTGCTTATGTTCTGGATGAAGAAAGTGACTTATACAAGAAATTGAATAAAGGTCTTGTATCCTTTGAGGCAGTAACGGAGAAGTACGATGTACTCGAATTAAAGGAAATGATTACTGAGCATGTAAAATATACAAATTCAGCAAAAGGAAAAGAAATCTTAGAAAACTTCTTGGCATACCTACCGAAGTTTAAGAAGATCATTCCTCATGATTATAGACGTATGCTACTGACCATTGTGCAAATGGAAGAGAAGGGTCTCAGCAGCGAACAAGCACAAATAGAAGCATTTTTTGCTAACACTAGAGGATAAAGAATTCAACGATATTGAATTCTCAGGCTTATATTAAGGACCCTTTATTTGGGTAAATGGAGGAATTATATGGGAAAGCCAACAGGATTTATGGATTATGACAGAGTAGAAAGTCATGCCGAAACACCGAAGGATAGATTAAAGCATTTTAATGAATTCCATCAACCTCTGTCCATGGAGGAAAGAAAATGCCAGGGAGCTCGTTGTATGGAATGTGGAGTACCTTTTTGCCAATCAGGAGTGATCCTTGGTGGAATGACTTCCGGTTGTCCATTAAACAACTTGATACCGGAGTGGAATGATTTATTATTTAGAGGAAATATGAAACAATCCTTATCCCGCTTGTTGAAGACGGATAATTTTCCTGAATTTACCGGCAGAGTATGTCCAGCTCCTTGCGAGGCAGCTTGTACCTGCGGATTAAATGGTAATTCAGTAACGATTAAAGATAACGAATATACAATCAGTGAGTATGGCTATGAAGCAGGCTTCATCATTGCTAATCCGCCGACGATAAGAACCGGGAAAAAGGTAGCAGTTATTGGTTCGGGACCTTCCGGACTGGCAGCGGCAGATCAATTGAATAAAAGAGGACATTTGGTAACCGTATTCGAGCGCTCTGACCGTATCGGAGGCTTACTCATGTATGGTATTCCTAATATGAAATTAGAGAAGAACGTTATCGATCGCAGAGTTTCCATTATGAAGGAAGAAGGTGTAACCTTTGTAACCGGAGCAGACATTGGTGTAAATCACAAGGCAGCGAAACTATTAAAAGAGTTCGACAGTGTTATTCTTGCCTGTGGAGCTTCTAATCCAAGAGATATTAAGGCACCAGGAAGAGAAGCCAAAGGAATTTACTTTGCGGTTGATTATCTCAAATCTGCTACTAAGGATTTATTGGATGCAGGGACTACCACAGCAGCAGAGGTAAAGTCATTTACAATATCCGCTAAGGGTAAGAAGGTTTTAGTTATCGGTGGCGGTGATACCGGTAATGACTGCGTTGGTACTTCCATCAGACAGGGAGCAACCTCCGTACTTCAATTGGAAATGATGCCTAAGGCACCTGATACGAGAGCCGAGAACAACCCTTGGCCGGAATGGCCGAAGATCTGTAAGACAGATTATGGCCAAGAGGAAGCCGCAGCTGTATTCGGTGAGGATCCTAGAATTTATCAAGCGACTGTGAAGGAATTTATTGCAGACGAACAAGGGCATCTAAATAAAGTTATAATCGTTCGACTGGAGAGCAAGTTTGACGAAGCAACCAAACGTTATATGATGGTCGAAGTAGCTGGTAGCGAGACGGAAGAAGAGATTGATTTGGTGCTCATTGCTGCTGGTTTCTTAGGAACTCAGTCTTATGTAGCAGAAGCATTTGGTATTGAATTAGATGGAAGAACGAATGTGAAGACGGAGGCAGGAAAATACCAGACAAATGTGGAAAAAGTATTCGTAACCGGTGATATGCATCGAGGTCAGTCCTTAGTGGTATGGGCAATCCGTGAAGGTCGAGAGGTAGCCACAGCAGTCGACACGAGTTTAATGGGCTATAGCAATTTGGTTTAATAGAAAATTATTAATACAAAAAGTAGTTATCCACACTATCATAAAGTTGTGAATAGCTACTTTTTTTGCAAAAATGTGATTCATATCACAGGAATAAAAGAATATTTTATGTTATAAATAGAGCGTATATTTGGGTGAAGATGATTTATTATCCAAAATATTACACTCTTATTTGTGAATAGTAGATAAAATTATGGATTAATAGTATTGATTACTATTATCAATTACTATTGACAATAATGGATAAGAGAACTAAAATAGTACTATAAAAATTAAATAAAATTAAAAGTGGAACGCCTAGGAAGGCGGAATGGAGGATACTATGAGACAAGAATGGTTCGATTTTAATCCAGGTAGTTGGATGACGGATGTCAATGTTCGAAGTTTCATTCAACATAACTATACACCCTACGAAGGGGATGAGAGTTTCTTAGCAGGTCCCACAAAGAGAACCTCAGAGCTATGGTCAAAAGTAATGGATCTGATGACGGAGGAGACTAAAAAGGGAATTATCGATGCAGAGACTGTAAAACCATCAACTATTACAACGTTTGGGGCTGGATATCTGGACAAGGAGAACGAAGTAATTGTTGGTTTTCAGACAGATAAACCCTTAAAGCGTGGGATTATGCCAAATGGTGGTATTCGCGTCGTAAAAAACGCTTTAGAAGCGTATGGCTATACCCTGGATAGAACCACGGAGGAAATCTACTCGGAGAATAGAAAGACTCATAATGATGGAGTATTTGATGCTTATACAGATGCAATGAAGAAAGCAAGACATACTGGAATTATCACCGGACTGCCGGATTCATATGGACGAGGCAGAATTATCGGTGATTACCGTAGAGTTGCATTGTATGGTGTTGATTTCTTAATCGAGGAGAAACTTCTTGAGAAGAAATTACTGGAAATACCAATCCTAGAATCCCCTGATATTCGTCTTAGAGAAGAGATTACAGAGCAGATTAAGGCATTAAAGCAATTAAAGAAAATGGCTGCTTCCTACGGTTATGATATTAGCAATCCGGCTAAGAACTCCTTTGAAGCGACGCAGTGGACCTATTTTGCATATCTGGGTGCCATCAAAGAACAAGATGGTGCTGCTATGAGTTTGGGTAGAGTTAGTACATTCCTTGATATTTATTATGAAAGAGACCTAAAGAAGGACCTGATCACTGAGGAAGAAGTTCAAGAACTGATGGATCAGTTTGTTATGAAACTACGTATGGTCCGTTTCCTACGTACCCCATCCTACAACGATTTATTCTCTGGAGATCCAACTTGGGTAACTGAAACAATAGGTGGTATGGGTCTTGACGGAAGAACATTGGTTACTAAAAGTAGCTTTCGAATTCTGCATACCTTATATAATCTGGGGCCGGCTCCTGAACCAAATCTTACGATACTTTGGTCCGTATTCTTACCGGAAGCATTTAAGAAATTCAGCTCTAAAATATCAATTGATACCAGCTCTATACAATATGAGAGCGATGATATCATGAGAGAAGTATGGGGTGATGATTATGGGATTGCCTGCTGTGTATCTGCTATGCGGATAGGTAAACAGATGCAGTTCTTTGGTGCCCGTGCAAACCTTGCAAAGGCCTTATTATATGCAATTAACGGTGGTAAGGATGAAATCTATGGCGAGCAGGTTGCTCCGATGTTTGCTCCAATTACCGGAGATTATCTTGACTATGATGAAGTGATGGCAAAGTTTGATCAAACAATGGATTGGTTATCCGAGTTATACATTAACACCTTAAATGTCATCCATTTCATGCATGATAAATATAATTACGAACGACTTCAGATGGCACTCCATGATATCAATATCCTTCGTACGGAAGCTTGCGGTATTGCAGGACTTTCTGTTGTTGCAGACTCCTTATCTGCAATTAAATATGCAAAAGTTAAGGTAATCCGCAATGATGCAGGCTTAGCAGTGGATTATGAGATCGAGGGTGAATATCCGGCATATGGTAATAATGATGACCGTGTAGATCAAATTGCAATTGATATTGTGGAACACTTTATGAATAAGTTACGCAAAGTAAAGACTTATCGTGATGCCAAGCAAACCTTATCGGTATTGACAATCACCTCGAATGTAGTGTACGGTAAGAAGACAGGAAGTACACCGGATGGCCGTAAGGCAGGTGAACCTTTCGCACCTGGTGCAAATCCGATGCATGGAAGAGATAAGAAGGGTGCAATTGCATCCATGGCTTCCGTTGCTAAGCTACCCTACAAGCATGCCGAAGACGGAATATCTTATACCTTCTCGATTGTTCCAAAAGCACTTGGTAAGAGTAATGAGGAACGAATTGATAATCTATCGGATTTACTCGACGGCTTTTTCCATAGCAAAGGGCATCATATCAATGTAAATGTATTTGACCGTGAGACCTTAATGGATGCAATGGAGCATCCGGAGAAATATCCTCAGTTAACCATTCGAGTATCCGGATATGCAGTTAATTTTGTTAAATTAAATCGGGAACAGCAATTAGATGTCATCAATCGGACCTTCCATGAGAGATAGGCTTACTATAAGTGTAATGTTATAGAATAGTTTCAGAGATATAGTTTCAGAGAAATAGTTTCAGAGAAATAGTTTCAGAGAAATAGTTTCAGAGAAATAGTTTCAGAGAAATAGTTTCAGAGATATAGTTTCTGAGAAATAGTTTCAGAGAAATAGTTTCAGAGAAATAGTTTTAGAATAATAGTTTTAGAGAAATAGTTTCAGAATAATAGTTTTAAGGTTATGAATAAAGGTTTTTAGAAATAGTAATGTTAAGTAATGATAGAGAAGGGGTGATCATATGAGTACAATAGGACGAATACATTCCCTCGAAAGCTTTGGTACTGTTGATGGCCCAGGCATAAGGTTTGTGGTGTTTATGCAGGGGTGCCCCTTGCGATGTCAATTCTGCCATAATCCCGATACTTGGGAAGTTCATAAAGGTACTGAATATACTCCTGAGCAGTTAACAGCTGAAATTATTAAGTACAAATCTTATATGGATTTTTCCGGTGGAGGTGTAACCTTTACGGGTGGTGAACCACTTTTGCAAGCGCAATTTATTCTCGAGGTATGTAAACTTTTAAAGAATGAAGGAATATCTATTGCAATTGATACCTCTGGCTTTATCTGGAATGATATTGTCAAAGAGGTCTTGGAATATACCGAAATTGTATTATTGGATATTAAAAATTATGACCCAATTGTATACGAAACGGTGACCGGTGTACCTTTAGCACCTACTTTGAAGCTACTGGATTATCTGAAAGAAAAGAATATAAAAACCTGGATTCGCTATGTACTGGTGCCGCAGTTAACGGATAACCTAGATAGTGTGAGAGAGCTTTCCGCTCATTTGGATAATTATCCGAATGTGACAAAGATTGAATTACTGGGCTTTCATAAGATGGGTGAGTTTAAGTGGAAAGAACTTGGTCTAGACTATAAGTTGTCTGATACGAAGGAACCCAGCAGAGAATTGCTGCACGAGGTAAAAGTAATATTCGAAAATAACGGAAAGATCGTATCAGCCAATGTCTAAGAAAAATAAAAGAGGCGAAGCTAGATAAAGTAAAAGTTACGATAATGTAAAATATAATGAAAAGAACAAGTATAAGTGATTGCAATATAATCAATATTATACTTGTTCTTTTTAGAATGCATACGACGGAGCATATTTAATATATAACACCTCTGCGTATTATATCAAAAAAGTGTATTTATTTTTTAAATATATCGAGTAGTAGACCGCCTTAATATATGTAAAATATAATGCATCAAACTAGCAATAATGTTCGATAGTGATTGTTATATATTTGACAAATGGAAATAGCGAACAAAAACACTGATTTGTTTGACACTAAGCCAAACAGATCTTATTATAATAGCAGAAACAAACATTATAAATAATAATCAAACAAAAAGGAACACTAAAGAATAAAATATGAGGTGATTAAAACACTGCTTCCTGCTGAAAGACATTTTAAAATCTTTGAGTTAATTAGTAAGAATGGTTCCGTACAAGTAGAAGAATTGGCTAAGGTGTTAAATGTTAGCCTCATGACAATCCGAAGAGATCTAGAAAAATTAAAACAGGATGGACGAATTGACCGTTGTCATGGTGGTGCAATTATTAAAAGAGAAGTACCCTACACAGAGAAGAGAGTTTTAGAAACAGATGTAAAACAAAAAATAGCAGAACAATGTGCCAAACTTATTAAGAAAGGGAATGCAGTCTTCCTGGACGCAGGAACGACTACCTATGAGATTGCAAGAGTAATCAAGGATATCCCATCACTTACGGTAGTTACGAACGATATTGAAATTGCAAGATTACTTATGGACTCCACAGTTAATATCTTTATTTGTGGTGGCACCATACAAAAATCAACAGGAAGTATGGTTGGTGCTCTTGCAAATCAAATGATGGAGTACATGAGAGTGGATATTGCCTTTATGGGTGCCACATCCATTGATGATCAGTACAATGTATTGACTCCGACTATGGATAAGGCAGTGATCAAGCAGACAACCTGTAAAAACGCAAAGGAAAAATATCTTGTTGTTGATGGCTCTAAATTTGGTAGACAGGCTTTGATTAAAATTAATCATTTATCGGATTATACCGGAGTTATTACGAATAAGAAATTTACCTTGGAAGAAGAAAAGAAGATAAGGGAAATGAGAATAACCATTATTCCAATCTAAAGGAGGTTGTCAAAATGCCACAGTGTGTAGTCATTGCCGATGATTTAACAGGAGCGAATGCCACAGGCGTATTAATTAAAAAACTGAATTATAGTTCCTATACCGTAATGAATACGGAACGACTTGAGTTAAGTAAACTAGCAGAAAGCGACTGTATACTTTATCCAACGGACAGTAGAGCGGTCGATCCTCTGATTGCATATAACCGCGTATATAATGTAGCAAAACTTCTTAAGAATGATAATGTCAAGGTATATTCGAAACGAATTGATAGTACCTTACGAGGTAACCTTGGAAGTGAAACAGATGCTTTACTGGATGCTTTGGATAATCAGGCAATTGCCATGGTAGTTCCATGCTTTCCAGATGCCAAACGTATCTTGGTAGGAGGTTATTTATTAGTGAATACGATACCGGTCCATAGGACAGAGGCAGCAACTGATCCAAAGACACCGGTAAAGACCTCCATAGCACAACAGTTATATAAAGAACAGTCAAAATACCCTGTAGCATCTCTTTACATTAATGATTTAATGCTGGGGAAGGAGCATCTTACAGGTAAAATTAAGGAATACAAAGTAGCAGGAATTCGAACAATCCTATTTGACAGTATATCACAAGAGGACATGGATCTGATCGCCGATGCTATTATCGAAAGCGGTGTTAACTTCATCGCAGTTGATCCAGGAAGCTTTACCGCAACGATTACCAGAAAGCTTGTTATTCCACGGAGTCAAAAAAGCAAATACAGAATTCTTGCAACTGTCGGAAGTGTAAATCCGGTAGCAAAGGCTCAAATAGACGAATTGTTTCTTGCACAAAAGGTCTGGAATGTATTTGTAGATACGAAGGAACTGATCGAAAGTGAAGAGAGAAGAATTGCAGAAATTGATCGAGCGGTAAATGAAATAATTGATCATTGCGAACCGTACGAAGTTTGCACGGTGATCGGCGATGGCATTATGCCGGAGAACCGAATTGATTTTACACCTTACACTATAAAGTATCAGTGCACAAGAGATGAGGTCAGTAATTTAATTAATGACTCACTAGCAGAGATAACCCATCAAATTCTTCGCAGAAATTCTTCTTTCCAAGGGATTTACACTAGTGGTGGCGACATAACAGTAGCAGTTAGCAAAAAGTTTAAGACGGCGGGAATCCGGTTACTTGATGAAGTTGTTCCTCTCGCGGCTTATGGTGAATTCATTGCTGGTGAATTTGATGGTTTAAAGATTATTACGAAAGGTGGCATGGCTGGTGATAGGAATGCGATGAACACCTGTATGCACTATTTGAAGGAAAGATTATATATTTAGATATTATATAAGGGAACTAAGATACTAATAATTAAGAAAAGGAGATGATCAGATGAGACCGTTAATAGCAATCCCTATGGGAGATCCGGCAGGTATTGGACCGGAAATTGTAGTTAAAGCCCTTACAAAAAGTGAAGTTATGGAGGTAGCTCGTTGTGTCGTTGTCGGAGATCGAAAGATCATGGAGAACGCAATATATTTTACAAAGGCAGCCATAAAGCTAAACCTTATAAACAAACCCGAGGAAGGTGCTTATGAAGAAGGCATATTAAATTTAATTGACCTGGACAACGTGAACATGGAGGAATTCAAAATAGGTCAGGTCAACGGTATGTGTGGTAGAGCGGCCTATGATTATATTGCCAAAAGTATTGAGCTCGCCAATTCCGGAGAGGTTGCGGCTGTATCAACAACACCAATTAATAAAGAATCCTTAAAGGCTGGAAATGTTAATTTTATTGGACATACAGAAATATTTGGGGCGTTAACACAGACAAAGGATCCATTAACAATGTTTGAAGTACATGGAATGAGAGTGTTCTTCCTAACCCGCCACGTATCATTACGTAACGCATGTGATTTAGTTACGAAAGATAGAATAAAAGACTATGTCAAACGATGCAAGGAGGTACTTGAGAAGTTGGGAGTTACGGAGGGAACAATGGCAATAGCCGGTCTTAACCCCCATAGTGGAGAACATGGATTATTTGGAGATGAAGAGGTTAATCATGTTACGCCTGCGGTCGAGGAATTAATAGCAGAAGGAATAGACGTGGTTGGACCAATCGGTGCGGATTCTGTATTCCATCTTGCATTACAGGGGCGTTTTAACAGTGTGTTATCTCTATATCATGACCAAGGACATATTGCTACAAAGACCTTAGATTTTGAAAGAACAATTGCAATTACTGGAGGGATGCCGATTCTTCGTACTTCTGTTGATCATGGGACAGCGATGGATATTGCAGGAAAAGGAGTAGCAAGTGAAATCAGCATGGTAGAAGCAATTCTATTAGGTGCAAAATATTCAAAAAACTTTATAAAATAAGAAATAAAAACTTTATGGGTATTGGAGGAGAACAAGTATGCAAGTAGAAGTATCAGGATCTCAGATGTTAATTGGGTTAGGTATTGGACTAGCCGTGTTAATTTTTCTGATTTTAAAAACAAAAATTCATGTTTTTGTAGCACTAATTATTGCAGCGGTTATTGTTGGTATCGTTGGAGGTCTTGGAACAACAGCAACCGTAGATGCAATAACAACAGGATTTGGTGGAACCTTAGGTAGTATTGGTATTATTATTGGTTTAGGTATTATGATGGGTCAGATGTTTGAAATATCAGGTGCAGCAGAGAGAATGGCTCGTACCTTCTTAAAAATGTTTGGTAAAGGACGAGAAGAAATGGCGCTTACGCTAACTGGTTTTCTAGTATCAATTCCGATTTTCTGTGACTCCGGTTTTGTTATCTTATCCCCTTTAGCGAAAGCCTTATCACGGAAAACAAAGAAATCCATCGCAGGACTATCCGTAGCTTTGGCAGGTGGACTTGTAATTACTCATTCCTTAGTACCACCGACTCCAGGTCCTTTAGGAGTAGCAGGAACTTTTGGGGTAGATGTCGGGCAATTTATCTTGTTAGGAATCGTAATTGCAATTCCTATGTCATTTGCAATTATGCTTTATAGTAAATACATTGGCAAAAAAATATATCAGTTACCGAATGAAGCAGGTGACGGATGGGAGAGGCCTCCATACCAGAAGCCGATATATGATGTCGTATCTGATGAGAAGGGTCGTAATCTCCCCTCGGCATTTATCTCATTTTTACCAATTATCCTTCCTATTATTTTGATTTTACTTAATACTGTACTTTCTGCACTAAAACATACGGATGGCATTTATGCTGTATTAATATTTCTTGGAAAACCAATTATCGCAGTTGGAATTGGATTACTTATTTCCATCTATACTCTAACAAGAGGTAAGGATAGAAAATTTGTTATAACAGAACTAGAAGACAGTATGAAGTCCGCAGGTATCATTATCTTTGTTACCGGTGGTGGCGGTGCTCTTGGCCAAGTATTAAAATCGGCAGGTGTAGGTGATTATATTGCAGGCGGAATAGCAGCAACAGCGATCCCAGTTATTCTACTTCCGTTTATTATTGCTACGATGGTACGTTTTGTACAAGGTTCTGGTACTGTTGCAATGCTTACAGCAGCGGGTATCACCGCACCAATCGTAGAAGCAGCTGGTGGAAATATGTTATTGGGTGCTTTTGCAGCTTGTATCGGTGCTTTGTTCTTTTCCTACTTTAATGATAGCTTTTACTGGGTTGTTAACCGATTGAGTGGTATAACCGAGACGAAAGAGCAGATTAGAGTTTGGTCAATCACAACAACGATTGCATGGGCAGTAGGTTTGGTTGAGTTATTGGTATTAAATATATTCATGTAAATTTATTCAATAATTTTGAATTAATATTAATAAAGTGCTTTAAAGACTTATTTCAATGTATTTAATTGAGTCCTACCATATTATTCATATGGATTCAATGTAGACAATGAAGGGGTCTCTAAAGCACTTTTTTGTTCAAAAACCGCATTATTTTGTACAATCCTAATGCTATAGGTTGATAGGGCGAAATATGTTGAATTTAAGTGAAATTTGTTGTAATATAAATGAATAAAGTTAAAGTTAACAAATTCCCCCAAAAATCAGATCGGAGAATACAAATGAAGAAGTTAAAAATGAAAAGTATTACACCAAATAGTTTAGAGACGAAGGGTATAAAATTTAGGAGTATAAAAACAAAGTTACTGATTTCATTTTCTATCTTAATTGTTGCAGCTACATTGGCAGTTGGAGTTTTTGCCATAAATATTAGTTCAACTTCATTAACAAAGGAAGTGGAAGAGTCAGTACAGTTAATTGCTGACGATGGGGCAAAGATTGTCGATAGCAGGCTCCAAGGCTTCGTTGACACCTTAACTATGATTTCCTCTCAAGAAGAAATGCAGACAATGGACTGGAGTGTGCAACTTCCTGTCATGAAGAAACAGTTAGGTTTTACTGAATTTATTGATATCGCAGTGGTAACGCCAGATGGTGTAGCTACTTATACAGATGAATCAGTAAGTGAACTAGGAGATCGAGATTATGTAATTAATGCCTTAGAAGGTAAACCCACTATTTCGGATGTTTTAATTAGTCGTGTCACAGGGGAACCTGTAATCATGGTTGCAGTTCCTATTATGAAGGACGATAAGGTAGTCGGAGCGCTGATTGGACGTAAGGATGGAAATACACTCAGTGATATAACAAATGATACCGGTTATGGAGCAAAAGGCTATAGTTTTATGATTAATACAAAGGGTATTATCATTGCTCATCCGGAAAAAGAGTTGGTTTTAAGCCAGATGAATCCGATGGAACAGTCCGCAGATTTTCCCGAGTATAAATCTTTTGGTAAAGCATCACTAAAAATTGTTGAACAAAAAAATGGTTTTATAAAGTATGAAAATCCTTATGGTAAAAATGTATATGCTGGATTTACAGAAGTACCGAATAAAGATTGGATTTTTGTTATCGTAGCGGATGAGGCTGAGGTTTTAGCACCAATTCAAGCGATGAGAAACAGTGTATTAATAATTAATACGATATGTATTATTATTGGCGTAGTTCTGGTTTTATTAATGGGAAATTACATAACAAAACCGATGGTAGTAATGGCAAAGTTATCAAAAAAATTAGCAGCATTGGATATCACAGAAAATATATCGCCCAAATATCTTAAGATGGATGATGAAAATGGAACATTGGCAATGGCAATGCAGAGTATCATTAATAGCTTAAGAGGTATTATTGGTGAAATAACAGATTCTTCGTTACAGGTATCATCCACCGCACAGGAACTGACAGCGACAGCCGAGCAATCTGCCTTGGCTGCGGAGGAAGTATCCAGAACAGTAGAAGAAATCGCAAAAGGGGCCACTGATCAAGCAAGCAATACGGAGACTGGTTCCTTCCAAGCAATTAAATTAGGCGAACTAATTGAAAAGAACAGAGAGCAATTGAATAATGTAGGTAAAGCCTCCTTACGGATCACTGAGACTGTGAATGACGGATTAAAGGATGTAAAACGATTATCAGAAATCTCTGAAGAAAATAGCACGGCGACCAAAGAAATCTATGAAATTATCTTGCAAACGAATGAAAGCACAGTTAAAATTAGTGATGCAAGTAATGTGATTGCAACAATTGCAGATCAGACTAATTTATTAGCTTTAAATGCATCCATCGAGGCAGCACGTGCAGGTGAAGCTGGAAAAGGATTTGCGGTAGTTGCCTCAGAGATTAAGAAGTTAGCAGGACAATCGGCTACTTCTACCAGCTATATCGATGGAATTGTCCGTGAATTACAAAGTAATGTTGCAAAGGCTGTAGAAAGTATAGAACGTGTGAATGAAATATCCAAGGAGCAGACCGATAGTGTACTAAAAACGAATAAAAAGTATATTTCTATTGCAAATGCGATGGACGAAGCAGAAGTAGCCTTCGTAAATCTAAATAGCTCTGAAGTGGAAATGACAACGGCTAAGAATGAAATTCTTGATATGCTACAAACTTTATCTGCAATTGCGGAAGAGAATGCTGCAGGTACAGAGGAGGCATCCTCCGCTATGGTAGAGCAAAGTGCCTCTATGGAAGAAATTGCAAATTCCAGTGAGAAATTAGCTTTATTAGCGGGAAGTCTACAGGAAATTATTCATAGATTTAAAGCCTAATAAGTACTGACGAACAACAAATTATGCTTGATTTGGTTTTTGAGTAATTATAGATAAAGCTGAAAAGTGTATTGAATTAAAAAAATTAAAGATAAAATATAAAAGATGAAGTATATATGATAAAGTATATAAGACAAAAATAAAAACAAAACACAAAAGACAAAATATAAAAGACGAAATATGATAGTCAAGTTGAAAGTGTACGATATTGTAAAATGCTGTTAATCGCGTTTCATAAAATCGTACACTTTTTTCTTATAATTTTGGATTTCAATTAATTGGGTATGGAAATCGTGAGAAATATCCTGTAGAATAAGTACATAACAAGGACCGGAGAGAATACATATGAAAATATATTTAATCAGGCATGGCGAAACCGATTGGAATTTACAAGGAAGGTTTCAGGGAAGAGAAGATATAGCTTTGAATGAGAAGGGCCTTATGCAGGCAGAAGCATGTGGAAATGCTATGAAAGGGGAAACCTTTAAAGCAATTATCACAAGCCCATTAATTAGAGCTAGAAGAACAGCAGAAATAATAGCAGCTTGTATTGCAATCGACCGAGTAATCATTGATGAGAATATCACAGAACGTGACTTCTCCAAGGTTTCAGGAATGACACCCAAGGAGCGGGAAGCTTTTTATGCTTCAGGAGAAGTGGATGATAAGGAACCTTTTGAAGATTTATGTAAGAGAATGTTGACGTGTATACGTAAATATGCGGAGCAATACTATGAAGATAATATTATTATGGTTTCTCATGGAGCATCCATTAATTCAGTATTAGCTACGTTAAGTGAGGGAAAGACCGGAACGGGAAAGATTATATTAAAAAACACTTGTATTAATATTATTAATTATGAGAATGGTCAGATTAGTCTCGGAGAATATAATCTTACGGCAGAGGAATATCTAGAAATAAAAAAGCATTGGAAAAAGTTCTCGATAAGTTGATTATAACAAACGTAAAAAGTTACAATAAAAATTATCTAATAAAGCGTAGAAGAAATTATAAATTAGTTGGAGGAGTGTTATGAGATTACAAGAAGTATGCTTGATTACTGATGATGTATTAGCCTTAGCAAAATTTTATGAGAAAGTATTACGGACAACCTCAGAAGGAAATGAAATTCATACTGTAATAAAAATAGAGGGGGTTTCTTTTACGATATACTCCAGAAAAGCAGCAAAAGAAGATATGTCTTTATGTTTTAATAAAGGGGAAACAAACATTACTTTGGGATTTCATGTAGACGATGTAGATGCGGAATATGTAAGAGTAAAGGCGCTAGGCGTAGAAATTCTGACTAAACCGACTACACATCCCTGGGGGAGTCGTTCGATGCAATTTAAAGATATCGATGGAACGGTAATTACCTTTGCTTGCAGATTGTAGTTGACTAATTTACATTAAAATGCTATAATTTACTTTCGTTTACATCAAATGAAATATTTACCGCGGGTTTTCTTGGCAAAATCTAAGGAAAAAAGTGTACCTAAAGGTACGCCGTCGCTTGGCAAGATATTTGAAAAAATATTACTACCAGGAGGAACAAAATGATCAAAGTTGAACACATCTCTAAGACCTTTAAGGTCAGTCGGCGAAATGCCGGATTTTCTGAAGCATTCAAAGCTTTATTTCATAGGCAATATGAATGCATCAATGCGCTCGATGACATTTCCTTTACAATTAAAGAAGGGGAGATGGTCGGGTATATCGGTCCTAACGGTGCAGGTAAAAGCAGTACGATTAAGGTGTTAAGCGGAATTTTAACACCGGAGCAAGGCAGCTGTACCATTAATGGAAGAGTTCCATGGAAAGAAAGAACAGCCCATGTAAAGGATATCGGTGTTGTCTTTGGACAACGATCCCAGTTATGGTGGGACGTACCGGTGATTGACTCCTTTGAACTTCTTCGGGACATTTATCGAATTCCAACTCAAACGTATAACAATAACTTGGACGAACTGGTTACCTTACTTAATCTGGAGCAAATCATCAGAACACCAGCCAGACAACTATCCCTAGGACAAAGGATGCGATGTGAAATTGCAGCCTCTCTTTTGCATAGCCCTAAGATCCTATTCCTAGATGAACCGACAATCGGTTTGGATGCGGTATCTAAAATTGCTGTCAGGGATTTTATTCTGGAGAGAAACCGAAATCATAAGACAACAGTTATTCTCACCACTCATGATATGCAAGATATTGAAACCTTGACCAAACGAATCATCCTAATAGGAAAAGGGAAAATACTGATGGATGGGCATCTCGAGGATATACGAAAGCAATTTTCCTCGAACAAACGTCTTACCGTTGAATATAGTGGGGGATTTATTACGGCTTGCGAGGGTATGCTCCACATCTCAGAGAGTAATCAATTTGCTGTTTTTGACATTGATATGAACTTGCTCCGTGTATCCGATGCGATTGCACATATAACAAGGCAAGTCGATGTAAAAGACATCTCGGTAGACGGACCCTCGATTGATGAAGTTGTAGCGAAGCTTTATCATCAGTATCAAATTTAATAGATTGTAAATATAACCGCTCTAAAGTGTTGCTGAGGAGGGGTAATTGTTATGTACGAAAATAACAATTAATTACAATTTAGTGAAGAATGAACTCCATTATAGGGAAAAGTTATATGGAATTTTATTCTAGTAACTATTTATTTGTATCTATGGAAGAATAGATTAAAGGGGAGTTGATTTGGTTGGAACAAGAAGAGTGTAGAAGTATTCGTTATTATAAATATATATCCTTCTTTCGTTTACGGTTCATTGCAGGATTACAATACCGTGCGGCAGCGATTGCAGGAATAGCAACACAATTTGTATGGGGCATCTTGGGCATTTTAACCTACAAAGCGTTTTATGAAGTAAATGAAGCGGCATTTCCCATGACCTTTGAGGCACTGTCCTCTTATATGTGGCTTCAGCAGGCATTTTTAGCATTATTCATGGTTTGGTTTTTGGAAAATGATATCTTTCAGACAATTACTGAGGGCGGAATTGCATATGAACTATGTAAACCTATTGATCTATATGATATGTGGTTCTTTCGAAGTATGGCTAGCAGACTCTCAAAAGCGGTGCTTCGCTGTATGCCAATTTTAGTGTTTGCTGCGTTTTTGCCTTCACCTTATGGGATTGGCTTACCGATTAGCATTCAAGCGGGGTTCTGGTTCGTAATTACGATGCTACTAGGTTTTTTAGTGGTAATCGCTTTCTGCATGTTGGTTTATATCACGACCTTTTTTACCTATTCACCGACGGGAATCCGATTAGTTGCGGTATCGTTAGTTGAATTCCTTGCGGGCGGTGTAATTCCGCTACCATTTTTACCGACTGGAATCAGACAGATTGTGGAGCTGTTGCCCTTTGCCTCCATGCAGAATGTACCTTTGCGTATTTATTCCGGAGACGTTGCAGGAGCGGAACTATATCTAAAGGTTGGTTTGCAGTTATTCTGGATTGCTACGCTTGTGTGGCTTGGTAAAAGATTAACAGCGACGGCGCTTAAGAGGGTTGTCGTTCAAGGTGGTTAAATAATTTATCTGTAATGAATTATTGGCAAAAACAAGAAAGAATTTAAGTGGAATATCGTTATTATTTTAAAGTGTTCTAAATGGTAATGTTAAGTTTGTATTGGAGGTTAGTAATATGAGATTATATGTGAAGTTTTTTGGAATTCACTTAAAGGGTGCCATGCAGTATAAACTATCCTTTCTACTGACTACGTTGGGACAGTTTCTGGTATCTTTTAATGTGTTTCTTGGGATATTATTCATGTTTGATCGTTTCCATGAAGTTAAGGGTTATAGCTTTAGCGAAGTGATTCTTTGCTTTGCTACGATGCTGATGAGTTTTTCCCTTGCAGAAATGTTTATGAGGGGGTTTGATTTATTTTCTAGTACGATTAGTAATGGAGAGTTTGACAGAATCCTTCTACGACCAAGAAGTATTATTTTGTTAGTGGTGTCAGGAAAGATCGAATTCACTAGATTTGGAAGGATATTACAGGCAATAGTTATGTTTAGCTATGGGATTACAACTTCAGAAATTCGCTGGGACTTTAATAAGATATTGACACTTCTTCTGATGATTCTAGGGGGAACTGTTATCTTTGGTTGCCTCTTTGTTATCTATGCGAGTATATGCTTCTTTACATTAGAAGGTTTGGAATTTATGAACATACTTACGGATGGAGCAAGAGAATATGGTAAATATCCGCTCGATATCTATGGAAAAAGTGTACTGAAATTTTGTACTTATATGATACCCTACGCATTATTTCAATATTATCCGTTTTTATATTTGATTGGTCGTACAGATAATTGGTTATTTATGTTCCTACCAATCGTGGGGTGTCTTTTCCTATTACCTAGTTTTATGCTCTGGCGTTTTGGTGTTAGTCACTATAAATCAACTGGATCGTGATATCAAAGGTAAATTAAATAGGATCTATATACCTGTTATATATCGAGCGGAATAAGCTTCTTATTCTCTGAAGGACATAAAAAAAGCTGTCAGAAAATTCTGACAAGCCGATTTGTATTTTTATCTATACTTCATTTTCAATCATAACATATTTGAAATAAAAAGTCTAGTAATTATTTTTTTAACTAGTAAGATATTAATTGTAACGATGTTTACGGACAGATCAGTCCTTTATCCCACATAGGAAGTTAGAAATAATCCTGTGTTTATAAAAAGGAGGCTATCATGCAGAAACAAAATATAATTGAAGAACAAAATATAAGAATCGAGCAGGTCAATACAAATGTAGAAGTGCCAATTCAGGAGCGACAAAAAGAAGAAAAGCACTTGGAGAAGTGTGTAAAGATTATAAAGCAAAATATAGAGGACTATTTACAGAAGTATAAGGAAGTTAACGAGGAGACGAAGGAACTATATGATAATTACCGTTCCAATAATCCAGAGCTGCATAACGATCTGGTAATAGGGCTTGATATGAAGTCTAAGATGGAACGAACGCTGGATAAGAACCTTCTTGCTTTAAAAAAACCTTATTTTGGACGTATTGATTATAAAGAGGTTGATGATAAGGAAAACTATTCCTTGTATCTTGGAAAGAACGGAATCAGAAAGAACACATCTGAAAACATGATTATTGACTGGCGCGCACCAATTTCTAGTGTATATTATGATAGTGATATTGGTGAAAGCTCATACCAAACACCCTTTGGTGATCGAATTGACATTCTACTAAACCTAAAGCGTACTTACGAAATCTCAGAGAGTAAATTAATCGATTACTATGATTCAGATGTTATCGCCAACGATGAGTTCCTTACTAAATATTTGAGTAAGAATAAAGAAGTAGTACTTGGTGAAATTATAGCAACCATTCAAAAGGAACAAAATGAAATCATTCGTGATACCCCTTGGCATAGTGTTATCGTACAGGGGGTTGCCGGAAGTGGAAAGACAACCGTGGCGATGCATCGCATTTCCTATATTCTCTATAACTATAAGGAGAAATTCAGACCGGATGAATTTTTTATTATCGGCAGTAATAAAATGCTTCTTAATTATATTACCGGTGTATTACCAAACCTTGATGTATATAACGTGAATCAAATGACGATGGAGGAGTTCCTGCTCTCGCTGCTTGATAAGGATTTTGATTTAAAAAAGGGGAAATATACGCTTGGAAATAGCTTCTTAAAATTACGACCTGTAACACAATCGAAGGAAGCTACACAGTTAAAGCGATTTAAGGGTTCTATTCATTTTATCAAAGCACTAATGGTTTATATGAAACAATATGAGATTAATACGGTTTTCACGGAATCAGTTCAATATGATCACAAAGTTCTTTATTCAAAGGATGAAATACTTTATTTTCTGAATTTTTTTGAGGATAAACCGCTACAGGAAAAGATCGATTTATTAAATAAGAGACTAACCTACAAAGTGGCTTCAATCAATGAAGAGGATTTAAAGCGTAAAGAGGAGATTAAAACAGAGGTCAATAAATATAAGAACTACTTTGGCAATCGGAATAAGAAATTTAATCTAATGGAGGTTTATATCGATTTTCTTGGGGATATGATGAATAATCGCCAAAGATATCTTGATAATAAAATACCTGTGCCAGGGGGAGATGTGATAAACTATTTGCTCCAGGAGCTTCAACAAAAGAAGATTGACCTTTATGATCTGGGGATGCTCACTTATATCAAACGGCGGTTAAAAATGACAAAGGATTTTGATTATGTCAATCACATTGTAATCGATGAGGCTCAGGATTTTGGTGTTATGTTATTTCATTTATTTAAACAGCTTTTTAAGACATGTACCTATACGATTATGGGAGATGTCTCGCAAAATATTTATTATGATACCGGTATGAATGACTGGGAGGCATTGAAGCAGGAGGTGTTTTTACCAGAGAAGGATCGTTTCTATGTACTTGCGAAAAGCTATCGTAATACAGTAGAGATTTCAGATTTTGCTAGTAATGTGTTAAAGAAATGTTCCTTTAAAACCTATGATATCGAGCCAATAATCAGGCATGGCAAGGAAGTAACAGCAACTAAGGCAGCTGATGAACAGCAGATGGTAACAGACGCTGTTGAGATGATTCAAGAGGTCCAAAAGGCAGGGTATGATACCATAGCAATCATCTGCCGTACGGTAGAGGAAACCTTGAAGGTTAAGGATCTACTAAAGGCGTACATTGCAATTGAACATCTGGAGGACGATATTGAAACGATTACCTTTACGAATGGAGTAATGGTGCTTCCCATTCATATGACAAAGGGATTGGAATTTGATGCAGTTGTTCTATGGAACCCCGACGAGGACAGCTATCATTCAAGTGACGAGGATGCAAAGCTATTGTATGTTGCGATAACACGTGCTTTACATGAACTACACATTATATATCAAGGCGAATTGTCTGGTTTACTTCAGTGATCTCTTCACAAAATCACTTATGATGCATATAGTTTAGTAAGGTGAAAAGTGTGAAAAGAATCTTGAAAAAGCTTTAATTTTACTTTCTTTTCCTGAACTGTTTGTACCGCCACTAGCGGCGGAATGGAGGTATACATGGATGAATGCGAACTAATTACCTTTGTAACAGTAGTTGCCTGTGCTATCTCCAAAAGTTGCTCAGATGATGATATTTCCATTTTATCAGCAATTTTCACGCAGCTTGGAGATACATTAGCAACAATACTCACGAAGAGAGAGATATGTGAAAGTAAAGTAAATGGTAATACAAACAATAATGAAAAGAAAAACGAAAAGAATAATGAAAAGAATAATGAATGTAATAATGTAAATAATATTGCTGAAGATGCTGACAATTAGCTATAATAAAGATGTGAATGTTTCCTTCACATCTTTAATTTTTGAATAATTTAACTTGTATACAATTTCTCAATCTTTCTTAATTTCAGTAAAAGCTACTATATTTTCAATATTAGGCTACGAATGACGATAACTTTTTGAAAGGGTAGCATCCACATCAATGTTGAATAATTAATTCCACCTCCAAGAAGAGGGAAGCAATTTGGTTTTTCGATCGAGTTTATTCAATTAATATGAATTTCAAACAAAGTACTCTTGACAAAGTGTGTTCTAATGAATATAATGAGAAAGTACTTTTCGAAAGGGATCTTAGCTCAGCTGGGAGAGCATCTGCCTTACAAGCAGAGGGTCATAGGTTCGAGCCCTATAGGTCCCATTTTCATGCATAGCATGATAATTATTTTATATTATGGCGAAGTAGCTCAGCTGGCGAGAGCACGCGGTTCATACCCGCGGTGTCGGCGGTTCAAATCCGTCCTTCGCTACTAAAAGAACGTGTCACAAATAACTTTAAGTTATTTTGAGACACGTTCTTTATTTTATGTTATAGAGTTTTAAGAAGATAGAGTTTTAAGAAGATAGAGTTTTAAGAAGATAGAGTTTTAAGAAGATAGAGTTTTAAGAAGATAGAGTTTTAAGAAGATA
>JAQSYO010000076.1 GCA_029256105.1 Herbinix sp.
GACTTATCTTACAATTATTGATGATACCGTTGATGCAAAACGTGGGCAAAATATTAAAAAATACAGAGTGAATTATGAAGAAGCTACGGTGATGTACGATTATATCAGTACTTACATCAATAGCTTGAATAATGAGCAATTTAAGTTTAATTCGGACAAATACGAACTTTTGCAAAGGTCCTTACGGGCGCTGGAAATTGTTAGTACCGTTGTACTATTGGTTATCACATCGTTTAATGTAGTACTGATTATTATCGTTACACGAAGCATTACAGGACCTTTGATGAGGTTGACGCAAGCAGCCTATGAGGTGGCCAGCGGTAATTTTGAAGTGGATTTGGTCCATGTGGATTCCTCGGACGAGGTAGAAATTGTTACAAAAGCTTTTAATACTATGATTGTAAGTATTCATCAATATATTGTGAAAACGAAGGAAAGCATGGAACTGGAAAATAAAATGATCGAGAAGGACCTGATGATGACCAATCATCTAAAAGATGCCCAGTTAAAGTATTTACAGGCTCAGATCAATCCGCATTTTCTTTTTAATACCTTAAATGCCGGAGCACAGCTGGCGATGATGGAAGGAGCAGATAAAACCTGCATGTTTATTGAGAACATGGCAGACTTTTTCCGCTTTAATATGAAAAGCTTAGCTCAGGATTCCACGCTTCGGGATGAAATCAAGCTGGTAGACAGTTATATCTATATCTTAAATGTTCGCTTTTCCGGTGGGATACATTTTTATAAAGATATTGATGAAAGTCTGGTGGATGTGCGGGTGCCCAGCATGATTTTGCAGCCGGTGGTTGAAAATTCCGTAAATTATGGTATCCGTGATATTGATTATGATGGTGAAATTCGTATGACTGTTTTTCTGGAAGGTGAAAATATTAATATTACCATAGTTGATAACGGCTCCGGTATGGAACAAAGTACAATTGAACGAATTATGACCTCCAAATTAGAAGACAGGGCATCCCTGAAAGAACGTACTGTTACAAAGGATTCAAACGGTATTGGTCTTGGTAATGTAATTAACCGGTTACGTCTTTATTATGATAAGGAAGAGGTTTTTAAAATTGAGAGTAAAGGTCGAAACCAAGGAACAAAGGTAACCATTCATATACCCAAAAATGCAGAAAAGACTAATTTGTTATAAGGTTGGGATAGAAATGGCAACTCGTTAATTATGAACATGTATCGTAATATGAATGATAGTTCAAGAAAATTTCATTTATAAAGAAGGTTGCTGTCGTTATTAACAGCGTATTGGAGGTAATTATGTATAAGATAATGTTGGCTGATGATGAAGGAATAGTAATAGATTCCTTACGCTTTATAATAGAAAAAAATTTTAGTGACAGCTGCATTGTGGAGCATGCTACAACCGGCAGAAGTGTGATAGAGTTAGCTGAAAAATTTAAACCGGATATTGCAATTATGGATATTCAGATGCCAGGAATTAATGGAATTGAAGCAATGAAGGAGATCAGAAAAACAAATAACTCAGTTGTCTTTATTGTTATGACAGCATACGATAAGTTCAATTATGCAAAGGAAGCAATAAATCTTGGCGTCTTGGAGTATTTGACAAAGCCGGTTAATCATACAATCATTGTTAAGGTTCTGCAAAAGGCAATGGATATCATTGAAGAAGACCGTAAAAAAAGAAGTAATGACCTAATGATTCGTGAGAAACTGGAAATTGTTGTTCCTATTATAGAGAGCGATTTTATTTATGCGGTTTTGTCCGGTGATGATTATGGAAGGATAGAGGTGAATTATCAGAACCTTTTAGGTATTCGAGAGGAATACGGTATGATGATGGTAATGGAATTCGGAGATACCCTCGAGGATGGAAGGCTAACGAACCCAGTAGGCATCAGTGTAAAAGCCCAGTCCTTTTATCCTACCATTAGGGAAAATCTGAAGGAGGATTTCCACTGCGTTGTTGGCCCTATTATGGTAAACAAGATTGTGGTATTTCTCCCCAGTTCAAAGCAGCAGTTGGAATATGACGATCGTATCAATCTAATTGAGAAGGTGAGAAAATTAATTCGGGACCTTACAAAGCGAATTGACGTACAATTCAAGGTAGGAATTGGCTCGGTAACACCGCTTAATCGGTTGGGTGAATCCTATAAGGAAGCGGTTAATGCTACGCATAACAGTAAGGGACGAGTGGTTCATGCAAATGATATTCCCATCGGATGTGAGTATGGGGATGATTATCCGATTGAAACAGAGCGATTATTGTTTGATATGATTGAAAAAGGGAATATAGAAGGTGCGAAAACGGAAGCTAATCACTTTTTTGATTGGATGATCGAGCAATATCCGGATTGTGAGATGGATATCAAGCTAAAGGTATTGGAATTTATCCTATTCGCAGAACAGAGAGCTTTCCAGAGTGGGGGCATGACGTACTATTTTAGATACCGTAAGGATTATTTAAAAACATTAATACAAATTGATAATTATGAACAACTGCGCAAATGGTTTATTGATAAAGTAACAGAGGCATGCCGGAATATAATATCAAAGAGAGAAGAACAGAACAGCGGAATTATTGCGAAAGCGAAGACTTTTATTGAGGAAAACTACAGTAAGGACATATCACTGGATGATGTATCAAGAATTGTGGATATCAGCCCATATTATTTCAGTAAATTGTTTAAAGAAGTAACGAGTCAGAATTTTATTGAATATCTCACCAACATCAGGATTGAAGAAGCAAAGAAGCTTTTACAGAATCGTGATGTAAGCATTAAGAACATCTGTGTTAATACAGGATATAGTGACCCGAATTATTTCAGCCGTATATTTAAAAAACAAGTGGGTGTAACACCTACAGAATATAGGGAGAGGGTATAATGAAAAAAATTAGTGCTATCATTGTGATTGTATTATCAATAATACTATCATTCACCGGATGCAGAGGCAGCAACGAAGACGAGATGGATCCCGACATTACGGAGAAAAAGATCCAGATTGGTTTGTCGTTTGATTCCTTTGTAATTGAACGGTGGCAAAGAGACAGAGAAGTTTTTGTTTCCACAGCACAGGATCTTGGTGCTGAGGTGAATGTGCAGAACGCCAACGGAGATGTTGAGGAACAGATTTCACAGATTCAGTATTTCATCGATAAAAAGATGGATGTAATCGTTGTGATTGCGGTTGACTCCGAAGCTTGCAGTAATGTTTTAAAGGATGCAAAAGAAGCAGGAATTATTGTAGTTTCCTATGACCGCTTGGTTCGTAATGCGAATGCTGATTTGTACATTTCCTTTGATAATGAGGAAGTCGGAAGACTGATGGCAGAAACCTTAGCAAAAGAAGTTCCGGAAGGAGGCAATATTGTTACGATATTCGGACCTACAACGGATCATAATGTTACTTTAGTAGAACAGGGCTTTCAAGACGTTATGGAGGATATTGATTTGAATGTCATCTATTCCGTTAATGCAAAAGAATGGTTAGCAGAGGAAGCATTTAATGCTGTTAATGTAGCCCTTGACATTAACCCGGATATTGACGGAATATTATGTGGCAATGATGGTCTTGCCAGCCAGGCAGTACGAGCACTTTCTGAGAACAGATTAGCAGGTAAGGTTGTCGTAACCGGGCAGGATGCAGATTTAGTTGCCTGTCAGAGAATTGTGGAAGGTACTCAAACGATGACCGTATATAAACCGGTGGACAGATTAGCTAAAGCTGCAGCAGAATATGCAGTGAAATTAGCCGAGGGGGAGGACATCAGTGTAACTGCTACCATTAATGATGGGAGCCATGAGGTACCTTATGTAAAGTTGGAGCCCATCGCAGTTAACCAGGATAATCTATATGAAGTAATTATTGAAGGCGGCTTTCAGCAGGAAGAAGAAGTATATCTGAACTTTCCGAAAAACCGGAAGAATAAATAAAATCGACACAGCAAATGCTAGCACTAGGACAGAATTGTTTTAGTGCTAGCATTTTATTGCTATACGGACCAAAAACTAATTTAGAATACCCTAATTGAATTAAAAATATACAGTACATCACAAGTAAGTCCTATTTCTTATATGTTATTATCTAGGAGTAGTAAATAACAATA
>JAQSYO010000042.1 GCA_029256105.1 Herbinix sp.
TGAGAAGTGGCGTCAGAACTTCCCTGACTTCGCCTTCCATAAGGCAAGGTATGAGGAGCTTCAGTCCGGTTTTGAACGCAAAGGCCTTTGCTATATTACCACTGCAGTATGTGAGACTATGGATAAACCTGATAATTGCTATGAGCTTACAACAATGCGGAATTTTAGGGATACTTATATGCAGCAGACAAAGGAAAGACAAGCATTGGTAGAGGAATATTATAGGACGGCACCGGCAATCGTTACATTTATTAATATTCAGCCGAGTTGTGAGGAAAAATATCTTTCTATCTGGAAGAAATATTTACAGCCTTGTTTATATGATATTGAGGAAAATAACTTGGAACAATGTGAGAAGCGATATACCGGAATGGTACAGGATTTAAAAAGTGAATACAATATTTCTTTTATTTAAATTAATAAGTAGTTATGATCGCAAAATGTTCCTATCTATGAGCATCATAGCTTCTGTGTCCTTTGTTCAATAAGCCGATTGAAAGGAAATATAAGCACTAATATACTTGCACTAAAAGGTGCAAAATGAAACTTGTCTCGGGAAAATATAAAACATATAATAATTTTAGCATAAAAAGTTGCATATAGAAGGGGAACGATGCGATATGAAACAATTCGAATATGTTATTACCGAACCGGTAGGTATACATGCCAGACCAGCAAGTATGTTAGTGAAAGCAGCCACTGGCTACAGCAGTGATGTGAAAATTTTTAAAGATGGAAAGTCGGCAGATGTCAAGAGGTTAATGGCTTTAATGGCATTTGGTGCAAAGTATGCAGATAAAGTGAGATTTACAATTGAAGGTAAAGATGAGGATATTGCTGCAGCTGAACTGGAATTGTTCTGCAAAGAAAATCTTTAAACACAAAGGAACATGATGATGAAAAGCTATGAAGGAAAATCTGCTTATAACGGAATTGCAATAGGTAATATTAAATTATATAAAAAAGATAATCAGATAGTAAATAGAAAACATATTGATGATGTAAAGAAAGAACAGGAACGCTTCGAAGAAGCGAAAGCAGAAGCCGTAAAACAATTACAGAGTCTGTATGAAAAAGCATTAAAAGAAGTAGGAGCGGCGAGTGCAGCTATTTTTGATGTACAACAAATGATGTTGGAAGATGTGGATTATCTGGCTTCAATTTATAATATAATTGAGACACAAAAAGTGAATGCGGAATATGCAGTAGCGGTGACTGGAGATAATTTTTCATCAATGTTTGCAACGTTAGAGGACGACTATATGAAAGAGCGTGCAGCAGATGTGAAAGATGTTTCCGAACGACTTCTATCAGCGATAGGAAAGAAGAGCAGTAGCAACTTTGATTTAACGGAGCCATCGATTATCCTTGCTGAGGATTTGGCTCCTAGTGAGACAGTGCAGCTGGATAAAGAAAAGGTACTTGCCTTTGTCACTGTTCGAGGATCAACAAATTCACATACTGCAATTCTGGCAAGAATGATGAGCATACCGGCTCTTGTTAATACAAAGATTGATTTAGAAGATGGATTAACAGGGAAAATCGCTATTGTGAATGGAAATACAGGAGAGTTTATTGTAGAACCGGATGAACAATTACTTGCAGAAGTTAAAAAAGTACAGGAAGAGGAACAGGAAAAAAGATATTTGTTACAAACATTAAAGGGAAAAGATAATATTACTCTTGATGGACAGAAGATTAATTTATATGCGAATATCGGAAGCTTATCAGATTTGGCATCTGTTCTGCAGAATGATGCTGGAGGAATTGGCCTATTTCGAAGTGAATTTTTATATTTGGAAAGAGATACATACCCCACGGAGGAAGAGCAATTCCAAGTATATAAGCAGGTAGCAGAAACAATGGCGGGCAAGAAGATAATTATCCGTACCCTTGATATTGGTGCAGATAAACAGGTAGATTATTTTGAACTTGAAAAAGAAGAAAATCCTGCTATGGGATACCGGGCAATTCGCATCTGTCTTGATCGAATTGAGGTGTTCAAAACGCAGCTTAAAGCAATATTTCGAGCAAGCGCTTTTGGAAATATTGCCATAATGTATCCAATGATAATTTCAGTTGAGGAAATTTATAAAATCAAAGAAGTCGTTGCTGAAGTAAAAGCGGAGCTATCAAAAAACAATGTGACTATAGGAAAAGTGGAGCAAGGAATTATGATTGAAACTCCAGCAGCAGTTATGATTAGCGATTTATTGGCGAAAGAAGTAGATTTTTTTAGCATCGGAACGAATGATTTATCACAATATACATTAGCAATTGATCGTATGAACCAGAAACTTGAAAACTTTTTTAATCCGCACCATGAAGCTGTGCTTCGGATGATTCGAATGGTTGTGGAAAATGGACACAAAGAGGGAATATGGATAGGAATTTGCGGAGAACTTGGTGCGGATTTATCCTTAACAAAGACATTTTTGGAAATGGGTATTGATGAACTTTCGGTTGCACCACCATATATACTACCGCTTAGAGCTGAAATTCGGAAATTGAATATAAAAAATTAAATTAAGGGACTGTTGCATATTAACGATTGGGTTAGAGTGCAACAGTTCATTTTTTCGGTGATACTAACAAGTATCAAATGTTTCACTCTTTAGTGCAAATTATTAATTGTTACGAAAATGCGAGAATGATATACTATATTGGAGAAAATAGATATTGCCGGAGGATTGTACTATGAAGCAGAAGCAAGTAGAATTGTTAAATTATATGTTAGATAATTCAAAAAGCGTTTTAACATCTCAACAGTTGGCTGATGTTTTAAAAATTTCGGTACGTTCTGTGAAAAGCTATATCTCTCAAATTAATGATATCGGAAAAGGCAAAGCAATTATTTCGAATAAGAACGGATATACCATAAATATAACTTTGGCGAAGAGTTTGTTAGGCATGGAGAAGAACATAATTCCACAAACATATGAAGATCGTTCTACCTATATTATAAAACTGTTTTTCTTAAAACACACCAATTGTCTGGATTTGTATGAACTATGCGATAGTCTGTTTGTAAGCGATTCTACTTTAAAAGCTGACATTAAGAAAATTAATAAACGCTTCAACAACTTTAATATTCAATTTGTGATTGAAAAGGACAATGTAATATTGACAGCACCGGAAAAAAATATAAGAAAATTATTTAGCTACATTTTATATGATGAAGTAGAAAACCATTATATCGACTTACAGTTACTTAAAAATAATTTTATTAGTGTAGATGTCGGGGCTATTATACCAATTATCCATCGGGTGTTGTCCAAATATAATTTTTATATTAATGATTTGGCGCTAAGAAATTTACTTCTGCATCTGACAATTATTATAGATCGTATTATCGATGGAAAAACGATTACGAATACAGAAGCTTCTTTCTTTGACAATGAACAAGAGAATCAATGTGTACTTGAATTATGTGAGAAGCTGGAACAAGAATTTGGCATAAAAATTAGTACAGAGGAACAAAGTGAAGTTTATATGTTGTTAAAAACGAGTGCTAATTTAATGATATCGAGTAACATTCAAAAGTTTAGTACTTTGGTTGGCGAAGCAATTCTTGAGGAAACAAAAGAATTAGTATTCTTGATTCAGAAAGAATATTCGGTAGATTTGAATAGTGATAACTTCATCATACCATTTGCTCTTCATTTAAAAAATCTGTTATATCGGGTAAAAAACAGTAAAGATTTAAAAAATCCTATGCTGGATACCATAAAGGCTCAACACCTAATACTCTTTGATATAGCTATATTTGCTTCCTTACAGTTGGTTAAGAAATATAATATTCGTATGAATGAAGATGAAGTTGCTTTTATTGCATTGCATATCGGTGGAGAAATTGAAAGACAAAAAAGTAATAATTCGAAGGTACGAACAGTACTATTGTGCCCCAAATATATGAACATTGAAACGAGAATTTTCAATGACATGTTGTTAAACTTTAACAATGATATTAACATTATTGCAACAGCTCAGGATACGCTCCAATTTGAGGGGATGCAATTTGATCTTCTGGTTTCTACCATAAAAGTAAAACCAATTATACCGTGTGAAGTAGCAGTTATTTCACCGTTCTTTACGCAGACGGATAAGTTTGAAATTCAAGCTAAAATCGAAAAGTCTCAAAACAATAAGAAAAACATGGTATTAAAAAAACATTTCCGTGATTATTTTGAAAAAGAATTATTTTTTGTCGATAACAAAGGCTTTGAAATGGAGGAAACAATCAATATCCTTTCCGACAATCTATATACATTGGAATATGTCCGAAAAGATTTTAAAGAAAATGTGTTCTTGCGGGAAGAAGCAGCAAGTACAGCTTTTGGTAAAGTTGCAATCCCACACTCCGTTGAAATGAATGCTTATAAAACTTGTATCTCTGTTATGGTGAGTAAAAAAGGAATCAAGTGGGATAGGCAAATCGTTTATGTAGTTCTGATGATAGCAATTAATAAACAGGACAATAATGCATTTAAAGAATTATATGAATCTTTGGTCGTGATATTTTCGGAAGAAAATAATATTGATATATTTAAGGAATGCGAATCTTTTGAGAAATTTGAAAATACATTGAAGTCAATTGTTAGTTAATATGGGGTGAATAAATGGGTAAATATATATTTTTAGATATTGATGGAACGCTTTATAATCATAGAGAGAATAAAATCCCGGAAAGTGCAATTGAGGCTATCGATAAAGCAAAGGAAGCAGGGCATATGATATTTATCAGTACCGGACGCTCTATTTGCCAATTGAAGCAAATAAATCATATAAATTATGATGGAGTAATTACATCGGCCGGAGCATATGTGTATGTGGATCATAAGGTGTTATTTGAAGAAACAATAAGTAATGAGGAGCTAAACGATATCAGTGAAATCTGTGGAGAGCTTAATATTGCCTATTGTTATGAAGGAATTTCGGGTGTTTACCTGCAGAAAGCAGCACAGGATTATTTTGAGTTAAATAGGGAGAGCAGAGCTTTAAAAAAAGAAGAAGAACTGCAGGAGCTTTTTTGCTTTTATAATATCAGCGAATATACAAAGGGAGAAAAGATCTTCAAATTATCTTTGTTTAGTACCAGTTATTCAGCGCTGATCAGGCTTGGTGAAATGCTTGGAAAGGATTATAAGGTCGTAGTTACGACAGAGAGTAAGGAAAAGAGAGTAGGCAATATGTGTGTGGCGGAACTCACGTTATCACATATTCATAAGGCGAGTGGAATTAAAAAAATATTGGATTATTATAATTCTGCTTTCGAGGATGCAATTGCAATTGGCGACAGTATGAATGATGCAGAAATGATCGAAGCTTGCAAGGTTGGAATTGCTATGGGAAATGCCGATGCTAGGCTAAAGGAGATAGCGAATTATGTGACAGCAGACATTGGTGAGGACGGGTTATATAAGGCTTTCGCTAAATATGGGTTGTTAGGAAAATAGATTTTCTATGGGACTTCAATGGAAAAGGATAGTAATAAAAAATATATGGAATCAGATTACCAATTGCACTTTAGGATGCAATTCGTAATTTGATTCTTTTGTTATAAATTGTGATAATAATATTGTAATCAATTACTTTCAAGGAGGTGTTAGTATGGATAAAATTAGAATTGTATTATGTTGCGGGGCAGGTATGTCAAGTGGTTTTTTAGCAAATGCAGTGAAGAAAGCAGCGAAAAAGAAAAATATGAATGTTGTAGTTTCTGCACATGCGGAAAGCGATGTAATGTCTGTTGTAAAAGAAGGGGTGGACATTATGTGTATCGGCCCACACTATGCACCCAGGTATGATACCTACAAAGAGTTATGTACCGCATATGGAACAGAGGTAATCGTAATTCCAAAAGATATCTATGGGACATTGGATGGAACCGGATTATTAGATTATGTGAACGAACATTTAGAAAAAGTATCAAGGGAGAAGGAGAATTAAGATTATGAAAAAGTTTATGAATTGGTTATCGGAATCATTTGCACCTGCGATGAATAAGGTGGTGGCAAATCCATGGGTAGCAGCAGTATCACAGGCAATGATGAGAGTATTACCGTTTATCTTAGTTGGTTCTTTCGTGTTTTTTTATAACGTATTTGTTGAGTACATACCAAGCTTACCCAATTTAAATCCGATTAAAGATTATTCCTTTGCATTTATTGGGATCTTTATTTCGTTTTTAATCCCTTACAACTTGATGGAACTTAAGAAGAGAAATAAATTTCAGGTAGCCGCAGGTCTATTGGGATTTTCGGCATTTATCATGTGCTTACAGCCAACATTTGATGAGAACTATTATATGCTGGTGAACTATGGCGAATTTGGTCCGTCAGGAATTATGGTTGCAATTGTCGTAGGCTTATTTGTAGCATTTTTATTCAATCTATGGACACGTTTTGGCTTCTTGGAAAATAGTACGACGATACCAAGCTTTTTGGTGAATTGGATTAACAGTATTGTACCAATTTTTGTGACTCTGCTTATTATAATGCTTGTTGTTATAAATGGCGGTGTCAATGTTGTAGAAGCTGTTTCATTATTTTTTAAACCAGTAGCAGCATTTGGACAAACTTATCCGGGAATGATTTTCATGTGCCTAACACCGGCAATTCTATATTCCTGTGGTGTTTCTTCCTGGGCTTTTGGAGCAATTTCAACTCCTGTATTTATGGCAGGCATCCAGGCAAACATCACAGCAATTGCTGCCGGAGGAGTTGCAACGAATATAGTAACAAGTGAAACAGTATTTACAGCAGCCCTGATTACAATGGGTGGTATGGGAGCTACGTTACCTTTAGTTTTCCAAATGTTGTTTTCAAAATCTAAAAAACTGAGAGTGTTAGGTAAAGTTTGTATTGCACCTAGCATATTTAATATCAATGAACCAGTTATTTACGGTACGCCGATTGCCTTTAATCCTATTCTTATGTTACCCATGTGGATTAACTGTATTGTAGGTCCTTCTATCGTATATGTAGCGATGAAAACAGGTATGTTAAATATCCCTGGAAAAATGATTCAGGTTGGGCAGGTACCGGCTCCAATATCATCAATTATGATTACAGAGGATTTACGTGCAATTATCTTTTATGTAATATTGTTTGCACTGTATTTCCTAATCTGGTTACCTTTCTTTAAGGTTTATGAAAGCCAATGTATTCGTGAAGAAAATCAACTGGTGAAAGAATAAGAATAAAAAGAATTTGAAAAGACGGAATATAAGAGAAAGAGGTTTTGTATGGAAGATATCATGGAAAATGAATTAGTACCAATTGCAATGCAGATTATTTTAAACGCCGGAGATGCAAGAAACTCAACAGCTAGTGCATTGAACGCTGTTAAAATGGAAGACTTTACTGTTGCAAAGGAAAGAATTAAGGAGGCAAAGGAGTTTATTCGATTAGCCCATGTATCACAAACAGAGGTGATACAAAATGAAACGAGAAACAAAGCATATGAGCCTTGTCTGCTTTTTGCGCATGCGCAGGACACAATAATGACGATTAACTCAGAAGTAATCATCGCAGAACAAATCATTGATTTATTTGAAATATTTAATAAAAAAATAGAATCTTTAAAGAAATAGGAGTTGTGTCCATGATAAATACGAAGTATCCGGAAGGATTCTTGTGGGGAGCAGCAACCTCTGCCTATCAGGTGGAGGGAGCAGCTCTGACCAATGGGAAAAAGGCTTCCCAACAAGATATCATTAATCAAGAAAATTATGAAACAAGAGGATTTGCAACTGCAGATATAGCGAGTGATCATTATCATCACTTTAGAGAAGATATAGCATTGATGAAAGAAATGGGATTTACGACCTACCGATTTTCCATCGCTTGGAGTAGAGTATTTCCGGAAGGTGTAGGACCTGTAAATGAGGAAGGAATCCAATTCTATAGAGATTTAATTGATGAGTTACTTAAAAATGGGATCGAACCAATTGTAACCTTATATCATTATGATTTACCTTGGGCTCTGGTCAGAAAATATAACGGTTGGCTTAATAGAGAAGTGGTTGCTGATTTTGAGTATTATGCCTCTTATATCATTGAAGAATTTAAGAATAAAGTGAAATACTGGACGACCATTAACGAACAAAGTATCATTGTACAGTTTTGGACACAAAAGTGCTTCATTCCAAAGACATTACAGTCAAATAACCAACTAAGATATCAAATTAACCATCATATGAACCTTGCACATGCCATCGCTTGTAAGCTTGTTCATGAAAAGGTTCCGAATGGTTTGGTTGGAGCAGCAATCGGATATGCCCCGGTATATCCGTTAACGAGTAAGCCGGAAGATGTTATGGCAGCTCAAAATGCACATGATTTACATAATGGATATTACCTTGATATTTACTTTAAAGGTATTTATACTAAGTCCGCAATGATCTACTTAGAATCTAAGGGTTTAGCACCAAAAATTGAGCCTGGTGATATGGAGTTGATGAAAGAAGGGTATTCTGATTTTCTGGCTCTCAATTACTATGCCAGTGAATGTGCGAAAGCCTGCCCCGAGGAGGAGGAACTTCGTTTTGCAGGAGTTAACTGGACCGGCGTCAAGGGAGCAATGGATGGCCATGAGAGACAACCGGGATTTTTCCAGATGTGTACAAATCCTAATTTAGATACCACTGATTGGGATTGGGCAATTGACCCTACTGGTTTGGAATATATTTTTAGAGATATTTATATGCGTTATAATAAGCCTTTAATAATTACCGAAAATGGTTTGGGTGCCTTTGATCAATTGACAGAGGATGGAAGGATTCATGATGATTATCGGATTAATTATCTGAGAGAGCATATAAAAGCAATGAAAAAGGCAATGGATTTCGGAGTTGAAGTCATAGCATATTGCCCTTGGTCTGCAATGGATTTGCTTTCTACCAGTAATGGTGTCAAAAAACGATATGGTTTTATTTATGTGGATCGAACGGATGATGATGCAAAAGAATGTAAAAGGTTGAAAAAGGATTCCTTTTATTGGTACCAAAAGGTAATAGAATCAAATGGCATGGATTTGGATTAAAGGAGGTAATGATGCGAAAGGTAAGAAAAGGGTTTCCTGAGGACTTTTTGTGGGGAGGAGCGGTAGCTGCGTGCCAGATCGAAGGTGCGTATGATGTGGATGGCAGAGGGCTCTCAACTTCCGATGTACATAAATATGTTAAGAACCTGGATAGGGGCAATATATCCAAAGAAGGTGGAGGCACACTGGCTGAAATTAAGAGTTACATTGAAGATAATGTAAACTACTATCCAAAACGTTATGGTATCGATTTTTACCATACCTATAAAGAGGATCTGGCTATGCTTGCAGAAATGGGATTTGGTAACTTTAGAACCTCTATTTCCTGGTCACGTATTTTCCCAAAAGGGGATGAGCTGGAAGCAAACGAAGCAGGATTAAAATTCTACGATGACTTGATTAATGAAATTATAAAAAATGGGATGGAACCGATTATTACATTATCCCATTATGATATGCCTCTATATCTGGTAACAGAATATGGCGGGTTTGCAAATCGTAAATTGATTGATTTCTTTGTAAGATATGCGACAACTATATTAAATCGTTACAAGGATAAAGTTAAATACTGGATTGTGTTTAATCAAATTAACTTATTACAGTATTGTTCCTGGGGATCCATTGGTTTATTGGATGACTACGCACAAGACTTGGAGGAGGTAAAATTCCAAGCAGTTCATCATCAATTTGTAGCAAATGCGATTGTATATGAGCAAGGGAAAAAAATGAATCCGGACATGCAAATCGGAACGATGGCAGCAGATTGCACGTATTATCCCTTTTCATGCAGACCGGAGGATGTCGTTCTGACAATGAAACGTAATCGGATGCAGTATTTTTATACGGATGTTCAATTACGTGGAGAGTATCCAGATTATGCATTGAATTTTTTTGAAGAAAATGGCTGGGTAATCAGAATGGAAGAGGGGGATGAAGAATTAATAAGGAAGAATACCCAAGATTTTTTGGCAATTTCTTATTATGCTTCGCATGCGATTGATTCAACCTGGTGTACAATGAATCCCAGAGATGTTGTCCAAAATCCTCATTTGAAACCAACTCCTTGGGAGTGGAGAATGGATGCTCTTGGCTTTTATAATTGTCTTTCACAATATTGGGATCGGTATCAAGTACCATTAATGATAGGAGAAAATGGTTTTGGAGCAATCGATAAGGTGGAAGAGGATGGAAGTATTCACGATGACTATCGCATTGATTATTACCGTCAGCATATTGCGCAGATGAAAGAGTGTATAAAAGATGGTGTAAACATTTTTGCATATTGCGCCTGGGGACCGATTGACCTTGTGAGTTCTTCATCGGCTGAGATGAGCAAACGCTATGGTTTTATTTATGTGGCTCAAGATGATGAAGGAAATGGTTCGAAAGCTAGAATCAGAAAAGATTCCTTCTACTGGTATAAAAAAGTGATTGAGACGAATGGGGAAGATTTAAGCTAAAAAGTAATGAAATATAATAATAGAATTGGGCTATTGGATATTCTCCAATAGCCTTTTCTAGTATAAGCTTTGCGTTCGAAATATATTGAATATATTTTAAGAACTTTTTAATGGAATTATCATGAGCGGTGAAATTGATAAAAAAGATCAAAAAAAATAAGTTTTAAAAAGAAAATATATTATGGATAAAGGATATGCGAAAAATGTTGTTATAATATGGGAATTGTATCATTGTTAGAAAACAGTTTACAGACATTACTAAACATGATAATATATGTTCATAACATATATTTAATATAATAACATAGTTATTTAATTATTATTAATTACGAAAAAAATACCTAACAGGATTCGAGAAATTGAAAAAAGAGGCAAAAGAGAGGTTTCTATGGTCAAGAAAATTATACTTGTATTTAAAACACATTTTGATATTGGATTTACTAATTTATCATCAAAAGTTACTGATGAATACGCGGATTCTATGTTGAAGGATGTAATAACCACATGCAAAGCAACACAACATATGGGAGAGCAGAAGTATGTATGGACCATGCCTTCGTGGCCGCTTAAATTAATTATTGAACGGTGTAATGCGGATTTAAAGAAAGAATTAAATTTATTGATTAATAATGGCCAAATTGTATGGCATGCATTACCCTTTACATCACATACAGATTTCTGCAGTGCTGAGGAAATTATAGAAGGCCTTCGTTTTGGGCATGATCTTTCGAATGCTTATAACAAACCATATCCTATATCTGCTAAAATGACGGATGTTCCTGGACATAGTATTATGATACCTGCTATTTTAAGTGGAGCGGGTGTTAAGTTCTTGCATCTTGGCTGTAATGAGTTTTCCTCTCCTCCTAAAGTTCCTTTTCTGTTTCAATGGCAGGCTCCCAGCGGAGAATCGGTGCTTACCATGTATAGTAAAGGTGGATATGGCACTTCTCTGCTTCCTCCGGATGACTGGAACTACCCAGTATGGATGGCTCTTATGCATACCCATGATAATTCCGGTCCACAATCATTTGAAGTGATTGACAAGATGGTAAAAACAATCCATGGGGAATATCCGGATGCTGAAGTGATATGTTCGTCAATGGATGATTTTTACCTTGAACTATCGAAATGTGATTTAAGTAATGTCCCGATTATAACCAAGGAGCTTGCTGATACGTGGATTCATGGCGTTGGGGCATACCCACAAGAGGTCAGCATTATTAGGGAAGAAAGAGAAAAAAGTAAACGCTTGCAGGCTGTTTTTGCAAAACAAGTGATAGAGGACTTGAAAAAAAACACGGATAGAGTAGAAGAGAAACTGGATCAGTATTATGAAGCTGTTAATTTATTTGAAGAACATACTTGGGGCGCGGATGTGAAAACATGGCTCGGTCCGGGCCGCGTTTATCGAAAAAATGACTTCTTGGAGATGAAAAATCAAGATAAGTATAGATTTATGGAAACTTCCTGGCAGGAACAGAAGGATAGAGCAATTCAAAGCAGCGCCGCCAGGAATGAATTGAAGGTATTGGTGGAAAGCAATGAGAATGGTAATATTTCCATTTTTAATCCTAATAATTCGCAATATACCGGTTGGGTATCACTAGAAGAATTGGCCCCGATGAATTGGCGGGCAAAGACGACTGCTATGAAGAAGGGGTTTCCGGATTGCGGATTAAGAATAAAGGGAAAACTTCTGCCGATGACCAAGATAGATGGAGTGTGGGCGTGTTATGTAGAAGATATTCCACCATTTGTTACAACTGGGTTTCAATTTACGGAGGCAATGCCTCATAAAGGAAATTTAGTAATTAACAGGGAAAATTCTGTAGTAACAGTTGAAAACCATAGATATATTTTAGTATTTTCGGAAACAACAGGAGACATATTTGAACTATATGATAAGAAAATGGATGCGGTATTATTGAAGAATATGAATGAGGAATCAGTTTTTTCATATCAGTATGAACGATATGGTGCCGAAGATATCACTACATATTTAAAAAAATATGCTTATCGTTTTTCTGATTGGGGAATTAAGGATTTTGGCAGAGAAAACTATCCGGAATGTGAGCACAAGACTTACCGGCCGGTGTATCAGTCGTATTCTATTGAAGAGGATACCGTTATTTTCTTCTATCAAACGAATGAAAGTGCCCAAAAGTATGGCGATGCGGAGCAGGTAAGGCTCGAGGTGACGCTGCCTCCGGCAGGTGAGGAATTGTTTGTTAGATTACATTTAATTAATAAAAATGAGACTCCCTTTGTGGAATCGGGTACACTTTTATTTCCCTTTGCACAGGAGGGAACCCGATATAGAATTAACAAATCAAATGTTGTTATAGATCCGTCTACGGATATTCAGGAAGGCGCAAATCACGTATTCTATTGTATGGAAAATTATATCACTATGATGGGCAAACAGAATGGGTTGTGTATCGTCGCAAAGGATTCACCGTTGGTATCCTTGGGGAACTCGGGAATTCTGGAATATAGGCAGAATTATAAGGAGCCGAACGAACCTATTGCATGCTTTAATTTGTTCAATAATATGTGGGGGACGAATTTTCCTCAATGGATTGGTGGCAATCTATGTTATCGTTATGTTCTGTTCGGGCTTGAAAAAGGACAAGAAGAATCGGTTATGGAACGAGTAGCGGCATTAAAAGAAGGGGTTGAACTCACCGGAAATAAATTAGAGAAGGATTTTGCCCGGCTTCCGGAGCATATGCAATTAATTAATGTAAGATACAAAAACGAAGGCTTGATAATGAGATTTAAAGATCTTGCCGGTAAAGAAGCTATAAGAAAGATTTGGATAAAGGATTGCAACATTACACCAATTGATTTGAAAAACATAGCATCGGGAGATAGTTGTGATGAGAAATTAGAGTTTCATGTAAAACCATATGGAGTATATTCCTTTCGAATCGCGAAATGCCATCTGTAATTTTGCTTTATTGCAATAAGAAGAAAATATGATATAAATTAACAGAGTGATTGATTAATTTAGCTGATTATATTATTATTCTATTAAAATATAAATTTATAATTCATTCTTATGCTGGGGGTTCTAAAACAAAGAAGAAAAATGAAATGATGGGGGTGCTGGAGTGAGAAACGAATTTTTATATAAACAGGTTTACGAGGGAATAAGGGAAAAGATATTGGATGGGAAATTCCCCAAGGAAAGTAAGCTTCCTTCTGAGGAAGAATTTTGTACTGAATATGAAGTTAGTACAATTACCGTTAAGAAGGCAATGGATCTTCTGGCAGACGATGGGCTGGTTCGTAGGGTTCCTGGAAAGGGAACCTATGTAATGGGAGATGCAAATATTGATATGGATACACCAATGGAAGAAGACAACAAAGAGAACGAGATAAGTGAAAATCTTAATCCGGAAAGCGAGCCAAAGGTAGCCTTGCAGAAGGGGAAGAAAAGAAAGCTGATTGGACTTGTATTGGAACATGTTGCATCTCCCTTTGGGCTTGATATGATGTATCAAATGGATTATGAAGCTGAGAATGCAGGGTATAAACTTTGTATTCGATTTTCTTATGGTAATAGGGAAAAGGAAACGGATGAAATTGATTATTTGCTATCACTTAATGTGGAAGGTCTTATTATCATGCCTTGTCACGGAGCCCACTATAATACGGCAATCTTAAAGTTAATTATAGATAACTTTCCGGTAATACTTATTGATAAGAGGATGACTGGAATTCCGGTTTCAACTGTGAGTACCGATGGGAAAAATGCTATAAAATCCCTGGTGAAGCACCTCTATGATAGAGGGTGCCGTAATATTGGATTAATTACGGTGGATGCAACAGGTACCACCTCATTGATTGATCGAAAAGAAGGTTTTTACAGCGGTATGGATGAAATTAAGTTAACGGCAGAAGAAGAATGTGTACTTATTCATGACCATACAAATTTTGTTGATAAAAAGACAGAACAGATAGACACAGAATGTATTCGTCATTATTTCGAGAAAACAAGAGGGGAATTGGACGGAGTGGTTTGTACAGAATATGGTATGATGTCATCGGTGGTTCAAGCGGCAAAATTACTAGGAATGAATATCGGATCCGATCTGAAAATCTGTTGTATCGATGAAGACTATCAAGCTTCGGATGGATATTACTTTACCCATATGAAGCAGGACGAAAGATCTATTGCTAAACTGGCATTAGAACTGCTCATACAGGATATGGTACGGCCGGCTATCGACTATGTGGTTCCTGCTATATTTAATCAGGGGAAAACAACGTAACTCAGGTTGTATTTGATTTTGAAATAATCATAGGTATTGCAAGATACAAGGACTGATGCAAAATACACAAATAGTTCATTTTGTATACGAAAAATGAACTATTTGTATATTTACATTGGCCCTTTTTATATTGCAAAACAGATAAATCGATAGAAGAAAGACTGCTCTAAAACCATAAAATATAATTAGATCATGAAAATATAGTGTAAAAATATATTTTGTTAAAATAGTGACATAATATTAGATGTCATATTTTGAATTAAAGGCAAAATTTTAAATTGATTTACAACTATAAGTTAAAATGTATCCAAATTAAACAAAAAAATCAGTGAAATTAGATATTGAATATATTAAGTTGACAAAATATATTTAATATGATATTATACTTTTGTAGCAAGCAAATAATAAGAAGGGTAAATAAAGTATTTGGGAGTCTGGATTATTGTAAGCTATGTACAAACTATTCATAAGGAGGAGAAATGATGAAGTTAAGAAAACTATTTTCCATGTTCTTGTTTGTGACTATGCTGGGTGGGTTGTTAACCGGATGTGCTCAAAAAGCAGATGACACTGACGCGAAGCCTACTGGTGTTACAGAAACCGAAGGCACAAAAACAGATGATGCAGTAACAGAAGACACTGGCAACGATACTCAAGCGAGCGGGACTGTTCGCATTATGATGAATGTAACCGGTGGCAAAGACGAAGCAGAAATGAAATTATTTCAACAAGCGTTAAGTGATGCTACAGGCCTTGATGTTCAGATTGAAAAACCGGCATCAGACTATACCACTATATTAATGCAGAAATTAAATGGTGGAGAAAAGTACGACTTAATCTATATTGGCGCTGGAGACTATATGAATTTGATTGGTCAAGACGCACTGCTTGATATCACAGATCGTGTGAAAGCTTCTGAAATTTTGACCAATAATATTGATGCAAGTGAATGGGTTGATATCACTGTCGACGGAAAAGTATATGCAGGATTTAACAAGAAGGAAGTACATAGAGTTGTTGCATTAAATAATGTTATGCTTAAAAATGCAGGCATTGACTATAAGACAATTACCCCAACTTTGGATGGGTATTATGACGTTTTTAAAAAGCTAAAAGAGGCAAGTACGGATAATGAGTTCTATCCGTTAAATGCAGTTATGGCAGATGCATGGGATCTTCAACCTTGGATGGCAGCTGTAGGAATGAAATCCGGTGTTGTTATTGATGCGGATGGAAAGAAATACGCTCCTTATTCCACGGATGAAGCAGCTCCGGTTTGGGAGTGGTTTAAGAAATTATACGATGAAAAACTTTTAGATCCAGGTGCTTTTGTTGATAAATCCAATGACATGAGATCAAAGATGAGCGCAGCTTCCATGAAAACTGCTGTAACCGTAGATTGGGCTGCATGGGTTGGTTTACACAATGCAAACGCTTTGGCAGGGAATGTTACCTCTGAAGCTTATGAAGTCGTATCCTTACCAGGTGTTCAAACACCGGATGGTTCCTATATGTTATGTAAGGGTGGTGCAAGTCTATTTGGAGTTCCTGCCAATGCAACGAATGTGGACGGAGCAATTAAGATTCTGGAATACTTTGCAACACAGGAAGGCGGCGAACTTCTTTCTGTAGGTATTAAAGATAACGATTATACGGTGGATGGCGGCAAATATGTTCTAACTGAAACAGGAAAAGCACATGCCAATGATCATGGTGCACCATTCCCTATCAAAAAAGATTTTGAACATCCGATCGGATATAATCCCGGTGTAGAGGAAGCAGTATCTTATGGTGAATATGCAACTATCGATTTATCGATTCCTAACGAAGGTGATTATAAAGCAACTGTTGGTAAATGGGGTATCCAGATTGTTAAAGGAGAAGTTCCTGTGTTAGAAGGACTTGAAGGCATGAGAAATGAACTTGTCGCTCTTGGTGTAACAGATAAGTAAGATAATTTGAATAAAGCAATAAAATTACAGGGACTGTCTCAAATCATACGGTATTTACTCTGATAGAAGGATGTTGTTTCTATAAGAGAAGATACACAATAACGAAAGAGACAGTCTCTTTTCATTTAAAAATTCATCTGTTTGTTACTTGAAAAGATATATCTTGTAAACGACATTATATGTTATTCTGATATTGACATGAAAATGATTTTGTTTTTAAAGGAGGAAAAGCTTGTGAAGGCTTCTAAGTATTTAAAAAAGGTTGCAAGATACCGTTTCATTTATCTGATGCTGTTGCCAATCGTTGCGTATTTTCTGATTTTTTCATATTATCCTCTTGCACTTGGCGTTTTTAACAGCTTTCGACAGGTTAAAATCTTAGGCGGTTCACAATTCATAGGATTTGAGAATTACATAAATATTGCAAAAAATCCGCTCTATATGAAAGCACTCTGGAATAGTCTTGCTGTTGGAATTGGCACCTTTCTTCTGCAGTTTTTCTGGGGGCTTCTAATTGCGTTATTACTAAATGAAATAAAAAACAAGGTTTTTAAATCACTTCTTCAGACGGCAACGTATATTCCCTATTTATTATCTTGGGCAGTTGTTGGAGGTTTGTGGATTACGATTTTATCACCTACAGGGCTGGTTAACGGAGTTTTAAAAATGATCCAGGGTGATACATTTCGACCGATTGTATTTATGGCGGAACCTGCATTTGCAAAGGGAATTATGATTTTTACCGGAGCTTGGAAGGGTGCAGGATATTATGCAGCGCTGTTTTTAGCAGCAATTGTTACGATAGATCCTAATATCTATGAAGCTGCGGCGATTGATGGAGCTTCCAGATTTAAGCAGATGATGAAAATAACGATACCTAATATCGTCCCAACGATGAAAGTAGTCGCTGTATTGGCTGCTATGGGTGTACTCCGTAATTTTGATCAAATTTTTATAATGGCAAACTCATCCATCCTTGATGAAGTGAGAAACTTATTGTATCTGATCTTTAACGATGGAATTATTCAATTTAAAATTGGGTTAGCAACATCGGCAGCAACGCTTGTATTAATTGCAACTATGATTATATCGTTTACAGTACGTAGATTAACACGATACGATGATACATACAGCGACTAAGAGGGGGATATTATGCAGAAAAAAAGAAGAGCGTTAAAAAATGAACTGTCCACCCCTCAGAAGGTGGCAGCCGGCATCATATTATTAATAATTTTCATTATTATGATCATCCCAATGTGGAATGCATTTGTTGTATCTACTTCCACAGCGCTAAGTTCAACGCAGAGTGGAATGAAATTATGGTGGGATGATTTTAGTTTCGAAGGATATCAATATGTCTATAAAGTAACGAAATTGCTTCGGCCGTTTCTAAATTCCTTTTTTGTTACTTCGGTTGGAGTTGTGTCGCAGGTGGTATTGTCAGCTTTTGCCGGTTATGTTTTGATTCAAAAGGATCTGCCGTTAAAGAAATTCATTACCTCTTTTATCATGCTAACAATGATGATTCCCGGTGATTTGACATTAATCTCGATTTACCAGATGAATAAACAGCTTAATTTACTGAATAGCTATACGGGACTCATTGTCAATGGATTAATTTCCGGATTTAGTATATTACTGATGAGAAATTACTTTACTTCAGTGCCATATTCTCTTGCAGAATCAGGTAGAATCGATGGAGCTTCAGAACTTCGTATTTTTGCAGGAATTTACCTTCCGATCTCCAAGCCGGGATTAGCAACCGTATTCTTTATGGAATATGTTGCAAAGTGGAATAGCATTATGTTGCCGGCTACTTTAATCACCGACCAGAATAAGTATACCTTGCCGCTTATGCTAAAGGCTATGATTATGCAGGACAATTCCACTTCGGGTACAGCATTCGCACCGGAAAATGCGGTTATGGCTACTATAATTATTTCCACGATACCATTGCTGTTGATTTATATTTTTGCACAACGATATCTTTTGGCGGGAATGAATTTAGGAGCATCAAAAGAATAAGTAATCTTTGGGAGGATAAAAAGGTAACATGAATAAAGAAGAACTAATAATAGAGCGTTTTATAAAAAAGGAAGAAGAAGGTTCCTATTTCCTGCTACCCTTTGAAGTGCCGGAGGATGTAGAAAAGGTGGAAATTACATATGATTATACTAGGTTTTCAAAAGAAACGAAGGAAGACAACGGCACAGTATGTAAGGAAATTAATATAGTTGATTTAGGACTGAATGGTGTGGGAGGCAGTTATATTGGATCATCAGGATCTGACCGAAGCAGCATATATATTTCCGCTGTAAAAAGCTCCCAGGGCTTTGCAGCTATGAATACAGACGCAGGAAAATGGAGTATAATCGTGGGGGCATATAAGGTTCAGGACTGCGGTTGTATGGTAACATATCATATCACATTTACAAAAAAGGAACTCAGGTTATTAAAAGGAGATACGCATATGCACACCCTTGGCTCTGATGGCACCTTGTCAGTGTCAGGAGTTGCACAGCTTGGAAAGCAGCTGGGACTTGATTTTATTTTTGTGACGGATCATAATAACTATGCACATAACTTCCAAAATGTGGACGTGGATGGAATCACAGTGATTCCGGGAACAGAGTGGACCCATTACAGAGGCCACGCAGGACTTCTTGGTGTAAAGAAGCCATTTGAGAGTGCCTTTTGTGTAAACTCTTTAGCTGAGGCTCAGGAAAAATTAACCGAGGCGAAAAAGAACGGAGCTCTTCTGATTCTTAATCACCCCTTTTGCCCCAATTGCGGCTGGAAATGGGGGATAGAAAATTTTGAATATGATGCCATAGAGATTTGGAATGGTGGCTTATCAATATCTGCAAATTTAAAATGCTTGGAATGGTGGCAGGATCAATTGCTGAAGCAAAGAAAGATTCCAATCGTTGGAGGAAGTGATTTTCACAGCCTTGATGTATTAAGACTAATGGGTATGCCGTGTATCTGTGTCTATGCTAAGTCCAATACAAACGAAGATATTATTCAGGCGATCAGAAATGGAAACAGCTATATATCCTTATTCACAAAGGGACCTGATTTATACGCAGAGGCCGGTGGAAAGATATTAGGAGAAACCGCAATCCATGGAAGCGAGCTAACGATACGTTTCTGGAATTTAAAAACCGATGACTTGATCCGAATAATTACAGACCAGGGAACAGAAGAAATTATCTGTGGAGAAGGTGCCAGAGAAATGGATTTTAAGCGAAATTATAACGAGGCTAAATTCTGTCGATTTGAAATTATGAGAAACCTCACACCGGAGTTTGAACGAATGATGGTATTAATATCGAATCCGATTTACTTTGATTAGTAGATAAAAGACCATATGAAAATTCGAATTTAATAATATAATTAAATATTGTGGTGCATGAGAGTTTGGGCTAAGCAAAAACCCACCAATTCTGTTGGTGCTATTTTGTTTAGCTTTTTTGTTTGGACGGTGAAATATTTTTGTATAGTCTTATAAATTATTGCTCATCCTATAATATTGATACACATATCAAACATCATTTTATTTGTAATTTCATTTCGGAGGTGGGGATTTGATAGACAAATTAAAGAATGAAAAAGGGAAAGCAGTAGGTAAGATTGTAGAAACGATGGGTAAAACAATCGACGATGAGGAACTTGAATTTAAGGGAAATTATTCGATAAAGCGAATGATTTCATAGATCAGATGATGGAAATGAAGAAGGATAAGAATCAAGATACACATTGACTATACTAGGAGGTAATGATATGCCAGAAGTAAGTAATATTGTTGTGTGGCTAATTCTTGGAGGTATTTCCGGATGGATTGCAAGTAAATTAACCGGAAATGATGCGAGAATGGGAATCGGACTTAATTTAGTGGTAGGTATATTGGGTGCCTTTATCGGAGGGTGGCTGGCAGGAATATTTGGCCTTGGCCCGGCAACAGGACTCAACCTGTGGAGCTTTATTATCTCCATCCTTGGAGCAGTGATATTGTTGTCAATCGTAAGCATGTTTAAGAAGAAATTGTAATATCTGATTCTGATGCGGACAGGAAGAGCAGAAGTT
>JAQSYO010000077.1 GCA_029256105.1 Herbinix sp.
CCAAACGCTGGCTGAAATGTCGGGGTATAGTTATGATTATTTTCGACACCTTTTCCGAGAGGAAGCCGGTGTATCTCCAAAGAATTATATTATAGACAAGCGAATATGCTTAGCGAAAAAGCTTTTATTAGAAATGAATATATCCATTTTAGAAATTGCCCAAAAATGCGGTTTTTCAAATGGGTCTCAATTTACTGTAATTTTTAAAGATCGAACTGGGATATCACCATTACAATATCGAAAATCATTTAAGGTTAAAGGTTAATATATGATTCAAAGTATGCTATTTCTAATCTGAATCAACGATACATGCAAGATGAAAGCTAATTCTGGGTATTGAATAATATTTAAACTGTAGAAAGTTCGTTCATACCTTTTTCTACAAATGAACCATTTTACTGGTTTCATTTAACTTTTTATATATTCTATTAATTGATTGCAACGTATCATTTGATCTTTTACTTACTTTAACTTATGCAGAAAAAAGAGCGAATGCACTTGATATTGTCCAAGCATTCGCCCTATAAAGATCCTGCCGTTATGATAGCCTGTGAATATGGCTCGATTGCTCCCGATGCTTTATCTGTAGCGATTACTTGATGCATGGTTATTACTCCTATGTAAACTTTATTTAAATAGCAATGGAACAATACTTAGATATCGGTAGGAATTATGTCCCCAAATTTATCTTCGCTCTAGTATTTAGAATTTACTGCCCGAAATTAATTTTGTTTTTAAACCAGTTTATGCCTTCAATTATTTTGGTGATCCACATAGCCATAGAGGAAGCTCCCGTTACATTAACTGCTGTTGCAATATCATTCTATTCCTATGTAAACTTAATTAAATAACAATGAAACAATGCTAAGGCATCGACAAGAACCATGTCCCAAAATCATCCTGGCACTAGTTCTTGGAATTTACCGTACTAGATGACTTTTTTAGCCTAAGATTAAGGTAAATTGCAACAAAAAAGTGAAATCCATTTGATATTAACGGATCCCACTTTTTATATTGAAATATTTAAATCTATTACTATCGTTTCTATTATATCTTAAATACACGGATCGCTTCTTCCAGACTGCCCGCATCATCATTTAACTGTTGCACAACATCATTTAATTTATTAACCTCATGCAATTGATTTTCGGCAGTAACGGCTTTTTCTTATTTACTACAGCCCCTGAAACTCATCCTGCCATGCAACATTCATATAATCCTTATCCAGCTCCACTGGTAAGATACTATACCCTGAAACTCTTAAATTTTGTGGATTCCAGTGATCCAACGCAAGCATCCAATGCCCATTCGCACAAAAAGCAAAGGCACTTTGTCCTCCAAAAGTTTTTCTGTAATCCTTACCACTGCAAGGATTATCTATAAGCTTCCAACGTCCCATCATATTATCCGATACTGCATACAGTATGGAATTAGGTAGCCATCCTGTGCAACCGGAGGTAACCATATAATATTTATCCTCCTGCTTCATAACTACCGGTGCTTCTCGATATTGATCGATACAAATACTCGTGGTTTCTCCCGTTAGTCCTGTATATTCACTATTTTATCTATCGATAATCAAAGTGTTGTTCCAATCAGAGCTATGTATTAGATAAGCACTTCCATCCGTATCCTGAAAAACCGTCATATCCCTGCTGTCTCTCCCTAACGGCCTCTGTCTTCCCAGATATTCAAACGGTCCCATAGCACTATCACTAATTGCTATTCCAACACTTGCCATTGTATACTCTCTGTTATCCATATGAAACCACATTACAAATTTATTTGTGAGCCTATTATATAAGACCTTCGGACGCTCTGCAATGCAATTTTCATGCAAATCATCATTGATATTAGTGAAGGCTTTTAATACCAGCCCCTCATATTTCCAGCTTTTCATATCATAACTGGAATAGCAGGAAATACCAATAAACTTCACTCTACGATTAACAGTCTCTGTATTTTTATTTTCTCCATACCAAAACCATTGGTTATTATAATGAAGCATGGACCCACCATGAGCCTGGATATATTCTCCCTCTTCATCCGTCCAGCATATTCCATTATTCATTGATCTTCTCCTCTTAATACCATCTATTGAATTAACTGATCATAAAGCTTTTATACCTGTTCTTGGCTAATCATTGTTCTCGGTTGTTCCTTCTGATAAAATACACGATATTCACTTGGAGTCATTCCGTAATATTGCTTGAATTTTCTAATAAAACTTGTTGTCTGATTATAACCCATCATATCAGCGATTTTTTGTACACTGTAATCCGTATCCAAAAGTAATTCCCTCACATAAATAAATTTCTTATCTGTAATATAGTCCGAGATATTCATATTTGTGAGTGCTTTGAACTGATGGCTCAAATTTGAAATTGACATTTGAAAAGTATCCGCGACCATACTGACACACAAATTCCGATCTTTACTGTTTTGATCAATAAATGCAATTACTTTCGTAGCAATATCCTTCGGTTGTACATCCTGTGATCCTTTTTCCATATATGCTCTAGATTGTTCTCTGACTTGAAGTATGATACTAATAATTTCCTCAATATCTGTAATTCCATAGATCAGTTTAGAATCAACCTTAGGTTTACTATCCTTATTTTGAAATTCCAACTTAGTCTGTGCTCTATAGTATGCATTTATGACATCATAACACAGGGTTGTACACACAAAGCGATTATAGCTTTGCTCTCGGATTGTATCAACTAATACATCATTAATAAGGCTTGCTTTATTAAAATTTGCGGCAATCAGTGCATCATAAAGAGCATCTAATTCCAGCTTTGTGTATATAAAACGCATTTTCATATTAGCATTCTCTTCAAAATAACTAACACTGCTATTTTCCTGTTTTTTACTCTTATGACTGATCATTAATGCCTGCATATAGGACCAATGTATTTCTTCTATTTTATCACAGCTTCCTCCAACACAAATATGAATTCCTATGGTGTTTAATTCGCAGATTTTTACTGTTATGGCATTTAACCGGTCTTTTAATTGTAGTTCATTCTCCTCTTTCATTCCTATAATTCCAATAATAACATTCTGCTTTGCGTATTCCATCATATGTAATTCATATTCTTTATCCAAAAGCATTTCAAAGTATACCGGGAGATTGAAACTACTGATAACATCATCATTCGGGTATACATAAATTACTCGGTAGCGTTCCGCATCCATAAATAATCCAGACTTGATCATCATATCCCTAAAATAATTCGTATTACAGTTTTTACCGTATATCATCTGCAGAAGAAGGCGTTCAGCCTTTTGCTTTTGCTCCAGCAGAGTAACCTTTTCTTCCATTTTATCCAGTGTAAAGCGAAATATATCCAGTCCCTTGATATTCTCTGGAATATCTCCAAATTTATTTTCACAGAAAATCTCCAGCTCGTTAATCGGCCGGTTATTATAGAAGGATAAGGTGGCAACCAAAATTCCTCCCAGGATCAGCATCAGCATGACAACCAGTAAAAAGGCTGTTCTAAATTGATTTAACTCCAGGAATAGGTAATCACTTCGAATTATCCTGACAAGCTTTAGATTTTCAACATCCATGGAAGAATACATTCGGCTATAACCATCGCCTGTATCTCTTCCACTCTGACTCAATTCCATGACTTCAACTTGATCCTTCGTCTCTAATAATACCTCTTCAAAAGGATACAGTTGATTTCCCTCCTGATCATATAATATGGTCACCGCATCGTCAGTGTCCAGCAGCTTCCTCAACCCATCATTGGAAATCGTAAAAATCCAATAGGATTTATCTGAACCTGCCATTTTAACTACATATTGAAGGTAGGGCTCCGTTGTGTGTGAGTCCCAGACAATATTCTTAGAGCTGATCCAACCGCTTGATTCCAGGTCCGACAAATATCGCGGAAGAAAACATAAGCTTCCGTCTTGATTTATGTATTGTCTATAATACTTAAGAGCATAGGTTCCTTGCTGTGTATAAACACGAT
>JAQSYO010000078.1 GCA_029256105.1 Herbinix sp.
TTACTTCTTCTTGTTAGCAACAGTTCTTCTAGGGCCTTTTCTTGTTCTTGCATTGGTCTTTGTTTTTTGACCACGAACCGGAAGTCCCTTTCTATGACGAATACCTCTATAGCATCCGATTTCTTGTAATCTCTTAATGTTAAGTGCGATTTCTCTTCTTAAATCACCCTCAACTTGCTGTGACTCATCAATTATATCACGAATTCTTCCAACTTCTTCATCCGTTAAGTCTCTAACACGAGTGTCAGGATTAACATTTGCCGCAGCAAGAATACGATTCGAGCTTACTCTACCGATACCAAAAATATAGGTAAGTCCGATTTCTACACGTTTCTCTCTTGGTAAATCTACACCACTGATACGAGCCATGTGCTTAATACACCTCCAAATTTTGTTTTTCATACTTGTAATGCGAAGCATTACATAATGCTTGAAGCATTACGACAGCCGCTTTAAATTGTGACCGGCAAGACAATCAGCTTGCAGCTAAGAATCCATGATGACGGCACGGTTCTTAAAACAGTACATACGGTCTAGATAACCGCATGGCTGTCCACAATATCACAATGTTCCATTGGATTTTCCAGCATCATTTCAGAAATATTCCAAGTGGATGATTGTAACACAAAAAGCAAGAACTAGATTATATAAAACAATATCGAGCCTCTAGGGCCTCGAACTATTGCATATTAGCCTTGTCTTTGTTTGTGTTTAGGGTTTTCGCAGATCACTCTGATACTACCCTTTCTCTTAATGATTTTGCATTTTTCGCAAATCGGTTTTACTGATGACCTTACTTTCACAGTAATTCACCCCTTTCAAAAAAGTTCACCGGGTACGATCTTAATAAAATTCATGCGAAGCTTTCCACTGATATGTGCCAATACTCTATGACCATTCTCTAGTTCCACTTGGAACATGGCGTTCGGTAATTTTTCAATTACTGTACCTTCGATTTCAACAACATCGGTCTTTGACATTACTCAACCTCCTTACTTGAATTTCCGTATTGCAACAATTTAATTGCTCTCTTAATCTCTTCATTTATGACTGACTTATTTATCACTTTATCTGTCAAGGTTTGATTTGATTGATCCAGCATTTGAACATGCATTATTTTTTTCTTTTTGGGACGATCAATTGTTCTAATTTTACCGTCCACTAAATATACATATTCACTATCCTTTTGATATATTACATAACATTTACCGGAGTCGTGTCCAGCCATAGATACGGCATAGCCTCCGATTATAAACTCATTCATCATTTACAGAAAGCCTTTCCTGGAACAAGCTCAGTTTTTACTTTTTTATTGTAAATAGTTCCGGTTCACCATTGGTGACAAGAATCGTATTTTCATAGTGTGCTGAAAGAGATCCATCCGCCGTAACAACAGTCCAATCATCATCTTCCCAGTATACATCATACCGCCCGACATTTACCATCGGTTCAATCGCCAGCGTCATACCTGCTTCTAGCTTCAGTCCTCTGCGCTTTTGTCTGAAATTTGGTATCTGCGGTTCTTCATGAAGATTTCTACCTATTCCATGCCCTACCAAATCCCTGACCACTGAAAAGCCGTGAGCTTCGACATATGTTTGGATTGCTTCTGAAATCTCATGTAAATGATGGCCCTCTTTTGCAAACTTTATACCTTCGTAAAAGCTTTGCTTCGTAACTTCGATTAATTGTTTCGCTTCTTTGGATATTTCACCTACTGCAACTGTTCTAGCTGCATCGGAATGAAACCCCTGATAGATAACTCCACAGTCCAAGCTGACAATATCTCCGTCTCGAAGAATTCGGTCCTTGTTTGGTATTCCATGCACCACTTCTTTGTTTACCGAAACACAGACGGATGCAGGATAACCATTATAATTTAGAAAGGAAGGTATACAATCATAACCTTTTATGATTTCTGCACATTTCTTATCAATATCAAGAGTTGAAATTCCCGGTCGAACCAAACCTTCCAGCTCCTCCAGTACATTTGCTAAAATCCTTCCGGATTCTCGCATCAGCTCAATTTCTTTCTCAGATTTAATACTAATAGACACGTAATCTCTTCCTTTCCTGACTAGCTTCTTAAAACTTTGCCCATCGACTTATATTTACGAAACAGTATATGAGCAATGTAATAATTATGCCTCAACAATATCAATGATATCTTTAAATACCAACTCAAGATCCTTGGTACCATCCACTGATTTTAAAATATTCTTACCCTGATAATATTCAATCAAAGGCTGTGTTTGCTCGTGGTATACCTTCAAACGCTTCTCAACGGTCTCAGGCTTATCATCTTCACGCAATACCAATTCACCGCCGCAAACATCACAGATGCCTTCTTGCTTTGGAGGAATAGTTTCTACATGATAAGTACCACCACAATTTATACATGCTCTTCTTCCAGCCATACGACTGATAATATTAGCATCGGGAACATCCACATCAATAGCATATTCTACTGCATCCCCACTTTTAGCGAGAGCTTCATCCAAAGCTTTAGCTTGAGGAATAGTTCTGGGAAAACCGTCCAATACATAACCCTGTTGACAATCTGGCTCTTTAAAACGGTCTACCACCAAATCTACAACAAGTTCATCCGGAACCAATAATCCTTGATCCATGTAGACCTTAGCCTTCGTACCAAGTTCAGTTCCTTTTTTAATATTTGCACGGAAGATATCTCCTGTAGAAATATGCGGTATATCATATTTAGCAGCCAATTTCTTAGCCTGTGTACCCTTACCTGCACCAGGAGCCCCTAACATAATAATCTTCATATTCGACTTCCTCCTATTGATAACCATATAAACCATCTTCGCACATCAGTTAGCGTATTCAAATGTTGACACACTTAAATCCTCTTCTTAACATCGATAGATAAATTTACTCAATAAAACTGTTGTAGCCATAATGTAAAAACTTAATTATATGTTTTGAATTGTTTTAACTAAGCTATACAACTACAATAACCCGTTGTAAGACCTTTATCCCGGATGTTACAAACCCCATAACCTATATCCCTCCTGGAAGAATGTTATCGTTCCCCTTGAGAGTTTCCTGTCGTAATATGCACCTGTTAGCAGCTCCCTTCCACGAAGTAGGGAGTGCTGGTGCGTTGTAGACAGGGAACTTCGAAAGGGGAATGATAATGTTCTTCCAGGAGTACAATAACTTACAGTTTGCAACATCCGTTCAACCATCTCACAACGGAATTTTCATTAGTCATTAAGGAACCCTTTGTAGTGACGTACAAGCAGTTGAGATTCAATCTGTTTGATTGTCTCAATGATAACACCAACAATAATGATAATTGATGTACCACCAAAACTTACGTTTGCATCAAATACTCCTGAAAAGAATATAGGTATAACAGAAACAATGGTCAAACCTATTGCTCCTATCAAAATAACGTTATTAAGTACTTTAGTCAAATACTCAGTTGTTGGCTTTCCTGGACGAATGCCAGGGATGAAACCACCTTGTTTTTTAATGTTATTTGAAACTTCAATTGGATTAAAGGTAATTGAAGTATAAAAATATGCAAAGAAAATAACAAGTGCGATATAAACCAATAAACCAATGGAATACTTAAAATCTCCCCAACTCTTAGTTACTAACCAACTGTTCTGATCCATAACCTTTAACACCTTCGGCAAGAAATATGCTCTGTCCGGCTTAATATTAAAGAAGGATGCAATAACAATCGGGAAAGTTAATAAGGAATTGGCGAAAATGATAGGAATTACACCTGCGGTATTAACCTTAAGAGGAATATGGGAGGTTTGTCCACCTACCATTTTTCTCCCTTGAACCTTTTTCGCATAAGTAACGGGAATTTTTCTTTGTGCACCCTGTAATATTACTACTAATAATACGGTTGCAAGAACAACTGCCACAATTACGAGTGCTGCAACAATTGCGTTAACTACTGGTCTGTCTAAAATATATTTTTGGAAGATATTGATGAAATCACTCGGCATTCTAGAGATGATATTTACAGTCAATATGACTGAGATACCATTACCAACGCCATTCTGAGTAATTCTTTCACCCACCCACATAAGAAATGCTGAACCTGCTGTAAAGGATGCAATGATAATTACTACATTCGTAAAACTAAATCCGCCTTCTAATGCTCCTGATCCGCCAAAACCAATAGCCATAGCACCTGATTCAATAACAGCTAATGCAACTGTTAAATAACGGGTAAGCTCATTGAGTTTCTTTCTGCCGTCTTCGCCTTCCTTTTGCATCTCTTCCAGCTTAGGAATTGCAATTGTTAACAGCTGGATGATGATGGAGGATGAAATGTACGGTGTAATACTTAGCGCGAAAATTGACATTTTTGTAAAGGAGCCACCAGTTAAACTATTAAAGAAGCCTAATACGTCCGTATTAAACCACTGGTCTGTGACTTCTCTACTAATAGCAGGAGCTGGGAGCAATGTTCCCAGTCTTACCACTAGAAGTGCAATAAGTGTATAAACGAGTCTGTTTCTGATATCCTTAACTTTAAAAGCATTTCGCAGTGTTTTAAACATTAGACCACCTCAGCATTTCCACCAAGAGCCTGTATTTTTTCTACAATACCTATTTCCATTAATGATTCAACTGTTACTACAGCGCCTTCTTCAAATCTATTTAATACACTAACATTAATTCCAATAATTTCTTTCGTATTTCTGTTGGTGAAACCACGTTTCGGAATTCTTCTGTATAAAGGCATCTGACCACCTTCAAACCCTACTCTGGGAGACCCTGAACGAGCTTTTTGTCCCTTATGTCCCTTACCAGCAGTTTTACCGTTACCTGAAGCGTGACCACGTCCTCTTCTGAAATTATCGTCTTGCTTGGAACCGTCTGCCGGTCTCAATTCTGATAAATTCATATTGTGCACCTCCTTCTTTAAGCAATTATATTTCTTGTACCTTTAATAAGTGTTTAACCTGATCGATCATTCCTCTGACACAGGCATTGTCTGGCATTTCAACTGTCCAGTTAGGCTTTTTCAAACCCAACGCCTCAACTGTTGCTCTGTGTTTTGGAAGGGAGCCAATCGTAGATTTCACTAATGTTATTTTTAATTTATCTGCCATTTTTGACACCTCCATTTTTATACAAGATGAATTAGGAGTGAATTGGCAAAGCCAATTCACTTTGCATCTTGACATGAATAATTATGCTTCCGACAACTATTTATCTATTCAGTTGCTCTAATGGAATACCACGAAGCTTAGCTACTTCCTCAGGGGTCTTTAATTGGCTTAATCCTTCAATGGTAGCAAGAACTACGTTTTGCTTATTGTTGGAACCAAG
>JAQSYO010000079.1 GCA_029256105.1 Herbinix sp.
TGAATTTAATAATAAAAGAAAAAGACTTCCAATTAAGAGGGATCAATGGATTTAAATGAAGTTATTTCATTATTATCGATGCAAAAGCTTTCCTCTACAATATTCCATTCCTCTATTTTTAAATACTGCTTCATTTTTTATTCCCTTAATTTTCATATATAAAGGTCAATTTTATCGAAATTGATTTTTCATAGGATTTTACTATAATTTTTTGCACAAAAACAAAAGGTCTCAGAGTTAATCGAGTTCCTTTGTTATCCCTTGACTCCACCCGTAGTTATTCCGGTTACAAAATATTTTTGAAAGGAAATGAATACAATCAGGATTGGAAGCAAACTCAAGGTGGAAAGCGCAAATACATAACCCCATTGAGTAAACTGATGCTGTCCAAAAAAACCAGAGATCGCTATGGGAAGGGTACGTTTCAGATTATCATTTATGACAGTATTCGCCCAAGGAAACTCCTCCCAAGCAGTTAAGAAATTAAAAATAGATATCGATGCAATTCCCGGTTTTATCAATGGCAATATTATTCGGCCAAATACCGTGAAAATGCCACCTCCATCCATGTAAATTGCTTCATCAAATTCTTTAGGAATATTCTCTATAAAACCCTTTAGCATAAAGGTGGAATAAGGAATAACCCAGGCCACATAGAAGGGAACCAAACCGAGTAATTTATTGATTACATTCATTTTCACCGCAAGCTCATATTGAGGAACAATTAGTGTCATTCCGGGAATAATCATCGTCAACATGATAAAAGAAAACAATAGATTCCTTCCAAAAAACCGGAAGCGGCCAATGCAAAAGCCTAAGGTTGAAGCAATCACAGCAGCAATTCCCACCGTTAATACAGAGACAACCGAACTATTGAAAAAGTTCACATAAAACTTTCCTTGGTTAATGATGTATCTATAATTTTCGATTGTCAATGATTTCAACGTAGGAAAAAATTTAGGTGGATATTCATACAATGCTCCATTTGGCTTTAAAGAAGTGCTAATCAAATAAATCATTGGCGTCATAAATACGATTGCAAAGATGATAAGGATGGTATATAGCAATAATTGTATCAAAGCTTTCTTTTTCATACTTCCATCCCCTTCCGTTAATTATTATTGTTTTTCATCAATCGAAACTGAATTAGGGCAAGTAATGCTAAAACAAACGCTGTAACAAAGGATAATGCTGCCGAATATCCAAAATCACCACTGCTAAAGGCCTTGTAATACATCCAAGACAAAATAGTATCTGTTTTATGACTGGGTGCACCTCCGGTAATCATCTTAATGGAAGTGTATACATTAAACCCACCTATTGTCAGCATAACTAAAGCAAATAGTACAGTACCCTTAATACATGGTATGGTAACACTGGTAAACTTCCGAAAGGAACCGGCACCATCAATCGAAGCGGCTTCATACAATTCAAGCGGTACTGTCTGAAGTGCTGCCAGAAAGATTACCATATTCCAGCCAATTCCCTTCCACGATCCTAAAGCCATCGCAACGCCCAAACCACCCCAGCGGGTGTCAAGCCAGTGTATGTTTTGGCTTGTCAAATGCAGGACATCTTTCAAGGCGTAATTTAAAAGGCCTTCCGTATTAAAGATATATTTGAATACCAAGGATGCAATAACCCAAGAGGTAATAACAGGCAGATAATACAGCACTCGGAAGCCGACTTTAAAACGGCTGATATTATGTATCAAAAGAGCAGCCATTAATCCAAGAAACATCTGCGTGGGGACTGTTACAAGTGTATAGGTGATCGTATTAATAAATGCTGTTTGGAAATAGCTATCCTTTAAAACTTCTTTATAATTACCCAACCCAATAAATGTTTGCTGTAGAATAGAACTAAAATCCCAGTCAAAAAAGCTCATTATAAACAACTTTATGATTGGATATATTGTAAAAAATCCAAAAATCAGCAACCAAAGTATTGCAATTTGAAATTTATTTTTGATAGACTTTTGTTTCATAACTCGCCTCCTTAAGTTGCCAACTATGACTTGAAAAAATGAACTAAATTTGTTATACTGATGTATGGTTATGATGTCGAAAGTATCTTGTGAGCAATACCAATAGCATATATTTGACGAGTTGATACCGATACTAGCTATGATATCGGTTTGCTCACAAAGTACTTTTGGCACCATACTTAAGGATACAAAGCTAACGCAGAGATAGTAGCTAGGTATGTCTTTTATCCTATATATTTTATTGATTTGCTAATAATTTATCTACTTTGAGAGCAAGCTCATCCATAGCTTCCTGAGCCGTTTTGTCGCCAAGCATAACGGTGGTAACAGCTTCCGACAATTCACTATCAATTACGGACCAGCATGCAACGGTAGGTCTGGATTTTGCAGTTTTGATTGCTTCGATAAAAGGTGCGAAAGCAGCTTTCTTCACTGTATCATTATCCAAGGCAGTTTTATTTACCGGAATTTGACCGCATTTTGCCATTTCAACCTGTGCATATTCGCTGGTCATAAATTTAGTAAATTTCCAGGCAACCTCTTTCGTTGCGTCGTCATTGGAGGTATTAAACATAGAGATATCTTCTCCTCCAAGTACGGAAGCAGAACCTCCATCCCCTGCCGGTATGCCAACTGTTGCATATTCAAAATCGGGATAAGCACCTGCTAATTCAGCAGTCTTCCAAGGTCCTTCCAGTATCATCATGTAGCGACCTGTTCCAAATCCATCCGTCATCGGGATATCACCACTGTTCCAACCGGTGATAGAACTGTTTTTATATAAAGATGCCAGCATTTCAATCGCTGCTACTGTCTTCGGACTATTGATATATCCGCTTGCCTGCGTCTGCTCTGGATTTAATAATTCACCACCAAAGCTCCAGATGAATGGACAGAGGTTCCAACCCGATAATGCCGGTTCCTCATATCCCCATACCTGCTGGCCATTTTCATTCGTTCCGGATAATGCTGTTACTACCTCAACAAATTCATCCATCGTTTTTGGAGGATTAATACCTGCTTCCTCAAACGCTTTTACATTATAAAACAAGATTTTAGTATTAGTATTTAGAGCAAGACCATAGTAATGATCTCCGATTTTAGCGGTACTCAGGGCACTTTCCAGAAGATTTTGTGATACATCACTGAAATCGGGCATCGTCTCGTCCAGAGAAGTTAAAATACCTGATGCTTGAAATTCAGGAATCCATGCAGCATCTAATCTTGCCACATCAGGTAATGTGTTTGATGATGCACTTATGAGAATTTTATCATGCAAATCTGCCCATTCATGGGATACCGCATTAACTTTTATTCCAGGATTTTCACTTTCAAACTTTGGAATAAGGACATTCATCAGGGTATCGTTTTCAGCCGATTGTGCACTGTAATGATGCCAAAAATTTATGGTAATCTCTTTGGTTTCGGATGCATCCGAAGCCGACTCTGTTGATGTTGCTGTTTCCCCGCTTTTGCTGGGTTCAGATACTACTGGTGATTTACTACAAGCTGTGAGAGCTGCCAGGCACAAAACGGCTGATAGTATGGTTGCCAGTATTTTTTTTGCTTTGTTCATAATTTATTACCTCCTCAAATTTTATTATCTTAACGGAATACGGTTCTAGCATGATGTAAATACTATGTTCGCAGTCCGAAAAGTTCGTTGATTTCTGCACTTCTAAAGTGAACAGATCTTTTACTCTTTCCTCTTCTTTCGTATAAATAGTTAATGCCTTTGCGCTATTTGAATTATTAACGATTACTCTGATACATTCTTTATCATCGGTACGTTCAAAGCCGTAAAGGTTATGTACATTATCCTGCAGTATCGACCTAAACCTTCCGTATCGAATTACTTGTTCTTTATGCCGAAGAATTGATAAGGTTTGGTACCAGGTAAGTAACTCTTTATCCTGCGCTTCTTCGTTCCATATCATAGTTTTTCTGCAATCCGGATCATTATCTCCGGTTATTCCAACTTCATCTCCATAGTAGATAGCAGGCGCTCCTGGAAGTAAGAATTGAAGTGCTACCGCTAACTTCAATTTATTCTTATTATCTCTGCATAAATAAAGAAATCTTGGGGTATCATGGGAATCAAGCAAATTATACATTGCATGATTACTATCTTCATAATAACCCGCCAGCATATGATTTAGTCTATCATCGAACTGTTCCGGATTAATTTTCTCATATGCAACAAAGTCAAGCATTGCGTCACGAAACACATAATTCATAACACTGTCCATCTGATCACCAAGCATCATCCTTCGTCCAAAGCCCCAGGTCTCACCCAAAAGGAGGATATCCGGGTATTTCCGTTTTAGATTAACCTTTGCCATTCTCCAAACATGGGCATCAACCTCATCAGCTACATCTAACCTCCAACCGTCAATACCTGCATATTCAATCCAGTATTCCATAACAGATAGAATATAATTACATACCTCAATATTAGAAGAATATAATTTAGGCATCCATTTATATGCACCTACGCATTCATAATTTCTATGCGATGTTTCCACCGGAAAGCTCGTAATGTGGAACCAGTTTTTATATTGCGAAGCTTCCTGATGTTCCATAACATCGCGAAAAGGTCCAAAGGATGTACCGCTGTGATTAAATACTCCGTCCAATATTATCTTTATTCCAAGATTATGACATCTCTCTACCAGTTCTTTTAGTTCCTCGTTTGTACCGAAGTTTTCATCCACACAGAAATAATCGGTGGTTGCATACTTATGATTGAAATCTCCTTTAAAAATAGGATTCAGGTAGATACAATCTACTCCTAAGTTTTTTATATAATCCAGTTCTTGAATTATTCCTCTTAAATCACCTCCCATAAAGTTCTCTCTAGTAGGTTTCGTACCCCAAGCATCGCAGTTTGAAGGGTCATTGGAGCTATCTCCGTTCTGAAAGCGCTCCGGAAATATTTGATAGTATACCTGTCCCATGGACCATTCCGGGATTTTAATTACATCATTCGGATTTGCATATAAAAACTCAAAGTATCCATCGTTAGGATATTCATGTGTCATATCGTATTCCGTATAATAGTAACTTTCTCCATCCTCAGTAATTAATTCAAAGAAGTATTTGATGTATCTTGCAACCTTTGAAAATTCAACCTCAGCGAAATAATAATCCAACATATTATCCTGATATCGTAATTCCATCTCGGTGATTTTACGCTTGTTTATATCCTGCTCTGTCCTTGCCCAATAGATTAATCTACAGGTTTTAAAACTATCTTTCGCAGTTTCTAATCGAAACACTAATTTGCTTCTTGCTTTGACATAAACATAATCCAGGGTGTTCTTATGAGTAACCACCGTTTTTATCATTTATTTTACTTTCTCCTTTCTTAGAGGATTCCCGAATTATCATTTTCGTAGGAATATACAGATGATGAAAATCTTTAGCATTACCTTGAATCTTATGAATTAACTGTTCAGCCACCTGGATACCTAATCCATAAGTATCAACATCCACCACCGTAATAGGTGGGTCTGTGTATTCGGCGATTGGATAATTATCAAATGTAACCATCCCAATCTCATTCGGAACCTTCAAATTTATCTTCTTTAATGTTTTTAAAACACTAAATGCTAAAATATTATTCCCACATAAAAATGCATCCGGGTGCTTCTCATTATGAAATAAA
>JAQSYO010000080.1 GCA_029256105.1 Herbinix sp.
TCCAGTTCGAAACCAACCTTTGGATTGTTCTGTATCAGGGATAGCTTCTTGCCTGCGTTTGCTCCATGGAAATAAAATTCAATAACGTTACCATCATAAGTAAATCCAAAATTTAAGGGAACAATGTAGGGGTATTCATCATCAAATATAGCAATTCTACATACATCACATTTTTTAATTATTTCGACTATTTCCTCAATGCTGCTAACTTCACGGTCTTTTCTTCTCATATTTAGTCCTCTTTTCTGTAATTTTTTAAATAATTAGGTATGATGAAAATTATACCATATGATTATTGGCTTATCACTAATTTATTTGAAATAACTATTGTTAATTTTTATAGATGTAGTTGAAGTGTGGAATACTATAATCACTTATTAAGATAAGGAGAACATCTATGAGCAAAGATAACATTCAGGGAAAATAAAGAAACCGATTTATAAAAAATGGTGGTTTTGGGTTATTATCGCAATAATATTATATGCGTTGGTCAATAGTGCAGCAAAGGATCCAAAAGATGAGGCTTCAAATGAAAATGAGGGAGCTACAGTAACACAAGCAGCAGATGATACGCAGGATACCACAAATACAGAAGAAACAGAGGTCACAGAGGATGCAGTGGATACATCGGATGAGGATGAGCTGGATGCGAATAAAGCTACTGATATTTCAGAGGATGCAGCGCTAACGAGAGACAACTCTACTGCTGAACTTACAGTACTGAATACTGGTAAATTCGTTGTAGGAACCGATATTTCTGTAGGTAGATATGTAATTACAGGAAATGGAAGTGGTAACTTATTCATTAATAATGAAGAGGGTGAATCCTATGTGAATGAGATCTTAAGCGGAGGAGATCTTGGTGTCAAAAGCGTTACTACTGATATAATAGATGGCGATACTATTGAGATATCAGAGATTAGCAATGCTACCTTTACCCCTGCTGAGACGGTGCTTTATACAGACACTCTTTCTACTGGAACATGGATCGTTGGCTTGGATTTTCCTCCCGGAAGATACGATATATCCAGTTCTGATGGAAATGGAAATTTATTTATATATGATAAATCAGGATGGGCTGAAGTGAACGAAATACTAGGTGGAGGAAACTTTGGAATAGAGAAAGTAACTGCAGACCTGAAAGAAGGATATAAAATAATTATTAGTGGAATGAATGAGGTAAAGTTTGTAGAAAAATAATGGTTCGGGGGCCATAAGTCTGATTTCATATATGAGATGGATATTAGGAAAGGCTGCTTTGGAGAAATCCATAAGTAGCCTTATTTTAGATTAATGATTATTCTATAAATCCAATACTGATCATAAAATGCAAATTCTTGACTCGAATATAAATATATAATCTTGATAATCCTACAAGAATGTATTACTATGGAATCGAAAGAAACTTAGGAGGGATGTTGGATGGAAAATAAAATTGTAGTTGCATTAAAGGCAATTATTATATATAACCGGAAAGCTCTGATTATCCAGCGTTCCTATGGTGATATGTCAGGTAGCGGTTCCTGGGAATTTGCAGGCGGGAAGCTTGAATTCGGAGAGGATTTAGAAACAGGTCTAAAGCGTGAAATCACGGAGGAAGTGGGCTTGACCGTTAAGATAGAACGCCTTCTTTATGCTTCAACATTTCAGTCCAAAGAAAACCGTCAGACAGTTATATTAAACTATCTGTGTCACAGCTTTAGCGACCAGGTAGTATTATCGGAAGAACACGAGAAGTTTATCTGGGCGGATAAGAAAACAATGAAGAAGTACCTTACGAAAGGAATTCTTCATGATATAGAAATCAATCGTATATTTGAACAGATTGATATAGTGGAAGATGAAAAACAGATTGAAAAATAGAAAATTATAAAAATATATAAATTGAAGAATTCGGATCATAATTACATTGCTATTAATGGAAAAGATAATTGATAAAGTTACACAAAAGAGTGAAATGGTATCATTGGAGGACAACAAAAGGGGAGCTGCAAATCAAAAGCAACTCCCCTTTATGATTCATCTAGAAAACTATAATATTTCGAGTATTTTAGATAAAAAAATTAGGATTAAAAAATCATATAGGGTAAGTTATAATGATAAATGAGAAAGAATACCTAAGTGATTACAGTATAGCAGAGGTTTCAATCATAGGAGGTTTTTATAATGGTGAATAGCTTAACAATAGGGAAGATGCCATATGGTGGCGATTATAACCCGGAACAATGGGATGGAGCGACAAGGCAGGAAGATATGCGTCTCTTAAAATTGGCACATGTGGATATCGTAACACTGAATGTATTTAATTGGTCTGCCTTACAAAAAGACGATGAGGAATATGACTTTCGGGAACTTGATAAAATTATGGATATGGTAAAGGAGAACAGGCTTAAGGTATGCCTTGCGACCTCAACAGCAGCGCACCCTGCTTGGATGGCGAGAAAGTATCCAGAAAACCTTATTTATTCCGAAAGGCAAACGAAACAGCAAAACTAGGTATTCCTTCTATGAGAAGCATGGTAATGGAATACACATCGGATCCAACCTGCGCATATCTGGATAAGCAGTATATGTTAGGTGATTCTTTATTGGTGGCACCGATTTTTAATGATGAGGGTATTGCGCATTATTATCTACCGGAAGGTAGATGGACGGACTTCTTTACCAGTGAGTTAAAGTCAGGTGGCCGTTGGTACAAAGAAAAGCATAGTTATCAGAGCATTCCGTTAATGGTGAAAGAGGGCAGCATCATTGCAGTCGGAGCAAAAAATGAAGATGCCGTTTACGATTACGCGGAGAATGTTACATTAAGAGCATATGAATTGATTGAAAATATTCCTTCTACAACTGTAGTTTATGATAAAGATACAACGCTTGCATTAAATGCAGAGATTACGAAGAAGGATAAGAGTATTCAAGTTGACGTTAAGTCGTCTAAGAACTATACGGTTGAATTAGTGAATGTAACGGATGTTACACATGTAGAAAATGGCGACTTCCAGGTTAAAGATAATAGTACCTTTATTACTCCAAGAGGTAAGGGTACAATAATCTGTAGTTTAAAATAAAGACGATAATGATAAAATAAATTTATACTCTATTTTTACATTTGGTGGGACGTCAAGGGATATTGCGGATGCCCCACCAAAGTTTCTATTATAGTTATCCATATCTTGACAATTTCCAAATTTATCATATATAATTAATCTGATATCGTGAAAAAATGCAGAATTATTCTCAAAGTAAATGGAGGAAGATAAGAAATGTCTCATAAATTAGGGAATTATAGCAAAGTTGATATTCTGAAGGAGATGATGTGGACCTTAATTTTCGTGGTTGCTTTCTTTGGGTATTGGATTGAACTTATTCTTGTTATAGCGTTTATCTTTCATTCTAATATTAATTTAAGCTTTGATTCAATCATTTTAATGGCGATTATTCTTTCGTTTAGCATTATAATCTATCGTATGATTAGAATATCAATGAAAATGGCAAGACATTAGTTTACAGGTTAGTTAATAAAAAGAGGTATCAATGAATTCGTATCAGCATTAAATACTCTGTGCTGATTATTTGAAATAGAATATAGAAGAACTTGATCAAAACATATCAAAATTCTCAATAGAAGTAGAGCGGGCATATCAAGCCCGCTCTTTTCATGCTTCAACATAAAATGAGCCTATTATCATAATAGAGTAAGCTAGTATTGAGGAATGCATACGAACCCACTTATTCTTTATATATTAGTTTTAATTTTGAAAATAGTCCCATACCTGTTCTGCAATTTCCTGT
>JAQSYO010000081.1 GCA_029256105.1 Herbinix sp.
GGAAAAACAATACCATGGTATGGCCGAATAATGGAAGCTGGCTGAATATAGCATATAATGATAATGTGGGAGTGGACCATAACTTTATGACCACAGTTACAGGCGGAGATATAATATCAATTAGAGTAGATCAGGGATTAAACAGCGCATATGATACAACACAATGGAATCCGGCAATTATTTATAAATAAAAATTGCTAAGGAGATTGTAGAATTGCATGGCGGTACGGTTAACGCAGAGGGTGCGGATGAAATTATTACACTTATAGTGGAACATCCTCTTGATCTTCAGAAAAATGTATGATTTGCATCATGTAATCTCAAGGAAATCGAAAAAGAAAACTCAAATAATTTAATCCCCGCTTTGGTATGATAAATATAAAAAGCGGGGATTTCTTTTGTTCCCCAAAAACGAGGAGTCAGTGGGATGAAGGAATATACTTTTGAGCAAAGGGAACGAATAATACAAAGAAAACGTAAAAAAAAATTAAAACGAATCCGTAAAATATTTTTTATGATAATAACGTTTGCCTTACTTATTGGCATAGCATATGAGGTTTTCAAAAATATTGGTACTGGGTTTTCTATTCAGGATTTTAAGCAACCTATCTCCAATGTGAAACGCTATGACAACTCATCACACATTGAAAATACAAGATATCTAGTTGAAGATACCAATCTAACAGACTGGAGGCTGATTTTAGTCAATAGATGGAATTCGATTCCCGATGACTATGAAGTTGAACTGACACAGCTTTCGAATGGGCAGTCCGTGGATTCACGCATTTATTCTGAGCTTCAGGAAATGTTTGACGCTGCGAGAGCGGATAACATTTATCCTATCGTTGCGTCAGGATATAGAACGGCCGAAAAGCAGACAAGTTTGATGGAAGAAAAAATCGCCGATCTCAAAGCAAGCGGTTACTCTGATGCCGATGCAAAGGAAGAAGCAGAAACATGGGTGGCCATTACGGGGACAAGTGAGCATCAGCTTGGTATTGCGGTAGACATCAATGGAGATGGCATTCATTCAGTAAGCAAAAAGGTATATAAATGGCTTGCAGAAAACAGTTATAAATATGGATTTATCCTCCGTTATCCAGGTGACAAGACGGATATAACCGGTGTTTCAAATGAACCATGGCATTACCGATATGTTGGTACGGATGCAGCGAAAGAAATATACGAAAATGGGCTATGTTTGGAAGAGTATCTTGAGGAGTTGCAGTGAGGTAGTATAGTAATTCCTTGTGGTTTAGAATAGGAATTCGATAACCGTTTGGCTTTTCATAGCGAGAAAAGTATTTATCGAATTTATCGGGATTAACTTTCTAAAAAATAGAACTAGCATCAACCTATCGGTTGATGCTAGTTCTGATTCTACAATGAATAACAGGTATTTAACCCACTTAAAATATCCTCATTAAGCGTATTGAGAATTGCCAAGGGCTGGCTTATGATCATGCAGAACTGTTAACATATAGGAATACGGCCAGCAAACATAGGCATCAGTAACTGTGTATAAAATCCAGATGGAGTAGGGAAAACAGAGTAGTTGTCTGTAAATGGAATGTTATATGAAACATAGAAATAATTTATATTTCGGACATGACATACTGTTGTCATGTTCTTGATGATAAAATTAACAAAATAAGGAGGGTTTAAAGATAGACTATATTTATCAAATTAGTCGGTTGGTGAACCCTGAGCAAGGAAGCTTGGAGCAAAATGCAGAATGGACATAACAAGGAGGATAATATGAATCAAGAAATCATTACAAGAGCCGGAGAAATAGTAGAGAAAAATACCGGGGAGGAGACCTATTGTGTGTTAGCGTTGATTGATCTGGATGGCTATCCAACCGCGTCTACGATAACTGCTTCAAAAGCAGAGGGTATCAATAGGATTACCTTCTGTACCGGACTGGGTGGGACAAGAACCAACCGCATTAACAAATGCAACCAGGCCAGCGTTTGTTTTAATGCTAACGATTACAATATCACACTGGTTGGTACAATAGATATAGTGACCGACCCGGATGTGAAAAAGGAAATGTGGTATGGAGGCTTGATTAATCATTTCAGTGGTCCGGAAGACCCAAATTATTGTGTCTTGCGCTTTAAAACGCAGCGTTATAATCTTCTGGTTGACTGGAAAGAAGCAGTTGGAACAGTGTAAGCAAACACCACCTCACTATGCCAATTCCCCTAACTTCATAATTAATCAATCCGTTTTACCAACTATCGACATCCCATATAACACGTATAAAGAGATCGTCAGTTTCTTTCTAATTTATATCGTGGTACTAAAATAAACAAGGGAGCAAGAGATGAATCATCTCTTGCTCCCTTGTTTATCTATTTTAAATCATAACTCTAAGATTTCTTATTTCTATGAATTGCTTATTATAAGAGCTTAGAGTCTTTAACTTCAGAGTTTTATTTGAAAGCACCTTTATATTGTTCTGGATAAGCAAAATTTAAGTTTCTAAATTTTGCTTCATTTAACACAAAGTATGGGTTTCTTAAAAGTTCCCTACCAACTGCAACTAAATCTGCTCTATCATTCGATATTATTTCTTCTGCCATGTTAACATCTGTAATTAATCCAACAGCTATTGTAGGAATGTTACATTTTTCTTTAATTATGCTAGAATAATTTACTTGATATCCTGGATATGCATTTATTTCTACTGGAATTAAGCCTCCAGTACTTACGTGTACTATATCAATATAATCTTTCACTTCATTTATGATTTCAACCATATCATTTAATGCTATTCCACCATCTTTATAATCATAAGCTGATACTCTAAGCAAAATTGCTTTTTCTTTTGGCCATACCTTAGTTACAGCTTGTAATATTTCTTTCAGAAATCTGGTTCTATTCTTAATATTCCCACCATATTCATCTTTACGTAAATTTGTTAAAGGTGATAGAAATTGATGAATCAAATAACCATGTGCTCCATGTATTTCTATAGCATCAAATCCAGCTTTATCTGCTCTTTTAGCTGCTTCTTCAAAGTTTAATACAATTTTTTTCATATCCTCTTTCGTTAATTCCTTAGGCAATGTACTTTTCTCATCAAATTTAATTGCACTTGGAGCTACCGCTTGGCTAGCTGTTCCTGTATATTTTCTTCCACCATGATTTAACTGAATTGCTATTTTAGAACCATATTTTTTAACACCATCAACAATTTTTTTAAGCCCATCTATATGCTTATCATCCCAAATCCCTAAATCACTGTCTGTTGTCCTTCCATTTTCAATCACTCCTGTAGATTCAACTATTATAAGACCTACTGCACCAATAGCTCTGGTAACATAATGAGTGTAATGAAAATCATTTGCTATACCAGCCACGTCAGAAGAGTACATGCACATTGGTGGCATAACAATTCTGTTTTTTAAGTTTAAATTTTTTAAATTATAATTTTTGAAAGTTTTCATAATTTTAATCTCCTTTTTATTTAATTTCCTTGCTTATTCCCATTATATTATTTATACTATACTTTGAAAAGTAGTGATATTTTTTTCATATAATTACAAAAAAGTAAGTATTGTGATAAATCAATAGCTGAAAGGAGTTTTATTTATGTCAGAAATCAAACTTGAACGTGGAAATCCGAATGAAAAATGTCCTATTGAAGCAGCAATCAATATCATAGGTAGTAAATGGACATTTCTAATAATAAGAGATTTATTGATAGATGGAACAATAAGATTTGGGGATTTGTTACGTTCTTTAGATGGAATAA
>JAQSYO010000012.1 GCA_029256105.1 Herbinix sp.
TGTCTGAATGCAAGACGGCCGATACGTCCAAAACCATTAATTGCTACTTTTACTGCCATGATAATATTCCTCCTAATTGTTTAAATTTATAATATACTGTCTAGTGACAGCAATTAATCCAAATATTTACTTGGTTACATTGACAAAATTTTCTCAATCCAGATTTATTTTACCTAATTTAAGATAAAATATCAAGAGCTTATTTCACTATTTCTTTAATATTATGAAAAAGTTTATATTTCATATGAAAAATTATGTTTTTTTGTGCATTATTAAAGTATCATTTTTATTGTAATTCACTTTCTACGTAGTTTACAATATTCAAGGAATGATCTGATATTCTTTCAAGATTTATTATTGCATCTATAAATACAACTCCGTTTTCTGGTGTACATAAGCCTTGTGACAATCGATCTATATGCCGTTGTCTTAATTTGTCTTTCATATTGTCAACCTGTTCCTCTAGCCGTTCAACTTCTCTGATAAAATCAATATTCTCTGTTTCTCTTGCTCTGATTGCATAATCAAAAGAATCAACAGCTGCGGTACACATCTCACTTAATTCATTATAAGCTTCCTCAGTCAAATAAACATTATTTTTAATTTTTTCCAAAGCAAGATCTGCAAGGTTTTCTGCATGGTCTCCAACTCTTTCTATATTCGTAATGGTGTAAAATAGATTGTTTACTACCAAGTGTTGTTTTTCTGTCAATGAAAGATTATTTATTTTAACCAAATACTCAGTTATTATTCTTTGGTGGGCATCAATAATTTTCTCAATTTCCAACACCTTCTCTGCTTTTTCCTTATTATTCTTAAGAAGGGCTTCAACTGCTTCTCTTGCATTATCTAAAGTAATTTGTCCCATATGAACTACTTCTTTTACTGAGTTTTCTACAGCAAAGGACGGGGTTTCGAGTATTCGTTCATCCAAATGTCGAAGTGTCACATGAATTTCATCATCATCAACCGTCTCGATTTTTGAATCATCAATAAATAAACCAGATAATTTAACTAAATAATTAGCAAACGGGAAAAGTAAAATTGTATTACCTACATTAAATAAGGTATGGAATATGGAAATCTGTATACTATTAATTTTAGAAGCTGCAAATTCTTGATTAACTTTGAAAATAATAAACATTGCCGTACCAAAAACTACTGTACCTATAACATTAAAGGATAAATGTATAAAAGCCGCACGTTTTGCTGTTTTATTTGCTCCAATTGAGGATAAAATAGCAGTAATACATGTTCCAATGTTTTGTCCTAATGTTATAAATATTGCAGAGTTCCAATTTACTACACCTGTCATTGCTAAGGTCTGAAGAATTCCGACCGAAGCTGATGAACTTTGGATTATTGCAGTAACAATTGCACCCGCTATTACACCCAGAAATGGATTTGTCCCAAGAACACGAAAGGCATTGACGAATATTGGTGCATCACTATAGGGTTTAATAACATCGGACATAAATTTGAGTCCAACAAATAATATACCAAAGCCTATTATTATTTCTGCTATATCCTTCTTTTTTTGATTTTTAGTTATTAATACAGTAAATGCACCTACCGCAATCAATGCTGGTGCAAAAAAGTCGGGTTTAAAAACAGAACTCCATTCATTCATAGATACGAGCCAAGCTGTAACTGTAGTACCAATATTGGCACCCATAATTACACCAACCGCTTGTCCTAAATTCATTATACCTGCATTTACGAACCCAACTACCATAACCGTAGTTGCTGAAGAGCTTTGAATAATACCTGTTACTACCGTACCTACAATGACTGCAACAAATCGATTATTTGTCAAATACCCCAGCAAACGTTTCATTTTGCTACCAGCCGCTTTTTGGAGTCCATCCCCCATCAGATTCATACCATATAAAAACATACCCAATCCGCCGGCAAAAGCAAAAACTAATTTTAAAATCGTAAGAATACTCATAAATCCTCCCTGTTAAAATATCGTTATATGTGTTTTTATAACATACATTTTTATTCTAACACATTATTTATTGTATAATCTACGTATAATTTGTAAAGTCTGTGTAAAGTTTCAATTAGGGAGGTATGTATTCCCAATGACAATATATGTCATCAGGGATTGATTTCTAATAAATACTTAATTTGTCTTACCTGAACTACTTGAATTATTTGAACTTACTTTATTCAATGTTTTTCCGGAACTACCTGAGCCTCCAGCATTACCTGACATATCAATACCATTTAAATTACCTGGACTCCCAGAACCTCCAGGGCTTCCAAAATCACCTTTATAGCCAGCACCACCAATCATTCCCATGCTACCAGCATTTACAAATGCATCATCTATTCCAGACATGCCCTTATCTCCAAACATTCCTGTATTGGCTGAAAGTCCTGAACTACCTGTCAAACCTAAACTTTCTTGACTTGCGGTTAGACCAGATTCATTATAGGAATCATCAGCTCCAATAGACCCATTTGAATCTCCCGATAATCCAGAACCTCCAGGGCCACCAGTCTTTCCTGAATTCCATGATTTAATTGAATTAACTGATTTGTCCGAATCATTTGTCATTCCTGAGGGCCTTGAATTACTTGCCATTACTGAAGACCCCCTGAGCTGCTTGACATTCCTGAGCTCCCGGAGCCACCTGACATACCTGCTCCAGTACCTTTTGACAAGCCCATATTTTCCGAGCCTGCAGCACTAGCACCCATACCCGCGCTTCCTGACCATCCTGAACTTCCTGAAAAAACAGATTTTAGGGTATTAATCTCATTTTGAGATGCTTGTCCGGACGGTTGATAATAATTTTTGTTTTTCGCAATTGTATATAGCTCATATTGAGATGTTTCAGCTTCATTTCTCATTTGTTGCAAAGTTGATCTTAAATTTTGATTTTCTGTCTGAGATATCATATCAGTATAAGTTTTTAAACCTGAATTTAGTGTATTCAACGCATCTGAAACCATTGCTTTTTCTTGCATCATAGTTCGTGTACCTCCTATTGTAAAAACTGTAAGATTGTTTGTCTGTTTTTTTCACAAGATTGTGCTGATTTTTCAAAAAATTGTTTTACATTTTGATCCTGAGCATTTTGAGCATAATTACGATATTTCTCGACATCCGCTTCACCAAATTGTAATAAATGTCTTACGTTTTGTAATTCAACTTCACTTAGATTTGTCATGATAATTTCCTCCTTTTTATTTGTCATACAGAAATTATTATCTCTAGCCAGTTAAAAAATTATGTATTAACTTGAAGTCATATATTGGATAGTACATTCAAATAAAAAAAGAGTAGGCAGCATTTATTAATGCATGTCCACTCTTTTTATCCCCAATTTAACTTATTATTAATATATTATTGCCTATTACATTCTTAATTTATATTCCAAACGGATTTTATCAGCAATTAATGCTACAAATTCTGAATTTGTCGGTTTGCCCTTCCCATTGCTAACCGTATAACCAAATAATTCATCAATCGTATCCATCTTACCTCTGCTCCATGCAACCTCAATAGCATGACGAATCGCTCTTTCGACTCTGCTTGGTGTTGTCTTATGACGTTTTGCGATGGAAGGATATAATAGTTTTGTAATGGAATTTAACATTTCCGCGTCGTTGACTGACATCATAATTGCGTCACGTAAGTACTGGTAGCCTTTAATATGTGCTGGTACACCAATTTCATGAATGATATTTGTAACATCTGATTCTAAATTTCTTTCCATATAAGCACTCTTATTTTCATAAGCGCTAACTCTATGATTATCAATAAGTTTATTGTGATAGTCACCTTTTATCTGCTTAATTCTTGACAAAATAATATTATTGTCAAATGGTTTCATAATGTAATAATTTGCACCTAGTTCAAATGCATTTTCTGTTACCCCTTCTTGTCCAATTGCTGTGATTACTATAAAAGAAGGAGTTTTCTTGAATTCCGAGTCTCTTCTTACCTTTTCCATTACACCAAGCCCGTCTAGCTTTGGCATAATTAAATCTAAAAGTACAACATCCGGTTTTTTCTCCTTGATCATGTCTAAAGCATCAAGTCCATTTTCCGATTTTCCAACAACCTCGATATCTGAATCCTCTTTTAAGATATCCTCGAGTAGATTCACCATCCTCTCATTGTCATCAACGATAGCTACATTAATTTTACTCATTTACTTTTCAACCTCCATTACATTTTTTTGTTCTTCTCCATAAAATAGTTCCTTATTGTCCCCATTCCCATTTTGATTCTATGCCTAGGGTTGTCCGTATTTCAAATTTCACTTATCGTGAACAATTGTGTAGCACTTTTGGTTTCATGTTGTTTTATGATATTATTATACATCTTGCACAATAGAGCGTCAATAATTATCGCAATAGCAAATTAAACAAAATATGGATAACATAATATGACTTTTATTATTAATATTTTACATTAATAGTCATTAAACAACAATAAAACCATAAAAACTACATCTTAAGTGACTTTTTTCTTTCTAAGCATCTGTAAATATTTGCCATACATGAATTATATATATAACATTTCAAACTATCAAACGTTTCTTGTCGCACCATTCGACACCGAAATAAGGGAAAATATGGATGATAAAAACGTAACCACAACATTTTGTATTATTGGAAAATATAAACAATTAATATGCTGTAATTTTGGAATAAATCGACTTGTATTATAAATTATTTCGTCGACTTCTTTTTATAACAAAAGATATCCTTATTCTAAATTATTTACCATGTTTTCTATGAAAGTACCGTAACCTTTCGTTGAATCCTGTATAAATACATGCGTAACTGCACCTATTATCTTATTATTTTGTATAATTGGGCTACCACTCATTCCCTGTACAATTCCTCCTGTTAATTCAAGTAATCTTTTATCTGTAATTCGAATTACGATTCCTTTACTATGATTACTGTTGCTCATATCCACGCTTTCAATTTCTATTTCATAATCCTCTACTTTATCTTCAATAGTACAGCGAATTAAAGCTTTACCCTTCTCAACTTCTTGTTTTAGGCCTATTTTCATTGGTTCCACAGTCAAATTTTCATCATATTCGTTACCAACTCTTCCGAAAATACCTTGATACGTGTTTTCCTTAATACTACCGATTTTGTATTTATCGCTTTGTCTAATCATACCGATTAATTCACCTGGTTCACCTTCTTTTCCTTTAATGATGGACATTATCTCAGCTGCATAGATTGACCCATCTTTTACATCCATAAGTAAACCAGTATCAATATCAGTTATTCCATGTCCCAATGCTCCAAACTGTCCATCTGTAGATACAAAAGTTAGTGTACCAATGCCCTGTGTATTATCACGAATCCAAGCTCCTATCATATATTTGCCACTCGTCGTTTTGACTGGAGATATCCTTACTGTGAATTCTTCTTTATTTCTACGTATTAATAAGGCTACATCTTTCCCATTACATTTTTGGATTTCATCAATTAAATCCTTTTTCTTATTCATCCCCTTACCATTAATCGCCAAGATATAATCACCTGATTTTAATTTATTATTGATGGGTTCGTGATTAAGGCCATCATCTCCTGTAATTTTACCGCTCCCTAAGACTAAAATACCATCCGTCTCAACATATATTCCAATGGGATAACCACAGGGAATTAACTCTGCAGTTTCAATAACATCTAGTGAGATGTTCTTAAAATCAAACAGTCCGAACAATTTTAAACTAACATTGTATTTACCGGTCTGTGAGGATTCCAATGTAAAGGGTCTGTTCATATCAATATTGATTTGATTTGAAGGAACTCTTAAATCATTAACACTGATAACTCCAAGATCATCCGTTTCAATATTTGCTTTAAATGGCATATTAAAATCGAAACTTTCTTGAGTACCTACTAACATTTTAATTTCATCCGGTATACTTTTTTCTATTTTATAAATAGCAAAAAATCCGATTGCAAAAATATTTACAATGAAAAGGTAAATCAAAACCCTTCTATATATTTTACGTCTCCTCATCCTTTCACCTCATACCTTTTTCCTAGAAATTTAGTTTTTCATTCTATACATAGAAACATGGCTCTTCAAAATTTCATGGAAATTTTGGTTTTAAACATTTATTAAAAGCTTTTGTTTAACAAAATTATTGTCATTCGTAACTTTTTTGATGATCGCGCAATCTTTGGCATTATTCCACTTTTAAGCAATCAAAAAAGGATATACATAGTATTGTATATCCTCACTTTTAGTATTCTGCATTTTTCAATTTTTAAAGCTTGTATTTTTTAGTAGCTAGTGCTAATTCTTTCATTTCTTTTGCACTTTCTCTCACACGCTCCGTAATTTCAGCACCTCCAAGAATTCGAGATAACTCATTAATAGAATTTTCTTCATTTAATTCCATTATCATTGTCTGGGTAGAAATACCATCTGTTTGCTTTTCGATAATATAATGTGAATCTGCCATCGCTGCTATTTGTGCAAGATGTGTAATACAGATTATTTGATGATGCTTCGCAATGATTGATAGCTGCTCCGATACCTTTTGAGCTGTTCTTCCACTAATGCCCACATCTATTTCATCAAAAATCAAAGTTTCAATCTCATCCTTATCTGCTAAAACTGATTTGATGCCTAGCATAATTCTGGAAAGTTCACCACCAGAGGCAACTCTTGACAATGGTTTCAAAGCTTCACCGGGATTCGTCGAAATAATAAATTCACCATCATCAAAGCCATTGGCTGAATAATGACCAGTCTGTTCAAATGTCATCTCAAACTTTACATCTAAAAAGTTTAAAGCAATCAGTGCTTCACTAATTTTTTCGGTAAGTTCCTTCGCTTTTCTTTTTCTAATTTCGGATAACTGTTGAGACAAAAGATTTAATTTAGACTCAGCTTCTGTTAACTCTTTATTTAGCTTTTCCATATATACATCATAATCCCGATATTTATCTAATTTTAATTCGCAATCATGACAATAATTGATAATCTGTTCAATTGAATTACCATATTTAGATTTTAAATGATTGATCGTATCTAAACGTTTTGTTACCTCCAATAGTTCCTCTTCCGGACTTTCCATATCAGATATATATTGTGACAAATCTCTGTTTAAATCATTCAAAAGTTCGTCAATATCTGAAACTTGATTAAAAATCCCATTGATAGCCTCATCATACTCTGCTATCTTCGTTAGTAGACGTAACGCTCTTCCTACTGCATCACCTGCTGCAGTGGAATCATATCCGGTCAAACGATAAGCATTCTGCAACCCTTCAGAGATAGTATTCGAATTTGATAATTTCTTATACCGTATTGCTAGTTCAACATCCTCACCAGATATTAAAGCTGCTTTTAATATTTCATTTATTTCATAATCTAAAAAGGATATCTCTCGTAAACGCTTTTCCTCATCAATTCCCGCTTGATCATATTCCTGTTTTAATTTTACATAGTCTTTATAAGAATGCTCTAGTTCTTGCTTTATTGACCCGATTTCATCCTTTGCAAAACGATCTACAATCTCCATATGCTTTGCTTTATGTAAAAGAGACTGATGCTCATGTTGACCATGAATATCAATTAATAATCCTGCAATCGTAGTTAGTGCTGATGCAGTAACATTCTCACCATTAATTTTACATATACTTCTACCCGACATAATCTTCCTTGAAATGATGATTTGTTCGCCCTCAATCGGTACATCCAATTCTCTCATTGCAGCAAATATTACTTCATCCTTTGTTTCAAATACAAGCTCAATCAATGCATATTCTGCACCACTTCGAACGATATCCTTGTTAATCTTCCCGCCAAGTGCCGCATTTACTGAACCAATGATGATTGATTTTCCGGCACCTGTTTCACCGGTCATAATATTTAGATGATCCTTAAAATATACTTCCACTTCATTAATAATAGCGAAATTTTTAACGTGTAGGCTGATTAACAAATAATATCCCTCATTTCTATAGGAAAGTTTTTCGTAACAATATAATTTACCTTAAATTATAGCTTATAATACACAACTCATAAATGAGTCAAAGCTCATATTTCATATCTCACATCTCACATCTCACATCTCACATCTCACATCTCATATCTCATATCTCATATTTCATATTTCATATTTCATATCTCATAAATCTATCTCTCGAATTAGAAACATATGTTCTGAATATATTGTATCATAATGGAAAAGTAGAATCAATCCTAACTTTAATTCCTTGTAGGAATTAACAAAAATAAGTATCTTTATTATTCAATATACCCATATTGCAACAAAACTAGTGAGGTAAAAACCCATTAATCAATTTAAAATAAAAAAATTACTGCCGATAGAAAATGCAAGAAACGAGATATTCGTTATAATGCCTTTCGACTCAGCAGTAATTCTTATTCTACTAATCTATTTTTACTACTTTTAACTTACAAGTGAGTTTCCTTCCATTTACAGTAGCTGTGATCGTCGCTTTCCCAACTGCTCTTGTACTTACATTTCCATTTGTCACAACTGCAACCTGCGGATTATCGATACTCCAATTTACTGTTGTAGTCGCTCCTTCAACCTGAAGCGGATATGGATATGTTGTGTACTGTTCTAAGACTAGTTCCGTCATATTTAAACCAATTACGATAACTTCAATATTCGCAGTTTTCCCAGAATCAGTCATAACCGTTATATTCGCAGTTCCTGTTGATCTTGCGTAAATCTTTCCTGTCTTTTTATCAACTCTGGCGATTGCAGCATTATCCGAACTCCAGGTTGTAGAATCTGTTGACTCAGCAGGGTTAAGACGTACTTCAACTAGTTTATCTTCACCAGGTACCATAACCAGTCTTTTATCCATTAATGTAATTGCTGTTGATGGTAAACGATCACGAACTGCAACATAACAAATCGCTTTCTTACCTGTATTATCTTTTGCTTCTGCAACTATCGTTGCACTGCCCGCTTTTAATGCAGTTACTACTCCATCCTCATCTACGATTGCAACACTTTCATCACTAGAGGTCCATCTTGCTGTTCGATAAGTAGAATTATTCGGCCTAATTGATACATTAAGTTCCTTACTATCCCCAACTAACATCGCCAGATATGCTTTGTCCAGAGTGATACTGTCAACCGGAGTAACAACCCTTACCTCACAGGTTGCTTCTACATCACTGCCATCCATAGCAGTTGCAGTAATTGTAGCATACCCGACTGCAATACCTGTGATTTTACCTTTTTGATTTACCGTTGCAATTCTATCGTTACTTGTACTCCAATGAACCTTTGGATTTGTAGCGTTTTCGGTCATTACTGTAGCTTTTAATGTAGCGGTTTTCTTAATACCTATATTGTAGGTTTCATAATCAAGTTTAATTGTAGTGACACTCTCTCTTACGGTAACTACGCAGGTGCTTGAATATCCTCCATCAAGTGTAGTACAAGTAATTACTGTTACTCCACCCACTAAAGCGGTTATTTCGCCTTCCGCTGATATCGTTGCAATCTTTGGATTAGAACTTTTCCAAGTAACTCCTAGTTGCGTAGCTTCACTTGGCGACACTGATACCTTTAATTTAAATTCATCACCAACAAAAATAGTTTTTTCTGTGAAGTTTAGTATTAGTCCATCTACCGGCTCGGTGACGGTCACCTTACAATATGCAATTCCTCCTGCTTCTGTTCTAGCCATAATAACAGCAGAACCAGCAGCTTTTGCTGTAACTTTACCGTTTTCATCAACAACTGCGATCTTGGTCTCACTGGATTCCCATACCAAATTATTATCGGTACTATCCTTTGGAGTCAAGGTTGTCTTTATATAATAATATTCACCTGTTTTTAGGTTTAATTCTGTTTCATCAAATTTAACGGCTGTAGCAACTCGTTTTACTGTAATCGTACAGTATACAGAATAACCACCATCTAACGATTTCAATATAATTACTGAAGTACCAACATTCTTGGCCGTAACCTTACCGGTAGCATCAACTGTGACTACGCTGGAATTCGTTGATGTCCAGGTTACTGCATTTGTACTGGCGTTGTTTGGAAGGATTACATAGGAAAGTCTTGCTGACTGTCCGACATACATTGTCTTTTCTTTCTCATCTAGAGCTAAGGAAACAACAGGTATCTGAATTGTTATATTACAGATCGCCCTTGCTTTCGCATTATCGTCTGAGGTTGCAATAATCGATACCGAACCTGGCTTTAACAATGTAACTAAACCATTTGCATCTACCTTTGCCTTCGTCTCATCGGTAGAGCTCCAAGACACCGCCTTATTTATTGCATTTTCAGGATATACGGTGGCACGAATTTGTAAATGTTTCATAGATAAATCTACGATTACATCTGACTCTGATAATACAACACTCGTAACTGATTGTTGTATATTAACATGGCAATAACCAACAACTACATTATCTTGATTAATTGCAGATATTACAGCATGTCCACCTGCAACACCCTGAATTGTGGTTGTCAAAGCACTTGACTCGACTATTTTTACAAGCTTTTCATTTGATGATTTCCAGGTTAGTGTTACACCACTTAAATTTTTAGGTGTTATTGTTGCATGTAAGGTAGTATATCCACCAATCGGTAAGGTTATTTCCTCCGGATCAACTACAATTGTCGCAACGGATTGCTGTACGGTAATTTGACAGGTTGCTTTTTTCACAATACCGTTAATCGTCTGCTTTGCTGTGATGGTTGCAACACCTGCTTTTACACCAGTTACTAAACCACCTTCTACCGATGCTATACTGGCATCACTAGTGGACCAAGTAATCGGCTCCGTGGGATCCGTTACGATGGCATTTAGCAATAAGGTTCCTTTCGTAAATAAAGTAGCACTGGTTTCACTAAGTGAAATCCCATCTATTACAGTGACATCAATATTAATGTTAATCGGATCAGTAGTATCAAAAAGATCATATTGGGATAAGTAGGATAAATGGATTGTTACATTACCCTTTTTTTTGGCAGAAATGATGCTTGTATTTGTATCAATAGCTGCAATATTGGCATTATCTGACGTATAGGAAAAAATCCCTGCAGCAGGTATATTAGAGTTTTCTAAAATACTATAGGTATCCCCAACTGTCATTACAAGGTTAATATCTCCAATATTAATTGGAACAACTATTTTCATATATGCATAAGGAGCATTCGTACTCCTAGTGTAACTTTCATTGGCAAATGCATACACCTCATAAGTACCTGCTTTTACTTTGGTAAAGGATACTGCACCACTGATCTCACTGACGGAATATGACATCTTGCTGGAATCTCCCGCCGGAAGTTTTTTCTTCGTACTAACGTCATATACTTCCCACTTAAGATTAGCAGCTCTTGTTGCATTGGACTCAATTACAAAATTAGAGGGTACTCCATTGGCGACAGAGGGCGCTGTATAGTCCGCTGAAGAATTAACAGGGCCGGTGGGTAAACCATAATCTAAACTAAATTTGGGCTTCACTACTACTCTCATAGTTATCTTCATCGGTTTATCCTGTGTGGACATCGTATTACTGGTCGCCGTAATCGTAGTACTACCAGCACCGACGGCTTTCACCTTACCCTCCGCATTAACCGTGGCCACTCCTTCTTTATCACTCTCCCAGATTACTGCCGAAGTTGCAATAGCAGCTCCTGATACCGGAACAACGGAACCATCCGGATTATAATCAACATATTTTAAAAATATTGGTTTTTCATCGTTTATCGTATCAATGACCAAGATTTGCTCATTCGTGGTTGTTGCAGTAACCATTCCGGTTTTTTGATAGTCAAACTCAAGATCAACTTTAACAGAACAGTTAATGGTATAAGAAAGTGTACCCGAAGTTACAATAGCGGTAATTGTGGAATAACCGGGTCCTTTCCGAATTAATTTCACAAAATTTGAGGGAGTAGAGGGGTCTGATTCTAGAGTAACAACTCCTGGTTCAGATGAAATCCATTTAACAGTGGAGGAATCAGCCCAACCCACCGCCGTAACATTAAGCAAAACCTCTGGCCGCGTTAACACATATTCAGATCCAGCATTTTTAATTGTACTATTAAATACAAAATAATAATCCGGTAGTGTAGCACTTGATGCCTGCTCACTAGCTCCACTAAAATTTAAAAGTACAATTGTTAAAAGTAGGCTGAACACAAAAGTAAAGCCAATTTTTTTTGTTATTTTCATTACATTCCCTCCCAAAAAACCTAGTCATATAGAATATATCGGCAATTAAAATGGATTTAATTAGTTTAATTACCTATAATTTTAAATGTAATTTTTGGCACTTTTGTGTCAATATAGTAAGAAAAATGGGAATGTCGGAAAGAGTTCTCCGGCATTCCCATCTTTTATTTTATACGCATGGCTCTCATTGCATTAAAAAGTGCTATCAATGCTACACCAACATCGGCAAAGATTGCAAACCATATGGAGGTGATATCAAGAAAGGCTAGAACCATGATTAAGGCCTTAATTCCAAGTGCAAAGATTATATTTTGTGTTACGATACTTTTTGTTTTATGAGCAATCTTGATAGCTGTTGCAATCTTACTGATTTCATCATTCATGATAACAACATCCGCTGCTTCAATTGCTGCATCGGAACCGATACCGCCCATAGCAATACCAATATCTGCACCAGCAAGTACCGGAGCATCATTTATTCCGTCTCCGACAAATACGATCTTGCCTTTACCAGCCGCCTGCTTCTTGTATTTCTCAAACCAGGCAACCTTATCTTGTGGTAATAGCTCAGCTTGATATTCATCCACTTGACAAAGTTCAGCGATTTCTTTGGCTGTATTTGTATGATCCCCGGTCAACATAACGGTATGTTTTACTCCTAATTGCTTTAGGGCAATCATGGTTTCTTTCACTCCAGATTTAATCTCATCCGATATCAAAATATAACCAAGGTATTTGTTATTCTTCGCTACGTGAACAATACTACCGGTGGCCTCGGTAAGGGGTGTGAGAATATCAAATTTACGCATCAGCTTTTCATTTCCTGCGTAAATGACATATTCTCCACACTCAGCAACTACTCCGTGCCCCGCCAGCTCGGTGATTTGCGCTGTCTCAATGCTTAAGGTCTCTATATCATTAGAATTATTATTTTTATTATAATAAGATAGGATTGACTTCGCGATAGGATGTGTGGAATGATTTTCTGCAATCGCTGCGCTGTAAATCAGCTGATCAATATCCACTCCCTCTGTCGGGCATACCTTAGTAACTTTGAAAACTCCCTTTGTAAGGGTTCCTGTCTTATCAAATACAATGGTATCTACCATTTTTAAGGCATCTAGATAATTGCCACCTTTGATTAAAATGCCTTGTTTCGCTGCACCACCAATACCACCAAAGAAGCTGAGTGGAATGGAAATAACGAGGGCACAAGGGCAGGATATAATTAGAAAGCTTAATGCACGATATAGCCAATTCGTAAAGGTACCATATCCCAGCAATGGTGGAACTACTGCAACAGCAACTGCAGCAAATACTACAATCGGAGTATAATATCTAGCAAATTTGGTGATGAATTTTTCACTCTCTGCTTTTTTACTGCTTGCATTTTCTACTAACTCTAATATTTTGGATACCGTCGCTTCTCCAAAGGGCTTTGTTACCTTAATTTCCAATACACCACTCGTATTGATAGTTCCGGATAACACAGTATCTTCAACCTCTACCTCTATCGGTACACTTTCACCGGTAAGTGCTCTCGAGTCAATGAAGCTGGTTCCTTTTACAACAATTCCATCAAGTGGAACTTTCTCACCCGGTTTTACTAATATAAGATCGCCAACTTCAATCTGTTCCGGTGCTACAACACTTATGGTATCACCTGTTATTTTATTGGCATAGTCAGGTCGGATATTCATTAAACCTGCGATGTCTTTCTTCGATTTATTAACTGCTTTCTCCTGTAGTAGTTCACCTACTCCGTAAAACACTAGGACAGCGATTGCTTCTACTCTCTCACCAATGAGAAAGGCACCCAGGGATGCAATTCCCATAAGGAAATTTTCATCAAATATATCGCCTTTACGAATGTTTTTTATCGCAGCAGATAGTACTTCATAACCAGCTAGTATATATGCAACAATAAAGAAAGCAGTTTTCATACCATTTGATACATTAACTACCGAAAATATAATTGCCAAAGCGACTGCTATTCCCAGACGTAGAAAGTACGTTCTCATCTCTTCCTCCGCTTCCTGCTTCTTATTAGATGCAGGCTGTTTATCCATCTCCTCCTTCTCCGTTAAATCCAGGACTTTTACTGAGGGTTCGTGGGAGGCAACAATCGTTTTAACCTTTTTCGTAATATCTGTGACTCCTGTATCTTGTAGTGCGATGCTTAGTTTATTATTCATCATATTAATACTGGCTTCTGTTACCCCTGATAGATTACTGACCTCTTTTTCAATTTTTGCTGCACAGTTTGCACAGCATAGACCATCTAAAATATATTCCTTATTCTCCATACCCATCCTAACCCTCCTCGATATGCTCTAGTCCAACCTCTAATATGCTCTTCACATGTTCATCCAATAGTGAATAGTATGTGACCTTTCCATCTCTTCGATATTTCACCAGATTAACTTGTCGTAACGTCTTTAATTGATGCGAAATCGCTGACTTTGTCATATTTAAAAGAACTGCCAAATCACATACGCACATTTCTTCATTGTCAAGTGCCCATAATATTTTGATACGAGTACTATCACCAAACATCTTAAAAAAATCAGCCAGATCATACAACTTCTCATCCTCTGGAATAAGCTTACTGACTTTTTCTACCACTTCCGCATGAATAACTTCACAATCACATATTGCAAATTTATTATCTTGATTCATCGATAACCTCCCTTTCTTTGATTTCATTCGGCATTTTCTACTTGTGGAAATCACTACTTATTTGCAAGTACTTATACTGACCATAATCAATTGACTGATAATATGATCATAATCATTATATCCCTCAGTTGTTCAGTTGAGTAATTGTTCAACTGTTTGATTGTATTATATTCCATCTTTGTTAAAAATGCAACTTGTTTTTAAAAGAAATTACAAGAAAGTAGACTTTTAATACAAAGCAGACGAGTTACATATTCTTTAAAGATCGTTCTTCTTCATCTTCTTCATCTTTTTCTTCTGCAAATGATATATTTACAATAAACGCTGGGCTTTGTCTCATTCCGAGGACTCTACGTCCGCTATTTTATTCAATGGAAGTATGGGGTTAAAATAAACTCATAAAAAAGCCAAGTTAATAGGTTTCTCTAAAATCGTATTGACTTAGCCTTTTTCAAAATGTATCCTTGGCGACAGACTTGCAAGATTATTTGATTATAATTACGGTATACTCGAGGGAAAAAACAAGGAGGAACAAATGATTAATTTAACTAATTTGAATAAACAACATGGCACGATTACAATTGAAATACAAAGCATATTATCCGAAGTAGAGAAGGATGTAGCTCACATAGACGCAGCTGCGGCGGCTTACCATATCAGTATCTTGGCTGGTCAACTAAAGATGCATCTACTGCATGAAGATAAATTTTTATACCCGGAATTGTTATTAAGTTCTGATGTGCATATGAAGGAATTGACTGATCTGTATATAAAAGAGATGGGTAGTTTGGCAGAGGTATATACGAAATATAAGAATTGCTATAATACAAAGAATAAAATAAACGAGAACATTCCACTGTTCCAGCAAGATACCATAAAAATCATGAAAGTCTTGAAAAACCGTATTGAAAAAGAAGACACTGAATTATACCGCTTAATACAGGAGAAAAATATATAATAAATAGGAACAAGCAAAACCCAATATAGGACACGCAGAAAACTAATCTGTGATTGCTATACTGGGTTTATATTATATTACATCATAGACATCCCTCGATACTTCTCCTTGTGGAAGCGGGTCAGGAAACAGATGGACCGAAATACCCAGTCAATTGTCATCGCAACCCAGACACCCAATACCCCCATATGAAGGAGAATAGCAAGTACATAACTTAATCCAATTCTCCACAGCCACATAGAGATCATTGAAACCCACATAGTGAATTTTACATCGTTTGCAGCACGTAATGCATTCGGTAATGCAAAGGATAGTGGCCAAACAATTGAAGAAAGTATACAATGATAAATAATTAGATTAGTTGCTATTTTAGCTGTTTCATCCGTGACATCATAGATTTTTAAAATTATTGGTATTAGGAAAATTAGAATAACATTCAAAGCACTCATAATCATCATTGATATCTTTATAAGCTTGTAGGTATAATATTTTACAGCATCATAGTCAAAGGCACCAACACAGCGACCGACAACTGTGATCAACGCTAAACCCATTGCTGAACCCGGTAATACACTAATTCCACCAATTGAACCTGCAATCGCATTCGCAGTAATTGCTGAGGTACCTAAGCTAGCCGTTATGCCTTGTACCAATATCTTACCAACTTGGAACACACTATTCTCCATACCATTCGGGATGCCAATTTGAAGTATTCTTTTTATCATTACGATATTAATATGAAAGCTACGGATTGCTTTTATATGAATGGGATGTTTCTTATTCCTTAAAAGAATAAACAATACAACAGCTGCAAAAGATCTGGATATCAAGGTTGAAATTGCCGCTCCCGCAACTCCCATGTTAAATCCAAATATTAAGATAGCATTAACGATTATATGAATTACGTTCATGAAAAAGGCTACCTTCATAGAAACCTTGGAATTACCCATGGACCGAAATAATGCTGCACATGCGTTATAAATTGCAATAAAAGGATATGACATTGCAGAATAAAAAAGATAGATTCTGGCATTTGCCATAACATCCTCACTTACTTCTCCAAAGAGTAAATTCAAAGCAGAATTACCAAATATAAATGCAATCGCCAATAAAACAAAGGATAATGATAATATAGTAGCAATCAGTTGTTCGCCGGCGATACAGGCAGATTTCTCATCTTTGTGGCCTAAAAATTGAGCTGAAACAACGGCACCTCCAGTTGCCAACGCACCGAATAAGCCAATAAGCAGTACGTTCAAAGAATCCACTAGTGATACGCCTGATACTGCTGCCTCTCCCACTCTTGTTACCATCATACTGTCAGCCAACCCAACTGTCACCGCCAGCATCTGTTCAATAATTAACGGAACTATAAGCCTTAATAAATCTTTTCTAGTAAACATCCTATCGCCTCTATGTATTCATATTTAAATATAAAAGGGGGAAACCTCCCTTCACTATAAGTCGGCTGCCCCCGTATACCCTCTAGAAAGTATACTATATAAAGTATCGTTTTATCACTTTTTGTTCTGTTATGACTAGCTTCTAACGATTGAATCCTCTTACATGGCTATTTTCAATCATATAAATTATGTCATATTTTATTAATTGTTCTTAAGTCTACCATAGTGCTTTGGTAAAATCAAGGTTGAACTCCTGTTTCGACAATGTTTAGTTAATCCTCTTTCCGATGTTCGTTAAGTCGTACTGAGGAGCTTACTAACGGAATTACACCTCAAAGCATGCACTAATTCACTAGATGTCTGAAGCTCGTTTACGAAAACGATTCCACCCCTAGCCAAATCCTCGGTCTGATGAAAATCAGAGCCAGAACTCATCAATAATCCATTATCTACGGCAAATTGATGGGCTTTATCATTCCTAGAATTATGTCTCGGGTTTCCATTATACACTTCAACTCCATGAAGGTCCTGAGGATCTGCCACTATCATCCCCATCCGATAGGGATGCGCTTGGAATATCAGAATATCTTCTTTCGCGATAAGTCTTTTAAAGTTTTTTATGCCTAATTTATATAGCTCCGGATTTTCAATTAAAAATTCCTTTGTTATTCCAAAAACCAAATAGTCACTTGGATTTTCTGTAAACCGAAGTTCTATTCCCAGTAATACCTTCAATCCTAATTTATTACCTTCTTCTCTTGCGTTCCGATATCCTTGAAGATAACGGTTTATCTTATATTCCCAAGTAGTTTCCCCCAAATTGTCGAATAGCTCCTGGTAATAATGATCTGTAATAACAATTCCATCATATCCTGCCTCTTTATATAGCCTGACAGCATCTCTGGCACCAATTTGTGCGCAAAGGCTCGTCTCCGCTGTATGAACATGTGTGTCAAATTTATACATTACTCTTTCCTTCCCCTTTCTCTTTCCATAAATATATGAATAAACTGAGAATGACATTTCGATTGAAATGTCATTCTCGTATCCTTGCTTATGTGTTTATTACAGCTAATCGACCTTAAATACACGAACTGTTTCTTCTAATATGATAGCATCATTGCTTAACTGTTGTACTACATTATTTAACTTGTTCACTTCTTCTAATTGCTTTTCCGCTGTGACACTAAGCTGTTCTGCTGCCGCTGCAGTTTCCTGTGCTGTTGCTGATATGCTCTCAATGGCACCCAAGGTATCATCCTTTGCATGTTCAATCCCTTCAACTCCAAATGCAATCTGATTCAGATTATCGGATAGATTTTCCACATGCTTATTAATATCTGTAAATACATTAACAGTACTATTTAATGCTTCTTCCTGAGATAGCACGATGCTTTGGGCGTACTTTGCAGTATCTACAGTCTTCTTTGTTTGGTCTTCGATTTTATGAATAATCTTACCAATCTCATTGGAGGCTTTCAAGGATTGCTCCGCTAATTTTCGGATTTCATCTGCAACCACAGAAAAACCACGACCGTATTGACCAGCTCTGGCTGCTTCAATGGAAGCATTCAAGGATAACAAATTAGTCTGTGCAGATATCTCATTAATCGTTCCAATAATGCCGACAATCGAGGAGGATTCCTTTTCCAGGTTCTCAATCGCTACAATAACATTGCGCGTAATCTCCGTTGTGTCCTTGACCTTCCTACCCAGATTATCAACAATCCCGATTCCGTTATTTACAATTTCTTTTGTATTACTTGCAATTTGTTCTATGCTATGTGTATTGCTATATAATGAATTAATTCGCTCTGCCAAATCTGCCATTTGATGTAAGCAGCTCTCTGCATCTACCGCTTGTTGCGTTACCCCCTGCTCAATATCACCAACAGCCTCCGAGATGTTTTGTGTTGCTGTAACTAAGATATTAGAGCTTTCTGATACGTTCGCAGCCGATTGTGACACGGTATTACTTATTCCTGCCATCTTCTTAATCAGTCTCATCATGCTACCAATCATATCATTAATACTCTTGCCAAGAATCTGAAACTCATCTTTTCTTTTTATCGAAGTTACAATCGTCAAATCCCCAGTTTCTGTTTTCTGCAGAACCTTATTGATTCTTTGAATTGTACCACTAAAACCTGTTGCCATAAAGGTACCGAGTGCAATGGCAATGATACTTGCTAAAATAACAACAATTAATGTGATATTTCTAACCTCTTCTGCCTGCTTTACGATTACTCCCTTCGGGATAACAGCACATAAGAGACTACCACTCGTACTTATTTTTGAATAGGCAAATAAATATTCGCCATTGTCAAAATCAACATACTCGTACCCTTCATTACCCTCTACATTTTTCAGAGCTTTCGCATAATAATCCTGCTCTGTAAACTTATAATTCTCTGGCACGGTTCCATTTACAATTTCTCTGCCATCGCTCGTAATAAATGCTATGACACTTCCCTCTGGTAAACCGCTTCCTGCCAGTGTATCCTTTACATAGCTATAGGATACATCAAGTACTATACAACCGATAGGTTTATTCGATGCACTATTTAAATATCTCATATAACTAATCGCATACTTATCTTCAGAAGTCATCGATTGTAAATCCAGATATGGATGTCTCCCTACCCATATGTCTTTCCCATTACTTTCGGCAAAGATTGCACCTTCTTCACCAGCAACAAAATCATCATATACCAGCCTGGCACTCAGTGTTCCATTTCCGGAAATACCGGTTCCATAATTGGCAAGTAGATAAATATTAGCAACATAATCTTCTGACAATATATTTGTAGTGATCGAGGCTTGTATTTCTCGAAATCTGCTTATCTCTTCCATATTGTCCTTCTTATATTGACCGGAATAATAGCTTTGCAATATCTTATCAGAATTAAGCAGCGCTGCCTTGGAAGAGATAATATCAAATCCAAAGTTAAGATACTTCGTCATATTTGACATATTTGAAAGAGTAGAATTTTCATAGCTTCCAATGAGGCCATCCGAGGCTTTTGAATAGGATAACGTACCCAGAACAATGATTAAAATAACCGGTACTAGAAATGCCATAATTAATTTTGACCGAATGCTGGTTAAACCTTTCAAAACATACTTTGTCATATATTTATTTATCTTCTCATTTCTTATACTATTTGGTTTATCCTGTACAATATTCTCTGTTCTCTTCTCTGTTCTCTTATCGTTTCTTATGTATTTTGTAATTTTCATCCCCAAGTTCATTCTAATTTATCTTGTATGATTTCTGTTAGTACAAGCTCATACTTCTCCTTCCCTAACTAAGGTTAAATCGTACCGTCCCAAGTCGAAACTTTTGTATTCTTCATCTCATCTTCATTGAACCAACGGGTAGTTACACATTTACATTCTGTAAAAAAGCGAATACCGTCCTTACCCAGGCAATGTAAATCTCCGAAAAATGAATTCTTATGACCGGAAAACGGAAATACACCAATCGGTACCGGAATTCCCACATTAACTCCTACCATACCACCATGAGTTCTGGTAGCAAATTCTCTTGCGTAATAGCCATTTTGCGTAAATATTACAGAACCATTGGCAAACGGATTATTATTCATAATCGCTAAGCCTTCTTCAAAATTCTTAACTCGCTTGATGCATAGCACTGGACCAAATATTTCAGAGGTACCAATCGACATATCCTCGGTGACATAGTCAAAGATGGAAGGCGCCAGATAGAAGCCGTTTTCATAATTGTCGACCTTAATGCTTCTTCCATCGAGTACAAGTTTCGCACCCTCGTCTATTCCCTTTTGAATCCAGTTCAGGATATTGTCCTTATGCTGCAGATTAATTACCGGTCCTAAATCAGAGGACTTGTCATATGCTGGTCCTATCTTTAATTGCGTTGATAATTCAACTAATTTTGCAACTAGCGCATCGGCAATTGACTCTTCAACAACAACTACAGGTAATGCCATGCAACGTTCTCCGGCACAACCAAAGGCTGAATTAATAATTCCTGCTGCACTTCGATCGATAGGCGCATCACTCAGCACTAATGCATGGTTTTTCGCTTCACATAGAGCTTGCACTCGCTTACCATGTTCTGCAGCAATCGAATAGATGTGTTTTCCAACTGCAGTCGTGCCTACAAAAGAAATTCCATTAATATCCGGATGTGTTAGGAATAGTTCCGCTTCTCTTCTGCTACAGGTTATGATATTTAGCACACCATCCGGTAGACCAGCTTCTTTGTATAGCTCTGCAAATCGTAATGCTGTTCTGGGTGTTGAACTGGATACCTTTAAAATTATTGTATTACCTGCAGCAATACACATCGGTGCCATCCATCCCATTGGGATCATCGCCGGGAAGTTAAACGGTACGATCCCTGCAAATACACCGATGGATTCCCGATATAATGAGGTGTCAAAGCCTGTTGAAGTATCCATCATTGCGTCCCCTAGGATGAGACTAGGTGCAGAGCAAGCGAGCTCCGTTCCTTCCTTGGCTTTTAATACGTCTCCCATAGCTTCTTCCCATACTTTTCCGTGCTCTTGTGCCACTAAATAAGTCAATTCAGCCATATGCTCTTCAATTAATTGACGTAATTTATATAAAACCTGTACACGCTTTACAATGGGAACTTTTGACCAACTCTTATATGCATTCTTTGCAATTTTTATTATTCCTTCTACTTCTTCGGCAGTACAGCAGGGTACCATTGCTGTAACTTCTCCTGTGCTTGGATTGTATACTTCAGTATAGTTGTTCGTTTTTGATTCCAGATACTGGCCACCAGCAAAATATTTTAATTTTTCCATATTGATTCCATGCCTTTCGTTGTTTATTCTTATCCCTAAAAGTAACTATATTTAACTATCTATTTTCATTAGCATTTAATTTCTATTTTCATTACAAATAACATTTTAGATTTTTAAATTATAACTCAATCATTTTGCTTATATAATTGCGTGCCATCTTCGCATATTGAAATGGATTTGCCTTCGCTGGATCTTGTTCTGCCTCTATGAGCAGCCATCCTTCATAACCACATTTCTCTAATTCTGCAAATACGGATGTAAAATCGACACAGCCATCTCCCGGAACGGTAAAGGTTCCTTCGCGTACTGATTTTAAAAAGGACCATTTACCCTGTGTTGCCTTATTCAAAACATCTTCTCGAACATCTTTTAGATGTACATGACCAATTCTATCCGGATACTTCTTTAATATGTAAAGCGGGTTTTCTCCCGAGAAGGTAAAATGTCCTGTATCATAGCATAAAAATACAAGATTTTTATCCGTATTCTCCATTAAACGTTCTGTTTCTGCGATTGTCTGAACACCGGTACCCATATGATGATGAAAACATAGTTTGAAACCACGATTTACTGCAACTTTACCAAGCTTATTCAATCCTTCACATAATCTATTCCATTCTGCATCCGTGAAATATACTTTATTATCAAAGATTGATAGTTCTTCCTTCCCCTGCACAGAATAGCTCTGCTCTGAAATATTTATGCGGTTTGCTCCAAGGGCTTCAAGATAATCCAATTCTTTGATAAATTCCTGCTCCGTCTCTTCGTAAGGTTTTGTAACTAAAAAAGAAGAAAACCATTTACTAGCTATTCTCATTCCCCTAAGATCCAAAGCCTCCTTCAGAACGGCGGTATCCTTGGGATATTTATTACCAACTTCACATCCGGTAAAGCCTGCAAGCGCCATCTCACTGATGCACTGTTCAAAGGTATTGTCGCCTCCTAATGCGGGCATATCATCATTCGTCCATCCAATGGGTGCAATTCCAAGCTTAATATTATCTTTACACAACATATTTTTGTCCCTCCATTATTATGAATATGGTCAATTCATTGCTAATTCCTTATAAAATAAAAAAACAGCTTTATTCCTTATTCTTTATTACTATAGCTAAATCCATATTAATGTAGCTTGATCCTTATTTATGTAGCTTGATCCTTATTAATTTAGCTTGATCCTTATTAATATAGATTGATCCTTATTTATTTATCTTGATCCTTTTAAAATAGTGTAATCCTTATTAATATAGCTTTATCATTAATACATTCTTGCATTTTTTAAATGTTGCTCTTTCTCTTCATAAGCGGACTTAATATTTTTATTCGTGTCACTGTCACCGATTCCAACATGCCACCAAGAACCATAACCATCCGTCATTGATTTTGGTAAAACCTTAATATCAATTAGTACTGAGTTATCGATATTTTTAGCTTCCTCTAAGGCAGTGATCAGTTCATCCATCGTTCTTGCTGAATAGGTGGTCATGCCGTAGCCTTGCCCAATCATAGCGTAATCAGTCGCTATCAAATTGCCGTCCTGTTTGTGCGATTTATCATTACGATAGCGAAACATTGTCGCCAAACTGCCAATGCCTTTTCCCATTTGTAGATTATTAATACAGCCAAACCCACAATTATCAAAAAGTAAAACCGTAATCTTCTTGTCTTCCTGAAGTGCGGTTGCTATCTCAGAATGAAGCATCATAAAGGAACCATCCCCTAACATTGCATAACAAGCGCGGGTAGGCTCGGCTAGCTTTGCCCCTAATGTGGCAGCGATTTCATATCCCATGCAGGAATACGCATACTCCATATGATAGGAATCCTTCGCCTCCGTGGTCCACATTCGTTGCAAATCTCCCGGCAGACTTCCGGAAGCACCTACAATAATTGCATCCTTTTCAATATGTTCACGAATAGCACCAATCGCTGCCGTCTGGGTAATGCTACCTCCGGTAGCCTTAATAAATTCCTCTTCTACTCCTGCTTCCTTGGCTTTCACTAGAGAACTGTAGCTGCTATCATAGGTCAGTGCTGTTAAAAGTTCCATTTCCTTCTCCCAGCTTTGCTTTGCATCCAGAATTTCTGTAGTATAAGTGGTTTTATAATCTGTTTTATCTAGTAATGATGTAATTGCTTCGATGCCTTTTCTTGCATCTGCGACAATTGGAAATGCATCTAATTTCTCAGCATGATATCTTGATACATTAAGGAGCACAAATTCGACCTCCGGATTTCGGAATAATTCCTTAGATCCAGTGGTAAAATCCGTTAGTCTAGTACCAATACCGATGATTAAATCTGCACCAGAAGCAATCATATTAGCCGCATAATTACCGGTTACTCCTACTCCCCCAAGATTTAAGGGATGGGAGGAAGAAATCACACTCTTACCTGATTGTGTCTCAGCAAAGGGTATATTATATTTTTCACATAGCTGAACTAATTGTTCCCCTGCTTCTGAATATCGTACTCCGCCGCCGAGGATTACCATCGGTTTTTTCTTTTTTTGAATTAAATCAACAGCTTCCTTAATCTCATATTCATCCGGTGATATTCTAGCGATCCTATGAACTCGTTTCTTGAAAAAATAATCCGGAAATGCAATTGTTTCTCCCTGTACATCTTGCGGTAAGGTAATACATACACCACCTGTTTTCTCCGGATCCGTTAGAGCACGCATGGCATTCAGCAAAGCGCTCATTAATTGTTCCGGACGATTAACACGGTCCCAATACCTTGATACCGGTCGAAATGCATCACTGGTTGTTATCGTGGCATCATGGAACTGTTCGATTTGTTGTAATACCGGATCTGGTTGTCTGGTAGAGAAGGTATCTCCTGTGAACACTAATAAAGGTACATTATTCGCTGTTGCATCTGCAACTGCAGTAATCATATTCGCTGCTCCCGGACCAATGGAGGATGCGCAGGCGATAATTCTTCTGCGATTGCTTTGTTTTGCAAAGCCAGCAGCGGCGTGAGCCATTCCCTGCTCATTTCGACCTTGGTACACCTTTAAGCCCTGCGGATTTTCATCCAGAGCTTGGCCTAATCCACATACAATCCCATGACCAAAGATGGTAAAAATGCCTTCGACAAACTTTTCCTCCTTACCATCCAAGCTAATATACTGATTATCCAGGAATTTAACCAACGCCTGGCCTACTGTCATTGTTAATTTAACCATCGTAGCTCCTCCTTCATATTATTCCGATAATAACCATTCGTGTAACGGATCATTGTCACGTGTTGTCCAAGGATTATTATAAAGATGACGAATCATCCAACAATAATACATGTTATATCCCGGTGCAGATGCTTGCGGGTGTGTTAATCCACCCGGAATGGAAGTTGCACATCCGTCTGCCACCTTATACACGTTCTCTCCTATAAATGCAGCTCCAAAACCCTGTGGTCGGTCAAATTTATAATAATAAACTTCTGGTTGTTCATGGCTGTGAGGAATATAGCTGGACCATCTACCCGCCTTCGTTATTACCTCACCCATTACCATATTGGAATAAGGAGCATTTTTATAATCAAACACCGTAAGCACTTCTCTCTTCGCCGTGCCTTCCCACTGAGTTTCTCCCATTAATTCAATTTTACAATCCTCTGGTTTATAGTAATGAGGAGAAAAGGTAGTACCATTCGTTGTAGACTGCACTAATATTTCACTGTTATGTAAGGCTGTTATCTTTATTTTTGTGTCCTTGCAAACATGCAAGCAATATGGCGGTTGCTTAAAAACCTCCGATCGTTCTGCCACTTCGGTACTTGATAACCATTGGTATTCCACCATACCTTCTAATAATAAAATAGCCGTTTCCTTCTCTTTTTCTTCAAATTCCAACACGTTACCCTTGTTCATTCGATAGATTGTGATATCCATCAGCATTTCCTTATTGATTCCATTCATGCGGGATACAATTTTTTCCCCTTTCGAATCAAACTTCAAATAATCCAGCACAATTACACCTCCCATAAATATTGGCGAGCATTCTTCTGACAGATAATTTTCTTGCCTGTCTATACAAGACTACACTCTAGCTATCATATCCCCATACTTTAATTTACTGTCTATAATAAAACTTTTCACCATTTCTACCGAGGGCATATCCTCCGAGCAGGCATGGCTAGCTACCAATAGTGCTGCTGAGGCACTACCAAATTCTAAGCAGTCAATGATATCCCATCCCTCAAACAGTCCATAGAGGAAGGCCGAAGCATATCCATCCCCCCCACCAAAGGATTTTAGCAGCTTAACCGGAAACGGTTTAATTCCATAATTACTACCATCCTTCAAGTAAGCAGTTGATCCCTTCTTACCATGCTTTATAACAACAATCTTAGCACCTTCTTTATGCCAAAAAGCTGCTGTTTGAGCATCCGTACAATCAGGAGCTATAAGCTTTTGCGTCAAATCAAACTCTTCTCGCGAACCAAGAATAATATCACTACTCCTTGCAACCAGAGAATAGTAAATTGCAATTTCATCTGCATTCTTCCAGTTATACGGTCGGTAATCAATATCGAATACGATTATGGTATTATGCTTTTTCGCAAGTGACATTGCTTTTAATGCTGCTTCTCTACTCGGACTCATAGCCAAAGCTGTTCCCGATATTAAAATAGCTTTCGAATTCTTTATGTATTCCTCCTCAATGTCAGCTACCTCCAGCTGTAAATCTGCAACCTCATTCCGATACATCAAAATACTGCTTTGTGTTTCACTCAGTATCTCCGTAAAGGTAAGTCCTAACTTTTCCCCGTTCTTGCACCTGCTAATATGTTCTGTGTCAATTCCTTCTTTACGAAAGTAATTTACTACAAAATCACCAAACTGGTCATCAGAAACCTTTGCAATAAATCCCACTTTCCTTCCAAGTCTTGCCATTCCAACCGCAATATTGGCTGGGGAACCTCCAAGATACTTCTTAAAGGTGGTACTTTCCGAAAGAGGTTTGAAGTAATCAACCGGATTAAAATCAATTGCAATTCTTCCAATCGGTATAATGTCTAATAATCTGTCTTTTGGAAATTCGATAACACCCATCACATTACCTCCACGCTTTTCCATTACTATTAAAAATATTGATATGATTTGTAACATTTTTATACATTCCATCTACCATTCTAGAACTAAGCTTAAAGTAATCTCGTTTTTCCTCACTACAATAGTGACGAGCTTCTTCTTCCACTGCCAGGAAACTAGCTGTTGCAATATTGATTTTGCGGATGCCTAATTCAATACTCTTTCGAAAATCCTCCGCACTTATACCGGAACCCCCATGTAATACCAGCGGGACTGGAACCAATTTCTTCGTTTCTGATAATATATTAAAATTAAGCTTTGGTTCTTTTGTATATAAGCCATGGGCATTTCCTATTGATAAAGCAATTGCATCTACTTTGGTACTCTCATATAGTAGCTTTACCTCTTGTGGGTTTGAGTAAAACATTCCGTTATCTGTGGTACCGTCTTCACTCCCGCCAAGTTGACCGACTTCCGCTTCCACTGATGCGCCATAATCATCCGCCATAGCCTTAACTTTCACTACCATTTCTATATTCTGCTCGATTGGTAAATGTGAGGCATCAATCATAACTGAAGTAAATCCCAGTTCCAGTGCAGCTCTAATAGCAGTAAGGTCAAGTCCATGGTCAAAATGTACTGCTATTGGAACCGAAGAATTCTTTGCTGCAGCAATCATCATGGGTCCAATGAGGTGTAATGGCGAATAGGGAAGCCTTACTTGAGCAATTTGCAAAATTACAGGGGAAGCCTTTTCTTCCGCAGCTCGTATAACTCCCATAACCATTTCCATATTAGCAACACTAAAAGCACCAATACCATAATTCACTTGTTCTGCATTTATCAAAAGCGATTTCATATTTACTAGAGACACATATACACTCACCTTTCTTCCTTTTTGAGGAACATATTAGCTCCTTTCGCAGGAACTTATTTATAACTTATTAATCATTTAACAATAAGTTAACATATATATCATCATTAGTCAATTAAAATCAAATTTTTTAGTGCGTATTATTAGCATATAACAACGAATTAATAGTATTTTATAGTAAAGTTAATAAAAGCTCCTTAATTCAAAAGTATAAGTGTTATACTGAACTAGGAGCTTATATAGTCTTTTCTGTATATTGAATAGGAATGCAACCTTTATTGTATTATATTTCGTCCGTTATTTGCGCTATCATGACTTCTACTTTCTTTTTCTCACATAGATCAAGCAGTTGTGTATCTACATAACTGTCAACGATAACTTTACTCAAATCAGATACATTTGCATAAGTGAGCATACCACTCTTCCCATACTTTGAAGAATCAATTAGTAGATATACTTCTTTGCATTTCGCAATCGCTGCCTTTTTTATCTCATACTCCAGTGGTGATGCATTTGTCACCATACCATTTACATCAATACCGGAAGAAGCCATAAAAACTTTTTTAATATTATATCGCTCTAAGGTGCGGATTGTATCTGCTGAAACAAAGGAATTTGTTTTTCTTTCAAGGGTACCTGGTAAACATATCACATTAATATCCGGTAAGGATATTGCTCGATTAATTGCATTCAGATTATTGGTTAATACGGTAACATTCTTACATTCTCCCATATAATCCACCATATACATGGTTGTTGTCCCTGAATCGATATAAATGATATCACCATCTTCAACTAGTGATGCTGCCGCTCTACCTACTGATTTCTTCCCTTGGATATTCTTGTTTTGCCTTTCATCAAACGGAATAAGACTCCCCTTTTGATTACTGCATACGCCGCCATAAACCTTTCGAATAATACCCTTACTCACGAGTTGTGCGACATCCAAACGAACGGTATTCATTGATATATCAAAGGTAGTACGCAATTCTTCCATAGACACCAAATCATGTGCTAATATATACTCTTCCATTTGTTTAATACGAAATGATTTCATCCCCATTAAGCTATCCTCCATTTACTTTTGATCCTTAGTTATAATAAACACTAATATAACCAACATGTTTTAGCAAGTATTTTCTAATTCTTTCGCAAATTTAATTATATCTTACCATATTTCACATATAAATCAATACATGACAATATAATTTGTTATATTTTTAATATATTCTTGTTAATTCTTATTGATGTTCTAAGATTATTATGCTATAATCTTATTGTTATTAACAAAAACATACCAATTTAAACGAAAGGATATGAAAATATGTTAAATATCGGTATTATTGGCGCTGGAAGAATCGGTAAAGTCCATGCGGAAAGTATTACTTATCATGTAAAGGAGGCTAGGGTTGCTGCTATTGCGGATCCTTTCATGAATGAAGCAACGATTTCGTGGGCTACTAGCTTAGGTATTCAAAAGGTAACGACGAACTATCAGGATATTTTAAATGACAATAACATTGATGCTGTGTTGATTTGTTCCTCTACAGATACTCACGCTGATATCGCAATTGAAGCTATAAAAGCAAATAAACATGTCTTCTGTGAAAAACCTATTTCTCAGGATTTATCTAAAATTAAAGCAGTTATGGACGCACTAAAGAGTTCTAATGTAAAATTCCAAGTTGGGTTTAATCGTCGTTTTGATCATAACTTTGAGGCAGTACATGCTGCAGTTGCAGCTGGTACAATTGGTGATGTACATATTGTTAAGGTAACCTCTAGAGATCCTGATGCTCCACCCGTGGAGTATGTAAAAGTATCCGGTGGTATGTTCTTAGACATGACGATTCATGATTTTGATATGGTTCGTTATTTAACTTCTAGCGATGTGGTTGAAGTTTATGCCAATGGCACTTCCTTAGTAAACCCTGCAATCAAAGAGGCTGGCGACATCGATACCGCAATCATCACAATGAAGCTTGCAAATGGTGCCCTTGCTGTAATTGATAACTCTCGTAAGGCAGAGTATGGATATGATCAACGTGCGGAAGTATTTGGTTCAAAAGGTCAAGTTGCAGTTACAAATGATTCAAATTCTACTGCTGTAATTAGTACCGCCTCCGGTGTGGCTGGTGAAAAACCGTTATATTTCTTCTTAGAACGTTATATGGCTTCCTTCTCGAAAGAGGTCTCATTATTTGTGCAGGCAGTTATTCATAATACCGATGTTCCGGTTAATATAAATGACGGTTTACAGCCCGTTCTTATTGCGAAAGCAGCAAAAAAATCCTTGGATGAAAATCGTCCGGTTTTGCTTTCGGAAATCATTATGTAATTTACTCATCTTTGATTTTTTGCCCTTCCTATTCTTTGACAGTAGAGTGCGGTTTGTAGAAACCGCACTCTACTGTTGTTTGAGGGTTTATTTTATTTCACCCCATAATCATAATGTTTTTCCCAAATTTGTCCTTGATCCGACTATACTTCTTCAATAAAGTTTATACCTTCAGCACAATTAAGCAGATTTACGATTGATGTATGTGGCTGTTTCTTTGGAAGCCGTAATGTAATCAATGCTGCAATTCCAATATCATCAACTGCATTGGATCTTGTAATTTCCAGATCATTTACCTTAATATCACGCTCTTTTAAATATTCTACAAACTTACCAATATAAGAAAGCTTTTCAAATTCTACATATAGATTTAATACTTTTGTATCCGCCATTACACGTTCATCTATATTATGTAATGCAGCCATTGCCACAAATATCATAAAACAGCCAATGATTGCACCGCTGTAATATCCAATTCCAATTGCAAGTCCTATGCAAGCAGCAGCCCATAGTCCAGCAGCCGTTGTCAAGCCTTTCACACGATTATGTCCCGTTACTATAATTGTTCCTGCACCCAAAAAACCAATTCCACTGATTACTTGTGCTCCCATTCTTGCCGGATCTCCGGAGCCATATACTTTACATATATATTCGTTGGTCATCATAACTAAGGCAGCACCTAAACATACTAACATATAGGTTCGAAAACCCGCCGGCCTTTTCTTTCTACCTCTCTCAATTCCGAGAACGCCACCACACAAAAGCGCAAGCACTAATCTTAATAAGGTAGTCAATATTTCTAGCAAAGATAATTGCTCAAGCATTCCATTACCCTCTTTCTATTTGCTTGTTTTTATATGATTGTTAATGTTTTATATAAACCTTTTTGTAACTCCGGGGCTGTTTCACAACAACCCCAGCTTCAACTATTAATAGCGATTGACTAGTTAAATCATAAGCTTATTTCTCTTAGATCGCTACGATATGAATTAATTTACCCAGATAATCTCCCCACATATTTGCAATGTTGATTCCTGCGTACATTAAAGCTCCACCGCTAAGTTCTTCACCCGTTTCTTCAATTCGGTATATCGTGTCTTTTAATAGCCCCTTTAGGTAAACTCTTCTTGTTCGATAATTTGGCCGTGCCGATACTTGTATATACGTAATCAGTGCTTCTTTTCCATCCTTTGATACCACACCATAACAATCATATTCGTGATTATCATGATAAGAAGCAATGCGATAATAATTACCATTACGCACCAAATCATTATATTTATGATACATTGCTACCTGCTCCGGAATCATATCCCTATCTTCCTTTGGAATCTTAGTGATATCCAGTTCGTATCCAAACGTTCCAGCAAGCGCTACATAGCCTCTTGTTGAAAAAGGAGTACTTCTTCCGTTGGAATGACTCGGACAATCAGCAATATGTGATCCCATAGAAGATAGCGGGTAGATAAGAGCAGTTCCTTCTTGTATTCTTAAGCGCTCAATTGCATCCGTATCATCCGAGCACCAGATTTGAGGGCTGTAATATAGCATACCGGGATCAAATCTTCCTCCACCACTGGAACAGTTTTCAAGTAGTATATGGGGAAAATCGTGTGTGAGTCGTTCTTGTAATTCATATAAGCCAAGCACATAACGATGGTATAGTTCTCCCTGTCTATCCTCTGCAAGACAAATGCTTCCAAGATCAGTAAGAGCACGGTTCATATCCCATTTAACATATTCAATATTCGCATCGGTTAGTATCTTGGATAAACTGCAATAGATGGCATCCCGAACTTCTTTTCTGGAGATATCAAGAACAAGTTGATTTCTTGCTAATGCGCCGGTACGGCCAGCTATCTGAATGGCATAGTCCGGATGAGCACGGTATAAGTCTGAATCCGGGGAAATCATCTCTGGTTCGAACCAGATACCTAATTTCATACCCAACTTGTTTACTTCTTCCGTAAGGTGTTTTAGCCCACCCTTTATTTTATTTTCATTTACTACCCAGTCACCTAGTGCGCAATTATCATCATTTCTTGTGCCAAACCACCCATCATCAATGACAAGCATCTCGATACCAACTTTGGAGGCTTCTTCGGCTATACTTAGTAATTTATCCGTATCAAAGTCAAAATAGGTTGCTTCCCAGTTATTAATCAATATCGGACGTTTTTTGTCCTTATATTCTCCACGGATTAAGTGATTACGGTATAAATCATGATAGGTTCTTGTCATACCGCCAATTCCCTCAGAGGAATAAACAAGCACCACTTCCGGAGCAGTAAAAGACTCTCCCGTCTCTAATTTCCAAGAAAAATCAACCGAATTAATTCCGATTGCTGTCCTGAGCATATTGAATTGAGTAATCTCTGCTTGAGCCATAAAATTACCGGAGTATACCAAATTAAGACCAAATACTTCACCTTGATCCTCATTGGCATCCGGTTCTAAAATGGCCATAAAAGGCTGCTCCTGATGGGAGGATACGCCACGCAAGGAGGATATCATCTGTTTCCCATCGGTAATCCTTTTTCGGTTAATCATACGTTCCTTCGACCAAAGACCATATAATGTCAGCATATCAAAATCTTTATTATCCATATCCAGGCACGCCGATAATACTTTCGTTAAATAGATTGCTTCCTTCGAAACATTCACAACTCGAACACTTCTTGCGATTACATCCAAGGCTTCAAATACGGTATATACCAATACAATCCGAAGCTGTAGGCTCTTATCCTCACAGGTTAATTCCAAAGTAGTGCAATCTTTCTCATCGCCAAAGGTCGCCGGGAGGTCTTGAAGCAACGGTTTTCCCTTATAAATCTCGTGCGATACATAGGATAAGCTGCAAGCCGAATGGCCGGACTTTGTTTTCACACTAAGGCAGGACTCACGAAAATCTCCAATTCCATGTGTTGAAAATTCCATAGGTAAGGAGTCCATAAATGACACCCTATCTCTATTGTTTTTCGATGGTACAATTTCCTCGCTACGCATTAAATAGCGCATGTCCGTATCGATAATGGTTTTACCATAATAGATGTGACCAATAAAATTTTCTTCATCCACAATACCGATCATATAAGTAGATTTTGGTGTGTCAAGTTTAAAGACACGATTCTTTTCATAATATTGAATTCCCATTGCAACCTCCATTTAATTACTATCTCACCTACACAAGTTTGAGTAAGAATAGTCAATTATGTTTATACAATACACTTACTCGTTCCAAAGGGATTATCCTAGATTTCGATTGACATACCATCGTAAGAAACAAGGAAACCATATTTATCCGCTTCAGTAACCATTTGGTCATGAAGCCAAAGTCCATTATGGGAAAAATGATTTACAACCCATACCGTGTTCTCATCCCCAAGTCCAAGCTCCGTCAGACGTTGTTTTTCCTTAACCGCATCAATTAATCCCATGTGATTTTTCCCATCCGGCTCGCTTTGCGTTGTGCAATCCAAGCTTACCAAATCAAGATGAACCTTATTTGCTTTCAAATATTCAATGGTTTGTTCCGGAAATGCTCCTGTATCGTGTGCATAAAGTATCGTTTTACCATCCTGGGTAACTTGATAAAATAAACACTCTTCCTTTTTATCATGTAAAGCTAAAAGCGGAACGACAATATAATCTTTTATGGCGATAGGTTGAAAGGGTTCAGCATAATGAAATTTGAATTTGGATTTATCTTCTCCCTCCTCAACACCAGGAACATCCATCCATATTTTTTCCTTCACTCTGTTGTTACCATAGACTTGAAAGATATTCGGTCTTTCGTGAGCAAAGGGATCTCGTAACAATTCGATCTCTGATGCATTAAAATGGTCCGAATGACTATGTGTTACCAAAAGGTTATCAACGGTACTAAGATCAAGCCCATAAACTATACAATGCATATTGGTATCCGGTGTAAGATCAATTAATAGATCCTCATTAATCAAAGCTTGAGACCTTGTTCTTATATTTTTCCCTTTTAAATCTCGAGCAGCTTTGCATAAATCACAATTGCAAAACAAACCCGGCCAACCCTCTCCGGCTGCCGTTCCATAATAAGTTAATTTCAATATTTTCTCCTGCCTTTCCGCATATAAGTAACCCTGTTCCTTATTTAAAACAAACAGTAGAATGAAAGTATCACTAGCATTCTACTGTCACAATTTGAACATATCCTATGTTCTTATTATTTTAAACCTTTTTTGTTAGAAGAAATGAATAAATTCCATATGGTTTCACATGAAAAGCATGTTCGTCTAAAGAGATTATTCCATCAACTCTATTCATTAAGTCAATCGGTGTGATCGAATAATTATTTATATGGAATTTTCTCCATGCCTCTTCTCCTAAAAGATCTTTAAATCTTAATATGATATTACCATCCTCTACTCTCGCGTTAATTAATTGCATATGTTCAGGGAATATACCAAACTCTTTGGTTAATTGATTTCCCGTAAGTTCAATACCTTCTTTTATCATTACTGCTTTTTCCAAGTTAAGGACTTCTTGCTCTTTATCATATCCGAACAACACATAACGATAACATAGGTCTCCACCAATCCATTGAGGAAAATTCGTTCCCCACATATTATTGAACAGATTGAAATACATAACTGGTTCTACCGGAGTTTTATATTCTTTCAAATATTTATAAATTCCAGTGTCACCTAGCGAAACCAGAGGAGAATCCTTCGATACCACACATATTCCATTCTGATTTCCCATAGCAGAGATATAATTTTCCAAGCAATAAAACACGTGATTTGCGTCTTCTTGAATGTCATTCGCTGGATCTAATACTACATTCGCTTTATTTATGAGATAGTGGGGTGAATTCTCCGCTAAGGGAATTAGGAAGGAGCCTGATTCTATGTATGGGGTTTCCTTTTTATTCTTTAACCTCAAATTAACATATAATTCGTCCCCAGCTGGTGGCAAGGTCACCTCTATCGTAATCTGCTCAGCATCTCCATATTTCTCGACACTCTCCGTATTTACATAGCGGAAAATAACAGTATCATTTTCAATTGAAAAGGATTGATACGTCGGGTTATAAGTTTTATGTTCACATTCCGGATAAGCTTCTCTTCCATAATCTTGAACTCCCCAGGTAGAAAAGCGATATGCATAATCTTTTAAGTAGGTTGTTATCTCACTAATTCCATATCGATCATATTGATAAGAAAAGATTGATTTTTGATTGCATTGTTTTAATACAACTGCATTCATTTTCTTATCATATAATTGTACGATATCACCGGTAATCTCCGAAAACCTCATGGAATAACGATGATTCTCAATCGTAACAAAATTATCCATTCTTTTTATTGCAAGCTTTCCCTTCGGGGAATAGGTATCAACAATACGAAAGGGGATTGTGATAAACGAAGGTATTTTCTTTACAAAACAAGCCCATTCTCCATCTATTTTCGTGATTTGAAGTATCTCGTTATTCATTTCTATAGCACAATCGGTAAAGTCTCGGTTCAAATCTTTGAGTGATACCCAACCGGTAAATTCACTGCTATTAGGATTAAACATGGAGCTTACAGAATTACTTTTACTTTCCACCAGTAATTTCAACTCTTGAACGGCAAGATCACTTTGGTACACTCTATCTCTCTGCTCCTGCCAGGAAGCCTCCATAAATTGATAGTTCTTTGCACTTTTTTCCTTTAAAAAATCCTTCTTACGATACACACGGTCTTTGCCAAGCCACGTTTTTACATCCGCACCCCAGGTATGCTCCTCAAACAGACTGACCTCTTCGTAATACCGATTTAGTATCTCAGCAGCTTGATCCGTCTTATGTTCAGAATTCTCCAAATATTGTTTTGCTACCATCGCTTGAAGTCTTTTGCTTTTTTCTCTTTCCTCTCGAATTTTGCCAACTTCCGCCGGATAGGAGCCAATCCCGTGAATCCAAGTATCCGCCAAATCCTTTGTTATCGTAGGAAGATCCTTTAAGTCACACTTTGATAAATCATTATAGAAATCATCCATAGTACCACATACGATTTCTGCCTCAGGATATTTTTTCTGTATGCGTTTCACCAAACTTTCAATCACTTCAACTGATTGAGGACCACAATTATCTTGTGTCTGCATCAAGGCCATCCACACTGGATAATCCCAATCTTCAGGAGGAAGCAGCGAAGTTCCATATCCACCCTTGCTATACATTGTCAACACACGCTCACCACTTACCGCCTGCCAATGAAACAGGAAGGGCAGCTTTGGTGGATTGGCAAATTCATTACATCCAAGATGCAGAAATTTCACTCCTGCTCCGCTTAAAATAGCCGGCAGCATGATCCCATGCCCTGGAACATCCGTCATTTTAGCAGAAATTGAATAAGGTTTTTGATAGACATTCGAGAGTTCTCGTCCGAAACGAAGACCCTCAATATATTCCTCCGCACTGCAAAAATCGGTATGGGAGGTAAATGGTAACGCATGCCATACAATTTGACCTCGTGTTATTAATAAGTCCAGTTCGTTTTTCAAGTCTGCACTGCATCGCTCCGTTATTATCTTAAGAGGCCATGCCGGCATAGTCCATACATATTGCAGCTTGCCCATATGTTGCGTTGCTTTGCAGGTGGCGATTACCTCTTTTAACATTGAATTAGCATAATTATCAATTACCCTTGAGGATAAATCGGTAAATCCAATATCAAAATGTGTTTTAAATACAAGTATTATTTTCTTAACCATAGGAACCTCTCTTTTCACTTCTTTATCTTTTCTCTTTCTGACATGGTTCATATCGTAATATTACGAAGATATTGTTTCCTTTGGCCTATCTGTCAAATGTATTTAGATGGTCTGGGCTTATAACAAACCCAAACCCTTTAGCAATTTGTTAATTCTTCCGGGAATAATTACAACAAGCTCTTCCCAGGACACAATAATATTCTCCTCATATGGCACCAGATAAAATTCATGTTTTGGTTCAAAAGAAAACTGTTCTCTGATATAGGAGCACACTTGATAATCTATGTACGAATTTTTCATTATCAAGCCTTTAAACATATCCTTCACCAATAAACCATCAATTCCTGCCAGCTTATTACAAGAGGCTTCATATTCACCGAACAACTTAAATAAATTTCCATCCGGAAACATAGCATGCTTCCCTGGCTGTACATAAATTGGCAAATGGGTCTCATCCTCGATAGCCCTCGTATAACGATAACAATTCATATAGGATCCGTGTGCGCTTGCTTCACCATCACACACTTTGCCTTCATGGTCAACATATACCCAAAAATGTTCCAAATCGTACATATGCTGAATGTCATAATCATAATAAAGCTGATATTCAATCACAAAAGAAACCTTTTCTTCCTCAATCCAAATATCACGATCAAAGGATGGACTTCTTTGGGACTTGTGAAGCACACTGTATCCAATCTGATCGATTGAAAACGGTTCGTTTTTATCAAAATAAAGATGTGGTGCATACATTATTGCTAATTCTTTATCTGTCATTTATACCTCCGTGTACTTACGAATTTTTCACTAAGGATTTTGTCAAGATTAACCTGTTTTTGTACTGTAGATCCAATTGCTCCAGCAAATCATACAGCTCGGTAGGCTTTGCTGCTACGTAGTCTGGTGTTTCTTCTTCTTTTTCCGGCTGCATTACATAGCGCGGGCTGCAACTAAGTAAAATCGAGGTAATCCCTATTCTATTAGCTCCTACAATATCTCTTTTGATATTGTTTCCAATCATAACAATGCGGGGTTTATCACATTCCTTTAGTCCTAACTCCTTCATCGCATGCAAAAACATTATCTCGGAAGGTTTTTCATAACCTAATTCTCCGGAAATTGCCTTGGCAGCAAAACAATAGTCCAAACCATTTTCGGTATAGATATTGTCAAAGGATGTTTTTGTTCCGTCTGCTACCAAGGCAATGGTATATCCGCTTTGATGCAGTTTTACCAGTGTCTCGCCAGCTCCTTCCAGCATTTTCGCATGAAGGACTGTTCCATTTTCATCTTTTATCTCGGTAGATTCATCGACAATGGTATCTCCACTGTCAATAAATACGATCAGATCTTTTCTCATATAAGTTCAACCCGTATCCTGTAATGTACAATCAATATCCTATTCATGTACAATGCCAACCAGCTTCAATTCATCTGCTCTATGGCATGCCACAAGATGTCCCGGCTCCTTTTCTATAAATTCAACCTCGTCGGTTTTACATTTGTCGATGCAATATTGGCATCTCGTGTGAAAAAAACATCCTGATGGAGGATTCGCTGGATTAGGTATCTCTCCTTGCAGCGGAATGCGCTCCATTATAATTGTAGGATCCGCAATTGGTACTGCTGATAATAACGCTTGGGTATAGGGATGAAGTGGAGATTTAAATAACTGTTCCGAAGACGTGTATTCCACCATCTTACCAAGATACATTACTCCAACTTTATCCGATATATGCTCAATAACAGATAAATCATGGCTTATAAATAGATAGGTTAATTGCAATTCCTCTTGCAAGTCCTTAAGTAAATTAACAACCTGAGCTTGCACCGAAACGTCAAGTGCAGATACCGCCTCATCACACACGATCAAACGCGGATAGAGCACCAATGCTCTGGCGATTCCAATCCTTTGCCTCTGTCCACCCGAAAAAGCATGTGGGTAACGTTTTAGGTAACTGGGATTTAACCCCACCTTAACAGCAATGCTTTTCACTCGCTCTTCAATTTCCTTCTTCGTAAGCTTGTAATTTGCTTTCAAGGGTTCTGATATAATATCAAAAACCGTCATACGTGGATCCAAGGAAGAAAACGGGTCCTGAAATATCATTTGTATTTCTTTTCTCACGGTTTTCATTTCTTTTTGATCAATTTTTTGTAAATCATATTCATTTCCGTCTTCTGCCAAATAGAGTACTTCGCCTTCTGTCGCTTCGATAGCACGGACAATACAGCGTCCAAGCGTCGTCTTGCCACAACCAGACTCCCCAACGATACCAACGGTTTCGCCTCTTTTTACTTCGAAGCTAACCTTATTAACCGCTTTCACATTCACTTTTTTTGAGGAGAATGTCTTGCTCATTTCCTTAATCTTTAAAATTGTCTCCGGCATAACAAACCCTCCTTACTTGCTATTTTGCTTTAATAATGATGGCAGATCCCGATAACAGGCAACGAAATGTCCTTCTTCTACTTCTCTCAGACAAGGTTCCGCAGCACTACATATCTCTGTATCACGGTAGATACAACGATCATAAAAACTACATTTATTCTCTAAATTCATAGCCAGTGGTACCGTGCCTTCAATCGAGAATAAACGCTCGTGTCCACCACCTATTTTATGGACCGATCCTAGTAAACCAATGGTATAGGGATGCAATGGATTCTTGAAGATATCTTTTACCGGCGCTATCTCAACAATTTTACCTAGGTACATAACAGCTACTCTGTCACAAATCCTTGCAACAGTGCCCAGATCATGTGTGATATACAGAATCGCCATGTTATATTCCTTTTGAAGTTGTTTCATCAATTCCAGAATTTGTGCTTGGATAGTTACATCCAAAGCTGTTGTAGGCTCATCCGCAATTAGAAGCTTTGGATTACAAATCAGCGCCATTGCAATCAATGCTCTTTGTAACATACCACCGGAGAACTCGTGAGGATATTGATTAAATCTCTTTTCCGGATTGGCAATACCAACCCTGCGCATCGCTTCAATCGAAATCTCTTTTGCCTTTTTCTTATCCTTGGTAATATGTATCCGTACAAATTCAGATATCTGATGACCGATCGTAAAAAGTGGAGAAAACGAACTCATTGGCTCTTGAAATATCATGGAAACACTCTTTCCTCTGATACTTCTAATTTCCGTTCCACCAAATTTCATTTCCAGTAGATTTCTTGATTCACCTTCCTCGATAAAATTGATTTTACCCGTTGTAATACATTTCTTGTCATTAATTCCCATAATCGCTTTACTGGTTAAACTTTTACCGCAGCCGGATTCTCCCACTAGACCAAGGGTTTCATTTTCGCGGATTGCAAAGCTTATGTCACGCACTGGGGTAAGTATACCTTCATCCAGTTTAATTTCTATTTTCAGATTCTCAACTACAACCACGTTATTTTCCATTCCGTACCTCGCCTACTTATATGGGTCTGCAGCATCACGCAAACCATCGCCTAAAAAGTTAAATGCCAAAACTGCAACTACAACGTACAAAACCGGTATCAGCTTCCATGGACAGTTCGCAATATTACTGATACTTTGGCATTCTTGGAGTAAAACACCCCAACTGGTAGCTGGTGCACGCATACCCAACCCAAGAAAACTCATGGAAGTTTCACCTAAAATCATATTTGGTATACCTAAGGTCAAGCTCACAATCAGATAACTCATAAATCCCGGTACCAAATGCTTTGTAATTATCTTGATGTCGGAAACTCCTGCGAGCTTTGCCGCCATGACATAATCTTCTTTCTTAAGTGATAAAAATTTACTTCGAACTGTTCTCGCTAAACTTGGCCAGCTTAGTAATGACATAATGATGGTAATGAACACAAAAACCTTTGTTACAGAAATACCAGCCGGGATAGCTGCCGATAGTGCCATCCATAACGGCAATGTCGGGAATGACGAGATTACCTCAATAATTCTTTGTACCACCATATCAATTACGCCGCCATAATATCCGGATAAACCGCCAATAATGATCGCCAGTATAAAAGATATTACAGTTCCCAAAAGCGGGACTGTCAAGGAAACTTGACTACCAATTAAAATTCTCGAAAATAAGTCACGACCCAATTTATCAGAACCAAAAACCATGAGACTGACCGGATCCTTACCCTCGGGTAAATTAGAATTGTCTACTCCAAATAGATGGAGATTACTTTTGATTAGGCCCAAAAATTTATAAGAACTACCCTTTACGAAGAAGTCTATCGGGTAGGTTTGATCTTTATTCTCTTCAAACTTTTTATTTTGAAATTTGTCATAGGTTACATCATAATGATAAACGAATGGACCTACAAATTCGCCATCATGTACAAAATGAATTTTACTCGGCGGCGCGTTTGAATATGTTGCAGAATAATCTTCTAATCCTTGTGGAGCAATAAAATTACCAAAGATAACTCCTAAATATAAAATGGCTAATAAAATAAAACTTATCACCGCCAACTTGTGTCTCAAAAGTTTGCGTCCCATCAACTGCCACTGAGAGGACATATAATATTTTTCCTGTTTTGCTCTCTTTTTTTCCAATTTTCGATTTTCTTTTTCTTCGTAAGTGGATTTTTTAAGAGCAGAACGTAATGTTTGTTCGTCTCGGCTCATTATTTACTTTCCTCCAGATATTTAATCCTTGGATCTAACACTGCCAGTAGCAAATCGGAAATCAGCGTACCTGATACTACCAGTATCGCAGAGATCAATAACATGCCGCCTGAAAGATATACATCCTGTGATTGCAGTGCCTTGAGTAATATCGGACCCTGCGTCGGAAGCATCAGCACAATTGCAGTGATGGTCGAGCCATTAAATACACCCGAAATCATAGGTCCCAATCCACTAACGACCGGGTTAAGAACCGCTCGCATTTCATACTTATAGGTTATTGTTTTTTCACTTACACCTTTTGCTCTTGTACACAATACATAGGGGCGTTCCTGTTCATCCAGCATTTGTGCACGAATACTACGGATAAGTCCGCAGGTTCCAGACATACTGATCACGATGACCGGGATAACCAATTTTGATAGAAATTCCAAAAACGAAGACCAGGAGTGAATACCACCTTCAGGAAACAGTCCCATCAGCGGTTTGCCAAACCATTTGTAGGATAGGAACATCAAAACGATTGCTAGTAAAAAGTGTGGAACCGCCATACCGATAAACCCAACGAAGGTATAGATATAATCACTTATTTGATACTGATGCTTCGCGGCATGTATCGCTATCGGAATGGAAATTGCATAAGTTACAACCAAAGTAATTAAGGAAATCATTAGTGTTGCACCGAGAGTCTCACCGATTTTTACTAACACACTTTGATTATAGTAGAACGAAACACCCCAGTCTCCTGTTGCGATACCCTTAAGCCAATCCCAATATTGCACCAAAAATGGTTGGTCCACATGATACATTGCTCTTAAATTTGCTATGTCAGTTTGAGTTACCGTTTCTCCCTGCGCAACCATATTGTTCACTATGTTATCTACAAAGTCACCCGGAGGAAGCTGTATCACAAAAAACACAACGAATGTTATCATCAGCAATGTGAAAAAGGCTAAAATCAGCCTCTTACCAATATAGCTCCATTTATCATTCATAATTCATCACCGTTAAAACCCTTCTCGAACATTCGTTTAATTAAGCAAAAAGATTGTACAGCCCTATGCAGAGCTGTATAATCTTTTTGCATTAACTGCCATTACAACTTGTATTATTTTGCTAAATATAACTGTTCCGGACGCATCATGCTTACAAATCTGTATTCGTCTGCATTGATAATGTTCGAAGGGAAGTTCTTTACATTATTATTAACAACCCAATTCACAGGTAATGGTGAAAGGAAACCAATAACCCAAATATTATTCTTATGAAGATCATAAATCTTTTGAACATTCTCTGCCACTACCTGATCTCTCGTTGCACCTGAAGCTGTCTTTATCGCATCATAAGCATTGATGAGTTCTAACATATCGCCAGTAGGTTCAATTCCGCCATTTGTAGTAGTCTTGCCATCCTCATACCATTTGCCATATGCACCATACCAGCAAGAGAAATTACGCATCGGAACAATTGCATCAGGACGAATAGCAGGTGTTGATACACTTAATTTTGTAAAAACTGCTTCAACATCATTCGTAAGTATGGATTGTGGTTGTTCTGCATCCACTTTATCGGTTATTTTAACACCGATTGCTTTGTATGCAGACTGAAGCATTGCGATCCAATCGCCTTGAATAGATACATCACTATCTTTAATATTAATTATAATCTCAACATCTTTACTTGTGCCTTTCATCTTACGGTAAGTACCATCAGTACCATCCCAAGGCTCTGTTATTTCATCCAATAAGCTATTTGCTTTTGCTACGTCAAACTCTGTCCACTTATTCTGCCATTCAGCGTCATAACCAAAAGCGCCTTCCGGAACTGAAGCCTGTGCTGGCTTAGATTGATTGTTAAACAAAGTAGCGTTTACTAGATTTCTATCAACACTGATGGAAAGTGCTTCTCTGAAGCGAATATCCTGAAATAAAGCTCGCTTGTCCAAATCTTTCACTGTCTGACATAAATCCAAGGACATATCATTGGACCAGTCAGTTGATATCCATTGCACCGGTGTATGTGTAGCTTGCGTTGCAGTTACAACGGTTGCATAATCTGCAGGTTCCACTGTTGATAAATCAATCTCACCAGCAGTTTGCTTTAAAACTTTTTGATCATTATCATTGACAATTACGAATTTAAGGCTGTCAAGATAAGGCAATTGACGTCCTTCGCTATCTGTCTTAAAGAAATAAGGATTTCTTACCAACTCATAGGTCTCGCCAACTGTATTCCAATTATCTTTCACTGCGATAAAGCTTCTTACTTGAGGAACGATTGCATAATCCCAATTGTAATAACCGATATCCTTGCCCATGGTGCTATAATCTTCCCAGACTTTACCAAAGTCTGTATTTGCATTTGCAATAGCCTGTTCTTCTGTAATAAGAGGGAAAGTCGGGTCATCTGCTACACCGTCTTTACGTGCAACATAATTTATGTAGAAATGTTTTGGTAGAAACATCCATTTATTATCTACCGCAACTGCAACCGGGAAATCTGGCTTCGGTGCTGCGAAAGTTACTGTAAAGGTGGTCTCATCTACTTTATCGAACTTTGCCCAATAGCTCTTACCATCTTTCAATACTTGGTAGCAATTGTAAGGCTTTGAGGTATATGCTGGATAATAGCCTTCTGCATCTACCGCTACCGCTGTACGATCTTCATTCAATGCAGGTGTTGATACATGATCATAATAGAATATAACATCATCAACTGTAAAAGGTTCTCCATCCGACCACTTCATGCCTTCTCGAAGCTCAATGGTCCAAACAGTTGAATCTTCATTCGGATAAAAGTCCTTCGCAACGTTTGGTTCAACTTGACCAGAACCATCTTGTTTGAAACGGAAGATACCCTGCTCTGTAAAAGGTCCCCATCCCCAACGCGCTTGGTCATTTTGTAAATTTGTAATACTGCCACCATATTCACCAAGTGACATTACATCTGTTTCAATCATTACATCATCTGCAACAGGGATACGTTCTGCCAATGCAGGAAGTGTTCCTGCAGCAACTTGTTCTGCTAACATCGGAGCTTCCTTCGCATCTGCATCCGTAGTGCTTCCACCTGCATCTGTATCCGTATTCTCTCCCGCAGCTTTGGTTGGTGATGTAGTTTCATTTCCATCCTTTGTCGAATCTTTACCACATCCCGACAACATACTAATGACAAGAACTACTGATAGTATGAGTGCTACTACTTTTTTCATTATTCTCCTCCTTTTTATTATACTTATCTATATACCTTTATATAGAATAAGTAATGAGCATTGATTTCAAAGCATTGAATTACAGTATCAATTCATAATTTTGTATCGTGTTAGTTTATTTAAGCGTTCCCCTTAACATTTAGCGCTTTTCTTTCTCCCTCCTTATCGATTAATTACTTGTTGAACTATAATTACTTTTTTCATTAAATATATTTAACTTACATATTAATCATATCATAATAAATATAATTTGTAAACAATAACTGAATTAATTTTATGTAATTTTGTTGTTATAATTACGTATATATTTCGTTAATTACATTCTGTATAGTCATTTTATACAATTTATCACTATTATTTAACATATATTTTACTTTTTGAGTCACTAAGTATGTTTATTATACTTTTCATTAATCATAATTATAGTATATTATTAAAACAAAAAAAGCTCAGATAAAAGAACCAAATTCTCCTATCAAAGCTTTCTTTCATTGTATAATAAATTGGACCTTTCTTTTACTGTTGACCATTAACGAGTATCGCTGGTACCATAAAATCAGTTTCCGCAGTTGTACCATTAATCTGTGATAGCAATAATCCGACAATTTTTCTCGCCATTTCAACTTCATTCTGCTTCATATGTGTAATATCAAGCTCTTCCGGACCATCTACACAGCAAATCTTAATTTTCTCGCCAACCTCAGCCGATGTTCTTTTTGAAGCTTCCAGGATGGTAGACATCAGACTATATTCGGCACATACAATCCCATCGATCTCGTCTTTATGTTTATTTAAAAATTTTACTACGTTTTCAATATTTTCATCAACTGGTGGATGCTCATATATATTCTCATCAAAGACTAATGCACATTCTGGTACGGTTGCAATAGAAAATTCGCTTGCCGCTTCATAAAAACCACTTTTTCTTTCTTGCAAGGAAGAAGTACCAATTATTTCGGAAGATATAAATCCCAAATTTCTGCAGCCTTGTTCCCAAAGATGTCTTACTAAGGTTTTTATAGCTTGTTTATTATCCGTTCTGACTGACGGAACAGATATTCCCTCTAGCTTCTTGTCGATTACTACTACCGGAAAACCCTCTAATATCAATTTTAGGATTTTTGGATTATAATATACGCCATGACAAGGCATAACAATAAGTCCGGCTATCTTTGATTTTACCAAGAAATCAATTTCTTCCGTCTCTTTATCTCTATTATAATAAGAAAACCTCATAATCGTTTTATAACCGTTCTCTTCTGCCATGCGATCAATTTTATAAAGCAAATCCAAGCCAAAAGAACTCGATACATGTTCCATAACCAGACCAATTTTTTTTACTACGGGGCCGGAATTTTCTTCTACCGTTTCAGAAAAGGAGGTGCGTTCTTTCACAAAGGTTCCTACTCCAGGTATTCTTTGAAGTAAGCCATCATCTCTCAACATGCTTAATGCTTTTTTGACCGTAATCATGCTAACGCCAAACTTATTTTTGAGTTCGTCGTCCGAGGGTATTTTCGTCCCTTCACCATAGACGCCTTCCTCTATTTTGTTTTTTAAATCTTCATATAATTGCATATATAAAAAATTGTCTCTGGCCAAGATTCGCACCTCATTTATAATATTTAATATACTTTATTATACAACATTATGTAAAAATTGAAAAGAAATTATTGTATATTATGGTATCTTATTCTCTTTCCCGCGTGTGCCCAAGTGTTTTTCACAATAATGCAAACCACGGAACCAACTATCGCTAGGAAAAACCAAATAAAAATTGTCGTATTCCAATTATATATCTGAGATATTACACCAATCCCATAGCTTGACAAAGCGCTTCCTACATAAGCCATGGAGTTAAGAATTCCTGTCACCGTTGAAACTTTACCTACACTTGTAAAATACAACGGTAGCAAACTGATAAACATAGTATTCGCACCAATCATTCCTGTGGTAGTTACAGCTAGTAATAAAACTGCGATTAATACATGATACCTGCCGAATAAAATCAGCAGTAGCAGAGCTAATGCAGCAACCATAAAGCAAACTCCGGATGTTTTAATCTCATTCTTAAAATAATGCGTATTAAAATAGTTTGCAGCATACACTCCTCCCAAGTTAACGATTGGTAATAGCGTAGTAGCGAGTATGGAGGTCACTGAACCTAGGTTAAATATCTCCGAGATATAAGTTGGTACCCAGGTCATAACTCCATCCTTAAGTATACCTTGAAGGATAATACAAAACATAATTGGGAGCATACCTACCGATAAGAATATTTTCCATAGCTTTACCCGTTCCGTCTTTGTCCCCATATTACTTTCAATTATCTCTTCAGTAAAGCCTTCTTCGTCAGCTACTCTCTCAAATCTTCCAATTGCAATTAGCCATACAAATGATATCAAACTAATGATAACAAAGGAGGCCAAAAATACATTTCTCCAATTACTTAATCCAATTACAGCTGCTGCCATTAAATAAGCAGACAGTGTTCCTGCCGCCACTGTAGTGGACATAAAAATACAGGCTTTTTTGCATTGCTCCTTTGATAATCGATCAGATAAAATTTTAATAATTGGTGACCAGGTAAGCGATTGCGTAAAGCCATTGATACACCACAACAGTAGCATAGAATTACTGTTATTAGCAAAAGTCATCATCAGATTGACGATTGCTGAACCGAAGATTCCTGCAAAGCCCATCCACTTTGAAGGAATACGATCCCCTAAAAATCCACTAATCAGCTGACCAAACCCATAGCAAAAAAAGAATCCGGTTCCTATCATTCCAGCTATCGGCTTTGTGAGAAAACCAACATCCACAATCTCATTCATCGATGCGGCATAATTAAGCCTTCCTAAATAGGTGGAAAAATAAGCAATCCAACAAATCATTACGAAATATCGAATACTTGCCGGTGTCGTCAGCTTTTTTTTCATCTGTCTTATTCTCTTTGGTTTGGTTAGCTTATCAATATCTAATTGCGGATGCGAACGTTTACTGTTACGTATATTCATCGCCTCCCCCTGCCTCATCGTTTAGTAGTTGACCTTCAGTGTAATAATCTCAAAAGCTTTGAAGTTTAATTCAATTTCTTGCTGTAATTCAATCTTATTTTCTACTTCTTCCAGCATATTTGTAACAGCCAATCCTTTTATTTTATCTGTAAAATTTAATTTGGCTGTTGTATAGGTCCCTTCTGCTTCGTAAAGTCTTAAAATAAATGCTTTTTCATTCTCTTCTAGAGGTTTTACCGCTTCGATAATAATGTTATCTGCACTGATCTTTACAAGGCTAGCCTCATCATGTATTCCTGATACCACAATCGGTTTAATATTAAGCTGATATGCAGGCTTAATTACAGCATTTGCACTAAAGCCCTCCGTATGAGGGAAGAAGGAATAGCAGCAAGCATGTATCCCTTTATCTCCCTTGTAATCCGGTCTACAGCCACCCTTATGAAGCGACAATCTGATCTGTGATGCATTTACAGAAACTCCATATTTACAATCATTTAATACTGCAACACCATACCTAGTTTCAGATAAATCGGTATATTTATGATTGGATACTTCGAATTTTGCTTTTTCCACTGCCGTATTCCGATTGGTCTGACGCTTAATATATCCAAACTGTACTTCTTGCCTAACAAAATCAGAATGTATCGAGGTATCAAATGCAGTCTTTAAAAATCTGTGATTATCCTGCCAATTCATGATGGTATCAAACCTGACTTCGCCGCTATCCGCATAAAAAATCATATCTTGTTGTAACGTAGAATTAGCCGTAAGTTTGTATTCACTTCTGATTCGGAACTCTACCTCACCATCAGCGACAACTTCTCTCGATATTAACGAAGCTTCATCTTTAAATTTTCCTTCGCAATCCGCATCCAAATCCCAGTTATCCCAGTCTTTCGGCACATCCTCAGCAATCAGAAGGGTATTGAAGGCATATCCTTCCCCTTTTAATTCGCGTTGTATTCTCTTATCAATAAATGAACTTATATAACCTTTTTCATTGAAGTTAGCAAGAACACAAGGTGTTTCTAGCTGGTTATCTTTCAACTCAAATACGGTTGCCTTCTGGATATATCCAGGTGTTAATTCCAAAACGATACTGGAAAAAGCAGGTATTACTACCCCGAATACTGCAAGCTTTTTATTACCGGAAAGTTCTGTAACAACTTGTTGTTTGTAGTCGCCTTTCACAATATAGCCTTCGAGATAGTCAAGATATAATACGTCTGTTCTATCAAAGGATAATGTATTTATAATGGATACTGTGTATTCTTTCTGCGCCGGTCTCAATATATCCTTGATCAAAGATCTTGCATGTTCGATCACTCCCGTAGTTTCCCTTATGGATTGTTCATGTGCTTGAGGTATACAGGTACCCGGTAAAATGTCGTGGAATTGATTTACTAACAAATCCTTCATAAGAGGATGAATTTTATCATCAGACGCAATCTTTGCGTTATTTATAGCATCTCTGACGGTTACATACTCAAGATTTCTCAACTCAATTTCTGCAAGGCGATTATTCCTCTTGATGGTATGCTGATTGGTCAAGGTACCACGATGTAGTTCCAAATATAACTCTCCACTATAAGTAGAAGGATCTGTAATTGTTTCCTCCAAGCGGTTCATAAATTCACTTACGGTTATATGACTTGACTTCGGAAGACCTTCCACATCCCCCAGACGATTTGCCATTTCAATCATTTCAAACTCAGGACCACCACCGCCATCACCAACACCATAAGAAAGCAGTCGCATATTTGAAACTGTTTTTTCTTTAATCGAATTCTTGCCACCACTCAGTATATTTTCCATCATATTTCTCGGATCCGGTCCTGAATGAGTTACATTAAAGTGAACCAGCACCTTTGTACCATCAAGTCCCTTCCAATAAAATGTATTATACGGGAAATCGGTGGTATCACACCACGCCATTTTTGTTGTAAGAAAATACTTTACCCCACAGCCCTTCATAATCTGGGGTAGTGAAGCACTATAACCAAAGGTGTCTGGAAGCCAGAAGCAATCCGAGGTATAGTTAAAATTCTCTCGCGTAAATCGCTGCCCCCATAAAAATTGACGGATCATCGATTCACCCGATGGTATATTACAATCACATTCTATCCACACTCCACCATTCGGCTCATATCTTCCTGCCGCCACCTGCTCTTTTATGTCTTCAAAGAGTTTTGGATAATACTCTTTCATCATTGCAGAATGATATGCCGAACTCTGAACAAATTTATACTCCGGATATTGCTCCATTAAATTCATTTGATTGGAATAGGTTCTCGCACATTTCTTAATAGTTTCATTGATATCCCAAAGCCAAGCAGTATCCATATGAGAATGACCAATGAGTCCAGCATAAGGTGCCGACGCAGAGTTCTTCTCTTGGAGTACGATTTTTAGCAAATAGTTCGCTTCTTGTAATGCCTTCTCGAACGTAATTCTATCAATGCTTTCATAATCATAATATAAGATTTCATGTACCTGCTTTAATGTTTTTATTAGTTCGGCACGTCGAAAACTATTCGCATCCAATACAGCAACCATTTGATTCACTATTTTAAGGTTATAATATACATCACCAATGAAATCATTCTTTACGCATATTTCAACTTCTTGATAAGTAATTTTAAAATCATCATTTGGATTTGTTTCAAAAGGCTGAGTTCCAATTACATAATGGTGTGCATAATACTCAAGTGCAATCCCTATTACCTCATTCTTTTTTACCTCTTGCTTTAACAGATCGCAATAATGATTGCCATGGTTCGCCTTACTAATTTTCGTACTAAAATTACCAAAAGGTTTGCCATTTACCCATAGTAATCCCTCATATCCATGAATTTTAGGATAGATAAATAATGTTTTTCCTTCACATTGTTCCGGAACGCTGTATTGGCCGAGAAACCAGCAATAGGTCCCTTCGCCTTCCCAGGTATCTCCCATTTTACAGGGTGTAAAACAAGAATTATCCGGTATGGAATGGTATCTCCCATCCGTGTGAAACGCTCTCATTGTTACATTATCAACTTTTTCAAATAATAATTGTTCTAATGTGGTTTCAAATCTGGTTAATTTACTTAACATCACGTCAATTTGTTTTTCTGTCAGCATAACTTTCTCCTTTTCACTACCCTTACATATTCTTTATCATAATTTTTATTTCGCTTATAATTGCATTTCACTCAACTAAGAAATACATGTATTTATGAGATTATAAACACATCTTTATGCATCATTATATATTTAATATATTTAATATGTCAATGTTTTTATATAAGCTTTGTAAAATTTAAAACTTATTATTTCTTGCTGGATTTACATAGTTTTATACCAATAGAAAGAGATACCTTATATATAAAAGGTATCCCCTTTTTTAATACAAAAGGATCAAATTGTAAAGAATTAATATTACATGTACGAAACATATATGGCTACTCTATCCCTATTTCTCAACGTAAAAAGGTATTGCGATATGCCCCAAACATTTTTCTATTATGTAGATATTACATTTCCTGTTAAGCTGTCCACCCATTTTCCTTGAAGCTTACGTTCATATTTCGTCACGAAATAATTAATTATAAGGAGATACAATCTACACCATGTACCTCCTTCTGATTATACTATATTTATTAAAATACTCCGAATTTAATTATAATATCCGTATCTCAATTTCAGTGAATGCATCTTCTCCCGAATGAACAAGAAGCTTCTTTTTTACAACCGATCCGTCCCTTAATTTTATTTCAGCTTTAATAACAAAATCCTCAAAATGATAAGTCCCCTTCTCGTCGGTAGTTGAAGCAACAACAATTCCATACTGTTTATTCGCTTGCTCAGCGTACGTCACTGTATACGAGTTTCCGACTAATCTTGTTAAATGTGCAATTTCTTCACCCTCTCCATAAAATCCCGAAAGAAATTTCTCATCCTCTTGTATTTTATAATTTTTATATTCCTCCACTGGCATTGTAATGTTCTCAACATAATAAACGATTGAACTAGTTATATTGCCTCTCGTCACTTCCTTATCCGAACAGGTATAGGTAATCGTTTGAATCTCTTGCCCTTCCAGCCCTTCACAGGTAATATTGATGTTAAAATTAACCATAGAATCAAAATAATTACCTTGAGTATCAATTGTAGAGGAACCCATCAATGGAATAGCATTCGTTTTTATATTGACATACTCATTACTTAACGGAATTCCATCATTATCTGCAGCATAAACAGTCATCAATATCATAGGCTCAGTGGCTGGGAGTCCCTGCAAAAACAAAAAGACAAATACAGCAATTACTGCTATTGCATAGGATGGTATCCATTTTTTATATTTATTTTTTTCGTTCTTATTGAGTTTCTTATATAGCATTTCCTCTATGCCAGCTGTCTTTACAACTATTTCACTCATTGCATTTTTATACTCGCAAATATTCATATTCTACCTCCAACATTTTTTTCAACAACTTTCTTCCTCTATGAAGTGTAGATCTGACAGTGTTTTCATTCATCTTTAAAATACTACTGATTTCCTTTATTGACATATCTTCATAATAAAATAAATGTATCGCAAGCCTATAATTAACAGGTAGCTTCATGACAGCATAAAATATATCATTTTTTTCTGCATCTTCAAACGTATAAATATCTTCAAGTGGAATTTTTCTCGCATTCCATACGGAACGAAAAAACCTTTTGCATTCATTAATTGTTACTCGTATCAGCCACGCCTTTTTATGTTCCTCCCCTTGAAATTCGGTTGCATCAGTCATGTATTTAATTAAAACATCCTGCAGGATATCCTCTGCAGTTGCCTTATCTTTTGTATAGGAAAGGGCTACTTTAAAAATTCTATCCGAATGTTGATCGATTGTTTCCGTAATTTCGCTTTGAGTACGTACTCTCTCCTTTTTCATTGCAGCCTCCTTTCATTAGTAACATCCTTTATAAAGTTATAATGTTGCACTAGAGCATCAAAATTATTTAATACATTTTCGATTATAACAAGGTTTCCATTATATAACAATAATGTCAATTGAACTTACTGTCGTAAAAAGAGATACCTTTTATCGCAAAGGTATCTCTAAAATTTTTGTTTCAGATAATCTTAATTCCATTTCAAATCTTCTTGCTAGTAGAATGATGATGATCCTCTTCATATCATTAACGTAGGTTTAGGCGTAGGTGTCCTCCTAGTTAATATGAAAAATTGGTTTCACTACCGGAAACCTCAAGATAAAAAGCTGCTACTGCCGCATTGATATAAGGATGCAGCCATAAAATTCCAATCCCAAAGGTAAATAAGCAAAGAATAAACCATCCGATAAAGCTAATCTCAAGACAGAAAAGTCGCCATTTATTTCCTCTCATCATTTCCTTTGACTGATTAATCGCATCTAAGATACCCATGGAAGGATTCTCTTCTAGTATATAAAACGCCATAGAATAGCTATATGCTGCAATAATTCCAGGGATGATAAACAGCAACGACCACAAAAAAGTAAAGATTGCAATAACGATACGTAATCCCAAAGCTTTCCAAAACAAATCAAACTTCGAAAACAAATCATTAAATTGCGGATTTCTCCCATTAATTAAATTCTTATTAAAACGGCAATAACCGAGTTCAATTGCTCCTCCAAAGAAAAATGTAATTAAAAACCAAATACTTATAAAAGCTACTAATCCTATGAAAAAAGGGAATAGAAAACTACCCAAATCAATATTAAATATTTGATCAGATTCCCTCCATTCGTGGTTCGAAGAACTTCCTCCTCTGGAACTGGCACCTAATAATGCTGCGATAAAGCCTGTGCCTATGGCAAGTGCCCAGTTACCCCTAAGAGCTTCTCTTGCCTTTTTACGAAAATCAGCTGCATACGACATGTTGTTACCCTCCCTATTATTTAATGAAAGCGTTAACTTTACTTTTAACATATTCATAGTAGCAGTTTTTTACTACCATTTCAATAAATGCAAGAAGTTCTAATGTTTCTAACCAAGGTTTAATACTTTATATGAACAAAGGAAGAGACCGACTTCATAGTTGTGAAATTAACCTCTTTCTTCGTTACTTTGCTAAATTTGAGATACACTACAATTTATAGTCCTTGGTGTAAATCTATTAACCAATAAATTTCGCTAACACATCATTGAACTCATCCTTCTGGTCATAGAAGGATCCATGCCCACTAAATTCAAATGGGATTAGTTTGGAATTTTTAATTAATTGATTTTGTATTTCACCCATTTGAAATGAAACAACTTTATCATGAATGCCATGAATAATCAAAGTTGGAACACGAATTGCTTCCAGATCAGTAAATAGTACTTCCTTTAACCATGTATTTACTATCGCAGCTGTTGCCCAGCCAGCTGCTTGTAATCCCAATTGTAAAAACCAATCAGAAAACGCTTCGGAGGTATGCTGGTAAAAAAACATATCGCCAAAATCTCGAAGCATTTTAGGCCGATCCGTATAGGTTCCTTGAATTAATTGTAATATTGCTTCTTTGTCTGCTCCATATGGAAAGTTAGGACGTTTGATAACGCTTGGAGCCCCTGCAGCAAAAAGAGCGAGCTTTGATACCCCATAGCCTTTATGGCGAGCCATATATTTAATCGCAATTGCTCCTCCGTTGGAATGCCCGGCTAAGGTAATATTTGATAACTTTAAAGTATCGATCACTGCTCTAACATCATCTGCTAAGGTTTCATAATCGTAACCGTGAAACGGCTTGTCTGAATTGCCAAATCCTCTAGTATCTATACCGATACATCGATACCCTAGCTTCGGAAGCTGGTTAAATTGATACTCAAACAATTTATAATTTCCAGGCCAACCGTGCAGAAATAAGATAACCTTCTTACTCTCAGGGTTAAGATCCTCAACATATATATTTACGTTAGGTTCTACCGCAACATAATAACCCATTATATATCCTCCATAAATGATATTCCTTTAATATTTTATTCAATAAACATAAAACGGTGAAATCTTACTAACTTAAGAATATAGTAGAATTATGTTGATTCTTAGGTACTAGTTCTTCAAACATTTTATAACGCTTATACTTACCAAAAAACCTCCTATTCTATCGTAGAAACTTCGATAAAATAGGAGATTAAGTTGAAATTTGACAGTAACATGACTATGGTCTGTCAGTGGTTTGTCTGTGGTTTGTCTGTGGTTTGTCTATAGTTTAGCTGTAGTTTGGCTGTAACCTCTAATTTATACTAATCATCCAAATTTTTACTTCAATTCAATGATTAACACTTTCCTTAATAGATCTCATAGACTTTTGTATCATTTTAGATATTATTGCCATCCCCATAATTATTCCAATTATTATTGTTGAATTTATTAACATTATCATTATATAGTATAAAAATTGCAGGAAGAATGACAATGCTTATCATAGAAAGTAATATTAAAATTATATAATAACTAGGTGTAAAGATTATCCCTCTCGACACCTTATTAAAATTAATCATTACATTCGTAAACGTAGGAATACATAATAACAATATTACTAATAATAGCTTCCAATAATTTTTTACACCTGCTTTTGCTCCATTTTTCAACCCTTGAATCACCCCTATATCATCTATAAAGATCGATGGGAACCATAATATAATAAACGGACTGGTAACGCAAACTAAAGCAGTGGTAATCGAAGTAGTTATTATGCTTACGGAATAAATCGACTCTGCACCGTGAACCATCATTATTAATGTAACCGGCACAATCATTATCGACAATACGACAGATATGCCTACAGAAAATGCTATGAGTAAGAGCATCGCAAGTAATACCCTAACAAAATATTTTTTAAGTCCGGGCAAAAAGGAATTTATGGAAGTCTTTCCTTGCACAACTGCTTCAGTAATCATATTGCCATAACCGGCAAAGAATAATAAACCCAATATACTTATTAATGCTAGTGCAGTTAGTAACTTCATCATCGTTATGCCATAAGCAATAAAATCAAAATTAGTTGGATTCGTATTATAGAACTGGCTCATATCCCTTGGATAAAGTGCAAATACTATCAGGAACATGACTACCAGATATCCTACGTAAAGAATGATTATGCTAGGATTCCTCTTAAGAAGATTGATTGATTTTTTTAACATATAAATACCCATGCCTTTCCTCAAAACCTGCAAGCTTTGGGCTGCAGGCACAAATTTGCGTGTGAAAAATCTTGATTTTTCACACGATACCTCTTTTTGAATGTTATTACTTCTCGATTTATTCTGTTTTATTTTTCTCGCACTTACATTATTATTGTACAACGAATGATTGTAAAATAATACCATTAAATGCTTAATTATTAATTTCCTACGCTCTCATACAGTGTCAGACCCTTGCGAAAAAGTTTAATGGATAGATATACACTATAAACTGAGACAATGGGAACAAACCACATAATCTTTGCCCCTAGGCCTTTGTCCAATAGTAGTGAAACAGGGAAAAAGCTTACAAATGCATAGGGTACAAGAAAAGTTACAACAAATTGGATTGCTTTGGGGTAGATTGTAATCGGATATTTCGTATATTCTCCAACATTATGTATTAAGTTTCCGAATGCATTACCTGGAGCCTTTGTCCAAAAGGTGATACAGTTTGATGCTAAGATAACAGCTCCTCTGATTGGCAGCGCTAGAATAAATAATAAAAAACACAACAGAATACTAGTCAACGTGATCTTATCGGAGCAATGTAGGAATGCTGTAATAAAAATAACCGTCCCAGATATCAAATTACCAATTCCATGTAATCCTATCTTTGAAGCAAATACTTGAAATACCACCGGCAACGGTTTGATCAACAGATAGTCCATATCGCCACGCAGATAAAGACCATTAATCGTCCAAGGACCCTCAAAGAATATCTCTCCAAATCCAATGGTAAAATTCATCATGGAATATACCAATACAATTTCCCAGTATCCCCATCCATTAATCTCGTGCACGTTAGTAAATATTCCCCATATCGTAACTAACCCAGCAAATTGCATTATAAAAGATGCAACAAACTGAACGAAAAAGTCTAGCTGATACTCCAGCAGCCTCTTCAGCTCTTGACTGATATATCGTTTGTATAAATAAACGTATCGTTTAAATTTTTGTCCCATACTTATCTCCTTCAATGAACTGAATTGAATATAGTAACTCTTTTCTCTATCAGGTATAGTTCAACCACCATATATCGTAACTTTTCTAATGCAGATAGAAAACAAGACTTTTCCAAGCAAAAACAAAATAATAATCCATGCAATTTCCTTCAAAAACATAACTCCTATTTGTGAAAGCTGCACCTGATTTAGAAAAATGGATGCCGGAACGGATACGATATATTGGAACGGCATATTCTTTAAAATACTTTGGCACCATTCCGGGAAAAATAATATTGGTACCAAACCTCCTGAGCACAGGTTTGTAATTGCAGCCCTTGCCCATTGTATACCCATATAGGAGGTTGTTATAAAGGTAAGTAAGGAAAACAAGTAAACGACCCCAAATTTAATAATTAATGCAAAAACAATACTTACAAGAAAACAAATCCAGGTCAGGAAATCCTCCGGCAATGGAATTTGAAGTGTTATTATTAAAGCAATCGATGCAACTGTTATCACAAGAGCCTCAAATATTGACGAACCAATTGTTTCTGACAATCGTGCAAAGTAAAAATTAAATGGTTTGATTAAATCCATGGCTACGCTACCATCTAATATCTTTCTTGATATGGCAGACTCGGAATACCAGGACAATAAGGTATTGCACATAAAAGCCACCAACAAATATCCTTTCATACTTTCCCAAGAATAAATGGATACCATATCCTTACCCGCAAATACTGCTTTCCATAGAAAAAAAGAAGAGATAAATAATAGTACCGTAACCATCATTGATATAAAAAAGTTAGATCGATAAGCAACCGTCTGCTGTGTAGAGGTTTTAATTAACGTTATGTATTTTTTATATTTCCGCATTTAGACTTCTCCTCTGGTGAAAAATTATCAAACATTTCATAAATCACAAGTTGCCTGCATTGCTTGCGACAAATTACCGGAATACATCTTCATGATAACTGTTTCTATCTTAGGTTCGTCAATTTTAAAATCTAAAACCTCATAATCCTGTGTAAAAATATTTAATAACTGAGTAGCCCTTGTCTCAAATCTGTTAAAATTTATCTTAATCATATTAGTATTTTCTAGAATCTCGTATTGAATTGTCGGATAATCCTGAAGCCGTTTTTTTGCGTCCAGAATGGGAGTTGTCGTTTCTATTGTAATGGCTCGTTCCTTGGCATAAGTATCCTTCATTTCTGCAAGATTACCATCATAAATTAAGGATCCTTTATCTATAATTACAATCCGTTCACAGATGTCCTCAATGTCCTCAAGATCATGTGTCGTCAAAAGTACAGTTGTATGATTGGAATGATTTAACTCCTTAAGAAACTGGCGAATCTTTTTCTTAATAACGATATCCAGCCCAATGGTAGGCTCATCCAGATACAGAATCCGTGGCTTATGAATAAGTGCTGCGGCCAAATCCGCACGCATTCTCTGTCCAAGAGATAATTTCCTTGCTGGTAAGTACAAAAATTCCTCCATATCAAGAAGTGTAACTAACATATCTAGTTGATCGCGAAACTGCGCTTCCGACAATTCATAAATATCACGAAGCAGTGTGTAGGTTTCTCTAATCGGGATGTCCCACCAAAGTTGGGTTCGCTGCCCAAAAACTACACCGATATTCTTCGCATTTTCTATCCGCCTCTTAGAAGGTTCTACCCCACATATACGTACCACACCTGAAGTTGGATGTAAAATACCTGTCATCATCTTGATTGTGGTGGATTTCCCTGCTCCATTCGGTCCTACATATGCAACAGCTTCACCCTCATTAATATTAAAATTAATATTCTTTACCGCTTCCTTTGTAACATATTCCTGTGTAACAATATGTCGTAAGGCTCCTGCTAAACCTGGTTTTTTCACTGCTTGTTTAAAAACCTTATTCAACTGTTCCACTTCAATTATCATTAGTTCAATTCCCCCGAATTTCTTATTTATTGTAGTTAATATTTAACACGATTCTTCAATAATAGGAACAAATATTCTATTACTCATTTAATAATTTTAGCAGATAATGTATAAATTGCAAACATTTTTTCCCATTCCGTCTACGATTTACTTAAATTTACATGCTTTAATTTTATGAAACAAGAAGGTTCAGGCATTAGTTCAATACTATTCCTGCCTTCTGAAGAAATGCCACTAGCAATTAAAATGAAAGAATCCGAAATTATAAAAACATTATGATAGTAATCGTACGAAAAAAACTTCTATTTTGCTCGTATAAATAACATTTAGCATTAATAGAAGTTTTTTACATTATCCTATATTTAATCGTTTGATGAATCAATTCAAATAATTCTATTTCCTAATCGTAACTGCTTCTTGCTCATGCTCCTATACAATAATGATATGCGTTTTTCCATCATCCATAAGTTTTATCTTGTTTCCTATTACTTTTTCATTGTCAAGCATTACTTCCTGTGTAGACAATACTCCTTTACTTCTACTCTGTATTTTTATATCGTATACAGTTGACCTGTATTTATACTGTATTGAATAGTCGCCAAAGCTTATCGGTGTCGCAGGATCAATCACAAGATAACCCTCCTCTTTTCTTACCCCCAAAAACCAGTTAACCAAACCTTGATACATCCAACCTGCCGAACCGGTGTACCAGCTCCACCCACCTCTTCCCGTATAAGGAGGGCTTAATGATATGTCAGCTATCATTACATAAGGTTCTTTTTCATATCTCATGGAATCTCTTTTATTCAATGTGATGTGAATCGGATTTAACATGGTAAATAGGGTATGTGCCATTTTATAATCTCCTATCATCGCACTGGCTATGGCAAGCCATACAGCAGCGTGGGTATACTGACCGCCATTTTCTCTAATTCCAGGATAATAGTTCTTGATATACCCAGGATTTTTACTGGTTTTATTAAAGGGTGGAGCCAGAAGCAGGGAGATTGATTCTTCTTCCTTAACTAAATAACGCCAGGCAGATTGCATCGCGGTTAAGGCTCTATCTTTGTTAGCACCTTTCGATATCACGCTCCAGGACTGACTTATTGAATCAATTCTGCATTCATCATTTTCTTTCGAGCCCATCTTAGTTCCGTCATCATAAAATGCTCTAAGATACCATTCTCCATCCCAGGTATGCTCCTCAATGCTATGGATTAAAGCTTCTCTTTTTTGTTCCAGTTCCTTTGCATATTCTGGGTCATTTTCATAATAACAAAGTGGTATAAAATCCCCAAGCAGGGTGTATAAAAACCATGCCAGCCACACGCTTTCTCCGGTTCCCTCTATTCCCACTTCATTCATGCCATCATTCCAATCACCGCCACCCATTAAGGGTAGACCATGTATCCCAAACCTGGTAATTTGGATTGTTTTCTTGCAATGTTCATATACGTTATCTACCACATCAGAAATTTCTGGCGTAAACATGATATCATGTTGATTTTCTTCAAGTACCGGGCCTTTAATGTAGGGAACATTGTCTTTTAATACATTGTAATCCCCTGTACCTCGAATATACGCTGCAGTGGCATAAGGCAACCATAATAAATCATCGGTTATTCTTGTACGAACCCCAACCCCCATAGGAGGATGCCACCAATGTTGAACATCACCCTCTACAAACTGCCGGCTGCAGGCGATGAGAATTTGGTTTCTTAAGGCACTTGGATTCGTTAATATCAGGGATAGGGTATCTTGAAGCTGATCTCTGTATCCATAAGCACCTCCACACTGGTAAAAGGCTGCTCTCGCATTTATTCTACAAGAAATTGTTTGGTATAAAAGCCACCCATTTACCATAATGTCTATCGCTCTATCTTTTGTATTAACCTGGATGGTTCCTAAGGTCTCTTCCCAATAAGCTCTAACCTTTTCTAGCTCTTTTGGAATCATTGAAATATCCTTATACTTATGACGAAGCGCATGTATTTGACCAAAATCACTACTCTGCCCAAGCCCAAATACCACAGTTTTACTTTCCTTTGGTCCTATTGCAACGGATACCTGTATGGCACCACAGGAGTCATAGCATACTCCTGTATTACAGGACAGCTTTGTATCTGCACCCTGTGGATTTAATATAGATCCTTTCGGTCCAAGGAATTCTTGTCTATCGCCGGTATACCCCTTTATCATCTCACTTGAGAAGATAAAAGCATTACTATTATTAAAATTAAAGGTATATAAATTTTTAGCATTTAAATATTCATGCTCATTGTTATATGAGGTTAAAATATATGGATTCGTGTGCTCCCTTTGCGTGCCTAGAACCCACTCCACATAATAGGAAAGGCACAGATATTTCACCTTATCCGAATTATTCGTCAGCTTAAGTTCCCAAAGTTTTAGCGGTTCCTCCAGAGGAGTGAATACGGTAAGTTCTTGACTGGTGTTCGCTTCCTCATGTAGAAATTTGGTATACCCAAAGCCATGTCTCGTAAGGTAGGTTCCCCGATCTGTTCTTCCAAGGGATACGGGAGTCATGATGTCTCCCGTTATTTCGTCCAATATATAGATTGCTTCTGAGGCTTTGTCGCTCACCGGGTCATTGGACCATGGTGTTATCTTATTCTCTCTACTATTATAAGCCCAAGTAAACCCGGCTCCTGATTCCGATATATGAAACCCAAAGTTCTTATTTGCTATAACATTAATCCAAGGAGTCGGTGGTTTATTGCTTCCTTCCAGAAGAACTTCATATTCTCTTCCCTCCTCTATAAAACCGCCAAATCCATTGAAAAATTCATAGTTTTGACCTGCTTCTTTACTTTGTTGTATTGGTATATTCACAGAATCCAAATCATTTGCCTCCTTTCCTTTCTGAATCATCTTTATTCTTCAATAATTTCAGTTAGATTATCCTTGACATTTCTAAAGTAGATTCCTGTTTTTTCGGAAAATACAACCCTAGCGACCGTTAAGAGCAAATCAATCTCTGCGGGAATCATCTGATAAGAATGCAACATGAAAAGACTTGGCCTTTCGTTGCTCGTCTCGTAAATTCTTAGGGAGGTGGTAATATCATTAATCAAATCATCCACTTCCTGCATATAACCATGCTTTGCATCACTTAAAATAATAAGATCCACAATAACACGATTAATTCTCAAATATTCATAAGCCTTCAGAACATCCTTTATGACGCCCGCTTCCTCTATCGATTTTACTCTAAGAAGTAGAATAGGATTATCACCTGATACACCAAATCGCCATAGGAAACTTTGATTTTTAAAGTTTCTCCTTATATTTTCATCCGGACCTCTGTAATAACCGGAAGGATAGAAGATTGGACTGATTAAATCCTGAAAAGCGTTCATCTGCGGCCTCGAGATTTCAAGGTATTTCAGTTCAATCTCCGTTTGCAGTCTAAACTTCTCAAATATATCATCAATTCGATAAGCAATTTTTAACTCTTCTCCAATTTTTATTGCTTCCTCCTTGTTTTGACACACGCCCGTTATAAATGAAATACAAGCCGTTTCACCCACTCCTAAGGAAATACTAACACGCAAGCTCATAATCGGATCGTTACAAAAACCGGAAAGATTGGAAAGTGATATGCTGTTTACAATCGCATCCGGGTTTTCAAGTGAATTATTTCTCCCGATAAATTTAAGTCTATCATTCTCGTATTCCACTCTTTTTATTGGTATCGTTTGTGATTTGACCATATGCATAAGGTATGGATTGCCACTATCCTTTTTACTTCGTCGCTTTGAAAGGAAGATTGATTGTTCTTCTAAAAATTCGCTTTCAATAAAAAGCTTATTAAACGCAGGATGACTTAATTCTGCAAGATGGCTATCACCCACAACTTCAAGATAACTTGTGATTTCAAATTGCTTTCCCTCTTTTCCATTATTCGTTAAGGTAACTTTACGTATCTCTATATTATGATTAGGATCAAGGCTGACCACTGTACACGAAGTAATATCCCCATCTCTTCTCTTAAATTCAGCTTGATGAGGAGAAAATATAACCTGATATTCATCCGGCTCTGTTCTTGTCGGATGATAAGCTGTGCTCCAGTACTTCCCTTTATTGATATCCTTTATATAAATATAGTTCCCCGTATTCGCATAAAGATCTGCTCTCCAGCGGTAGAGCATCATATTCTTGTAACTGCTAAAACCATCTCCGTCTGAAGTGATCATTAGGGAATATTTATTGTTAGAAAGGTAGTTTGCTACGGGTATTTTCGGTGTAACACTGTTGACATAGCGGTTACTAAACACGTCTTCTCTGAAATATATCTTACCAATTTTAATTGTATATCCCCGCTTCGCAATCGATATTAAATGGGATTGCCGCTTTTCTTCTAGCAGAACTTCAGTAGCTTTTACCATAGCTTCAGAATGGAATCTTTTCCGTATGATACCATGATTTAGAAAATTATTAATTGCCACTAAATTCATACCTTGATGGTGAGCCATAAAAGACCTTACAATGCAATACGGTGTCATTTCCACAGCATCCGGTCCATTAAAATCAATTGCTTCATAAAATCCATATTCACCAAATGCACCTAACTCACTTAATTTTCTAAGATTTGATAAGCAGTCCTCACTCCCATATTCAATCGCTAGCATGGTAGCATAAGGAGCTACCACTAGGGAGTTTTTACGTACCGGTTGTAATCTTAGTTTTGGAACTCCAAAAGCTTTATATTGGTAATTTGAATTAAGGTCAAAACGAAAATACTGAGATTCAGAGATACCCCATGGTATTCCCATTTCTTTTGCATAATTCATTTGTTGCAATACTGCCGCTTTTGATGATTCCGCATATACCGAACCTTCAAACTCTTTTAAAACCAGATTTGGCATTAAATATTCAAACATCGTCCCACTCCAAGAAACAAAGCATGGGATACCTTTTACTATTGTAAGTGGTCTTGCTAGCTTGTACCAATGTCTTAAGGGCACTTCGCCCATCGCTATTGCCAAAAAACTTGTTAATGAGGATTCAGACGCCATTAAATCATAGCAGCCTGCATCTAGCATATTTGAGGATACATGATAACCGATGTGAAACAGCATCCGCTTTTCGTCGAATAAGAAACGAAATTCTACATTGGCAAGAAAACAATCTATCTTATTGCATAGACTATATATTCTCTCAATCATAGCTTTTGCGTTCTTATTATCCTTAAGTGCTAGTTGCCTTAAGGTAGGATATGACGCAAAAGTAGCATCTTTTAGTTTAAAACCTGCTGCCTCATCTACGATAAAATCAATATTATTTAATAGCTCTTTCGTCCAGCGAGAATTCTCATATGGCTGTTCCCTACTATTCAAATCGTCCCAAATGTCAGTAATATCCTTAACAAATTCACCAATTAGCTTGTAGTCATCCTTTAGTTCATGACCGTTGTATTGTCTTCCTGATGCATCTTGCTTTATATCATAATTACTTAATTTAAGTGTATACTTGAGTTCCGAAATAAGACAATCCGGAAATATTGGAGCATCAATTTGTTCCAATAAACCATTTTTAAGAGCAATCATATGCCCCAGGAAGTTTCCACTATCTACGGTAGAAATATACGCCGGATTTAGCACTTCAAGAGTTTTAATCTGATACCAATTATAAAGATGCCCTTTCCATTTTAGTAATTTAAGAACTGTCTCCATCAGATTTTCAACATATCCCACGGTTGCACTTAAAGATTCATATCCGAAATCCCTTGCAGAAAGGATTGCGAGAAACTGGAGTCCAATATTGGTAGGCGATGTTTTATCACTAATTTTTTCAACGCGTGCGATCTGATAGTTATCCGGACACAACCAATTATTATCTTTTGTTGAGAGATCCTTAAAAAATTGCCAGGTCCTACGAGCAGTCTCTAGTAATAATTCTCTATCAACCTCCTGCTCCTCCTTAAGTTTTTTCTCCTTGGGTTGACTTATATGATATGCCATAGAAAAAGCCATTACCCAAGCTACAGCTAATGCGATAAATAAAATACTTCCTATTGGGTGAATATCCTTTATCACTAATAATACCAAAAGGATAATCGACGGAATAAGAGAACTCCACATGGAATAAAAATAACCTTTTAACGAATTTGCAACTGAGGAATCCACAGCTTCCGCTGTGTTCCAGCGAAGTAAATTCTTTTTACTTACGTATAGTCGAAACAGTGTTCGTATTACAGCATCTGTGGCTACATAGGCTCTATAGGGTGTGATAACGAGCTCCATAAAAGCCCTTTGAATTATTATTCCAAGTTCATTAAAGAAGCCTTTATATACAAGTGCAAGCTTAGGTCGGAATATCTTCTGCATAATAATTGTAATTAAGATAATTGCTAAATTAAAAATATCGTTAAAAAATACCAATGGAAACCATAAATAATATATTTTTGGCAGGATAGCTAGGTTAACTATGATAAAAAGTGTTTTACTTAAGGGTACTATACTACGTCTTAAGTTATCCGTTATTTTCCATCTTGAAATCGCACTTAAGGTTCTTCCGTTTGCTGTTTTTCCTTTAAACAACCATGGAAAAAGCTGCCAGTCTCCCCTTATCCACCGATGTTCCCTTTTCACATAGGAAAGAACGCTACTAGGAAAGCTATCCATAATCCGAGCAGTGCTGGAAAAGGCCGTTCTGGCATAACAGCTCTCTAGAAGGTCATGGCTTAGCACCCTATTCTCAGGTATCGTATTATGAAGTAGCATATGAAAGGCTTGTATGTCGTATATTCCTTTGCCAATATATATTCCCTCGTTAAATATATCTTGGTATATATCGGATATGACGGTTGAATAATTGGCTAATCCTGATTGTCCTCCGAAGATTTCAGCGAAACGACTGCCTTTCTTGTCAACAATATGATTTCTGACGGAAGGCTGAATTATGACATAGCCCTCCATCACCTTTTGGTTAACCAAGTCAAGTACTGGCTTATTGAGGGGATGATCAATCAATCCTACAAGTTTTGCAGCATTGTCACGAATCAAATTTGTATCCGCATCTAGAGTAATCACGTATTGATAGGTCCCCAGAAGTTCTTTATCACATAAAAGTACAGAAAAAGTAGTATCTTCTTTTCTTGTTCCATTTAATAAATCATTGAACTCCTCCAGCTTTCCTCTTTTTCGTTCCCATCCCATATAGCAATTCTCTGACTTATTCCATTTACGGTATCTAATAAACAAAGAGAAGAGTTGATGTTCGGACGGGTAAAGCTTATTCAGTGCATTCGTACGATCTACCAACGCCCTCTCTAACACCTCGTCTTCCGGTTTAAATTGATCAGGAGAATCCTCATGATCGATTAAAAGTGCGAAGTAAAGATTTGATTGCCGATTGGCCAAATAATGCTTTTGTAAACGGTCAAGATATTCTAAACCTTGTTCCTTAGAAGAAACAATTACAGGCATTACGATAAAGGTTCTCGCATTATCCGGTATTTCCTTTAGATAATCTAAGGAGGGAATCTTTTTTACAAGAATTCTCCTTGTAAATATAAAGTTCGTAAGCTCTAGTGCAATCCCTATTAAAAGCGGTAAAGCAACCGTAAGAACAATCACATAGTTATAAAGCTCATGAATACCTTCTACTTTATTCATTAAAAAAGTCACAAAAGTACTAATGCCAAGAAGGATGATAAGGAGCGATACAAAATACCAGAACCCCTTTACATTTTTCTTCCTATTTAAGTTTTCCGGCACTGATTTCTTTAATACTTTTGCTATCAGTATTGGGTATCCCTTCCCTAATAGGTAGACTCCCACATGATGGGAACAATACAAGTCTTCCCTTCCCTCTATCGCAAGATCTAGACAGTCCTTTGCTATCTTTTCTTCATTAATTTTCAGCTTTAGCGAAAGCTTAACAATTACTCCTCGGTACATTCCTCTGCTTTCGGAATCCATCTTTGTATAAACACCTTCCGGATCCTGAGAAAGGATATGCTCAAGATAGGAAAACTCCTCATAAAACTTTTCTTCATCTACTTCATCGATTTCCCTAAGGCTAACAATAAGTGCACGAATATTTGTTTCCAGATGTGATTCAATTTTCCCTTCTTCAAAGAAAACATCGGATTGTTTTAATTGCTTCCCTTTTGATTTATAGTGATATTCTAAATATTTTTGTATTGAAAAGTCATCAAAAGAATGATTTTTAAGAAGATAAATCACATGGGAATGAAACGAGTAATTCTGTCTTAAATCCGCGTCGATTTCTCTAATTACAGCACTAATATCCACTGAACCCTTCTGCGTTCCTAACTTTTCTCTTACAAATTTATCTGCTTCTGACTTAACTTGAATAATATGAATAATATCTTCTGCTTCCACGATAATACTTTCTAGCAAGCAAAATCCTAACATCTCTGGAAGAACCCATAATTCTTTGTCCGTTAGTGGTATTTCATTTTGATAGGCTTTCAGCATAATGGCGATATTTTCTTCATTCAAATGACCACCAGAAAGAGCCACTATCTTTTTTGCCACGATATAAATTCTTGGATATCCCCGGTACTCCTTATTCCATAGCAAAGGTAGCATCTCATAACTTGTTCCTGAAGCTCTTACCTTCTTAATCTCACGATACAGCATCTGGTAATTGTCAAACAACCAACGTGCTGCAGGAATCAAGGCTATGATATCGGTTGATATTTCAGAAATACTATTACGAATTCGATTGAGTTTTTTGTAGGCTATTTGATTAAGATCATCTAGGACAAAATTGTATCGCATCAATTTAACATATTTATGGTCGATAGCTAGGTTAAGCATCTGCTGCTCCCAGTCCTTTGTTCCAAGTATATCCGTGCTTCCAACAAAATCTTTTGTGAAATCCACCCTTTTCCTAAAATGATTAAAACGATTATATAGAAGCACAAAAACGCAACAAATAAGAGCAATCAATACGATGAGAACTCTAATTTCTACTGGTATATTTATAATAAATCCTATTTCTTCCATCACGATCAGCAATTTCCAAACTCCTCCTTAATCTTAATAAAATTATTCAAAGTCATTTTCAATCCCATTCCTGATAGTTTGACCATTTTTCTACTGTTTTATTATTTTTACCTTATGTGTCATATAAAACCACACAAAAAAACAGCACAATATTATATTGTGCCATTTTTGTTGTTTTTTATTAATTAATCTATCGATTAATTCTTGATTATTTTTTTACATTTAGTACTTCATACACTTCTTGAATTGTTTGCATATCGCAAGCTCTTGCTGCAAGATCTTGTGCATCATCAAAAGAAGTATTCCTTATCATATATTTTACATTTAATACTTCAGAGGCAGACATACTGAATTCATCCAACCCCAAACCTACTAATAATTTTACTGCATTTTCATCACTCGCAAACTCTCCACACATACCGACTTTAATATTATTTTTATGACCTGCCATAATCACTGTATGAATACTTCGAATAACAGATGGATGGAAGGAATTATACATATTAGAGATTTTTTTATTACCCCGATCAACTGCAAGAAGATATTGCGTCAAATCATTCGTACCAATACTAAAGAAATCCACTTCTTGTGCAAAATCTTCTGCTAATATAACCGATGCCGGAGTTTCTATCATCATACCAACTTCGATGTTGTGATCGCATGATATCATCTGCTTCCTTAATTCGTCCTTACATTCCTCAAGCAACGCTTTTGATCTACGAAGTTCTTCTAATGATATTATCATAGGAAACATAATTCGGATAATACCAAAGGCACTGGCTCGTAATATTGCTCGTAACTGTGTCTTAAACATATCCTTTAATTCAAGGGATATTCGAATTGCACGCCATCCTAAAAACGGGTTATCTTCCTTCTCAAATTCGTAATATGATAGTGCTTTATCTCCACCAATATCAAGTGTTCGAATGGTTAATTCTTTCCCGCATAACTGGGCTGCTTCTTTGTAAACTTCAAATTGCTCCTCTTCAGTAGGAAAATGTGTGTTTTCCATATAAAGAAATTCACTTCGAAAAAGCCCAACACCATCTATTCTATATTCCAGTGCCTTTTTAATATCTTTAATATTGCCGACATTTGCACAAAGGCTAATATTCTTCCCATCTTTTGTAATCGCAGGTAGATGATTAACCTTGGCTAATTCCGCTTGTTTTTTGAGTTGTTCTTTCTGTAATTCTTGGTACTTACTTATTGTATCTTCGTCAGGGTTAATAAGGATTGTTCCCTCACCTGCATCCAGAATAATCGTATCATCCTTATCCACTTTACTTAATATTCCTTGAACTCCTACCAATGCGGGTATTCCAAGTCCCTTCGCCATAATGGACACATGACTTGTAACTCCACCCTCCTGTGTTATGAACCCCAAAATATAATTCAAATTTAAACATGCGGTGTCAGAAGGAGTTAAATCCTCCGCTATTAATATAACCTTTTCTGTTATGTCTTCGAAGACATTATCCTTAACGCCCTGTAGCCCACACATTAAACGATACTTGATGTCTTTAATATCGGCTGCTCGCTCACGCATATATTCATCATCCATATTCTCAAATATTTGTATGAACTCTGCTGCAGTTGCCTCTAATGCAGATTCTGCTTTCTGTTTTTCTTCTTGTATTTTTGAAATAACGCCTTCATAAAGGGTAATATCCTTTACCATTTCTAAATGTGCCTCAAATATCTTATTCGTCTTAGCCAGCACTTCCAACTCAGCTTCAGCGTTAAATACTGCACTTTCGTATCGTTTGATTTCCTTTGGTATATCCTGTTCCTCAATTGTACCGAAATTTATCTTTAGACTAGGTTTTTCTACCCGAAAAGCTTTTCCAATTACAATTCCTCTTGAAGCAGTTTTTTCTACCTTAATGGCTTTCATATCATTGCCTCCATTATTCACCTAGGCCACTAGCGATGACATCTATAATCTTTTTTAAATCTTCTTCTTCTGTTTCACCGGTGCATTCTACAACAATGTCTGTTCCACACCTGATCGCTGCTGCCATTAAGTTTAATATGCTTTTTGGATTTAATCTTTTCTCACCAACACTTATTATTATATCAGATTCACATTTGGAACATACTTTCGCTAACTCACTGGCGGGTCTAGCATGAATACCTGATTTATTAATCACTGTTGTTTTCTGACTTACCATGCTTTTACCTCCTATTATACTCCAAAATATTCAAATAATAATTTTTCTGCCTCAACATTCCACAACCCTTTATGTCGTTTACAAGAATCCGATAGTTGTTTGAACAGTGGATCTGTTTTACCCAATTCTTCAAAATCATCAATTGCAGTTAACGGCATATCGATTTGTGTATAAGTTAATTTTTTACCGCCTGGAATCTTAGGTAAATTCAAGGTAGCCTCTGCAATACTATCAATCCCACCAACATGGGTAACCATAACCGCTGGTTCAATTAATTGTTTGGAAGCTAAATCAATTGCTTCTACTAAATCGTCTGTATTACCACCAGTTGTACCTAGTATATGGGTACTTGTATAGTGGGTATTATAAAGATTTATTTCCGCTTTAAACTGATTATCCGAAGGCCCAGCAAAGAAATTCATACAGCCATCAAATGCTAACAATGTATCACCCATCTCAGCAACTTGGCGAATTGGGACATACACAAATACATCATCATAGCCTTTTCCTTCTGTTAATGCCATTAATTCATCCACAGGATTTTTCATCGTTTGCGTATTTACATAAATTAATTCAATTCCTTTTTCTGCAGCGAATGCTTCTGAAATCACTTCACGAGCTCTTTTTATTCTATCATCGCTAATATCTGTTACGACTAATCTCTTCGGTTTATTTTCAAGATATAGCCCATAACTTACTGCTCCCAGTCCCATAGGACCACAGCCTCCCATTACTAAGAGATTTCCACCAGCTTTCACACCCATTTCATGATGATAATTTTGTTTGTTGGTATGATAATTTGCATGATAACCACCGATAATACAGCTCATCGGTTCACCTAGAGATGCCTCAAAGTAACTTTCCCCATCATAATTCAACAAACATCCAAGCTCCATTACTTCCTGTGGGATTATGCAATAGGTACAAGCACCACCGAAGAATTCATAGGAGTAACCGGGTGAAGCCAAACTTCCTTTGTAATTAAGCGCCGGTTGTTGTGCGAATTTTTGACCCGGTTTAAATTGATCCGCCCATTTTGCTCCTACCTTAACAATATCTCCGGCAAACTCATGACCAATAATAATTGGGTTGGTGTCTATATTTTGTGGAGCGCGTTTATGTTTTTTTCCTTGTTCCACTAGTTTATAAGTAGACATACAGATACTATCACTAATTACTTTTACTAATATTTCATCTTCTTTTATCTCCGGTAATTCAAACTCCTCTAATCTCAAATCATTCATTCCATACATTCTAACTGCTCTTGATTTCATACTATATCTCCTATCTCTGCTTAGCGCTTGAAAGTTATTAAATTGTTATTAAGATAAAGCTACTACCTTAACCTTTTGTAATAACTCATCCACTAGTTCTCGTTTTGGTGGTTTTGTTCCCATGGTAGTAACAGCACCAGCTGATGTAGCAATGCCTAATTTAGCACATTCCTCTAAAGTAAGACCTTGATTTAGTCCATAGGATAGTGCTGCAACCATTGCATCTCCCGCACCTACTGTTGAATGTGCTTCTACTTTTATTCCGGGACATTTTAATACTTTATCTTTTGTAAGAAATAAGGCTCCCATTTGACCAAGGGAAATGGCTACCATGCCAATCCCTTTCTCCAATAATTTTTGCCCCATCGTAATAAGCTCGGCTTCATCTACCCTATAATCTTTATGAAAATATTCTTCTAATTCATGGCGATTTGGTTTTATAATATCTGGGCTCGCATCCAATGCATTAATAAATAATTCACCATCTGCATCTACAAATACCTTAGCCCCTTTCTCTTTAATTCTTTGGGTCAAAATTCTATATATATTTTTACTAACGCCATTCGGTATACTTCCAGCCAGAATGAATAAAGCATCTTCATTTGCATAACTTAGTAACTTCGTGGTTAATAATTCTATTTCTTCTTCCGTAACAATTGGCCCTGGTTCATTTAATTCGGTTACATAACCATCCGCTTCTACCACTTTTAAATTTGTTCTAACTTCGTTTTTAATTTCAATAAAGTCAGATTGAATTCCTTGTTCCATTAGTACATTTTTAATTAAAACTCCACCACTACCACCTACAAAACCAGTAGCAATTGTTTCACCACCTAGCTCTTTAATGGTTTTTGAAACATTTATTCCTTTTCCACCAGCATCTACTATCACTCTTTTTAGGCGGTTTAATCCACCGCGTTCCAAACGTTCAAGATCTACTGTCTTATCAATTGCAGGGTTCATAGTAACTGTTATAATCATTTTAACCTCCATGATGCCGCCAAACGGTATCTTACAAATAGGTGTAAAAGCAATTCCTGCTTCTACAACGCTAAGAGTACTTATCTTTTAACTTTTTGTAAAAGTTTTTCTTTCAACCTTATTATTGCTTACCCGTAAAAATAGAGTAAATTTCATCCACACTACTGCAAATTAAATTCTTAACAGCATCTTCTGTGGATAGTTTATCCGCAATATTGGCTAGTACATCTAAATGTTCGTCTCCAACTCCAGCAATTCCAATGACAACTTTCACTTCTTCCTCATTCCACAAAGTACCTTCCGGAAAGACCATAACGGCAATACCGGATTTCTTAATATTTATTTTAGATGCTTCCACACCATGTGGTATTGCAATTCCATTTCCTATATTCGTTGAGAATGTATTTTCTCTTTGGAGCATCGCATCAATATAACTTTCATCTACATAACCACTGTTACATAAAACCTGACCCATCTCACGTATAACTTCATCTTTTGCTTTTGCCTTGCAGTTAAGAAATATATTGTTTTTTTGAAGTAATTCCACTTTATCATTTCCCTTCTTTTTTAAAAATTAGTAACGATTCATCACCTTACCTATAAAGTATGCAATAACTTTATTAGTCATAAATCATTTGATTTTCTGCTACTTTCTTTCTGCTAGTTTCTTTCTACTACTTTCTTTCTATGATTTTATTATAACCTCATATTGCCGCTAATTTCAATTGATATAAAAGTGAGTTTGACACTATCTATTAGCGACATTATTAAAGACAATTATACCCGATCCAAATATTGACCAAAGAATTTCTTTAATTCATTCGAAATAAAGCTGCGAATATTTTCTTTATCACCAGTGAATATTGTATTTAAAAAATCATTATTTTCAACTAATTTACTACTTAAATAACCCATGATATCACTATTTTCCGTAGTGTGATCATCCTCTGGTATCAACATAATGATAATTGCATGAATATTCTGAAAAAATGGATCCGTAAATTCCCCTAAGCCTTTCGTTAAACAAACAGAAAAGCTAGGCCTAATAACTCCTTTGGTACGGCTATGCAATAGTGCAAAATCATAGCTTGGTATGATCTGTGACGCTATCTTCTCTCTTCGTTTAATATCTTCTTGAATTAATAGTCGCTTTTCATTATAGGGGGATAACCGTTCCGTTATTGCTACTAATAATTCATCAAATGTAATCGAACTGCTAACTTTCATACACTGGAATTCGTTAATCACATATTGAATTTGAGTAACTGTAAAATTAACATGTTCCAATTGATTTGAAAAATCGTTGCTAACTTTTGATTTTTGCGGAGTTTTTGCATATACTCTAACTTTCGCTTCAATTCGTTCCAGATCATTTTCAATTAATAACGGACTTACTCGAATGATATCAGCATCAATATCGTCCAATCGAATGCTGGAAATCAAGAAATCCATCTTCTTTAATTGAATTGGGGTTAAGTCATCTTTTCCATACGTAACCAGCTCAGCTCTATCTTTTAAGAAACGTTTCAGCCTTGTATGCATTAACCTTGAAATTCCAATGCCACTTGCGCATACAATTCCAATCTCTACCTTACGTTTACTTTCCTTTTGATTCTCTAACCGTACGCAGGCTGCTCCAAAATGCATAGCCAAAAACCCGATTTCTTCTTTTGGTACTTTAAATCCATATCTTTCTTTGATTAAATAACCAACATTAAGACTTTTTTCATAAATGTCTGGATAAGTCTCTTGGATCTGTTGTAATAATGGATTGGATATAATCATGTGATTTTTAAGTCTTACAAAGGTTGGCTGAAGATGTGCTAATAAGCCTGCAATAAAGTCTTCGTCCTGTTTTAATTCATAAGCTATCTGAGTATCATAAACATCAATCATGTCATTAATAAAACCTATTAACTCTTGTCTTTCTACCTGATTCTCAGTTTCTATCTCGTCTTCATCAATATGCTGCAATTTAGAGCCCTTTATATGCAATAAAATATAAGCAATTTCAATATCCGGTATTTCGATTTGAAATTCCTCTTCTAAAGAATTGGCTATGTGTGTAGCTAAATCATAATCATCATTTTTCACGAGCTTATTCAGTAATTCATCGTTTGGCTCTATTATCTCTTTTTGTAAAATACGGTTGATTGCAATGGTTACATGTAGAATTAATCCGATATAAGAATTCTCTGTTAACCTTGTTAATCTTTTATCTCTAATACTTTGAAAACAAGTAACTACTTGTTTTAATATATCGTTATTTAATAGGTTATAGATATTTTGACCGTCTTTATCTCTAAGAACATCAATTATCGTTCGTTCATTTTCCTCAAGATTACGTACTAATTTGTTATCAAAGTTTTCATCAATAAACTTTCGAACGGCGATACGATAGTTTTTCTCACTGCCTTCTAACGCAACTCCGTATCCTTGTTTTCGTATAATTGTTAAATCAAATTGTTGAAACCAACTTTCAATGGCTTCCATATCATTACTAATGGTAGCTTCACTAACATCAAATATATTAGCGTAATAATATAACTTTTTAGGAGTTCTATCCATTAATATTTCTAAAGCCAAACGTTTTCTTCTATCATCTTTGTCACCAGAATCAATAACATCTTCTTCTTTTAACATGGTATATAACTTCTTTTTATCAGCCTCTTCTCCCTCCAGCCAAATGCCAATACCCGTTTTTGTCTGTAAAGAAACATGATATTGATTTAAAGAGGAACCTACAAATTCAAGTTCTCTTTGCACCGTTCTTTTACTAACTTTTATTTCATCAGCTAGTTTTTTTACCGATATAATTTGATTTTCCTGCAATAGGATAAGAATTATTTGTCGTAGACGTGGTGAAAAATTCATAGATTCCCTCTCTCCTTTATACGAACTTTTGTATGCACGAATAGCGGCATGACTGCCGCTTTTCGTACATACTTTATATAATTATTATGCGTACCAATGAAATAACAAATACCTGCTTTGCTAATTCAATCAACTCGATAAAACTATGATGTGCTAACATGTTCCGTCCATTGTGCAATATAGTCGCAACATAATATATATCGTTTACAACAGTAATTGAGTTTATAGTTCATGATAAGTGAATTTTATTATTAGCCAATTCATCTAATATGAACTAGACTCCTATTACTTGGAACCTTTTAATTCTTCTACTAATAAATCATATTCCGGTGCTGCCATGAAATTTGTTATTAAAACTAATCTAGCATTTGGATTACTACGTGCTGCTCTCTCTCTTAAACTAGTATGAGTAACAACAATCTGAGCATCCTGAGGGATAGAAGAAACAGATGCATGAACTACATTAATATGGCCAAGTCCTGCTTCCGTTAATTTCTTCTTTAATATCGTTGCGCCCATAGCGCTAGAACCCATTCCTGCATCACATGCAAAAACGATATTTTTAACGTCTTTTGCATCAACAGTTACAGTTGCAACACCTTTAGAAGCGAGTTTCATATCTTGAACCTTAGCTTTTGCAGCATTAAGATCTTCATCTTTACCAAAGATTTTTAATAAAGGAATAGCTACTATGCATGATACTGCAGCTGAAATAAGTACACTTAAGATTACCGGAACAAATCCACCTCTAGGCGTCATAGCTAAAACAGCGAAAATACTACCAGGAGCTGCGGGACCTACTAATCCACCACCTAAGACTACATTAGTGAATACACCACTTGCTCCACCAGCCATAACGGCTAATACTAAGGTTGGTTGCATTAAAATGTAAGGGAAATAGATTTCATGAATACCACCTAAAAAGTGAATGATAACCGCGCCAGGTGCTGAACTTTTCACCATACCTTTACCTGCTATACAACAAGCAAGTAGGATACCAAGTCCTGGGCCTGGATTTGCTTCTAATAAGAAGAATATAGATTTACCTGCTTTCGCAACTTGCTCTATACCCATAGGTGTTAAAATGCCATGGTTTAATGCATTGTTTAAGAATAATACTTTTGCTGGTTCAATAAATATGCTTGCTAAAGGTAATAACTTATTATCAACGAAGAAACCAACTCCAGCTTCCATTGCAGAATTTAAAGCCGTCATAATTGGGCTAATTCCTTTTAATGAAATAATAGCTAAAATAGCACCAAGAATACCAAGTGAAAAGTTATTCACAAGCATCTCAAAGCCTGCCTTGATTTTTGATTGAATTAACTTATCAAACTTTTTCATAAGAAAAGCACTGAAAGGACCGATAAGCATAGCGCCTAAGAACATTGGTACCGTAGATCCGACAATAAGACCCATCGTTGCAATTGCTCCAATAACTCCACCTCTAAATCCTGCAACATTATAACCACCGGTAAAAGCAATTAATAAAGGAAGAAGATAAGTAACCATAGGTCCAACCATAGCACTTATGCTTTCGTTCGGAAACCAACCCACCTCTATAAATATTGCGGTGATTAACCCCCATGCAATAAATGCCCCAAGGTTCGGCATTACCATACCACTAAAAAATCTACCAAATGCTTGAATTTTTTCTTTCATTTTTTACCCTCTCTCTTCTGAAAATTAGTCGTTTTTTAATTCTGAAGAACTGACTGGCCAATCATCTTCTTAAGATATTTTAATTATAACGGTAAGGCCTATGTAATTACAACTTCAACAAACATTAATTTGTCGCTATTTAATAATGACATGACTAAATACCCAAATGTTTTCAGCATATTACACAAAAAAGAGATGCATATTTTGTAATAATAGCAAGATAATTGCTCATAATCACAAACTTAGTGGGAGGCTCTATTAACTTAGGTATAACTAAATAGAATTACACAAAAATCCTCATACTTATCGTAATGTGCACGATAAGTATGAGGATAGATATACCACAATGTGATTGTTTTGTATTATAAGTTATTCTTTCTTTCGTAAACTTCAGCTTATTGCCTCTGAAAGCTTCAAGGCGGTATCGGTTACTTTCATATCTACTTGATATTGATCTTGCAGATTGTAAGCATGATAATAACCTTTGCTCATCATATAATCCGATATTGCTTCATGGGTTGTTATCATATCATTTAACTGATTAATAAGCGTAGCTCTTAACTGTGGCGATGTAGTCTCTGTAATCGCAACTGCGTAATTTTGTACACCGCTTTTTGCCGAAACCAAAAAATCAGTAGCAATAACCTGATCACTCATCTTATCCATTCCCGTTAATTTTTCTATTAATGCGTTCATAACTCGCCTTCTTTCCATTGATATTATATTTACTTTGTATTCTCTGCTGAAGCGATCATCGATTGCTCCAGATATCCTCTTAGTTCCTTGATATGTTGCTGCGTCATATTAATATCGTTCTTTATAATCGTTTTTAATTCATCATCTAAAACTAACGGTGACATCGTAACTGATTTTGTTAAACCAAGATTTTTCAGTGTCAATATCTCATGTAGTTGCATTATTTCATTAGGCGCAAGTCCCTGTTGTTGCATGATGTATCTCTCCTTTCCTGATATCAAATTGCCATAAGATATTAAAATTAATCCTTAAGGTTTCAAATTTCATCCTTCGGATTACAAAATTCATCCTTAAGGTTTCAAAATTACTTTAATGCAATTATCTGTTTTTGTATCAAAGACTTCATATCCATGGGAGGCTTGATCAATTAGTAGCTTATGCGTGATTATGTCGCTTGGATCAAATTTGCCTTCTGCAACTAGATCGTAAAGAGTTTGCATATATGGAATTACCGGTGCTTGTCCTGTCCTAATATTAACATTGCGATTCATAATATCGCCTAAAGGAAATGCATTATACCTACCTCCATAGACACCCGTAACTTGTATCATGCCACCTTTTCGAACCGCTTGCGTAGCCATTACGAAGGCTCCTAAGGATCCACTTTGAAGCTTCAAACCTGAGCCTACAAACTCCATAGGAGTCATTTTTCCATCCATTCCTACACAATCGATCACAATATCTGCTCCACCTTTGGTTAGTTCCTTTAAATGCTCCCCTGTATTTTGGTGTTGTTCAAAATTAACTGTTTCTACATGATTAAACTTTTTCGCATGTTCTAAGCGGTAATCAATATAGTCAACTCCAATGACTCTTTCCGCTCCAAAAAACCAAGCAAATTTCTGTGCCAATAACCCTATTGGACCACAGCCTAATACGATAACACTACTACCTTTTTGCACACCTGAATTTTGAACACTCCAATATGCGGTAGCCATAGCATCTGATATAAGAACAATCTTTTCATCCTCTAACTCACAATTATCCGGGATACGAAATGGGGTAAAATTTCCATAGGGAACTCTCAAATATTCAGCCTGTCCACCAGGATATCCTCCAAAGGTTTCCGAATAGCCAAAGAAACCTCCTCCTTCTCCATTGGGATTTGAATTATCACACATACAAGTTAATCCATGGGTACAATAAAAACATTCACCGCAACTTACATTAAAAGGTACGATTACTCTGTCACCCTTTCTTAATTTAGTAACCTCAGGCCCTACTTCTTCCACTATACCCATCGGTTCATGTCCGATGATATAATCCGGATATATATTCGGTACCATATCATGAATAAGATGCAAGTCAGAACCACAGATTGCAGTAGTCGTAATTTTCACAATAATATCATCCGGTTTTTGAATTGTTGGTGCCGGAACTTCTTTCACCTTAACATTTTTAATTCCTTGAAATGTTACAGCCTTCATTACATTATTCCTCCTATTTGATACATGATAAAAGAGCGACAGACACTGAAAAATTCAATTAATTTACTGTTACTATGAAGCCTGCTGTCTTTATATTTCTGGAGTTGCAAACGTACCAAGTCTACTGGTATCGCCAGGGAAAAGGTCCATACTTGCAATTTGAACTGCAGTTTGTGACGCTTCTAAATCCATTTGAAATTGCTTTTGCAAATCAATTGGATGAAACCAGCCCTTGTCTATCATCATTGTATAAATCTCTTCATGCATTAAAATCGCACTATTTAACTCGCATCGTAATACGGTTCTAACTTCTGTAGATGCTGCTTCCGTTAACGCGATTGCACAATTTCTAACACTACTTTTTGCATTTAATAAAAATGCCATAGACATGGTTGCATCAACAAGTTTAGGCATTCCCTCCGCATTCCTTATTTCTAAATAGTCATTAATCATGTAGGTTCCTCCTTGTAAAAATAATATTGAAAAAACTTTTTGAATTATGACAAATCTACCCACTATCGAAGGATGGGGGCTTTCGCCATTAATTTCTGCAATTCTTGAATGGAGATAATGGATTGTTGTACATCTCGTTCTAATAATGCTTTTAGATCCTGGTCGAATACAACCCCCTCCATCATTTTCGACATTGACATACCTACCGTCTTGAAATTTAACATTTCATGTATTTGCATCGTTCCATTCGGTGCCAGATTTTGATTTTCCATAGTTTCACCTGTGCTTTTTATAGTTAAAATTTATGGTTTCACTTGATATTGTTTCTTGGAAATACGGGAATATACGAGTATTATTAAATGTATATAAACAAAAAATTCCTACTGTAATTCGTAACTAACTACGATTTACAGTAGGAAAAAGTTTAACTATTCTATCTTCCTTATGAGTTTTTATAATTCATTAATCATAAATGCTTCTTTTCTATTCACTTAAAGTTTCGCCTGTAATTTTCTCACTTAATTCAAACAATTCTCTAGCCAGTTTCTTGCTTTTCGCTAACTTGGAGGTCTTTGCTTTTTCGCAACGATAAAAATACTTCCCAGTAACATCAGAAACCTTAGGGCTCGTAGCAAGATAGATCGCTGTTTTCGCACCCTCCTCCGCAGTTAAGAAGAACGGTTTCAAAATACCAGTGATTGATTTACCAAATCCAGTGTTGCGATCTACTCCCATGGAGGTTGATACCGCTCCCGGATGGCAGCAGTTTACAGTAATTCCTCTATCCTTAACACGCTTAGCCAACTCTCTGGTAAATAATACATTTGCCAATTTGGATTGTCCATATGCCTTTATAACATAGAATAAGGGAAACTCATTTTCCAGATTATAATTTTCAAAATTAATTTTTCCTACCTTATGGGCACCGGAAGCCACTACCACTACCCTGCTTCCTTCCTTCATCAGATCCAGTAGTTGTAAGGTTAAAAGAAAATGACCTATATGGTTCACTCCAAATTGCTCCTCTAGACCATCCTCCGTTATCTTCCGGTTAACCGAAATAACGCCTGCATTATTAACCAATACATCGACTTTATGATATATCTCTTTAAACTCAGTGGCAAATCTTCGAATATCCTCCATGCTTCCAAGATTACATTGCATCAATCGGATATCCCTTTCTTGTTTCGTCAACAGCTCCTGAAGTGCTGCTTCACCTCTTTCCTTACTACGACAAAGCATTACAACACAATATCCTTGATCAGCAAGAGCTGCAACCGTAGCTTTTCCCATTCCAGAATTACCACCGGTAACAACTGCTAATTTCTTATTCGTATCAATGTTATCATTGTATGTATCCATTATATTCATAGTGGCCTCCTTAAAAAATAATTTAGATTCTATTGAATTATATTTGAATCATTTCAAAAAGTATTCTTATAATATCAATTACTTATTAAATGAGATATAAGATACCATATTTGTATCATAAACCTTGATTTTATATAAATCAATTCATATATTAATATGCCAATATCTCATATCCACTTTCCGTAACTAAAACCGTTACTTCCCACTGTGCAGAATCTTTACCATCTTTCGTATAAGCAGTCCATCCATTTATTTTACTTATAAATACATCCGGTTTCCCCATGTTTATCATAGGTTCAATCGTAAATACCATTCCTGGTACCATTAACATCTCTGTACCACGTTTTGATACATAACTAACAAATGGTTCTTCATGGAACTCTATTCCTACGCCATGACCACCAATATCTTTTACTACTGAATATCCATTCGCTTGCACATAATCATTGATCTCTTGCCCCATATCCCCTAAGAAATTCCATGCTTTTATCTGGCTAAGACCAACCTCGATTGATTTTTTTGCAACCTCTACTAATTGTCTTTTTTCATCGCTCACATTACCAAGGCAAAACATTCTTGAGGAATCAGAAAAGTAACCATTAACAATAGTGGATACATCTACATTAATAATATCTCCATCTTTAAGAATCACTTTTTCCGATGGAATTCCGTGACACACTTCATTATTGATAGAAGTGCATACACTTTTGGGATAACCCTCAAATCCCAGAGGAGCAGGAACCCCTCCAAGTTCTTTTGTTTTATCATATACTAAGTTATTTATTTCTTCTGTACTCATTCCTATATGTATATGATCACGAACATAGTCCAATATAGCAATATTGATTTTACCACTATCCCGGATACCATCTATTTGTTTTTTTGATTTAATAATTTCTCTGTCTGGAACGATACAGCCTTTACTTTTATAAGTTAAAACTCTCTCATCATAAGAACTATGGCATATTTTATATTTCCTTCCACTTCCACACCAACACAAATCATTTCTATCATATTTTTTATTCATCCTAATACTCCTATGCATTTGCTAAGGGGTGACCTCCATTACTTCTGTCTTTTCGTATAATGATATTTGGGGTAAAACTTTACGGAATTGATAAGGCGTATATCCATAATTTCTATAAAATGCCCTTGTAAATGCTTCATTCGAAGTAAAACCATATTTTATAGCTATATCCAGTACCCTACTCTTTGTTTCCTTTAATTCTGTGGAAGCCAAAGTTAATTTTCGTTTCATAACATATTCCTTGAACGAAATCCCCACAACCTCATGAAATTTTGTTGAACAATAAAAGGATGAGTATCCAACATAATCTGACATTTTTTCTAGTGTTGGATTTGCAATTAGATTATTTTCAATCCAATCCACCATGTTTTCAATTGTTTTAACAGACAAACCGATTCACTCCTTGCTCATTTATTCTATCATTATATAATAGACAATACTTGATTTTAGTTGCAATGTTATTCAAGGAAATATTGAAATAACTAGCATGCTGTTTCTAAATTTATCTTTTATAATGGTTGTAATTACGATTGTAAATGTGATTGTAGTCGTAGTTATTGTTATTGTATTTCCATTTGAATTCTATTTGTATTTGTATTTGTATTTGTATTTGTATTTGTATTTGTATTTGTATTTGTATTTGTATTTATTATTACTCGGTGTATATCTTAATACTAACATAAGATTAAAACCTTTGTAAATGATGATATATCGCTAAGCTAATTATTCATCACAGAAATTATTGAAGACATCCTTTCGTTTCAAACATCCTCCTGTATATCGTACTTAGCTTCTATGTATACTGGAGGAAAAGATTGCTTCTTATACTATGGGGTCCTCAAGACAAGAAATGGCTTCACAGCAATCTTATAATTCCTTGTATTCGTACTATCAATGACAATCTGAACTTGGTTATTCTTCGAAATATCCATTTCGTTTGCATGGATAGATGTGGTAATAATTTGAATAGTATGCTATTATAAACAATAAATGTTACAAAAAGTTTATAGAAAGCATAAGGAAAAGCTAATGTACAAACAGAATAATTTAGCAAAAGGAAATGTAGTAAAACAATTGATTCTCTTTGCCCTTCCTTTTATAATCTCCAACTTAATTCAGACATTATATAGTGTTGCTGATATGATAATTGTTGGACAGTTTAATGGAACCGTGAGCATGTCAGGCGTTAATATCGGTGGGCAGGTTACGATGCTTATGACTAATTTAGCAGTCGGTCTAACCGCAGGAGCAACCGTATTAATCGCACAATCAGTAGGAGCAGAGAAAACTAAAAAACTTCAGGACATTATAGGTACACTATTAACGTCATTACTAATCGCAGCTGTTATTATGACCGTATTAATGTTGACCCTGCATGTTCCGATTTTAAAATTAATCAGAACACCGGAGGAATCGTTTAAAGAAGCTAGTGATTATCTGATTGTTACTGCATTAGGAACAATATTTATCTTTGGTTATAATGCTCTAAGTGCTGTGATGCGTGGAATGGGTGATAGTAAGAGTCCCTTGTATTTTATAACAATTGCGTGTTTTACAAATATCGTTCTAGATCTGCTTTTTGTCGGTGTTTTCCATCAAGGAGCAACCGGAGCCGGTATTGCAACCGTAATATCTCAGGGCTTCAGTATGGTACTATGTATAATCTACTTGGTTAAGAGAAGATTTGTATTTGATTTTCGACTAAAATCCTTTGCAATAGACAAAGTACAGTTAAAGGCAATACTGAAACTGGGTGTACCTATCTCGGTTCAAAATCTAATCTCTAACTTATCCTTTTTGTTCATGACAACACTGGTAAATACCCTTGGCGTTACGGCATCTGCCGCCGTAGGAGCTGTAGGCAAATATAATGGCTTTGCAATCCTACCTGCTATTGCGATGAATGCTGCCATTTCTACCATGTGTGCCCAAAATCTTGGCGCTGGAAGAGAAGACCGGGCTAAAAAGACATGGCTAACTTGAATGCTAATATCTTGCGTGATTTCCTATTCAATTTATATTTTAACAATTATTTTCCCTGCAGAAATTCTAGGAATGTATGCAAAGGATGATGAATTAATTCGAGTAGGTCTACCATACTTACGTGCATTCAGCTTTGATTATCTACTAGTACCGATTGCATTCAGTATGAATGGCCTGTTTATCGGTGCCGGACATACTACATATTCGTTATTTAGCAATATTTTATCTGGAATTATTGTAAGAATGCCATTAGCATTTCTATTTAGTAGTGTCCTAGGTCTTGGTTTGTTTGGAGTGGGGTTAGCAGTTCCTATGGCAACCCTTAGTTCTATATTATTAAATCTCTGGTTCTTTCTGTCTGGCCGATGGAAAGTTCAAACAATACATTTAGGTGAACATGAGGATGAGGAAAAAGTTTGTATAGAGTAGACTATAATATCGAATTCCAGTAATCTCTTCTCCCGCAGGAAATCCCCTAACCATCATGATTCGATTATGATGGTTAGGGGATCTTTTAGTTTCTCTTATTAATCTATGAGAAGGTCAATCATAAATAATTTAAAAAATAAGAACTTATCTCTTGGTTCTTTTTTAGATACTCAGCGATTTTGATAATATTTTTATTCACTTGGTTCTTTTTGAAAGCTTTACCGTTTCTTTAAACATGTAATAACTCTTTCAAATTTTTAAATTCATACATTTTTATATCCGCACTCGCTAACGTTTTATCAAAATCCATGTTATCATAAGGATCCACTTCACATATTCCATAACTGAACTGCAATATGATTTCATCAATTTTTGCCTTTGAAACTGTTTCTGTTATTAAACTCATTCTATTTTCTGCCGTATTTAATACACAGTCTTTAAATAAGATAATGAATTCATCTCCCGCGTATCTCGCAACAGCATCGTTCGTTCCAACTGAATTACTTAATATATTAGAAAAATGCTTCAAGGCCATATCTCCGAAAAAATGCCCATAGGTATCATTGAGATATTTGAAGTTATCCATATCAATCATAACCAAACAAAAGGACTGCTTATTAAATCTATTTTTTTCTATTTCATTATCATATTCTGTTTTTATCGTTCTTCTGTTCATAACACCTGTTAGTTCATCAAAATTTGCTAAATATTTTAATTTATTTTGTGCCAGTGCATTCTTTAAAGCCAACTCTAATTCACACTTTATTTGATCCATTAATTCTAAGTCTTTTTCTGTAAATATGTAGTTGATTTGATCTGAATCAACATTTATTAATCCTATTAACTCATTGTCTATATAGATAGGTGCTGATATGCTACAGTAGATATCTAACGCATTTATCTTTTTCAACCCTTCTATTGTATCCTTGTCCGTATTAATTCTATCAAATTCTTTTGGGTTGTTGATTATTGCTGTTTCTTTAAACTCATTAATTTTATAGAGATAGGCTTCTTCCTTTTTAATTATAAAATCCTCTAGTTCTTTTTGAAACCCCTTTACTACTCGATAGTGGAAGTTACCATCCTCACAAAGAAGAAGTACACTTCCTTTTGTTGCATTTGGTATCATCCTAACAATAGCTTCTAAAACAATTGAATATATCTCGTCTTCATTGTTCGTTTTTGATATTTTTTCACATGTTTCATGAAGTTCTATCCTTATTCTTTCATATCTATTCAATAGTTTCTTGTGATTGAGGAGTAATTTATATTCACATATAGAAACAGTTGCAACTAATATTAATAAAATTAGATATATAGAATCAAAAAAGTGCAAGATAACCCTCCATTCATTTGAGCATTAGGTTGTATTAATTTTTTTGCTGCAACCTCTTATAAAGTGATCATTTTATAAGACTGCCTAACTGCTTTCTTTATTTTTATCGCTATTATATCACATAGTACAATTAATTGGCAGTAGTATATAAAAAAATTAGTATATATATAAAAATTTATGTATAAAGGATCCCACCACCTATAAAACGACATCTACGTTTAACACAAAAAACCTCCTATACTCGTATGTGTCAGTTACGATGTATCGGAGGTTTTGATGTATTCCTTATGCGGATAATAATTTTGCAGTACCAGTTCCATTAATAGCTTAATCTAACTAGGGGCTTCTTCCGCAACGATATTCCAGCTAATTCCATACTTATCAGTAAGCCCCGCATGAAATGAGCTATAAAAAGTAACGGTCGGCGGAAGAGTAACATAAGCTCCGATTTTTAGCGCATCATAAATTTTTTGTGCCTCTTTTGCTGAGGATACTTTTGTTGTCAATTTTACCATGTTGCCTTTGGACACAGGTTCTGCTATTTCATCTGCAAACCAAAAAATCGTATCACATATTATCATTTCAGCATGTAAAATCCACTCTTTCAGATTTGCCGATGGTGTAGTAACACCCTCCGGAACATAATCCCCATATGGCAGTGACATCTGAACTTTACTATTAAAAGCAGTCTGGTAAAACTCTAATGCTTCATTGCAATTTCCTGCAAATGTGATATAAGGTGTGACCATATTGCTACCTCCAGTTATTTTAATCTTTTTATCGACAAACTGTTAAATCACTTTGTAAATCATTGATAAATCGCTTCAAATACCGATAGATAAAGGCTTTCAGCCTTCCAACCTTACTCTTCCCAGTTATGATAAACTTCATTCACATCATCATCCTCATCAAGTAAATCAAGGATTCTCTGCATCATCTTAATATCTTGCTCACTACTTAACTCAACCCAAGTTTGAGGTATCATAGAGATATCCGCTTGAGCCATTGCAATACCAGCTTTTTCAATATTCTCTCTAACACTACTGAAATCATCTGGATTAGTAAAAATCTCGAAGCTATCGTCTTCTTCTGCAAAATCTTCTGCACCTGCATCTAATACAATCATCATCAGATCATCTGCCTTCATATCGCACTCTTCTTTATCGATGATAATCTGTCCTTTTTCATCAAACATATAGGATACACAGCCTTGGGAACCAACATTACCGCCGCCCTTGGTGAATGCATTACGTACATTTGCTGCTGTTCTATTCTTGTTATCGGTCAACGCTTCAACTATGATAGCAATACCATTCGGACCATAGCCTTCATAGGTTACTGTCTCGTAATTAACTGCATTTGCGTCTCCAGCTGCCTTCTTAATACTTCTGTCTATCGTATCGTTGGGCATATTATTTGATTTCGCCTTAGCTATAATATCCTTTAAGCGGCTGTTCGCATTTGGATCTGCTCCGCCTTCTTTAACACAAACTGCTATTTCACGTCCTAATTTCGTGAAAATCTTTCCCTTAGTGGAATCATTTCTTTCTTTTTTATGCTTAATGTTTGCAAATTTTGAATGTCCTGACATATGAACTCTCCTTATCTACCTTTATAACTCTTATCCCGTATATAACCTTAAATATTTTAACACCGTTCCCTACGTTCGGCAAGTATATTTTCCATGTGTCACTCTTTTAAAATATCCCTGCGTTATTGTTCTATGTAACGCAAGTCGGTATTAGATTTCGGCATTTATTAATTTATTAAGCTTTTCCATAACAGAGATAGTTTCCTCTGCTGAACGAATTGCGCACATTACTGTGTCGTCTCCAGCAATACATCCAACAATGCTGTTCATCTGAAGCGCATCTAATGCAGCGGCAACCGCCATAGCCATGCCTGGAACTGTCTTAACCACCATAATATTCTGTGCTCTATCCATGGATATGAATCCATCTCTTAGCACGCGGGTATACTTCTCACTCATACCAGGTTCCGTCTTCTGAAGTACGATATATTTCTGTCTTCCTCCATCTACTGCAACCTTGGTCAGCTTAAGTTCTCTGATATCTCTTGATACAGTTGCTTGAGTCACATTATAGCCATCTTTCATTAAGCGTTCTGCTAAATCTTCCTGCGTCTCAACATCATATTTATTAATTAATTCTATTATTTTGCTCTGTCTGCTGATTTTCATCTTTTTACACCAGTACCTTTCTTATTGTTTTCACTGATTTCTCAATCTCCGTTATTCCCTAACTTTGACCGCAGAATCTCGTAAATACCGGTGCGGTTAAGTTTGATTAAAGATGTATTGAACTGGGCTTTCTGTATAAGTACTACATCGTCCGTACCCAGATCAATTCCTTTGTTGCCGTCAAAAGTTACATTAGCCTCTGCTTCCTGTGTCTTCTTGCTTTTGCCGACAATCACCTTAATCGTATCCTCTGCTGATACCACTATACTCCTTGGACTCAAGGAATGTGGGCAGATCGGCGTTATTACCATTACGCTAGCCTGTGGTATTACTATAGGTCCACCTGCTGATAAATTATAGGCAGTGGAACCCGTCGGTGTCGATATAATTACTCCGTCGCCTCGAAAATTATCAACCAATTCATCATTAACATAGATACCAAGACTGATTATTCTCGAAAAGCCTTTTCTTGTAATCACCACATCATTTAACGCATAACCCATGGTATTTTCATTGTTTCCTTGATGTCTAGAGTCGTACATGATATTTCCTTGAATCATAAGTCTATTTTCTATACGATAATCATCTTGAAATAGGCGATCCAATGCTTCAGGGACATGATGTTCCTCGATTTCAGCTAGAAATCCCAGTGTTCCCATATTTACACCCAGTATCGGTATATTATGAGTCATCAGGTCATTCGCTGTCTGGATAATAGTTCCGTCTCCGCCAAGTACTATGGCGCATTCGATATCATCCGGAATTATTACACGATTCTGATCTTCCTGTACGGAAGAAACGCTGGACAGAGTGGCTATCTTCCCAGCTGATTCTATATAAGCAACTATCTTTCGTGTAACAAGAAAATCTATATCTTTTTCTTTATTCGTTATTATTAAAAATCGGTCCATATTGGTTGCTACTCTCCTCAAATGACTGAAAGATTACATACACTAAGAAATTTTAACATAGAATTCCAATAATTTCAAGCGATCAAAGCGTATATTTTAACACAATTTCTTAAATATTCGGATAATTATGCGTATTGCGCATATCTTTATGTTTCTGATAGACTATGATGAGCTTCCTCAACTGTTTTAAGGATTTTCTGGGGTAAAATAGCCATCCCTTCCGGATATTCATTCATGTTGTCATTGCCTATTTTCTTTTTTAGATATAATAAATATTCAATATTCCCCTCTGGTCCTTTGATAGGAGAAAAGTTTAAATCCAGACAATCAAAACCGATGGAAGAAGCATAGGAACTAACCGAATTGATTACTTCTTCATGTATTTTATGATCTCTTACAACTCCCTTTTTACCCACCTTATCTCTACCTGCCTCGAATTGGGGTTTAATTAAGCTAACAATTTCCCCTTCCTCAGCCAACAAATTACGCACTGCTAATAGCACCTTTGTTAAGGAGATAAAGGATACATCGATGGATGCAAAAGCTACCTTATCCTCGATTTTATCGGGAGTGAGATAGCGAATATTTGTTTTTTCCATTGAAATTACTCGTTCATCCTGCCGAAGCTTCCAAGCCAATTGATTGGTACCAACGTCAACCGAGTAAACCTTAATTGCACCATTTTGCAACATACAATCCGTAAAGCCACCGGTGGATGAACCAACATCCATACAGATTTTCCCGACCAGTGATATAGCGTACTGTTCCATCGCTTTCTCTAATTTTAAGCCACCGCGACTGACATATTTTAGCGGGTTCCCCTTAACCTCTATCGTTACATCCTCAGAAAAAGTACTTCCGGCTTTATCCTCGCGCTGCCCCTCTACAAAGACATTGCCCGACATGATTATGGCTTTCGCTTTCTCACGGGATTCCGCCAAATTACGATTTACCAATAAAATGTCTAATCGTTCCTTCATTATAACCTCCATGATGCCGCTAGCGGCATCTATAGTTCTGTCTTTATTCTAGCAACGATACTTTCTGCATCTATTCCAAACTTTTGCTGCAATTCTCCAACTCCACCATGCTCTATAAATAAATCTGGAACAGATATATTTATTAACCTAATGTTCTGTTTCTTCGAATCACAAAGATAGTCAGCAACCTTCTGTCCATATCCGCCGCTCTTTACATTTTCTTCCATCGTTATAAATAATCGATGATTAATTGACAATTGTTCCAACACTTCTTTGTCGATCGGTGAGACAAATCTGACATTAACCAGCGTTGCCTTCTTACCTTCCTTCTCAAGCGCTTCAATCACTTCCTGCCCGGTTTTCACCATACTACCTACAGCAAGAATAGCAATATCTGAACCTTTTTGAAGTAATTCACTTTTACCAAGTTCGATTGGTGCCTGATGTTCGCTGAAGCCAAGGTATGCGTCCCCCTTTGGATATCGGATAGCAACCGGTCCATTGTAAGATATTGCATAGCCTAGCATTTGTTCTAGTTCATAACAATTCTTTGGTGCCAGCACTGTCAGATTCGGAATATGGGATAAGAAGGATAAATCAAAGGTACCTTGATGTGTCTTACCGTCTCTTCCAGAAATTCCGGCACGGTCGATAGCAAAAACGACCGGAAGATTATTGATACACACATCATGTATAATCTGATCATATGCTCTCTGTAAAAACGTAGAATAAATCGCAACAACCGGCTTATAACCACCCATTGCGAGACCCGCTGCAAAGGTTACCGCATGCTGTTCTGCAATTCCCACATCAAAAAATCGACTCGGAAATTGTTTCATAAATTCAGATAAACCTGTTCCATTTGGCATCGCAGCAGTGATTGCCACTACTTTCTCATTAGACTGAGCGTATTTCACCAAGGCATCAGAAAATGCCTTAGTATAGGATATGTTTTTATCCTCACGGATTGGCTTTCCACTTGCTACATCAAAAGGTTCCACTGCATGATATCTACTTGGATTTTTTTCCGCAAGCTGATATCCCTTGCCTTTTTTTGTTAAGACATGTACAACAACTGCCTTTTTTGCTTTCGCAGCTGCATCAAACGCTATCATCATCTGAGATATGTTGTGTCCATCAATTGGTCCGATATACGTAAGACCCATATCCTCAAAGAACATGCTTGGAAGCATGAAATATTTGATGGCATCCTTGGAACGCTTTAATCGATCCACAATTACTTTACCGACACCTGGCATTTGATTAAGAGTATTTTCCATATTCTCTTTGAAACCGGTATACTTAGAACTGGTTCTCAGTTTCGCAAGATAATTAGCCAAACCTCCTACATTTTCAGAAATTGACATATTATTATCATTAAGTACAATTATAAAATTCGTCTTTAATCTTCCTGCATTATTAATCGCTTCGAAGGCCATTCCTCCGGTTAATGCTCCATCTCCAAGGACAGCAACTACTTTGTTATTTTCACCGCTTAAGTCTCTTGCTTTCACAAGACCAAGGGCTGCAGAAATAGCTGTTGAGCTATGTCCAGTATCAAAGGAATCACAGAGACTTTCTTCCCTCTTCGGGAAACCACTAAGCCCGTCCATCTGCCTTAAGGTAGAAAATAATTCCTTTCTTCCGGTAAGTACTTTGTGGACATAAGCTTGATGACCAACATCCCAAACTATTTTATCCTGAGGGAAGCCCAAAAATAAGTGAAGTGCCATCGTAAGCTCCACGACACCAAGATTAGAAGCAAGATGTCCTCCGGTCTTACTAATATTTTGTATTAGGAAATTACGGATTTCCTCTGCTAAAATAGAATAATCTTGCGTCTTTATTTTTTTTATATCATTTGCTTTATTTATATTATCCAAAAATTTTGGCAATTCAACCACCTCATTTCTACATCCTAGGTACATCAGATCGTTTTTACTAATTTTCTCTGTTAATTAACATCTTAATTAAGCTTTTTAAAAATTCATTTTTATATGGTAAGGCTTCAAAGGCATCCATCGCCCGAGTTGATATTTGAACCACCTCGTTATTTGCCTTTTCAAGTTCCATGATTGTCACATAGGTTGTCTTTTCATTCTTTTCATCACTATGCACCGGTTTCCCGAGAACTTCCGGTGTACTTGTTACATCCAATATATCATCTTTTATTTGAAATGCCAGTCCAATGTCATCGGCAATATTTTCTATTTTATATACTTCTTCCTTACTGGCTCCAGCCAGAATTGCACCAATCATCATGGAGGCTTCAATAAGTGCACCAGTCTTCAATTGGTACATAAGATCAAGACGACTACGTTCTACTACACCGTTATAGTCCTCCATATCGATCACTTGTCCGCCAATCATTCCGTAGATACCGGCTTTAACTGATAATACCTGTAACGCTTTCGCTACCCTTTGGTAAGCTATAATCTCACTCGTTTCCTTTGTAGGAATAATTAACTCAAACGCTTTTAATGCAGTCTCAAAGGCATAATTAAGTAGGCCGTCTCCTGCTAAGATAGCCATTGCCTCCCCATATACCACATGTGTTGTCTTTCTTCCTCTTCGGTATTCATCATTATCCATCGCCGGAAGATCGTCATGCACCAAGGAATAGGTGTGTATCATCTCAATCGCAGAGAGAAAGGGTTCCAATAAAGTAAGTTCCACTCCACCAAACAATTGATAGGTTTCCGCCATCAACAATGGCCTAAGTCGTTTTCCTCCTGCCAGAAGACTGTAATTCATTGCCTCCATTACAGTCTTTTGATAGCCTTCTTCCTTCGGTATATATTTTCTTAAAATTCCTTCAATTTCTACTACCTTTTGTTGCAGTTCCTGCTCAAAGTTCATTGGCTTCTCCGCTTTCACTTAATATAATCAGTTCCTTTTCCACTTTATCGATGGAATCATTGCATGACTTCAGAAGTTTCATTCCCTCCTGATATAAGGTAAAGGAATCCTCCAAGCTCACATCGGTCTTCTCTAGCTCTTCCATGATATGGTTTAGTTTTTCAAAAGACTCTTCCAATTTCATCTCTTTATCGGCCATGATGACATCTCCTTTATTATTATGACCCGGTAATGTATTACTAATCAATACGATCCGGATAAGCTAACAACCTCTTTGTTTTTCACAAAGTTCTTCGACCCGTGTTTTTATATCACCATCTAATAATGATATGGTAAGCAGCTCATTTTTGGCAACCTTTTGTATACTCTGAATGGGCTTATTATCTTCTCCAACGATAAGAGCATAACCTTTACTTAGTTTTGACAAGGGGGATAGACCCTCCATCTTCGCTATGTATAATTCAAGCCTATGCCTTTTTTCCCTAAGTTTTTGATTCATTCTCTGTTGCAGCTTTTGCTCGGTATCCATAAGATACTGCCGCTTCTGCTTAATTTGATATGCTGGACTTGCATAAAACAAGCGAAGTTTTAGTTCCTTTACTCGATTTTGATTGAAACTCAGCTTCTGCTGCATTTCCCTACCAAGTTTACGTCGGTAGTCCCTGATAACTCCTTGAAATGCGTTATAATCATTGACAGCTAGTTCTGCTGCCGCTGACGGAGTCGGTGCGCGAAGATCGGATACAAAATCTGCTATAGTAATATCAGTTTCATGTCCAACTGCCGAAATAATTGGTGTACGGCAGTTATAAATTGCTCTTGCTACGATCTCTTCGTTAAAGGCCCATAAATCCTCAATGGATCCACCACCTCTCCCAATAATAATCGTATCCAATCCAAGCTTGTCAAGTACAGTAATGCCCTTAGCCACACTTTCCGCTGATCCTGCGCCTTGTACCAACGCCGGATATAATATCAGTTGAATATAAGGATTTCTTCTCTTGGATATATTAATTATATCCTGGATTGCTGCTCCGGTCGAAGCCGTCACAATACCAACTTTCTTGGGAAAGGAAGGAATAGGCTTTTTATGTGCTCTATCAAAGAGACCCTCTTCTTCAAGATTTCTCTTTAATCTTTCAAATCGTTCATAAAGGACACCTTGCCCATCTAAAACAATCTCATTGGCATAAAGTTGATATTTCCCATCTCTCTCATACACGTTAACGCTACCAAGAGCGATAACACTCTGCCCCTCCTCCAAACGGAAAGTGAGCCCTTTTCTCTGCCCAGCAAACATTACACAAGCCAATTGCCCCTGAGCATCCTTTAATGTAAAATAAATGTGCCCCGAGGTATGATATTTGCAATTGGAGACCTCACCCTTAATAAAAATCTGGCTCAGAATCCGATCCTTTATAAATAAATTCTTAATATATTGATTAATCTCAGTAACCGAATAAGCTTGTCCCATATGTCCTCCCGGTTATGCTAATTTCGCAAGCACCCCGTTAATAAAGCCTGGTGATTCGTCACCACCGAAAGTTTTGGCCATCTCAACCGCTTCATTGATTGCTACCTTAACTGGAATATCTTCGTCAAAGCGCATCTCAAATACGGCCAATCGAAGTAAGGTTAAATCCACCTTACTCATACGGCTTATTTTCCAGCCACTAGCTGCCTCCGATAGAATTGCATCAATTTCCTCCAAATGTTCCACAACCGAATGAAAACGTGTTGTAAGATAAGCGTATTCTTCGAGTGAAGGTTTCTCTATTTCTGAAATATACAATTCCACTTGTTCATTTAATTCACTTGCCTCATGAAAATCCTTACGAAATAGCATGAGAAAGATGTGTTCCCTTATTTCTCTTCTTGTCACGGTACAGTTCCTCCTAAATCTAGTGTGTATTCCATTCTAATTTGAGACAAATCAGTTAACTTACAGCTCAATTGTTTATACACACGAATAAAACAACCCTTAGGTTTACATCTAAGGGTTGTTAGGGAATTATTTACTCTTTTACGATATTAACACCAGCTATCCTGATGTTAACCTCTTTGACCTGCAAACCGGTCATATTCTCTATCGCCAACTTCACCTTTTCTTGCACTTGTTTTGCTGTTTCGGGGATACCATATCCA